>NZ_JBEGHX010000003.1:0-395281 GCF_040801995.1 Agrobacterium radiobacter | reverse complement strand
GAAATCCTCTTCAAAACATGCGTGTGAATATTTATACAGCTATTTATATAATTGCAAAGATGGCGTTTCTGTCAAGCCGGAATTACGGATTCTCTTGTTTCGTTCCGTGCTGGTTATTTCTGCCGCTGCATTCGCATTCATGGTGAAGAGCACCTGCCACCCTCATTCCTGTGCTCGTCACAGGAATCCAGTCAGCCCGAGCTCCTGGTCTGAAAGGGCTATTATCGCGGCGCAGACGCGCGTCGGCTGGATTTCTGTGGCGGGCACAGGAATGAGGTGGGGAGGTGGAGGGCCTCAGTTATCGCAGCTTCCGCAGGGCCCATCTCGCTATCCAAGCCTATTGACAAGCTTCTCGGAACTGGCTTATGCATCTTTCACCGATGATGAATAATTATTCTAATCGGTTTAAAAAATGCAAGACAGTCATCGGGAGGAGCCATGTCCGCGCTTGAACGCAATGAGGGTGTCACGCACACTAGGAGCCCGCTTGCCTGGCTGAGCGGTGCGACCGGGCCTCTTTTGGGCCTGCTGCTGCTCTGCGTGTTTTTGACCTTCGCCAACGAGAATTTCCTGTCGCTTCGAAACGGGCTCAACATTCTCGACCAGATCACCGTTCTCGGCATCATGGCCGTTGGCATGACCTTCGTGATCCTGCTCGGCGGTATCGATCTGTCTGTCGGTTCAGTTCTGGCGCTTTCGATGATGATCATGGGCTGGACGGCCAATGTCGCGGGCATGCCGATGGGCATGGCCATCGTGCTGGCGCTGATTGCATCGGCCGCCTGCGGTCTCGTCGTCGGCATTCTGGTCACCGCCTTCCGGGTGCCGGCCTTTATCGCCACGCTTGCCATGATGTCTGTGGCGCGCGGCCTTGCCAATATGATCACGGACGGCCAGCAGATCGTCGGTTTCCCTGACTGGTTCATGATGCTCGCGATCGACCGCCATTTCGGCGTGCTGACCGCAACCGTGCTTTTGATGCTGGTCGTGGTGCTGATTTCCTGGGCTTTCCTGCGCTTCCGCGCGGAGGGCCGCACCGTCTATGCTGTTGGCGGCAACCCGGAAGTGGCGCGTCTTGCCGGCATCAACGTGCCGCTGGTCACCATCTGCGTTTATGTCGCCTGCGCGGTTCTGGCCGGTCTCGCGGGCATCGTTCTTGCGGCACGTCTCGACTCGGTGCAGCCCTCCAGCGGCTTCGGTTACGAGCTGGATACGATTGCGGCGGTCGTCATCGGCGGAACCTCGCTTTCAGGTGGTGCGGGCGGCATCGGCGGAACCCTTATCGGCGTGCTGATCATCGGCGTGCTGCGCAATGGCCTCAATCTGCTCAACGTTTCTCCCTTTTTGCAGCAGGTCATCATCGGTGTGGTCATCGTGCTGGCCGTGGGCGCTGAAACTTTGCGTCGCCGCAGAAGCTGAATTTGCCTGCGGATGGTGTTGAGCCGTCCGCGCAATAAACGACCCTCCCGGCATGGGAGGCGTGAAAAACGGCCGGAGGGGAGGAGGTTTAATCTGCCCGAAGGTCAACAATCAACAAATGGAGGAATAATCATGAAATTTTCACGCATTCTGCTGACATCCGCCGCCCTTCTCGCCCTGTCGCTCGGTTCCGCCAACGCCGCTGAAGTCAAGAAGATCGGCCTTGCCGTCGCCAATCTGCAGGCGAACTTCTTCAACCAGATCAAGCAGGCCGTCGAAGCCGAAGCCAAGACGCGCGGTATCAGCGTCGTCACAGTGGATGCCAAGGGCGATGGCCCGACGCAGGTCAACCAGATCCAGGATCTGCTGACCCAGAACATCGACGCGCTGATCTATATTCCGGCCGGTGCCGCTGCCGCGACCGTTCCGGTAAAGCTTGCGAAAGCCGCCGGTGTTCCCGTCATCAACATCGACCGTAATGCTGATGGCGCCCCAGGCGATACCTTCCTCGCCACCGATTCCGTCGCTTCCGCTAAGTCGGTGTGCGATTACATCATCAAGCAGGCCGGTGGCTCGGGCAAGATGGTCATCATCCACGGGCAGAAGGGCACCACGCCTGAAGTCGACCGTACCAAGGGCTGCATGGAATCGGTCAAGGCCAATTCCGGCGTGAAGGTCGTTGCCGAACAGTGGTCCAACATGTGGAGCCAGGACGAAGGCTTCCAGATCATGCAGAACCTGCTGCAGGCTAACCCTGATGTCTCTATCGTCTTTGCGCAGGCTGACGGTCTGGCGCTTGGTGCGGCGCAGGCGATCAAGGTTGCCAACCCCTCGCAGAAGATCGTTGTCGGCGGCTTCGATGGCGATACTGCAGCGCTTGAGGCGCTGAAGAACGGCGTCTTCGACGTGACCGCGACGCAGCAGACCCAGAAGATGGGCCGCATGGCTGTCGAGATGGCCGTCAAGATCGTCGGCGGCGAGAAGGTTCCGGCCGTGCAGCTCTCCGATGCGACGCTGACCACCAAGGAAAACGTCGCAGGCTTCATCGCCAACCATCCCTGATCCGGCTGTCCCGCGCGTCCGGTCGGATGCGCGGGGCGTTCATTAGTTTGTCTTTATGCAATTTCGGATGCAAAGCCGTGGTGCGTCTTCGCCACGATTGTGTCCTGGGAGGTCCTGTCATGCGCGAGCCGGTTCTTTCGCTCCGTGGCATCAGCAAACGTTACGGTCCGCTCGAGGTTCTGAAAAACGTCGATCTCGACGTCCATGCCGGCGAAGTGGTGGCGTTGCTGGGTGAAAACGGCGCGGGCAAGTCCACGCTATCAGGCGTCATCGCCGGTTCGCGTGAGCCGTCCGAGGGTACGATGGCATGGCGCGGCCAGCCCTATGCGCCGTCGTCGCCGCGTGAGGCGATCGACAAGGGCATCGTTCTCATCCACCAGGAGCTGAAGCTTCTGCCGGAGCTTTCCATTGCCGAAAACGTCTTCATTGGCCGCTGGCCGATGAAGAACGGCGTTGTCGACCGTGCCCAAATGGTGCGGCGGGCCCAACAGCAATTGGCGCGCCTCAACCTGCACATTCCCGCAACCCGCAAGGTGGTCGGTCTCTCGACCGCCAACCAGCAACTGATCGAAATCGCCAAGGCTCTGGCGCTGGACGCGAAGCTTCTGATCCTCGACGAACCGACGGCGGCGCTTGGCGGCGCGGAGACGCAGGCTCTGTTCGAGCAGGTGCGCAAGCTGCGCGCCGAGGGCGTGGGCATCATCTATATTTCCCACCGCATGGAAGAGATCAAACAGATCACCGACCGCATCGTCGTATTGCGCGACGGCGAGCGGGTGCATGAATTTGCCGATAGCGCGACGCCGGTGCGCGCCATCGTCGAAAGCATGGTCGGCCGCTCGCTGGAGCGCTTGTTCCCAGCGCTGCCTGAACCGCAGGACAAGGTGGTGCTGGAGGTCAAGGGGCTGACCAGTGCGACCAATGCCTTCCGCGACATCAGCTTCGGCGTTCGCGCCGGCGAAATCCTTGGCATTGCCGGTCTGATCGGCGCGGGACGCACCGAGTTGGTGCGTGCGATTTCCGGTGCCGATCCGACAAGTGCTGGTGAGGTTCTGCTGGATGGCAAGGTGCTGACGCTGAAAAGCCCGGCTGATGCCATCGCCAAGGGCATCGTCATGGTGCCGGAAGACCGCAAATTGCAGGGGCTGGTGGTGGAGCACGAGATCGGTGAAAATCTGATCTATGCCAATCTCGATCGCGTCGGCACCGGCTGGATCACACCGCGTATCAAGCGCGCCTTCACAAAAGAGGCCATCGCCAAATTCGGAGTGAAGGGCCGTAGTGAACAGCCGGCCTCGGATCTTTCCGGCGGCAACCAGCAGAAGGTGGTCATTGCCAAATGGCTTGCCCGCAATCCGCGCGTGGTGGTGCTTGATGAGCCGACCCGCGGCATCGATGTCGGTGCGCGGGCAGGTATTTACGATATCATTGTGGGTCTGGCGAAGAGCGGCGTGGCCGTCATCGTCGTCAGCTCCGATCTGGAAGAGGTGCTGGGCGTTTCGAACCGCATTCTCGTTCTGGCGCAGGGAAAACAGGCCGGCATCCTCAGCCGCGACGAAGCAAACGACGTCTCGGTCATGGAACTGGCAACCATCTGAAGAAGGAAACAGAGATGTCCACCATCACCCTCAACGCGCCGAAACTGTTTGATCTTTCTGGGCAGGTGGCGCTCGTCACCGGTGCCGGTTCCGGCATCGGCCAGCGGATCGCCATGGGCCTTGCCCAGTCCGGCGCCAATGTAGCGCTGCTCGACCGCCGCACCGATGATGGTCTGGCGCAGACGGCGGATTTCATCGCCAAGGCTGGACGCAAGTCGATCCAGATTGCTGCCGACGTCACCAGCAAGCAGGCGCTGACCGATGCGGTTGCGCGCACTGAAGCCGAGCTTGGTGCGCTCTCGCTCGCCGTCAATGCGGCCGGTATCGCCAATGCCAATCCGGCCGAGGAGATGGAGGAAAGCCAGTTCCAGACGATGATGGATATCAACCTGAAGGGCGTTTTCCTGTCCTGCCAGGCCGAAGCCAATGCCATGCTGAAGAACGGCCGCGGCGCGATCGTCAATATCGCTTCCATGTCCGGCGTCATTGTCAATCGCGGGCTGATGCAGTGCCATTACAACGCCTCGAAGGCGGGCGTCATCCATATGTCGAAATCCATGGCGATGGAGTGGGTGGGGCGCGGCATTCGCGTCAATACCATCTCGCCGGGTTACACGGCGACGCCGATGAACACGCGGCCGGAGATGGTGCACCAGACCAAGCTCTTTGAAGAGCAGACGCCGATGCAGCGCATGGCGGGCGTGGATGAAATGGTCGGCCCGGCGATCTTCTTGCTGTCAGATGCGGCGAGCTTCGTGACGGGCGTGGACCTGCTGGTGGATGGCGGTTTCTGCTGCTGGTAGGTTTTGGTCTCGGCGCTGGAGTTCTCTCACGGAATGAAAAACGCCCGGTTTGCACCGGGCGTTTTCGTATTCACAACAAGGAAGCGCAGATCAGGCGACCTGCTTCTGCACCACGTCCTCGACAACCTCGCCCTTGAGGTAAGAAACGAGATCCTTGATCGTCACGACGAGCAGGCCGTGGCGTTCGGCAAAGACTTCGAGCTGGGGCAGGCGGGCCATGGTGCCGTCGTCATTGGCGACTTCGCAGATGGTGCCGCAGGGGAATTTGCCCGCAAGACGGCAAAGATCGACGGCCGCTTCGGTATGACCGGTGCGGCCGAGAACGCCTTGCGGGTTGGCGCGCAGCGGGAAGATATGGCCGGGGCGGGCGAAGTCTTCGGGGCGTGAATCCTCCGATACCAGCGCGCGTACGGTCTTTGCCCGGTCGGCGGCGGAAATGCCTGTCGTGGTGCCCGGAATATAGTCCACCGAGACGGTGAACGCTGTCTTGAGGGATTCGGTATTGCGCGACACCATCAAGGGAATGTCGAGGGCATCCAGTCGCTCGCCCGGCATGGCGACGCAAATCAGCCCGCGCGCATGGTTCATCATGAAGGCGATCTGCTGCGGGGTAATGCTGTCGGAGGCGGCGATGACATCGCCTTCGTTTTCGCGGTCTTCGTCGTCAACGACAATCACCATCTGGCCACGGGAAATGGCTTCGATGGCGTCTTCAATTCTAGCAATGGTCATTTTCTTTCAAGCCTTTCAAGGGTTATGCCGTTTTGCGGCATTTTCGCGCTTCGAGAAGCGCCAAATATCCCTTGGGCGAACAATGCAATGCGAAGCCAGCTCACGCGCCAGCGTCCTATGCCTTGTCCTCTTCCATCCGGACTATACCGTCGGCTCCGGCCTCTCACCGGATCTGCTGACCTTCCGGCTTTGGAGACCGGAAGCGCTCGCGGGCTCCGGGAAAAATCCCGATACCGCCGGTGGGGAATTGCACCCCGCCCTGAGAACAAGGCCAACATAAATTATCAAATGGGAAGGAATCAAGGGGCAATGGCCCGTCGTTATCCCGAAAATCTCACCCTTTTTAGACGGCTCTGGGGCAAGCGTTTCGGCTTCTATAATTTTGGATTGCACGTGTCTGAGAGCTAGCCACTGGTTCCTCAGGATATTTCCAATGATGTAACCGGAGACTTGGCATCCGCGAGTCGTCTAAGGCCTTGATATTGGATGTAACTCGCGAGCTAGCTTGATGACAAAGGCAAGGCCGCCGGTTCGGATCCTTTCAAGGGCATCGTAACGTTAACCGGACATGGATCAAATTGTGGGATCTGGCTGCATGACCAGATTTAACCGTGATCCTCTTTATCGTCGCCACCGATTTACAGCGGAGGTGATTGCCCATGCAGTTTGGCTGTACTTCAGGTTTCCGCTCAGCCTGCGGATGGTCGAGGATCTGCTGGCAGCGCGGGGCGTCATCGTCTCTCATCAAACCGTGCGCCTCTGGGCTGAGAAATTCGGTAGACACTTTGCCAATGATATCCGGAGGCGATCTGCCGGAAGGCTCGGCGACAAATGGATCTTGATGAGGTTGTCACCACCATGGGTGGAAAGAAACACTGGCTTTGGCGGGCCGTTGAACAGGATGGCTTTGTTCTCGACGCGCTGGTGCAAAGTCGCCGCAATGCCAAGGCTGCGAAACGTTTGATGCGCAAGATCCTGAAAGGGCAAAGCGGTTCGCCGCGTGTGATGATCACCGACAAGCTGCGCTCCTACGGCGCGGCGAAGCGCGAGATCATGCCCGGCGTCGAGCATCGTCCACACAAGGGACTGAACAATCGGGCGGAGAACTCCCGTCAGCCCGTACGACGAAGGGAAAGGATCATGAAGCGCTTCAAGTCAGCGCGACAGCTTTAGTGTTTCGTGTCCATCCACGACCCGATCGCAAACCTCTTTCACATTCCCCGCCACGATATTCCATCCGCTCACCATCGCGAACTGCGAACAGCAGCCTTGGATACTTGGCGTGACGTCGCTCGCCTTCAAACTGCCTGATCCCGGAAAATCGCACTACCTTGCCCTTGGCACATTAAGTTTATGGTGCCGTGGCGCCAGATCGCCCGCATTCATGCCGCATGCTGTTTGGCCTGATGGCGGGCGGTATTTCCGTCACTGCAGCGCATATCGGTCACATCAGTCCCGGCAATCGAAGGCAGGCTATGTATGTCCTGACTGGAAGGCGCGGGGATCGCGGGCGCGGAGCCCCTTGCCTTTTTTCCGAGATGTTCCCAATCGCCCCCGTCCTTGCTGCGCTCCATCTGGTGCCTCTGGCGAGCCCGTTACGTTTTTTCGGTTTGGAAAAAAGATTGTTGCCCACCAATAGAAGCGGCAGCGCGGGCATTGCCGGACTATGACGCAAGGCCGACCAACCCGAAGGTAGGACGCCGGAAGATCGGGCAGACGTCGGCTCGAGAAGTCAGGAGGCACGCGAGCAAGGACAGCCTCAAGGCTTGCACCATAACGCCTAGATGCTGGAACACACAAAGTCTCCCCAAAAGCGGGGAGACCGTCGCAAGTACTTCCACGATTCAGGCAGCCTTCCTGGCGGCCGGGGTTTTATTGATGGCTGTCACTGCAAGGTTGGTCAGCTTGTTGTTCGTCGCTTTCTCCTGATCGAGGATTTCGCTCAGAAGTTTGTGTGCTTCATCGTGACCGAGGTCCTTGGCCCATTCGCGCAACGAACCGTAGCGGGCGATTTCGTAATGCTCAACAGCCTGGCACGCGGCAAGAAGGCCAGCGTCCAGTGCAGTTCCTTCTGCCTCTTCCATGAGACCTTCTGCTTCCTTGATCAAGCCTTCAATAGCGTCGCATTTTTCACCGGAGGCCTTTTTGCCAATGGATTTGAAAACCTGATCGAGTTTCTTGATCTGCTCCTTTGTTTCCGCAAGGTGATCTTCGGCCGCTCTCTTCAACTCGGCGTTCTTGGCGGCCTTCGCGACTTTGGGCAACGCTTTGGTTATCGCGTTCTCGGCATAATAGACGTCCTGCAATGTGTGTTCAAAAATGTCCGCAAGCGTTTTCATGGGGTTCCTCCGATTTCCGATTGTTGACTACTCTAGGGGACAAATGCGCAATTGCCGCCTTGGTTCCCCGCAGCTCCTGTAATGGGAGACGGCACGGACGGTCACATCCGCCGCCCACTCCGTTCCCGGGATGTCTCTAATGTGCATTTTTCCCGGTTCGCATGGCGGTTTCGAACAGCAAGCCATCGGACCGACGTATGTCCCTCGGACGAAAGCTTTGATGGAACCGATGTCAGGGCAATCGCATTTTCGGGTCGTAAGGAGGCTCACGATGCGAGAGGACAAGACCGGGCAATATACCGTCGAGCAACTGCAGCAGGAGTACGCTGTCAGCTTGGCCAAGGCAGTCGAAGTGCTGGATCGGTACGGTGGTGACAGGGCAATAATTGAAAAACTTTTGAAGAGATGTCCGCATAGGAATGACGAAGCTGACCACTAAAGATTGCTGGGCCGAATGCCGACCTTTTTTGCGTGGGCTCGCGACGCACTCGGAGACCCGCGGCTCCGCGCGCTGCCAATTTTTCTAGTTCAGGCACTTTCTCGGCTGGTCGTTGAGAATGTGTGTGAACTCGTTAAGCGTCGCCTGCGACATTTGACTGAGGTCTGTATCCGGCGGCTGGAAACGAAAGCCCGGAATGCGGCAAACTCCGTACCGCGATCAAAGGTGAAGCTCTGACGCGCGAAGGCGGGCAGGGAAGAGAATGCACGAATGATTTTGTCCATGATCGGACGCGAGTGCCGGCTCGGGTTCTTGATCAGAACGGTATAGCGGCTTTTGCGCTCAACGAGTGATGTGACATTGGCATGGCCAAACGGACGCTCGAATATGATGAGGTCACCCTCCCAGTGCCCGAACCGCGATCTGTCTCCAATAAAATCAGGCCTTTGCGATATGCGATGGCTTGCTGGAAAAGCACCATCGCGCGGTTTTCTGGAGCGGAGAGGACGACGCTTGCGGCGCGCTTCCGGCAGGTATTGATAGAGGCCGAGCGCATAATCTTCCTTGCTGTAAATGAACCGGTAGATCGTTTCGGCGGACACGCGAACAGGGCTTATTTCCTCCGACAGCAGACGCCCGGCGATCTGCTCGGGAGACCATCGAGCCTTGAGTTGACGGATGACGTCGGCTCGCAGATCCGGATGGCGTCGCAGCTTGCGCAAGCGTCTTCGTCGCTCGCGGGTCAGTTGATCAGCGATCGTCCCGAAGTAACCGGTGTACTGGGGAAGCTCACGGTCATGGAAGGTGTTGCGACGGATTTCGCGATAGATGGTTGACCTATGGCGTCCGAGCCGGCGGGCCATCTCGTTGATCGCGACTTTCGAGACGGTGAAGATGACGACGATCGGCGAGGGTCAATTGCGAATAACATCCGGACATGCGAAAATCTCCAAAGTGAAGCCATTGAAATCACTGGCATGTCGCACTTGGAAATAGAATGTACCCGGCTACACACAGTGTGGCAGCAGAGTTGAATTGTCGCGGATTTCGCAAAGTTAAAATGTCATCTGTCGCTCTACCGGCCGGTTAGAAATGCGACACTGGCTCAAACAATCAGCCCCCGACCGGACCGGCTGGGCCGGGTTGCAAGGGTAGGGAGGGGGCGGGTGATAACGCTCCCTTTTGGCTTTAGCTTCCTTCGATTGTCACCCCAGAGGGAGACAATCGAGGAAGTAACCACGCTGCCGTATAAGGCATAGACTTGCGCGATCTTTTTGACAAACCGTGCTTTTCTATCTGAGAACTCGCACCGCCATTTAACGGTCCACGACCGCTCTGAACGTGATCTCAACGAGCTGTTGGGGAAAGGCGAGGCGCGTCACACCAATGATGTTGCTAGCCAGCTGAGGGAGTTCGGAACCGTAGACTTTTTTCCGGATTTCAGAGGCGGGGCCGAAGGCTGCATCGACGTCCAGTACGTAAAGTGTCTCTTCAACCACGTCGTCGAAAGTTGCGCCGAATTGTTGAAGGAGGACGCGGGCGTTCTCATAAGTTTGGCGAATCTGAGCTTCCATGGTGTCGAACGAAACTGGCTTTCCAGTGGCATCGATTTCGGCAGGTGCGACCAAATTCCCTTGGCTATCGTGGCTCAGCTGACCGGAAACATAGATCGTATCCTTAACCTTGACCGCTTGTGCGTAGCCAAATGCTTTTTCCCAGGCAACGCCGTGGTTTGCAGATTCAACGCGTGGTGTGTTTGCTTTGTTCGTCATCGTTGGCTCCTTAGAGAAATGTTTAGAACCCGAAACTGAACGAGTTTGACTGTCTCGTAAATTGCAATAAATCTGACGAGTGTATTGCGTTTGACGCAATGAATGGAGCCTTCTTTGTTGACCACGCGACATGGTGGGCGATGCGCTATTCCTGCGGATTGCTCGTCCGGCCAGATATGACGGTCTCTCTAACAACCTTGATTACGACGTCTTATGACAGCAATGGGCCAGCTGCAGTCGTCCGCTTTTGGCCGGAAGTGGATCATTCAGCCTCATCTATTTGAGCAAGAGCCTTTTGCCGTCTCGCAATGACGTCCGGATCATTCATGAAATCCGTGCGCGGACCGGGTTTGCGGCCTCTCGGCTTGTAGCCGATCTTCTCACTGTTGGTCTTTGGCGCAGGTGCGTGGTCTCGATCTTGCTGCTCCTTTATGTAGGCCAGCACTTCTCCGAGACGCTTGTTCTCGACCACAGCCGCATGGGTCACGCGCTGGTCCTTGTCGAAAATCTTGTAAGGCAACGAGTGACCTTTCCATCGAATATCCAGTCGTCCATCAGCGTATGCGTATGTCTCGACATACTTTCCAACTAGGCCGCGCGTGACGTTGTTCTCTTCAAGCATGATGCGTTTGCGCTCATAGGAGAATGAAAGCTGTGCGCCGACGTGTCTTTGCTCGCGTTTGCAAAGCATGTCATTCAGCCTGCTTGGCGCCAGATTGACAGGCCGATGGAGGTCGTCGGGGCGGGTAGGGGTCACCGCAAAGCGGTCATTGTATCGCTCGATGAAGGCTGGCAGAAACGCATTGCCGGTCTCCATGTCACTGATATTGGCAAGCCTCAATTCCTTGACCAGCCGATCCTGCAATGTCCTGTTCATACGCTCGACGCGTCCCTTGGCCTGGCTGGAATTGGCGCAAAGGATCTCGATGTGCAGTTCCGATAGCGCGCGACCAAACTGCGTCATGCCTTGCCCGCCCTTGGCGTCTTTCCGGGCGACACGAAAAACGGAATGTTTGTCGGAGTAAAAGGCGATAGGTGCGCCATGCTCTTCAAGGTAAAGCGAAAGCGCCTCGAAATAGGTGAAAGCGCTCTCCGACCGAACAAACCGCAGCTGCATCAGCTTTCCGGTCGCATCGTCGACGAAGACCAATAGCGAGCAGGCGGGCCCACGATCCTCAAACCAACGATGCTCGGAGCCGTCTATCTGGACCAGTTCACCATAGGCCTCTCGTCGCAACCGCGGCTGATGAAACGTCCGCCGCTGCTTCCTCGAAAGCCATAGACCGGCATCCTGCATCCACTTGCGCAAGGTCTCGCGTGAAACCGTCACGCCGTGCTCTTCCTGGAGCTTCTCGGCCGCCAGCGTTGGCCCGAAATCAAGGTAGCGTTCTCGCACCAGCATCAAAACATAATCACGGACGCCGGTGGCTATTTTATTGTTTGACGGCCGACCGATCGCTTTATGCCTTATCGAGGCAGCGCCGGCAGCCTCAATACGACCAATCAATCTCTGAATATGCCGGACGCTGATTGCCAGTACATGCGCCGCTGCGACAATGGTCATGCGGCCTTCAACGACTTTCGACAAAACCTCGATCCGCTGCAAATCGCGCTCGCTCATGGTGATCAATCCCATCTGCATCTCCCAGACGTCAATCAGATCCGGGGAGTGTGACATTCCAACTTTGCAGAAACAGGACATTCTAACTTTGCGGCTACACACAGTAATCGCATAAGATAGATTATGGAACTGAAAAACTTGCGAACGCTTTATTTTTGAGGCGTTCGCGCTAGATCGCATCCATCATAAGCCTCTAACTCCGTTCGCTCGAACGTGATGACGGAAAATTTGTCTGAACTCCCTGAAGCTTCCAAATCCCAGCGAGATTGCCAGCCTCATGACTGTTGATTGCGAAACGCGACAATAATCGGCAAGCGAATGAGTTGTTCCGAACGCCACCATTTCGGGATGTGCGGCAGCCGTCCGCGCCACCCGTTCCTGGTCCCTGGAAAGCCTGACATGGGCCTCTGCAATCATGCCCTTGAGTTCGGCAAAAGTCGTCGGTTTTGCGATAACGATATCGTTTCTCATGATGGTTATCCCAAGACGGTGCGCAGTCTCGAAGGTTAGCCCGCTTCCACAGGCGAGCCCCTGAACTTCATTTGAATGAATTCGAATGCTTTCGCAGTATATTCCTTAGGCGGTGCGTTCGCCGGGTCCTGTTCCGCCTCGATAACCAGCCATCCGGTGTAAGCGCTGTCCTTGACGAAACGGACGACCGGATCGAAATCAACGACGCCATCGCCGGGGACGGTGAACAGACCATTCCGCACACCATCGTTGAAGCTGAGATCCTTCGAACGCACATCATCGTGGACTGCCATGCGGATGTCCTTCAGGTGGATGTGGACGATACGGTCCCCGAAGCGCTTAATCAGCTTTGCATAGTCAAAGCCCGCTGCGGCGGCGTGTCCGGTATCGAGAAGAAGACCGGCCTCCGGCCCGGCTTTACCTATGACGGCGGAAACCTCCTCGAAGGTTTCTGCGACCATCATCAGGTGATGATGATAAGCAAGCTTCAGGCCGTAAGCGTCGAAGAGACGCTTGCCAAAGTCGGTCAGGCGTGCGGAATAGGCGGCCCTGTCCGCAGTCGGCATGACAAGACGGCGGGACATCGGGGCATCGAACGGCGCCCCCGGCGTCATCATCGCAACTTCGCCATAGACGAGAACGCTGCATCCCATCGCTTTCAGCAGCGCGGCGTGATCCCCGACAGAGGCGATCTCGTCCTCGACCGACCTTTCCGCAAGCTGTCCCGAATGCCATCCTGATGCCAGGGCAAGACCTTGATTTTCAAGCAATGGCCGTAACACCGATGCATCGCGCGGAAATTTCCGGCCGAGTTCGATGCCCGCATAACCGTTCGATGCGGCCTCGGACAGACAGGTCTGCAGCGAGATCTCGGCCCCCAGATCCTCCAGGACATCGTTCGCCCACGAAAGAGGGCTTACCGCAAGGCGGGCTTTTGACAGGGGCAATGTCGTGTTATGGCCCATGGAAAATTCTCTCCTGTTTTTGAGCCTGTCTCCGTGACGTCACGTCGGCTTCGATACTGTGCAACCGCACCTCCTTTTCGGAATATCGGTTTGCCGGCGGGAGGGATATTCGCGCGCCGTCCCCGCCACAAGCCATATCAACCCATGCGGAACGGCTGTTTCTTCGACACGGACTCGATCGCAGCAAGTGCGATCGCCAGAGCGTTGCGGGCGTCGGCGCCTGTCGGTGCATCCTTGATCTCACCGTCGCGGACAGCCTCGACGAATGACGCGAGCTGGGCCGTATAGCCCTGAACGAAATGGTCCGTGTCACGACGCCAGGTGTCGTTGGAGACACCGTCCTTGTCGAAGAGCGTCATGCTGGAGCGGCGAACGTCGCCCATGGTGATCATGCCGCCCGAACCGAAGACTTCGCCACGGATATCGTAGCCGTACATCGCGCAGAAATTTGCCTCGGCGACGGCGATGGAACCATTGTCAAAGCGGATGTTGACAACTGCCGTATCGAGAAATCCCTTATCGCGGGCGTCCGGACGGACAAGCGCATCCGCCATCGCGAAGACTTCGACGGGTTTCGCGCCGGGGTTCAGCCACAGCAGCGTGTCGAAGTCATGGATCAACGTTTCGTAAAAGACCGTCCATAGGGGAATCCTGTCTGGATCGGCCCCGAATGGACCCGGGTCGCGGGTCAGCGAGCGGATGAGTTGCGGTGCGCCCACTTTCCCTGCGTCGATGGCCGCGCGGCCTTCAGCGAAGGCCTGGTCCCAGCGGCGGTTGAAACCGACCTGAAGCGGAACGCCCGCAGCTTTGGCCGCAGCGATACCACGGTCGGCGTCTTCAAGGGTGAGCGCCATCGGCTTTTCGCAGAAGACTGCTTTGCCCGCCTCGGCAGCCTGTACCAGAACGTTGGTATGGAAGCGCGCGGGGGTTGCGATGATGACGGCATCCAGACTCGGATGCGCCAGCATCTCAGCGACATCGGTGTAGGAAGCATCGACGTCCAGAATTTCAGCAAGCTTCGCAGCCGCACCGGGCGCAGGATCTGCGATGGCTACGAGTTCGGCGTCCACGATCCTCCTGGCAACGCTTTCACCGTGGAAGGAGCCGATGCGTCCGGCACCGATGAGACCGACATTGACAGTTTTGACCTTGGCCATAAGTTTTGTCCTGTTATGAAATTAGAGAGTGAATACTTCGCGGAAGGACGAGAGCGCAGCGTCCGAATCTCCGGCCGCCCAGGCTTCCATCCCGATCGGGCCGGAATAGCCCATGGCGTTCAATGCCTTGGCGACGCCGTTCCAGTTAACTTCGCCCGTGCCCGGCTCGCAGCGACCGGGAACGTCGGCGACCTGGATCTCGCCGATCCATGGCAGGCACTTACCGCACAGCTCGATCAGGTTCCCCTCGCCGATCTGCGCATGGTAGAGGTCGAGATTGAGACGGAGACGGGGATGGTCGATGCTCGATACCAGAGCCAACGTGTCTTCAGCGCGGCCAAAGGGCACTCCGGGATGGTCGACCGGGAGGTTCAGGTTTTCGAGCGTGAAGACGACGTTTTCCTCTTCCGCCAGATCAACGATGCGGCGTAGCGCGTCCTGCGCCTTCAACCACATGGCTCCCGTGACGACCTCGATCGGCTGAACGGGAAGCCCACGGTCGCCGAGGCCGGTTCCGTGAAGATTGAGCCGCTGGACGCCGAGACGCTTGCCGATCTGAGCAGTTTCGCGGGCTGTCCTGAGGAGTTCGGCCGTACCCTCGTCATCGGTGAGACGGCCCGTGAGATAGCCGTTCATGATTGTGAAGGTTGCGCCTGTCGCCTCCAGCTTGCCGATATCGTGCTCCGGCCAGTTCCAGAGGCCAACGCCGAATCCCAACTCCTTCAGGCGGGAGGCGCGCCATTCGATCGGCTTGTCCCGCCACAGCATCTCGGCGCAGGCGGCCAGTGGAAACGCGTTGTTATTGGCATTGCTCATCGGGGTGTTTCCTGGTTTTTGGAACATGGTTGTCCGAAGCGCGGCGCGAGCGCCGAGCCGCGTTTCGTTTTTGCGCGCTGCGTCAGATCGTTCCGCCGAGTTCCGCAGAGATCGACTGAAGTTCCTTGCCGCCAGCCATCAGGTTCTGGAGGCCATCGAGATTGATTTCGTCCTTAGCGAATGTCCCGAGCGTTTTGCCCCGGTTCAACGCCGTGAAACGGTTTCCCACCGCATAGGCGTGACGGACGTTATGGGTAATGAAGATTACCCCCAGCCCTTTGCTGCGCACCTGATCGATATATTTTAGAACCATCGAGGTCTGCGCCACACCAAGGGCGGAGGTCGGCTCATCGAGAATGAGCACCTTCGCTCCGAAATAGACAGCACGGGCAATCGCCACACATTGCCGTTCGCCACCGGAAAGGGTGCCGACGGCCTGCCCGGGCTCGCGGACATCGATGCCGATCCTTCTCATCTCCTCGCTTGTGACACGATCCGCAAATTCCATGTCCATGTATTTGAACGGACCGAAACCCTTGAGCGGTTCGCGACCCATGAAGAAGTTGCGGGTCACTGACATCAGCGGGATCATCGCCAGATCCTGGTAGACGGTAGCGATGCCCGCATCGAGCGCACCGCGCGGACCGTTGAAGGCGTGCGGTTTTCCTTCGACCAGAAAGTCGCCCGATGTCGGCTTGTGTACGCCAGAAAGCGTGTTGATGAGGGTGGACTTGCCTGCTCCATTGTCTCCGAGAAGGCAGAGAACTTCGCCGGCATGGACGCTCAGGGAAACGCCGTTGAGTGCGATGATGGACCCGAAGTGCTTCACGAGGTTCTTGACCTCGACGAGTGGCGTGTGAGTGTTGCTCATCAGCGTTCTCCCGTCACGCGCTTGCGAATGAGGTTGTTGAATATGACCGCCGTTAGAAGCATGCCGCCGAGGAAGACGAGGTACCAATCCTGATCGATGGAGGTGTAGGTCAAGCCGATCAGCACCATGCCGAAGATGATGGAGCCGAAGAAGGCGCCGATTGCCGAACCGTACCCGCCCGTCAGAAGACATCCGCCGATAACGGCCGCGATGATGGCTTCGAATTCCTTCTGGAAGCCGCGCCGGGCGTCGGTGGAACCGGCATCGAGAACCGTTAGTATTGCAACAAGTGTGGCGCACATGGCGGTGACGATGAACAGGGTTGTTTTCACACGGGCGACAGGCACGCCGGATTTGCGGGCGGCCTTCGGATCGCCGCCGGATGCGAAGATCCAGTTACCAAAGCGCGTCCGAAGCAAGACCCATGTGGCGACGAGCGCAATAAGGACGAACCAGAGTATTTCGACAGGGATACCCGGAACCCTGGGCGCGCCGTTCGGAAAAGTGTCGATGATCCCGGCATTGGCAAGCCATTTAAACAATCCGGGAAAGGCATCACCGGAGAACAGCGGAGCGAGCGGGCTGTCGACAACCGCTTCCTTCATTCCGCGAAGCTGGGTTGCGCCGCCGCTTGCCCATTTCAGTCCGACGAGCGTGAGGCCGCGGAGAATGAAGAGGAATGCGAGTGTGACAATGAATGACGGCAGTCCGGTGCGCATTGTAAGCTGGGCATTGGTAATGCCAATGACCACGGCGAAACCCAGCGCGATCAGGATTGCGACACTGAGCGGCAGATCAAGGACAACGAGCGCCGTGCCGAAGACGAGGCCCGCAAAGGCAACCATGGAGCCGATAGACAGATCGAACTCGCCGCCGATCATAAGAAGCGCCGCGCCAATCGCCAGAATTCCAAGCTGGGCGGCTGGCGCCATGAAATTGACCACGCCGGCAAGCGTAAATATGGCGGGGTTGGCAGTGGAAAAGAAGAATATCGTTACGACGACCAGTCCTGCGACAGCGCCGAGTTCCGGACGCCGGGCGAGTGCGGTCATGGTCGATACCTTTTTCAGGCGTTCGTCAGATCGAGCCGAAGACCCGTTCTGTTCGTTGGCCAGCGTCATGGTCGTACCTCAGAGTTAAGTTGTTTTCCGTGCGCCATCGGTTTCCACTCACGCGTCACGCGGATCGGATGTCGGGCGATGAATGCAGCTCCCGCCGGAAGAGCGGGAGCTGCCGCAGGTCCCGCTCAGCGGACCCCCTGGGAGGATTTCTCGATAACCGAAGCCGCCGCGTCCTTCTCGACGAAGCTCGGACCCGAAGCGACATTGCCGGCCGGGATCGTCCCGTAGCGGGCATTGAGCGCGAGGAGCGTGACCGGGAGATAGCCCTGAAGATAGGGCTGCTGGTCGACGGCAAAGAGCGCCTTGCCCTCGGATACAGACTTCAGAAAATTGGCCGAAAGGTCATAGGAAGCAACCTTGACCTTGTCGCCATTGCCCATCTTCTCAACGACAGCCACCGCGCGCTCACCCACGAGTGGAGCGGACAGGCCGAGAACAACGTCGATGGACGGATCGGAGGTCAGAGCAGCCTGAATCTTGGACTCGATTTCGGCAGGATCCGCAGTCGCCGGCAGAATGGTGACCTTTCCACCTTCGAAGCCCTTCTCAGTGCCGGCGCAGCGCTGGTCGAGAGCGGCGTTACCGACTTCCTGATTGACGCAGAGAACATGTTTCAGGCCGAGCGACTTGAGCTTTGCACCAACTTTCACGCCCGCCGGAAGTTCGTCCTGACCGACGTGGAGCTTGATGCCGAGCTTTTCAGCGGCGGCAATGCCCGAATTCATGGAAATGACCGGAATGCCGGCGGTAACGGCCTTCTCGATGGCCGGGCCAAGCGCGTCCGGATCGGGATTGGAAATCACAATGCCCGCCGGGCTCTGATTGACCGCAGCTTCGATAAGTTGCGCCATGGCAACCATATCGAAGGTCTCAGGCGCGCGATAGTCAACCTTAACATTGATGTCCTTACCGGCCTGCATCATCCCGTTCTTGACGATGGACCAGAATGGGTCCGACGCCTGACCGTGAGTTACGGCAATGATGCTGGGCTGTTCGTCAGCCTTCACACCAACCGACCATGAACCTGCAAGCGAAACGGCAAGAGCTGCGGAAGCCAGATACTTCAAAATCGATTTCATTTTTTCCTCCTCAATACCATCCACTCCTCTGGACGGAAATTCGAATGCTACCGGGTGCAAAGTTGCTTGCTACCGGGTGCAAGCAGGTGCATCCTATGTCAGAATACGTTAAAAGCAAGAATTAATTTCATTGATATCAAGAAATGGAATGTACGTTCCATTTCGGGAGAGGTTATGCGCAAGAGAGCAACGGCAAAACAGGTAGCGGAAGCCGCCGGGGTATCGAAATGGACCGTGATCCGCGCATTTACGCCGGGCGCCTCGATCACCGAAGAGAGCAAACGCAAGGTGCTGGAGATTGCGGCGGCACTGAATTACACCCCTAACCTGCTGGCCCGCAGTCTCGCCACCAACACCACTGGACAGGTTGCCGTCTTCGTTGACGACTTCTCGAATCCGCAGAAACTGCCGTTCCTGGAAGCACTGACGGAGAAACTTCAGGCTGCGGGACTGGTGGTGATGCTCATTAACATCAACAACCATTTCGACCATGTGAACGCGCTGCTCCATGCCGACCAGCGGCAGGTAGACGCAATCGTGCTCTTCGGTACGGCGTTTCGCGATGAGACCCTAATCGATCTGCAGCACGGCAACGGAATACCCCCGATGTTCGTACTTGCGCGCGACAGCCAGATCGAGGGCGTTCCCGCCGTCGTCTGCGACGCGGAACTTGCGTTGAGGGAGATCGTCGATCATCTCCATGCGAAGGGCTACAAACGGCCCGGCTTCATGAGCGGAGCTGCGGCGCTGTCAACGGCATTGCGGCGTCGCCACCACTTCACCGAGTTCTGGGCGCAGAAGGGAATAACGGAAATCGCCCTTCTGTCCGCCGAGAAATACAGCGCCGAAGCCGGGGCCGTATCTGTCAGGCGCTATCTGTCCGAGACCGCAGCGCAAGATCGCGTCGATGTGCTGATGTGTGAGAACGATATTCTGGCAATCGGAGCCTTGGACGAAATCCGCGGAAAATTCGGCCTTAGAGTACCGGAAGAGATCGCCGTCGTCGGCTTTGACAATTACGAATTGAGCGGATCGTTTGCCTATGGTCTCACGACCTATGAACAGCCGCGCAACGAAATGGTTGATGTGATCCTCAAGATGATCAAGGGAACGATCGAACTCGAAACGGTGACGCTGCCGGGCACGCTGATAGTGAGGAAATCGGCATAGCAGCGCCGACGTCAGGATCGTAACACTCTCCCATCATGCGAAACAGCTGGACCCGATACTCTGGTGCGAGCGTTGCCCACGCTCCAGAGGTAACAGTCGCTCAAGGAGGTTCTGGCGAAGGCTGGTTTTATGTTGGCTCGTCATCTGCATTCTTACCAGTGATCAAGCTGAAAAACTCTTGAATGGCGTGGGGTGGATGCTGGGGATGTTTGGTGTCAATGAAGGCGAATTTAGCAAAGGTCAGTATCCTCCCGACGACCACCGCTTGTGCCAAAAGGAGTCTTGAAGCGCGACCAGCTACCGAACATTTAAAATTGGACTGCGGAGACTGGCGACCGGTCTGTTGGGATCATAACAGCCGGGGGCGCGTCCCCAATCTCCGCAATGAGATGGTTATTCCGCACAGATGGCATGATCAAGACAAAGGTGCCGTCATTTACTAACGAGATCGACGCGCGTCCGGCGTGTGAGGTTTGAGCCAATTGTCAACTGCCAGTTCCATTGCATGAGGTATAGCCACCTTTTCTATAACTCACCATCACTTGAAATATTGTTATAGCAAATCATTTTATCACTGAACGGCGCCCAAAAAGGCCCCAGACCCAATGGAGCATGGCCAGACGCGATCATGCATCACGTCACTTTAAGCGAAAATCTCCGAATTCTGCGAGGAGCGGGAGAAGCGCTTTGCGGCCTTGCGAAGTCGCTACGTCAATGCCGAAGAGAGCTGCGGGCAAGCGGCCATGTAACTTTCCTGTTTCATTGGGGAACAAAACAAAGAAATCCCCGCGATACGCGCGGGGATTTCTCATTTTTCTGGCATCAGGAATTTTTGTGACTCTGCTGACCCGCCTTTACATGCTGCTCGTGTGTGCCGCCTCGGGTTTTACCATTATCGCTATTGTTGGAGGCCGACGCCGACTTCGAACGATTGTCGCTGTTCTTGTGGCTCTGCTGACCGGCCTTCACGTGCTGTTCGTGCGTACCACCTTGATTTGCCATGATATGTACTCCTCATATTGGTGATTTGTCACTTGCGTGCCCTGTGGCATGCGCTAACCCAACCAATCGGCACGAGAGGAGTTCCGAGATTTAATATTTCGTGAGGAACGATGAATAGTTCAAAAGGCAGGTTCGCAGGCCTCGCAACGAAGACAAATCAAGTGCGCGCTGCCGTTGTTTGCCTAACTCCTTGCGAAGCTTCCCCTTCGCGTCTTTCAGCACAACGTTGGGTCTTTCTGGCAGCACCCGGCCAGCCCGGTTGACACCGCATTGACATTGCAGATCGGAACGGATTGGCCTTGCGGCTGTCAGATTGGTCTGCGGAGTCTTTTAGAGGCCGTGCGATCTGCGAGGGCTCACTTTTCGTGAACACCTCTTTCTCGAGATCAAGCGCATCGCTTTCCCTGGTCACCTTTTGCGACGATCTTTTCCTTTTTCGCCTTTTTCATCGTTCTTGCTGGCGGATCATTAATTTCGGTCGGGGTCATGGGTGTGGTGACTCTCACGCTCACCACCTCCCCCGGAAACCCTGCTCTTCGAACGCTCGTCATGTCCCCAGCGGGGTTTTTGGTTTCCAAAGGCGCCTTCGCGTTTTCATGTGATGCGTCGGCCCTCCCTGACGGGTGCTGGCCGACGTTTTTGTGGACGTGGCCTGTTTTCTCTTGTTACCGGGTGGCGTCGATAACCTGCCGGATTACTGGTCGTCGCGCGTCTTCATCGCGTCAGAAATACGTTTTTTGCGGGGGTCTTTGAGGTTCTCCCCAACAGCATCCCGATCGTGCTCGGGGTCGTCGGTGGGTTTCATGTAGCCTCTTGGCCGGTTTTCCTTTGGCCCCTCCCAGCGGGGCGACTGGTCGGTGGTGCCGGGAGTGCCATCTCGTGGAGAATTACTGGTCATCACTGCCTCCGATTGAGTTTCGACCTACCCAACCAATCTGAGGCGACGATGTTCCGCGAGACAACGACAGCAGGGGAACTTTTTTCGAAACAATTGCGCGCTCCCCGGGTTAGGCGCGTGAGAAAATTCAATCCGAGGAACAGAAGATGACGGACAAATCCAGCAAATCCGATCGCATCGCCAGAATAGCCTATGAGCAGCAGCAGGACTTTCTCAGGCGTTCGTCCCTGCAATTCCTGGAATGTGCGATTCATTTATGCGCGACGAATATGAGCATTTCCGAACTTGCTACCCGGCTTGAGAAACAGGCCCAGTATTTGCGACAGTTTGGATGAGGACAAGCCGCGCCGAGCGCCAGCGGCGAGCATGTCTTTTCTTGGGAAGACCGCCATGCCAAGATTTTTCTTCACCGTGATCAGCGGCAAAAGCGTCCTTGATGATCTGGAGGGGAGCGATCTGTCTTCGCTCGACCGGGCAATTGAAGAGGCGCTTAAAGATGCCCGCGCCCTGATGAGCGAGGCAATCCTGCAAGGGCGTGACATCTCCGAGGGATGCATCATCATACGGAATATAGAGCAGGAGGTGCTGAAAGTAGTCCGCTTCGTCGACGCCCTAGACAGAAATCACTGACGGGGCCACAACATCCGTCCGTATACGAGCCATTAGTTTTTCATATTCTTTCTCGGGTACGCCGTAGGTTGTGTCGGCGACGTCTTCCAATATGCTGCGATTGATGATCCGGACGTTCCCGCGGCTGGCACGAATCGCATGAATGCCTTCGAGAACGTGCAATTCGTTGGTAACGCCCGGTCGGCGTACTCCAAGAACCGTGGAGAGGAATTCATGGGTAATCGGCAGATCATCGGTATCGAGTCGGTCACGGCACATCAGCAACCAGCGCGCGAGCCTTTCCCGTAAACTATATTGTCCATTTGCCAGGACAAGCTGGCCTACCTGTAGCATGCAGATATTAACGTAGCCCAGCAACAGCTCACGCAGGTGCGTGTCCCCTTCCATCTGACGCATTAGTTCGATAACCGGGATCAGGAGGCCCCGACCACCCATCCTCATCACAGTTTCATCTGGTGTGGTTTCCGCACCCAGAAGAGCGGGCCAGCCGGTGACACCCTCGCGCCCGACAAGCACGGTTTCAATTCTTTTGCCGCCCTCATCGTGAACAATTGTCGATGCAAGACCGGTTTCGATAAAACAGAAATGGGAAATGGGCATGCCAGTCGCAACCAGCTGATATCCGGCCTGCAGATTCACCGGCTCCATCCGGGAGACAAGCTGCAACAGCCGTTCTGTGCCGAGTGTTTTCAACAATCGGTTATAAACAACAAAATTTGATCCAAGCATAGCGGTTCGCCCGGTTCGCCCCTTTGCTCGAAACATCAACCTGCAGCCGTCATATTAGCAGCGGAAAATCGAATGAAAACAGTGAGTACGTTACCGTACAAATTTGGAGAAGGGGACGACCCTGCATCATGAAATGGCCAGTATTCGCAATTTCGGCCCATGTTCGAGACAGCGCCATAAACCGAAACCCGGTCATTCGGTATGTCTCTCGGCACCGTCGCGGAAATCGGAGCCAATGGGCACACCGACGGAAGAAAACACCTTGGCCAGAACCACGGGAAGAAGCCGTCCCACCTGCCTTTCAGCCCGAGCGCGCGGA
Source organism: Agrobacterium radiobacter (assembly GCF_040801995.1). NCBI lineage: Bacteria > Pseudomonadati > Pseudomonadota > Alphaproteobacteria > Hyphomicrobiales > Rhizobiaceae > Agrobacterium > Agrobacterium radiobacter. The sequence continues at coordinate 372,268 of NZ_JBEGHX010000003.1, read as the reverse complement.
TGCGTCCTCACTCCGTGCCTTGCGCGGCGAAGCGGAAAGCTGTCAAAGAAGTAACCTTTATCGCCACGCCACCCAATTGGTTTTTGGCGAGGCCGACACAAGGGAGCGCGTGGTTCTGGTGGGAGAACAGCCCGGCAATGAAGAAAATCTGAAAGGCAGGCCGTTCGTCGGTCCAGCAGGCCGTCTGCCTGAGGAATGTCTGGTTGTCGATCGTTCGCAATGTTATGTCATCAACGCCGTAAAACACTTCAGATTCGAACAGCGTGGCAAGCGGCGGTCGCATGACCATCCAAACGGCGGCGAAGTGCTAAGCTGCGTCTGGTGGTTGAGAGCGGGAGCTGTCCCTTCTCGATCTGGACCTTATCGTGGCAATGGGTGCGAACGCTCTCTATGCACTCACCGGACGCACAAGCGGCGTGACGAAGGACCGCAGACATGTCCGTTTGACGCCAGGCGGCATACGTCTTTTCGTCACGACACATCCTTCCTTTCTGCTGCGCCTTCGTGACCATAAGCAAGGGCATCACAGCAGCGCGCCTTCATAGCCGACCTGCGCAGAATTGAGGAAATGCTTGCTGAGACCACCGGGCGCAGCCGGTCTGCGGCATTCGCCTTGGCAATCAGGAACAAGCTTTTCCCATCTTGGTTAGGTGCTCCCAAACAGGGAGGTTTGAACACATGGACAAGAAACTCGAATACCAGATCACGGCGCATGAAAACGGTTGGGCGGTTGTCATCTCAGAGGCGATAAGGGGCGTTTACCCCAGCCGTCACCTGGCCTTGGCCGCGGCAAAGTTGCTGGATAGCGATATGCTCCCGGCCGAGGAGACGCAACGTTTTGCTACAGCCAACTATCTGGCTGTGACCGATGCTGTGGCACCCAGCCGGTTCCGCTCCTCGCCGCAACCGGTGGTAGCTGTGCCTTATCAGGTGGATGTTCCCTTGCGGCGCAGAAGAGGAGAAATCACCTTTCCATCATCAATTGGCGGACTCAACCCGGCAAAGGGTAAGGCCTAGACTGAAAGGCAGCGCCCCGTGCCGCTTCGCGCGGCGCGGCCAGGATGCATTCCAATCAGGAAATAAAGCGCAAGCGCGGCAGCCAGTGCAAATATCACAAGTCCATAGATCATCATGGTCTGCCATGTGCGCTTTCACCAGCGAAAATCGCCGTCATCTATGCCGATGGGTGAGAATTTTGAATCGAGCTTTTCGCTCATCGGTCGGTTCAGGTCCTGCTTGGGTCTGATGCCTTCCTTCGGCGCGTTAGCCAGGTCGTCATTTTTGGCCTGCATCGGATACCTCCTCATGGGCACCGCGCCCTAACCCCATCCATCCGCAATTGTTCCGCAACGGAAACGGCAATGGCTAAGGGATGAGGCCAAGACGTTTTATCTTCAGGAATCGATTCCTGATGCCGAGGCATTCCCTCTTGCGCATATTTGATAAATTCGGTTACCGGGCTGAAATCAGCTTGTTCACGCGTTATGGTACGTAGAACGGCGCACGCATGCGGACAGTATGCGAGGAGTAAAGCATGCGGACTGTTAAACGCCTCACCATCGCAATCATCGGCATGACAGACACTGTTACGTCGGAAATCAGGATGGCCTGGTTTCACGCCCAGATCGGCTTGGAAGGGCCGTACTCGGCCAGCTTTATAGAGGGGGAAACGGCTCTGAAATTTGTCGCTGCGATTATCGACGTCCGGTACGAGGCAGACGTTTTGCTGCGTCTCACAGAACAACTGGATGGCGAAGCCATTCCTTATCTTTTTTTCGTGCCGGAGACGCTTATCGACAGGGAGCCGGGACCTTTTGTCCTCTCCGGACGTTCGGAGGACATCGAGAACATTGTCTCCGCTTTGATAGCGCAAGGAGGGGGCATCAGACATTAGAGCGAGGCGCATCTCATGCTGGAGCGACTGCAGAGCCATAATGATGAAAATATTCTGCTTTCTCTTTTACCCGATGACATCAGGCGCGAGGTCATGGGGACCTGTAACCCGATAAAGCTTGTCTTGGGCGATGTGCTGATATCCGCTGGCGCGCCGATCGAGCGTATCTTCTTCCTGTCATCCGGCATCGCCTCCATCGTGGTGGTGACAAAATCGGGGCGTAAAATCGAAGCAGGGATCGTCGGGAGAGAAGGTTTTGTGCCGACAGGAGCTGCGGCGGGTGCGGAAACAAACCTGACCGAGATCGTGGTGCAGGCCCCGGGCGAAGCACTTTTCATGGACATCGGCTCGTTTGACGCGCTTCTTGCAAAACATCGGATATTCTCCGACATTCTGGTCCGCGCCCTGCACATTTCGAGAACACAGGTCGAATGCACGGCCTCTTCCAATGCCACCCAGTCCGTAACGGAGCGCCTCGCCCGCTGGCTACTGATGTGCCACGACAGGTTGGAGGGCAACCAGCTGCGACTAACACACGATTTTTTGTCGACTATGCTGGCAGTTAGACGAGCGAGCGTGACAGACGCCCTTCACGTTCTCGAAAGCCATGGGTTCATTCGCTCCGAAAGGGGAAAAATTACGATCAGGAACCGCGAAACGCTGGAAAATTATGCCGGTGACCTCTATGGCATGCCTGAGGAGGAAAACAATCGCGTGCTCGCCCGCTTTTTACCGCTCCGATCCCCGCTTGACGAGCTGACGGCTGTTGGGAGAGACGGGATTCGGTAGGCCGCACAAACACCGCAGTCGTTTGTACGCTTTCGACATTTATCTTTGGTGGTTTCCCTGTAGAATGGATGCATCATCCCTCACACTGTGAAATGCGGATCGCGTTTCAAGGAGGTGAAATGTACGCCAATCACGAGTACAAAAGTTCCGGGATTTTTCTGGATAAAGACATCGATATCGTTAAGACAGCCTACGAGGCTGTAGTGTCTGGGGAACGCGACCCTGCGTTAAGCCGGGCAGACGTCGCTCGCTATGTCCTGAAAATGTACGATCGCGGTGTTGTCAATCCGTCAAAACTTCAGCAATTGGCCGCTCTCTATTTTCGAACCAAGTTGCGTGTGGGCTGACACCCAGGAATTGCGCCTGGCATGGCGCCTTGGTTACGGTCTTGATTCTTCCAAAAGGAAGCTCCCCCGGTCTCGGATGATTCGGCATCTCGCCACGTCGGGAGGTGGAACGTTGTCCCATTCCTGCACCTTGGTCCCCACGTGGGATTACTCGTCCGCGCGATGAAACGTGGTGGCAACGGGAACAAAGATGAGAAAGTACGGTTTGGTTCGCTCTACGGCACTCATGCCCGACGAGGTGTAACATGACCAGGAAAACACTGCCCATTCCCGAAAGCAACCGTAGCCAGCAAGGTTCCGGTGACAATGATCGTCTGAGCACGGACGATACCTCCCCTGTCAAGGAACAGAATGCTTCAACCCGGACGGGCAGACAGGCAAACATCAAGATAAACACGACGCATCAGGGCCACCACCAGGACAGGTAAGCGCCCGCCTGTTCCCGGCAGGTGGCTTGGTTGTTACCAACCTGTTTCCGGGCTCCCCACAGTCTGAAATCAATGCGTTCCCGGAGGCGCCAAATGCGGATTCTTGCCGTTACGGCCGAAATGTTTCCCTTCGTAAAAACCGGCGGATTGGCCGATGCCGCGGGCGCTCTGCCGGAGGCACTGGAACGACAGGGGGCGGATGTTCGGACATTACTACCCCTCTACCGCAGGCTCACGCCGCTTGTCCGCGGCCAGAAGCCGTGTCTGGTTGCCAATATTCTGGAGCAGCCGGTATCGCTTTATTCCGTTGTTTCCGATGGTCACAAGCTTCTGCTTCTTGAAGCGGCAAGCCTCTTCGACAGAGACGGACATCCCTATGGCGTAAAAGGTAAACCTTTTGCCGACAACGATCTACGCTTTGCGGTTCTGTCCAAGGTAGCGGCGGAAATAGCCCTCGGCGCCATTGACGGCTGGGAGCCGGATGTTGTCCATGTCCATGATTGGCACACGGCTTTGACCTGCGTTTATCTCGCCGATTCGACGCCGGCGGTAGCTTCCGTTCTAACCCTTCACAATCTCGCATTTCAGGGACAGTATCCGCTGGAGCGGGCGGGTATGCTTGGACTGCCCCCGCACCTCTGCACTGTCGATTGCCTTGAATATTACGGTGACATGTCATTTTTGAAGGGCGGCCTGACGACTGCATCGGCGGTAACGACAGTTAGTCCGACTTATGCAAGAGAAATCCTGACACCGGAAATGGGGATGGGAATGCATGGCGTGCTTGCCAAGCGGCGAGACGACCTGCGCGGCATCGTCAACGGTGTCGATCAGGACGTCTGGAATCCGGCGACAGATCCCTACATTCTCGCAAATTTTACGGCTGCCACGGCGACAAGACGGAGCCTCAACAAATATGCCTTGCTTCGGGCCCTTGGCCTAGCCCCGACCCAAGGCCCTGTGTTCGGCGTGGTTAGCCGTCTGACCTGGCAAAAGGGTATTGATCTCCTCCCTCAGGTCGTCTCCCTTATCATTGCACAAAAAGGGCGGCTGATCATTCACGGAGAGGGTGACACGGCACTGGAAGACAGCTTGCGTGCGCTGGCACAACGTTATCCGGAACTGGTCTGTGTCCATATCGGCTACGATGAGCGCCTGGCGCATATGATTCAGGCCGGCTCGGACTTCATCATCCAGCCTTCACGGTTCGAACCCTGCGGGCTGACACAGCTATATGCCCTGCGATACGGCGCGCTGCCCATCGTCAGCCGCACGGGTGGGCTGGCGGAAACCATCATCGATGCGAATGATGCAGCCATTGAAGCGGGAGTGGCAACGGGCTTTCAATTCGAGCCGGGAAATGAGGACGATCTGCGTGCCGCGCTTGATCGAGCCATTAACGCCTATAATGACCGGGAACTTTTCAGGCGACTTCAGACACAGGCCATGCAGGCCAATTTTTCGTGGGACAAGAGTGCTGCGCAATATATGGCGCTTTTCGAAAGCCTTGTTCGCGACAGCAAGCGTGGAACGGATGTCGTTGCTGACATCAGGCCGGAGACTTTTGCAAAGAGACGAGCCGACAGGCGACAGGCGACAGCAGGATCATCAACAGGTCTGGCCACTGACAATGGGAGGCTCTGGTGATGAAGGCAGTGAATCATCGCGAATGGGGCGCGCAGCGCAATCAATCCGGGGAAACGGATTTTACCATCTGGGCACCCGCACTAGCCGCCGTAAAACTGCGGCTTAACGATGCGGAATTCGACATGCACAGAACCGGTGACGGCTGGCACCACATCAAAAAAAACTCCCTTGTAGGCGATCACTATTGCTTCGTTCTGGCCGATGGAAACAGGGTTCCCGATCCAGCTTCCAATCAGCAGCACGAAGGCCCGCTTGGCCCATCCCTGATCGTCAACCATGACTTTGTCTGGAAAAACCAGGACTGGGAGGGTCGTCCCTGGCACGAAACGATCGTCTATGAGCTTCATGTCGGAACTTTTACACCCGAAGGCACCTTTGCGGCCGCTGCAGGTAAACTTGAATATCTCAACGACATCGGAATTACCGTGGTCGAACTTATGCCGCTCGCGACGTTTGCCGGAAATCGCGGGTGGGGTTATGACGGCGTCCTGCAGTTTTCCCCGCAACGGGACTACGGCTCTCCCGACGAGCTAAAGGCCTTCATCGATAAAGCCCATGGTCACGGAATCATGGTGCTGCTGGATGTCGTCTATAATCACTTCGGCCCCGCCGGAAACGCGCTTCAAGGGTATGTGCCCACATTTTTCAAAAAGGATGCGACGCCGTGGGGTCCCGCGCCGGATTTTAACCGATCCGAGGTCCGGTCATTCTTCATTCAAAACGCATTATACTGGCTTCAAACCTATCGTTTTGACGGATTGCGGATCGATGCTGCCGATCATCTCGCCGGCAGCGATGAGGACGTCGACTTCCTCATTGAGCTGGCGTTGGAAGTGAGACAAACTATAAAAGGCAGGAATGTCCATCTCGTTATAGAGGACGCGAGAAACGCAGCCTCGCCAATGACACCCGCCGCCGATGGCACGGTGCTGATTGATGCGGAGTGGAACGACGACTGGCACCACGTCATCCATGTTGCGACGACGAATGAAGACGGCGGCGTCTATGGTGACTTCGCGATACGGCCCCGTGACAAGCTTCGCCGATCGCTTGCGACCGGTTTTGTCTATCAGGGAGAACCACGCCCTTCACGGGATTTCGCGAGCAGTGGAGAGCCAAGCGGCCATCTGCCGCCGCAACGATTTGTGAATTTTCTCCATAACCATGATCAGGCCGGAAACCGGCTACGGGGTGAAAGGCTGCGTGCCCTTATTCCGCCGTCTCTCTTCATGACGCTCGAAACAATTCTCCTCCTTTCCCCGCAGACGCCATTAATCTTCATGGGCGATGACCACGGCTCGGCCAACCCTTTTTTCTTCTTCTCCGACCATCCGGATTACGATAAGGAACAGGAAATAAAAAACCGGCTTAAACAGGCGGAAATTTTTCAAGGAAACCTGCCGCCCGATGCCCGGCAGGTGGTTCGGGACCCTAACGATCCCTGCACGATGCAGCTTTCGACATTGAACTGGCAGGAGGCAGAAAACACAGACGGAAGACTGGCGAGGGCGAGGATGGCCGCGTTACTTTCAAAACGGCGCCATCACATCTGGCCTCTTCTTTGCTCACATTTCGAGAAAGGTGTTTTCCTTGAGTGTAGCCTTCAAGGCCTTGCAATCGACTGGTATTTCAAAACGGGACGGCTGCAAATGAGGGCAAACCTTTCGGCAGATACATGCGAGCTGCCGCCGGTAAAGGGAGAAATCTTTCATTTGCATGGCAGCATCGATGACATGCGGTACAAAGGTTATGGGGCGCAATTTGCGGTCGAACCCGCGCTCATTCGAGATTGCGCCGTAGCGATTCCCTTGCCCGGTTGACCCGGCTTTTGATGGTGCCTACCCGGCAACCGCAAATAGCCGCGGCATCGGAGTAACTCGTCCCTTCGGCCACAAGCAGCAGAGCTCTTTTTTGATCCCTGTCGAGATCGCGAATCGCCCGCATCACTTCCTGATGCTGCACACGCCATTCCTGGCTAGCAGGGGTAGACATGATTTGTTCGATACCGACAGGCAAACCGATGCATTCGCGTTTCGACACCTTGTAGCGGGTACAGAAAGTGTTGCGCAAAATGGTGAAAAGCCACGATTTTAACGCCGTGCCGGGAGTAAAACCGTGCAGAGCTCGAAGCCCCCGCAACATCGTCTCCTGAACAAGGTCATCGACATCTTCCTCATTTCTGACGAAGCGGCGGGCAAAAGCCGTCAAGGCCGGTGCAAGATCTGCAATACCGACGCGCAACGCCTCCAGCTGCGCGTCACTCAATTTGTCTCCGGAAACTCCACTCACAGCGTGCTTGGCCATTTTTCCATCCTTTCACGATGGGCAAATGTCTCGCGAGCCGCTTGGTTGCCGTACGCCAACGTACAATCGCAAAATCAGTAACTGTCCCGGCGTCGGGATCCGAACAGCTGAATCGCTCCCAGCCCCACAATTGATCAGGCGTTTTCCGGGCCGCCGGTTGGGTGCCTCCGCTGCCTCCGCTCGATCGTATGCTCCGCGTTTTTTCTCGTCTGTTCCCTGTCCTGGCGGCTTTCGTCGCCATCGCCGGAGCGGGCATCATCTGTACCGGGTTCTGGCTTGGTATCTTCGTCTGGTCGATTCATCGCTTTATCTCCGCTTGTGGATCCGGGAATGACGGATCTATCCCGGGGTCTAACTGCGGCATCTGAAGGCGGTTCCAGCCTGACAAAGGCTTTGAGGGAACAGTGACGCGGGAAAACGGTTAGTAAAGGACCAAGGAGGATACCATGAACAAGGACGAAAAGCTGAAGCAGATTCACAAGGACAGCGAACCGCAATTTGCGCGCGGCAAAAAAACCTCTGATAACAACGGCGTCGTGAGCGCAAAGCCGAGGGTAATCACAGGGTCTGACGACGCAACAGCCAACAAGCTGCCGCCCGGTGCCAAAAAGCCCGAAAAAGACTGGGATTTGAACTACGACGAGCGAGACATTAACGAGGGTGATTTCAGGGGTTAACCCCGGTCCCAAGTCCCTACCCTACTGCGCCAGGTCCTCGATCGTGAGTTCGATGGATTGAGATTCGGCGCCCTCTCGTGTCTTGACCGTCAGAACGCTGCCGGTGTTGAGGACACCCTCAAGTACCGTGCGCTCGCCCACAATGATTTTGATTACCTTCGGGGTCGCGGCTTCGATATTCAGGCTGTTGCTGGTTTGATGATCAACTGTTTCGGTCATCGCTCGATCTCCGGGTGGCGGGAACAGGTGGCCTAACTTCGCTCAGGCAGTCTTGTTCCTTTCTTCGATGGGAGCGCTGCAAGAAGCGTTGCCGTATCGCATACCTGCAATTGCGTTGAAAAACGATCCGAGAGCAGCTTCAAGGCTGCATCGTGTGTCGCATCCCGTCCGCTGCAAAGTGCATCCTCGACCAGAATGACGTAAAAACCCTGGTCTATCGCCCCAAGAACGGTAGCGAGAACACAGACATCTGTTTCCCCGCCGGTAATCACCAAGGTCGAAACCTGCTCCTGCCGCAGGATTTCGCCGAGGCCTCCATGTTGCCACGGCGAATAGACACTTTTGCGGAAGATGCGGGCGGGCGGGATGTAGCGCGATAACGAGGGGATAACCCCGATGAGTTCGGGAGCCAGCGCCTGCTGTGTCATCATCGGCCATTTTTCATAATAGGCTCGCCACGCACCGGGGGCCTCCTCTACAGACCTCGGCGGCACAAAACAGGTGAAGATGCATCGCTCGGGGTCGCCCTGAACCACAGCCTCTACCTCTTCACTGATGCGGTCCATCCATTCGACATGCCATGGCGTATCTTCAGCGAAGACACGCTGCATATCGACGCACAGGTGCCGCCAGTCTCCCTCCGCAGAAAACTCGATCATTCCTCCTCCCTATCCGCCGGTCTCACTGTGAGGCGCGGCAACGGGTTTCGATTCCGGTGATCCACGGAAGCGCAGGAAGATCGAAAGAACCACAAGAACGGCGGTCGAAAGAAACTCCGATTGCCAGTTCTGAAACGATTCAAACCAGAACTCTACACTTCCCAGATGCGCAAACAGCGTTGTCTCGGGATCGCCGTGCATGGCAGCCTCCAAAGCAGCCGCGTCGGCGCTGTATTTCAGATGCAAGACAAAACTGACAATAAAAAGGAAGAACAGGGCAAGCCCCAAGGAGTAGGAATAGATGGCGCGGATAAATCCCCCTGCTCTCACTGCCCGGGGTGTCTCGGGATCATCTGCTTTTTGCGCAGGGTCTTCATCCTGTGACGCTGGCTCGTCGGGGTCTTTGGATTCGGACGAGCCTCGTTGAAACAGAAAAGCGGTCAGCATGACATACGCCGACATCTGCAAAAATTCGCTCTCCCAGTTTTCGAACAGGGCGGAAAGAAAATGGCCGCTCTTTGCGTAAGAAAAAAGCGTGAGCGGCGTCGCCTGATGCTGCACAAGCTCCTCGTTGTAAACAGCCCAGCCGGTCGCGAGCATGCCACCAATCGTTAACAGGGAAGTCAGGACAAGGACAATCGTCAATCCATTGTCGCGTAACAGCCTCATGGTTCAGCCTCGCATGAAAGAGACAACGGCAAAACCGGACGTGCCGCCGGTTTAAGCGGCACGTCCGTGTGGCGGATCATGCCGCCTTGGATTTGGCCTTGATGTTGGCACGTGCCTGGGCAAGCGAGGAAAGAGCCGTATCCGTTGCGCTTTCTTCGCCCAGTGTCTGTTCGAACAGCTTGGCTGCTTCTTTCATGCCGAGTTCAACCGCCCAGGTTTTCAAAGTGCCGTAACGGGTGATCTCGTAGTGTTCCACCGCCTGGGCCGAAGAAATCAGCCCGGCATCGAGCGCTGGCGAGCCCTTGAATTCCTCCATGATCTCCTCCCCTTCCGCGATGATGCCCTGGATCGCCTCACAGGTCTTGCCTCGCGCCGGCTTTCCGAGCAGTTCAAAGACATTCTGTAAACGCTCCACATGGACCTCGGTCTCGTCCCTGTGTTTTTCAAATGCGGCCTTCAAATCCGCCGACTGTGCAGCGCGTGCCATCTTCGGGAGCGCCTTGAGAATCTGGCGCTCGGCGAAATAAATATCTTTTACCGTATCGAGGAAAAGGTCTTCCAATGTCTTCTCAGCCATTTTTAGTCTCCTGTTGCTTTGGTTGGTGAGTGGGAGTCAGGGTTTCTTCATTGCTTATTGACAGGAATAGAGGCCTTGCCGAGTTTGAGTGACGGCTCGCGCGCCCAGACCCGCAGCTTGCCGAGTTCGGACACGAAAGCCGCTAGCCCCCCTTCGCCCGGCAAGGGGAGCACCCCTTCATCCATGGCATCTGCAATTCCCGCTTTTTCCAGTAGCGGCAGCGCCGACTGGTCGTAACCGATGAATTTGCAGTGCTGGAACGCGTCTGCAACGAAATCCCGGGCGGTTGCCTCCTTGATCAGCTCATCGATGGCCGCTGCCGATGGCAGCAGCGCCACCGCATCGAAAAGCACCGAAGGGCCGCCATCAATCATGTGATGTGCCTCGATAAAGGTGCCGTCAGATGCAGTTACACCGCCAACCTTGGGCGCGATAAACTCGAAGACGGCTTTCTCGGCTGTTACCGCTTGGGTCAGCCCCTTTAGCAATTTAGCATCCACGCCATCGGCGATAAGAATGCCGAGCTTGCGACCTTCGAACCGTTTGGGACCCCGTTGAACGATGCTGAGCGCCGGCGACGGATCGAGATCCTGACGGGTGGGCATGGCCGCGTCTGCCGGTTTCGGCATGGTCGGAAAGCCGAGCTTCTGTGCCACGGTCGCGGCAAGCGTTTCGTCGATATTGAGAAGATGCGAAACCATCCTCTCACGAATGACCAACGTTTCCACCTTGCTGAGTTCGAAGGTGAGCGCCGATGCGATATGGCGTTGCTCGGCCGGCGTCTGACTGATGTAGAACTGGCGCGCCTGACTGTAGTGATCGGCGAAACTTTCCGGCCGCAACCTTGCCTTGGGGCCCTGCTCCTCAGCGGGGAAATGCTGGAAACCACGCATGCGCGATTCCCTTGGTCCCTCCCCGAAGGAGTTCGGTTGATAATTGGCGCGTCCTGCCGGATTGTGCATCGCCATATGGCCATCCTGCTGGAAATTTGCGAAAGGACACTTGGGCGCATTGACGGGCAGGTGCGTGAAGTTGGGCCCGCCGAGCCGCTTCAACTGTGTATCGAGATAGGAGAAATTCCTTCCCTGCAGCAGCGGATCATTGCTGAAATCTATGCCGGGCGGAACGTTCTGGGTCATGAACGCCACCTGCTCGGTTTCGGCAAAGAAGTTGTCCGGCATGCGGTCGAGGATGAGACGTCCGACCGGTTTCGGCGCAAGTATTTCCTCGGGGATGATCTTGGTGGGGTCGAGAACGTCGAAATCGAAGCTGTCGGCGAAATCCTGGTCAAAAAGCTGAACCTGCAGTTCCCACTCCGGAAAATTTCCTGACTGGATCGCGGTCCAGAGATCACGCCGGTGAAAATCGGGATCGGCGCCGTTGATCTTGACCGCCTCGTTCCACGCCACCGACTGCAACCCGAGCTTCGGCTTCCAGTGAAATTTCACGAAGGTCGATTGCTCCTTCGCATTTACGAAGCGGAAAGTGTGCACACCGAACCCTTCCATGAACCGGAAGGAACGTGGAAGGGTCCGGTCGGACATGATCCACATGACCATGTGCATGCTTTCGGGCGTGAGGCTAATGAAATCCCAGAAGGTATCATGCGCCGTTTGCGCCTGCGGAAAGGCGCGATCGGGTTCCTGTTTGGCAGCATGGACGAGATCCGGAAACTTGATCGCGTCCTGAATGAAGAATACCGGAATGTTGTTGCCGACGAGGTCCCAGTTTCCCTCCTTGGTGTAGAGCTTCACGGCAAAACCGCGCACATCCCGCGCGAGGTCGGCCGAGCCCTTGTTGCCGGCAACCGTCGAGAACCGCACAAAAGCGGGAGTCCTTTCACCCGCCCGCCGAAACAGATCAGCCTTGGTGTGAGCGGCAAGGGATTCATAGGTCTCGAAATAGCCATGCGCGCCATAACCGCGGGCGTGAACAACGCGTTCGGGAATCCTCTCATGGTCGAAGTGGAAGATTTTCTCGCGGAAATGAAAATCATCCACAACGAGCGGCCCGCGAGGACCAATCCGAAGCGAATTCTGGTCGTCCGCAACTGGCCCACCCTGGGCGGTCGTCAGCACGGGATCGTCGCCGGAGGCAGTCTGGTGCAGTTCCCCACCTGCCCCCCGAACAAGCTTCTGGTCGTGAATGGTGGCGGCGCCGGATGATGATGAGGTGGAATCTGGTTTTTGGGCCATGTTAGCTCCTGCAAGGCGTTGACCGGGGGCGATGGCGGACCACGCCCCTGGATGACGGGCGGTCTCGTCAAATTGCCGAGCGGCGATAGCGGCTACGCTCGTGCTCAACGTCTTCCGGCGCATAGGGCCTCGACATTTCATCGAAACCCGTCCAGCCCTGTTCACGATAGGCGGCACGGCGTTCTTCAGGATCGACCCAGCCTTGCCGCTTGAGCACGGCTTCGGCCTCCGGTACGAGATTGTCTTCCACGCGTGCGGTTACGAGCGTACCGCCCCGGCGCACCCCCTCCGCGTAGAAATTGGCGTCCTCTTCGGAAACACCCGAGCGGGTCATGGCTCCGATCAGCCCGCCAGCAGCGCCACCGGCGACGGCACCGCCCGCTGCTCCTACAGCGGTCGCGGCAAGCCAGCCCGCTGCTACCACCGGCCCAACTCCCGGGATAGCCATCAATCCAAGCCCCGTCAGCAGGCCGCCGGCACCACCGACAAGTGCGCCGATGCCCGCACCGGTGCCTGCGCCCTCCGCAGCGTTGGAATCGGAATCTTCTGCATGTCGTCTGTCGGCGTTGCTTGCCACGACGCTGATATCACTTGACGGTACGCCTGCTCTCTCCAGTTCGGAGACAGCGGCGCTTGCATCATCATAATCATCAAAAAGTCCAGTCAAGGTTCTCATGTCACTTCTCCCAAATCCCGCGCGCCTCACTTGGCGACGACGTTGCCCTGATAATCGAGCGCTATGGCCACGGTCTTGCCGCCCTTCATGCCCGATGCCATCCACACACCCTTGTCGTCTTTCGTCAGGTCCTTGACCTGCGTGTAACCGGCATCTTCCATTCTCTGTCTGGCCTGCGCTTCGGTGAAGCTGTTGGCACCCACCACCGGAGCCGTGGGATTATTGGCGTTTGGTGTGGCGACAGCCGGCGTATCGCCACCCGGGTTGGCGGTTGGAGCCTGCTGGGCGAAAGCCGACAGCGCACCGCCACCGACAAGCAACGCAACGAAAACAGTTTTCTTCATTTGGATTTTTCCTCCGCTATGATCATGGATTGCGAGCCTCCCTTTCGGGAGATTGCTCCGAGGGAAACTAGTCTCGGGCCGGCATGAACGTCCTTCGAACCAGCAGACGCGCAGAGAGTTCCGAAAATAATTATTGGCAGGGGAAATGTCGCCTTAGGTGACGACCGCCGTAGTGGTGACATCAGCCCGGGCACGGTACAAAAGGGTGACAGGCGCCTTTACACGCGGCCCCTTTGTGACCAGGAGCGAGGAAGAGCCGGCAGAGTGAGCCCAAACGCTCTCAGGACTCACCGCGCGGATATTGACTGTTCTTCAGAAGCCGAGCCAGATGTACTGTGTTGCGGACAAGCATGGTGACCATGGTTTTAACGGCGTCAGGCGTTTCATCGAGATCGACGAAATTCCTCGAACCCATTGCCTCCCCAACCCAGTAGGCAACTGCATTTGCGGGAACGGTAAAGCCGACATCGTTCAGGGCCTGGAAAAGTTCCGCCGACACATGATGAGCGCCGTCCTCATTTCCCACAACCGCGACGGCCCCGACCTTTCCGTATGAAACCATACGTCCCTGTTCATCGGTTTCGTCCAGGAATGCATCCATGCGCTCTAATGTTCTTTTGCACACGCTCGAGGGCTGCCCGAGCCATATCGGTGTTCCAATCAGAAGAATATCGACAGCAAGGATCTTTTCGCGGATGGCCGGCCAGGCGTCACCCTCGCCCTCGTTGGACGTGACGCCAGCCTTGATGTCATGATCAACAAGCCGGACTATCTCGGTTTGCACATCATGATTGCCGAGTTCCTGAAGGATCAATGCCAGTATTTTTTCCGTCGACGATGGTTCCGCCGACGTTGAAGACTTGAGTGTCGCATTCAATGCCAGAGCCGTGAGAGACATGGCAGTTCCTTCTTTCAGCGAACTTTGACGCAGTTGGTTTTGGGTGACCTGTCCGGCGACAGCACACGGCCACCGCCGCCTCTATGAGAAAAAACGACTGACCTAACGCCGGGAAAGCAATCGCGTCATGGCGTGATGGGGAGAAGGCTTCTCGCCTTCAGGTCCGTTTTCCTTTTCCAGCCGAGCGCGAATATCCTCGATTTCTTCTTCTGTGAGATGCTCGATCCCGATAAAATCTGCGCGTGCCTGCTCTACGGCCCTCAGCAGTTCGTCCAGCTTTGCTTCCATCGCTGCAGAATCCCGGTTCTGCGAGTTCTGCACGAGGAAAATCATGAGAAATGTCACGATCGTCGTGCCCGTGTTGATGACCAGTTGCCAGACTTCCGAAAATTCGAACAGCGGCCCGCTTGCCGCCCAGACGATAATTGTGCCGAGCGCGACGACAAACGCAGTGGACGAACCGGAAAACGACGCTGTGCGGCTCGCAAAATTTGTGAAGAACTTGTTCATAGCGCGCTGACCTCGCCGCTGACACCGGGGACGACGCAAAACGCACCTGTCTTTCCGCCAAAAAATGACCGGTTCCGCATTATGCGCCGTGTTTTAGTTCCACTAACAAAGGAAGCACACGAAGGTTCCGCGGTTAGCGGCAGGCGAAAGTAAGCAGTTTCCAACTTCATTTATGTTTTGAGGACAAAGCTAAATCAACGGCTGAGAGTTGTCGGTGTTTCTGGGGCAATCGAAAGCGGGAGAAGTGAACGCAAGTGCCTGCAACAGAGGTATAACCAAAATACACGGCCAGTCTGCTTTGAGCAGGACATGTGGTGGTTTTCTAAGCGGGATGGAACCTCGAGCCGGCTTTTTGCCCGCATCTTTGATGTTGATCTCCTTGCCTGGCTTGTGACGCTCTTCTGGCTGAGGTTTGAAAACTGGACCTGAGCATTGTTGGGGGGCTGGAAAGACCTCCGTAACATCGACGGGAAAGTAAAGTCCCATCACCGGGGACCCTTTCGTTTGCTCGCGACTGATGCGCAACGGGTGTGACATTTCGGTTTAATCCGCCGCGCCATATCGTCGACTTGCCCCGAAACTGAGCATGAATATCGAGCTCGCTGGGTCATTCGTCGCCATTTCGCAAGCTTCACGAAGTCTGTGCTGTCCGTGCACTCTGCTCCTCAAACTGATTACCCACGCCCCTGGTATCACCCGCTCGATATTTGCTCTGGACGGATCGCTTGACACGGCCCGGCAATGCCGATATGTCAGAAACTAAGCTGATATCTCAGTTATGGATTTGATATGTCTGAAACGTACGAGTTTCCATCCCTGCCCTTG
Organism: Agrobacterium radiobacter; assembly: GCF_040801995.1. Lineage (NCBI taxonomy): Bacteria > Pseudomonadati > Pseudomonadota > Alphaproteobacteria > Hyphomicrobiales > Rhizobiaceae > Agrobacterium > Agrobacterium radiobacter. The sequence continues at coordinate 356,610 of NZ_JBEGHX010000003.1, read as the reverse complement.
GTCGAGCTCGTCACGCCCGGCGAGCTGCCGGAGGGCGGCAACATGACCAACCGGATCCATGCGCTGCTCCGCAAGCTGATCGTGGAAGTCAAGCTGCTTCCAGGACGCGCACTGTCAGAAAAAGAGATCGCCGCCCTCTTGAATGTAAGCAAAACGCCGGTACGCGAAGCGATCATCCGTCTGTCTGAAGAGGGCTTCGTCACTGTTGTTCCGCAGGGTGGTACGTACATCTCGCCGATCGATGTGCAGCGGTATATGGAAGCCTGCTTTATACGGTTCAAACTGGAAGAGGGCGCGGTCATAGAGGCAGCCAAACGTCATTCGCTCGAAGACATTGCGCGCCTCAAGACCTGCCTTTCAAATCAGCGCATTGCTGCCAAAGACGAAGAATTCACAAACTTCTTCCTGCTTGACGAGGAATTCCACAAGAACATCTTTGCGGCCGCTCGTCTTCCGGGAGCGTGGAGTGTTGTCAACCAGGCCAAGGGCGAAATGGACCGCATGCGGCATCTGAAGCGCGTATTTGCAGTCAGACGCACAGAAAAGGTTATCGAGGAGCACGAGGCAATCGTGGATGGAATTGAGTCAGGCGATGTCGAAGCGGCACGCGAAGCCGTCCAGCGCCACCTCGGATCACTCGAAACCAAAATCGCGGAACTCTCCAGGAACCCGAAAATCTGGACCTTCATCGAGCAGGTCAACACGCGCGTCACGAGGAAGCGCGCTTCACGGGGGCCGAAGACGCCTGACTGAACATTCAAGGCTTTTGAGGAGGGGCCTTTCATGTCTGCAGTTCAAATCAACGACGTCGTCAAGCGCTATGGTGCCCTTGAAGTCGTCCATGGTATCAATCTTTCCATACAGCCGCAGGAATTCGTTGTCCTCGTTGGTCCTTCGGGATGCGGAAAGTCCACCACGCTGCGCATGCTCGCCGGGCTGGAGGATATTTCGGATGGCACGGTCTCGATGGACGGCCGCGTGGTCAACAAGATCGCCCCGAAAGACCGCGATGTCGCCATGGTATTCCAGAATTACGCGCTTTACCCGCATCTGAGCGTGGCGGAGAATATCGCGTTCGGCCTGCGCGTCAGGGGCGAGAAACGAGCCGTCATCGACAAGGCCGTTGCGGAAGCCGCGCAGATATTGGGGCTTACCGAATATCTGGCCCGCAAGCCGGCCGATCTTTCCGGTGGCCAGCGCCAGCGCGTCGCCATGGGCCGCGCCATCGTGCGTCAGCCGAAAATCTTCCTGTTCGATGAACCCCTCTCCAATCTAGACGCCAAGCTGCGTACCCATATGCGCGCCGAGATCAAGCTGCTGCACAAGCGAATGCAGGCTACCAGCATCTATGTCACCCACGACCAGGTGGAGGCGATGACGCTTGCCGACCGCATCGTCATCATGAATGGCGGCCATATCGAACAGGTCGGCTCGCCGATGGAGGTGTTTCTCGAACCGGCAAACACATTTGTCGCGAGCTTCATCGGCTCGCCGCCGATGAACCTTCTCGATGGAATGATCGAAAAGCACGATGGCACGGTGAAGGTCAGGCTGCCAGGCGGCTCAGGGCAGCGCTTCAGTATTCCCGATGCCTTTGCGAAGAATGCAACGGAAGGACAGACCGTCCAGCTCGGCCTGCGGCCGGAAATCATGTCGGTGGAAGCTGGCGAGGGTCGTGAGGTTCTCAATTGCAGCGTCGACCTCGTGGAGCCTCTCGGGGCTGAAGCGCTGCTGCATGGAACGGCGGATGGCCAGCCGTTTATCGCCAAGGCGGAAACCCTCTATGGCGATCGTGCGCTCGCTGGCGTCAGCCGGCTTTCCATTGATACAGCGCGCGTCCATGTCTTCGATGCCGCGACCGGCAGATCGCTCAAAGATCGAGATGGAGCGCGACCATGAAACAGGGATTTCAAGGGCGCCTTCACAATCTTCAGGAAGACATGCGCCGCGACTGGCAGCTCTATCTGCTGTTGGCGCCAATGCTCATCTGGTTCGCCGTTTTTCTCTATAAGCCCATGTACGGGCTGGTCATCGCGTTTCAGGACTTCTCGATCTTTCGCGGCATTGCAAAGAGCCCGTGGGTAGGTTTTGAAAACTTTGCGGAGCTCTTTCACAATGACATGTTCATCCGCGCCTTCTGGAACACCATCAAGATCAGTGGCCTTGGCCTGATCTTCGCCTTTCCCGTCCCCATCATACTGGCCCTGATGTTCAACGAGGTTCAAAGTGTCGTTGCCCGCCGCTGGGCGCAGACCGTTGTTTACCTGCCGCATTTCATTTCGGTTGTGATCGTCGCCGGCATCGTCATCAATTTCCTCTCGCCCTCGATCGGCATCGTCAATCTTCTGCTGAAAGGCCTTGGATTTGAACCGGTCTACTTCCTGACCCAGCCGGAATGGTTCCGTCCGATTTATATCGGCTCGTCGGTCTGGAAAGAGGCGGGCTTCGAATCCATCGTCTATCTCGCCGCCATCGCCGGCGTGAGCCCGACGCTCTATGAATCCGCACGGGTGGACGGGGCATCGCGCTGGCAGATGATGTGGCGGATTACCCTGCCCTGCATTCTGCCGACAATCGTGATTATGCTGATCATCCGCATCGGCAATCTGGTCGAGGTCGGGTTCGAATACATCATTCTGCTCTATCGCCCATCCACCTACGAGACAGCGGACGTCGTTTCCACCTTCATCTATCGCACCGGCCTGCAGGGCACCCAATACGATCTTGCAACGGCCGCCGGACTGTTCAACGCGGTCATCGCTTTTGTCCTCGTCTATTCGGCAAACCGCATCAGCCGAAAAGTCTCGTCGACGTCGCTGTGGTGAGGAGCTGAAACATGGCAAACTTTAATCTATATTCTCGCGGCGACCGGATTTTTGGCTGGGCAAATGCCATTCTTCTGGGCCTCTTTGTCCTGTCGACGCTTTATCCCTTCATCTATGTGCTGTCAGTCTCGCTGTCTTCAGGCGCCGCCGTTACGGCTGGCCGCGTCACCTTCTGGCCGGTCGATATCACGCTTGCCGCCTACGACAGGGTATTGTCCGACAGGATGTTCTGGGTCGCCTATGGCAACACCTTCATCTACACCTTCGGCGGCACGCTGATGAGCCTGCTGATAATGATCCCCGGGGCCTATGCCCTTTCGCGCAAGCGCCTGCGCGGCCGCACCTTCTTCAACATCGCCATTGCCTTCACCCTGTGGTTCAACGCCGGCATGATCCCCTTCTTTCTGAACATGCGCGATCTTGGACTTCTCGACAGCCGCTTCGGTATCATCCTCGGCTTTGCCGCAAACGCCTTCAATGTCATTCTGCTGCGCAATTTTTTCGAGGCCGTGCCGAAGTCCTTCGAAGAAGCCGCCAAAATGGATGGCGCCAGCGAATTGCAGCTGCTGTGGAAGGTGTTCATTCCACTTTCCAAACCGGCAATCGTTACCGTTGCACTGTTCTGCATCGTTTCGCGCTGGAACGGCTACTTCTGGGCAATGGTACTGCTGCGCGGCGAGGAAAAGATCCCGCTTCAGGTCTATCTGAAGCGCGTGATCGTCGATCTGAACTCGAACGACGAATTCGCCTCGAGCCTGCTCACCGCCCACTATTCGTTCGAGACGGTGACATCAGCGATCATGATCGCTTCCATCATTCCCGTCCTCATCATTTACCCCTACGCGCAGAAGTATTTCACCAAAGGAATTCTGCTGGGCGGAGTGAAAGAGTAGCAGCACAAGGGAGGAGAACCTGTGAGAGCACTACGAAAAGGCGCGCCCCTACTGGCGTTGATGGCAGCCGCAACCCTTTCCCTGCCGGTATCGGCGCAGGATTCAGGGAAAATTTCCGAGGATCCGCTCGAGCTCACCATCCATTTCCACTTCCGCGACAAATACGTCTACTCGGAAAAATGGCCCGTCGAGCAGAAGGCCGCGGAAATCACCAACATCCATGTCCGCAACGTGGCGTCCTTGGCGACCACCAGCAGCCGCGATGCATTCAACCTTCTGATCGCCTCAGGTAACCTTCCCGACATCGTCGGTGGCGACGCCACCGGCGGGCTGAAGGAAGACTTCATTCGCTACGGGCTGGAGGGCGCATTCATTCCGCTCGATGACCTGATCGAGGAAAATGCCCCCAACCTCAAGGCATTCTTCGACAGCCACAAGGAGATCCGCAACGCCATCTCCGGACCGGATGGCAAGCTTTATTTCATTCCCTATGTGCCCGATGGCAAGTTCTCGCGCGGCTGGTTCATCCGCCAGGACTGGCTCGACAAGCTCGGCCTTAAGCAGCCGGAAACCCCGGAAGAGGTCTACGAGGTTCTGAAAGCCTTTCGTGACAAGGACCCGAACGGCAACGGCCTCAAAGATGAAGTTCCTTATTTTGCCCGTGAGGAAATCGATGCCGTCCGCCTCATCAACCTGTGGGGTGCGCGCGTGTCCGGGTCCGAACGTTATGGCGACTTTGCCGTTTATGATGGGCAACTGCGTCATCCCTGGGCGGAGGAAAACTACAAGACCGGAATTTCCAATGTCGCCAAATGGTACAAGGAAGGCCTGATCGACAAGGAGATTTTCACCCGCGGCGCTCGCTCGCGTGAATATCTTCTGGGCAACAATCTCGGCGGCATGACGCATGACTGGTTCGCCAGTACCTCGACCTATAACGACGCCCTGTCGCCGAAGATCGACGGCTTCGCACTGAAGCCGATGCTGCCGCCAAAGACGGTCTCGGGCCAGCGGTTCGAGGACTCCCGTCGGCTGCGTGTCCAGCCCGTTGGCTGGGCTATTTCGGCGACCAATGAACACCCGGTCGAAACCATAAAATATTTCGATTTCTGGTTCTCGCAGCAGGGCCGAATCCTGTCGAATTTCGGCGTCGAGGGTCTGACCTACGAGATGGTCGACGGCAAGCCGCAGTTCAAGAAGGAAATCCTCGACAACAAGGATCCGGTGAATGCCCAGCTGTGGGCAGTCGGTGCGGCGATCCCGCGCGGGTACTGGATGGACTACGAATATGAACGCCAGTGGACTAACAAGATCGCGCTTGAAGGCATCGACATGTATGAGAAGTGCAGTTGCCTCAAGGACGAGTTCATGGGTGTTTCCCTGAACGCCGAGGAAAAGGCGACCTTCGACCGCTACTGGCCAAGCATCCTTACCTACATGACCGAGATGCAGCAGACCTGGATCCTCGGCGCGCAGGACGTCGATACCGGTTGGGATGCCTACAAAAAGCACCTCACTGCCCTCGGTTACGACGAGGTCATCAAGATGATGCAATCCGCCTATGACCGCCAGTACCAAGCGGCGCAATAAATCCTCCGACGACGATGGCGGCTTTGTCGCCGCCATCCTTTCCCTTCTGTTTTCATAGGAGTTAGAGCGCAATGCGTCCCTCTGCCCCGGCCATCTCCAGACAGACACTTCTCGATGAACCCCGGCCGGGTTCATTGACCATTGGCTACGAGCCGAGCGAAGAAGTACCGCCCACGGAGAACCCTCCGCGCTTTTCATGGCTGCCCGACATCGACGACGGCGCGCATTACGTGCTGCGCATTTCCACCGATCCCGGCTTTGCAGACAAAAAGACGCTCGTCTTTGAAGATCTCGCCTGGAATTTTTTCACGCCGGACGAAGCCTTGCCGGAAGGCCGTTATCACTGGTGTTATGCGCTGTGGGACCAGAAGTCCGCGACGCCGGATTCCAACTGGAGTGCCGCGCGCAGCTTCGAGATCGGCGCTTCGCTGCCGAAAACGCCGCTACCCGGCAGGCCAGCCCGTCATGCAGCCGCGCATGCCGGCCATCCGCGGCTCTGGCTCAATCCGGAACAATTGAACTCCTTCTCGCAGACCGTAGCAAAGGACCCGGGTCATTGCGGCTGGTCCGAATTCTACGAAAAATCGGTAAAGCCCTGGCTGGAGCGGCCGGTGATGCCGGAACCACAGCCCTATCCCGACAATACGCGCACCGCGACGCTCTGGCGGCAAATGTATATCGACTGCCAGGAAGTGATCTATGCCATCCGGCATCTGGCCATCGCCGGCCGCGTGCTCGGACGCGACGATCTGCTCGATGCATCCAGAAAGTGGCTGCTGGCCGTTGCCGGGTGGGATCCGAAAGGCACGACCTCCCGGGCCTATAATGACGAGGCGGGGTTCCGTGTCGTCGTGGCACTCGCCTGGGGCTATGACTGGCTATACGACCATCTGAGCGGGGACGAGCGCGAGGTCGTGCGGTCGATTCTTCTCGAACGGACACGTGAGGTTGCCGACCATGTCATTGCGCATGCCCGCATTCACGTGTTTCCCTATGACAGCCACGCGGTGCGTTCGCTGTCGGCAGTCCTGACACCGGCCTGTATCGCGCTTCAGGGCGAAAGCGACGAGGCGGGCGAATGGTTCGATTACACCGTTGAATTCCTCGCCACCCTCTATTCCCCATGGGCTGGAACCGATGGCGGCTGGGCGGAGGGGCCGCATTATTGGATGACCGGCATGGCCTATCTCATAGAGGCCGCCAATCTTATCCGTTCCTATATCGGTTACGACCTCTATCAACGGCCGTTTTTCCAGAACACGGGGCGCTTCCCGCTTTACACCAAGGCGCCGGGAACCCGCCGCGCCAATTTTGGCGACGACTCCACGCTTGGCGATCTTCCCGGCCTGAAGCTGGGTTACAACGTCCGGCAGTTCGCCGGCGTCACAGGCGACGGCCATTACCAATGGTATTTCGATCACATCAAGGCTGATGCGACGGGCACGGAAATGGCCTTCTACAATTACGGCTGGTGGGACCTGAACTTCGATGATCTCGTCTATCGCCACGATTATCAGCAGGTGGAAGCCGCCTCGCCTGGCGACCTGCCGGCACTCGCCGTTTTCGATGACATCGGTTGGGCGACTATCCAGAAACATATGGAAGACCCGGAACGGCATCTGCAATTCGTCTTCAAATCCAGCCCTTACGGTTCGCTGAGCCATAGCCATGGCGACCAGAATGCCTTTGTTCTCTATGCCTACGGCGAGGATCTGGCGATCCAGTCCGGCTATTACGTGGCGTTCAATTCGCAGATGCATCTGAACTGGCGTCGTCAGACACGGTCGAAAAACGCCGTCCTGATCGGCGGAAAGGGACAATATGCGGAAAAGGACAAGGCGCTGGCGCGCCGTGCCGCCGGCCGCATCGTCTCGGTTGAGGAAGAGCCCGGGCATATCCGTATTCTCGGCGATGCGTCAGCTGCGTATCAGGTGGCAAACCCGCTGGTTCTAAAGGCTGAGCGCGAAATTCACTTTCTCAACGACAGCTACTTCGTGATTGTCGATGAGGTGGAATGTTCGGAACCCCAGGAACTGCAATGGCTTTGCCACACGGCAGGGGCACCGCAGACCGGCAGATCGAGCTTTCGCTACAATGGTGAAAAGGCGGGCTTTTATGGCCAGTTTGTCTTCTCGTCAGCCGGCACACCGCAGATCGCGGCCGTCGAAGGTTTTCCCGACATCGATCCTAGGGAGTTCGAGGGTCTCGACATCCACTATCATGTCTGCGCCACGGTTCCGGCGGCCACCCGGCATCGGCTGGTCACGCTTCTGGTGCCGTACAGCCTTAAGGAACCGAAGCGCATCTTCAGCTTTATCGACGACCAGGGTTTTTCGACCGACATCTATTTCAGCGACGTCGACGACGAGCGTTTCAAGCTCTCCCTTCCCAAGCAATTCTAACCATACGAGGTTTTTCAAATGCAGCGTTTTACCAACAGGACCGTTGTTGTCGCCGGTGCCGGCCGGGATATCGGCCGGGCATGCGCCATACGTTTTGCCCAGGAAGGTGCCAATGTCGTTCTCACCTATAATGGTGCGGCCGAGGGTGCGGTCACGGCGGTTGCCGAAATCGAAAAGCTTGGCCGTTCGGCTCTGGCAATCAAGGCGGATTTGACAAAGGCAAGCCAAATCGAGGCCGCGATTTCTGCCGCCACAGACAAATTCGGAGAGATCCATGGCCTCGTCCATGTTGCCGGCGGCCTTATCGCCCGCAAGACAATCACGGATATGGACGAAGCCTTCTGGCATCAGGTCCTCGACGTCAACCTGACGTCACTCTTCCTGATGACCAAGGCCGCATTGCCCAAAATGGCGAAGGGCGGGGCGATCGTTACCTTCTCGTCGCAGGCCGGCCGGGACGGCGGCGGTCCAGGAGCCCTCGCCTATGCCACCTCCAAAGGTGCCGTGATGACCTTTACCCGCGGACTTGCCAAGGAAGTCGGCCCTGATATCCGGATCAACGCCGTTTGCCCCGGCATGATCTCGACCACCTTCCACGACACCTTCACCAAACCCGAAGTGCGTGAAAGGGTGGCAGGCGCCACGTCGCTAAAGCGGGAAGGATCGAGTGAAGACGTTGCCGGTCTGGTAGCTTTCCTTGCGTCCGGCGATGCCGCTTATATCACCGGCGCCTGCTACGACATCAATGGCGGCATCCTCTTCTCCTGATAACCGGTAAGAACCATGTCCGTATCGTTACCAAGGGCGAGCCGGATTGCCGTTCTCGGCACTTCGCTCGTCCAGCAGAACCATATTGGCGACGCAACCTCGCTTGCCACGTCGGCACGCGGCTGGTTGAGCTGGGCCGAGGTATTGTCGCATGGCAGGCTTTGCTGCCCTGTCTACCATGATCCATCCGTGCCGCCCGGCTGGGAGCCGAGCAATCGGCCGGGTGTCAGCCGGTTCTTTTCCGGCCTCAATTTCGGGGTTTCCGGTCAGAAGGCAATCGAGATTGAACGGCGGCTGCCGCGACTGCTGCAATCGGATTTCGATCTGATCATCGTTGATGCCGGCACCAACGACATGATGGTGGAAACACGCCAGACGATTGCGGATACACGAGCGCGGATCGTTTCGGCTTTGCTCGATGCGGGCAAGACTGTCATCCTTCTCCCGATCCTCGCCCGTGGCATTGGGAAATGGCCGGCCGGCGGTGCGGAGCGGGCAAAGGCGCATTGGATCAACCGGCAGAGCATCGAATTTGCTGCGGCTCACGCCAATTGCCATGTCTTCGACTGGAACTCGGCCTGGGTCGATCCCGAAAGTGAATTCGGCGAGCCCTATCCCGGCTATTCCGACGACGGCACCCATTTTGCGGTGACAGGCGCCTTTGCCGTCGGAAAGCTGCTTGCTACCTATCTGGAAACGATCGTGCCGCGCGCGCCGGCCCGTATAGTGGCGAAAGACGACCGTTTTGACCCGGTGAACAATCCAGCGGGCAATCTGGCATCGGATTTTTCAGCTCTGACAGTCACGGAAGTGAGTGAGCAGAGCCACCGTCTCGGCGGGCGGCTTGTCCATCCGGGCGCAGGTTTTTGGATCGAGGCCATATGCGATGTAGATGTGCCGGCGCATAGCGACGTGCTCGGAATATCGCTCCGTCTGAAAGATGCTGCAGCCGAGGGGCAGGAGGCAGTTGCACTTGCGCCGTTCCGTTCGGTGGACGGCACATTTTTTCTTTTCCCAGCCACCCAATGGCACGGGGCGCTCAGAACCCCTCCCCTGAAACTCAGGCCAGGTGAAGTCCCTCCCGAACTTTTTTTCGATGTGATCCTGCGGCCCGGTTCTCGACCGCTCAAAATCGGCGTCACCCGCATCGAGGTTCGCCCTGTTTCAAGTCCGGTACGCCCATGAGACAATACCAAGACAAACCACGGCTTTTGATCGCCATGCGCCACGAACTTCCCGAAGGTTTCTTTGGTTCGCGCGAATGGGCGCGGTTGAATGCAATTACCGACATCATCCCGGGTTTCCCCTATACGGATTTCGACACGGAAGCGGGCGCCGAAGCGCTGGCCGGGGCGGATATTCTGCTGGCCGCCTGGGGCACGCCGCCCCTGACGCGCGTGCGCCTCGCCCGTGCGCCAAAGCTCAGGATGGTAGCCTATGCCGCATCCTCGGTGCGCACGGTCGCACCTGCCGAATTTTGGGAAACATCCGATATTCTCATTACCACGGCGGCATCCGCCATGGCCGTGCCGGTTGCGGAGTTTACCTGTGCGGCAATCATCATGTGCGGCAAGGATGTGTTTCGTCTGCGAGACGAACACCGGGCAGAGCGCGGCACGGGCGGTTTTGGCAGCAGGCGTGGCATGAGCCTGCCCTGTCTCGGCAATTATTCGCGCAAAGTCGGCATTGTTGGCGCATCACGGATTGGTCGGCTGGTCATGGAGATGTTGGCACGCGGAAAATTCCAGATCGCCGTCTACGACCCCTTTCTTTCGGTGGAAGACGCGGCCGCATTTGGTGCTACGAAAATGGAGCTCGACGAGCTTCTCGCCTGGTCCGATGTGGTCACCATGCACGCGCCGATCCTGCCCGAAACCCGCCACATGATTGGTGCCCGTGAACTGGCGCTGATGGCCGATCATGCGATCTTCATCAATACGGCACGCGGCTGGCTGGTTGATCACGATGCCTTGCTCGCCGAAGCAGTTTCAGGGCGTTTGCGTATTCTGATCGATACTCCGGAGCCGGAGCCCTTGCCGACGGATAGCCCTTTCTACGATTTGCCCAATGTTGTGCTCACCCCCCACATTGCCGGGGCACTGGGCAATGAATTGCGGGCGCTTTCCGATCTGGCCATTACCGAGATCGAACGTTTCGTCGCGGGGCTTGCCCCGCTTCACCCGGTTCACAAGCGGGACATGGAGCGGATGGCATGAACGCTTTCAACTATTGCTTTTCGACGCTCGGCTGCTCCGAATTCAGTCTGCACGAGGCCGCAGATCTGGCCAAGTGTCATGGCATCGCAACCGTGGAGTTGCGCGCGCTGTCCGGTACGGCCGACCTGATCCCGGCGCTCACTGCCGAATTTGCCACTCCTTCCAGATTTGCAGCCTTTCTGGCCGAACGCGATCTCAAGGTTGCCGCCCTCAACACGTCCATTCGGCTGTTCGGCAGCACCGATCTTTCCGCCGTCGAGCCTTTCATTGACTGGGCGGAAGCGGCAGACATTTCCCATTTGCGCATCTTCGACGGCGGCAAACATTTGGGACAGGATGAGATGGCACAGGCGGCGGGCCTGTTGGACGGCTGGCAGGCGCTGCGACAATCACGCGGGCTGAATGTCGACCTGATGATCGAGACACACGACTCGCTGGCGGACTTCGATCAGCTTCTCGCCTTCATCACGCGCTTGCCGGCAGCCAGGATTTTGTGGGACACCCACCACACCTGGACCAAAGGCAGCGATCTCAAAACCCTTTGGCAACACATCGAAAGAAATGTCGTCCATCTGCACGTCAAGGACAGCACGACGCGCAACGATGGCCGACGACGCTACGTATTGCCCGGCCACGGCGATTTTCCCATGGCGGAACTGCTTTCGGTTTTACAGTCACATGAACGACACATCCCCCTCAGTCTGGAATGGGAGCGCCACTGGCATCCCGAACTGCCCCCGCTGGACGATGCGCTAAAGGCTGCGCGCGGCTGGTGGCGAAAAGGAGCTTTTTGATGCGCATAGCCGAAATTCACCTCACACCGGTCGCCATTCCCGACCGGCCGTTGCTTAACTGCAAGGGGGTGCATCAGCCCCATGCGTTGCGCACCATTATCGAAGTCGTATGCGACGACGGCACGGTCGGTCTTGGAGAAAGTTACGGAAGCATCAAGGCGCTGGATGGTTTGCGACGCGCGGCTCCTGCCCTGATCGGGCTCGATCCGTTTCGCCTTCACGAGTTGAAATCGCGCGTCATGACCGCATTGCCCGGTAGTGGCGGCATCAATGCCAAATCGGCGGTGGCCGATCACAAGCTGACAGATGTGGTCGCGTCCGCCTTTGAAGTTCCCTGTCTCGACATTCAGGGCAAACTCCTCGGGCGCCCGGTGTGCGACCTCCTCGGAGGTGCAGTCCGGACGAGTGTCCCTTTCAGTGCCTATCTGTTTTTCAAGTTTGCCGGGCATATCAGTGAGGACCCGGACGAATGGGGGGAAGTCCTGACACCGGACCAGATGGTCGGCGAAGCCCGCAGGATGGTTGCAAAATACGGCTTCCAGTCACTAAAACTTAAAGGAGGCGTACTCCACCCCGACCTCGAAATAGAAACAATGCTGAAACTTCGGGAAGCCTTCCCGCACCATCCTTTGCGCATTGACCCGAATGGCGCCTGGACCGTCGAGACTGCAATCTATGTGGCGCGCAAACTCGAAAATATTCTGGAATATCTGGAAGATCCTGTCCTGGGCATGGACCAGATGGCGCAAGTGGCCGCTGCAACCTCAATCCCCTTGGCGACAAACATGATCGTACTGGAGTTCGATCACATTGCCGCCGCCTTTGAAAAAAATGCGGTGAAGATAGTACTTTCGGACCATCATTACTGGGGGGGACTTCGGGCCTCTTCCCATCTTGCAAAAATCTGCGAAGTTCTAGGCCTCGGCCTTTCGATGCATTCCAACTCACATCTGGGGATCACCCTCGCTGCGATGGTCCACGCCGCGGCAGCAACACCAAATCTTACTTTCGACTGTGACACGCACTACCCTTGGACGGCTACCGACGTAACCGAGGGGACGCCCTTCACTTTCCGTGAGGGGAAACTCGGCCTGCCGGCAAATCCGGGGCTTGGCGTTTCGCTGGACAGGAAAAAAGTCGCGTCTCTTGCTGCACTTTACGAGGAAAGCCGTTTGAAGGAGCGCGATGATACAGCTTACATGAAGCTGTTTGATCCGCAGTACGAAAGACTTGTGCCGCGTTGGTGAGGTGCCGCCGGCTCGCCGGGACACGATCACACCACGCCGGGATGTACATGCCTGCGGCCACAGTGGACGTACGACCATGCTTTTGAATACTGCGCGTCGATTGCCCTCGCCACAATGCTTTCCGTGTCAGGGCCAGAGAAGGTGCACAGCTATGGATCGAACGGAACGGCCGCCGGTCTGTCGGGTTCACGGGATTCAAACCCGTATGACCTCCTGTCGGTTGGGGTGTGCTGGTGGCGATCAGGGGAACGACAAGGCGACGGTTTTGGCCCGTCCCAAGCGCCCGATGGGCGTTGACTGCGGCTGAACTGCCTCTCAATGCAGATGTGACCAGAGACGGTGGCGAAGGATGATGGCCGATCGTCAAACAAAGGAACTGGCAACGGCCTGCGCCGTTAGTGCTTCGCATGGGAAGGGAATACGTCATGAGCAACTTCGAACTCTATTACTGGCCAGTTCCGTTTCGGGGTCAGTTCATTCGTGGAATTCTGGCGCACTGCGAATATTCCTGGGACGAACACGGCGCAGATGGTGTCGAAGAGATTATGAGCCGCGAGCCCGGAAAACAGCCGGTTGCTTTCATGGGACCACCGGTTCTGATTGACCGCGAACGAAGTTTTGCAATTTCCCAGATGCCTGCGATCGCCATGTATCTTGGTGAGCGGCTGGATCTCTTGCCTAAAACTGTTGAGGGCCGTGCGCTCAGCGCCAAACTCGTGAACGATGCCAACGACGTCCTTGACGAATTGACGCTCGACGGCGGGCGCGAGATGTGGACGCCGGAAAAGTGGGGGGAGTTCGTTCCGCGCTTGCAGAAGTGGGTGCGCATTTTCGAGGACACGGGAACAAGGCACGGCCTGAGCGCGGGCACCGGTTTTTTGCTCGGCACCGAAAGCCCAGGCGTCGCAGATATCGTAACCGCAATTCTGTGGAGGACGATGGCCAGCCGCTTCCCGACCATCAGGCGGATAATAGAGGACACCTCGCCGGTCATCTGGGGCCTTTCAACGCGAGTGGATGGTGGAACTCCGCTGGCGGGCCTGAGCCGTCGGAGTTTTGAAGACTATGGCGAGGCCTATTGTGGCGGAGAGATTGAGCGATCCCTTCGAAAGGTGGCTGGCTGAACTTTCTACGGCGAGTTTCTGGAGACAGGGAATCGTTCCATGCCTGATCCCGTTCCTGCCGCGAGAGCTCCCGCTGCCGAACGGATAAAAGGTCGTGATTTTCTTTCGGCGGCCGCGGTCAGCGCGCGTGCCCTTCAGCCCGTCGGGCGGCACTTCCTCAATGTACGAATCCGGACCGGCGTGTTGCAAATGGAACTCAAGCAGGCCTCTTCCGTTCCACGTCCTGTGAAGCCACCCGAGGAGGACATGATGGTTACGATGGTAGGAAATGAAGCAGACATCAAGGACTTGGTGAGGAACCTTCTTTATCTGGAACACGACGCGATCGCCGCATACGATTCCTGCACGCAGAGGCTCGAGAGCCGGGAGCTTGCGAGCCAGATGGCAGCCTTTAAAGAAGATCACCTGCAGCACGTTCGGGTTCTCACAGAAATCGCGCTTGAACTCGGTATCAAAGCGCCGATTGAAGGTGACTTGAAGCAAATGTTGACCACCGGTAAAATTGCGTTGGCGGATTTGATGGGAGACCGGGCGATCCTGAAGGCAATGAAAACGAACGAGGATGACACCGTGACCGCCTACGAGCGTGCCGCTCGTCACGAAGGCGCGATCCCGGCCACAAAAGCCTTCTTCCTGACCGCTCACCAGGACGAGGAAAAACACCGGGCGTGGATGGATTCGGCGGCGCGGACACTCTGAACCGGCCCTGTACACCCGGCGCTTCAACTCAAGAACCGGATGAGTGAATGTTGCTGCTTGCCCCGATCACGGAACGGGAGCGGGATGCCTGCGGCAGCTATCGGCGGATTGCGCTCGTCGCCGTTGGTGAAGATACCCGTCCCGTCCCCCTGCTCGCTGCGGTGTGCCTTGATTGCCTCCTGTCGTCCAGTCTGCTGGCAATATACTCGTAAATAGCCTGGCATCCTGCCGAAGGAGAACCCGGCAGGCGCCCTTGGTTCCTTGGACAAGTTCTTCGTTTGGTGCTTCGGAAAATCGGTGACCGACATCTATCCCGATCCGACTGGCGACATTGCAACCAGCGATCAGATTTGGACAGGTACACGGTCTTGCGGCGGCTCGATCTAACCCCTCGGAGAAACTGGCAAGATCTCCTTCGTTCGCGCTCCCAGTGGACGCTGGGACATAGCAGCCGGAAGCTGTTCCTTGTGAGCCCGGCGTTGAGACAGCGGCGTTGCTGAACCGGGAGCTTCGGCACTGCTTATTTGGGCAGTCGAGGTGGAACTGTTTTTAACGCTGACACGTCCGCACACTGATATTTCCACCGGCCTCTCCGGCATTGCAGCGAATTCCGGCTCGCCATCCCGCTCCTATGCGCCGCTTCTGTCCTCCGGCACGTCAACCTCGATCATCACTGGCGCATGATCGCTCGTGTGGGCCCAGCTTCGTGGCTCGCGGCGGACGCTTGCTGATTTCAACCATGGTGCTGCAACCGGGCTGAGAAGGATGTGATCAATTCTTAGCCCGGCATCGCGTTCGAAGGAATTTCGCCAGTATTTCCAGAAAGTGTAGATTCGTTCGTACGGATGCAGATGTCTTATCGCGTCCGCCCATCCTTTGGTTACAAGATCGGCGTAGGCTCTTCGAACTTCCGGCCTGACGAGAGCGTCCTTACGCCAACGCTCTGGCTTGTGGACGTCAAGGTCGGTTGGCATCACATTGAAATCCCCGATCATCAGGACCGGGATCTCGAGTTGAAGAAGCCCGGCCGCGTAGTCCTGACTGGGATCCCCTCTGGCTTGCTACACCGATTGTTCGCAAGGAGCGGGTGGAGAGATCCTGCATTCATTGCCTGGGCAGACGACTATCGTCGGGACGAGATAGCGAAGTGATCATGCTGGTCAAATGAGTTCTCAGGGTTCAACGGAACAAGTCCCTGACCACGAGGTTCGGACCTCGATTCGCTCGGAAAGGCTATAATGTCATATCTCGTTGAAATATTGCTTCCAGTCACCGCCAACATGGTCAGCCAGGTACTCGACACCATCTGTTACGATTTGACCGAGCAGTTCGGCGGCGTGACTATTCATGAGAAAGCCCCCGCTGAAGGTTTTTGGAAGGACGGTCGCAAGGTGGAGCATGACCATATTTTTCTCGTCGAGGTCATGACGGACGAAATTAACCGCAGTTGGTGGGCGCAGTATCGCGAACGCTTGGCGCTGATGCTTTCCCAAGAGGAAATCGTCGTGCGTGCGATACCGTTTGAACGTCTGTAACGGGCACAGGAGCGACGACATGATTATTGGATACCATGCGTCTCATGAGCAGTTCCCACCAAGCGAGTTGCTTGCTTTCGTAAGGCAGGCCGAGGAAGCTGGTTTCAAAGCTGTCATGACCTCGGATCACATCACCCCATGGAGCGCGCGCCAAGGGAACTCCGGCAATAACTGGGCCTGGCTGGGAGCTGCCTTGGCAGCGACGTCCCTGCCCTTCGGCAGTCTCGCCATTCCTGGAGGCTTCCGATATCACCCTGTGGTTCTCGCGCATTTGATTGCCACTCTCTCGGAAATGTTTCCAGACCGATTACGCTGGATTGCCGTCGGAAGCGGCGAAGCCATGAACGAACATGTTGTAGGGGGGCGTTGGCCGGACAAACCGGAGCGCGATCAGCGCCTGCAGGCCGGGTCTGACATTATGCGAAGGCTTCTGAGAGGCGAAACGGTTTCCCGTGCGCTGCCCTGGTTTTCGGTCGAGGACGCCAGGCTTTGGTCACTTCCCGGAAGGCCTCCCGCGGTTTTCGGTGCCGCGCTCTCGGCCGGGACTGCCGCATGGATGGGAGGATGGACCGATGGTTTGGTTACCGTACGCAAGCCGCAGAAGGAGTTGGCAGAGATCATTACCCGGTTCAGGGCGGAAGGAGGCTCGGGAAAGCCGCTTGCGCTTCAGCTTCAGCTCAGTTGGGGCACCACGAGGGATGACGCTCGCGCCGCCGCATGGGATCAATGGCGAACGGCAGCAGTGCCTGCAGATCATCTCGCCAACCTTAAAAGCCCCGCCGCATTCGACAATGTGACTCGTGAGGTCCTCCCGGATGACATGGGACAGTTCGTCCCCCTCGTTACAGAAGGGGAGGACGTTCTTCACCTCATTGCCGAATGCCGTTCCTGCGGAATCACGGAAATTTATATCCATAACGTCTCTCGCGACCAGCAGGGCTTTATCCGTTTCATGGCACGAGAGGTTCTCCCGGCAGTTAACGCGATGTCCTGATCATTTGACGTCGTTCGCGGGAACTTTGCAGAAAAAGGAAATATGTTCATGGATGCAGGTTTGGTTGTTGGCTATCTCGCTTCCATCTGCTCTGTGGCTAGCTTCATCCCGCAGGTTTGGAAAGTAATGAGGACGGGTGATACAGCAGCGATTTCGGCGCGCATGTATATGCTGAGTGTGACCGGATTTGCGCTCTGGGCAGGGTTCGGGTTCCTTCGTGGCGAATGGCCGATCATCATGACGAACTCCATCTGCTTTTGCCTGTCCGGTATTATCCTGTTCAAAAAGCTCCTGGCACGCGGCAGGCCTGAACGAAATCACCGATAAGGTACGGCCGGTGATATCCCGCTTGCCTGCGACGAAGACCGATCCCGTTGGAACTTTCGTCGGGGAGCAGTGTTGGGCACAACATCGATGTTCACTACCACGGGAAAAAAATGGGTACCGATCGCGAGGAATGGATATCAAAGCGCGCTTATGAACTCTGGGAGGAGGCAGGCAGGCCTGACGGACACGACGAAGAGCAGTGGCACCTGCCAGTGCAGAATGGGAGGCTGAATTCGGACCCGTTGACGCACCGCTTCAAAACGGCATCGCTGCGGACAATTCTGATGAACAGCTGAAAGAATTCTCGGGATCCTCATAAGGGGAAACTGTTCGAGGCAGCGGAAGTCGTTTCGATCGCATTGCGATTGTTTTCTCGACGGCGTTTTTTCCGGAAATGGTTACGACAACCACCCCTTATCCAATCAGTGTTTTCAGAGGCAAAAATGACCGGCAGACTTTCCCCAATCGGCTCCGGCGACCATCGTCAGCTGGGCGCGATTGCGGATAATACGGCGTGAATTTCGCGCTGTTCAGAGCCCATGCAGAGCGGATGGAACTGTGTCTGGTTGCAGGTCACGGTAAGACGGAAATCGGCCGGATCAAACTTCCCGAATATACCAACGAGGTCTGGCACGGTTACGTGCCGGGGCTAAAACCGGGCGTGACCGGCATGCAGAAACTGAACTGAATAAAATATTGAGCGAGGCCTCACAGCAGATAGAGGCCATGCTTCTTTTAATGAACACAAATCCTCGCTGCACTGAGGGCTGATATTGCATCCATACACGTCATGAGCTTCAGTCCTTCGATGGGGCTGATCTCCCGACAAGGGAGCTGTCGCCGTTTCGAGAGCAGCCCGAGGTCGCCGCCGCTGCATCTCCGCAGCCAAGCGCTTGACGCTGCGGGCAACGCGACAATCTCAGACTGCACGAAGCCCGGGCGGCCACGTGGGTGAAGACCAAAGGGATCAAGGGGGCGGCCATGTTCCGGGTTGTCAGGTCGTCTTCCACAAGATAGCTTCCTGTCCCTTGACAACAGGACTCCAACGTAAGCGAAGCTATATGCCATCCTCCCGGATCAACACGAGCGAGTCAGAGGTATCAAGTGTCCGGACACACCGATGATGATGATAATCGAGCGTTTCGTTCCAATCTCGCTCGCGGGTCGCTGAGCGAGATGTTGGACGGACATCTGGCGTCGCGCGATTTTCTGGAGGTTTCGCCGATTGCGGGTTATCTCACCGACAACGCCGGCATCCTCACATTTTACAACGAGTTGGCTACCGACATATGGGGGCTCAAGCCCCGTCTAAAGGAAATCAGATACTGCGGATCCCTCAGGCTTCGCACACCCGATGGCAAGCCATTGCCCCACGCAGAGAGCCCGATGGCGATGGCCCTGCGCGAGAAGCAAGCGGTGCGAGATTATCGGATGCTTGTAGAGCGAGCCGATGGAAGCCAGGTTCCGGTGCGTGCGTTCGCTACACCGATATTCGATGCCGGGGGCGCCATCTCCGGCGGGATCAACATGCTTGTCGAAGAACCCGATGATCAATTCGATAACGAGATCACACAACGTATGAGGGCCATAATCCAGTCCTCGGATGACGCAATTCTGGCAAAAGATCTGAACGGCATTATCACGGACTGGAATCGAGGCGCCGAACAATTGTTTGGCTACACTGCAGAAGAAGCCGTTGGCCGCTCCGTCACGATGTTGATCCCGCCGGATCGAACCGATGAGGAGCCCAGCATTCTTGCGCGCCTTCGGCGCGGCGAGAAGATCGATCACTATGAAACGGTCCGCCAGCGCAAGGACGGGACACGTGTTGATATTTCCCTGTCTGTTTCGCCAATCAGAAACCGGTCAGGTCAGGTCATAGGTGCTTCCAAGATCGCACGCGACATAACGGAACGCCGGCGCGCTGAGGAGCAACAACATCTGTTGATCCACGAAATGAACCATCGGGTAAAAAACCTCTTCACTGTGGCGAGCAGCATAGTGTCTCTCAGTGCAAGAACGGCAAATACGCCAGCCGAGCTCGCAGCCGCAGTGCGTGACAGGCTCGGCGCTCTTTCGCGGGCACATACGTTGACAGTTCCGCACACCTCCGAAGAATCAGATCGCCTTGCTCGGGCGACAACACTTCATGCATTGCTTGAAACAATCCTCGCCCCTTATGGTCAGGGCGCGGCTCCTCACGTGATAATTAGTGGTCCAGATATCACAATTACCGGCGGTTCTCTGACGAGTTATGCGCTTCTGCTACACGAATTCGCGACCAACGCAGCAAAATACGGCTCGTTGTCAACCGAGCAAGGACGTGTTGAAATCACATGTCAAAGCGACGACAAGCTGTTCACCCTCATCTGGGCCGAGAAAGGTGGGCCGCCGGTCAAGCGGACGTCCGACGGGGAAGGTTTTGGGACAATTCTCGGCCGCGCAACCGTTGGTAGTCAGCTTGGCGGAGAAATTCATCGAGACTGGAATTCTGACGGCTTGGTCATCCGGCTGACCGCCGCTCGTGACCGCCTCTAGGTCGAGGATAAATGCAGGAACGTAGGTCGTATTCGAACTACTTGAACCGGATTACTGATTTTAGCGGAATTTTTGCGACTAGAAGTCCATCACTACGCACCACTTCAAACGCGCTGCCATCCAGAATTTCGTCTTTGAGAATTTTCTCGGCTAACATTTCCTTCGCAGCCTGAACGGCTTCACGCCTTGCTTGCTCATCCGTAGAAAGGACAGCTCCTTCCATATCCACGGAGAGACCCTGCGCGTCACGCACATGGAAAAAGTACCTTGGCATTGCGAAATTCCTGATATGGTTTCGTGGGGCCTTGGGCGCTAACGAATTTCGCGATGGCAGGTTCCCAATCTGGCCGCGTAGTTCGCAGCCATTATTGCCTTCTCTTACCGCGCACCGGGGATTTTTTTGAGGATGTTTCAGGCAAATCAGGTTCAGTGCCGGCAACCAGTTTATGGAACGACGGGCTTCCGGCCACGACAGGCGTTGTCTTCGCTTGGCGAGGTGATGCCTCCCGGTTGTCGAAAACACCCTGACAGTCTTTTACTCACACGCAGGTGGGCAAACGTGCGTATCAGGCCCCAATCCGACAAAAGAAGATGATATGTCCGTCGACCCTGCACGCGATGTAATGAAAATCAACCCGCCGACGCTCCTGTTCAAAACGGATACGCGCCGCACCACTCTTAAAAAGGCTCTCGCCTTCTGGGAGGAATCGGCAGGTTCGTTGTATGATTTCAAACTCAGCGATCCGAGCGGCTTTTACACCCGGCATCTTACGTTTCGTCTGGGCGACCTTCTGCTCACCCACTGCGAGAGTGTCGGACAGACGCTCAGCCGGTCCAGCTATCGGATTGCTGCGGATGGTTACGAACATTTCGAAGTGCAGTTTTTCACCAGTGGATGGTGGCGGCGACAGGACGGTCGTGCGGAAGCCGAGGCCGCTCCCGGAGATCTGATCGTTCATGATACGGCCCAGGCCCATGCCGGATCAGCGAACGATTTTTCCAATATTACTCTCTTCATTCCTCGCCAGATGCTGGTGCGGTTATTAAACCATCCCGACGAGCAGAATATGAGGGTCCTTTCAGCGCATCAGCCGATGGTGGTACTGCTTCGCAAACACATCGATAATATCTTTCACACTCTTCCACTTCTGAATCAAAGACAGGCCGCGGCTTTGGTTCAGCCGACGATCGAACTCGTCGCTGCCACCCTTAACGGGGCTCCGAGAGAGGATTTGGCCAGGGGCGTCGTTCACGTGCAGCGTGAGGAAATCCGCCGCCATATTGATGCGAAGCTGCTAAGCCCGGAATTGTCCCCTGTCGGAATTGCGGCAACCTTCGGTATATCGATACGTAAACTGACCTACCTCTTTTCCGATGACGGCGGTGTGGCTTCCTATATTCTGAAACGGCGGCTGGAAATGGCGCGCAAGGTGCTTCGCGATCCGGCGCACAGCTCCAGGTCCATCGCCGATATCGGTTTGGAACACGGTTTCCTGTACGCGCATAATTTTACGCGCGCGTTCCAGCGTGTCTACGGATTGAGCCCGCGCGAGATGCGTGCCCTTGCGCAGCAAAACGCGCTGGCGAGACAGGGCGAGTCACAAACCTGGTTCGATCACGCCTCTAGATGGGGACGATAACCGCAATCCGGGGTCTGCAGGATTTGCGTTTAATGATTGTTTTATCCAGTGCCATTTGCGCGCAGGGATAGATTTGCCACTGCCGGTCCGAAAACTCTTCTATCCCCTGTGAAATTTCGATTGTCTGCACTGTGGGCGCACACACCAGGCGTTTCCGGCGCGCCGTCAATTCAGGGCGTCGGCGGCGCAGAGCGGAGTTTCAACGAGCGCCACATCGTCGTCTCCAATCGGGCTTCACACCATGAAAATATTCTTTCTGCCTGCCGCTCTAGCATTGACCGTATCCGCAGCGATTGCGGCGGATGTCACCGTTGAGGACACCGCGCAGCCCGTTGCGGAGAAACCGGAGTTCACCTGGTCCGGAACCTATTTCGGAGTTCATGCCGGTGGAGGTTGGGCCAACGGCGCGTTTTCAGGCTTCGGTGTCGCCGTAGAGGGCGATATTGAGCGCCACTGGAATGAACAGGAAGTCTTTGGCGCTGATTTCGGTCTGGACTGGGTTGGGTCGCTGCGTGGCCGTGTCGGTTACACCTTTAACAACGTCCTTGCGTACGCTACGGCGGGATGGGCCGGAACGCGGGCCTATGTGGACGCGCCGGGATTGGGCAAACAGGAAAAGACATTCAGCGGTTACACGATCGGCGCCGGGCTGGACTATGCCTTCACCGACAATATGTTCAGTCGTATCGAATACCGTTATACTGATTATGGAGACAAGTCCCTTCAGGGCGTCGCTGTCGATACCGGCCAGCACACGGTCAGGGTTGGCCCAGGCATAAAGTTCTGACCTATGCCGCCATTTTTTAGGTCTACACTTACGCTGGATGGAACGCGCCGGTATTTGTCAATCGTAATACTGACCGCTTTCATAAGCATTCTGACGGCAGTTGCCGCCTCGGCACAGGTGCCCGTTGTCACCCGACACCCGGTCGCGGTTTCCGTTTCGGAAGGCCGGGACGCCATTTTCAGCGTCGAGGTTCAGGACGCCGCCACCTCGATACAATGGCAAAAGGCCTATAGCCCGAGCGGGCAGTTTTCCAATGTCAGCAACGGCAACGGAGCGGAACTCCACTTGCCGAACGTCAGGCTTTCTGACAGCGGCACCTATTATCGAGTTGCGGCAACGCTGGCAGGTAGCACCGTTTACTCCGCTCCGGTGTCCTTGACGGTCCTTTCCGCTGTCGCGCCGGGGGTGCGAACCGTCGACGTGCCGGCGAACGGACACTACAACGCCGGTCAAACATTGAGTTTCCACGTTCACATGGACCAGAGTGTTTGGATCACCGGTACTCCCGCTATTCAACTCATCATCGGCGCGACCACCCGGCAAGCCGCCTATCGATCCGGTACCGGCTCCAGCGTCCTCACATTTTCATATACTGTCCAGTCCGGCGATGTGGATATGGACGGAATTGCTCTTGGCACATCCATCGCATTAAATGGTGGCACAATTGCAAATTCCGTTGGCGAGCCAGCCGAACTTGCCCTGAACAGCGTTCCCCCGACGGGCCAGATACTCGTCAATGCAAATTCCCCAACGGTCACTCTTTCTACCTCTTCCTCCCCTGATGATTCCATTCGCCGTATAACAGTCACGTTTTCGGAAGCGGTTACCGGACTGACGCATGGGGATTTCAGTTTGATCCCGACCGGGTCGGCGGTCGGTTCTGTTACGGGGCTTCGAACCGACGATAATATTACCTACGACGTTCTGGTATTTTACACCTCCGGTGCGGGTACTTTCAGTCTTCGCCTGCCGGCAAATTCCGCAATCAACACGGGCGGAAATGGCAACCTCGCGTCCAACACTCTGACCTGGCGAGTCGGCTCTTCGATAAATGCGGATTTGCAAGACATCAGACCGAGCGTCGGCACCCTCACCCCATCCTTCTCGGCATCCATAACCTCCTATGTCGTGAGTGTCGGAAGCGATATAGAGCGTGTTTCCCTGACAGCCGTTGCTGCCGACGCCGCAGCAACAATCACGCTGAACGGGTCGCCCGTCCCGGACGGTCTTCCGAGCCCGGCAATACCACTCGCCATCGGCAACAATGCGGCCGATATAACCGTCACGGCCCGGGACGGGGTAAGCACAAATACATACCGCGTCAACATCGTCCGCGCTCAGTCCGGAAATACAAGTCTTGCTGCGCTGGTCACGTCGGTCGGAAGTCTTGAACCGGCATTTTCGCCGGGCGTCGCTAATTATATGCTTTCCCTTCCTTTCGACACCGCTACGCTTCAGGTGATGCCGACAGCCGTCGACCCTTTCGCTGCCGTCACGATACATGGCAATGTGATCGCATCGGGGAATATGAGCCAGCCCATCGAACTGGCCGTGGGTATAAACACCGTATCCGTGCTGGTGACGGCGCAAAACGGAGCTGCACGTTCCTACACGATCTCCGTCAACAGGGAGAAACTGGTTTTTCCGGATCCAACAATGGACGCCGACGTTGTTGGTTTGCTCAACGCGCAGACGAGCGCCGCAGGACGTTTTGCGCAGGTTCAGATACGCAATTTCCAAAATCGGCTTGAGCGACTTCATAACGAGGGCGAGCGCAGAAAGTCGAGTTTCGGTATACGTTTTGGCAGACAGTCGACGGGCGCCGGTTCCGGTTTGCCCGTGGAGCCCGAGCCGGATCCGGGTGGCGCCGGCATTGCATCGCTCGGTTATGCGACCGAGAACAAGCAAGGGCTTCCTGAGAAAGTCGTCGCTCCCGGGGAATATCAATTCCCGGAGCGAGATTTTGACCCCGGTCCTTTCGCTGTCTGGACGAGCGGCTTCGTCAATTTCGGTGAACGGGAAGATGGCAGGCTCGATCTCGATTACACGCTTGCGGGCGTCAGCGGTGGCATTGACTACCGTTTCTCGGAAGAGCTCATCGCAGGTGTTGGCGTCGGCTATGGACGTGATAGCACAGATGTTGGCAACAATGGCACGCAAAGTCGTGCCAACGCCTACAGCGCCGCTTTCTATGGCAGCTATACACCGTTCGAGAATCTGTTTATTGACGCGCTTCTCGGCGGTAGCGTCCTGGATTTCAATTCGGTACGGTTCATTGCGGCCGACAGCAATTTCACAAGCGGAAGACGTAACGGCAGTCAGTTGTTTGGTTCACTGACGGCCGCTTACGAGTTCCGTAACGAATCGTGGCTGGTATCGCCCTACGGCCGGGTGGAGATGTCACGATCCTGGCTTCAGGGCTTTTCCGAAGCAGGTGACAGCACCTATCGCCTCACTTACGGTGACCAGACGGTCGACAATGTAGCGGGCGTTCTGGGCCTGCGCGCCAGTTACGCGTTCGACTATGAATGGGGCAGGCTGATTCCAGGCGTCAGGGCTGAATATGCACTCGACTTCAAGGATTCCGGCCGTGCCATAATGGGTTATGCCGCATCTGGCGGGCTTCCCTATGCGCTCGACAGAAAGGATGAGATCTCCGGTTATGGCAACATCGGGCTTACGCTTGATGCTATCTTCAATGTGTGGTCCGCTGGCTTGGAGTACCGGACCGGCTTCGATGATTCCGGGACCCGGGACCATGCGGTGCGCATAAAAATCGAAACCAGATTCTAGCGAACAACCGGTTTCGCTGACCAGTTCCTTTACACCGCAGGTCGCTGGATTGTCGTATCTGCTTCGATTTTTTTGACCGTTCGGATCGCATCGAACGCCCGTAGTTGCTCTCGTAAATCCGCAGCCCCGGAACGCTATCGTCGCTGCCGCCACACTTTTATGCTGCTAAATCGACCATTGAACGGTCGTATTTTCCAAATCCGATGCACGAGCTATCGCTGTGCCGGCGTTGCAGGAAAGGAAAAGGCTGAAGGAGGCCCGGCAGAGGTCTCATGCCCGCCCATTGTCGTGACGCATCAGTTCGCGATGGCATATTGATTCCTGCGTCGCGGAATCAGCCAAGCATTCCTGACAATCGCAGCAATACGACCCCGATTGCCGCGGAAATTACGGTCAGCGATATACATGCATATAACCGGTACACTCTCTCCTTGGACGTCAAGAGGATATAGATTGATGCGACCGCGAGAAGGATTATTGTCACAAGAGCGCCATGCGCCCGATACTCGTCCGAGTAAAGCCATGTCCCCAAAGCCAAAAAAGCGCCTATAACAAAAACAAGCTCGAGCTTTGGCAAAACGACACCTCAAAAGAATCTGCTGGCGATTCTAGGGTCTCAATCTCACAGGTCAATATTGTTATCAGGTAACTGCGGGGGCGCGGCGCTGATCCGAGGAAGGAACACCAGATCCGGGTTTGGCAATTAACCAACTGCTAACCATGTTGGCCTAGTTATGACTCATGAGCCGAGCTTGACCCCCTGCGCACCAAGGCCACGATTTCGTTTCGCGTTCTGGCACGTTGCTTGTACTCCCGTGATAGGCAAGTAAATGGCGCTGACGGTCTGTTGCCTGAACATAGATGTGGTGCGGTTCAAAGCCTGCGACGCGCAGGCGTCTGACATAAAACAACTGACTGAAAAACGGTACGGTCCGATCTTCCGGGTCGGAGAGTACGTATATGTCCGGCCGATGAGCGGTCGGGATCCGGTCGATTTCATCGGCCGGATCGTAAGATGCCGCGTTGTAGAGCAGTTTGCCCGAAACCCGTCGCCGCCGCTCCCAATAGGCTGATACCTGCTTACCGAGACCAGACCGGAGCTGATCACTGCTGCCGAGACGTCGCTGCGCCGGTTCAAGAGACCGGCAACGATTTGACCACCCGGGGAGTGACCCACAAGGATAAAAGTCGGTATCTTATGCTCCTGCTTGATCTGGTCGAGCGCGCGGTCCATGAGCACGATTTCGCGCGGATGACGGCGTTTGTTATGGTCGCCGGATGAGCCGTAGATGCCCGGACGCGCCATAAAAATCGCCGGACGACCGGCTTGTCGGGCCCAGTCCGCCATTTCTGCTGCGATAGTGGCAGGCGACTGGCGGAGATAGGAATCGGTTATGAAACGTACACCTTTGGAATTGCGCAGCATCACATCGCCACCGAAATAAACCAGAACCGTCCGGTTCTCGCCCTCGGCCAGTGCTTGCGGATAATAACGAATGCAATCTCCCTTTCCGTCGATCTCGATCCACAGGCCATGAGGAACAGTGGCGCACGACGCTGCCGATGCGTAAGATCCGTTCAGAGCCTCAAAGGGATTGAAGGCCTGATCGTCACGAAAAATGGTCAGCTCGCGTGGCTTGGGCCGTTCGAAAGGGCCAAGCCGTGGTGCATCCGCCAGCGCTGATTGCGATGCCCCCGGGGATGGCCAGCGCGAGCAAGGCCCAACGTACGATCCACCAGGCAAACCCTGGCTCCTCCCTGCTCATGCCTCCTCCTTCGCCGCCGATTTTGTTTCTGGCCAGACAACATTCCTATCGCCACCGCGCGGTATCATCTCAATTCGTACCATGCTTTTTTCCGCTACCTCAACGTCTTCCCAGGATATGTGGCATCAACTCATGCGGTTATGAAACGTTCTGAACGTCACGGTTGCTACGGCGTCGTGCAGTCCTGTCGTCAGCATCGACGCGCCTCACGTTCAGCGTGTCGGACCAACGGCTCGCGGCCAGGGCACTCCCGATGCGTGAGCCCTGGCAGAACTGAACAACGCGCGGTCGATCAAGCGCCGCGGCCGGAAGGCATATCTGGCATCTCGCATCCAAAGACCAGGCGGGGCTTGGGCGGAGAAAGGTTAAGTCCGGGTAATCGACGTACCTCCATCCACGAGCGATGCCGTGCCGGTCACGAAGCTGGAGTCATCGGAAGCAAGATATAGAACGGATTTTGCAATTTCCTCAGCCGTCGCAACCCGCTTCAGCGCATGCAGCGCGGCAATGAATGCCTGCTTTTCCGGTGTTTCATTCATTTCCCGATACATGTCCGTATCGACCGCTCCAGGCAGGATGGCATTCACCCGAATGTTCTTCGGACCAAACTCTGCGGCCAACGCCTGTGTCAGGCCGATGAGGCCGGACTTGCTGGCGGAGTAGGCCGCCACGCCGGGGAACGAGTAGCTGTAGCCGACGAAGGTGGAGGTAAAGATGATGGAACCGGAACTGTTTTTTTCCATCGCGGCAACCTGATGCTTCGCCGCAAGAAAGGACGCCGTCAGATTGATCGCAAGCGTATCGGCGAAACCCTGTTCCGAAACGCCTGTCGTCGGACCGGATTCGCCAAGCGTACCGGCATTGTTGAAAGCGATGTCGAGCTTGCCATAGTGTTGCAGCGCGGTAGCGACCAGGTGCCGATGATAATCTTCGGTCCTCACGTCGCCTGCTGCAGCGACAGCCTGTCCTCCAGCCGCTTCGATTTCGACGACGAGGCTGTCGAGTTCTGTCTGCCGACGTGCGCCGACGATTACCCTGGCACCCTCTGCGGCAAGGAGTTTTGCGGTCGCCCTTCCGATGCCGGAACTGGCACCGGTAACGATGGCCACCTTGTTACTCAGTCGTGTCATATCTCTTTTCTCCATTTGCGGAGTGGCACCCTGCCGCTCCTTCTGTTGGACTAAGATGGCACGTTGCTATTGTTTGGATTAGTCGGAAGATATTGGAACTGAAATCCGGAGATGGCGAACAATGTTGATGCGGACCGAAGGCATCGTCACTTTCGTGGCGGTCGTTGAAAGCGGGTCAATCAGTGAGGCGGCGAGACGGCTTCGGCTTTCAAAATCCGTTGTCAGCGAGCGTTTGGCCGAACTGGAAAAGGTTCTTGGCGTATTGCTCCTGCAGAGAACGACCAGAAAACTTACATTGACGGAAAGCGGCCAGGCCTTTCTGGAGCGCGCACGCCGTATAATCCAGGAAATGGAGGCGGCTGCAGAAGATATTTCCGAGCGGCGGGGTGAGATTGCCGGACCGTTGCGCATTGCGGCCCCTGTCACCTTCGGTCGTATGCATCTCGGGCCGGCCCTGTACCCCTTTCTGGCGCGGCATCCGAAACTGGAGCTCACGCTTGATATCGATGACCGAAGGGTAGATCCGATCTCGGACGGTTATGACGCCGTCATCCGCCATGGGCCACTGTCGGCATCGAGGCTGATTGCCTGGAAACTTGCAACCAGCCGGCGCATGTTGACCGCATCGGCGGACTACCTGTCGCGCTTTGGTACCCCTCATACGCTTCAGGATCTCGAACAGCACAAAGGTATTTTCTATACCAACCGGGGCATAGCCGACTGGCGATTTCAGACGGCCTCCGGAAACGTCATCGTTCGGGCAAAGCCGGGTCTTGCCATCAACAACGGTGACATGATGCGCGATGCTGCCATCGCTGGACTCGGCCTTGCTCTTTTGCCGGCATTCATAGCCGCGCCTGCCATTCGGGATGGCCTGCTGCAAGAGGTGTCGGTCGATCACAGGCCGGAGCCGGAGTTCATTTTTATGGCACATCCACAAGGGCGCAAACCTCCCGCAAAGCTGCGCGCCATGGCCGAGCATCTGAAAACCGTGTTCGGCAATCCACCATATTGGGACCCACAGGCTGTTACTTGATCAAGGGCCGAAGACCTCGTTTTTGCCCGGCTGTCTGTTGCGCTCGATCGGGCCTCCTTCAACAGGCCGAGCGCAAATGCCGATATACGGGCCCGAACCCAGTCTCCGGCGGGAATGGCAATTTAGATAAAATTTACGCTAAATCTTAGGGATTTGGACTGATCCTGCCGTGCTACGTTCAACCACGTGGAAACGGGAGGCGAGTAACAATGATCTGGGACCTGAGGAAGCTTGAAAAAGAACGCCGCGATCTCATTGAGGTCGTCGACAGTCTCAAGAGTTGGCAACGTTTCTCGCCAGATAATCCGTGCACCATCTCCTTGCAGGTCGCGGCACATATGATGCGGCTTAGCGAACTGGATGAGGATTTGACAAATCTGAGGAGCGAGGAGAATGGTTCAGCAGAGAATCTTGCCGCCAGCTGAACCTTTGTCAGACGATCCAGCAAGCATTCACCGAAAGACAGCGATGCGTCCTTTGCCGTCACAGCACATGCGGGTCACTGGCACGCTCTATGGCGTCGCCCCCGGGCCGGTCGATTGGTGCCATTCCGGTATCGACGAGCACGCCCACACCAGCTTACTCCGAAGCACCCATCAGGCCGGGGATTGAAGCCAACAGATATAAAATCAAGGCTACAAGCCGCTGTCATACGGCGCGGCTTCGTAGCCGACCGTCAGCTATGTTCGACGATAAAGGCCGGACAGATCAGCATCGATCAACGTAGCGGTTTCCGTCGCTGTCGCGATAGTAACAACGGCCGGGCTGTCCTGCTACGTTTCCGATCAAGGCGCCGGATACGCCACCGATGGCAGCACCGACTGCGGCGCCGCGAACGTTGCCTGTGGCTGCGCCACCGACGACGGCGCCTGTTGCAGCGCCAATCCCGGCACCTTTTTCTGTCGATGTGCAAGCTGTCAGACACAGTCCTACGCATCCGATGACGAGAAATTTGTTCAATTCAACCTCCGTTAAAGTTTGCTCCCGGCAGAGACTTCCCCGGCCTGACCATGTTTGGGCTTTGACCGGATCGTCATGCGGGAATCTTCTAACCAGCATCGGCGCCCAATGTTCCGAAAACAATGAAAAGCGGGCTGAAACGTGTCGGACTTTTCCGCGGGGCCGGGAACCGGTGCACGCGCTGGACGCGGGCCTGGCGGCGACCAACGAACCTCCCCACACAACACTTTTCCCTTTTTCTGGCCCGCCGCTATCTGTCCCGCATACGGCATTCGCACCGGAGGCATCGCTCAAAACGAAGACCATCATCTCCCGGGAGGTCGTGAGGTTTAATAACCGGTCATCTCCAGATAGCCTTGTCCCGAAATGCTCCCTTTAAACTCTATCGGTCCTTCCCAGTAGGGTGTCGATGTCGCCATCCATGCCTGCTCGTTAAGGGGCAGTGTTTTAATGTCGAGGCCGCGCCCCGGTATCCTGATGCTCCACTCGACCGGGACTGCCTTGCCCTTCACGTCAGCGGTCCGCAAAGGGGTGAGGATGATGTCCCCCGGATCGATGGTTGTCGTCTTGCCATCTGCTGAAATCCAGTTGGCGGAAATATAGCCGCCATTGTCATCGCGCAGCCGGAATGCCATGAGTTTTTCGCCTGACGTCAGGTGGAGCGAAAACCAGTCCCAGCCCGTCTGATTGGCAGCCAGTGGCTGGGACGACCACTCCCGATCGAGCCATGCCTTGCCGGTTACCTTTTGAATATCGCCGTCGACACGAACGCTGCCGCTGACATCGTAGAAGGGTTGAGAATAATAATAGCTTGCCTGCCCTTCCGCCGATTTCACGGAGTATCCACCGTCTCCCTGGCGTATCAGCGGCCCGAGCGCCCGAAGCTTCAGGTTATATTGGAAGTGGTTGCCGTCAGCGTTGAGTTCCAGTTGGTCGAGTGGGTCGTGGAGATCCGTACCCGTCGATTTCATTTGCCAGTTGTCAATCCAGGCTTCGAAGGGTTCAACGTCGACACCCGCCTGGCCGACCCCTCCCCTTGCCAGCCTTTCGGTAACGTAGTGACCACTGGCAGTGGTGACGGCTGCGTGCCCGATCCATATGTGCGGATCGGTCCACCCCGCGCGTTCGGTTGGTTGAAGCGCGGAACGAAAGAGCGTCCATTGAGCGCCCATCCGTTGTCCATCTGCCTTCTGGAGATTTGCGGTAACATACCACCATTCGATCCTGAAATCTGGATGCGCCCCGTGATCTCCTGGAAAAACAAGCGGCACCCCGCGTTTCGGAATACTGAAGCCTTCGGCATTCGACCCCAGGCCCGCAAAGCCTTGGGCCAGTATGCCGGTCGGCGCCAAAATGCAGTTTGCGGAAAGGAGCAGAAGGAGAATTTTAGCGTTCACTGGCGAATATCCTCAGAAGGTCGGCCGGTTCCGTCTTGGCCAGCCGGCGGACCGGTATCAGAACCGAAACAAAGGCCGCAAGCAGAGCGGTGAAGCCGAGCCTGAGCCAGTCCAGCGGAAACAGGATCAGGGGCAATCGCCATCCGAAGGCCTCTACATTAATGATCGCCAGCAGAACCCAGGCCAGTCCCAGCCCGACCGGGATGGAAGCGACAAAGGTGGCCAGCCACAAGGCAAGCGTTCGCAGGACCTCAAGTATGGCAAGATGGCGACGACGAAGGCCAAGCGCCCAGACAGGGGCAAGCTGGGGCAGGCGGAGCGAGGCAAGCGTCAGCAGGCTCGAAAACATGGCGAAACCCGCCACCGCAAGCGTCAGGACGTTGAGCGCGCCGGTAACCGCAAATGTCTGTTCGAAGATCGCGGCTGACTGACGTTTCAGCGAAGCCTGATCGACAATATTCGCGTCCGGCAGGCCGAAATCCTTCATCAGGCGGCGCCTGAAATCCTCGACCATTCCCGGTTCCATGCGGAGGCCGTATCGAAGTTTTTCGATGTCCGGATAGTGCTGAACCAAAGCATCGACACCGATGATAACCTGGCCTGTCGGGTTGCCGTAGTCGGAAAAGACACCAACGACCGTAGCGCTCCAGCCTCCGGGCAATTCGATCTGTTCGCCGAGCGAGGCCTTCCCTGTCCTCCAGAACTGCTCGTTGACCAGTGCGCCTCGTCCTGCCGCGATTTCGTCCCAGGTCGCGGCAGAGCCCAGGATCAACGGCCAGTGATCCCTGTATGTAGCGTCATCAGCCACGCCGAAAATCTGGACCTGTTGCCCGGCGATTTCACCTTTCGCGCTCCAGACAGGCAAAACCGCTCTTGTGTGGTCCGGAAACCATTGCCGCAGGCGTGCCGCTTCGCCCTCGTCGCGCGCCGTCACATAGACTTCCGCCGCCAGGCGCTGGTCGAGCCAGCCCAGGAATGTTTGCCGGAAACTGGAAACCATGGTCCCGACGCCGATATTGGCTGACAACGCCAGCAGCAATGCCATCAGGGCGAGAGAAAGCCCGGGCAGTTGCTGGCGTGTATCGGCAAAAAACCACCCCGCCAACACATGTCGGGATACATCTTCGCCGACTTTCAGTCCGAGCGCCAAAAGGGCCGGAAGAATGAATGCTGCGCCGAGAAGCAGTGTCCCCAATACCGCAAAACCTGAAACGAGCCCGTGTCCCAGCGATGCAAGCACGCCGGACAAAATAAGCAGCAACATTCCAGCGCCTGCCTGAAACGTCAGCCCTCGGGTAGATGCCATGGTCCAGGCCCTGCTCTGTGCCGCCGACAAAAGCGGCATGCGCCAGACGTGCCAGAAATGTTGAAGCGAGGATAGCAGCGTCCCGATCAATGCAATGACAATTCCCGCCAGCCACCATTCCGGACGGAATGACAATGAGCCGGCGACAGTTGCGCCGTAAAGGCCGCGCAAGCTCGCGGCAACACCCGGCAAAAGTGCCGACGCAACGACATAACCGAGCACAACACCAAGGGCACCCGACACCAGCGCAAAAAACGTTGTCTCGGTCACGAGCATCACCATGAGGGAACTGTGCGAAACCCCAAGCGATCTCATGGTTCTGAATGTACCGCGCCGCTGTTCGAACGAAAGGCCTGTCGCGGAATAGACGATGAAAAGACCGACAACAAAGGCAAGAAACCCAAATGCTGTGAGACTGAGATGAAAGCTGTCGGTCAGCCTTGCGATATCGGACCGGCTGCCGGCTTTTCTCAGGGAAAGGTCGGGCGGAAGGGGCCCGGGCGTCTGATAATCGGCGTTTCGCGAAGCGACAATGACGATCCTGCTCAGGTCGCCATTTCGTTTCAACAGTCGGTCCGCCGTTGAAATATCGACAAAAGCTGCATCGTCCGGGATGTCTTTCGCCGTCCTGATTAAAAGGCCGGAGGTATCGTTGAGTCTGGCAGCCGTTGCCGGCGAGACAATCATCTGGCCGGGCTCCCGCATGAAATCAATCAGAGCCGACGGGTCGGAGGGCGGAAGAACGATTTGCCCGGAGGGCATTGTCAATGGATCGATACCGACGAGCCTGAGACGCGTCGTACCAAACCTGTACTCGCCTTCGATCACCGGGGAGACATCCAGACCCGCCCTGCGAAGCCGGACATATGTCTGCAACGGAATCTTCCCGCCGTCCTTCGCCACAAGCTGATCAAGCTGGTTCTGTGCCAGGACCGAGGCTGCCCGGTCATAACTTGCCCGCGCTTCGGCGTTGATTGCCTGGACGGCCGACCAAAGGCCGGTCGCCAGCGCAACACCCAGAATGAGGGTGAAAAACTGGAGCGGTCTGTAGCGCCAGTGGGAGAGCAGCGCCCGGAAGGCGGTATGGTTCATGGCAAAACCTTCCCGCCGCTGAGGATGATGCGCCGATCGAGTTTTGCCGCCAGGCGATTTGAATGGGTAACGAGGAGAAGCGCGATCCTTGCTGATCTTGTCAGGCTCAGCATGATTTCTATGACGAGGTCAGCCGTCGCCTCATCGAGATTGCCGGTCGGCTCATCGGCGAGGATGAGGGACGGTCTTGCCGCAAGTGTGCGTGCGATTGCAACCCGCTGCTGCTGACCGCCGGAGAGTTGCTCGGGGTAACGCCCGAGCAACTCTCCGATTCCCAGTACCCCGACGAGTTCTTCCTGCCATGACGGGTCGAACCGCCCTGCCAGTCTCGCGTGGAACGAGACGTTCGAGCTGACATTAAGGCTCGGGATGAGATTAAACTGCTGGAAGATAAGCCCGACCTCCCGGCGCCGGAAACTTGCGCGACCTGCATCATCGAGGCCGCTGACAGACCTGCCGCTCACCGCAATAGTGCCGCTGTCCGGCAGATCGAGTCCGCCGGCCAGATGCAGAAGTGTACTCTTGCCGCTGCCGGATTCTCCTGTCAGGGCCAGGCTTTCGCCGGCCTGTAGCGAAAGATCAACGCCCTTCAGCACCGGGACGTTGCCTTCCGCTGTCTGATAGGACTTCCTGACGTTGGACATTGAGAGGATCATTGGTCTTCTGTCTCTTGTTCGCCCTGCCCATTTCACCACGCAAAATTTCCGGTGTTCCCGTGGAGCTGCCAAGGTTCTCCCAGGTTCTATTCCGATGTGCATACCCGCTCAATCTGCCTCCGGTTGGAAACAGAGGCCGAGTCGGATAAGCCTTGGCCGAGTATTGCCCTCGATCACAGGGTTCTCCCGAGGTCGGAAGTGACAGACGAATTATCCAGTCAACTTGACAGCTTGCATCGCAGTACCTTCGACTATTTCTGGTCCGGAAGCCATCCCGAAAGCGGGCTGCCAAGGGACCGGATGCGAGCCGACGGTTTGCCGATCCATGAGATCACATCAATCTCCGGGGTGGGGTTTGGTTTCCTGTCGCTCATCGTTGGCGTTCATCGTACCTGGATAACACGCCGGGATGCTATTGCGCGGGCCGGCCGCATGCTGGAATCGCTGGCTGCGGTCAAGCGGTTCCATGGCGCTTTTCCTCACTTCGTCAACGCGTCCAGCGGAAAGACGCTTCCCTTCGCGAAATTCGACGACGGCGGTGATCTCGTTGAAACCGCGCTTCTGGTTCAGGCGCTGATCTGCGTGCGTGAGTTCTTTGGCGGGCAGACATCCGCCGAGATCAAGCTTCGCCGATCCATTGAAGAAATCGTCGAAACGGTGGAGTGGAGCTGGTTTACCAGGGGTAAGACCGGGCCGCTTTTCTGGCACTGGAGCCCGCGATATGCATGGTCGAAAAATCTGCCGATCGCCGGCTGGAACGAGGCTCTGGTTTGTTATGTGCTGGCGGCAGGTTCAACGGCGCATCCGGTCGGCCGGGAAACCTATCATTCCGGGTGGGCACGCGATGGCGCAATCAGGAACGGATCGTCATATTTCGGTGTGCGCCTCCCGCTTGGCGAGCCTTTTGGAGGTCCGCTCTTCCTGTCGCACTATTCGTTCTGCACGCTTGATCCGAGAGGTCTCGGTGATGCCTATTGCAGCGACTATCTGGAACAGGTTCACGCACATTGCCTGATCAATTACCGGTACTGTCGCACGCGCTATGCAGGTGAAGCAGGATGGGGCTTGTCCGCCTGTGACGGGCCGAAAGGTTATCTCGTGAACTCTCCAACCGATGATCATGGCATCATCGCAACAACGGCTGCCCTCTCAAGCATGCCGTTCCTGCCGCAGCGTGCACGCCAGGCGGCGCTGCGCTTTCTGCGATGGCATGGCGGGGCGCTCGTCGGCCGCTTTGGCTTGATGGATTCTTTTCAGCCATCAACAGGCTGGGTCTCCAAAACGCATCTTGCGATCAATCAGGGGCCAGTCGTCGCCATGATGGAGAACGACCGGAGCGGTCTGATTTGGGAACTGTTCATGAACGCGCCGGAAGTCATAGCCGGACTGAACCGGCTGGGTTTCCATCGCGACAGATCGCACGAAAGGACGAAGCAGCAAGAGGCCGGATGAGTGACCGGACGCAGCATCGTGCCATCTTCGGGCGGGGTGTTCCTGGTCACGGGCGTTAACCCCGACCGGTCATATTGCGATCGGCTGAGGGGTGCCGGCGCGTGGGTTTAGCGAGCCGTCGGAAGAACTGGCGACGGCCATCGTCTCCCACCCAATCCCTCCGCGCTTTGCTGGCGGCTGCAGTCATCACCTGTTGCACCGGTGAGGTCCTGGCGCAAAGGGGCCAACGGGTTTGGGCGGCATCGTTATTTGCAATTTTGCAAGGACCTCGCAAATGCAATGATCGCTTCACTAACCTCATGCGGTTTCTCCTGAGGTGCCCAGTGTCCGCAATCCGGTATTATGAAGCTCCGCGTCAGGTTGGGAACAAGCTCGGGCATGGCGTCAATGATCTGTCGCATGGCAGGCATGCTCAATCCCGGATCCTGCTCTCCCACCATATAGACCGCCGGAACCTCCACTTTCAGACCGTGAAGCGAACGTTGCAGGTTCCAGTTGGCGTCGAGGTTGCGATAGTAGTTAAGCCCGCCGCTGAAACCGGTTTGGCCAAAGGCGTCGACATAATGGGCGAAATCAGTCTCGCTCAACCATTGCGGCAGGATGTCGGGCGCCGGCAAGGGCGCGAGCATCCCCTTCATGGGCGATACCATGCCGAACGGATCAGGCGTCCCGTCGCCTTCCTCGCGTGCTCCCGCCTCCCGCGATGCGGAAAACAAA
Source organism: Agrobacterium radiobacter (assembly GCF_040801995.1). Lineage (NCBI taxonomy): Bacteria > Pseudomonadati > Pseudomonadota > Alphaproteobacteria > Hyphomicrobiales > Rhizobiaceae > Agrobacterium > Agrobacterium radiobacter. Next base: position 319,926 of record NZ_JBEGHX010000003.1, on the reverse strand, counting down.
ATCTTGCGAAGCGTCGCGCCGATATCCCGCTCAAATTCAGCTTCGGCGATCCCGGGCTCCTGAAAATAAAGGGTGTAGAACAATTCGGTGTCGGATTGTGGAAAGAGACTTGTCGGCGGTACCGGCGGGGAGCCCATCATGGGAACGCCTATTGCAACAACGCCTCTGAAGCGGTCCGGGCGCATAAGGGCTGCCTGCCAGGCCACTGTACTTCCCCAGTCGTTGCCCACAATGACAGCCCTGTCGCAGTTCAGTGCATCGAGCAGGCCCACAAGATCGCCCACCAGGTCAAAAATGGAATACCTGCTGGCTGACGTTGGACTTTCTGTTTCTCCATAGCCCCGCATATCAGGTGCGACGGCGCGAAAGCCGGCTCTTGCCAGTGCGACAAGCTGGTGTCTCCAGGCGTAGGAGGTTTCGGGAAATCCGTGAGCCAAAAGGACAACCGGTCCTTCCCCCTCCTCCTCAACATGCATCCTGAGTCCGTTGGCGACCAGCTTGCGAGACGGCATGACGAGTTCCTCTGTTATTCCGAAACAATTTATGTTACGGAAAACTTCACGTCAAGTTTCCGAAACATGGAAAGTTACGAAATGTCAGACACCCGACTTTCCCGCATGCTTCACGTACTTGTTCACATGCATCTGCTCGGCGGGAGTGAAACTTCCGAAACAATCGCGAAAATGCTGAACACCAATCCGGTCGTGGTGCGCAGGACAATGGCTGCCCTGAAGGAGTACGGGATCGTGAAATCAGCGGGAGGGCGAAGCGGTGGCTGGCGGTTTGCAAGGGGAGCCGACCAGATTACCGTCGAGCAGGTCCACGATGCGCTGACGATCGGATCGGCGTTTTCGATTGCCCTTTCGAACGACCATAGCGCCTGTCCTGTCGAGGGTGCTGTGAATATGTTTCTGGGCGAGGCGATGACAGACGCCGAACACACCCTTCGAACCCGTTTTGCGGCGACAACGATTGTTGATCTGGCCAGTGCCTTCGCCTGATATTGTCGGTTCTCCCCGGCCCGGGTTGTGGTGCCTCATCACGAGGACTGCTGGCGGTGTCGATCCGGCGACCCGACATGGAAATTGACCATCATCTTTCAGGGCTCTAGAAGAGCTCATCAGCAGAAGGAGGATTATGCGCAGAGGCAGCCATTGTAGCCGCACGTAGCGGTCTTGCCCGGCACCGTAGAGGTTGCCGGACCTCTTGGCATATTTTTCTTCGGAGTTCTCATGAAGAACCATGATGTATTGATCCGGCCTTATGCGCCGGCAAAGGACACACAAGAGCTCTCACTCATCTGGCTGGAGGCGTCACGCGTGGTCCATCCGTTTATAGGCGAAGCGCGTTTGGTCGAGCAGCGAGCGCTCATTGAAAATCAATATCTGCCCAGCGCCGAAACCTGGGTGGCGACCATTCACGATCTGCCCTGCGGCTTTATCAGCCTGCTCGACACATTCGTCGGAGGAATATTTGTTTCTCCAAACCGTCAGGGCCGTGGAATCGGACGCCGGCTCATTGCTCATGCTCTCGGTCTCAGGGGAGAACTTTCTCTCGATGTTTACATCGAAAACCGGCAGGCAATGTCCTTCTATACCGAACTGGGTTTCAGGGAGCTCTCACGCCGTCCTGTCGACGATGATGGCTATCCGTTTGAAAACGCGCGTCTGCGTCTGACGGGCTAATGGATTGCCGGGCGGCCCAAGGCCGCCCTGATTGCCGCGTTTGAACAGGACTGCCCAGGCCGTCCATCCCACAAGGCGCATTGCCCATTCCTGTCTTCCCGCCCTACGATGCTCGGTTGATCTCGCCAATGGGCAAGCAGGCTCGCGCCTGTCCGTTCATCATAAAACCGGTTTTCAGTCGCCGGACCCACGACCAGCCCCACCGATCACCGGGGAGCGGACTTCGCCCTCCCCCTTCGTTCCGGAGGATGTGAGAGCACATCCACCGGAACGGTGGGTAAAGGCTTCACCCACTGCGGGGCTTGCTCCTGAACTGTGGCAACAACGGAGAGCCTGTCATGACCGTATACCCCAGCACCGCATGTTTCGACACCGGCCGCGCCTTGACCGAAGACGAACTGCGCAAGACCGCGCCATCGATCTTCGCAACGTAGGCACACGAAAGCAGATCAGAGCGCTTCCGGCCAATTCATGGCCGCCGCCGGCGTGTCACATCCCGCGCCGTTTACCGGCATCGATCAGGACATCAAGCTCAACAAGGCGCTCTGGCTCCTTGGAGCCGAGAAGGCCAGGCTGAAGGGTGCACATTGATGCGCCCCGCCTCGTCACTCTTTTCGGCGGAGCTGTTCAATTGCTGCACGGCTTTGAAGGAGACGGATTGGAGCAGGTTCACAACTCTTGAAGCTGCTGACGAGGGTGCGGACTGTATCGAGGGCGGATATTCTCCCAAAGAGGCTTCGATCTTCACAATTTATGGGCACCTCAAAGAGGGTGGTTGCGAAGCCATCACGGATTGCCCTGATTCTAACAGCGCCAGTCGTGTTGCCTCACAACTTTGCGCCCTGAGTGGATTGACGCTTGAAATTGTTTGCTAGATGCCACCAATGGCAACGCCGGGAGATGCGGTGAAACCACAGACCGGATTTTGCGAGGAACCCGGCCACCTTCGAGGTGGCTCCCCTGACGCCCCGCCCCTCGAACTCCCGCCCCACCCTTCACTCAGAACTTATATGCGCCGACGTCCTTTCGGGGTCGGAACAACAGTAGTTCAATCGCACGTCAAGGTCGAACGGACATCTCGGATCGCCGGAAATCAGGCTCTAGGTCGACTTCTTTGATTATTGCCCGGCGAAACTGGATGCGCGATCGCACTGATCGCGGCCCGGATCCATCGGAGTGCGGGATCGGCCTGTCGCCTCTTGTGCGAGATCAGCGTGAACGGGACCGGAGGGAACTCGATTGGCGAAGGCAGTATGACCAATCTCTTGTGGCGCCGAAGCGTCTCCAGGCTTTTCGCGGCGACTGTGAGAATGAGGTCGGTCCCGATAATTGTATTTGGCGCGACGCTCCAGTGCGGGAGCACCAGCGCCACCCGGCGACTGAATCCTGCCGTGTGAATGGTCTCATCAATCTCTGTCGATGCCTCACCATGAACGGCGACCAGCGCATGGGGGCGGGCGAGATAGGCATCCAGGTCAATCCGGTCGGCCAATGGCGGAAGAGTAGCGCGATCTACAAGGCAGACATACTGGTCCGAAAACAATAACTCGGAGTGAATCTGGGCAGGCAGGTGCGGAAACACGCCAAGGCCCAGATCTATATCTCCGTCGACCACCCCGGCGACCATTCCTTCCCGGCTCAGCTGAGTGATTGACAGATCTATGCCCGGCGCCGATCGCCCTATCAGCGACATCAGTTCGGGCAGGATGATGCTGGCGCCGTAATCCGACATTGCCAACCTGAAAACGTGCCGGCCTCGCGCCGGATCGAACCCGCCGGGCCCAAGCACCGCGCGTATCTGGGCAAGCGCTTCCTTCACCGGCTGTGAGAGTTCGAGCGCGCGGATGGTCGGTGACAGACCGCCGCTGTGGCGCGTAAAGAGAGGATCTTCAAGAAGCACGCGCAATCTCGCCAGCGCGTGGCTGACCGCCGGCTGACTCATGTTCAGTCGCAGCGCCGCGCGTGATACGTGGCGCTCGGATAGCAACGCATCGAGTACTACCAGAAGGTTGAGGTCCACACCGCGAAGATTATTCATGCTGTGCATGATACCCGCCGTAATCTGAATTTCACATAGTCCAGATGCATAATTAGAAGAAGAGCCTGTTCAAGTCGCGAAAGGACATCTTCTCATGCAGCCTTTGGCTTTCCTCGTTGCTGCGCTGATCTCTGGCGCTCTTGTCCCCTTCCAGGCCGGCGCGAATGCGGCGCTCGGCCGCGCTCTTGGCCACCCCCTCTGGGCGACAGTGGTATCGCTTGTGACAAGCGCCATCCTCGTCGTACCCTTGATGATTGCGTTGCGCGTTTCCGCGCCGACGATCGCAAATCTCTCCGTCCAGCCGAAGTGGATCTGGATCGGAGGCATTGCCGGAGTGACCTACATCACGGTGGCGCTCCTTCTTGCCACGAAGCTCGGGGCTGCGGGCTTCATGACGGCAGTCATTGCGGGCCAGATCCTCGCTTCGATCACGATCGACTATTTCGGTATTGTCGGTTTCACGGCAAGGCCGATTTCCGGATATCGTCTCGCAGGAGCGCTGCTGGTTGTCGCCGGTGTCCTGGTCATGCAGAGCCCAGTTCTTTGGCGAACGGTGCGCCAGGTGTCGCAACTTCCCACTCAATCCTGACCAGCAGGAGAAATACCATGGATAATCACGACAGAACCTTCCCGAGCGTATATTCGCTGGGCGGTGACGCTGTACCGGTGCAGGTGCGCATTGCCAGGCCGACCGACAAGCTTGAGGACGTAGTCGCGTTTTATCGCGGTGGCCTGGGCCTGCCGGAGCTCGCCCGATTCGAAGCTCACGCCGGCTACGATGGCATCATGCTCGGCCTACCCGGCAAGTCTGTGCATCTTGAATTTACCCGACACGCAGAGGGCAGTTCGTGTCCCGCTCCAAGCTTCGATAATCTGCTGGTGCTATACATCACCGAGCCTGATGCTTATGATCGCCTCAACGAGCGGATGCAAGGAATGGGTTATGCGCCCCTGGAACCGGAAAATCCATACTGGCTCGAGCGCAGCTTCACCTATCAGGATCCTGACGGCTGGCGTGTGGTGATATGCCGCGAGACCGGTATTTGACGCCGGCGGCACACCGATACGTCGTTGTGGATCCTCACGCTGATGTTGCAGCGAGACGTTGCCAGTAGCGTGTCGAACCCGTCAGCTCCATTAAAAGGGATGGTGCGTTCCTCCGGATAAGGAAGCGGGACGTTCCATCCGCGAAGGCCTGGGCGCCATAGCGCCAGGTCCCGCCAACGCGCCGGAAGATCCGGACAATTCTCTGGACGGGGTTGGCGAGACCCAGCTACAGTGAAAAAATCCAGGCGGCTCGATCGCGGAAATTCCCGGCGACGACACAGCAAGCTGATCTCGCATCGGACACGGTCCGATGCTATCTCTATTGTAGCAAAGAGGGGAGTAGGACAACCATGGACTTGATAATTCCCAGCACCGCCAATCTCAGCCTGTTCGTCAGCGCCACGCTGGTGCTGCTTCTCGTGCCGGGACCGGCGGTTCTTTACATCTTCGCGCGCTCCGTCGAGCAAGGTCGTTCCGCCGGTCTCGTTTCGATTCTCGGCATACATTCGGCCACGCTGGTTCATGTCGTCGCAGCCGCTGTGGGGCTGTCGGCGCTTCTGGCGTCGTCTGCTCTCGCTTTCAGCGTGGTAAAGTATGCGGGCGCGGCCTATCTGATCTGGCTTGGTCTCAAGAAGCTCTTCGGCCCATCGGATCTTCCGGACATAGAAGGGATGGTGCCGGCGCGTAGCCGCATGCGCATCTTTCGTGAGGGTTTCATAGTCAACCTCCTCAATCCGAAGACCGCGCTGTTCTTTCTGGCATTCCTGCCGCAGTTCGTTGAGGTCGACCGTGGCCATGTGGCAATGCAGGTCGCATTCCTCGGGATTCTCTACACAGCGATCGGCGTGCTCACGGATGGCGCCTATGCACTTGCTGCCGGCACGGCGGGCAACTGGCTGAAGCGTAGTCCTGTCTACCTGAAAGCTGAACGCTGGGTCAGTGGTTTCGTGTATATCGGTCTTGGCATGACGGCTGCTCTTTCGGGCAACCACAAAAAATAGGTCATCATACGGTCGGGAAAGCTCCGTGGGAATGACAAGGGCCGAGCGAGAACGTGCTTCCCGTTGCGTCGTAGCCATTGCGGAGGCTCTGAGGTCGCGATCACGGCCGTCCTCAGGCCGCTCTTGGTGTTTCAGTATCCCGATGATCTGCTCGTCCGTGAACCGTGCATGCTCCATTCCGTCCGTCTCACTGATACGACGGGCTCTACCAACACCTGGAAGAAGTTAAGTGTCCCAGATTACCGCGCGCCGGCGCTTCGATTCTACGCCATTCCCTCTCTTGGGAACGGAAACCTCACAGCCCGTTGGCCGCTAGTCGTCATTTTTCGAGCGCTTTATGACGCCGAGATGCGCGCTCATTCGCCCGGCTCGGATTTTTTTATGTTCCCTCTTGAACAACCGGATCTGAAAACCAAATCGTTATGCGCCGGTTGCTGAAAGTTGGACCGGCCGAATGGAGGCGCTGTCTTACGGTGCTTCCATGCCCATGTTGCTTCAAGGAGAATATGGCTATGACGACCTCTTTTGACTATGCACCGTTATTCCGGTCGACGATCGGTTTCGACAGGGTGTTCAATCTGCTTGAAAATGCACAGCGCGCGCGCCAGCTCAACGACTGGCCGCCCTACGACATTCTAAAGACTGGCGAAGAAACCTACAGCATCGCACTTGCGGTAGCCGGTTTTTCACCCGATGAGCTCGAAATTACCTTTCAGTCAAATCTCTTGAAGGTCAGCGGGAGGAGGCAGGAAAACGCCGGGAACGGCTATCTGCACCGCGGCATCGCAGGCCGTCCGTTCGAGCATCGCTTTGAGCTTGCCGACCATGTCAGGGTCAGCAGCGCCGATCTCCGAAACGGTCTCCTGACAATCAGTCTTGTCAGGGAGATACCGGAAGCGCTCAAGCCGCGAAAAATCGAGATCCGAGCGGACTCACCCGCGCTTGCATCGCCTGCATCAGTCCAGATCGACGCGCAGGAGGCAGCTTAAACGGACCTTGTCCAGGAGACCCGCTCAGACGGCTCTCCATAATGTGTCAGGATTGGGAAGGAGAGAAAAATGAAACCAGGAATGTTTCATGAACCGGTCACCGTTCTTGTGGGGCTGGGTTTTCCGGTCGAGATACGCGGGGTGACGGAGGCGTACCGGCATCTGTGCGAGTGGCCGCAGGCCCTCAGAGACAGAGCGCACGCTGTCGCTGTCAACGCGTGCCGGGCAGCGTTGTCCGATGAAATTGAAGCCGAGACCGCGCGGAGCCTTTTTGTCGCTTTTGCCGAGAAACATGACCTACTTGCCCCTGACTGCAATTCTCTTGTTGCATTCAGGAAGCCTCGCGACAAAAATCCAAACGTGCGGTAGGTGGCGACGCCACCGACCAAGTCGGTGACGGATAGCCACGCCTGTTCGATCTGTGCCAAGCGGCAAGTCACTCACAGTTCGTCCAGTGTTTCGTTAAGGGCCTCTATATTGCGCAGGCGGGTGCGACCGGTCGCCCCCGCCTTTTCAAGGCAACGGGTTATGAGAAGATGGCAGAGAGCCATCACCGCCGTATGATTAAAGAGCGGTCCTGGCGCGAGCGTCTGGCACTGAAAGTGCCACGTCGCCTTCGTCTCAAAGGGAGCGCCCTCGTCGGTCACGTAAAGAAGCTTTGCCTTCGAGTGTCTCACCTGATCGACGATCCCATCGGATTGGCTGGTTCTTCGACGCAGTCCGAAGAAAATCACGACGTCATGTTCACCAATGCTGACCAGATGCTCGCCCATGGTCTGCCCGGCACCCGGGATAACGATAATGCTTTCGATGACCTGAGTAAGCTGCCATTGGAGATAGGCTGCAAAGGGGTAGCTGCTGCGGAAGCCTATCACCCAGACCTTGCGTGCAAGAAGTAGTGCTGTGACGGCACCGTCGATCTGGTTTTCCGAAATTCCGAAAAATGTGGCTTCGATATTGAGGAGAGCCTGTGCGACATGCGCCTTGATCGATTGTCTGGCTCCAGCATCGGCAGCCCGCGCCAGAAAGAGCCTCGAACCCGTCTGCTTCTCCGCCCTGGCGTGTCGTCTGGCTTCCTCATAATTTTCGTAGCCAAGCCGCCGGATGAAACGTGTCACGGTTGCCTTGGAAACATGCGCCAGTGCTGCAAGCTCCTGGGCAGAATAACTGGCGAGTTCGCCGGGAAAATCGCAAACGAATTCTCCAATCCGCTTTTCTGCGGGGTGAAGATCCGGCAGGGATTGCCTAACGCGGAACAGGAATGATCTTTCCTTGGGCACACGATGCTCCGGTGAAATCTCAACGCCACAATCTTCAGTCGCCCTGGTGCGGCTTGCAATAGAAAAAGCGACAGTTTGCATGACTGGCAAGCCGATATGCGTTACCGTTGCGAGGGGTTTGTCCCTCCATCAAGCTCCATTGTGCGGATGAGCAGCTCCACAGCTGACCGGATTGGTGCAATAATTGGCATGGACACGATACGCTGCAGGTTGTCAGCCGCTTGTCCCAGTGGGCCACCACCTATGATGACGACATCGGCGCCGTCTCGCTCGAAACACTCCCGAACAGCGATTTCCAGCGCTGTCTGCAATGCTGCCGGGTCTGAAGCCAGGTGCTGTGGATCTCCCCTGGTTAGTCGTGTACCGGTAAAAAGCGACACCACGCCGAGTGTTTGCGCCTTTGCAGCAAAACTGCCCACCAAATCGGGGGTCACGGTAGCGATCCCGAAACGACGATCACCGGCCGCGGCTTCCATCATGCTGGCCTCACAGATGCCGACGGTGGGAACGCCGGATGCAACAGCGAGGCGCTCCAGCCCTGGATCGCCGAAAGCGCAGACAATGAGGCCGTCGTTCCGGCGGGCCAGCTCGCGCCCTGTCTCCACGACGCTGTCGGCGGCAGCGGCCAGTTCGACGTCGTTGAGGATCATGGGTACACCATGTGCCGCGGTGTGCCCTTCGATTGCAAACCCCTCCGGAAGGTAGCTACGGGCGATATCTGTCATCATCGCGGTCGTCGCTTGCGAGGTATTCGGGTTGATCAATCCTATGCGTTTCATCGTTCCTGCATGACCACGAGGGTTTGTTTGTCCTGCTCGGTTGTTATGGGTAGCGCCTGGATTCAAGGGTGTTCAATCGGGAAAAAGGCAGGCAACACCCGCACCGCCGGAAAGCGGAAGGAGTGGCGGGATTTGCTTTTGGCAAAGATCGCTCACCTGCACGCATCGCGGCGCAAAAGCGCAACCCGGTGGCATTGCCGCCAGATCGGGTGGGGCGCCTGGAATGGTGACCAGTCGGTCGCGTCCTTCGGCCAGTTCGACGCGCGCGCCAAGCAAGCCTTTCGTATAGGGATGACGCGGATTCCGGATGATATCGCCAACCAGCCCCTCCTCGACGATACGCCCAGCATACATGACTGCAATACGGTCAGCCACCTCGGCCGCCACGCCGATGTCATGGGTGACAAAGATGACTGACAGACCATATTCCCGCTGCAGCTCGCGAATGAGCAGCAGGATCTGAATCTGGACTGTGGCATCCAGTGCTGTCGTCGGTTCGTCGGCCAATAAAACTTTGGGATTGCACGCAAGCGCCATCGCGATCATGGCGCGCTGAAGCATACCGCCCGACATTTCGTGAGGATAATTGGAAAGGCGTCGCTCTGGCGAGGGAATACGGACTTTCTGGAACAAGGCAAGCGCTCGTTCGGCAGCTAAACCGCGTGACACCTTTTCATGCCGCATGATGGTTTCCTCGATTTGCCGACCAACGGTATAGACGGGATCAAGCGCCAGACGCGGCTCCTGAAAAACCATGGAGACGACAGCCCCGCGCAGATCGGAAAGCGCACGGTTGGAAAGCGACATGATATCATGCCCGTCAACCGTCATTCCGCCTTCGATCAAGGTTCCCTTGGGGTGAAGCCGCAACAATGAGCGCATCGTCACGCTTTTGCCCGAACCGGATTCACCGAGCAGGGCGACCACTTCTCCAGGCTTCACGGAAAGGCTGACACCGTTGACGGCCTTTACCGCCTTTCCGCCACGCCGAAACGTTACCGAAAGATTGCTGATATCGATCATCGCATCATTCTGCATGGTCATGCCTCCATCATTACAGGGGCGCGGCTATGGCCGGAACCAGGTACCGCCATGAGACAGGCTGCGGCCTGATCACTGGAAATGCCGGTCAACGGTGGCAATGTCCGGTGGCAGACATCCTCCGCAAAACTGCAGCGGGTGTGGAAGCGACAACCGGAGGGCGGATCGATCGGGTTTGGCGGATCACCCGTCAACGGCGGCGCTTCGGTTCGCTCGGCCGGATCCATCTTCGGCATAGAGGCCAAAAGTGCCGCCGAATAGGGGTGAATCGTATTGCCGTAAATCGCATCGCGACTGCCCACTTCCGCTACCTTGCCGAGATACATGACCATGACCCTGTCGCACATGAAGCGCACGACATTGAGATCGTGTGAGATGAACAGATAGGTCAGGCCGAAATCGCGTTTGAGGTCGAGAAGCAGGTTGAGAACCTGCGCCTCCACAGACTTGTCGAGGGCCGAGACCGCCTCGTCCAGAATGACCAGCCTTGGCTCAAGCGCCAGCGCCCGGGCAATATTGACGCGCTGCCTCTGGCCGCCGGACAATTCATGAGGATAACGGCCTGCAAAACGCGACGGCTCCAGACCTACGCGTTGAAGCAGATCATGTGCTCTCGCAATGGCCTTTGCGGCTGGCGTTCCATGAACCTGTGGAGCAAATGCTATGGATTGCTCGATCGTCAGTCTCGGATTGAGGGAAGCATAACTATCCTGAAAAACCATCTGCACCTGACGGCGATAGGCCGAAAGCGGCAGTGCGCCTCCAACCGTTTCACCGTCGAAGAGAATTTCGCCCTGGTCCGGTTCGATCAGTTGCATCAAAAGTCGTGCCGTCGTCGACTTGCCGCAGCCGCTTTCACCGACCACACCCAACGTCTCTCCTTTCAGAATATCGAAATCGACCCCGTCTACAGCGCGCACCACTTTCTTCGGCTTGAGAAAGCCGCTGCCCTTGACCGGGAAATGCTTGAGCAGCCCGCGAGCGGAGATCAACGGCTGGGCAGGGCCACCCCGTTCACCAACAGGCAGTTCCAAAGCCGGTTTTCCAACGATGTTGATCATGACTTCACGTCCATGGCTGTGCGCAGCCCGTCTGAGAAAAGGTTGAAGCAGATCGAAGTGATGAAGATCATCGCGCCGGGCAGAGCCGCGACGAAGGGATTGGTGTAAATCGCCGTGCGCAGCGTATTGAGCATCAGCCCCCATTCTGCGTCGGGCGGGCGTACACCCAGCCCCAGGAACGACAGGCCTGATGCAAGGATCATCGACACCGAAATCAGGCTTGTGGCGAAGACAAAAATCGGGCCAAGCACGTTTCCAAGGATATGAACACGAATGATGGTGAAGGCCGGGGCACCCGATGCGCGTGCCGCATCAACGTAATCCAGCTTTCGCACCTGCGTTGTCACGCTTTCGGCGATACGGGCGATCTGCGGAATGAACACCACCGTCAAAGACACCAGCGCGTTGGTGAGGCCGGACCCAAGTGCTCCCGACAGCGCGACGGCAAGCAGAACCGACGGAAAAGCGTAGAAAACATCGACCGTGCGCATAATCAGGGTGTTGATTAAGCCGCCGGTATAACCGGCAATGATGCCGATTGCCGAGCCGATAACAAACGCGATAGGCACCGGCACGACCCCCATGATCAGCGACAGCCGTGCCCCATAGATCAAACGTGACAGCATATCGCGACCGAGTTCGTCGGTTCCGAGAATATATCCTTCCGTTCCAATCGGTTTCAGGCGGCGGATCACACTGCCCTTTGCCGGGTCGTAAGGCGCAAGATAAGGGGCGAAAATGGCAATAAGGATGAGAAGAACGAGGAGTGCCAGCGCCACCATCGCGACCGGATCGCGACTGAGACGTCTCAAAACGCCGCTCCAGAAGCCGGGAGACTTGGTAATTTTCTCGATGGGAATTTCGGACGCTATGGTGATGGCAGCCATTGTCAGCTCCTCTGGATGCGGGGATCGATGGCGCTCTGCAACACGTCGACCAAAAGATTGAGGACAACGAAGAACATCGCGAGCACCAGGATGGTGCCTTGCAGGATCGGCAAATCACGGGTGAAGATTGCACCGTTCAGAAGAAAGCCGGTACCGGGCCAGGAAAATACCGTCTCGATCAGAATTGACCCGCCGAGAAGATATCCCAGTTGCAGGCCCATGACGGAAAGTGCAGTGGGCGCGGCGTTGCGCACGACATGGCGCAGGATATGACCTCGCATCAGCCCCTTGGCCGCAAGCGCCTGGGTGAAATCCTGGGCAAGAATGTCTGCTACCAGCGAACGGATCGTGCGGGCGATAATCCCCATCGGAATGACCGACATCGTGACTGCCGGCAGAACAAGATACTGGAGATATTCCCAGCCGAAGCTTCGACCGGAAGACCCTCCAGGGCCGCCCCCCATCGCCGGCAACCAGCCCAGCGTGACCGAAAAGGTGATGACCAGCACCATGCCGAGCCAGTAATGCGGCACGCTGACGCCAAGCATCGATATTCCCGATGACAGACGATCGACCCATCCACCGCGAAAGACACCGGCAAGAAATCCCAATGTTGCTCCGCCAACAAAACCGATCACCGCCGCAGACAGGGCAAGAATGATCGAATTGATCGACGCATCAATGATATCGGCGAGAACGGGACGCCCTGTTGCTATCGACGTCCCAAGATCACCCTGCACGGCATGCCACACCCAAAGGGCATATTGCGCCGGCAAGGGACGGTCGAGGCCGTAAAACGCCCGCATCTGGGCCTGCATTTCCGCAGAGGCATCCGAGGGCAAAATCGCGGCAAGCGGATCACCAGGGGCGATATGGATCAGCATGAAGCACACAATGCTCACGCCGATCGCGACGGGAATGACATGCAACAGTCGTTTTATGGCGTAGAGCAGCATGATGTCCTCGTGAGAGTCAGATCGGGCATCGGCAATGACAGGGCGGGGTCATTCCCGCCCTGTCGCTGTGCAAAAATCAGGGATCCATGGAGATCGTCGAAAAGTCCTGGAACCAGTTCTGTGCCTGAACAAAGCCCTTGACCTTGGTGGACATGGCGCGCGGGTTGACGTCATGCGTCACCATCAGGAAGAGCGCGTCATTGACATATTTCTCATGAATCTTCTGGAGTACCTTGTCTTGCTCAGCCGCATCGAAGGTGTTGCGCACCTGACTGAACAGGGCATCCATTTCCTGGTCACAGTAAAAACCCCAGTTGGTGCCGTTTGGCGGCGCCAGATTGCACTGTGACTGGCGGATCAATGCCGTAAAAGGGTCCTGGATGAAGTAGCTGTAGTTGATGGCGCTGGCACCCTTTGCGCTCGGGTCTTTGGCACCGGCGCGCCAGATGTTGATAACCGTGTTCCAGTCGGCAACCTCATATTCGACATTGATGCCGATTTCCGACAGGGTCTGCTGGATGTATTCGTTCATGGCGAGCGGCAGCATCTGACCCGAACCGGATGAAGAGATCACAACCTTTGTGGTGATGGGCTTGTCCGGGCCGTATCCAGCTTCGGCCATCAGCTTTTTTGCTTCCTCGACATTATACTCAAGCTTGAAAGTCGGCTTGCCGAACCATTGATGCCCGGGTGGCAGATAACCCTGAGCCGGGACGGAGAGACCGCCGAGCAGTTCATTGAGGCCTTCGCGGTCAACCGCAAGGTTGGCAGCCTTGCGAACGCGGATATCGTTCCACGGTGAGCCTTCGACGCGCGACAGATGCCACGTCCAGTTATGCGGATAGGAATTGGTGACGATACTGAAACCGGCATCCTTCAAAGACTTGACCGAATCCGGCGCCGGTGCCTCGATCCAGTCCACCTGACCGGACCGCAGGGCTGCCACGCGTGTATTGGGTTCGGGAAGCGGCACAAGAACCAGCTTGTCGAGCTTCGGCACCCGCGCCTTGTCCCAATAGTCCTTGTTGGCCGTCAGCTCAGCCCGTTCACGCGGTGTAAAACCGCTTTCCATTTTCCATGGGCCTGTGCCGGAAGGCTTCTGGGCAACTGCATCCCAGTTCTTGCCTTGCGCTTCCCAATTCGCCGGGGAGGACATCAGAACCCAGCTCAACTGGTAGGGAAGTGTAGCGTCGGGGGTCTTGGTGACGATCTCTACCGTCAACGGATCGATGACCTTGTAGGAGGCAACTGCCGGAATGCGGGACTTGCCCTGTGCCGACTGGCGCTTGTCGAACTGCGGTGCATCGCTCACCAGCAACTTGTCGAGGTTCCAGACCACTGCGGCGGCATCGAATGTGCTGCCGTCATGGAATTTGACGCCATCACGCAGTTTGAACGTCCACTTTGTCTTGTCGGCGGGATCGACCTCCCAGGAGGTCGCAAGCGCCGGGATCAGTGCCGAGGGTTTGTCTGCGCTCGAGAGGTCCCATTCGATCAATGCATTGTAAAGCGTATAGCCCATGAAACGCTGGCCTTCGCCACCCTGATCCGTTTGACCTGTGGTGAGCGGTATATCGGAGGCGGTCATGCCGATACGAAGCGTCCCGGCTGCCAGGGCTTCTGACGCATTCCCCGCCATCAGCGAGACTATGGCGACGCCCGCCAGCGTTGCTATCCGCAGGCCTTTGAGCATCGGAGGCGTCTTCCCGGATATCTGCATCATGCTGTTCCCTCTTCTTGTTTGCCGCCAGGTCTCTGCCCGGCAAAAAAGAAGAAGCAGATTTCATGCCAGTTTCCGTGAAACTGGAATTTCACTTTGTTATCAGTCCCATGAAAGAGCGTAGTGCCGCGAGCCGTGAGAGACCGAACAAATGCAGTGCAAAATTTCCGGGCTACCCGTTGCAATCGTGCATCCGGGTGAGGACGACCCGCCGCTTCGAGATCGACACAAGGCGTCTGCTTCGAACGTGCTGGCCACGCGGGATCACAGTGGAGACATCACTTGCGTGCTGGCCGCACGATCGTTGCCGGGGTCGGATGGCGCGCGCTTGTCAATGTCGCATAGACGGAGATAGCGGATATTCTTTGACCAAGCCGCATGGAAGTTTCAATGGCCCCCGCCTGTCAACCATCCGCAATGCGCTCGGAGCAATCGCAGCGTCGATTGCTGAGGATGGATATTCTCGCAACGACGCTTCGTTCTTCACAATTTATGGACACTTGAGAGAAGGCGGGTGTGAAGCCATCGCCGATTGTGCCGACTTCGACAGCGCAAAGCGTGTTGCCCCCGTGTTTGCGCCCTGAGTGGGTTGACGCTTGAAATTGTTTGTTAGATGACACGAATGGCAACGCCGGAGATGCGGCGGAACCACAGGCCGGGTTTTGCGAGG
Organism: Agrobacterium radiobacter; assembly: GCF_040801995.1. Lineage (NCBI taxonomy): Bacteria > Pseudomonadati > Pseudomonadota > Alphaproteobacteria > Hyphomicrobiales > Rhizobiaceae > Agrobacterium > Agrobacterium radiobacter. Next base: position 304,772 of record NZ_JBEGHX010000003.1, on the reverse strand, counting down.
AACCCGGCCGCTTCATGCTGACGCGGTAGTCGGGTGCCTTGTCGTTGTCGCGGTCGCAGGGCTTGATGGTGGCCTTGACGCTGAGTGCGAGGGTTCGGATGGTCCCGGCGAAGTTGCCGTTTTAGTCGCGGGTGAAGGTGCCGATCTGAGCCATTCTGGTATCTCCTGACTGTTTGTCTGAAGCCGCCCCTTGCGAGCCAGGGGAGAAGGTCGGCGAAGCCGTTGCAGACCAAGGCCGGCCCGGCGTCAGACCAGCCCCGAGGAGAGGCCACGTGGGTGCTTCACCGGCATTGTCGTCGGAGAACGGATGGCAGCAGACACCTTATGAGCGCCTCGGTCACAGGGAAGGGACCGACCTCATACGCGTCTCCACTAGGCTCGCAGTAGGCGCGGCAGCGTGAGGTAGCCCACCACGGCCAGCAGCACGAGCGCGCCACCAATCAGGGCCGGCGTGCCAGGTGCTTCGGCGAAGACCAGCCACACCCAAAGCGGCCCTAGAACGACGTCGAGCAAAGCTATCAGCCCCGCTTCCGCTGACGGCACATGGCGGCTGCCCAACAGGAAGAACAGATAGCTGAGGCTCTGCGTAGCCAGACTGAACAGGAAGAGAATGCCGAATTGTGGCAGGCTCGGAACGGGCAACGTCGGCAATAAGGCGAATGCTACCGCGAAGCAGGCCAGCGCACAGAGCCCGCTGGCCAGCCCCGTCACCAATGTCGCGTCGTAGCTGGTCCAGCGCCGGGCGATAACGACGGAGGCGGCAAACCCCATCGTCATCAACAGCGCAAAGCCGTTGCCGGCAATATCCGTCGCGGCGGTGGCCGAGCCAGCCATGATGATCACCCCGAGAAAGGCCACGCCGGCGGCGCAGAGCGCGCGCAGGCCGGACCGTTCGCTTAGCAGCAGGAAGGCCAGACCGGCTGCAAGGAAGGGTACGGTGGCATAGACGACCATGACGTTGGCGACGCTGGTCAGCTTCAGTGCTGCGACGTAGCTGAACATGGCCACGGCCATGACGGGTATCGCTACCGCCCCGCCGGTTCCGACGCTCCGGCGCAGTTGGAGAAGCGCTCTCCCGCGCAGCATGAAAGCCAGTGGCACCAGGGAGAGGCAGGCGAACAGCGAGCGCCAGGCCACCATGGTCCAGACGTCGAGGTCAAGCGCCCGGACAAAGAAGCCGGCGCTGCTCCACATCAGAGTCGAGGCGGTGATGAGCAGCGCCCCGTACAGCCATCGTTCCTTGTGCCGTAGAGGGCCTTCGCCCGCATCCATTCGGTCCTCACTTACACTGGCGTCCATGTTGCTCTCCTGTCATCCAGTCCGGTCTTGACCGCGCTAGACGACCGGTCTACTCTGAACTGTATGGTAGAAAACGAAACGCGTAAAGAGCTGATCAAGGTGGGGCTAAAAGCCCTGCTGGCGAACGGCTACGATGGTGTAGGTATCGGTCCGATCCTGGCCGAGGCCGGCGTGCCGAAGGGGTCCTTTTATCATTTCTTCCCCAGCAAGGAGGCATTCGCCTGTGCCGTGCTGGACGCCTATTCCGAACACTATCGCCAGACTCTGGTTATCCTTCTGACTGATCAGACGCAACGCCCTCGACAGCGGTTGGAAACTTACTTCGCCACGCTGGAGCAGGAGTTGCGTCGCGAGCAGCCGCTCGGTGGCTGCCTCTATGGCGTTGTGGCGCAGACCCTTGCCACTCGCAGCCCGGCGCTTCGCATGGCACTGCAAAAATGCTTTGCACTTTGGGAGTCCAACCTGCGCGGAGTTCTTCGCGAGGCCGAGGATGCCGATGCGCTGGCTCCTGGTGTCACGGCTGATGCGGCCGCTGCCTTCCTGATCGAAGCCTACGAAGGTGCCCTGGTCCGCATGAAGGCGGAGGACAGCTTTGCACCTTATGACAGGTTCAAAGAATATGGCCTGCGGCGGTTGTTCCGATAGGTGACGGTACTGCTTCGCCGCGCATTGTGAGAGCGTCCGCGTACAACAAAAAGACTCCAATCACATGGAACAGCTTTGAAGCCTCCAGTTGTTTCAACGAGCCGGCCTCTCCCGGTGTGAACAAACAATTCGAAGGAAAACAAAGTGCCGGCTGATCTCGCGGATCGACTGCTTCTCGCGCAGCGCCATCCGACGGATGATATTTAAAAGTCCCATGTGGATCACTCCGTTGCCCCCGTCGCTCTCCGCGTTGGGGGGAAGGTTCACATATGAACAAAGTCGATCCGCTCGAATGGCTTTCCCAGACCTTGACCCGCATCGCGAAAGGCTGGCCAGTATCCGAACTCGAGGCACTTATGCCATGGAACTTCAAGCCTGACGCCATCGGCTAACCGCTTACCAGTAAACGCCCCAATGAGCCATTGCAAATTCAGTTAAACGCGCTCAGACCCGCCCGGCAGAATTAATGCAGCTCCACGAATGATATCTGTTACAGTGCTCATGTCGGACATGGCTTTCAGCGCCTTGTCCCACACTCCTGCCGAGTCATGACTTGCGCCGTGAGTCTTCGGCCCATGAGGGCCTCATTATGTCACAGACACCGATCGTGCATTTCGAAGCGCCAAGCACACTTGCCATGGTGATGTCATCCAACGAACCGTTGCTATTCCTGTCCGATGATCTGAAGATCATCGCAGCGAGTGCATCCTTCTGCCGGGCATTCGAGATCCCCCCGGCCTCCGTAAGAGGCAAGCGTCTCGCAGAACTCGGGCACGGCGAATGGGCAATGGCCAAGCTCGAGTCCCTGTTGACGGCGACCGTCACCGGCAGTGCCAACATCGATGCCTATGAGATCGACCTGAAGCGACCGGACCAGAAAACGCGACAGTTGATTATCAACGCGCGAACGCTCGACGACGGCGACCTCGAGCATATTCGCCTGCTTGTCGCCATAACCGACGTCACCGACATGCGCGCGGAGGCTCGTCTGAAAGACGACCTGGTTCGCGACAAGGCCATCCTTCTGCAGGAGGTCCAACACCGGGTTGCCAACAGCCTGCAGATCATTGCCAGCGTGCTGATGCAAAGCGCCCGCCGCGTTCAATCGGAAGAGGCACGTGGGCAGACGCCCGCCACCGCATCATGTCGATCGCAGCGCTGCAACGACAACTTTCAACATCTGCCGGCGGAAACGTCGAGCTGCGTACCTATCTTACGCAGCTCTGCCAAAGTCTCGGTGCATCGATGATCGCGGACCCCGAGAGGTTATCGATCCGGGTGACGGTGGATGACAGCTCGGTCCCTGCAGATGTGTCCATCAGCTTGGGTCTCATCGTCACAGAACTCGTGATCAATGCCCTCAAGCACGCCTTTACCGATGAGCGAACCGGGTTGATCGAGATCGACTATCAATCCTCGGGTCAAGACTGGACGCTTTCAATTACGGATAATGGAATTGGAATGCCAGTCGGCAGCGACGCGCCTAAGGCAGGCTTGGGCACCGGCATCGTGGAAGCACTCGTGAAGAACCTCGAAGGCGAGATCACGCTGACTGACGCTGACCCGGGCACGGTGGTGACGGTCACCCGCAGGCAAACGCCCGGTCTGCTGACCGAAGTTTCGCCGGCGGCTTAAGAAACGAACCGGCCCCCGAAGCCCTGCGGCGCGTTTTTGCAGCCATACTCATACAGGGAGTGAATAATGAAGAATGGCAAACCGGTCGTCCTGATCGTGGAAGACAGTCCACTAATACGTATGAGCGCAGTCGATCTCGTCCTGTCGGCGGGTTATCAAGCGCTGGAAGCTGGCGACGCCGACGAGGCGATCCGCATCCTTGAAGCACGAGATGACATCGATCTCGTGTTTACCGATGTCCAGATGCCAGGAACGATGGACGGTATCAAGCTGTCCCACTACATCCGCGACCGATGGCCACCACTGAAGCTGATCGTCGCATCCGGTGCGGCCATTGTCGAAGAAAGCATGTTGCCGGTTGGAAGCCGCTACTTTTCGAAGCCCTATGACGACCTCACCATCACCGACGCGATGGCACGCCTGCTTGCGAGCGACAACCCGAAGGCTAGCACGATCTGAGGCAGAAACAGTTACGATCCATTTTTCGCCTCCACCGGAACTGATCAGCTTGCTCTAACGGATGTCCGCTTCTGATTAGGGGTGGCAGCAAGATGGATGACAGAAATAAAGGCGCGAAGCGGACATCCTTTCCGCTGTAGTCCGTTCGGGACAAGATAGCCTACTTCGACGAACCGCCTTCAAACCTTGCTGCCTCCTGTTGGGCCACATTACCCGTGATACCGGGACGTCTGGGCAATAGAACAGCGATCGCGATGGCACAAATCGATGTTATGGCGGCAAGCCACCAGCACAGCGTCGTGAACGCAGCCTGATAAGCATCCTGCAGATTGCTCGTTCGTATTTCCGGAGATAAAGCACCCGCCGAAACAAGGTCGCCGACGGCTAGCCGCTGTCCTATATCTTTCAAAACCTCGGACGACAGCCCCGTCGCTCGACCAAGCTCTGTCGCGACGAGCCCGGACAACGTCGCGCTAACAATCGCGAGAGCGATACCCTCTCCGGCAACCCGCACGGTGCTGAATATGCCGGTTGCCATTCCTGCGCGCTCCACGGGCACGACACTGACTGACAAGCCATCCATCAGTCCCCATGGCAGTCCAGCACCGATGCCGATCATAATCATTGGCAGAACAAGCAGACTTCCGGCGTTTCCGGCGATGTCGGCGAGCCAGACAAGGCCGGCGGCGGCGATCAGGAGACCGGTGGCAGAAAGGATGCCTGGCGATATCTGGCGGGCCAATATTGTTGCTATGAAAGGCATAATCAACATCGGGGCTGACAAGCCAAGCATCAGGACGCCCGCCGTGATCACGTCGTACTTTTCAATGCCAATGAGGCGCAGCGGGATAATGACAAGCAGAACGACGAAGCAAGCGCAGGTGGCCACAGGGAACAGTTGCACACCGATGAAACGTGGATACCGGAAGAGGGACAAGTCCAGCATCGGCCGAGGGGCCCGGATTTCAACGAGGATAAACGCTGCCAGCGAGATGACGAATCCCAAGCTCAAGATCGCAAGTTCGGCCGCGTCGAGGGAAGGCAATTCTATCATCGCGACGGTGAACAGCGTCAGCATCAGGGTGAAGCAAGCCGTGCCCATCCAGTCGAGGCGTGCCGCTTCGGGGTCGACCGTTTCGCGCATACGCGGCGGTCCGAGGACAAGCGCCAGGAGGCCGATCAGTCCTCCGGCGAGGAATATCGAGCGCCATCCCACGGTCTCGATCAGGACTCCTGTGACGAGTGGACCCAATGCAAGACCTACGCCGAACGTTGTTCCAAGCAGACCAAAGGCTCTTGTTCTGGCGTGGCCGTCGAACTCCTGGGCAAGGGCGGCAGTCCCGCCTGCCAGGGCTGCGGCTGCTCCCACACCCTGACACGCGCGGAGAGTGTCTATGAGCCAGACCGCATTCGCCAACCCAAGGGCGCATGAAAATCCGACGAAGACCAACAAGCCGGTCAGAAAGACACGACGTCTTCCAAATTTGTCGGCCAGAGCGCCTGCAGCCATGAGCAGACTGCCGAACGTCAGCATGAAAGCGTTCGTTATCCAGGTCAAAGCCTCAGGCGAGCCGCCGAGGTCTTGCGCGATTGCGGGTGTTGCGACTGCGCCAGCGGAGAAGCTGAGAGGCAACGTCAACGCTGCCAGACAAACTGCCGCCAGTACCGAGTGGCGGGAGGTCGGTGTTTTTCGGGATATATCGGTCATGGAAGCTCCAGTGCAAAAAATGCCGCGGTGATCGGGCACCGTGTTGGCCAAGCCTGCAGCAAAAGCGTATGGGTCGATAATTCCTCTTTTTGTCGTTTCATTGCGGACCAAAATTCTCTAATCTGCGTGAATGGATAAATTGAGCGAAATCGAGGCTTTCGTCCGGGTGGCGGAACGCCTGAACTTTGCCAAGGCTGGCCAGAGTCTCGGGCTATCCCCGTCTGCGGTTGGAAAAAGCGTTGGTCGACTGGAAGCCTCCCTGAATGTACGGCTTTTTCAGAGAACAACACGGCAAGTCTCGCTGACGGAAGAAGGCGCGATGTTGTTCGAGCGTTATCGAGCCATACTGGCTGACCTGCGCGACACGCATGAGGCGGTCAAGGCTGATCGCGATTCGCCAAGTGGCAGTTTGTATGTGACACTGCCAACAATCGGCTACCGCTTTCTCCTTCCTATTCTCCCCGAATTTCGCAAACGCTATCCACGTATCGATCTTGAGCTCGATTTCAATGACAGGCAGGTCAATCTGATCGAAGGTGGATTTGATGTGGCCATTCGCAGCGGTGACCTGCGCGACTCCAGCCTGATGGCCAGACGACTGGGGCCATTTCGCTTCTTGGTCTGCGGATCGCCGGATTACTTCAGGCGAATGGGAAAACCTTCACATTCCGACGATCTGCGAAAGCACGAGGCGTTACGTTTTCGGTTTCCGACATCGGGCAAGTTCCAGGAATGGCGTCTCAAAGACGGAAGCGATCGCCTGCAAAACATGTCGGTTGCGCTCACATGTGGAAACATGGAGGCGATCAGAGCCGCCGCGATTGATGGCATGGGGCTCGCATATATGCCCGAATTCCTGGCTGCCGACGCCATTCGCGATGGTCTGCTGGAAACGGTGCTGAGCGAGAGCCTGGCGGCACCTGGCCATTTCTCGATACTTTGGCCATCGGCGCGGTTCGTTGCGCCGAGGCTACGCGTCTTCATCGATTTCCTGACTGAGAGGCTGTTTGCGGAAGCTGACCCATGAGCGGCAGCCACCATGTCTCCTGTCGGCGCACAGGCGACGGGGGGCCTCGCCGCAAGCCACATCCGCTCTCCGATATGGGCCGCTTTCGCTCACATGACCTCACTGGAGGTCAGTTCCTGTAACAGGATTTTGTCGCTCCGTGGCCAAAACAACCGGCTTCGAAGCCAGGCTTGGAAGCCGTCACGCCGTCTCAAGGTGTGAGGATTCCTTCCCCTGCGCGACAAGCGGCGCAGAAGATCTTGAAGGCGGATGTGAAGCGTTCAGTCGCCGGGCCACAATATCGTGGTTGAGCCACAGTACGGGACCCGCGGGTTCCGACGATTCACCAAAGATCAGCTCCCCTGTCGCCGTCACAACGAGACTGCTGAGAAGGTCACTGATCATCACCTTGCCATCCCGATGCATCCGGGTGATCTCGTTTGACGTGCCAATGGTCAGATCGGCCTGTGCCTGGCTGTTTGCCATGGGCCATGCCGAAAAGTCATAGAACGGACGCATGACCTCGCTGGCCTGCATGTCGGTGATCTTCCTGAAAACATCCTTCATGGTTAAGCCATCCACCAGCAGCGTCTCGCAGGCCTCCCACTGTTTATCGGCCCATTCGCTCCCGTTTTCCTTCTTTAACGCAAGCAGCAACGGGATCAGGGGCAGCTCGATACCCGTGAACACATCGGACGAATTGGTGCGGATTTCAGGGCAATTGTAGACGGTTGCCGTGATCCCTTTCGACCAGGCATCCTCCGCGATACCTTCAAGCCGCATCTTCGCATATCCCTGGGTGTAGTTGGTATAGGTCTGCCAACGATAGCTCCCGTCGATCAGGACCGCCGATCCGTGATAACCATAGGCCGTATATCGCACTTGTCCGCCCGAGGCTTCGACGCGCTCGCGGATCGCCGTGCTGAAATCAATGAGATGGCGAAAGGTGTTTGCTGAGACGTCTTCAAAATTCTGCAGAATGAGTTTTCCCATGTCGCTGTCGAGCAGGGTCTGCGACGACATGTGGCGAGTGCCGGTTCCCTTGTAGATGCGATTGGCGACGACCAGGAATGCCTTCGCCTTCGGAATGCCGCCAGCCATTGTGTGCGCGAAGAAAACATTGCGGCCATCTGCGATCATTCCGTCAAGAACGGTCATGACCTTCGAAAGCGACGCCTTGAAACGTTCAGTGGCGATGTCGCGGCATTGCCCGACATAATCCCAGTCGAGCTTGTCATGTTGCCAGCTCTCAAGCGTCATTGTTGCCAGGAGATCGGTGGGAGTTGGGCCGCCTGCGGGCGCATCGAGATCGAATCCCGCCATAAGAGGGATGTTGATGATCCTGCCGCCCAGCCGGGCCTCCGCCAAAGACAGTTCCTCGGTGTCGAGTGGCCGCAGCGCGTTATTCTCGTCGCGCCGCCCGACGGTGATCCCCACAATCTCCATTCCAGCCCGTCTGGCTTCGTCTAGCAAGCCGGTGGCATATCCGCGACCGAACAGTTCGCCGAAGAGTACAAAAACATCGCCCTCACGGAAGACCGTGTTTTCGGAAAGGCGATTCAGTGCAACCGGATTTTCCATACTGTCAACTCTTTGCTTCGCGTATCGTCGAGCAATGGCTCATACGATCTGAACGAAGACATGACCGCATAGTCACCGGATGGGAACTCATTTTCGGTGACCGCTCAATTCAAAACGTGAAGTGAACCACCTGTCGTCATTACACCGCTGCGAAATGCGGAAGTCGATGAGGACAGGCGCACCGATGCCAAAACGACTGGTGCGAAACGCTCGTCCCACGGATGCTTGCGAGGCAATTGGGTTTTCCCAAGGCGCAAGGATTGGCGTTATATCATGCCGAAGTCACCAATCCTCGCGGTCCGGGCGTGACCGCTCGAACACCAGACCGGCAACTTTCAGGAGCGACTGCGGGTGGCGTGAACGACCGGTATGGAAGTGTAGAGCGGAAACGTTTTCCGCTCTTGGCTCAAAGCAGACCTGTCAGATGCGCGGCTTGGGACCTGGTTCACGATCTGAGTCACCCGAATTTGGTTCGCCTTTCGGTTCGATCAGGAGCACTTTGACTTCATTTCTGGCCCGAGGACGATGCACAACACCTTTAGGAACGATAAACAATTCGCCAGCTTTGACGGTGCGAGGCGGCTCTCCTTCAATATCCATTTCCATTTCACCCTCGAGGACGTAGAAGAAGTCATCAGTCGTGTCATGCTTGTGGAAAGGATATTCACCAATAAACCGGACAACCATCACGTCATTTTCGTTGTAGTCCGCGATGACGTGAGGGTCCCAGTGGCTCGAAAACTGGTTGAGTTTCTCAGCGAGATTGATTGATTTCATCAGTGATTCCTCATTGTTCGACCGCGAAGAAGAAGCGAAATTACGGCAGCCGCGAAATTGTTGTGACACAGAAGATGACGCCGCGTCTTGAACGATCGTGCACGGGTGAGCTGGTCCGCTCTGCCTTGGCAAGTTATCCAGCGGGTCGAAGCCTTCCTTTCAAGCGAAACATACGCCTGATGCGGCTGACACAGCTACGGTCCGCTTGCGGCCCTAAGAGGTCATCGTTGCAACAAAGTCGACGACAGAAAATTGGCGGCGCTCTGGTGAGCTGTATCAGCGTTCCAGGTTCTTGATCTCAGGAAGAAGTCGTGTGCGCCTCCCTCATAAACATCAAGGCTAGCAGGCCTGCCAAGGCGTTGCGCCTTCCGTTGCAACTCCCGCCCAATAGACAAAGGAAAGGTCCGGTCGGCACTGCCCCAAATCAAATGCAAGGGCGGAAATGAGTGTGCAGTGTGGGAATAGCCATTTGGGAACCCACCATCGACCAGCACCAGAGCGTCGACATCGGTTCGCCCAACGGACGCCGCTGAAGCGATCTGCGCGCCAAGGGAGATTCCGAGGACGCCAACCCTGCCGCCGTGGCGCGGTTGTCCGTCAAGATGGGAAATCACCCGATGAACGCTGGAAGTCCAGTCCGGCAACCGCTTTGCGTAATACGCGAGGCGTGCTTTCGCGCTGTCCGCGGCAGCGATAGCGTCAAGGTCCGCCTGCGAAAGGACATGAACGAGATAGGCGCTTAAACCCGCCGCCTGGAACGTCTGCCCGATGTCGTTGTAAACGGGTGCGCCGAAGCCCTTGCTGCCGCTCAAGATCACAGCAGCGGGGCAAACCGCCCTTGCGCAATCTCCGAAGCTTTCGACCAGAACTCCACCGCTACCTGTCGGTACGACGAAGCTTTGGCGAGACGATTGAGCGTCGTCTGCCCATGTTGCAGAAAGTGCGATGGCGAGGGTCGCGATGATGATATCAGATAAGCGCATTATCCAACTTTAATAGATCGTTTCGTGGTGCTCGCAAAGTCCGCTTCTGGCGGATAGCGTTGAAAAAGTCGGCGTTGCTGTCAGTGCAAAGTTCTGATTCACTCCTTCCAGGGATTTAGGAGGATGTGCCGATGATGGCGAGCGGACGGTGGCGCAGGAAGCGCTGTTTTACGGGTTCAGCATCGAGCGTCATGTCCCTGCAAGCCATCTTCTGCGCTCTATCGACCGCTTTGTCGACCTGTCTGGCCTTCGGTCTCATTTGCGGCCTTTCTACAGTGAGATCGGGCGGCCCTCGATTGATCCGGAACTGATGATCCGGATGCTCATCGTCGGTTATTGCTTCGGCATCCGTTCGGAGCGTCGGCTATGTGAAGAGGTTCATCTGAACCTCGCCTATCGCTGGTTTTGCAGGCTTGGCCTTGAAGGTGATGTTCCGGACCATTCGACTTTCTCAAAGAACCGACATGGCCGTTTCCGTGATAGCGATCTGCTGCGGGAGCTGTTCGAGACGACGGTCAGGCGTTGCATCGAAGAGGGACTTGTCGGTGGCGAAGGCTTCGCCGTCGATGCGAGCCTGATCAAGGCGGATGCCAACAAGCAGCGCTCCGCAGAGGGGTCAGAGGCTGTCGACTGGGAAGCTATGGCCGAGACCCGTCGCTCGGTTCAGGAATATCTCGACACTCTCGATGACGCGGCATGGGGTGCGGCCAGCGAAGCAAAGCCGAAGTTCGTATCGAGATCGGACCCGGCGGCGCAGTGGACCGGAGCAATGAAAGGCCATGCCTTCTTCGCGTACGCTACCAACTATCTGATTGATCTGGATAATGCCGTCATCGTTGATGTCGAGGCGAGCCGTGCGATCCGGCAGGCCGAAGTCGGCGCGGCGCGCACCATGATTGAGCGCACTCAGGAAAGCTTCGGCCTCTATCCGGAGCGATTGGCCGCCGACAGCGCCTATGGTTCGGCAGAGATGCTGGGCTGGCTGGTGCACGAGCGCGGGATAGAGCCGCATATCCCAGTCTTCGACAAATCGGAACGGCGTGACGGCACATTCGAGCGTGCCGACTTTACCTACGACCACAAGCACGATCTCTATACCTGCCTTGGCGGCAAGGAGTTACGCTCGCGGCAAATCACCTACAAGAATGAGCGTCCTCTCGTGGATGAAGATGGCATGGTACGCTATCGGGCCAGCAAACTCGACTGCGATGCCTGCGCCCTGAAACCAAGATGCTGCCCGAACGCTCCGGCGCGCAAGATACCACGCTCCATCCATGAAGGCGCTCGCGATATGGCGCGTGATATCGCCAAGACCGAAGCCTATGTTGCGTCGAGGCATCAAAGGAAAAAGGTCGAGATGCTTTTTGCCCACCTCAAACGCATCCTCAGACTGGATCGTTTGCGATTACGAGGGCCGAACGGAGCGCGTGATGAGTTCCACCTCGCAGCAGCAGCCCAAAACCTCCGGAAACTCGCAAAGCTGATCCCGCTACCAATGCCAAAACCGGCGTGACGGGAAAGACATCTCGACACGCCCCGACAACGGAAGCCTCCGAGCAAGATTAGCACGCGCCTTTTTCAACGGTATCCGCGCTGAGCGGCAGACGCCTCTCGGCCCGAAGCTGATTGTCAAGACCGCTTTGCAAGTCTCCGCGATGGGGTGGCAGCCGAACGACGACTTTCGTCTCGCGGACAATTAAGGAAGACGTCTCAGACTGAGGCTTATTGACTCTTGAGCCTTCAAAATAGAAGTTGCTTGTATGGATGAGAAAGCATTTGTTCAGTGCATTGTTCGCACTGCCTTCGGGTGGTGTAGTTGTGATGAGCAGTAGTTAGTTCGCTCACCAACACCCCGCCTAGTTGCTGCGGGGTTCTCTAGCCTGTTCCTCACTCAAATTACGGAGGATGAATCCAGTGGCAGTAGAGAAAATAGTTTCATTCAAATCTGGTGCGCATACCATCGTTGGAACAGTTCGTGATGCGAAAGGCCACAAAAACTCAACGTTTTTGCTCCTTCACGGTTTCGGCGGTACTCGAAATGAACTCGCGATCCCCTCTCTAGGAATGGGGATATTTGAATACGTCGCTGCCAGGTTGGCTGATCTCGGCCACTCTTCGCTTCGAATAGACTTTCATGGCTGGGGAGACAGTGATGGTTCCATCGAAGGATCTAGCTATTCCACGCAGATTGATGATTGTTTGGCAGCGATGGATTTTATCGCCACCCAGCCCGATCTTGGAAATGGCGAGGTCATCCTACTCGGCTGGAGCCAGGGCGGACTGGTTGCAGCAGCCGCTGCTGGTCGAACTAACCGGCCATCAGGGGTGGCACTTTGGGCCGCCGTGGGAGAACCTAAGGTGTCTTTCCCCGGTTTGGTCGGCAAAAATGCCTATCTCTATGGCCTGAACAGCCCGGAACCAACGACGCTGACCTTGCCTTGGGGAGCGTCCGTGACTTTGGGGCAGCCATTCTTCGTAGAAGTCTCGGGTTTCGATCCTCTTACAGAGCTGTCTCAATATGCCGGACCCGCTTTTATTGCAGAGGGTACGGTTGACGACGTCATACCACATGGTACGGCGAAAAAGTTCGCCGCAGCTCATCGAGGCGAGCACATTGTTTGGGAGGCTGCCATGGATCATGCGTTTAACACCTCCTCTGGTGTGGAAACCTTGAGCAGACTAATTGACGCTACCGTCAGCTACCTCAAACGCCATAACAAAGTATAATTACGCATGTGCACTGCTGGACCCCTATGTCAGCTATTGGGCGCAGGTTATCACACTCTCGAAGAGCACATCGAAATTGATAGCCTGGTCGATCGCGGCAGGCTGATGGCCGGCCTTCTGGCGACACTGGATTGAGGACAGATTGATGACAGGCGACATCACCCGGCTTTCCGCAGCTGCGCTTTCCAGGGCAATCCACTCGCGGCAGGTTTCCTGCCTTTCCGTAATGGAAGCCTACCTCGATCGCATCGATACTCTCAATCCGGCCGTGAACGCGATCGTCTTTCGTCGATCAAGCACAGAGTTGCTGGACGAAGCGCGCGCCTGTGACCGGGAACTTGGGGAGGGGCGCTCGCGGGGCTGGATGCACGGGTTCCCCCAAGCGATAAAAGATCTCTCCGAAGTTCAGGGCCTGCCATGTTCTTGGGGGTCCCCGCTCTTTGATAATTTCGTTTCCAGCGCAGACAGTCTCCATGTGGAACGCGTCCGCGCCGCAGGCGCGATTTTCATCGGCAAGACCAACACTCCCGAATTTGGCCTCGGGTCCCATACGACCAACCCCGTTCACGGCCCAACCCGAAATCCTTATGACGCGACCAGAAGCGCCGGCGGTTCTTCGGGTGGCGCGGCGGCGGCGCTCGCCTGCCGAATGCTGCCGGTCGCAGATGGCTCTGACATGATGGGCTCGCTGCGCAATCCTGCTGCCTTCAACAACGTAATCGGCTTCCGGCCGAGCTTCGGTAGAGTGCCAGGCGCAAAAGGGAACGAGCTCTTTCTCGGCCAGCTTGCCACTTCTGGCGCAATGGGCAAGACGGTGGAGGATGCCGCCCTGCTTCTCGCAACGCAGGCGGGTTATGACCGGCGCGACCCTCTTTCCCTGGCGGACGAAAGCCTGGCAATCCGCAGTCCTGCAATAACCCAGGGAATGAAAGTCGCCTGGTTCGGTGATTTCGGCGGATATCTTCCCTTTGAAGCCGGCGTTCTGGATGTTGATCGCAAGGCTCTCGCCGTTCTGGCGAACATGGGTTGCGTTATCGATGAACTTGTGCCGGATTTTGAACTGCCGAAGCTGTGGGAAGCGTGGATGATATTGCGCAGCTTCAACGTGACCCACGGTCTGCGCACCTTCTATGACCAGGCAGAAACAAGGTTGCTTCTTAATCGGCAACAGATGTTTGAATTCGACATCGCGCTTTCCTGCAGTGCCACCGACATCTTCAATGCGTCCGTCGTCCGGACGGCCTGGTACCAGTATCTCTGCAAACTGTTTGAACAGTATGATTTCATTTTGATGCCGAGCGCACAGGTATTCCCTTTCGATATCGACCTCTCTTGGCCGACCGAAATCGACGGCAAATCCATGGACACCTATCATCGCTGGATGGAGGTGGTGATCGGTCCCACGCTGGCTGGACTTCCCGTGGCAGCCGTTCCTGCGGGTTTCGGGGTGAATGGCCTGCCTACTGGTATACAGTTGGTGGGACCACCACGCCGTGACCGGGAAACGCTGGAATTTGCGCTGGCGTATGAACAGTCCGCTGAAATCCGGACAGGCGATGCAGTCGCCTGAAGGTCTGGCACGCTCCAGGCCGTCTTTTGAAACGTGAGCCGGTCTGAAGAAACTGGCGAAACACCAGATCCAGGCTTCGATTATTTTCGTCGCGATGAGTCGGGAAGCTCGCAGTCAAGGCGCCGCAGCCGCCTAATGGCGCCTTGGAAAGCTGCGGGCCGTTTCTCCAACTTTCTATTCCCGGGAAACGGAGTTTGAAGGCGTTGATAAATGCAGGACTGCCGTGGCGGTCGTTACTCGCCCGACGCCGGGTGTTTGCCGCTTTCGGGTACACGGCGCGATCGACATTGGTTTGAGTGTCGGCAAGTGCGCGGCATAACGACGGACGGAGGTTAGTAGCCGCAGCCACTTTCCGGGATACAGCCGGTCCATTCGGGCTCGACATAATCGGTTCTCCAGGCAATTGATTGGGAGGTATCCGCCTCCCAATCACGCACACGACACGCGTCTCGCTCACATGATATCGCCGGATCAAGCCCGCGGCGGGCGGCTTGATCCGGCGATAATGCCGGTTATTGCTCCGGCAATTCAATAGCATTGGTCGACGCCGAATTCCCCAGGGGCCTGGCAGAAAACTCGCCGCCGGTGATTTTATCGACTGAACCTGTTGCCCTGATCGCTGACCGGGCCTCGTCCTGGCGTCGCCGTTCCCTTTCCGGCTGTCTCTCAGTTTCCGGCTTCTTGTTCGAGAGCATCGCGAACTTCTGCAATTTTCCCTGTGTCTGTTCCGGCGCCCAGAATGCTCTTCGCCTCGGCAAGCTCCTCGTCGGTCACCGGCCTGTTTGCCAACTGTTCCAGCGCCGAAACCAGCGCAGTCTCGCTAAGCGCGGGATCCGTGGGCACGGCCGTCACCCCGTACTGAATTTCGAATTCCGCATATGCCTTCACGTAGGCGGCAAGCGCTGCCATCTTGGGGTCCTTGGAATTCAGATAGGCATGGTAATTTCTCTTCATCGAATTAAGGCTGCCAGTGCCGGGCTTTGCGCTGTGCGTTTTCGATTTCTCGCCGTGGTTTTTTGAGGGCTTGTTTGAATCATGCGATTTCAATGATGTCGAAGAGCCCTTGTGCGCGGATGAGTTCGAGGAAGCCCGGCTTTCGCCGGCGCCGGATTTGCCTCCACCATGGCCTCCCCCGTTGCCACCGCCGTTTCCGCCGCCATTGCCACCACCGTTGCCGCCGCCACTACCACCGCCGTTTCCGTCCTTGGCAAAAGCAGCATGCATGAGGCCGACGGTATCTCCTGCCATGGGGGCAACGGCGAGGACAAGGCCAAGGCTTGCGGTACCGATCACAGAGCGGATTTTCATGAGAACGTCCTTCATAAAATTTGCCGCCGCTTCAGTTCGAGCCGCGGTGCCAGCAGTTGTTGCGCACTACAATATTGCCGAAATTTCAGGTTTCTACTCCGCTCGGACCTATGCCTTGGGCATTCGGACCATAGTCCGATTGATCGCGCCCGATGGTCCCTGATTGTATGGAGTGAGAACGGGCTCATCTTCGGGGCAAACCCGCGCCTCCCCGAGGCAATGGTTGACAATCCGCTTTGCCAGGATAGCTATAAAGGTTGGGAGATGAGTGCTGATAATGCGTGTTCTGCCGACAGGCCGTAAATACAAAGTGCCTCTGACAAATCTCGTCGCACGCTGGAATTCTCAATCCCTTGCAAGGCAATTCCTGCTTGCGGGTGGTTTTGTCGCGGTCTGTGCGATGGTTATCGTGGGTTACTTCGTTGCCAGCCTGATCGAAAACGCCGTGACGCGTAACTCCGCAGCGACGACAGCGCTTTATGTCGACAGCGTGATCGCCCCTCTTCTGCCTGATATGCAAACCACCCATGCTCTGGACGATTCGATAACGCGGGCCCTGGATGAGACACTTGGTCAGGGCGCACTTGGAAAGCGCCTTTTTTCATTCCGGCTCTGGCGCAGCGATGGAACAATTCTCTATTCCAGCGACAAGAATCTTTCCGGCAAGCAGTTCCCGCTTTCTGATGACCTCAGAACGGCCTTTTCCGGCCGAATGGCAGCAAGGTTCAATCGGATCGGTGACGTCGAGAGCGAGGCCGAACGCGACAGTGAAAATCCACTTCTGCAAATCTACAATCCTGTCCTGCAGCCCTGGTCCGGCAAAGTCGTCGCCGTCTCTGAATTTTTCGAGGTAGCCCATGATTTCGAGTGGAGCCTCAATCAGGCTCGGCTGTTGAGCTGGTTCATGGTTGCTGCATTTACGATGACATTTTTTATCCTCCTGTCGATTATCGTCTTGCGTGGAAGCCGTACTATTGACAGCCAGCGCAAGGCGCTCAGTGATCGCGTCGCTGAACTGTCCGCCCTGCTGCGGCAGAACGAAGCTTTACGTGCACGTGTTCAGCGCGCCACGCAAAGGGCCACCTCGCTTAACGAGAGCTATCTGCGCCGCATCGGTGCTGACCTGCATGACGGTCCCGCACAATTGGTCGCCTATGCCTCGTTACGCCTTGACAGCCCGATGCTCACCGATCCTTGCACTCCTGCCGAAGATCGCGAAGCATCCTTGACGAACATCAAGACAAGCCTCGATGACGCTATGGCGGAAATCCGTGGTATTTGCAGCGGGCTGATGTTGCCCCACATAGAAACGGATAGCCTTGCTGACCTGCTGAAACGTGCGATCCTCGCGCACGGGCAGCGCACGGGCGCTTCTGCCGAACTCTCGTTGAACAAGACGCCTGCAAGCCTCTCGACCTCGGCAAAGATATGCATCTATCGCTTTGTACAGGAGGCACTGAACAACGGATATCGCCATGCCGGCGGCGTCGGGCAAAAGGTTGCGCAAACATCTGAAGACGGACTGATTATCATCGAAGTTATCGATGAAGGACAGGGCTTCCGCGTGAGGGATGTTTCACCGCAGAAACTCGGCCTTGCCGGCCTGAGGGATCGTGTTGAAAGCCTGGGTGGCGTCTTCCATCTTTTTTCATCCGAGCGTGGGACCACCGTGCGAATGTCCCTTAACATCGAGGAAATGGAGCAGGCATGACGGCGCAGCAAATCAGCCTGGCAGTTGTGGATGATCACCCCCTCTTCAGGGAAGGTGTCATCCGAAGCCTGATGGAAATGGACGGGTTCAACGTCGTCGGAGAAGGAGGCAGCAAGGAAGACGCGCTACGCATAGCGGCAGAGCACCGACCGGATGTCCTGCTGCTCGATATCTCCATGCCTGGAGGCGGGCTCGAGGCTATCCCGCTTATACTTGACCAGGTGCCCGGCCAGAAGATCGTGATGCTGACGGTTTCCGAGGCAGGCGATGACGTCATGGCAGCGGTGAAGAGTGGAGCGAAGGGCTACGTCCTGAAAGGGGTTGGGTCACGTGCACTTGCTGATATCATTCGAAGCGTCGCGGCAGGCGAGAGCTACGTTGCGCCGACCCTGTCTGCACGCCTGATTTCGGAAAGCGGATCAGGCGCAGGGGCCAATCCCTTTACCGCGTTGACGGATCGTGAGCAGGAGGTACTGGCGCTTGCATCTGCCGGATTAAGCAACAAGCATATCGGTCTCAAGCTGGACCTGCACGAAAAGACGATCAAACACCATATGACGCAGATCTTCACCAAGCTTGGCGTGAGCAACCGGACGGAAGCCGCGATGGCGTTTCGCGACGAGATTGACAGACGCCGTTAACGAAGGAACGATCTGAGCCGCTGCTCGTCTGCGGTCGTTGCATCGCGGTTGACGATTGTTCGGCCTTTCGCGTCCTTCATCACGTATCGTCCGCGCTGGACACTTTCGCTGATGCCATCCCTATGGCGAACAGTCAGGGCACCGCGACCTGAATTCGCCGCGTCATTAACATCGGTTTGGCTTTTCGCAGCATTTCCGGTGCCCGACGATTGGCCGTTATTGCTTCCCTTGCCGCCCGAATTGCCGTTGCTGCCACTGTTACCGTTGCCGCCACTGTTGCCGCTACTTCCTCCGTTCCCGCTACCTCCTCCGCTGCCTCCGCCTCCGCTGCCTCCACCGCCACCATTCCCGTTGCCATCCTTGGCATCGGCCACCTGTTCAGCAACGATCGCCGAGACACCGTGAACTTTTATTGTGTAGGGAGCAGCCGTGTTGAAGAGGGTTAGCACCAGGCAAGGGAAGATGGCGATCAGCTTGCGACGCAATAACACCTCTTGTCTCCTGACGTTTGAATTTGATCCGGCAGCATGCGATTTTGCAGACGCCAGTTGGCAATTACTCAATTTCATACAAGTCGTCACTACGCCTTGAGTGGTCAAGCCCAATCGAACGGTTACGACTTAAGCGATCGCTTGAGCAACCCTGTGTCTTCAAAAATCTCAGACTAACGTCGCAGGCGAGACCGACTGAAGTCAAAAAGCGCGCTGCCAGGCAACGGAAACGAGCGAGAAATCGAAATCGACGCTGTAATGCTATGGAACTTCAAGGCCCGGCGACAGCACCTTCACGAACTGCGACCTTGTCAACTTCGGCAAT
The DNA here is from genome assembly GCF_040801995.1 of Agrobacterium radiobacter. NCBI lineage: Bacteria > Pseudomonadati > Pseudomonadota > Alphaproteobacteria > Hyphomicrobiales > Rhizobiaceae > Agrobacterium > Agrobacterium radiobacter. Next base: position 285,906 of record NZ_JBEGHX010000003.1, on the reverse strand, counting down.
GCCGAGACAGTTTCTTCAGGTTCCTGAGGAACACTTTGTTGGAAATCTGAATAGATGGCAAACTGCTGAGAATATGGACAAATTTGCTTGGCGTACGATTTCGCCCTGATCTTGTTCTGACCCCTGACGGCGCCTTCGCCTGTGCTGCCCTGCTTAGGTAACGAAGAGCTTGCCAATCTATCGAAAAGATCGACCATGAGAACCGGTGGTCGCAAAAAACAACCAATAGGATAAGCTCCGTCTCGGCGTATGGTATTCGAACGCACATCTAAAGGGAGAGAGGTTCACCATGAAAGCTTTGCTGCTGTCCGTCACATTTGTTCTGGCGGCGTCAACCTTCGCGTTTGCAGATGAAAGTTGTGGCGACAAAACCAACCAGACTGAAATGAACGTCTGCGCATCTGAATCGCTGAAGAAATCGGATGCAGAAATGAACAAGGTCTATAAGGAGATCGAAGGGCGACTGAAGGACGATGCCGATACTACCAAGCTACTCGTTGCAACACAGAGGGCATGGATCGCGTTTCGCGATGCCGAATGCAATTTTCAAACCTCAAACGTTCGTACTGGGACCGTATATCCGTTCGTCAACAGCTCATGCCACGAAGGTCTGACCCAAAGCCGCACAGAAGACCTCAAAGGTTACCTGCAGTGCACCGAGGGCGATTTGGACTGCCCGGTCCCGGCAGCAAACTGAACATCTGAAATCCGCTCCGCCCGCTCAACTCAGGTTGGCCGGGCCTTATGCTTAAAACACCCCGAAGCGCGTAGCAAAAGTTGGCCATGGCCAACTTGTATCGCTACGCCATCGGAGATGGCAGGTTGGCAGGGTCTGCGACATTACCAAGGCGGCAGCTAGCGTCCTGTAAGTGTCAAGCTCTGCCACTTCGTCGAGCGCTATGAGACGCGAAGTCCGCCGGCGGATCGAAAAGGCTGGATTTGCGACGACCGGTGGAAGCAGGCCTTCAAATCGATGACCGCCGATGGGCAACTCGCCCGAGATGACTGGTTGGTTCATGCCGACTTCCGAGCGAAGAGCGTGCGCAACGGTCCCGATCAACATTTCTGCTGCCGACGCCGATATTTCCCCGGCCGCCGCAATAGCCCGACCGATATACTCGATGAACAGTCTGCCGTCGGGATTGAGCATCACTTCGACCACCGCGCCGTCATCAAGGGCCGAGCAAAGCTGGTCGCCGAGCGCCTCCTTAAGCTTTCTGACAAGCCTGGCATGGGACGAGGGATGAGCCACAAGCCGCTCCTTTGGACGTGTTGGACGAAATTCCATCATTGAGCAGTAATTTGCCGGCTGAAGTTTTTCGAAGATCAATGAGGAGACCGGGAGAATCCCCGCGACAGCTGTTGTGGTACCGATTTTCTTGACGGGACCTATGCGCCGCAGTGGCCATTCGACACGGGAGAGGATGCGTTCGAAGCGCAGATCGGTCACGGTTACAATCTCGGTATAGCCGGCGAGTAAGGCCCACTCGACGATCCCCGCAAACATGGCGAGCGTCGTCTCGTGAGCCCTGTTTGATCGCCCGGCCACTTCGTGAGAGGTGTCTACGCAGAAGCGCGAACTTTCGATCATGGCATCGTGGGGGTGGAGATTACCGTCGGGAAGGAGCGATGAGAAAACATCGCCAACCATCGTGGGGCCAACTGCCGGAAGAAGGCGCGCGCAGCCGAGCACGTGATCGCCCTCGGAGACGGCGAGTATGTATGTCGGTCCCAGATCGTCAAAAGCGTCGCGTTCGTGTCCGCCGTGGACGTGTACGTCCCATCCCAGGCGTCCTGAAAATACCCGCGCACGAAGTTTATGGTGCTCTTCCAGCAGTTTTTTCTCGCCTTCGTTGCGAGGTGCGGCGATAGCCATGATGTGCATGAAGTTCCCCGTTTTTCTTTGGATGGAAATCAGCACATTCGGGAATCGGGCGGCAGTTGGTGAATTCTACAAATCCGGGTTCTTTCACATCGCGGTCCTGGGAGGCTGTACAGAGATCCCGGACCGGTTCCAAACGGCGGGCGCTTGCATAGTTGACCTGGGCCGAACGACAATCAAAGCTGCCCGTATTAAAGTGTTAAGGCATTGGAAAGCCAATAAAATAACGCAATAGCAGCGCCGCCTTTGTTCAGGACGTACGTGGTTACGTTAAGAGTTCATTAACTTTTAATCTCTGGACGCGACGCGAGAATCGTGTTGTACCTTTGGCGGGCTTTGGGCGGCAAACCGAACTTTGTCCGCCAAGGGGGCGATATGGCGATAGCGAACAAGATTGAAGCAACAATTGCTCGGAAGGAAGATGCAGGCGGCAAGATTGCCCGCCATGCAAGCCTTTTGTCGCAGCAGTTGCAGGAACTGCGCACACGCATGTATCCGCCGAAGTCGGAGAAAAGCCTGCGCCCCTTCCTGACCAATGAAGTTTCAAAGCTGACGTCCATACCTGATTCCACCCTGAAACTCTTGTCGAGTGAAGGGCGTGGCCCGATTCCCGGACGTCTGGAAAACAATCATCGGGTCTACACCCTGGCCCAGATCAACGAGTTGCGGGAACTCTTCGCTAGCCAGAAGCCGGCAGACGCGTTGAGATTCCTACCGAGACGCCGCGAGGGAGAACACCTCCAGGTCGTGGCCATTGCCAACTTCAAGGGTGGCAGTGCCAAGACCACGACCTGTGTTCACCTTGCACACTATCTCGCCTTGCAGGGCTATCGTGTCCTCGCACTTGATCTCGATCCACAGGCCTCGCTTTCTGCTCTTTTCGGTGCGCAGCCCGAGTTTGACGTCGGCGCCAACGAGACCATCTATGCGGCGTTGCGCTATGACGACGCCGAGCGTCGATCGATCCGCGACATTATTCGCAAGACCTATTTCGACGGCATCGACCTGATCCCGGGCAACCTCGAGCTCATGGAATATGAGCACGAGACGCCAAGGGTACTGGCGCAGAAATCCGGTTCTGGGGCAATTTTCTTCGAGCGACTGAAGCTGGCGCTGGCCGAGGTCGATCAGGATTATGACGTGGTTATCCTCGATACGCCGCCGTCCCTCGGATTCCTGACGCTCAGCGCAATCTACGCTGCCACAAGCATGATCATCACCGTCCATCCGGCGATGCTTGACGTGGCTTCCATGAGCCAGTTCCTGTTGATGATGGGAGACCTGATCAGCGTGCTGAATGAAAACGGCGCGCAACTTGATCAGGATTTCATTCGCTATCTCGTCACCCGTCATGATCCCAACGATGCGCCCCAGTCTCAGGTTGTCGCCATGATGCGCCATCTGTTTGGTACCGATGTGCTTCTTCCAACCCTGATCGAAAGCACAGCCGTCGAGGCAGCGGGACTTGCAAAACGCTCCATCTACGAACTCGAAATGGGCCAGATCGGCCGTGACACACACAAGCGAGCCCGCGAGGCGGTCGACGCCGTCAATGAAGCCATTGTGAAACTGATCAACACCAGTTGGGGGCGCACATGACCAGCAAGTCATCGCGTAAATCCATCGTAGCAAATTTTGGGTTGCTCTCTGCGGAACTGGAAAACCGGCTGTCGACGGAGAACCCTGCGGCCGCTCCCCAACCCGGTCCATCCGCTCGTGTCGGTGCGGGCGTGATTGGTGCGGCGCACCGGGCGATCGACGACATCAAATCGGAACGCGATCGCCTGAAGGCGCTGGTCGAGGCCGGCGGAGGCGCCATCCGCGAACTCGATACGTCCAAAATCGATCCCTCGCCCTTTCCCGATCGTCTTCCTGACGATGATGCCTCCGATTTCGAGGCGTTCAGGAATTCGATCCGCTCCGAAGGCCAAAAGGTTCCCATCCAGGTCCGAAAATCACCGTCCTCACCTGACCGCTATCAGGTGATCTACGGCCACCGCCGGCTCCAGGCCGCCCGGGACCTCGGAATTCCGGTTAAGGCGATCGAGGTAGAGATTTCGGACGTTGAACTGGTCATCGCACAGGGTATTGAAAACGCCGATCGCCAGGATCTGACCTGGATTGAGCGCGCCCTGTTTGCCCGCCGTATGGACGATGCCAATGTGAAGTCTCGCGATATCAAGGCTGCCCTGTCCATCGACGATCCTGAACTGGCACGCATGCGGTCCGTTTACCGCGCCGTCCCGTCCGGAATCATCGAAGCAATCGGGCGGGCGGCGAAGGTCGGCCGTCCGAGATGGGCCGACTTTGCAAAGACTTTTTCCGAAAGGCCGGATCTGCACGATGCAGTGAGCAAGGCTTTATCCGTCAGCGCCGAAAAGCGCCTCGGATCAGACCAGAAGTTTCTGGCAGCATTTAATGCTCTGAAACCGAAAGCTCCCTTGAAGGAGACTGGCAAAGTCATTGCTGGCCCCGCAGGCGAGCAACTGGGCAGGCTTGTGCGTACGGCCAAGGAGGTTCGTATTTCAGCGTACACGCCGGCCTCGGTGGAATTCCTGAGCTTTATTGAATCAGAGTTGCCAGCGCTGGCCGAGCGCTTCAGTCGTGAGAAATCGAAGAACTGATCGAAACCGCAAGCGGATTTTGGCACGAATTAAGGAAGGAAAGCGCGCAAAAGAAAAAGGCCCCCGAAACGTTGCCGTCATGGAAGCCCTTCTCGTTGTGTGAGAGCTTGAGAATCGCATTTCCATGAAACCTAGTCAAGAGTCTTTGGCGCCGTTTCGGTGAGCGTTCTTCTTTTGCCTTTTTGAGAGGCGAAGACATGGAAGGTGGACAAGTGACGACGCCCTTTGGGCGGCGACAGGTTACCCTTGCGCTTGTGAGGCGGCAGATCGCCACGAGCAGGATCGAGGAAGGTAAATCGGCAAACAAGTGGAAGGTTTTCCGCGACGCATCGGAAGCTCGGGAGGTGCTTGGTCTGCAGGACCGCAGCCTCGCGGTTCTCGACGCGCTTTTGAGCTTCTATCCTGAGAACGAACTGCGCCAGGACGCGCAACTCATCGTCTTTCCCTCGAACATTCAGCTGTCAATTCGTGCCCATGGCATTGCAGGCGCTACCTTGCGTCGGCATCTTGCGCTCCTCGTCGAGGCCGGCTTGATCATCCGCAAGGATAGCGCCAACGGTAAACGCTATGCCAGAAAAGATAACGATGGATCAATCGAACACGCCTTCGGTTTCGACATATCGCCGCTTCTTATGCGCGCTGAGGAGCTTGCATGCCTCGCCCAGCAGGTTGCGGCCGATCGAATTGCCTTTAGACGGGCAAAGGAAAACCTGACAATCTGCCGGCGTGATATCCGCAAGCTCATCACGGCAGCTGTTGAAGAAGGGGCTGCAGGCGATTGGGACGAAATCGAGGAACGGTATATTGCTCTCGTGAGAGAAATCCCGCGCAGCCCCAGCCTGGCTGAACTTGGCGATCTCGGCGTCAGGATGAGCAGTTTGCGTGAGGATATCGTCAAACTCCTGAATTCCGGAGACTTTTCATCAAAAATGAACACCAGTGATGCCCAAATTGAGCGGCACATACAGAATTCAAATACCAACCCTCCTAATGAACTTGAACCAAGCTCTCGAAACGAGCTGGAAGCGAAGCCGAGTGAAAATGGGCGGGCCGTGCATGTGCCGATAAAGGCTTTCCCGATTGGACTTGTCTTGCGTGCGTGCCCGGAAATTTCGAACTATGGCCCTGGAGGGGAGATCAGAAACTGGCGGGAGCTTATGACGGCTGCCGTGGTGGTTCGATCAATGTTGGGTGTCAGCCCGTCGGCATATCAGGAGGCCTGTGAGGTGATGGGTCCGGAAAATGCGGCGGTGACCATCGCTTGCATTCTTGAGCGCGGCGGTCACATCAACTCAGCGGGCGGATATCTGCGGGATTTGACAAGCAAGGCGAAGCGCGGTGAGTTTTCACTTGGTCCGGTCCTTATGGCTCTGCTGCGTGCCGGCGGCCACAACGTCAAAGCCGCTGGGTGATATTGGGCTCGCACAGGTGATACCTCCAGGGCGCTCTTAGCTAGTGGTTGGTAACGTTGACCAAAGTGGCGAGGCGTTTACACGGTAAAAGCCGCCGCCCTACCCTGCCGTGGATTGCCGCTACGTCCGTTTGCCCGACCTTGCGAATGATGAGATATGGCCACCATGGTCCGTCAACACTGAACCTCTTCTGAACCCAGCGCGAAGATTGAAGATCGGCTGGTTGCATCTGGGTCGTCATCCGGTCGACGTTGCGCCATTCAAGATCGGCGCGAAAAGCCTGATACAGTCGTCGACTCGTCGATACACTTCCTTGTCTGGGAATTCGTAAGGGACTTCGAGGCCCAGAGCAGCGCCGCAGAGGTTCACCCAATCAGCGAGGCAAGGATTGCTCGGGCTGTGCCGGTTATCTTCGTCGTCACTTGCCGAACCGTCACGCCGGGCTACAATGGCGTCATGCTTGACTGGTGCTTTCAAGTATTTAAAAACCGGGGAGCATTTGCTCTGGTGGCATCCAAACGATCGCAAACGCCATCCTGTCTGGAACGAAAACGGGAAAATGGGCAACAGCTACATCGGAGCGCTCGGAGAATCCCCGAGGCGACAACGTGGTTCAGGATTCCGATGGTGTGCTGGTCTCGGGCCGAACGATGCATGTGGCAGAGATACGCTTGACGGGCTGGTTTTGCGCAGCAGGTTCGCACTCGGTCTGTATACCACCGAGAAGGGACACAGATGCCAGACGAGATCGGGCTTGGACATCATGATGTACTGCCACTCTGAGTTCAGTTACCTTACCAAGTTACTTTCATCCTTTTATTTCGACGTCATAACCAGTCCTCGTCCGGCCGATAACTGGTAAGTGGCTTGCTCCCTTACCTTCCGAAACACAATTCTGCAGCGCCTTGCGGCAAAGTATGCCCGCCACGATCGGACGGGCTTACTTTCCATAGGTTTTCCCGATGCTGGTTATTTCGAGAAACGCTCCGGTCGGAAGGTCGCGAGCATGGGATGTTCGGTTCCAGTGGCAATCTCGAAAGCAAGCAACTCGCCCACGATCAGGCCAAGCGTTGCACCGCTGTGGCTGAACGCGACATAATAACCGGGGATGGCTCCGATGGCTCCAATTACTGGCTCGCCGTCTCCCGGAATCGGTTTTCCACCGACGCTGATCGAAGCGACTTCGAGTCGCGGATTGCCCTCCAACACCTTGGCAGCCTCCGTCAGAAGTTCGGCAACAATTTCGTCATCGATCTCACAAGTGCCGTCGGCGCGCACTGTCACGCCCTCCTCTGCTGCCCAGTCAGCATCCAGCGAAAAAGTACCGCCCGGCGCTGGTCGGATAGCGACACGTGGCGTGTTGAGGACAGCACGCAGTGGATGAGCGAGCGGCTTGGTCTGCACGAGAAGGGCAATCGGTGTTCCATCGCCGATGGTCTGTCCGCTTTCCGCAGCCATCTTCGGCACGGCCGGACCAGTCGCGAGCACGACAGCATCGGCCCGATGGAGGTAACCCTTCGCGGTTTCGGCGCCAACGGCGCGACCGCCCTCGATCACGACCCGCGCAGCCCCCTGGTCCGTCACCAGAACGCCCCCGAGCCCGGAAAATTCCTTGAGAAGCACACCGATCAGTGTCGGCAGATCGACCCAGCCCTCCCCGGCATTGAAGATCGCACCCTGCGGGGTGATTGCGCCTGCGTCGAGACCCGGCGCGACACGGGCGACTTCGGCTGCGGAAAGCCGCTGCGCGTCATAGGCGAGCGAAACCTCGTGGCGATAGGCCGCGTCGATCTCGTTGCGCTCGTCATCCGCATCCCAGGTCAGGCCGCCATCGAAGCGCAGCCATTCCGCATCAGGGTTCTGCGCCGCGAGCGTGCGGTAACGATCGATGCCGGCCATACGCAGCCGATGATAGGGTTCAGAGCGCATGCGCGCCGAGTTCAGCCAGGAGAGCGAGCGGCCGGAAGCACCGTTGGCGGGCGGGCCGTCATTGAGGATCGTGACCTGGATGCCGCGCCGCGCAAGCTGCACGCCAGTGGAAACGCCGAAGATACCGGCACCGATGATGACGGTCGAAGAGATGGTGTTGTCGGTCATGGGGTTGGCTTTCAATCAATTGTCATACGGATTGGGTGAAGCGATCAGGGCTCTTCCCAGTGGCCGCTGGTGGTGGAGCGGAAAAGTGCGTCGATCGCCTTCATGTTCGCGATCGAATCTTCCAGCCCCGTCTCGAGTGGCTTGCCGGAGAGAACAGCCTCGGCAAATGCATCGACCTGTTCGCGATACTGATCGACCGGCCCGATCGTAATTTCCTCACGACCGCCGCCGGCCAGATCGCGGCCATCATCGAAGATAAGGACGGTCGGCTCATCGGTCGGTGCATTGAAGGGAATGGGGATTTCCAGACGCCCGCGCGTTCCAAGCACCGTGACCTTCTGCGTGAGGGAGAGTTGCGTGGAACAGGTAAAGGCAAGCTGCCTCCCCTCCGGAAATGCCAGCAACCCGCTGGTCAGCCGGTCCGTGCCGAAGACGGGATCGCGCTCCATGAGCGCGATCGCCCGCACCGGTTCCGCGGCGAACAGGAAGCGCGCCGTGTTGATGGCATAACAACCAACGTCGAACAGACCGCCGCCGCCAATATCGGCCTGGTTGCGCACATTCCCGGGGTCATCGAGATAATAGGAAAAGATCGTCTGGATGACTCTGACCTCGCCAAGGTGCCCCTCGGCGATCATCGCACGCGCCTTCTTCCATTGCGGATGGTGGCGCACCATGAAGGCCTCCGCAACCGGCAGGCCCGCTGCCTTTTGTACGACCGCCAGCTCCATCGCCTGCGCAGCATCAAGCGCGACCGGCTTCTCGCAGAGCACGGGTTTGCCCTGCTCCAGCGCCTTGATCGTCAAGGGAACATGCAGGTGATTGGGCAAAGGGTTGTAGATCGCATCTATTTCCGGATCGGCAAGCAGATCCTCGTAGCTGCCATAGGACTTGGCGATGCCGAAGCGGGCCGCCATTTCCTTCGCCTTGGCGGCATCGCGCGAGGCGATCGCCGCAACATGTCCCAGGCGGCTGGACTGGATGGCGGGAATGACCGCCTTGGCGGCGATGCCCGCGCAACCGAGCACGCCCCATCGTATCGTTCTTGTCATCTTTTTCTCCTCCCGACGCTCAGAGCACTTCCGCAAGGAAGCGCTGAAGACGCGGGCTCTGCGGATTGTCGAATATCGCCTCTGGCGTGCCAGCTTCCACCACGCGCCCCTCGTCCATGAAGACAACCTGATCGGCGACCCGGCGGGCGAAGCCCATTTCATGCGTGACGACGACCATGGTCATGCCGCGCGTGCCGAGTTCGGCCATGAGGTTGAGCACGCCCTTGACCAATTCCGGATCAAGCGCACTCGTTACCTCATCGAAAAGGATGACTTCCGGTTCCATCGCAAGCGCACGGGCAATGGCGACGCGCTGCTGCTGCCCGCCGGAAAGACCGCCCGGACGGTGATGCTGGCGGCTCGCAAGACCAACATCGGCAAGCCTTGCCTTGGCAATGCGCTCGGCCTCGGCTGCCGGCAGGCCCTTGATCTTCGTCAGTGACAGCATGACGTTTTCCAGCGCCGTGTGATCCGGAAAGAGGTTGAAATGCTGGAAGACCATGCCGACCCGGCGGCGCAGCGTTTCCGGCTTCATGGCGAGAATGCTTTCACCATCGATGAGAATATCGCCACTCTTCGGCTCGACCAGACGGTTTAGCCCACGCAACAGGGTCGATTTTCCGGAACCGGACGGGCCGATGATGCAGGTGACGCTGCCCGGTTTCACCGAGAGGTCGACACCCTTCAGCACGTCTAGATCGCCATAGGCCATGCCGAGACGACGCACGTCGAGGCTGCCGCCCTTGAAGGAGACACCGGTGGCGCGGGCTGCACTGTCGAGTTCGCTAACCTCCTCCAGCCCACTGGTGATGACGGAGGGGCGCTGCTTGCCAATCCGCAGGCGATTGTCGATCGCATTGACGACATGGGTGAGCGGCACGGTGACGATGAGATAAAATACGCCCGCCAGCAGTAGCGGTGAAAGATTACCCGTCACCACCGCCTGGTCCTGCCCTACGCGAAAAATCTCACGCTCGGAGGCCAGAAGCCCAAGGAAATAAACAAGGCTCGAATCCTTGACGTTGCCGATGAACTGGTTGACGAGGGCCGGCAGCACGCGGCGCACGCCCTGTGGCACGACGATAAGGCGCATGCCCTGGCCGTAGCTCATAGACAGAGCCCGGCAGGCCTCCATCTGGCCACGGTCGACGCTCTGGATACCAGAGCGGAAAATTTCGCCGATATAGGCGCCGGCTATCAGGCTGAGCGCCAGAATGCCGAGGGGATAAGGCGACGGGCCAAAGAGTTCGCGGCCGATGCGGGCAAAGCCCTGACCGATCAGGAGGATTGTAACGATGGCCGGCAGGCCACGGAAAATATCGGTATAAAGGCGGGCGGGGATGCGTAGCCAGGGCGAGCGGGAAATGCCCATGATGGCGAGCATCATGCCAATGGCGACGCCAAGCACCGTCGAGGTCGCAGCCAGGATCAGCGTATTCTTCAGACCGACCGTGATCATGGTCGGCAGCACTTCGGCCATGGCGTTCCAGTCGAGGAAGCTGCGGCGCAGGTTTTCAAGCCAGTTCATCAGGATATCCCTTGAAAGAAAGGCCGGTCCGACCGGTGAGGGCCGGACCGGAAGGCGGCATCACTGCTTGGGAAGATATGCCTGCGGCATCGGCGTGCCGGGGAACCATTTTTCGTGCAGCTTTTTCCAGGTGCCGTCCTGCATAGCCTCTTTCAGGCTCTTGTTGAGCGCCTCGCGCAATGCATCGTTACCCTTGCGAATGACGAAGCCGGCCGGTGCATCGAAGCTCGGAATATTGACTGCAACCTTCAACGCCGGGTAACGGGCGGAATAGTCCTTTGCCGCCTCGAAATCGAGGAAATGGGCATCGACCGTGCCGTTGTTGAGGGCGGAAACGGCAGAGTTGTTGTCCGGGAACTTCACGAGATCGGTGCCGGCAAAGTTCTTTTCGGCATAGATTTCCTGTAGCGTGCCCTGCACGACGCCGAGACGCTTGCCCTTGAGGCCCGCTGCATCGGTGATGCCAGCCTCCGAAGTAAGGACGCTGAGGAAACCTGCGAGATAACCGTCGGAGAAATCAACGGTCTCCTTACGCTTGGCCGTCGTACCGATTGCAGCCGCTGCCACATCGAAGCGGCCGTTGGCGACCGAGGGCATCAGGGCCGAGAATTCCTGGCCGGTGAAAACTACCTGTTCCTTCTTGAAGCCTAGACGTCCGGCGACATCAAGGAAAAGCTCGATGTCGAAGCCGGTGAAGTTACCGTCAGCGGTGGTGAAGGCATAGGGCTTGGCATCGCCCATCGTACCGACACTGATGGTGGCGGGATCAATGAGGCCAAGCGGATTGTCGGCAAGTGCCGGCGTCGCCGCGCCTGCAAGGACACCGAGCGTGACCGCGATGGCGGTGGCGCGGATTTTGGCAAAGGGGCAAGTGAAGGCTTCGGTAAATCGCATTGGTTTCGTCTCCTCTGGTGTCGTTGTCTGCGATGTATTCAAGGCGCACGGGTCCCATCCGGACGGCGGCATGACCTCACCCGCCCGGCCCATGCAGTTCGCATGTCGGAAGTCTTTTTCTTTAAATGAGACCGGTCTCAATTTGGTATGAGACCGGTCTCTTTTGATTTTGACAATTGTTATCTTCGCGTTTGCCAGTCGTCAAGTTCTCTTGTAAGCCTATCGTTTATGGACAAGAGCCTATCAAAAACTCCTTCCGTGACCGTGGCTGACGTTGCGCGCAGGGCGGGCGTCTCAAAGGCCACCGCAGCACGTGTGCTCGGCGGCTACGGAACCGTTAGCGACCGGGTGCGTGAGGCCGTCACAGCCGCCGCAGCTTTCCTGGATTATCGTCCCAATGAGCTTGCCCGCAGCATGACGACGGGCCGCTCCGGCACAATTGGTGTCGTGGTGGGCGATATCGAAAACCCGTTCTTCAGCCTTGGCGTTCGCGGTATCACGGATGTCGCCCGACAAGCGGGATTTACTGTCATCCTCATCAATTCGGGTGAAGATGTTTTGGTCGAAAAAGCGGCCATCCGTAACTTGCTTGCCAGGCGTGTAGACGGCTTCATTGTTTCTCCAGCTAAGGAAAATGATGTCGAGCACCTGCACGAGGTTATTCGTTCAGGATTGCCGCTAGCCCTGCTTGATCGTGGGAGTGACACCCTCGAAGTGGACACGGTCCTTGCAGATGACCGTCATGCTGCAGAGAACGTCACCCGCCGACTGATCGGGCTTGGCCACCGGCGCATTGCCTATATCACCGCCTGCGACACGCCGGATCATTGCTTTCACACGTCAAAGGACATCAACACCGGCTCAGTCCGGCGTCGTATCGAGGGATATCTTGATGCCTGCCGTAAGGCGGGCCTCCCGGGCATGGAGAAATGGGTGAAGGTTGGCGCTGTGACGCCGGAACGCACACACGGGATAGTCACCGAAATGCTCCAATCGCCAAACCGTCCGACCGCGATTATCGCATCAGACAGCATCATCGGTATCGAGGTATTCAAGGCTCATCGCGATTTGGGAGTAAATATTCCGGGCGATGTGTCATTGGTGTCGTTCCACGATGCAGACTGGACATCCGTAACCACGCCTCCGATAACCGTTGTTAGGCAGCCCGTGTATGAACTGGGAGCGAGTGCGGCCAAACTTCTTGTGGATCGGTTGAATGGAGGAGATCAAGCGGCCCGCAAAGTCGTCCTGAAAACCGAAGTCGTTGAGCGCGCCTCAATACAGGCCGTTTAATATTCGCTGCCTGGACCGTTTTTTGCTATCCGCCGTGCCCCTCCCCCTTGGGAGCTCCATCAAGTTCGTCGTGTCGGGTCCATCCGGGATCAGCTGCTTAAACTGCGTCCTGTTTCGTTTCCTGGAGAGACTTGAGCGCCGCATCACAGCGGGGATTGGAAGCGAAGCGCTCCGTGTTGGGAATCTCAAAAGTTTGAAAAAGACCGCTTTTCAAGGCGAGGCCAAACTTGAGGCAGTCGAAAGGGAAAAAGAGAACGGGCCAGCCGTGGCGTCATACGGCAAGTGCCCCGGAAGACAATACCCGGGTCCTGGTGACGAGCCGCCCCTTGGAGGAGGGTCCAGCACAGTCGGAGCTCATATATTGGACCGATGGCGAACCGCTTGGAACAGACGGCTGGTGAGCTTCGATCTCTTCACCAGGCCAGATAATCGAATACGCGGAACCGGAGTTGAAGGTTGCCATTACCGGCGGCTGCCGCGCTTGGGCCCTCGGCTGGCTCCCCGTGAGAGCGGGAGGATGACCGCGAGCTTTTTGGTGCCGGGAAGTGATGCTTCGCATTGCAACGGATTTGCGGAAACTCTGTACTTAATGATCAAGCACGTGAGGTCGCCCCTCCCCTCCCCTCCCCTCCCCTCCCCTCTTCCGCGGAAACGGCATCGCAAGTGTGTCTGCCTCATCCCGGTGTCTTTCGCACAGGATGGCCTGCGGGCATGCATTTCATCGTTAGAGCATTTTCGATCGCCGCACTCGAGGCAGTGTTGTCGGAGACGCACCAGCCCTCAGGCGCCACGAGTTTGGAAAAGAATCTGATCTCATCGTCACCATAGGCGCAATAGTAGCTTTCAGGATTTCCGTGTAGACGAACACATCGTGGGGGCACGCTGAAGGTTTCAGCAGGCTACACGGGCGCGGGATCGGCGAAAACGTGGTCAATCTTGTGTGTCTCCAGCAGATCAACTGCCTCTTGCGACGACCAGCTTCGGTGTTAAGCTTCAATGATAATCTTGCCTTTATCGGCCACAAGCATTGTCCTGAGTGCGTGATCCAACGTTCGGACATGGAAAGTCAACGATGGCGGAAGTTGATGCAAGAGCGGGTCCGCGCTTTTGGCCTGGTGGCCCAGGGTCGTCTGTGAGAGTCTCAAACGGTTCTGAGATGTCCTTCATTACGGGCAGATGCGAAATCTCTCTGAGCACCTTTGCGGAGGATTGAAAGGTCCGGGCACAGCGTCAGCCCGTCGGGCTAAAGTCGACGCTTTGTGCGGACGGTAGAAAGTGGAGCTGATTTCGACGCCGTCAAGGTTGCAGGCGTACCGTTGAAGAGCTACCCCCTCCCCCGGGAACCTTTCCGCCGCCTTCCTGGGTATGAACCAGGCTGCCGTAGCGACTGCGATTGTCAGCAAATCGCGTCTTCTCTGCCTTGCGTTGCTGGGTCCAGTTCAATTGATGAGGAGCCTAGGCTCAGCTCGAAATCAGTTTCAGCTATGTTCACTTGGAAACCTTGTCAGCTGACAAGGTTCCACCGCGGTAATCTGGTCCCTAAGTCAGGTGGATTATCAAAATGTCGCGTCACTAGGAATCGGTGGATGCTCCGATCCGGAAAAACCTTGTCAGCTGACAAGGTTTTAGTGCTGCGCATTTCCCGCATCCGATCTGCGACCGCCACCGTCTATGGCAGGGGGTCATGGCAGACCGGCGTGCCGCCCGCCATTTATCACTTTATTTCCTGTTACGCAGCCATCCTTGGCAGCCAACCGTTCTCGAATGTAAAGATGGCGCCGAGCAGGCAGGCGTAGTTTATCTCTCACGAGGATGAGCAACAACAACTCGTGGCGGTTATGCCGGTGCGTGAACTTTGGGCCACACTGGAACATTTCGGCAAGGTCCATGATTTGAAAGGCAGGTGAAGCCGTGAAGGGAGAGGATGTCATGTCTAACGCGAAATCAACGGGCGGTGAGCGTGTCGAAAACACCGGCACGACCGATAACCGCCTTGGCTATTCGGTTAAAAGCCGGGCCCAGTTTGACAATGCAACCGAGATAGCGCGCAGAACGGACATCGATGAAAGCCTCAACGTTTATCGTCTTGAACCTATCGCTGCACCGGACGACCCACGTTGGCAGAATGCCCCCGCCCCCGGAACCGTCGTTGTCGCCGCACGGACTGCGGGCGACGCAAGAGGTGTCGCGGCAGGTGCCGAACTGGATTTTATGGAAGTCGACTCGCTTCTCGCAGAAGACGTTTTGACGTTGAATGCGAGTGCCTTCAGAAATGAGAAGCTCTATACGGTGATTGAGGTGGAACACGGCAGACAAGGTTTGTTGAGTGGAGTGATGGACGGCGAAGTCCGTGTCGATACCATCAAATCAACGCAGCTCTGAGGCATTCCCACGCTGAGGGCGGGGAAATGCGCCGGCCCCACCGCTTTCATTGGCGCCTCAAGGCCGTGATCCAGCAGCTTTCAGTGATCGCTGCTCTGCCCCAGCGCATTGAGGCACCCCGCTCCTGTCTCGGTTGGATGGCTGTTGCCTCGATCGGTGGGGCAATTGTTTGGCACCATTGGCACCGCTGCGGTCCGCCGCAGGGTTAGATATGACCGATGACGTACGATGCGAATTTTTCGCCTTTTCGAGACGGTTGCGGTCGAAGCCGTCCGGAATGGGAAGGAGAGGATCACCTTGCACAGTTTCGACGGTGACAACCTTCTCCTGCCGCTTGGTGCGGATGGCGCGTCGCATTGAAGGGTGCCTGCAGCGACCTGTCCGGCTCCCTGCCGTCGCCCCACGACCATTTGAGGATGAATTTCTCGGTTGTTGGCGTTGGCGGATGGCGAGCCATTACTCCAGCCCGCTCCGACAGGTTGAGAACTGGATATGCGGCGCTTCGGGAGCCTCGAAGCCGCATCTCCTTAGCCATGACGTCCCAACCGAACAGTCCGCAACCCGTTTAGGGGCCCTTGCCTGTCGCCTGAGGCACGCAGATGTGGAGCAACTGTCTCTGCCAAATACCGGGTGCAGCAGGGCGTCATTCGTGAGCGATCCCGTGCATTGAGGCACTTGTCCGGCATGTCTGGACGAGGATGCCGAGGAGGGGAGGGATCACTGCTGCCGACGGTCCTGGGCATGCGTAGAAGTCGTGGTCTGCCCCCGGCACGAGACTGGCCTCGAGATCAACTGCGATGATTGTTTCCGCAGTGGACTATTTCAGTTCCGGTTTACGTCTGATGGCGTCGCAGACTGTTTTGCTGCAACTGCGATGCGGTTGTCTCGGCGCGATCACAGACTTGCTGCAGACCGCCTCCTTGAGGGGCGAGGCCATCGGCAAGGGCGGGTCGGAGTTTGAACGAATCGAGACGGCAAGCCGCTTCCTCTGGTTACGAGGTCAGGAAGGCATGCCATACATCGCCACGCTTGGTCTACCACTGCCTTATGGGTAACGGCCACCGGCCACTGCAGGTACCGCAACGTTGATCAGCCTTCCACCGGCATGGCGAGGCGTGACTATAACGGCCATTGCAGACCTTATCTTTGAGGACATTTGCAATACGGCTCGACTCTCTGCCTCTGTTCGCGAGGCTTATTTGCAATTCGAGCGTGGATCAGTCCCTGATATCATCATGTGTCTCTACCAACTCGGGCGGCGTCAGTCCCCAATCTCCGTGCTGAAACCGAGTATCGGCAGTTGGCCCGCGGCATTGTCGACAGCCAAGACTGGCTGGGCACCGCTGGTCTGAGCGGCCGGCGAATTTCTGCCTGCCGGATTCGAGGTAAGGTTCCTGAGAGAGTCCGATGGAATCGTCGCCAAAGATTTCTCCTTTACTGTCGGCAGCTGCTGTTGATCAAACGCTTTCCGTCCTTCAAAACATGCGCGATTGACCGCATCTTCGAATTGCGTGCATCGTCGGAGCAGTCCAACCGTTATTTGACGACTGAAATGGTCGATTGAACGATCCTGCAGGACGGCGGGTTTATTTTGGGGGCCCAGAGCGGGACCCGGGATATCCGACCTATTTGCCACCAACGGTGGAGGCGAAACGGTGAACCTTGGTTTCTCGGCGGTACGGGTCGGGTTTTGCCCATGACCGCAATTGCCGAGATCTGAATTTAGAAGTTGGTTGTAGCAGCCAGCGAAAACTACACGGTTGATGACCAGGGAAACTTTATTGGAGATTTAGCATGTTTACCCACGTGATGATCGGTAGCAACGACTTGGAGCGAAGCAAAGCCTTCTACGATGCCACGTTTGCTGCACTGGGCGGCGAGCCCGGCAAAATGGACGCAAGAGGCAGGCTGATCTACGTTCACGAGGGCGGGCGGCTAATGGTCACGAAGCCAATAGACGGTGAGCCGGCGACTGCGGCAAACGGTGGGACGATAGGTATCGCCGCGGCGAGCCAGGATCATGTTTTAGCGTGGCACAAGGCTGGTGTCACGTATGGCGGCACAGCGATCGAGAGCCTGCCTGCGGAACGTCCGAACGGCGCCTTTGTCGCCTACCTCCGCGATCCGGACGGGAATAAACTCACCGCACGGACACAACCGACGAGATGAGTGTGTATGGCCTTACAGCATGCGGGCGGCCTTGCCGGTCCGGCGCGCGGCACTGTTGTAGTAACTGGAAGCCTGCTGAACCGATCGATGCCGTGACTGCTCCATGGCCTCTGGCAGAGGGATGCCGCGATTGGCGGCCTCGGTCAGGTAACCCGAACGCAGTCCGTGCGCCGAAAACTCCCCACTGTCCAACCCCGCCATCTCCGCCCGCTGCTTGAGGATCGCATTGACCGATTGCGGATCGAGCGCCCGCCGGGACACAGTACCCCAGCGCCCGATTCCCCTGAAGACGCTACCCTTGTCGATCCTGGCCGCCGCCAGCCAGGCATTCAACGCCTCGACCGGCCGCCCGGTGAGATAAACGACGTCGTCCTGCTCGCCGGTCGTTGTTTTGGTTCGACCAAGATGGATGGCAAGTGAGGGGAGGGGAGGACCGTCGGTCACCTCGATCGGTGGCTCGACTGTCAGCTGCTCGACGCGTAGCCCGGCGATCTCGCTGCGTCGACGGCCGCCGGAAGCAAAGGCGACCATCAGGATTGCCTTGTCGCGTAGATCGCGCAGGCTGTCTGCCTCGCACGTCGCCAGCAGCTTTGCCAGAACGTCGCCAGTGACGGCCTTTGCGCTCTTGCGCGCACGGGTTCGCGGAACGGCGCGCACGGCCAGTCGAATGGCTGATTTAAGGGCAGGGGAGGCGAAGGCACCCGAAAGGCCGCGCCACTTAGTCAATGTTGACCAGCTGGCCAGCCGGCGTCGCACCGTGTCAGGCGCGTGCGGGCCGACGGATTTCAGGAAACCCTGACGCCTTAGATTTTCGTCGACATCATCAGGCATGCCGTGGTTGGGGTCGCTGGCGCGCTTTTCCGGATCCCACAGATGATGGGCGACGAATTTGAGCAGCAACGCCTCGGGCGCCGGCCAGGGCAGGGACTGTCCGGTGGCAGCGAGACCCCAGGCCTCGAGATAGGCAAGATCAGACGTCAGGGCCCGGAGCGTATTGTCGCCCATGCCCTGATTGACGAGATGCCGCAGCGTCTCGATGTCATCATCGGTCAACAGCTCGGCAAGCTCGTCGCGACGTTCGAGCGGCAAAACGGACGCGATGGTATCGAGCTCTTCGGCGCGCTGCTCGACGGACGTGTGTGATGTCTTCGCTTTCGTCACGAGAGGCTCCGGAATCGCGGGTTTCGGCGGCCGCTGGCACCGTGATTTGCCCCGATTTTCCTCGATTTGCGCCGCGAAATCAACTACCATCGATAATTGGTACTTATCGATGGTTATGAACCCAGCCCAGATCCATACGCAGTAATGAATTTTAACTTCTGTATAGCTTTCATTTAGTTGTTTGTTAACCATGTTTTCAATGGGTTAGAGTTTAGCAAAAATGGCTGTGATTATATATTCTGGCGTAGGGGAGGACGCGATGGACACTGGGCAAGTTATTTCATCTGGATATCTCGACTTGTGCGACACGATGAAACGCGGTTCGCAAGGTCGACCGCTTCCTCCGCCTGGTACCCCTCCGGCTGGCACACAGCCGGCCCTGATTGTCACCTGCCCCTTGCGGATGTTCGTCAGAATGCAAATCGACATCGGCAATGAATGTTCATGATATGGTGTGTCACAAACAACGTGCCGGTCTCACAACGACCCCGGAAAGAGTACCAGCGCCTTCTCAATGAAGCTGGAGAACCCCAGCCTCTGCGGGTTCAGGGAGCGTGGGACGGTTCAAAAGTGGAATGGAATCTATGCCCGTCGGGCCCGACGATGGTCGTGGCCGCAAGTCAGGAATGTTTGGAAAGATGTAGTCAGCTGAAAAGCAGGAGACACTGGCGTGGACACGATCCATTTTTCCGAGAAGATGTATGAAGCAGCGCTGTTTCCGGAGCTATGGGTGTCGTTGCTTGATGAACTGGCGGCGGAGACCGGCTCGAGCTGCGGCGGCATTGGCGTCTACTGGCCGTATCCGAGAGGGATAACAACCAGCTACTTTCCCAACCGGGCGGACTGGCATCAGACAGCCGAAAGCCTGGAGCGGTGGACGAACTTCGTGCGTGCCAAAGGCTTGATCAATGCAGGTTTTACAGAGCTTGATCCGCTGGCAGGGGACTGGTCCGACATTGTTGATTTCCACGAGCGGATAGCTGGTCATATCGAGCGGGGCTATGGCGTGCAGACAGGCACGATCGTCGAGCTCTTCAACGGTGAGATCATTACGTTGGAATTCACACGTGAACGGGGCAAGCCTGCCTATGGAGGGGAGCTGATTGCCGGACTGAACACCTTAAGTCGTCCGTTTACACAATCGGTTCTGTTTGCGTCACGTCTGTATTTTGAAAGAATCCGTGACGGTATCGAAATGCTCAACAACGCAGGGATAGCCGCCGCATTTGTCTCCCGCAACCGCGAGCTGGTTTCAAGGAACGAGCTGTTCAGCGAGGCTGACAGATATCTTTTCTCGGGTTCATCTGGTCGCATTGAGTTGAGGGGCAATGACGCCTTGCGCAAAGCCTTCTCACAGGCGCTGGATCTCGCCTGGACCAAAGCTGTCAGTATTCCTGTACCGGCAGACGAGAACCGCGACGCGGCCGTGATCCAGATGATGCCACTCCACCGGGAGGCACGGCACATATTCTCCGGACAGGGTGCAATATTGATCCTGACACCGGTTGCAACCTCGCGAGGGCTGCCGTCTCCCGAACATGTCGCTGGGCTGTTCGGTCTGACAAAAGCTGAGTCCCGGCTGGCGCTTGCCTTGACATCCGGGCTCTCGCTTCGCGATTCCGCGGCAAATCAACGGATAACGTTCGGGACTGCCCGGGCATATCTGAATGCAATATTTTCCAAAACCGGCACAAACCAGCAGAGCGCTCTCGTCAGCATGTTGAAAAGCATACCTGCCGCTTCGACCCAGGCTCCTTAGCCTTCACAGTGGCCTTCAATTTTATTGGGCCCCTGTATAAGACCTAAGGCTGATTTCCTGTTCATCAGCGACACAATCTTTCTTCGCAACAAGAACAGCGTCGGCAGCCCGTCCAGGAGAGAGCCGGTCGCAGCAAGGGAAGGGGACTGCGACCGGCGACGGCAGGTGGTACTCTGCCGCTTGGAACCCTGGATATCTCGCAAATGCCAGTTTAGCGCCCAATCATTACCCCGGTGTCATCCGGTAGACGCTGTACCTCATAGTCGTCGCCAGCAATGTTCACATCAGATTCAATGCCGCGCGCCGCTTTATGCGAACATGCCAGGCGAGATCCATGATTTCGTCCGGACTGCAGTCCGGATGCAACCTGGACAATGCTGCAAACTCCCAGATCATAGCCTCTGTGCCGCGAAGATATCCTGGATTCCGCTCCAGTTCCTCAAGATCGGCCCAGGATCTTGGCCTTTCGAGTTTCAGGCGGGCCGCCGCGGCTGAAACCTCGGCTTCTGCTCAATGCTTCGTGTCAAGGAAGCGCGAGCCGAATGAGACTTGCTCCTGGCTGATGTCATTTGTTTTGTTTGTCAATTTGGCTGCCTGCGTGCATCGAGCGGGGATGCGGACGAAAACTTGGACCACCAGGAGGTAGTTCATGTATTCCTACGCAGACAGACTTCGAGCCGTTGAGCTTTACATCACGCTTGGCAAGCGGGTTAAGGCGACCATTCGCCAGTTAGGTTACCCGGCCCAATCAGGTATGGGCGATGGACCTGACCTATATCCCCATGGCGCGTGGTTTTGTCTACCTCTGCGCCGTCGTGGACTGGTTCAGCCATCGGGTTCTGTCGTGGCGATTATCGATCACGATGGAGGCGGGCTTCTGTATCGAAGCGGTCGAGGAAGCGCTGGCTCGCTATGGAAAGCCGGACATATTCAACACCGATCAGGGATCGCAGTTCACCTCCATCGACTTCACCGCCGTGCTGAAGAAGGCGGAAATCGCCATCTCGATGGATGGCAAGGGTGCGTGGCGGGACAACGTCTTCGTCGAACGGCTTTGGCGGTCGATCAAATACGAGGAGGTCTACCTTCACGCCTACAAGACCGTGTCCGAGGCCCGCGCGGGGATCGGTCGTTATCTGAACTTTTACAATCCTGTTTCATAACGCCCATCTTTCTATGTTGTTGAAGGGAATAAGCTTTCCTGATCTGGATGCGATCCTGTGGGGTGTCGGGGGTTCTGCCAGACGCGATCGAGGATCTGACGTGCTTGTGAGGTCGCGAGTTTCTGAAGATCCATGGGCCATCGGGTAGCGGATGAGTAGCCTTGTATCTGTTGTCGGTGCTGTCCAGACGGTGCGAAGGTTCCCCGCAAGGGCATTTACCTGTGAGGCGGACATGGGGAATGGCTGCGGTGTAACCGTCCGATGTTTGGCAATCCTGGCCTCGATCTCCCCGACGCGAGCGAGCGCCTTGTTCCAGCGTGCTTCGAGCTCCGAGGTCACCAGCCTGTTCTCCGGATCGGCCGCGTCATATTGCCGGAATGCCCTATCGGCGGCGTAGCGCGCCGCCTGGAGGTCACGCAGAAAGGCATCCTGAACCTGATCGCGTTGGCTGGCCATAGTACGTTCCGCCTCGACTGCGGCGGCAATAGCGCCTGGTTCCACCACGCCGAGCAGTGCCTCTTCGATCGCGTCATCGACCTGCAGACCGCCGAAAGCAATGCAGCGAGGCTCACCATTATCGAGCAGACCACGCCAGCAGGAATAGCGCGGAATGCTATGCTTGTTTCCGGTGTAGCGGACGGTCAGCTTTCGACCACACCTCTTGCAGCGGAAAAGGCCGGCAAGCAGAGCGTCGCCGTGCTTCGGCGCCCCGTGGTGGCGGCTGGCTGGCACATTGTCGCTCAACATCTTGCGGATCTCCTCCGCCCGTTCCCAACTGACGTAACCTTCATGTGCATCCGGGATCAGGGCAAGCCATTCATCACGCGTCTTGCGGCGAATTCCAGATCGGCCATCATATCCCGGCACGGAGCGACTCTTACCATAAGCGTATGCTCCGCCGTAGATCGGGTTCACAATCATCCGGTGGATGGTAGCATAATTTGGCCTGCGCCAGATGACGTCACCATTGGCGTACCTGACCGGCAGGTCCAGCCCCTGCTCGAGGAACCATAGCAGAGCCTGCCGCGCACTGCCGAGTTCGGCAACCTTGTCGAAGACAAGTGCGATGGCTTCCTGGATGCGTCGGTCGGGATCCTTCTCGATCCTGTCACCCGCCTTCACGAATCCGGCCGGGACGCTGACGATGAGTTCACCGCGGCGAGCCTTCTCATAGCGGGCGGAAAGGGAACGCTGACGCAAGAGATCGAGCTCATACTCGTTGAGGCTGCCCTTCAAACCCAAGAGCAGACGGTCGTTGCTCTGGCGGGGCGCATAAACCGCTTCCTGGTCGATCAGGATGGTATCAACAACACGGCACATCTCGATAAGTTGCTGCCAGTCCCGGCTGTTGCGGGCGAAGCGCGATACCTCACGCGCGGCCACGGCGCCAACCTTGCCAAGGCAGACTTCCGCCACCATCCGGTCAAATCCAGCGCGGGTCACGCCGCCGACGGCCGAACGACCAAGGTCGTCATCCACCGTGTCTATTTGTTACCATCCAAGCGCTGCCAGCCGGTCCCGCATGGCGTACTGCAGGGCGCTGCTTTCTCGATTGTGCAGAACCTGATGAGCTGATGACTGCCGAACATACAGGATGGCCTTCCGCTCCAGATGATGCGGCCCGATCTTCTCATGCATCATGGCCGGTCTCCTTCTGTTGGGAGACCGGCTCGCACCTTGCATGATCGACGAACAGTCGCACGATGAGAACCGTCAGTGCCTGACGGGTTTCCTCCGGCAACTCCGGCCATTGCGGCATCCCTGCCGTCTTTCCCCGCTGCGGGGCCGAGAACAGATCGAACTGGTATGTCATGGGCTGGTGAGGCATGGACATCTCTCCGACTCGTTTCGTGAGAGACCAATGCTGCGCCCATTATCGAAGATTGCGATGAGGCATCAGCGTCCTTCAACAATCTTGCCAAAATATGCAGGCTGCGAGATCGACGTGCGGAACCGACAGGCTGCGCCAGGATCCACTCACAGATCGGTCGAACATCCACGACGGGACTTCAAGAAGTCGATCAGAGGAAGCACCAGAAAGACTGCAGCGGAAAATATGCGTCCCTTTGGACAGCGCCTCATGGACGTGAACGAGCCGCCCCGACCAGGGATGCCACGGATACAAAAGCTCGCGAACCTCGGTCCCGTGGGTGTTCTGTCGTCGTGTTGTACAACACTCGACGTCCACATTCATCTCTTGACCGGCAGACGCCGGATCAGGCTTACTTCAAAGCGCTGGCACCGATGATGGTGGCGGCATAATCTAGAGCAGATCCTGTTCAATCCGGGTCATAGCCTGCAGCCCTGAAGTAGTTTGCGCATTCCTCCGATGTGAATCGGGGGATCAATGTGCCGACGGCATCCCATAGGGCGTCGATTTTCCGCTCCGCCCGAGCCCGTAGCATAGCTTTCAATTTCGAGAATGCGTTTTCGATGGGATTAAAGTCGGGACTATAGGGTGGCAGGAACATGAGTTTGGCGCCCGCGCGCTCGATGGCGTCGCGCACCCCGGCTGCCTTGTGGGCCGGCAGGTTATCCATAACGACGACGTCGCCGGTCTGAAGGGTCGGCGAGAGCACTTGCTCGACATAGGCCAGGAAGACATTGCCGTTCATCGCTCCATCATAAACGAAGGGTGCGGTCATGCCTGTGAGGCGGAGCGCGCCGGTGAATGTCGTTGTTTTCCAGTGGCCATGCGGCACGCCAGCTCGGCAACGCTCACCTCGAATGGCACGCCCTCGCAGACGCGCCATCTTCGTCGAGAGGCCGGTTTCGTCTATAAAGATCAGCTTCTCCGGATCGAGGTCGAGCTGCCCTTCAAACCAGGCTCGCCGCCGTTTCAGGACGTCCGGCCGGTCTTGCTCCAATGCATGTGCGGACTTTTTTTAAACGTCCAGCCGCGGCCCCGCAGCCAGGCGCCGAGCGCGCTTCGGCTGATACCTACCTGCCGCTCAACAGACAGACGCTCGACCATTTCATCGAGCGTCACGTCCTTCCGGTCGTCGATCATGACCACGACAAACGTCTCATGTGCATCAAGGACCGATGGCCGTCGCCAGCCTTGCGGCCGGGACGTAGGTTCACCGTCACTCGCTCGTGCGATCCACCGGATCGCCGTCGAAATCCCAACCCCGAACCGCGCCGCCGACTGGCGCGCAGACATGCCCGCCGCAGACGCTTTTAACACGCGTAGTCGAAGATCATCGCTCAGTGCTCGTCCCATCAGCCACCTCTTTCGCTGTGGATATTGAATCAGCTTCCGCTCGCCCCGTCACTTCACAATCGATTCATCGATCACAGGATCTGCTCTAGGCGGAAATCTACTTAACTAAACGCCGAAACTGTTCAAACAAACCGAGCCACCTCTCTAACTCTAACAGACATATGACGTTTTGCTGTTTGAAATCGCAAAGTAAAAGCGACGACGGGTACGCCCGCACCCACGTTAACGCGAGATCCAAACGAACAAAAAAGACTTGACTATGACCCTACGTAATACCTTAGCAGCCAAAAAGAAGTGACACGACTGTGGCTGTCAAGTAGCGAATTGGAGAGTTAGATGTTTGATAAAAAACCAGCATTTCCTGTCAGATTATTTGATCGCGGCGCACCATTCGTTCTGGATGGGGGATTGGAGCCGGCTGTCAGTAAATCTCAACGTCGCCGCTTATTTGCACTGCTCAGAATGGCTCATCGTGTGATCGGATTGGTGAGGAGGCATCTTGGCGTAGGTCTCTTTGGTCCGAGTGCTGCATTAAAAGTTTCAGACCGCGCGAGGGTGGTGCTGCCGTTAGTTACGCGCAGCATTCACTTCTCGTCGGTTATAAGCCTCTTCTGTGCTAGTATTATCATCCGTCCTGAGGAGGTTCGGGCCGCGAAAGTTGACGTGTCATTTCCAGCTGGGGTCTTGAATACTTGCATTAGCCAAGCGAGTGGCACTGTGTACCGCGTAAATCATGGCAATACAAACAATGCGACAGCGGGAGGTATTATGCCTGGAAGCGGACCCGGGACCTACGGATGGGTGTCGGGTTGTGCCACTATTGGTACCGGTCTTGGATATACTGTCTTGGGAAGTTTCGCCAATGGTGGAAATTTCACAGGTGTTACCGCAATTGGACTGGGTGCGAGAGCGGGCGCGAATTTTGCCACGGCAGTTGGCGTCGAGTCGGTTGCTACGGGAGAAGCCAGTTCCGCTTACGGTACAGGTAGCATTGCTTCCGCCAATAATGCGATTTCAATTGGTGGGGGCGGCGCGGCCAAATTAGGAGCCAATCTTTCCACACGAGCAACCGCAAACGGCGCGATAGCAATTGGCGTCAATGATACCTCTGGAGCCGCTGCCACAGCTGTGAATGCAATTGCGTTGGGGCCCCAATCGCTAGCTGCGAGGGACGGTGCAGTCGCTATTGGGCTGGCGGCTGCAGCAAATGGCAATGTGGGCGACATTGCTCTCGGCTCCAATTCTACGACGCAATTGGTGGTGAACACTACAGGGACAAATATAAACGGTGCATCTTACAGTTTCGCGGGTTCAAATGCGACGAGTACGGTAAGTATCGGTAGCAGTACTGCCCCGCGCACAATGACCAATCTCGCCGCCGGCAGGCTTGCGGCCACCTCGACGGACGCGATAAATGGAAGCCAGCTGTTCTCCACCAATCAGGCGGTCGAAGCTGTAGGCAACCGGGTTACGAAGAACGAAGGCGACATATCGAGCCTGCAAACCGGCCTTGCCACCACAAACACCAACGTGACCAATTTGGGTAACCGGGTCACGACGGTTGATGATCGGGTCACTAATCTGAGCCAGACTATTGGCAGCGGGGCGATCGGCCTTGTCCGCCAGAATGGTGCAGACGCGCAGTTGACAGTCGGGGCAGAAACGGGTGGCACGAACGTCAATATGGCAGGCACCTCCGGCAACAGAACCGTTTCCGGTGTAGCGACGGGTGTAGTTGCGGCCACCTCGACGGACGCGATAAATGGAAGCCAGCTGTTCTCCACCAATCAGGCGGTCGAAGCTGTAGGCAACCGGGTTACGAAGAACGAAGGCGACATATCGAGCCTGCAAACCGGCCTTGCCACCACAAACACCAACGTGACCAATTTGGGTAACCGGGTCACGACGGTTGATGATCGGGTCACTAATCTGAGCCAGACTATTGGCAGCGGGGCGATCGGCCTTGTCCGCCAGAATGGTGCAGACGCGCAGTTGACAGTCGGGGCAGAAACGGGTGGCACGAACGTCAATATGGCAGGCACCTCCGGCAACAGAACCGTTTCCGGTGTAGCGACGGGTGTAGTTGCGGCCACCTCGACGGACGCGATAAATGGAAGCCAGCTGTTCTCCACCAATCAGGCGGTCGAAGCTGTAGGCAACCGGGTTACGAAGAACGAAGGCGACATATCGAGCCTGCAAACCGGCCTTGCCACCACAAACACCAACGTGACCAATTTGGGTAACCGGGTCACGACGGTTGATGATCGGGTCACTAATCTGAGCCAGACTATTGGCAGCGGGGCGATCGGCCTTGTCCGCCAGAATGGTGCAGACGCGCAGTTGACAGTCGGGGCAGAAACGGGTGGCACGAACGTCAATATGGCAGGCACCTCCGGCAACAGAACCGTTTCCGGTGTAGCGACGGGTGTAGTTGCGGCCACCTCGACGGACGCGATAAATGGAAGCCAGCTGTTCTCCACCAATCAGGCGGTCGAAGCTGTAGGCAACCGGGTTACGAAGAACGAAGGCGACATATCGAGCCTGCAAACCGGCCTTGCCACCACAAACACCAACGTGACCAATTTGGGTAACCGGGTCACGACGGTTGATGATCGGGTCACTAATCTGAGCCAGACTATTGGCAGCGGGGCGATCGGCCTTGTCCGCCAGAATGGTGCAGACGCGCAGTTGACAGTCGGGGCAGAAACGGGTGGCACGAACGTCAATATGGCAGGCACCTCCGGCAACAGAACCGTTTCCGGTGTAGCGACGGGTGTAGTTGCGGCCACCTCGACGGACGCGATAAATGGAAGCCAGCTGTTCTCCACCAATCAGGCGGTCGAAGCTGTAGGCAACCGGGTTACGAAGAACGAAGGCGACATATCGAGCCTGCAAACCGGCCTTGCCACCACAAACACCAACGTGACCAATTTGGGTAACCGGGTCACGACGGTTGATGATCGGGTCACTAATCTGAGCCAGACTATTGGCAGCGGGGCGATCGGCCTTGTCCGCCAGAATGGTGCAGACGCGCAGTTGACAGTCGGGGCAGAAACGGGTGGCACGAACGTCAATATGGCAGGCACCTCCGGCAACAGAACCGTTTCCGGTGTAGCGACGGGTGTAGTTGCGGCCACCTCGACGGACGCGATAAATGGAAGCCAGCTGTTCTCCACCAATCAGGCGGTCGAAGCTGTAGGCAACCGGGTTACGAAGAACGAAGGCGACATATCGAGCCTGCAAACCGGCCTTGCCACCACAAACACCAACGTGACCAATTTGGGTAACCGGGTCACGACGGTTGATGATCGGGTCACTAATCTGAGCCAGACTATTGGCAGCGGGGCGATCGGCCTTGTCCGCCAGAATGGTGCAGACGCGCAGTTGACAGTCGGGGCAGAAACGGGTGGCACGAACGTCAATATGGCAGGCACCTCCGGCAACAGAACCGTTTCCGGTGTAGCGACGGGTGTAGTTGCGGCCACCTCGACGGACGCGATAAATGGAAGCCAGCTGTTCTCCACCAATCAGGCGGTCGAAGCTGTAGGCAACCGGGTTACGAAGAACGAAGGCGACATATCGAGCCTGCAAACCGGCCTTGCCACCACAAACACCAACGTGACCAATTTGGGTAACCGGGTCACGACGGTTGATGATCGGGTCACTAATCTGAGCCAGACTATTGGCAGCGGGGCGATCGGCCTTGTCCGCCAGAATGGTGCAGACGCGCAGTTGACAGTCGGGGCAGAAACGGGTGGCACGAACGTCAATATGGCAGGCACCTCCGGCAACAGAACCGTTTCCGGTGTAGCGACGGGTGTAGTTGCGGCCACCTCGACGGACGCGATAAATGGAAGCCAGCTGTTCTCCACCAATCAGGCGGTCGAAGCTGTAGGCAACCGGGTTACGAAGAACGAAGGCGACATATCGAGCCTGCAAACCGGCCTTGCCACCACAAACACCAACGTGACCAATTTGGGTAACCGGGTCACGACGGTTGATGATCGGGTCACTAATCTGAGCCAGACTATTGGCAGCGGGGCGATCGGCCTTGTCCGCCAGAATGGTGCAGACGCGCAGTTGACAGTCGGGGCAGAAACGGGTGGCACGAACGTCAATATGGCAGGCACCTCCGGCAACAGAACCGTTTCCGGTGTAGCGACGGGTGTAGTTGCGGCCACCTCGACGGACGCGATAAATGGAAGCCAGCTGTTCTCCACCAATCAGGCGGTCGAAGCTGTAGGGAGCAAGATAGATCAAGTCGTGAACGCAACGAACAACACGATCCAATACGATATCGATCAACGAGGAACTAGACGAAACTCAGTAACCCTCCAAGGCGGAGACGTTAACAATCCTGTCGTGCTGTCTAATGTCGCAGTTGGCAGCAAAGATACCGACGCTGTCAATCTTAGCCAGATGCGAGATTCTTCCAAAGACACCTTATCGTCTGCAAATGAATACACTGATGCAAGGTCGCAACAAATTGTATCGCAGGTACAGACCCACGTTAAAGGCTATGTCGAAAATGCATCAACAGGAATATTAGACGAAGCTAAGAAGCATACCAACGATAGATTCAACTTGCTAAGTGGTGAGATCAGCGGCGTTCGCCGTGAGGCCCATCAGGCGGCAGCTATCGGACTCGCTGCTGCGTCTTTGCGTTTCGACGACCGTCCGGGTAAGCTTAGCGCAGCTATAGGAGGAGGTATGTGGCGTGGGGCAGGGGCAGCTGCGTTTGGTCTAGGATACACGAGCCCAGATCAGCAAATGCGCTTCAATGTTTCCGCAACCACTGGTGGTGGTGATTGGGGCGTAGGTGTCGGGATGAGCTTTACACTTAACTAAGGGCGCTAATCATGTTTTTTAAGGCCAGTAAAAGCGACCTTTCACTCCTCCTCATTCTGGCTGTCGTGGGCTTTTTCGGAAGTCACGGCGCTGTTTTTGGGGAGACGGGGGACAGTGAACTTGATACTCAGGCAACTGTCGTGAACACCTCCGAAGTCACTCTTCCGGAAGGTGTTCCCGACGGTCAATATCGTAGAATAATACAGCCGTTTCGGAGCTGGACAATGATTTGTGATGAAAATCTGCTCCATAAGAGAAAGACCTGTAATATATCACAATCCATTGAAGATACATCTGGTAATACTATATTTAGCTGGACATTGGCCGCCACGGAGGACGGACGACCTTTTTTTATCCTTCGAGTTCCCTTAGGCGTAAGCAATGCTGGTCAAATTTTCTTGGAGATTGCTGATGGCCACCAGAAAGTCGAACTGGCTATTAGCGGTTGCGATAGCACTATCTGCATTGGATACCAGAAAGTGGGGCCGAGATTGAAAAAGGCAATTTATGAGGGAGGAGAAATTGGGATTTTCTACATTGGGGGACTGTCCAAGCCGACACGGATTCGCGCACCATTGGCAGGCCTCAGCGAAGCGATTGATAATCTCTGATCTCAAAATTGATGTTTCCCTGATGTTACTAGATAGAAATCCTCAGAAACCCAGAGATCCTTCACAGTCTTCGGAGTATGCATTTTGAGATGAAGCGAGAATTGTGGATTAGCGCGAGTCAATGTGCAAAGCGTCTTGGACTTACTGTACGTGCACTTCGAGTTTATGAAGAGTACGGTTTGGTTCGACCTAGGCGAACAGAAAAGAATTGGCGAGTTTATGGGTTGGAAGAGGTCGCGAGGCTCAATGAGATTCTCGCTCTAAAACGCCTGGGGTTGGGCCTGTCTCAAATTGGGAAAATACTGACGGGGAAATCGACTGACCTGCAGGAATTGTTGGATATTCAACGTTTCTCTTTATCCGAAACGCGAAAGCAAGCGGATAAAAGCCTTGTCATGATTGATTCTTTAAGGGCGAAAATCAACAATAGAATGAGTCTGTCGGTTGATGATCTCCTAGAGTTGGCTCGTGATACACACAATGGGAGCGGCATAGAGGCCAGTTCAATGTGGAAACGCTATGAACAATCCCGCCCCAGAACGGAAGTCCCTTTGGATCCTGCGACCTTTAGTGATTACGCCGGGTTCTACCGCAACTTTGATGACCTTGTGTTATCGGTGTTTGTTAGAAATGGAATGCTTTTCATACAGCTTACTGGGTCACCTGAACTACCGATGTTTCCAGAGAGTGTCGATAAGTTTTTTGCGAAAAATTTGCCCTTTCAAATAACGTTTTCGCGCTTGCCCAACGATGACATTTCAGAGGTCACTGTACACAGTAGCGGCCATGAGTGGCGTCTCCCTAAGGTAGATGAAGCTTATTTGAAGGAAACAGAGAGGCACATTGCATGGCGAGCAGAGAACAGAATTCCCATCGAAAACAGCGCGGTATTAGTTGAGGGCCTTATAATAAGTTGTCAGCAGGGTTTTTTAGATCATGACCGGTTTCATCCTGCCCTTATAGCGAGCTTGATCGTGTATTTCGATGCTCTGCATGCAAACCTGAAGGCGTTTGGGTCAGTAAAAAAAGTTGACTTCAAAGGAGTGAGTTCAAATGGATTGGATATATATGATGCCTCCTTTGAACACGGTTGCATGGAGTGCGGAATTAGGATCGGACAAGATGGACGCTTCGTAAATATTCATTTTCGTCCAATAATGTAATTAAAGCGTACCAAGAAGGTTTCCCCAAAGTGTACGAAATAATTACTTGATTGAAAAGGGAGGCGGCGGTTCGGTGGAGCGAAGTGATCAGATCTATTTGTCGATTATTTTTTCCAAATGCAACGCCGTCCGCTTTACGAGGGGAATATAGATTACACTTTGATTTGGTTGCTTTGGAAGGCCTGTCATAAGTCATCGAAGATCAAGCTTAAAACAGCGCACTTTCCGACTTCACGTGAGGATGGCCTGAGTGGTGACCCCTCCAGATAATAGGCATCAGCGAACTGTATAAAGTTCCCCTGATCCATAAATGGTCGCGCTATTGACCACCTCAATTATCGCTATGCGCTTCCGAATGACGACAAAAGCGCCAAGGGAGATTTACTGCTTTAAGTTGCGCATTAGGGATAAGCGAGGATAGCCCATCTCTCGCGCATTATCGCAAGTGCTGTCGAGGTCAGCACCGAAGGGAGTTTGTCAGCATTTCGCTGCAATTGTGAAATGAAATTGGAGCATATGATGAACATTATATTTTTTCGAGAGAACGTCAAAGGGCGAACCTTGGTTCGAATTGTGATCCTCAATCTAATCATTTTCGTTGTTCTCGCCACATTGGCGAGAGCACAAGATGCGAAAAGTGATAGGCGATCAGTACTTCCTTCTGGAGCATCGTCGCTAACCGAAACTTTTGAGGATTGGACAGTTTTTTGCGCTTCGACATATGATAAACCGCAGTGTGTAGTGTGGCAAACCCAAACGCAGGAGCAGAGCGGCCAGCATGTACTCGATCTTCGATTTGGCCCAGTGCAGCAAGGTGAAGTATATAATGGCGACCTTACATTGCCATTTGGTCTCGAATTTACTCGGGGCGTGACAGTTCAGCTGGATGATGGCCAGAACAGTAAGTCGTTCGCTTTCAAAACATGTCTTCCGGCGGGCTGTATTGTCCCGATCAATTTCCACAGGAACACATTTGATGAGATGCGTAAAGCTACAACTCTAAGGCTCGTTGCCGTTTCCATCGATCTACAGGTTATCCCGTTTACTGTATCTCTAAAGGGATTTGGCGCAGCATTCGATCGTGCAAGTGCGTTAGCGAAGGGTGAGTAATTGGCGAATATATTTGTTATACGCACCCTCAATGATCAGAACCCACTTGCCCATTCTCGTCGCCCGATGGACATGACGCGCCATGGTTGGTTTTCGAGCTTTCGCCAGGCATCGCAGCAATGGTCGACGATGTCGTCGTAGGATTTGAAGACGCGGTTTGAGAGCCAGTTGTCGCGCATGAACTGCCAGAGGTTTTCGACCGGGTTGAGTTCGGGCGACTTCGGCGGCAATGGGAGGATGGTGATGTTCTCGGGCACAATGAGAGTGTTGGACATGTGCCACCCTGCTTGATCCATGATGAGGATAGCATGCGCATCATGGGCCACATGACGCGATATCTCGGCGAGATGCTGGGTCATGGCGTGGGTGTCGCACCATGGCATTACGAGTGCTGCCGCCTTGCCAAACTTGGGGCAGATCGCGCCGAAGATGTAGGCTGATCGAGTTCGCTGGTCGTGCGGGGCGGAAGGCCTTGAACCGCGCCGGGTTTGCCGGAGGCTCCAACTTCTGAGAGAGTGGAGCCGATATGAGCAAGACAACGAACAAGTTTTCACCTGAAGTCCGCCAACGCGCCATCCGTATGGTGCTTGATCACGAGGCAGAGCACCCGTCGCGGTGGGCAGCCGTTTCATCTATTGCGGGCAAGATCGGTTGCTCGTAAGCGGCGTTCTGAGACCACGGTGTTTTTTATGAAGTACCGACATCTCACCTCATGAAGGTGTTAACGGTTTCATTGATAACCTATGTTCATGTCATACAAGCACTGCTAACTAAACGTACTGGTTATGCTTAGACGAAACGGCCTCGCATGCAGTTTTTTTTCATCAGATTCTTGATATTTGCCTCTTTAATTTCACTGACGGCTGTCTGGGCTCACGGCTTGGAGGGCGTTAAAACGAATCCTGATGGGGTTATATTCAATGTTTTATTCTACAGTATTTCGGGGTCAATCGCCTATTTCATCGTTCTTTTTCTGGCGTCATTTCTAGCCACAATAATCACTTCGAAGAACAATTTTCCTTTGAACTTCCACACTGTAATGCTGGCTGATACAGTTTTCTCGTACGCATTTATATTGAGCTCTTCGTGGCTTTTTTTGATGCAGAGCGCGAGTAGTGTTTCTGTAGGGGGAAGCCAAGGGGAACAGGTCGTAAACGGCTTGTACACAGTTGTCGGATGGAAAAATGCTTCCTACAACGCCTGGGGCGCGATATGCTTCGCAATTGTGCTGCATTTCGCGTTTTTCATTCATAACTATATTTCAACAAGAAATCAGTCGACAGCAGAATGATAAATGTAGGCTGTCTCGGCGAGATGGCCTATTTATCAGCATAGTTCCACGGCAGCAGCTCATCGATCCGGTTCTGCTTATGGCCGTTGACGATGGCGGCGAGCGTTGCGGTCAGATAAGCCTGCGGATCGACGGCATTGAGTTTGCAGGTCTCGATGAGCGAGGCGATGGTCGCCCAGTTCTCTGCTCCAGCGTCATGGCCTGCGAAGAGCGCGTTCTTCCGGCTCAGGGCAATTGGCCGAATGGTCCGCTCGACGCTATTGTTGTCGATCTCGATGCGCCCGTCGGTCAGGAATAGTTGGAGACCATCCCAGTATTTGGCGATGTAGGCCAAGGCTTCGCCGAGCGGGGATTTTGCAGCGACACGGGCTCTGTTATGCGTGAGCCAAACCTGCATGTCGGCGACGAGCGGTGCAGACCGTTCCTTCCGTCCGGTCACGCGAGCCTCCGGATCAAAACCGCGCAATTCGGTCTCTATCCGATACAGCTCGCCGATCCGTTTGACGCCGTCCTCGGCAATCGGTCCTGAACCGTTGCGAGTTATCTCCACCAGCTTGCGACGAGCATGTGCCCAACAATAGGCAAGCCGAATGTCCGGGCCGACACGGTCAGGAGCGATCAGCCTGTTGTATCCGGCATATCCATCGACCTGCAGGATGCCGGAGAAGCCCTGCAATATCCGTTCGGCATGAATACCCCCGCGACCAGGCGTATAGGTGAAGGCGACGCCGGGCGGAGCACCGCCGCCCCACGGTCGGTCATCCCGCGCCAGCGCCCAGAAGTATCCAGTTTTGGTCTTGCGCGAGCCGGGATCGAGGACCGGAGCACGGGTCTCGTCCATGAACAGCTTGGTTGAGCGCTTCAGGTCGGCGATCAACGCATCGAAGACGGGACGCAGCTCATAGGCTGCTCGACCGACCCAGTCGGCGAGCGTGGACCGGTCGAGATCGACGCCCTGGCGACTCATGATCTGAGCCTGCCGATACAGCGGAAGGTGATCGGCATATTTAGAGACCAGAACATGGGCGACGGTCGCCTCCGTCGGCAATCCAGCCTGGATTAATCGCGCTGGAGCAGGAGCCTGAACGACGCCGTCGGTGCAGGAACGGCAGGCATATTTGGGACGGCGGGTGACCAAGACTCGGAACTGCGCCGGGACCACGTCCAACCGTTCGGAGACATCCTCCCCAATGCAATGCAGGCAACCGCCGCAGGCGCAGATCAGGCTTGCTGGCTCGATCACCTCTTCCACTCGGGGAAGATGTTTTGGAAGAGAACCACGATTGGTCGTGCGTGGCTTGGTCGTCCTAGTTCCAGCAGGAGTGTCCGCCTCATCCTCGGCATGGATGGCGGCCATGGCCGTTTCCAGGTCCTCCAATGCCAGATCGAACTGGTCGGGATCGGTCTTCTCGGATTTGCGCCCAAATGCTGCCTGCTTGAAGGCTGCGACCAGCTTCTCAAGCCGTTCGATCCGCTCGTCCTTGCGAGCGATATGCTCGTCCTTACTGGCTATCGCGACGTCCTTGGCCGTCTCGCGTGCCTGGGCTGCGATCAGCATCGCCTTCAGGGCAGCAACATCATCGGGAAGATTAGCAACGTCCAACATGGCCAGAGCCTACCAAAACCAAATCCGTTTTGCTTCCGGAATCTATCGTGCTGAGTCATCGTGTCGCAGCTATTCGATGGCGACCGGCGCTCTCGTTTCGACAGCCCGAACCCGCCTCCAATCAAGCCCGGCGAACAGTGCCTCGAACTGAGCGTGGCTCAATGTCATCAGGCCGTCCTTGATGCCAGGCCAGGTGAAGCTATGCTCTTCCAGCCTCTTGTACGCCAGCACGATGCCGGAACCATCCCAGTAGATCAGCTTCAGCCGATCTGCCTTGCGAGATCGAAACACGAAGACTGCTCCGGTAAACGGGTCCTTGTGCAGCTCGTTCTTCACCAGCGCCGCCAAGCCGTCATGACCCTTGCGGAAATCCACGGGTTTGGTTGCCACCATGATCCGCACGCGGTTCGAGGGGAAGATCATGTCGCCGCCACCAAGGCACGCGCGATGGCGGCGATCCGGGCAGCAGACGCACCTTCCTCAAGACGGATCGTGACAGGGCCCACGACAATCTCGGCGTGACCAACCGCTTTAGACGGAGGGTCCGAAACAGGTGGATCGACGATCACCGCCGCGAACTCTACCGCATCCTCTGGTGCTGGCAGGATCAACTTGCCCTGCCGCGCCATCGTCCGCCAGGTGGAAAGACTGTTCGCCCGCAATCCATAGCGCTGCGCAACTTCATTGACCGTCGTGCCAGGCCTCAGGCTTTCCGAAACGATCTTCGCTTTGATCTCGTCAGGCCATTGACGATGAACCTCACGCACAGGCTTCTTGGTTGTGAGAAACTCCAATGTACTCTCCATGGAGAAACTCCCGTTCTTCATCCATGGAATGTCGATCACAGATCAGGCGGAAGCGAGCAATGTGGGGATAGAACATCGGTTACGGTTGCTCGCCAGCCACGCTGCATGAATGGGTGAAGAAGACCGAGGTCGACAGCGGCAAACGAGCAGGCTTGCCGAGCGACGCGGCCGAGAAGATGAAGGCTCTGGAACGGGAGAACCGCGAGCTTCGTCAGGCCAACGAGATTTTGCGCAAGGCGTCTGCTTATTTCGCGATGGCGGAGCTCGACCGCCCCTTCAAACGATGATCTCGTTCATTGACGAACACCGTAGCGTGTTCGGGGTCGAGCCGATCTGCAGGCTTTTGCCGATTGCCCCATCAACCTACTACGAGAACGTCGCCAAGCGCCTGGATGTGGATCGTCTGTCGGTTCGCGCCCGCAGCGATATCGGCATGAAGATCGAGATACGCCGGGTGTTCAATGAGAACTTCCAGGTCTACGGCGTGCGTAAAGTCTGGCGGCAGTTACAACGCGAAGGCTACGACATCGCCCGCTGCACGGTCGCTCGGCTTATGAGGTCGATGAGCCTGCAGGGGATTATTCGAGGAAAGTCGGTCCGCACGACATTCTCGGACAAGGCAGCCCAGAGCCCGCTCGATCGGGTGAACCGCCAGTTCAAGGCTCCCGGGCCGAACAGACTCTGGGTTTCGGATTTCACCTATGTCGCCACCTGGCAGGGTTTCGTCTACGTGGCGTTCGTCATCGACGCCTTCGCGCGCCGGATTGTCGGCTGGCGGGTGAGCCGGACGGCGCATGCCGGGTTCGTCCTCGATGCCCTGGAGCAGGCCCTTCATGAGCGGCGTCCCGTTCATGGCGGCGGCCTCGTCCATCACAGCGATCGCGGTGTCCAATACGTCTCGATCAAGTATTCGGAGCGACTGGCCGAGGCGGGCATCGAGCCTTCTGTCAGAAGCGTCGGTGACTCTTACGACAACGCCCTCGCCGAAACGATCAACGGTCTCTACAAGGCCGAGGTCATTCATCGGCGCGGACCATGGCGGAGTTTCGAAGCGGTGGAATTCGCCACTCTTGAATGGGTCGACTGGTTCAACCACCGACGACTTCTGGAGCCCACCGGAAACATACCGCCAGCCGAGGCTGAAGAACGCTACTACGCCATGCTGGACGAACCAGCCATGGCCGCATAACTTAAACCAAACGGCCTCCGGCAAACCCGGCGCGGTTCACACATGTCCTCAAGCCTGCGCTTGAGCCTTTCTGCTTATGCCGACTGGAGCGGTGCATTGAGAACATTCCTCCCCTATCTGGAACGGCGGTCCCGACAGGGGAGGAAGGTGAGGCTGGTCGACGGAACCGCACAAACCTAGTTGTAATCTGTAGTTGCCCGACTTTACTAACTCGAACAAGCAACCAAGTCCGAGAAAAAATCTGCAACTTACAGACCCTCACGATTCGCAACGGTGGACTATGACGTTAGGTTCGGCGCAAGAACCAATTTGTTTCCCGCTGCGTTTACCGTATTGTGTAAGCCCACGGTGAAGCTTGCAATTATCCATAAGTCGCTGACTCGTTTACGAAAGGTTTTCGCTGAAATCTTGAATCGAAAGAATCACTTATAGCGCGACGATCAGGATGAGACGAGTCTCACCTTGATTGTCGCCGCGCATTAAGCGGTATTTTGTGTCGATTAGAGATGATGTGATGGCTGATAATGGCGGCCATTGGAGCAAGCAGGAAATTGACGCAGGGTCTTTCAAGGATGCTCGCCTTGGCCGACGCTGCGAACTATTACGACAGCTTGGAGACACATGGGCGGCTCTATTCTTTTCGCCTGTCAGGACTGGGCCAACACAAAAGCCGCCTATCGGTTTTTCCCAAGCCAAAATGTTGAGGGGGGCGATATCCTCAACGGCCATTTCGCCGCGACCGCTCAGCGTTATGATGCTGCCAAAGGTCCCATCCTGGTGCTGCAGGACACGACTGAATTTACCTATCAGCGCCGCAATCCACATGTCGTCGGCTTTACGAAGAGCGTCAACAGTGGCCGTAACAAACAGGAGCGGCTGCGCCACCATACGGTCTGCGGGATATTGATGCATTCGAGCCTGGCGGTGACCTTGGATGGGCTATCCTTGGGGTTGGCAGCCGTCAAGCTCTGGAGCCGCGACAAGTTCAAGGGTACAGCTCAGCTCAAACGCAAGATCAAACCGACACGTGTTCCGATCGAAACCAGGGAAAGCGTCCGCTGGCTCGAAAATCTGCGCCAATCCGTCGGGCTTCTCGGTCAGCCAGACCGATGCATTCACGTAGGCGATCGCGAAAGTGATATCTAGTAAGCGCGTAGGCCATCCCACGTATCTTTCGGACTGCTGATCGGCGATTTTCTGCATGAGTCATGCGGAGAATTCTATGAGCGACAGTGTGAATCACCCCCGAACCTTTGAGATTTTGACTGCGGAGCCCGTGCGAAGACGGAGCAGGCCGCGTGCCTGGTCGGATGACGAAAAGGCACGGATCGTCGCCGCGACGCTGCAGCCTGGGGCGAATGTCTCGGCGGTTGCCCGGTCTGAAGGCCTGGATCCCTCGCAGCTTTATGGGTGGCGTTGCAAGGCACTGGCATCGGGAGTTGTTGCGCCCCTGACGGAAGGAAAAGGCAAGCAGATCAAGTTCACGCGCGTTGAAACGGTAAGCAGCGGCTCGGTCGTTATTGCCATTGCCGATATGGTGGTGCGGGATGGCGGGCTCGATCCCTTCTTATGTGCCGGGCGAGATTATGTGGCGGATCCGTCCCTGCGCCAGCCGAGGCCCGTCTAATCTGGAATTCTCCGCCACATAATACTCAGATGCTGTTCAGTAGTTGCAGCACGGCGTCATTTGGTCGGAAACGGACGCCAAGATCGCCGGCGCTCCAGCCTTCTCGAGACCTTTACGCATCATCTCGACATCGGCGGCGGCATAGCGATGGGTTGTAGCGACCTGTGCGTGCCCGAGCCAGGCTTGGATCGTCATAAGGTCAACGCCCGACTGGAGGAGCTTCATGGCCAGTGAGCGTCGGAAGATGTGCGGCGATATAGGCTTTTGGGCCAAGACCGGCCTGATGGTCACGGCCTGGGCCACCGCTCGCCGCACGATGTGGGTTGCTCCGAAGCGCGTCAGGCGCTCGTTGCGGGCGCCGACGAATATCGGTCGCGGCTCGTGGTTCGCGATTCCGTGTTCGCCCAACAAGGCTGCCAGTGCTCGCGCTCGGTCCTGAGGAATGGGGAGGACGCGGTTTCTGCGCCCTTTGCCGCGCAGCAGCACTTGCGGGTGCGACCGTTCCAACTGAAGGTCGTTTGCGTTGACGCCGGTAAGCTTGCGCGTATTCAGGATGGAGCCGGCGCGACGCGCAGCCACTGCTCTGCGGCGTGGGCACAAGGCCGAGCTAGGCAGCAGAAGTCCTGCCACTTTCGGAGGTTCGGAGGCCGGGCGTAAGCGCAAGGATCGCGCTGGCGGTAAATAGACAGGGGCCGGGAACGGTGTAAAGTCGACGTATTTTCTTTATTCGTCTCACTGGCTTCTCGAGGTTTCGCGCTGGCCCATCGACCTTCTCCATAAATAGCTTGATCTGCTCCGGTTAGTGCGTGGACGACACATTCGTCGCACTTAGAGACCAGCACGAAAGATTTTTTAAATTTTATCTTCACCTACCTCTTGACCCATACCCAGCGTCATACCTGAAAATAAACCTTCGTGGAATTGGCCGCTAATGCTTCGTGTCGATGCCAACTTGAGGTTACAATGTTATTTATGAAACAACCTAAGGGCTTGAGTTATGTGCGCAACGTGCGCCTCTGGAACTTCCGGCTGCGTCGACACTCTTCTTCAGTTGATGGTCTTCCGACGGATTTATTGCGACTCTGGGATGACCTCATCCCAGAGCGACGGAAGGCCGCGAACACGTTCACCGCAGATGATCGCGTTCCAGCGGCTAGGAATATTATCCTGTTTATCTCTCCTGATATGAGGAGCCATAATGATCGTGCATGAGGGCAATTTGGACAAGATGCAGGCGAAGAGTGTTGTCAAGGCCATTGAAGCTGATTGTGTTGGCTGTGCAATTCAGGATGTTCGATCCGTTTTCGATCCCGACGAAGCACTTTATGGTGAGTGCCTTGCGCGACTATTTGCGCCCGACGGACGGGTTCTTACAGCGGGTGAATTTCTTCCTGATGTTGATGCGTCGCGTGAAATGCCAGAGCTGGACCGGCATATGCTAAAAATCGTTCTCAACTTACTGGAAGCGGATCCGCTTGCAGTTCTTGGGTGTAATATTTCCGCAGATAATCTCGAAAATAGGCACACGTGGAGCCCAATTCTAAACCAGATTCGGCAGCGATCTCATCTTGCACACAGGCTTGTGTTGGAGTTGACGGAGGGGCGAGAAATAAGTTGCATGTCATTTTGTGTTGACGCAATTGCAGAGGTACAAAAAGTCGGATGCCGGGTTGCGTTGGACGATTTTGGGGTGGGATTTTCGACGCCGCGTCTCCTCCAGTTGATCAATTTTGATATTGTTAAAATTGATAAAGCGTTCCTGCACGATATCCGATCATCAATTGATGGACGCAATAGTCTGCAGAACATTGTGGATCTGGCCTCCAGCTTCGTCCCAATTATTGTAGTTGAAGGTGTAGAAACCGCATGGCATGCTGATGCAATAAGGATCACTGGAGCGACGCATATTCAGGGTCATTTTTTTTCGAGGCCACTCGTTTACAAACCGGTGACAAGCGATTCTACTTTGTCTACCTCACCTGCGACTGGATTTTCATCCGGCTGCGATTAGAGCCTCGGCGGCTTGAAGCGCCGAACGCTACAAGGGCTCAAATTGGCGATCGAGGCCGTGGGAGGGGAGGTCGTTGCATTTGATGCGGACGCTGTAACTCCTGAGGCAGGGGAGGGAGCAGCGGCGGAGATTTACCATACGCACCGAGGCCTGGACGCAGCGACCAGTTGCAACGACCTATGTAGCTACCGGGCTTTTGATGCAGGCGCGTGCGCTTCGTATCCGCGTGCCGAAAGACATATGCATCGCAGGCTTTGACAACATCGACTCGGCCAGATTCGTTTCATTGACGACGATAGATATGGGATCGGAGCATAATGGTTTGCGGCGGCGCGCCAACTACTGGATATTTCGGGCAATGCCTTTTCTGAACACAAGAGCGCAAGCCGTTTCTCGTGCCAAGGCATACTACGACGAGGCGAGATTTGCCTTGGAGTTCTGATCGTGCTCAGATTCCCGTGCTACAAGACTTTGTTGGGCGAGTCATAGGCGCGCTCCACATTTGCGAGGTTATCATTGACCGAGCTTATGCAGTAAAAATTCCCTGGTAGCAGCCCACCGGTAAGCATCCGAGCAGCCCCGCGGCATTAGCACGCGTGAGTTACGTCAAATCGCCTATAATTATGAGGTTGGTTCAGAGTGGAATGCTTGGCGTAGCGGGGGTCAGTTTTTCCGGCGTGATCTACGCGCCCATTTCGCAGCCAGGTTTTCCACGGCTCTGTTGAGATCAGCGAAGGCTGCATTGTTTGGGTCGAAGTCTTTGGCGCCCGACCATTCGGCAAGCTCGGCGTGCCGTTCATGAGCGGGATCGGCGAGCGCCTCGCGGAATTCCTGGTATCCCCACGGACCGCCGACGTCTTCAGGCGGGCAGCGCCCCGTTGCCTCGATCAGCATTGGATCTGCAAGCGCGACGATGGGGAACGTGCGCTCGATCTTGATGCTGTGCGTCCAGCCGTCGCCGAAGTCGTAGTGGTATTTGAAGGATTTCGCACCGGTGTCCTGGATTGCCGACAGGAGCGAGACCTTGCGTGCATCGAGCGGACCATCCCCCCATTCCTGGTCGGGCAAACCAAAGCCAACGTCACGGATCTGGAATTCGTAGAGGTGGGTGTTCGTCCACCCCATCGCGGCCTGCAATACCTCATGCAACCGGCTGAGCCGGATGCGCCACGGCACGACAATGCGCCGCATCACAATCGGTTCGACATGATCAAGGGTGACCTTCAGACGGACCAGAGAAGCTGCCATTGTCAAGCTGCCAGCATGAGGGCGGAGCTTTCGGCCTGGCGCATCCGCTTCCACTCCCAGGGAAGCAGTTCCGGCAGACGCGAGGCCGGCAGGTCGGCGATGCGAGCAAGGACGTTGGCGAGCCAAGCCTTCGGGTCTACGTCGTTCAGCCGTGCGGTCATGATCAGGGTGAGCATGATGGCAGCGCGATCTGCGCCGCGGTCGGAACCGGCGAAGAGCCAAGCTTTTCTTCCGCAAGCCACACCGCGCAGCGCTCTTTCCGCGGCGTTGTTCGTCATGCAGGTTCTGCCGTCGTCGGCATAGCGGGCAAAGTCAGCCCAGCGCGACAGCATATAGTCGATCGGTCCGGCCACCGGCGATGAGCGCGATAGGCTGGCCCGCTCGGTGTGCAACCATTCCTCCATATCGCCCAGTAGCGGCTTGCTCTTCTCCTGCCGGACCGCAAGCCGCTCGGCCGCGCTCAGGCCGTTGATGTCGCGCTCGATGGCAAACAGGGGGCATTGCCAAGTTGTTCGGCGTTGGGTGCGATCGACGCCATGTCGCCAGTTTCAGACTGTCATTTCAGCGGCATACTGCGCCCACAGGCTGAACGCGTCAGCCCGTGCATGGCGGTATGAAATGGCGGTCAGAGTGTAGCGGCGGGGACGAAAGATCGTGTTGATTTGATCGTGGGCCGACAGGAAGCGCTGTGCCTGTCGCGTCGACTTGAACCGACCCATGATCTTCTCGCGTTTTCGGGTCTGCCGGTGGGAATTTTCAATTCGGTTGTTCAGCCCCTTGTGCGCCCGATGATCGGCATCCGGAGCGATAGCCTGGATCGGCCCCACGTAGCTGCCCAGTTTGTCCGTCACGACCACCCGCGGCTGACCAAACTGCCTGACCAGCCTGGAGAAGAAGCGCCTCGCAGCCCTGCTATTGCGGCGAGCCTGAACCAGGATATCGAGAACATCGCCATTGGCATCGATGGCGCGCCAGAGCCAGAACTTCCTGCCGCCAATCGTGATGACGGCCTCATCCATGTGCCACTTGTCACCAGCCTTTGGTCGATCCCTACGGATGCAATTGGCAAAATGACGACCAAAGCGGTTGACCCAGAGGCGAACGGTCTCCCGGCTGACGATCACCCCGCGCTCGGAGAGCAGATCCTCAACATCGGCCGTGCTCAGGGCAAAGCGTTGGTAGGCCCAGACCGCATAGGCGACGATCTCACGCGGAAAGCGAAACCCCTTCAGCCGGGGTAATGAGCAAGGCATCTTCATGCCGAACTGATAGCTGCAACCGGTCGATCAAACAACTTGGCAATGCCTATGCACCGATCCGCGAAACTCCTTTCAGAATAAACGGTGGACAACCCTCTTCCGACAGCGCATCGTTAAGCCGCTTTAAAAGCGTTGGGCCTTTGGGATATCGAATAGCACACAGATCGGCAGCGGAATTTGCGGTGACTTCGAAACCCAACCGAAATCCGTTTCCCGAATTGCCGAACCGATCCCATAGGCGCTCGCTCGGCGGTGGTGAACTGAACGACGCAAAGAACAAATCGGTACTTGCATCTAATAAGGA
The DNA here is from genome assembly GCF_040801995.1 of Agrobacterium radiobacter. NCBI lineage: Bacteria > Pseudomonadati > Pseudomonadota > Alphaproteobacteria > Hyphomicrobiales > Rhizobiaceae > Agrobacterium > Agrobacterium radiobacter. Next base: position 242,194 of record NZ_JBEGHX010000003.1, on the reverse strand, counting down.
CTGTTTCGGCTCTCCGCTCGGTTCGACGTATCCATGAAGCCCATGCTCCAGTGCAAACGGTGAGAACTCCCCCTCGTGGAGACGACCCGAAAGTGCATGCAAATGCAGCTCCCCGGTGTTGACGATGTTCCAGAATGCCGGCCCTTCCGTGTAGTGATCAAGCCGAATGGGCGTCTTGATTTTGGGGATATCGTGTCCAAGAATGGCCTGTGAGAGGTCCTCATAATTGGACGTCTCCCTAATCGAATTCTCGGTTAGTATAAGCTCTCGAGTGTCTGGAGGTGCCAAGCCAGCATGTTCGAGTATGGGGCACATGATCTCGTAGATACGGCGCCGGTTGCTGTCAAACTGCAGAAAGGTGGGAAGCGATGGCATAAATTCTGGCCTTATTGACGCCGAAAAATGGCAGACAAGGCAAACCCTTCTCTCACGCCCCTGCCCAATCCAATACGTGGCCCGGTTGTGGGCTCGCGATATGGGAAAGCTCTCAAATCGACCAGAGAAAATTGGCCGTGTGAAGCAAGAGCTTCCATTTCGCCCCTCGTTTCCTCCATCAGCGTCGGAAGATGGTTTGTGTTTCCGCGCTGGACGACGTGAAGCCGGCCGTCGGCCGCTAAAACTCCTCCAGCAAGATCGAGTGCGGCGAGATCTATAGCCATTCGGTGAGCGCGATCGCTGTTGATGTCCAGCTCACTCATGAGAGTGTCGAACTGACGAGCGCCATGAGCTCCAGTAAACCACAACGTAATTGCGTCGAAAGGGGCAAGCGACACGATCCAATCCTCGAACTCAGGGTCCGCGCGCAGAATGTCGGCATGAAACAAGGTAACCGGGGCAAGATCCGGGAGCTGTCCGGAAATATGCCGCGGATCCCAAGGCATGGACAGGCTTCCGGCCGATGACCCCCGACAGCCAGCCAATCGTCATCCGCAGCAAGGTCGATGGCTTGTTTTTGAATTGCGGCCATGGCTCCCTTGGATGGACGCTCTCCATGGGAACGGCAGCGCGCCTCGCCGAGATTGTCGGCGTCCATCCTTGACGACCAATCATCTATGCGGATGGCAGCAGGCGGATTGTTGCTTTTCTTTCCCACCCGGACATCCGTCCTGCAACACTCAGTTGGACCGACGAGACAGACCCTGACGGGTGCACTGGGTTCATCGGGTATGTTGTCAATCCCCTAGGGTCAGGACCCGTTGATTTGATGCGTCGGATGTGATTCAGGCCCCGCAAGGAGACTGATCATGAGCGACCTTTATTGGCTGACAGATGAGCAAATGGCGCGGCTTGCGCCGTATTTTCCCAAGAGCCACGGCAAGCCTCGGGTTGATGACCGCCGTGTTCTGAGCGGGATCATTTTTGTCAATCGCAATGGCTTGCGGTGGCGGGATGCACCCCGGGAGTACGGGCCGCACAAGACGCTCTATAACCGTTGGAAGCGTTGGGGTGTTATGGGCGTGTTTGGCCGGGTGATGGAAGGTCTTGCCGTCGAGAGCGCAGATCCGAAGACCGTCATGATTGACGCAACCTATTTGAAGGCGCATCGCACGGCCTCAAGCCTGCGATTAAAAAAGGGGGGCTTGGGCGGTTAATCGGGCGCACCAAGGGCGGCATGAACACGAAGTTGCATGCTTTCGCCGATGCGAATGGTCGACCGCTCAGCTTCTTCATAACCGCCGGTCAGATAAGCGATTATACCGGCGCAGCTGCCCTGCTCGATGATCTGCCCAAGGCGCAGTGGATGCTGGCCGACCGTGGATATGACGCCGACTGGTTCAGGGATGCCCTGCAGCAGAAGGGTATTAAACCCTGCATTCCCGGGCGCAAATCCCGGTCCCTGCCGGTCAAATACGACAAGCGTCGATACACGCGCCGCAACCGCATCGAGATCATGTTCGGTCGCCTCAAGGATTGGCGCCGCGTCGCCACCCGGTACGACCGATGTCCGACTGTCTTCTTCTCCGCCCTCGCTCTGGCCGCAACCGTCATCTTCTGGCTGTGATCAACGAGTCCTGACCCTAGGAAGTGAAATCGGGGTCACTGAATACTTTAAGGACGCCGGAGCTTGCAGAAAATGCATGGAAAAACACGGCTTGTTATTTGAGCCTGATACAGGGACGTTACCTGGGGACGGTCCACCAGCCCAGCCCCCTGTTTCGTAACCGTAGTTTACCGGGAGAATGATATGGATTGGATTATTAAACCTTTCGAAGGCGCCGGCCCACTTAGCTTTGACATGAGCTCGGAAGACGCTGAAAGCAGGATTGGCCCAAATGAAACTTTTATCATTAGACCCAGCGGCAATCGCCAAGAATATAGAGACCTAAAATTTCCAGTCCTGACGTTTGATGCTGATAATAAACTGAAAGAACTTATCTTCAGCAAGCATGGAGACCCGCTTATACTCGATGATGTCTCGTTATTCGAAATGGACCCAGAAAGTGTTTTGAAACGGCTAAACGAGATCGCAAAAGAATTGTTTAAAGACGACTATTCTGTTTATGCTCCACAAATAGGCCTCGCACTGGTCGGGTTTGACAATAATGAAGGTGATGAGAAAACGGTCACGCTATTCAAAAAGGGAGCTCTGGATAGCAGAATTCCCGACGCAGAACCCGTGAGTTGGATATAATGACATGTCGGCTTGAAACTTCGCGGTTGCGATCGTGTGACAACGTCATAGAGGTCTTCGCCGTAGCGCCGGTCATGGCGATAGCCGAGATGCCGGAGGGTTTCGAGGATACGTACCGCCTCGTCGGCAAAGAGAATGAATTTGGCCTTTATGGGTCAAGGGAAGCCATCTTACTTTGCGAAGCAGCGCGACCTTCAAGACCTACGGTCATTGCTTGAACACAAGCATCACAGGGGCCATGACGCTCGAAGGTCACGGCAGGCGGCGAGAGACCACCAATGCATCCATATCCTCCGCGCCTCCCTAGGACCAATCTCCGATAGGATACGAGTATTCGACCCAGAATGACGCCTCCTCGAAATCTTTGCGCGACAACGCCATCTAGCTCCAGCTTCAAGCCCCGTCCAAAGACGGCTTTGTTTCCGAGCGCATTAGCGAGCCTAGATCCCTATAAGGTTGCTGAACCAAATAACTTTGCTAACATTAGCCAGCGGCGAGGAGTTCTAAATGAACAGAATGCCAACATATGCCATCGGAGTGGTTCTCTTTGCAGTTTCTGGCTTCAGCCAGCTTGCGGCTGCTGCTGATCCTTGCGCCGGTGTCGATCAAAGCCTCACGAAACAGAACAAGGCTGAATATGCCAAGCTTATCGCCAAGAGCCTGGATAAGAAGGTGAAGCCCGCGAGCATTGAAATTGATGCGGCCCTTCGTTCTGGAACCTGGACCGTCATATACGCATCGACGCCTATTGCTGACCCAGGCTATTTTTTCTTTGACAGTTCCTCCGGGGCACCAGTGTTCAAGGACGTTTGGGGTGGTATGGCTGAAGACGGAGACGGGCCTGTTTTGATAAAGTGGGCTCGTAAACTGGGTGCTAACAAGGAAATTGCGTCGTGCTTTTCGCAGGTCGTGATGAGTGACTGATGCCTTGATCCTGTCTGCACCGAGGTGCGTCGAGATTGCTCGCCTTAGATTAGTAACCGATAGGTCGCGACCGCGTCTGCGGACTGTACGGTGCGGATTCCGACCCCTGTTGGCATATTTGCCTCTACAAAGTTTTGGCTACAGCAAGTCACTGTAGATTGCTGTTATCCAGATCGCGTCGAGCAAGAGCCATAATACACCCAGCCACATGATTGTGCGGCTGTTATCAGTCCTCATAGCCACAAGCGCGATGAAGAGCCCTGCCGCTATCCGTGCCAGATACCATGGCCCAAGCTGTTCGAAGTGTTCCTTTCCTTTGATATAGGTGTCCATCAAATCGAACACGAAGGAAGCGGCAAACAGTGCAAAAAAGGCATGTCGCCTGCGCAAGAAGAAACTTTCCCGTTCCGACAATTCCTGAATGTGGTCGGGATAAAGCAGCGTCGACATTAAAAAGAACAGTGACGTGTAGACCAGAACAAAAATGTAGATCCAGAAATGCCAGTTGTGAATCTCCCGTAGTGCGAACTCCCACCACCAGAAATGAACTGCCCCAAGAAGCAGAGCAATCGACCAGACGATCTGCGCATGCATGCGGTCGGTTTTCAGCGGCCCCTGAAGCCTTCTGGAGAGGCCGGAAAGTACGCGGGTGATGGACAGGCCAAGGATAAGGCTAACCAAGACACGCAAGTGACCGTATGCATCCACTGAAAGCACCTGCTATTGCTCAACAAAACCACTACACGTTATGCTCAAGGCGGCGACCTTTGCAACACGCGTTGGCGCCGCCCGCTTTGCTCCGGTTTGGACCATGGTGACTCGTTATCTGAACAAGACTTCTCAACTTGTGCCGAAAAAAAGATGTAGCGCCTTCGCGCAATATCACATCACAGAATCTGCTGTTTGAGGAGTACTTCGAGCCAATCCGCGAAGACCTGAAGTCGTCTGGAAACATGCTGGCGATGCGGGTAAAGCAACGTCAGAGGCATGTCGTCCGCACGGTGCTCCGGCATCACCTCTACCAGTTCACCGGCTTCCAGATGCTCCTTCACGTCGTAAGCGGGGATTTGGATCAGTCCAAGACCAGCAAGACAGCAGGCGATATAAGCTTCGGCGCTGTTGACCGTCACGCGACTGCGCATCGTGGTTGTACGAAGGTCGCCATCTTCCATCCATTCCCATTGCTCGATACGGCCGCTGGACGGTGAGGCATAGTTCACCGCCCAGTGATCGCCGAGTCCGTTCGGTGATTTCGGCGTCCCGTGCTTGCCGATATATGCGGGGCTGGCGACATTGATCAGCGGCAACTTGCCAATTTGTCGAGCGATCAACCCCGAATCTGAAAGCGGTCCGACACGAAGGACACAGTCGACACCATCCTGCACCAAATCGACAGCGCGATCGGTGACGCCGAGTTCGATGTCGATTTCGGGATAACGTTCGAGGAAGCCGGGTAAGGAGGGCGCGATGACCAGTCGGCCGATGCGACCCGGCACGTCTATTCGTAACCTCCCGGATGGTTTTGCCGAAGTCTGCCGAAACAGGTTCTCCGTATCCTCAACGTCCGCGATGACGCGTCCACAGCGCTCGTAAAAGGCAGCGCCGTCTTGTGTTAGCGATACCTTACGCGTCGTGCGATGAAGCAGCCTTGCGCCAACACGCGCCTCCAGTTCGATAACGGCGGCCGATACCGAGGATCTAGGAACGCCAAGTGTAGCGGCAGCTTTGGTGAAACTCGCGCATTCAACGACGCGTGTGAAGATGCGAAAAAGATCAATGCGGTCCACTCGGCGACAACCTCCATTGCACTGAATTTCTGACAAGTGATGTCAGAATGATCGTCTTTATCACAAAATTCGAGACGGTAAGCTTCCGGAATTCAAGCGGCCGCGGTTGTAGTCGCAAATTCGGCAAGGAGGCCAACCATGACCGACCACAGCATCAAAGGAAAAACCGTCATTATCGCGGGCGGAGCGAAAAACCTTGGCGGGCTGATTGCCCGCGATCTCGCCGCCCATGGTGCAAAGGCTATTGCGATCCACTACAACAGCGCAGGCACCAAGGCGGAAGCCGAGGCAACGGTGGCGGCCGTCAAGGCTGCCGGAGGCGAAGCAGTCACGTTTCAAGCAGACCTAACAACGGCCGGAGCCGTCGAGAAGCTGTTTGCCGACACGATCGCCGCGATTGGAAAACCGGACATCGCCATCAACACGGTCGGCAAGGTTCTGAAAAAGCCGATGATCGACATCAGCGAGGCCGAATATGACGAGATGACCGCAGTCAATGCCAAGACGGCTTTCTTCTTTATCAAGGAGGCCGGCAAGCATCTGAATGACAACGGCAAGATTTGCACGCTCGTGACGTCGCTCCTTGGTGCCTTTACGCCATTCTATGCCGCCTATGCGGGCACCAAAGCGCCGGTCGAGCATTTCACGCGCGCGGCATCAAAGGAGTTCGGCCAGCGAGGCATCTCGGTAACGGCGATTGGTCCAGGCCCGATGGACACGCCATTCTTCTATCCGGCAGAAGGCTCGGATGCTGTCGCCTATCACAAGACGGCCGCGGCATTGTCGAAGTTTTCCAAGACCGGCCTCACCGATATCGAGGACATTGTGCCCTACATTCGCTTTATGGTCTCGGAAGGTTGGTGGATGACCGGTCAGACCATCCTCGTCAACGGCGGCTACACCACGAAATAAGACATCGGCCCCGGCAATCGCGAGACTGCCGGGGCGCTTTTCGACGCAAACGGGGCGTCGGTTTATACGTCCGATGTCGAGCTGCATCTCGCCCCCCGCAGCCAAAGACTGGAAATAACCCAACCACGCGTTCTCATAGGGAGACCAATTCATGCACACGGCGATGGTAATCGGGGCCGGGCTCGTGCTGCTCGGCCTGTTTTTCCTGTTTGGCAGACTATGGGGCGGGCCCGTTCCCGACCTCGCCATGGCCGCCAAACTCTTCATCCCGGCGTGGCTCATCGTCTCGCTCGTCAATATGTGGGTGGGAGTGGCGAAGGCCGGTCACTCGGTGCGTGACGAACTGCCAATCCTGGCGGTCGTCTTCCTGGTACCAGCGGTGATTGCGGGCGGCATCGCCTGGCGTTTGGCACGCTGAGGAGGGATCATGTCCGATCACACTTCTCACCATCATCCGCTGTTTCGCCGCCGTGACGGTCACCATGCGAAGGTCAGCTACGCCGAGCTGTTCTTCGATCTTGTCTATGTCTTCGCGGTTAAGGCACCCAGGTTCCTCACGGAGGCGCTGGCTTAGTTGCAACTTCGGTCGATCCTAGATCGTTTCTTGCCATGGACGACGAACATGATGAGGATCACGAGGACAGCGCGGCGTCGGAAACGGTCTCGTTTCCATTCGACCGCATGACCGTGGCGCGGTTTCGCGAGACCTTCCCGAATGCGCGGTGGAGCGACCGCCTTCAGGCCTGGACGGTTCCTGGCAGCACAGCGCGGCGCCGCATCGACCGGTGGCTGGCGTCGGAGGCGGACCGCAAAACTCCGTTCGAGGAGGCGAAGGGACGCGACGCTTTCGAATTCGAGCCGATCCTCAGTCCATACCTTGAGGTCCATGACCGCGGCCTGCGCGTCCGAACCCCCTATTCCCGCACCGTCGTCGACGAACTCCGGCAGATTCCATTCGCCCGCTGGAACGGAGACGACAAGGTCTGGGAGGTTCCTTATTCTTCCTATGACGAGCTGCAGCAGCGGTGGGAAGCCATCGAGGATGCTGCCAAGTGGGCCGAACCCTCGGAGCGACGCAAAAGGGCCGAAGCGAGGAGGGGCACCGAGGAAGAGGCCGAAGCAAAACGCCGGACGTTGGAGCGAAGGAAGAAGAGGCTTCCGGTCCCGAGCGATAATCTACCGCCTCTCGATCGGCCGATTGGCACAACCGCCTATGGGGTCGTGGTCATCACCGAAATCACGGGTGAACTTGTCGACCCGACGGAGGTCGCCGAACACTATCCTGACACCAGCGACGAGCATGTTTGGGCGGGATGGCGTCTACCGACGCTGGAGGAGTTGGTTCACACGTGGCCCGCGCGCCAAGAGCCGTCCGAATACGAAAATGACTGCGGATGGTGGCAGGCGACATTGAACGAACTGCGCGAGACAAGACGGCAGGCAAAATCCCGCGAAAGGCGCAAAAGTAGAAATCAAGAACTGGTTCAGGGGGTGCAGGGCCGGCAGAAGTGACGTCGTCTTGAGAGGGGCACCCTTACGGAAACAGCAACACGGATGGAGGGCTGACATGCACATCGATGGCGCATGCCAATGCAAAAAGATCACCTATGAAGCCGAGATCGATCCACAAGACGTCTCGATCTGCCACTGCACCGACTGCCAGAGATTGACGGGAACCGCCTACAGGGTGACCGTCAGCACGCAACGTAGCCAGTTTCAGATAACGTCCGGCGAGCCCAGGCTTTATGTCAAGACCGCGGACAACGGTCGCCGACGGCTGCAGTTTTTCTGTTCCGATTGCGGATCGCCCATCTATACGACGGGAGAGGATGAAGATGCCGAGCAGGTTGGGATCAGACTGGGGACGGTTAATCAGCGCCAGGAGCTTAGGCCCCGCTCGCAGATCTGGTGCTCCTCGGCGTTGGTGTGGGCTCAGGACCTGACCGGTCTCCCAGGGCGAGCGGGGGATTGACCCTCGCTGTCGTACAATCAAGCATGCTCGCCTTAAGAGAAATGTGACGAGGTGTGTTGCTCCAGCGGGTGCCCAGTGGCTCTCAGCAACGCGCTCGTCTGAGGATCACGCGCAACAAATAGAATGGAACTTCTTGAATCAGCGTCCGTTTTCCGGTGACCGAAACCATAAGGAGAACGACAATGGCAACCACATCGCGAGGCAGAGCTCAGGATCGAGCCAAGGTCGCAGCCGGACAGGAGCATGAAGTCCGCTATGAGGCGAAGAAGGAGGGCGTTTCGAAGGACACGGTAAAGAAAGCCGTGAAGAGCGCCGGTAATTCTCGCAAAAAGGTGGAAGCGGAAATCGGCCGGCAGTGATCGGTGAAGCTCGCGACCTATAACGTCAACGGCGTCAACGGCCGGCTTGAAGTCCTGCTCAGGTGGATGGATGAAGCCGAGCCGGACGTCGTTTGCCTGCAGGAACTGAAGGCGCCCCAGAATAAGTTCCCGATCAAAGCGATCGAAGCCGCCGGTTATGGTGCTGTCTGGCAGGGCCAGAAATCCTGGAACGGCGTCGCAATCCTTGCCAAGGATCAGGAGCCTCACCTCACGAGAAAAGGTCTGCCCGGTGAGCCGGAAGACGAACACAGCCGCTATATCGAGGCAATCGTCAACGGCATCGTAATCGGCGGGCTCTATCTCCCTAACGGCAATCCTTACCCCGGGCCGAAATTCGATTACAAACTCCGGTGGTTCAAGAGGCTACATGACTATGCGGCTGAACTGCTCGAACTGGAAGTTCCGGTCGTGCTCGCAGGCGACTACAACGTCATGCCGACAGAGATCGACGTCTACAAGCCGGAGCGCTGGATGAACGACGCGCTGTTTCGTGTGGAAGTTCGGAAGGCTTATAGGAAGCTGCTCAATCAAGGCTGGACCGATGCGCTGCGGCATCTTCATCCGAACGAACGTATCTACACGTTCTGGGACTATTTCCGCAATGCCTATGCACGCGATGCGGGGTTGCGGATCGACCACTTCCTGCTGAGTCCCGAAGCCGCGGCAAGGCTCTCTAATGGAGAGGTCGACAGGCATGTGCGCGGATGGGAGCACACCAGCGACCATGCGCCCGTCTGGATAGAGCTGCAGGACGAGCGGGTGAAGAAGCGGAAGACGAAGTAGCCGACGCCCTTCGGGAGCGCAGGCGGGTTACAGCAGGCTGCCTTGCTCCACCGGCTCGCCAGATTTCGACATGATCGATGAGCCATAAGGCTCACGTGACAGGATGATGAGCGCATTGTTTGGAAGTGGGCGGGCGAGATGTTTAGCCTCATCCCAAGGTGCTTGCATCCAAACGTCGGTCTCTTCCTTTGTCAGCAGCAGAACAGGCATGGCCTTTTCGTGGATCGGCTTCACGAGATCGTTGGGATCCGTGGTCAGGAAGCCATAGAGATCGTCCGTGGTCATTCCATCCTTCACCTTGCGAACGCTTTTCCATTGCGGCACGTGGATACCGGCGAAGAACATCAGCGACTTTGCCTCGTCGCGAGCGAACCAGGCGTTAGGCACATTGCCACCGTCCTCTTTGCTTGCCGGATCCGGTTCGGCAAAACTTGTGACCGGGACGAGGCACCTGTGCTCGACGCCGAACCATCTCGTCCAGGGAGGCAGGTTGAGCTTGCGGACATTGGTTACGCCACGGTCCGGCTCCATGCGAATGAGTTCGTTGATATCGACGGCTTTGCCCTTGGCCTTGAGTTTATCTGCTCGAGCTTCGGCGGCCTTCTTCTGGACGAAAATCGGCGAGGGCAGGCCCCATCGCGCATGCACAAGCTGCTTCTTTCCGTCAGCCGTGTTGCGGACGATCGGCCCCATCTGGTCGGGGTTCATCTGATAGGCTGGCATCAGGTTGATCAAGCTTTCGGCGTCCTGAGCCCATTTCGAGACCCAGTCCTTGTCTTCCATCCGATATAGATTGCACATGGCAGCAATTCCTCCTTTGCGACCGAATGCAGTTGTGTGGTGAGTTCCGCCTGCGTCGCTAGTCGAGCTTGTAAACGTCGGCATTGTCTTGCCGTTCCCGCAAGCCCTTATAGGAAGCATGGCGTAGCTTGCCGTCGGCCGTCCAGGCCCGAAACTCGATCTCGGCAATCAAAGTCGGCTCGACCCAAATGATGTCTGCCTTTTCGGCATAGGGAACAGGCGGCTGTTTCCGATTCCAGCGCAGCTTGTCGATCATCTTGCGCAGCCTGTTCATCTCGGCTTGCGTGAAGCCCGTCCCGACGTTCCCGACATGAACGAGCTCGTCACCGCGATAGGCAGCAAGCACCAGAGAGCCGAAGCCGTCGGGAGATGCCGCCGATGGCTCGTAGCCAACAACCATGAAGGCTTCGCTCTTAACGCACTTGATCTTGACCCAGTCGCCGGTCCGGCCGGAGCGATAGGGTTGATCCAATTGCTTGCCGACGATGCCCTCGAGACCAAGGCTGCCAACGTGTTCCAGCAGGATCGCGGGATCGGCGTCAATGGTTTCCGAAAGGCGGATCGCGCCGTCGTGCCCCTTCAGCGTATCCTCGAGAAGATGCCGGCGCGAACGGTGCTCCACGTTGCGCAGGTCATGGCCGTCGAGATAGATAAGATCGAACGCGTAGAGGATGGCGTCCGAAGCTCGGTTGCCAGCCGTCTTTCCAGACGCACCCAACGATTTCTGCAGTAGTCCGAAATCCGGCCGCCCTTCATCGTCAAGCACAACCGCCTCGCCATCAATGATCATCGTTGCCGGACCAAGCGCCCGGGCAGCCTGCTCGATCGCCGGAAACCGGTGCGTCCAGTCATGGCCGCTACGCGTGAGGATGCGGACCCCTGTCGGCTCGATATGGATAGCCAGGCGATAGCCATCCCATTTCAGCTCCCAGCTCCATTGGTCGCCTTGTGGAGGACGCGCCTTCAATTGGGCGAGTGCCGGCTCGACGCGATCGGGCATCGGATCAAACAGCAGCTGTGGCTGTGCGGGATTGCGCTTCCGACGCGGCTTTGACCGTAGCGGAGCTTCGGTATCACGAAGGAGGGGCTTTGATCTCGGTGGCTTCGTCATGCAAACGAGTTCAGCACGAAAACCTTAAGAAGATTGTGACGCCGTTCATCTATCCCCGCTATCCACCATTTTGAACCCGACGGACGCAAGGGCTGCAAAAATTTCTGTTTCCCCTTACCTCCTTGAATCCTTTTCGAATCTTCGACTTTGCTAATACTGGGATAATATTCCTCAACTTTGTGGTGCTTGACTCTTTTGTATTACGAGAACAAACAATGAACATATAGCCCGTACGACATGCCCGTACGACATAATGTCGATCCTTTGAACACGACCTTGAAGGGAGCCGTGAACGATGACTGCTGCCCGTCAGAGGGTGATTTGCGACTTGCGAGACCGCATCGCGTCGATGGAAGGGGTATCCGCGAAGCGGGCCGGAACACTTTCTTTTGGCGTTTCCGAGATCGATGCGGCCTTGCCTGGCGGGGGCCTCGCCTATGGCGCGCTGCACGAGTTTGCAGGCGGTGGCTCCGGTACTGTCGATGGTGCAGCGGCCGCCCTTTGTGTTGCCGGCATTGCCGCACGAACAAAAGGCCCCGTCATCTGGTGTCTGACGCGGCCGGATCTTTTTTTTCCAGCTCTTGCCCATGTGGGTCTGCATCCCGACCGCGTCATCTTTGTTGAATCCGACAAGGAAGAGGATGTGCTGGCCAATATGGAGGAGGGCCTTTCCTTCGGCGGACTTGGCGCCGTCGTCGGTGAACTTGTTCGCCTGCCTATGGTCAGTTCCCGCCGCCTGCAGCTTGCAGCCGAGCGAACCGGGACCATGGCGCTCGCGGTCCGCCGATGGCGGCGACAGACGGAGGCCAATGACTTTGGGCAGCCGACGGCCTCGACCACACGATGGCGTGTCAGCGTGATGCCGTCAGAGGAGTTGCCGGTACCGGGGGTGGGCAGGCCTCAATGGTTTCTGGAATTGATGCGCGTGAAAGCGGGTGAGTGTGCTGAGTTTCTCGTGAGGGCGTGCGATGACAAGGGTCGTCTCGGTCTATCTTCCGGATCTGCCGACGGATCGCATTCGTCGGGCCGATCCGTCTATTCCGCCTGAACAGCCAATCGCCGTGATCGCGAGAAGCGGTTCGAAGCGATGGGTGTCTGCCGCCGATCCGGCTGCCAGAAAGGCGGGCGTGCATGCCGGCATGGCGGCGGCAAAGGCGCAGTCGCTGTTTCGCGGCCTGATGCTGGTTGACGCAGATCCGCAAGCCGATCGAGCCGCGCTCGAGCGCATCACGCTCTGGGCGCTGACGATCTATTCGCCGATCGTCGCCGTCGACGGGATTGATGGTATCGTCATGGATACGGAAGGCGCCGATCATCTGCAGGGTGGTGAACTGCCGATGGTGACGAAGATCGCCAACCAGTTTCTTGCCCGAAAACTGACGGCGCGCGTGGCGGTTGCCGACAGCTGGGGTGCTGCCCATGCTTGCGCCCGCGCAATCAATCGCGAAACGATTGTCGTTCCTCCGGGCGAGACGGCCCGTGCCGTCGAAAAACTGCCGATCTCGCTTCTGCGCCTGCCGTCAAAGATCGTCTCTGATCTGCGCATTCTCGGTTTCCAGACAATCGGCGAGCTTGCCAACACCCCGCGGGCCCCGCTGACATTGCGCCTCGGTCCGGAGGTCGGCCGCCGTCTCGACCAGATGCTCTGTCGTGTCGCCGAGCCGGTCGAACCGATCCGGACCGCAGAGCTGGTTGAAGTCTCCAAGGCCTTCGCCGAACCGATCGGGGCTGCGGAAACAATCAATAAATATGTTGGCCGTCTGGTCGTCCAACTCGTTGACGAACTCCAGAAGCGCGGGCTTGGCGTTCGCCGTGCCGACCTGATCGTCGAGAAGGTCGATGGCACGAGGCAGGCCATCCGCGCCGGAACCGCCAGGCCCGCCCGCGATGTCGCCTGGCTGACAAAACTGTTTCGGGACCGGACGGAAAAGATCGAGCCGGGCTTCGGGATCGAAAAGCTGATCCTGCTCGCCGTGATAGCCGAGCCTCTCGAGGAGGCTCAGAAAGCCTCTGCTCTGGTCGAGGATGAGGTCACTGATGTCACGCCGCTGATCGACCTCTATGGAAACCGGGGGCAGAGGGTCTATCGCGTCGCACCGGTCGCCTCCGATGTGCCGGAACGCTCTGTCCAGCGCATCAGCCCCGTCGCCGAACCGATCGCCGTTGCCTGGGTCAGCCATTGGCGCCGCCCCGTTCGTCTCTTGCCGAGACCTGAGTTGATCGAGGCGATCGCGCTGATGCCGGACCGGCCCCCAGTCTCCATCGTCTGGCGTGGCAAACGCCGCAAGGTCAAATGTGCCGACGGCCCGGAACGCATTTTCGGGGAATGGTGGCAGCGAGATGCCGAAATGGACGCCGTGCGCGACTATTTCGTCATTGAGGATGAAGCAGGCGAGCGCTTGTGGGTGTTCCGCTCCGGCGACGGTATTGATCCGGAAACCGGGTCACACCGCTGGTTCTGCCACGGGATATTCGCATGAGCTATGCCGAGCTTCAGGTCACGACACATTTTTCGTTTCTGCGTGGTGCCTCGTCGGCGCAGGAGTTGTTTGATACTGCAAAACTCCTTGGGATCAGTGCGATCGGCGTCGTTGATCGCAATTCTCTTGCAGGCATCGTCCGGGCGCTTGAAGCATCACGTTCAACAGGCATTCGGCTCGTTGTCGGCTGCCGTCTCGATCTCGCCGACGGCATGTCGGTGCTGGTCTATCCGATCGATCGCGCTGCCTATTCGCGGTTGACGCGCCTCATCACGCTCGGCAAATCGCGCGGCGGCAAGAACAACTGCATCCTGCATTGGGATGACGTCATCGCTTATTCGGAAGGCATGATCGGCATTCTCGTGCCAGATTTGCCGGACGCGACATGCGCCGCGCAGCTTCGAAAGATGGCGCAGCTGTTTGGTGATCGTGCTTACGTGTCGCTCTCCCTCCGCAGGCGACCGAATGACCAGATGCGGCTGCATGAGATTTCCAACATGGCGGCACGGTTCAGGGTCAAAACCGTCGTCACCAATGACGTGCTGTTTCATGAGCCGGGCCGGCGGCAGTTGCAGGACATCGTCACCTGCATCAGGCACAACACCACGATCGATGATGTCGGCTTCGAGCGCGAGAGGCATGCCGACCGATTTCTGAAGCCGCCGGAGGAGATGCAGCGATTGTTTCCCCGATACCCGGAGGCATTGGCACGAACGTTGGAGATCGTTCGCCGCTGCACGTTTTCACTTGAGGAGCTGACCTATCAATATCCGGAGGAAGCAATCGTGCCGGGCAAGGACGCCCAGGCCTCGCTGGAGCACTACGTCTGGGAATGTGTGCCCGACCGCTATCCAGAGGGACCGCCATCGGATGTCCTGAAAACCGTGCGGCACGAGCTCGATCTCATCCGCACAATGAAATATGCTCCCTATTTCCTGACTGTGTTTTCGATCGTGCGCTTTGCTCGAAGCCAGGGCATTCTCTGTCAGGGCAGGGGATCGGCGGCCAACAGTGCCGTCTGCTACATTCTCGGCATTACCTCGATCGATCCGTCGACCAATGATCTACTGTTCGAGCGTTTCGTCAGCCAGGAGCGCGACGAACCGCCGGATATCGATGTCGACTTCGAGCATGAACGGCGCGAGGAGGTCATCCAATGGATCTACAAGACCTACCGACATGACAAGGCAGCCCTCTGCGCCACCGTTACGCGGTATCGTGCCAAGGGAGCGATCCGCGATGTCGGCAAGGCACTCGGTCTGCCGGAGGACGTGATCAAGGCCCTATCATCTGGCATGTGGTCCTGGTCGGAGGAGGTCCCGGATCGGAATATCCGCGAACTCAATCTCAATCCTGACGACCGCCGTTTGGCGCTCACCCTCAAACTGGCGCAGCAGCTGATGGGCGCTCCGCGCCATCTGGGCCAGCATCCAGGAGGATTTGTCCTCACCCATGACCGGCTGGACGATCTCGTGCCGATCGAGCCGGCAACGATGAAGGACCGCCAGATCATCGAGTGGGACAAGGATGACGTCGAGGCGTTGAAGTTCATGAAGGTGGATGTGCTCGCACTCGGCATGCTCACCTGCATGGCAAAGGCGTTTCATCTCATCCGTGAGGATAAGGGCGAGGATCTCGATCTGTCTACGATCCAGCAGGAAGACGCAGCCACCTACGCAATGATCCGAAAAGCCGATACGCTCGGGACGTTCCAGATCGAAAGCCGCGCGCAGATGGCGATGTTGCCGCGCCTGAAACCCCGCACCTTCTACGATCTGGTCGTGCAGGTGGCGATCGTCCGGCCCGGTCCTATCCAGGGCGACATGGTGCATCCCTATCTTCGCCGCCGAGAGGGAAAGGAGCCGGTCGAATATCCCACACCCGAGCTTGAGGCCGTGCTCGGCAAGACGCTGGGCGTGCCGCTGTTTCAGGAGAGCGCCATGCGCGTCGCCATGGTCTGCGCCGGTTTTACCGGTGGCGAGGCCGACCAGCTGCGCAAGTCGATGGCCACCTTCAAGTTCACCGGCGGGGTCTCCCGCTTCAAGGAAAAACTCGTCTCCGGCATGGTCAAGAACGGTTATTCGGCGGAGTTCGCCGAAAAGACCTTTTCCCAGCTCGAAGGTTTCGGCAGCTACGGTTTTCCGGAAAGTCACGCGGCATCTTTCGCGCTGATCGCCTATGCATCGAACTACATCAAATGCCACTATCCGGATGTCTTTTGCGCGGCGCTTTTGAACAGTCAGCCGATGGGCTTTTATGCGCCCGCCCAGATCGTCGGCGATGCGATCAAGCATGGCGTCGAGGTGCGACCTGTGTGCGTCAACCGCTCGCGCTGGGACTGCACTCTTGAAAAGATCGGCAGCACCGATCGGCATGCTGTCCGGCTTGGATTTCGGCAGGTAAAGGGACTGGCTGTCGCTGACGCAGCGCGGATCGTGACGGCACGCATGAATAGTCCTTTCTTATCCGTCGATGACATGTGGCGCCGGTCCAGCGTGCCGACGGAGGCCCTTGTCCAGCTGGCAGAGGCCGATGCCTTTCTGCCATCGCTCAAACTCGAGAGGCGCGACGCGCTCTGGGCCATCAAGGCGCTGCGTGATGAGCCATTGCCGTTGTTTGCCGCCGCGACTGAGCGCGAGATGGCGGCAATTGCTGAGCAGCAGGAGCCGGAGGTCGCCCTTCGGCAGATGACGGACGGGCACAACGTCATCGAGGATTACAGCCATACGGGCTTGACGCTACGGCAGCATCCAGTTGCGTTCCTGCGCAGGGACCTGTCGGCACGCAACATCATCCCTTGTGCGGAGGCGATGAATGCTCGGGATGGGCGATGGGTTTATACTGCAGGTTTGGTGCTGGTGCGCCAGAAGCCCGGGTCTGCCAAGGGTGTCATGTTCATCACCATCGAGGACGAAACAGGCCCTGCCAACATCGTCGTCTGGCCGTCACTGTTCGAGAAGCGCAGGAGCGTGGTGCTCGGATCTTCGATGATGGCAATCAATGGGCGGATTCAGCGGGAAGGGGAGGTCGTGCATCTTGTCTCGCAGCAACTCTTCGACCTGTCAGCGGACCTTGTCGGTCTGGCTGATCGGGATGTCGAATTCAGGCTGCCGGCCGGGCGGGGCGATGAGTTTGCCCACGGCGGCGGCGGGCCGGATTCTCGCGATCGACAAAAGCCTGTTGTCCCGCGGGACATGTTCACACCCGATCTCCATATCGATACGCTGAAGGTGAAGAGTAGGAATTTTCAGTGATTTTTCGCTATCCCGGGAGCCGCACCGCTTGGCGTCCCTCGAGGGCCCCCCGCAGCATTTTTTTGGGAAAACAGTAGAGTTGGCGTGCAGCCATGGGTGCCACATCAGCGCGATCATTACCGAATGAGGCTGAGCATGTATGGGAGTGGGACGACAGCGCGCTCTACAGCGGCGAATGGTTCAAGATCGCCGATGCATCCCACGACTACACGTTTGAGATACTGCCGCTGCTCTCGATCAAGGCCGGGATATTCGCTATGCGCGAATTCCCGACCGGTTTGGTCACCAGCATCCTCTTCTCTCTGTCGGTCGACGGGTGCCTCCGGCACCTCCGCGGTTATTGCGACCTGGCCGACAAGAGCTCGCCCGAACGCATGCGAAGCGCTATCATTGAACGCGAATCCAGGCCCTCCCGAGCGATGACGCACGACGAGAAGCTGGAACATATCTGGTCGAGCACTGCGGACGATTATCGCGTTTCTGCGGCATAATCCCTCCGTCGATGGACTTTCGTGAAAGCTCGCGCGACAGGAGGATGCAATCGCATCATTGCGTGCCCGTGCACATCTGCCGGGTGGCTCAGGCCAAACGGGACCACGAGCCGATAGTGACGTCGGCGGTTGTGACGACTGGGCAAGCTGCGGCTTGGACGTTGGATCGGCGCGGCCTGGCGCGGGTCTGGCGTGGTTTCCTCTCAGCTTCGGCATCCGAGGTTTGCCTCTGGCCGTTCTGTCCTTCGGTTTCGTGGTGTCTGAACCGGCGCCCGTTCGGTTCAAGGCCGCTGTCGCGCCGCGGGGCGGCCGGTCATGCCGCTCTCGACAAAGCAGGCACGCGGGCTTCGCAAGGGCTTGTCACCCCTGCTTGACCGCCTGCCTGCTTCGCTCGATCTGGCCTGCCCGGGCCATGATCCGCCCGGATTGCGCCTGTTCCTTTCGACCGCACCGAAGGACAGAACGGCCAGGGGGCCGACACTTCGGCGAAGCAATGGAGACCACCATGGCAAAGTCAGCAACCCAATTCCGTCAATCAATCCGCCAATCCGCCCGCGTCGTGCCGCTGCGCAGAGGCGCCACCCTCGAAATGGTCCGCCTTTCATGCCCCGATGAAACACAGGCGCTTCGGATCGCCGAAAGCTTCGGGACCGCCATTGTCGACGGCGACGGCATCCGTGACATGCACGAGCGCCTGATCGTCGAAACCGCCACCGCACTTTCCGATGGCCTTGGCGACCGGGCGATGCAGATCCATCTGCAGCGCATCGTCGGGGCCTATGTCGGATCGGCCCATGGCGCCGGCCAGTTCTACTCCCGCGCCGTCACCGAGGCGCGGGACGCCACCGCCAAGAGCGCTGCGGATGCCCGCGACGAGGATCTCGACGGTCCGGTCGGCTATGAGAGCGTCGCCCAGCGCAAGCGCGAATTCGCAGCCGACATGGGCATCCAGGCACATGCGCTCAGAATGGCGGCCGTCGGCGCTGTCGCAGCCTATGAGCAGGTGGTCGGCGAAACATGGAAGCCCTTCGACCGGCCGGTCGAAAATCCCGGCCAGACGCTCGACCGCAAGGCAGCAGCAATCCAGCTGTCAGCCTTCGAATAACATCCATCACGGCGGGGCTCCTGCCCCGCCTTTGTTCACGTAGACGAAGGTGCCCTGTTCTCGTCAGCTCGAAGTCACGAGGGCCTGTGCCGGCCACCGCCTCGGATCAACGACGGGACGCGACTTCAATGCGTCGACAGAAGGTCCCAACCTCAACCGCGCCGTTGCTAAGATTCCGTCGGCTGCCGTGCGGCAGAAAGTGGTCTTGCTGGCGAAGCCCCTGCATTGGCTGCGGATGAAGATCGGTAATCTGTCCATTGCTACCCCGTCCCGCCTTCGGTCTGCCGGGCCGAGGGTCTCGCGCAAGGGCTTCGCCCTCCTTCACGTTGTTACGGCGCGTTCCGCGTGCGCTCATCCCTGATCTCCCCGGCTTTTGACCGACGTGACGGGGTCGCGATGGTCGCGACCTCCGAAAACGGAGGTTGAAGGATATGAAAAGAAAAGGGCAGGGCGAGCGCGCCGATCTCTATGCGCGGATCACCGACATGATCGTTGCGGATCTGGAAAAAGGCGTCCGTCCGTGGATGAAGCCCTGGTCGGCCGCAAATACGACCGGACGGATCACCCGGCCGCTGCGCCACAACGGCGAAGCCTATAGCGGTCTCAACGTGCTGCTGTTGTGGTCGGAGAGCACAGCGAGGGGCTATGTCTCGCCGACATGGATGACGTTCAAACAGGCCTTGCAGCTGGATGGAGCTGTTCGCAAGGGCGAGACCGGAACGACGGTCATCTATGCAAGCCGCTTCACCAAGTCGGAGACCGACAGTAATGGCGGCGAGGTGGAGCGCGATATTCCGTTCCTTAAATCGTACACGGTGTTCAACGTAGCGCAGATCGACGGCCTGCCTGACCACTATCATGGCGTACCCGAACCGCTCCTGAGCCCGATCGAGCGCATCGGTCACGCCGACGAGTTCTTCCGCAATACCGGCGCAGTCATTCGGCACGGCGGCAACCAGGCATACTATTCTCCGGCCATGGACTATATCCAGATGCCACCGTTCGAAGCCTTCCGCGATGCCGCCGGGTATGCGGCAGTCCTCAGCCATGAGGCGACCCACTGGACGGCGGCAGAACATCGCGTGGGACGTGACCTGTCGCGCTATGCCAAGGACCGGACGGAGCGGGCGCGGGAAGAACTCATTGCCGAACTTGGCAGTTGCTTCCTCTGCGCTGACCTCGGTATCGCGCCGGAACTTGAGCCGCGGCCGGATCACGCGTCCTATCTGCAGTCATGGATCTCGGTGCTGGCCAACGACAAACGGGCAATTTTCCAGGCGGCCGCGCATGCGCAGCGGGCGGTCAATTATCTCCACGGTCTTCAGCCAAGGGCGGATGCCTGCGCGACGAGGGAGGCAGTGTAATAGCGCCCCTCTCTTTTTAGAGCGTCCTTTGGTACTGCTCCCAAAATCTGAATCCGGGCAGCGCGGATTGACCGTTCGGGAGGAAAGCGAAGGCGATCTTGTTCCGTGCGGGCGCGAGCCAGTTTTGCTGCGACTGGCCCTTATGCGTCCTGCATCAGCAACAGGTCATTCTTGCGGATACGAGCAAGCATGGGCGACATGTGCCAGATTGAAAACCGGAGCCGCCATCGAGAAGGAAAGTTCGGCGACGCTCACCGGACTTGTCGCATTGGCCCGGCAATGCCCAAACGGTCGATGTGGCCATTGCTGCCATCCATTCGGGCATAGGAAGTGGGCGCGGCCAACGCGGCCTCGATTTGACATGTCCGATCGAAGATCGGCTGCGCCTCGATCGTTCTCCCGCAACGGCATCGCCCCCTTTCTTCCCCTGCGACCTGCGTTCGCATTCCTCGCGGTCCAAGAAAGCCGTCTCCCGCCGCCCTCCATTGCATTCCGGTCCCTTAAGGATGCGGTCCGATCGTCCCCGATCAAATCGACAGTCATCGAGGACGCGATGGTCGCGGCCCGATCAAACCGAAAGGATCACGACAATGGCAATCATCGGCGAATTCACCACCAACGGCAACACCATCCTCGGCCACGTACGCACTCTGACGGTCTCCATGAAGGCCCGTCTGAACCCGATCGAACGCACATCCCGCGACGCTCCCGACTTCCGGATCATGTCCGGAGCGGCCGAAGTCGGCGCCGCCTGGAGCCAGGTTTCCGGCGACGGAGAGCCCTACATCTCGGTCAAGCTCGACGATCCGAGCTTCCCGGCCCCGATCAATGCGGCACTTTGGCCGACCGAGAGGGAAGGCGACTATACGTTGGTCTGGAACCGCCCGAAGCGCGACGCCTGATCAAAGACGAAGCCCTGCCGGAAACGGCGGGGCTTTTCCCTTGTTCAAACCAAGAAGGAACCGGGCATCTAGCCCGCTTCTTCTACTGGTCGCGATACGGAGAGGCGGGGTCTGCTCAGAGTGACCAATCGTGCCGCGAGCAAATGCCGGCCTCAAGGACTTCGCGTGGCCCCCCGATTTTGCTTCCGCTCCGGTTCCCTGCGCTTCAACAAAACCGGCACCCCACTCGCCGCCTCTGGCGGTCGCCGACGCGATTCTTGACCCCGTCATTTCCTCACGCCCGGCGGCGTCATCTTTCTCAAACGTCAAGGAGATGACGATGCTACTGGAACAACATATCGAAGAACTGCGCGCCGAGATGAACCATTGCCACCCAGACGAGCGTCGCCAGATTGCCGCGGAGCTGGAACTGGCTCTGGCCGAACTGGCCGTTATCATGGCCGAGCAGGACGGTTCCGTTGACGTCGTGCCGCCCTTCTGAGGGTGGCATACACCCGCAATGCTGCCACCACCGTCCGATTGCCATCGAGATCAGCTTTAAGCGTCAAGGCAAGCAGCGCCGATGACGCTGCGCCGTCTGCCTTTGGCGGCTCCCCCCCTGATGACCCCGCTTACCGCGGTGCGGCTTACTTGTTCAGCACATCTTTCAGTGCTTTGGCAGGCTGAAACGTAAGCTTCTTCGCAGCGGCAACCTTGATGGTGGCGCCGGTTGCCGGATTGCGAGCCTCACGCTCCGGGGTATCCTTGATCTTGAACTTGCCGAATCCCGGGATAGATGTTTCCGCTCCAGACGTGGCTGCCGTCGTGATCGACGCGAAGACGGTTTCGACGATCGATTTCGCCTGGGCTTTGGTCAGGTTCTGTTCGGATGCGATCTTTTCGGCGATTTCATTGGTTGTGGTCATGACGGTTTCCTCGTTAAAGACGGGAAAACCCTTTCAGGCGATCGTTACGTTGTCATGCGGCGATGTGCTTAGAGTGGCGCTCCTGCCGGGGTTTCCACAGTTTCTTGCCGGTTGATAGCCCCTTTTGCGCTTCTGCAGTACCAGTTCGAGAAAGCGCGATATCGCATCATTCTCATTGCCGAACACCTCGGTCATCTCCCCGCCAGCCTTGCCGATCCGTCCCCAGCTTCGCACGACGGCTATTTCGCCAAAAAGGGTTGGCCGGATCGCAAGCGCGTAATATCGGGCCATGTTCCTGTTGGCGTCGATCCTCTGGCAATAAAGCTGGTAGTGGTGTGTTCCCATCCCCGCATGATCGGCGATGCTCGCGATCTGGTCCAACGAGACTTATGAATCGAAAGGTCGCTTCCGATTCATTTCTGTGATGGATGCCTGTTGCGGTTTCGGCAGTGTCCGATCATCCTGACGCTCAAGCTTCCCGGTCTGAACGGTACGTCCGGGCGCGATCGTCGAGGTGAGCACAGCCGGTAAATCAGATGGCGAGCTGTCTTCGCTTCCAATCGTCAGTAGGTCCATGTTCAGGCATCGCATGTTTTCGAAAAAGGAGGATCAAATGGCATCCATTGCGGCGACCGCGACGACTACGATACAGGAGCATCTGTCATCTACGCTGGAGAGGCACTAGGACGGGTTGAGCTAGCACATCGTCAATTCTTCGGTGTCCATGCTCATCCTTCAACGAGACACAACGACCTGATCGAAGCGCTAGAAGGCGATAGACGCGGCACTGGCGCTGATGAAGGCAACGAAATGGCCAATAGAAGCCGAATACGGTCCGCAAGAAAACGCCTGGGCCGTCAAGGTCCCAGCTTGGCAAACCTGTTGGGCCTGGCGTGCATATCCATGTCCTTCCGCCTGAAATAGATCGCCCGCCCGCAGCGGATCGGACTATGGCCCTGGACGATAATGATCTGCTCGTCCTTGCGCATCGATTGGGTGATTTCGTGCGGCATTATCAACGGGCGGCGCTGGAAATTGATGTTTTCTGATTTGAGCGATGCGCTGTTTTTCGCACCCCAGCCGAGATTGCGAGAACTGCCTTTGACTTCGACAGTCATTTCTCCACATTGGGCTGAGACGTTGCGGGCGGTATCCAGTGCCTTGATTGCTGCGTAGCTCGCGAAAGCGCAGCCGTCGATCCATGAGACCGCGCCGTCCTTTCCGAAGTGCCGTTCCAGTTGCCCGACGGACTGGTACATCAGCATCATGCTGACGCCATACTTGCGACCGCGATCGCGAGCCTCTTCAAGCACGCGCATGTAGCCAAGCAGATCGACTTCGTCCAAAATGAACAACGCTCGCCTCGTGAACGCACCATCCGCTTCGACCATCGCGTTGATCAGCGAGCCGATGATCACCCGACCGATACCGGGATAGGACCGCAGGATCGATGCGGGGATATTGATAAACACGTCTTTCTTTCCGCCAGCGATCTCGCTCGATTTGAACGTGTTGCCGCAAACCAGTGCCGCGTAATTATCGAGCGACAGCCATTGCGTATCTTTCGATGCCGTCGAATAGACGCCTGAGAACGTTTGCTCGGTCATGTTAACAAAAACGCCGAGCGTTTCGCGAATGAAGGCGGACGTGGAGTGTTCCTGTACGTCGCGCAGCATGGCGAGCACGGACGTTTCCGGCTCGGAGACGATCTGGCGCAGGCTGCGCAGGTTTCGCCGTCCTGCATATTCCGGTGACAGCATCACATGCGCTAGAAGACCAGTCAGCAGATTGTGCGCCTGCGATTGGAAGTAAGAGCCAGTCGACGATTCGAAGCGCAAGCTTTCCGAGAGTAACATGTGCGCAATGCCGACAATGTCCTCTTCCTTTTTTAGCGAGTGCTCGATTCCGTCGAGCACGTTAAATCCCATGACCGGATTTGCCGGATCGAGCACAACAACCTCTCGGTTGAGTTTATCTCTTCGGTGGTCAACGACCATCGGGGCCACCTCGGTGGACGGATCCAGGCAAATGAGGGGACCCGTATATCTGAGCGCCGTCGGCACGACGTTGCTGGTGGTTTTGAAGCCACCGGAGCCCGCGAAGAAAAGCATGTGAGTCGAATCGAAATCCTGGGCGTAGGTCAGCAGCGGGGCTTTGCCACCACGTCCCCAGGTGGC
This sequence comes from Agrobacterium radiobacter, assembly GCF_040801995.1. Taxonomy (NCBI): domain Bacteria; kingdom Pseudomonadati; phylum Pseudomonadota; class Alphaproteobacteria; order Hyphomicrobiales; family Rhizobiaceae; genus Agrobacterium; species Agrobacterium radiobacter. The sequence goes on along the minus strand of NZ_JBEGHX010000003.1, from coordinate 218,214 downwards.
CGGATCGTTCGGATCGAACGGCAACTCATGGACGAGTTCCTTGTCGACCCTGTAGCGCTCGCCGATGACGATTTCGCCATCATCGGGAAACAGCCGTGCCGCCGCCGACATCGGCAGCCAGTCTGCATCTCCGAATGTTCCGCGCCTGGCGCGCGTCACCTGTTCGGGCACGACGCTGGAGATGCGCGCCGCGACCGCGGCCGCCATGAATCCCATCGCTGCGCCAACGACCGCAATCATGTCGACGAATGATAGCGCCTGATCCCAGGTCAGCACACCGCTCTCTACGAGCGGCTGAAGCCGCCCGAACTCGCGCATCCCGTAAAAGCCGGCCATCAGGAAAAAGCAGAGAAAGCTTGCCAATGCCACGGGCCTTCGCCGATGGAGGGGCAGCGCCCAGACCGCCAGCAATCCAGCCAGAGGCCCGAACAAAAGGACCGGTAACGGTGACGCCCGCAGGAACCAGTATTGCGGCTTGCCGGTGATGCCGGTCGCCAATTCAGGCCAGCGCCAGTGGGCGGCGTAAAAGGTAAAACCGGTGACGACGATGGGAACGATGATAAGCAACAGGCTTGGATGAGGTTTGGCCTTTCCCTTCATTCCGACGCCTTCGCAAAGCGTTCTAAACTGCCGCTGGATGCCGCGGCCCTGAAGGCGAGCTCCCCGATATCGCGAATACGCCGATGTTCAGGTGTCCCCGGCACGACCCGCTTCATTTCGAGAAGCCCGCCAAGCAGGAAAGCCCGATCGGCGTTCGACAGGCCCGCGCGAACGACAATGTCGCCGAGCAAGAACTTTTCTCTCGCTCCCTTCTTTCGGTCAGCTGTCATGTGGAGCCTCCGTTTCCGAACCAGTCGCTCCATTTGCCTTTCCACGCGGCGAAGCAGGTGAGCCAGCGGCCTGCTTCTTCTCGCCGTTGCGAAATCGTGCTGCGATCTCGTCGAAGATGCGATCCACCTCCTCGTCAGCGATCTCCATCTCTGCCAATCCCGACTTCGTTGCCGCACGCGCGAAACGATCAGCTGATTTTACTATTAAAGTTTTTCTTCGTTCGCGAAGCTTCTCGATTTGAGCATCAATATCCATGAGCGCAGGCTTGGCGGCCATAGGCAAGTCCTTTCAACGTCTTTGGAAATTTTCGTCCCGTCATTTAACTGACTAGAAAATCGTAGTCAAAAGCGCTACCGTACACAAGCCCACAAACGTCGATATTGGAAATCCCAGCAGGGCCGTCTCCTGGAAAAGCAGCATCGGTCTTGTCAGGCCGATTGATTTGAGGGCGCAATATACGTCGCTGACGCGACGTGCCTGGAAGGACTGGAGACGTCAGTGGCGATCATGTTCGTCAGAGCGCAGGTGATCAGCAGGGGAGCGGGACGCAGTATCGTTTCGGCCGCCGCCTATCGTCATCGGGCGCGGATGATGGACGAACAGGCCGGAACCTCCTTCAGTTACCGTGGCGGCGGCGCCGAACTGAAACACGAGGAGTTGGCGCTGCCGGACCAGGTACCGGCCTGGCTGCGCGCGGCCATCGATGGGAAGAGCGTCGTTGCGGCCAGCGAGGCTCTTTGGAATGCAGTGGACGCATTCGAAACTCGTGCCGACGCGCAGCTTGCCCGCGAGTTGATCATCGCGCTTCCGGAAGAGTTGACGCGATCAGAGAACATCGCCCTTGTGCGCGAGTTCGTCCGGGACAACCTGACGTCCAAGGGCATGATCGCCGACTGGGTTTATCATGACAGGCAAGGCAATCCACACATCCACCTGATGACCGCGCTTCGACCTCTGACGGAACAGGGTTTCGGGCCGAAGAAAGTGCCGGTGCTTGGCGCCGACGGCGAGCCGTTGCGGGTCGTCACGCCGGACCGACCGAAGGGCAAGATCGTCTACAGGCTCTGGGCCGGCGACAAGGAAACCATGAAGGCATGGAAGATCGCCTGGGCGGATACGGCCAATCGGCATCTGGCGCTTGCCGGCCATGAGATCCGCCTCGACGGGCGTTCCTATGCCGAACAGGGGCTCGACGGGATTGCCCAGAAACATCTCGGGCCGGAAAAGGCAGCGCTCGCCCGCAAGGGTGTCGCGATGTATTTCGCGCCGGCCGATCTCGCGCGCCGGCAGGAGATGGCCGACCGGTTGCTGGCCGATCCGCATCTACTCCTGCAACAACTCGGCAACGAGCGCTCCACCTTCGATGAACGGGACATCGCCAAGGCTCTGCACCGCTATGTCGACGATCCCGCTGATTTCGCCAACATACGCTCCAAGCTGATGGCCTCTAATGATCTCGTACTGTTGAAGCCGCAACAGGCGAACCTGCAGACCGGCAAGGTGGCCGAACCTGCGGTCTTCACCACACGCGATATCCTGCGCACCGAATACGACATGGCGCAGTCGGCGGAAGTTCTGGCCCGGCGCAAGGGCTTCGGCGTCGCCAACGCGAAAATTGCGGCGGCTGTCAGAACCATAGAAACCGGCAATCCGGAAAATCCGTTCACGCTTGATCGCGAACAGGTGGAGGCTGTCCATCATGTCGCCGGCGACACTGGCATCGCCGCTGTGGTCGGGCATGCCGGTGCGGGAAAATCGACGCTGCTTGCCGCGGCGCGCGTCGCCTGGGAGAGCGACAACTACCGCGTCTTCGGGGCGGCGCTTGCTGGCAAGGCGGCCGAAGGGCTTGAGGATAGTTCCGGCATCAGATCGCGCACGCTCGCCTCATGGGAAATGGCTTGGGAGACAGGACGCGATCTCCTCGACCGGCGGGACATCTTTGTCATCGATGAAGCCGGCATGGTCTCGTCGCAGCAGATGGCGCGTGTGCTCAAGCGCGCCGAGGAGGCTGGAGCCAAGGTGGTTCTGGTCGGCGATGCAATGCAGCTTCAGCCGATCCAGGCCGGCGCAGCCTTTCGGGCGATTTCCGAACGGATCGGTTCTGCCGAACTTGCAGGTGTGCGGCGCCAGCGTGAAGAGTGGGCGCGAGAGGCCTCCCGTCTTTTCGCCCGCGGCAAGGTTGAGGAGGGGCTGGATGCTTATGCGCAGCGGGGGCATATTGTCGAGGCGGAGAGCCGGGCTGAAGCTGTGGAGCGCATCGTTGCTGACTGGACGCGCGCTCGCCGCGATCTCATCCAGCAATATGCCGATAAAGAACAGTCGGTTCGCATGCGTGGTGACGAACTGCTCGTTCTCGCCCATACCAATGACGACGTAAGGCGGCTCAATGAAGCGCTGCGCAACGTCATGAAAGATGAAGGCGCCCTGACCGTCTCTCGTGAATTTTACACGGAGCGAGGCGTGCGGGAGTTCGCCGTCGGCGACCGGATCATCTTCCTCGAAAACGCCCGGTTCCTCGAGCCGCGCGCGCAAAGGCTTGGGCCTCAATATGTCAAGAACGGCATGCTCGGCACGGTCGTCTCCACCGGCGACACGCACGGCGGCCCACTACTATCGGTCCGTCTCGATAATGGCCGGGATGTCATCATCAGCGAAGACAGCTATCGCAATGTCGATCACGGCTATGCTGCGACCATTCACAAGTCTCAAGGTGCGACCGTCGACAGGACATTCGTGCTCGCAACCGGGCTGATGGATCAGCACCTGACATACGTGTCGATGACACGCCATCGCGACCGGGCCGATCTTTATGCCGCTCGCGAGGACTTTGAGCCGAAGCCGGGATGGGGCAAAATATCCCGGGTTGATCACGCCGCAGGCGTCACGGGCGAGCTGGTCGGAACCGGCAATGCGAAGTTCAGGCCGCAAGACGAGGATGCCGATAAAAGCCCCTACGCCGATGTGAAAACGGACGACGGAAGCGTGCATCGGCTCTGGGGCGTAAGCCTTCCGAAGGCCCTGGAGGAGGCCGGCGTCTCGGAAGGCGACACGGTGACGCTGCGCAAGGACGGTGTCGAACGGGTGACGGTGATGGTGCCCGTCATCGACGAGAAAACCGGAGAGAAGAGGTTCGAGGAACGGACGGTCGATCGAAACGTCTGGACTACCAAGCAGATCGAAACGGCAGAGGTTCGCCGGCAGCGCATCGAGGAGGAGAACGATCGGCCGGAACTGTTCAAGCAGTTGGTGGAGCGTCTTGGCCGCTCCGGCGCCAAGACGACGTCGCTCGATTTCGAGAGCGAGGCCGGCTACCGGGCGCACGCCCGCGATTTTGCCCAGCGTCGCGGTATCGATACGCTCTCTGGGGTCGCAGCCTGGATGGAGGACGGAGCGGCGCGGCAACTGGCGTGGCTGGCGCAGAAGCGCGAGCAAGTGGCGAAGCTTTGGGAGCGGGCGAGCGTGGCGCTCGGCTTCGCGATCGAAAGCGAGAAGCGTGTTTCCTATAGTGAGGAACGAGCCGAAACCCGGACGGCAAAAATTCCGACGGATCGACAATATCTCATCCCGCCGAAAACATTGTTTTCCCGTAGTGTCGGCGAGGATGCCCGCCGCGCGCAGCTTCGCTCGGATCACTGGAAGGAACGCGACGCCATTCTTCGCCCAGTCTTGCAAAAGATCTATCGCGATCCCGAAGGTGCGCTTGCAAGACTGAACGCGCTTGCCTCCGACGCGCGGATTGCGCCCCGCGAGCTTGCCGACGATCTTGAGGCCTCGCCGCAGCGTCTCGGCCGTCTGCGTGGATCGAATCTTCTTGTCGATGGCCGCGCGGCCCGCTCCGAGCGCGATGAGGCGGTGTCGGCATTGTCCGAATTGCTACCGCTGGCGCGTGCCCATGCCACAGAGTTCCGCCGCCAGGTCGAACGCTTCGGCATGCGAGAGGAGCAACGGCGCGCGCATATGTCGTTGTCGATCCCGGCGCTTTCCAAACCGGCTATGGCGCGCCTTGCCGAAATCGAAGCAGTACGCGAGCGCGGTGGCAAGGATGCCTACAAGACGGCCTTCGCCTACGCGGCGGAGGATCGCCTTTTTGTTCAAGAGGTGAGGGGGGTCAACGACGCTCTCAACGCTCGCTTCGGCTGGTCCGCCTTCACCGACAAGGCAGACACTGTTGCCCAGCGCAACATGATCGAGCGCATGCCGGACGACCTTGACCTCGACCGGCGCGAAAAGCTCAATCGTCTTTTTGCCGCCATACGCCGCTTTGCCGAAGAACAGCATCTTGCCGAAAGGAAAGATCGCTCCAGGATCGTTACCGGCGCCAGCGTCGTGCCTGGGAAAGAGACGGTGCCGGTGTTGCCAATGCTTGCAGCTGTAACAGAGTTTGAAACCCCGATCGACCACGAGGCGCGGGAGAGGGCGCGAGCTGTTCCTCACTACAGTCAAAATCGCGCCGCCCTTGCGAACGCGGCAGCGCGTATCTGGCGCGATCCGGCAGGTGCTGTCGGAAAGATTGAAGTTCTGATCCTGAAGGGCTTTGCCGGTGAGCGGATCGCTGCGGCCATCAGCAATGATCCCGCTGCCTACGGCGCGTTGCGAGGCTCCGGCCGTATCATGGACAAATTGCTCGCTGTCGGCCAGGAGCGGAAGGAGGCTTTCCGTGCCGTCCCGGAGGCGGCAAGCCGTGTGCGGTTATTGGCCACCTCATTTAGGGCCGCATTTGATGCAGAGAGGGAGGCGATCACTGAGGAGCGCCAGCGCATGAGCATTGGCATCCCGGGACTGTCGCCGTCCGCCGAAGATGCACTGAGAGAACTCTCAGTGGCGATGAAGAAAAAGAACGGCAGGCTCGACGTCGCTGCGGGCTCGCTCGATCCCGCCATTAGTAAGGAGTTTGCAACCGTGAGCCGCGCCCTCGACGAGCGCTTCGGCCGCAATGCTATCCTGCGTGGAGAGCTGGATGTTATCAATCGCGTGCCGCCTGCTCAGCGCCGTGCGTTCGAGGTAATGCGGGAACAGTTGAAGGTGCTGCAGCAGGTTGTCCGCATGCACGCAAGCCAGAACATCGTAGCAGAGCGCCACCGGCGTGTACTCGACCGCGCCCGCGGCGTTATCCTCTTTAACCAATGAATGGCTAACACCTGTGCTGAGCTTGTCCCTCATGCTGTTGGCTTACGGCAATGCGTTGCGTGGCCGGAAGATGGTCAGCCGGATCAGGAGTTTTAATGACCGCTTCAGTAGCTTGCAGTTCCAAGGGCAGTTATTCAACCCACTTTGATGGGTTGAATAAATTGAAAATATGCATTAATTGAACCATTGAAAGGGTCAATTAATGCGCCTAACGCTCCAAACCCATTTTTATGGCCAGTGGCATCACGCCGCGACGCTAGAACTTAAAGATGACGCGGCCGGCTTCCAGGGCGCGTCCATCGTCGATTACGATCTCGACTATTTCGTCACAGTTGCATCTGCGGAGTTCGCGGGTGGAAAAACGGTTCGCGACCATCGCGCGTTATCTGTCCGATATCCCGTTGATCTCGAAAATCGATATAGCCGCAGCTGGCCGCCCTTCCTCTTGGATCTTATGCCCCAGGGGCATGCAAGGCGAAAGCTTGCCGAGCATCTCAGTCTTGCTGAAGGCTCGCGCGCTTCCGATCTCCCGCTGCTTCTGCGATCGGCGACGGGCGGCATAGGCAATATCCGGATCAAAGAAGCGGCGGAGGCCGAGACGGAACGGCTGCGCGGTGTTGAGCGCCAAGGGGTTACAGAAGCGGAAATCCTTGAGCGCTCGGATCGTTTCATGGAAGTCGCCGATCGCTTCGGAATGCTCGCCTCTGGCTCAAGTGGCCTGCAAGGCGAATGGCCTAAGGTCTCGATGACCCAAGCGAAGGACGGTCTCTATTATCTCGACAGCTTCGTAACTGACGATGAGGCCGTGCGCCACGTCATTGTCAAGCTGGTCCGCAGCAACGAGCCCGTGGACCGCCTTATACTCGAAGGCGAAGCTCTCTATTCGCGGATCGCTCAAGAGATCGGCCTGAATGTGCACGAACCTTCGACCTATGCCGAAAGTGTCCTGATCATTCCTCGGTTCGACCGGAAGAAAAAAGAAGGTGGCGGAACCGTTAGGCTGGGCCAAGAAAGCCTGGTATCCGCGATCGGGGTTGCTGATTTCGGTCATGTCGGCTCGCACGAGGCCTACATCGATGTTTTGCGCCAATATTCTGCCAATCCTTTCGCGGACATTGTCGAATACCTGGAGCGGGACATCGCCAATTTGGCGCTCGGCAATCCCGATAATCATGGCCGAAATTCTGCACTGAGTAAGCACCAGGACGGCACGATCCGCCTGTCTCCGCTCTTTGACTTCGCGCCAATGCGGATTGCCAAAGAGGGGATCGTTCGTTCCACCCGCTGGGCCATGATGCGGGACGGTGGTCGCGATCACCTTCCCGATTGGAAACGCATTTGCGCTGAACTGATCCCTGATCCAGATGAGCAGAATGCGCTCGCAGCTGAGCTTTCCGTGTTTGCCGAATACCTCCGGCAAACACCGGCTATGGCGAAAGATATGGGTGGGTCTCCGGAAATTCTAGAGCGTGCAATGGGACGCTGCATTGAAATCGCGGAGAGCGTTCTGGCGGCGTGCCAGTGATGCCGGAGGACAGCTAAATGGCTCGATGGAAAAAGCCAACGAAAGAGGAAATTCTTGAGAACCGGCGAACACTGGCGGAACGCGCTCGGACTGGCGACTTGAGGTTACCTGAGGCTGTTGTTGAAATCCGAAAGGGGCTTGGTTTGACGCAGGACGAATTCGCCAAGACGCTATCGCTCACCAGGCGCCAAGTTGCTGAGATCGAAGCCGGGACGGCGAACCCAACCCTCGAAACTTTAGGGAAGATTGGGCGATTGTTCGGATTTACTGTGGGGTTTATTCCGAAGGCGCAATGATGGCTGAATTTTCCCGGGGGATTGGCGTTGGTACTACGCCAAGGAAGCGACGGCGAGGATCAAAATCAATCGGCTGCTGCAGGCCGCTGGCTGGCGCTTCTTCGATGACAAGTCCTGCGACGCGGATCCAACCGCGTCGTAGATAACCTTCACGCCGAATTCTTTTTCGAAGGGCTCGATGATCCGATCCCGGATGATATCTTCGTAAGGTCCACCATAGCTGTTGACGATCAACTGCTCTGCGTCTGCAGATCTGACCAGGCCGGTTGCAGCTACAAATGTAACAAACAGGATTCCACGTTTCATCGTTCGCCCTCGTAATGGATTGATTTTTCGCAATTTGCTGGCAGACATTGGCTACGCTGCCGCGCCAAATCCAATATTAGTTTTTTATTATTGATCGTATTTCGCGAATAATTGTGTTTCCGACATGCCGGGATTTGAGCAGCACCGAGAGGCAGTCGCACCTGTTCTCCGCGGACGGAATTCCGGAGAGCTCAGAAATTCCTGGAATGTTGAAGGCTGGTGGCAACTGAAGAGAGAAGACCGGGGACGCCTTGCGAAGATCGCAAAAAAGACCAAACCAGAAACGATAATGGTCATCCTTACCGTCGCCACGTGCTTCGATGGCGCACCATGCCGCTGCTGTCGCAGCATAAACCCCATAGTGATCACGCATCACCTCAAAGGCGACAGCGGCGTGTATTCCGTCGCAGGTTTCTACACGTACGAACGGCAAGGACGGCGTTGCAAAAGATTGTTCCGACATGACGACTCTCCAATGAGAGTCCGGCCGAGTTTAGAAGTTGCTTGTGGCCGGACACTGCCTTGGCGACCTTCGCCGTCCGGATGCACACAGCCTGTCATGTTTCCACAGCATAGGACAATTTTTCAACAGGGTGAAGCCTGTATGCGCCTGTCATATGTGATCGGATGCCCGTGACTGACATGGATACTCCCAAGTTTTGAGGAAATTTTGCCTCGGCAGCCTTCAGCGCCACGCCGCTCACTTTTGCCCGGCTCAGAAATGATCGAAGGGGCTGCGACACAAACCGTCACGTTGATCATGTAGTTCGTCGGTCAATCCGGCCCCTGGAGCCGCCATGACTGTCGGAAGGCTACGGCGAGTGTTTTTTGTGTCGGGTGCCATCTCACGCTCGGAACGGGAGGGGGGAGACGCCAGAGGGGAGGGCGACTTTACAGCCAGAAACGGTGCGGTCGTTTAGGCTGCGCGTGGAATATCGGTATCTAAAGCGGTTGAGATCCGCCAGCATATCGGTCCATATAGGACGAAGCAGAGATCGAAGAGCCATGGTCCTTTCACTTTCCGGCATCAAGAAATCCTACCAGACAGCCGAAGGCATTATCCCGGTCCTGAACGGCGTCGACCTTTCACTTGAAGCCGGCGAAAGTCTTGCCCTGACGGGGGAATCCGGCAGCGGAAAGAGTACGCTTTTGCATCTGGCCGGCGGCCTTGATTTGCCCGACAGTGGCATCATCACGGTGGGGGGTCGGAAAATAACCGATCTCGACGAGGCCGGTCGAGCGAGCTTCCGACGCAGGGAGGTGGGCTTAATCTTCCAGCAGTTCAATCTCATTCCGAGCCTCGATGTCGGATCCAATATCTCGTTTCACGCCCGGCTGGCGGGCCGTTTCGACCCGGTCTGGGAAAAAAGCCTGGTCGAGGCGCTGGGGATCGGAGAGCTGCTTGCACGCTATCCCGAACAGCTCTCCGGCGGTCAGCAGCAAAGGGTGGCGATCGGACGTACGCTTGCGGCAAGACTGCCCCTCATTCTTGCCGATGAGCCGACAGGTAATCTCGACGAGGCGACGGCTGATATCGTCATCGATATTATGTTGAGACTGACAAAGTCCGCGCAGATCGCACTCCTCCTGGTGACCCATTCCAGCCGGTTGGCGGTAAAACTCGATCGGCGTATCGCGCTGAGTGGTGGAAAGGTTTCGCAATGAACTGGACCGCTTTCCGGGCGCTGCTCTCACACTGGCGCTACCGACCGCTTCAGCTTCTCACCCTCGTTGTCGGCGTCACGCTTGCAACCGGCCTTTGGTGCGCGGTCCAGGCAATCAATGCCGAAGCCAGAGCAAGTTATGACCGGGCGGCCTCGGTCCTGGCGCAAAACCAGCTGGATCAACTGGTGGCAAAGGACGGCGGCAGAATTTCCTCGCAAACATATGCCCGGCTTCGAAGGCGGGTTTGCACGTCTCTCCGATCATTGAAGGCGATTACAGGTTTGGTACGACGCGTATCAGGCTTATCGGCATTGACCCCCTGACCATGCCACCCGACGGAATGGTGCCTGCACCATCTGATCCGTCCGGGCTGGTGGAATTCATCCAGACGCCCGGACAGATGATCGTTTCGCCTGCAACGGCTGCCACATTAAATGTTACCTCTGGCCTTTCCCTTAAGGCACGAGCGGATCTCCCCGACGGCGCAGCATTTGTCGATATTTCCACGGCTGACCGCTTGTTGAAACGCAATGGTGAACTGAGCCGGCTTATCGTTTCGCCATCGCAAGACCCCGATCTTCCGACGATCGGAAACATAGCCCCTGAACTTTCACTCGAACAGGCAAGAAGCAGGCCCGATGTCGCAAGCCTCACGGACAGTTTTCATCTCAACCTGACGGCTTTTGGTTTTCTTGCCTTCGTTGTCGGTCTCTTCATCGTATATTCGGCAACGGGCCTGTCGTTCGAGCAACGGCGTGGCACGTTCAGGACCATACGGTCGCTCGGGGTGTCGCTTCGCTCCCTGACCGCGATGCTGGTTATCGAAACCGCGCTTTTTGCGCTGGTATCGGGAGCGCTGGGCGTTGTTGTCGGATACGTGGTCGCATCGGCTCTATTGCCGGGCGTGGCCGCGACCCTGCGTGGTCTTTACGGGGCCAGTGTTGCCGGTTCACTCTCGCTGCGGCCTGAATGGTGGATCGCCGGCCTTGCAATGGCGCTGGTGGGGACCGGGCTCTCCTCGCTTCAACATCTCCTCCGCGTCTGGCGGATGCCGATACTGTCCACGGCACAGGGCAGGGCGTGGGCGATGGTGTCCACGAAAAGCCTCCTCCATCAGGCGGCCGCCGGGATGGTTCTGCTTTTTGTATCCGGCGCGCTTGTGCTGCTGGGCGGCGGGCTCATTTCAGGTTTCGCAGTGCTTGCAGCGCTTCTTCTGGGCGCTGCACTCATTCTTCCAACCTTGCTGGCACTGGGCATGAGAGTGGCCGAACACATCTCCGGACAGGGACTGACCCGCTGGTTTTTCGCCGATACGCGCCAGCAGCTGCCAGGTCTTTCCCTGGCGCTGATGGCATTGCTGCTCGCTTTGTCGGCCAATATCGGGGTCGGCACCATGGTCTCAAGCTTCAGGCAAACCTTTGTGGGATGGCTCGATCAGCGCCTGGCCGCAGAGGTCTATGTGACGGCCCGTGACGAGGCTGAAGCTGCGCGTCTGCGGCAGTGGTTTCCACACCACGCAAGGGCGGTTCTACCCATCTGGAGTACGGAAGGGGAAATTTCGGGGCAGAAGGTTCGCATCTTCGGCGTCGCTGACGATGCGACATACAGAGATCATTGGCCGTTGATTTCGGGTGCGCCCGCAACATGGGACGAGATTGCGAGCGGGAAGGGTACACTGGTCAACGAACAGTTCTGGAGGTCAGGAAAGGCGTCGCCCGGCGCAGAGATAGAAATGCCAGGTGGCTGGAAAGCCCGCGTCGTCGGGGTGTTTTCCGACTATGGCAATCCGAGGGGCGAAATCATCATTGGTCTTGATGCCCTTGTCCAGCACTACCCGGACGTGGAAAAGCTGAGATACGGCCTTCGCATGCAGCCACAGGAGGTTGCGGGCTTCAGACAACGCCTCATGACTGAGTTCGGCCTGCCCGAAGCCAATATTGTCGACCAGGTCTCGCTGAAACGGCAGTCTGCTGCAATCTTCGAACAGACGTTTGCGGTCACCGGCGCGCTTAATGTGCTCACGCTCGCGGTGGCGGGTTTTGCCATGTTTTCGAGCCAGCTTACGCTCGCTTCGCTTCGATTGCCTCAGCTTGCTCCTGTCTGGGCACTTGGACTTCGTCGCCGCGACCTTGCGATGCTGGAGGTCCTGCGAACTCTTGCGCTATGGATTGTGACATTCATTGCCGCCATCCCTGTCGGGCTGGGACTGGCCTGGGTTTTGCTGGCAATCATCAATGTAGAGGCTTTCGGATGGCGACTGCCGCTGATCCTGTTTCCGCTGGACTGGCTGAGGCTGGGTCTTGTTGCCCTGCTCGCCGCCATCATTTCGGTCCTGATCCCTGTTCGACGGCTTGCTAAAACCGCGCCGGCCGATCTTCTGAGGATATTCGCCAGTGAACGCTAAAGCCGTCCTCCTGCTCCTTTGTGCTTCATGCACTTCCTTGCCCACGCCGGTCATAGGGCAAGGCTTTGCGGGCCTCGGGTCAAATGCTGAAGGCTTCAGCATTCCCACACGCGGCGTTGAACTCGTCTTTCCAAAAGACCACAAGCCGCATCCGGATTTCAGGGTCGAGTGGTGGTACGTTACTGCAAATCTGCAGACGGCCGATGGACAGCGCATGGGCGTCCAATGGACACTTTTCCGTTCTGCGCTTGAACCTGTGGAGCGCCCCGGATGGCCCGACCCTCAAATTTGGATTGGCCACGCAGCCGTGACGACTGCCAGCCGTCACCATGTTGCCGAACGGCTGGCGCGGGGAGGCGTGGGACAGGCGGGGGTCAAAGGCGGACCCTTCGACGCCTGGATTGACAATTGGCAAATGAAGGCAGGGACTGACGATGCACGGGACGACCTCGATCAGCTTGATTTGAACGCCAGTGGCGAGAGCTTCCGATATCGTCTGAAACTTCAGGCCCACGGGCCTTTGGTGCGTCAGGGGGACAAGGGCTACTCCGTTAAATCGGCAGAGGGCCAGGCAAGCTATTATTACTCCCAGCCATTCTACCGTGTTAGCGGCAGCGTCTTTCTTGATGGTGAAACCCATGAGGTAACGGGCGGGGCGTGGCTCGATCGGGAATGGTCGTCGCAACCGCTAGCCTCGAGCCAGACGGGATGGGACTGGTTTTCCCTTCACCTTGCATCCGGCGAAAAACTCATGGCCTTCCGTCTGCGTGACGACAAAAGCGGCTACATCTCCGCCAACTGGATTTCCGCCGATGGCAGGCCGTCTCCCGTCGATCCGAAAGACGTCTTGCTCAGTCCGTTGCGGACCGCGGATATCAACGGCAAGAGCATTCCGGTCGAATGGAGCGTGAAGATACCCAGCCGTGGCCTCGACATAAAAACGAAGCCCCTGAACGAGAAAGCCTGGATGGCGACGTCAACCCCCTACTGGGAGGGGCCAATAGAGTTTGATGGAAGCACGTCAGGACAAGGTTATCTGGAGATGACCGGATATTAGCCAGTTCAACTGCGTTTGCCGAGATATCGGCTGGAGCAGGGCCTGAGCTTATAGACGCCGCCTTATCCGGGCCGGCGCGACATCCCGGACAGGCTCCGAAGGAGTCGTCTTGAGTTCCTTGATCTAACGATAAGCGTCGTTTTCACTCTTGCCAGGTTTCCCCGGGTCGAGAACCTCCGGTCTGCCTTCTGGCACTGCAATTGCTGAGAAATTATTGGCAAGTTCGTGGAGACGCGCACGCAGGTTTTCGCACCGTAGCGGAGGTCCATGACCTGTGATGACAACCGATTGTTCGGCTTCGTTCCAGTTGGGCATCAGGTAAGGCGGTGGATCGTGCATCTCCGGACCGAGGTCCCTTCCCTTGGCGCTCAACACATCACGATGTATTTTTTTGTTTTCGATCCGGAGTGCGCGAGGCGCAGCCGTACTCTGCACGCGGGCTAGCTGGGGTACCGGAGCAAAGCTGGTCTCGTCGGCATCGACCATACCCCTACAGGTTACGACTAGTCTTTCTGAGATCGGTACCCAAGCTTTTCAGAAAGCGCGTTGGCAGTGATGCGAAGCTCCTCACCAAGGCTAGCGATTTTTTCGTCGCTGGCTTCGCTGCGGATCAGACTGATTGCAATGCCGGCAGATGCGGCTCCCGAGTAATCGCGTATGGCAGCCCCAATGCAAAGCATACCTTCGCGGATCTGACCATCGTCGATGGAGTAGCCGCGAGCGCGCGTCAAAGCCAGTTCCTCTTCAAGCTGCGAAAGGCCAGCAACGCTCCTTGATGTCAGAGGCTGTGGAAACTGAGAGAACAGCATCCTCAATTCACCGGGCCCCAGATCGGACAGGAGGATCTTCCCGGTGGCCGTAAATGGCGCCGGCAGACGCATACCGATCCGAAACGTGTGTCCAAGCGGCTGGGCCGAGTTGCGACAGCCGATGTAAACGACTTCGCCACCCTCGCGGACGGTGAGGGTCACCGTGTAGGGATCGAGGTCGTGGCGCTGGGCGAGATGGTCGTTGAATGTCGATACGATATCGAGGTGCGATAGAAAACCGTTCGCCCATCTGAGCGAGTGAGGTCCAATACGCAGGGTTCCATCGGCAGATCGCGCCAGAAGATCAAGCTCAGTCATCACCGCTAGCAAGCCATGCGCGCTGCTTTTGGGCAAATCCAGAAATCGTGTCAGCTCGGCTGCTGTGAGGTCCCGCGGGGAACCTGCCACAAGATCCAGAATACGCACGGCGCGTCTGAGTGCCGGTACAGTGTCTGATATTTGCGACGATTGTTGATCTTCAGCCATGCACCTTCCTTGACACACTTGGCCCCTTTGGCCCATAGTTCACTCTAATGATTCAAGTTCAATTAGTTGAACTCTAGTGCGGGAGAGGTCGATGATCAAGCTAAAAAATGCGGCGCTGTTGCGTGATGCCTGCTTGGTGAATGGTCGCTGGCTGAAAGCTGCGGATGGCAAGACGATTGCGGTGGAAAATCCCGTCAACTCGATGATCATCGGCCACGTTCCTTCATTGTCGGCAGATGAGGTTGAAGCTGCAGTCGAGTCAGCAGGCAAGGCATTTTCCGAGTGGAGCCGCCGGGCCGCGAAGGACCGCGCTGCCATATTGCGTCGATGGTTTGATCTCATGGTGGCGAACGCTGACGATCTTGGTGCGTTGATGACTGCCGAGCAGGGAAAGCCGTTTGCGGAAGCAAAGGGCGAAGCCCTTTATGCGGCATCTTTCGTGGAATGGTTCGCGGAGGAAGCCAAACGTGTTTATGGTGATACCATTCCTTCGCCGACCACGGACAAGCGCATTACCATCCTGAAGCAGCCGATCGGTGTCTGCGCCGCGATCACGCCATGGAACTTCCCGGCCGCGATGATCACCCGCAAGGCGGCCCCGGCACTTGCCGCAGGCTGCACGATGATCGTCAAACCGGCTGAACAGACGCCACTCACCGCACTTGCTCTGGGTGTTCTCGCCGAAGAAGCGGGCGTTCCCGCCGGTGTCTTCCAGGTGGTTACGGGCGCCGCACGCGATATCGGCAAGGTATTTACCGAAAGCGACACGGTGCGAAAGATCTCCTTTACCGGATCGACTGAAGTCGGTCGTCTGCTGATGGCGCAATCGGCCCCGACGATCAAGAAACTGTCGCTGGAGCTTGGTGGCAATGCGCCGTTCATCGTCTTTGATGATGCCGATCTGGATGCGGCCGTTGAAGGCGCGATCGTGTCGAAATACCGCAATGCCGGACAGACCTGCGTGTGCTCCAACCGGATCTATGTCCAGGATGGTGTTTACGACGCATTCGCGGAAAAGCTGGTCAAAAGGGTCGAAAGCCTGTCCGTCGGCGAGGGCACGGAACCTGGTGTTCTGATCGGTCCACTGATCGACCAGGATGCCGTGGCAAAGGTCGAGGATCACGTTGCTGATGCCCTTGGCAAGGGAGCAAAGATCGTCACCGGTGGAAAGCGCCATGCTCTTGGAGGCACATTTTACGAACCAACGGTTCTGACTGGTGCAACCCAGGCCATGAAGGTTGCCCGTGAGGAGACCTTTGGACCCGTCGCCCCGCTCTTTCGGTTCGGGACGGAAGACGAAGCGGTCGCCATGGCGAACGACACCGAATTTGGTCTGGCGGCCTATTTCTACACCGAGAATGTCCGCCGGACATGGCGTGTCGCAGAAGCGCTCGAATACGGCATGGTGGGCCACAATACAGGCCTCATCTCCAACGAAGTCGCACCTTTCGGTGGCGTGAAGCAGTCCGGCTTGGGCCGCGAAGGCTCGCACTACGGCATCGATGAATATCTTGAAATCAAATACCTGTGCTCGGCCATCGGCTGAGATCACGCTGGGAGGATCAGATGACCATCAACCCTTTCGAATTCCGCACCGTTCCCTCCATGCAGGTTGCCTGGGGTGGCGCCCAGCGCCTCGGAGAGATTCTTTCCGGCAGGTTTCAGGCGCGCAAGGCGCTGCTGATTACCGATGCAGGTCTCATCAAGGCCGGCCTAATCAAGCCGATTGCTGACGCACTTGCGGCCAGCGGCTTTGACGTCACGATCTTCGACAAGGTCGTTGCTGATCCGCCAGAGCACATCGTTGCCGACTGCGTCGCGTCCGCAAGGCAGATCGGAGTCGATATCGTCATCGGTCTTGGCGGGGGCTCATCGCTCGATATCGCCAAGCTCGTGGCTGTCCTTCTGGTCTCCGACCAGACGCTTGCCGACATGTACGGGATCGGCAACGTAAAGGGATCACGCCTGCCGCTCGTGCTGGTGCCGACCACGGCCGGTACAGGTTCGGAAGTCACAAACATCTCGATCATCACCACGGGCGAAACCACCAAGATGGGGGTCGTTTCCCCGCAGCTTTACGCTGATTTCGTTCTTCTGGATGCTGAACTGACGGTGGGACTGCCGCAGGTCCATACGGCTGCCACCGGTATCGATGCCATGGTGCATGCCATCGAGGCTTATACCAGCAAACACAAGAAGAACCCGCTGTCAGATGCTCTGGCGCGCGAGGCATTGCGGCTGCTCGGTGCAAACCTGATCGCCGCCTGCAGGAACGGGGCCGACCGGAAAGCCCGTGAAGGCATGCTGTTGGGTGCGACATTGGCAGGTCAGGCTTTCGCCAACTCACCGGTGGCCGCCGTCCATGCGCTCGCTTATCCGCTGGGCGGCCATTATCACGTGCCACACGGGCTTTCCAATGCCCTGATGCTGGGGCCGGTTTTACGCTTTAACGCGAAGGCTGCAGCGTCGCTTTATGCGGAGCTTGCCGACGTGCTGGGTGTTCCGGGTGAAGGGGATGCGACAACCCGTTCGGATGCGTTCGTTCAGCATATGGAAACGCTGATGAACGAGAGCGGCGCACCGCGGCGTCTGCGCGATGTCGGCGTGACGGACAACACGCTCGCCATGCTTGCGTCCGACGCAATGAAACAGAGCCGGCTGTTGGTCAATAATCCGGTCGAAGTCCGCGAAGAGGATGCGCTTGCGCTCTACCGCGAGGCGTTCTGACCCATTTCTTACAGCAATATCTTCAGTCCCAAGGGAGGAAAACAAGTGACCGATATCAGACTTTACATGCTTCAGTCGGGTACGCTGAAATGCAAGGTACACAACATCAAGATGAACCAGGGGAACGGTGCGGACTATGAGATCCCCGTTCCGTTTTTCCTGATTACCCATCCGGCCGGGCACACCGTGATCGACGGCGGCAACGCGATTGAAGTTGCAACAGATCCGCGTGGCCATTGGGGCGGCATCTGCGATGTCTATTGGCCAGTGCTGGACAAGGACCAGGGCTGCGTTGACCAGATCAAGGCGCTTGGTTTCGATCCGGCCGATGTCAAATATGTTGTGCAGTCGCACCTGCATCTCGATCATACCGGCGCCATCGGTCGCTTCCCCAACGCAACCCACATCGTGCAGCGCTCTGAATATGAGTATGCCTTTACGCCCGACTGGTTTGCTGGCGGCGGCTATATCCGCAAGGACTTCGACAAGCCGGGCCTGAAGTGGCAGTTCCTCAACGGTACGCAGGACGATTATTACGACGTTTACGGCGACGGCACGCTCACCACGATCTTCACGCCCGGTCATGCACCCGGCCACCAGTCCTTCCTGGTGCGCCTGCCAAACAGCAAACCGCTTCTCCTGACGATCGATGCTGCCTACACACTGGACCACTGGGAAGAGAAGGCTTTGCCTGGCTTCCTTGCCTCGACCGTTGACACGGTCCGTTCTGTTCAGAAGCTCCGCACCTATGCCGAAAAGCATGATGCAACAGTCGTCACCGGCCATGACCCTGACGCCTGGGCAAACTTCAAGAAGGCTCCCGAATTTTACGCGTAAATAGAACGCGCAAGTCAACGGCCAGATACGGCGAGGTTGTGTGCAGCCTCGCCGATTTTTATCATATGAGCCAAGGGCACCGAGCCGAGCGGGACCGTGTATTTCGGCGCATCGGCCTTTTCCGGATATACGCCTTCATTCAGGTCGCTCGCGTTGTCGCTTCAAGTGCCTGAAAGCTATCCTCTAGCTGCGCGAGTGTGCTCATACGACGTTTTTCGCCCCGGCGTTACGTTGAGCCATCGGGGTTCGGGCTGACAATTTGCCAATACCGGATGGCTTAGAGTAAACTTGTCTCTTTGATCCAAACTGTCTGCAAATGGAGCAGATTATGGCGCTGACTTAGCGTTCCCCACGTGTCGGGCCAGCCATGCTCCCCAAAACAGGCTTGCAAAAAACCGAAGCGGTTCGTTGAAACCAACGCCCTCCAGCAACGAAATGACCTCGTCTTCCGATCGGGGTGGCTCCGCACCCTGCAGAATCTTGCCCATTTTGGCCTGGACCTCTTCAGGCCCGGCGCCGTTCATACGCCAGCGTGCTGCCCAGGCTGCCATGAGCAGGGGCTGAGACGCATACGACCGATAATTCCCCGCCACAATCAGGGGCGCGTCAGGATACAGCCGCATTGCAATCTGCGCCAGAACATCCTGCTTTGCGGCGTTCCCTGGCAAATGGTGCAGCACGCCGATCATGATTGCAGCGTCAAACGATGGAGCTCTATCCAGATCGGAGACGGTTCCGAGGACGGTCTCCACCCGGTCAGACACTTCGGCCCTGACCAGATGATCGCGTGCAAGGTTGAGCATCGGTGCTGAAGGATCGACGGCGACAAAGGACCATTGCGGTTCCAGCCGAGCGGCGGCGATGATTTCGCCCGCCGTACCGCCGGCCCCGACAACCAGGACCCGTGCCGCCATTCCTTCGCCCAGAGCTGCCGACAGCATGCAGGCGGAAAGCTCGTGGCAGGCGTCATATCCGGCCAGCGCTATCCTACTTTGTCGTGCGTATTCCCCTGCGCGGGAGGCGTCAAATTTGGCTGCAGAATCCTGTGTCATGCTGTCTCTTGTCTGTTTAGACGTGCTGGCGTGCTTTGTTCGGGGAGGATACAAGATTTGCGATCAGGAAAGGGAGGAAATACATGACTGAAAGTTCAGATTCCGGGCGAAAACATGATCGGTTGACGGCTTTCCTGAAAGCCTTTCATCTTGGCGCATCACGTTGCGATTGTGCTGAAGCCGCTAACCTCCTGATCATCAATGTCCATGGCGCAGGTGAACCGACCCATCTGCTTTATCGCGCCAGATCCACGGCGTCGCTGCCGGATGGCGCAGCTATATGCGCCGGCGCCACAGTGGATTTTGGCGGTAGTGCCAATCCGTTGGTCGGTGCACTGCCAGACGAATTGTGCCTTTCACTGGCCAACGAACCGGAATTGCGCGGTTTGTGTCAACTGATGGTGGCCGAGGTCGAGATCGCCCGCTGCGGTGGCGGTACTATCGAGGCGCGTCTATGCGAGATCATCGTCGTGCTTGCGATCCGCAAGGCAATAGCGATCGGCACGGTCGATGCGGGATTACTGGCGGGTCTGGCGCACCCCGGACTGCATCCCAGCCTTGTGGCCATACATGACAATCCGGCGCGAAATTGGCGGATTGCGGACCTTGCCGCCATAGCGGATATGTCGCGCGGACAATTCATTTCCACCTTCACGCAAACCGTTGCCCAGTCGCCTATCGCCTACCTCAATGGCTGGCGCCTGGCGCTCGGACGAGCAGAACTGCGCGCCGGACGAAGTGTCAAATCGGTCGCCGCCGGGGTCGGCTTCGGCAGCGCCGCCGCATTTTCCCGCGCCTATTCCCGCAAGTTCGGCTTACCGCCGGTCCAGAGTAAACCCCGACCATGAGGCAGAGGATCTTAATTCCCTACAGGGCTTCGGCCCTTTCGGCCAATGCTGAGGCCGCTGTCCAGGGCACGACCGCCGATGCTCATGTCGAGTGGCACGATCTGGCAGAGAGTTTCCCTGAGGAAGGTTCGATTTGGCGACCGTCATGTCTCTCACACCAGGTCCTGGGGAGGCTGCGAGCGCGGCATAAGGACGGAGCGCAAGGCAGGCTTTTGGATTAGTTGCTCGCGGCAGCTTTTGGGCGTTGGCGTTCTGGCGCCAAACGGCCAATGGGATCGGGTCTGGCAAGCGGGCAAAGCGGCTTCAATCGGTCGTTCGGCCCGCATTAAGTTCACGGAAGCTTCCGTTCGCTAAACCAGCCGGTTCTCACAGACGCATCGGTTCACCTTTGAATGAGAGCTAACCAATGGCGTCGACGAGGCGACCCACCGGCTCCTCTTCAGGCGCGCGATCGACCTGCGCGAGAACGCGGAAATGGCAACGCTCCTCTGTTGCATGCGTCGTTACCTTTACAGCTAAGGCCCCCCGCGATGATTGCTTCCGGGAAGTCAGCCCGCATAGTGAACGGTGATAATGGGGTCGGCTCCGCCCAGTCGGCAAAGCGCCTTCGTATCGGTCACAGAGGCTATCATGGGACGCGCCTGAAAGCAGGCAACGCTTCGCAGCGGCGTAACACGTCACCTGTGCGCCAATAGCCGTCATTGCGGCTATCGCAGGGCTACATATACTGCGACAGCCGCCATCCTAGAACTTATGCGACGGCACTGGCACGACCTGCGCTCATCATCTTGATGAGCCTTTCAAGACGGGCTACTACGTCACGGGTTTCCAGGAGTTGTTGCCTCTCTTCGACACTGGCCGTTAACAGCGGAGCCACTGTATCGGCCAATAGCCCTGGATCGCCAATGGAGGGCAGGCTTAAGCGCACTTTGGATCCTGATGGAAGCGCAGAAAAGTTGACTTCGGCATAGGTTTGGTACGCATCGAGAACCGCAGTCGAAAGTTTGGTAGCCTTTTGCGACTGGTTGCCCTGCTCGTTGATCGGCTCGACCTCAGCCGCTAGGAACTCTCCATCGATAAGGCGTGCAATGCCTACCCTTTGAATTCCGCAGACGGTTACTTTCAGAGATCTGTCTACCTGTGTTTGGCGATCGACGACGCTTGCTAGGACGCCTGTCTGATAGATTGCGTCAAGAGTGTTTGGCCGATCGTCCATACCTCGTTTCTGGGCGACAACGACCACGTGGCGGTCACCGGCAATAGCTTGTTCAACGGCCTGGCGGGTTTTGTCGCGAGCCACGAAAATCCGCGAGATCATGTGCGGAAATAGGACCATGTCCCGCAATGGGATCAGGGGAATAGGCTCTCCGAGCGGACCAGGCGTGGTAGGCTGAACCGATGCCGTGGGCAATTCGGCCGCCTGGATTCTTGCGGCCAAGACGTTCCAGTCTCGATAGCCAAGGATTCGAGCGATGAGTTCCTGGCTCTCGCTATTGGTCAGGATTAGGGACTTGGCATGAAGCGCTTCACGTAAGGTTTTCGCCATAGCTTTGGCATCGCGGAAATCGCGCATAAGATGATCCTTTGCATAAACGAACGGAGAGTGTCAGGGGCTTGCGTTGCTGACCCGTTCGTCCGGGCAAAGGGAGCCATAAGTGGCTCGATACATTCACCGTACCCCAACGGGGCGCAAGCAGCAGGCTGTATCTACCGAGCTCCAATTGTGCACATAGAGTCTTTTGCCTGTCAATCTCAGGCTTAGGCCCGCCTCGGGCCGACTGCCGTCTTCCGGTTCGCGCCATTTGCAGTCATCGACATTCAAATGGAATCCAGTACGCTCAAGCTACGGGAGGTGCGGATGCTGATTATTCTCGGTGGACTGCCGGGTTCGGGAAAGAGTACGATTGCCCAGGCACTGGCTCGGCGAATAGGCGCGTGTTACCTGCGGGCCGATACCATAGAACAAGCCATCACCTCTTCAGCGCAAGCAGACGGACATGATGTCGGTCCAGCAGGATACATTGCCCTTTATCGGCTGGCGGCAGACAATTTGCGGCTGGGTCAGACCGTCATCGCCGATTCCGTCAACCCGATCGAAATCACCCGCGCTGCCTTCAGGAATGTCGCGTTCGAAACGGACTGTAAGTTCATTGAGGTTGAAGTTTTCTGCTCCGACATCACGACACACCGTCATCGGGCCGAGACACGATCACCTGGCATAGAAGGCCGGGCCAATCCAACCTGGGTCCAGATACAGGAGCGAAAGTACGAGCCGTGGTCCCCTGATCTACGTCTCGACACGTTCCTCCTTTCTGTCGATGAAAGCGTGGCGCAAGTCGTGAAATTGCTCTGAATAATCCTCATGACGCCCATGCGCCATGTGTGGACATGCTTAGCCATCGGCACAGGACGCTTTTCATTTTTTCACGATCGGCGATCGATCCATAAGCAGTATCCCCGCTCGAGCCTCCGGAGGTATGCAACACGGAGAGACAGGTGAAATGCCGTTAGAAGGCTGGTAAGACGAAACGGCTGGAACACCCCGGAGGCAAGACTAATGACTAGAGAAGAAATGCTGAGCTATTCTCAAGCGGTTTGTGATGGCCTTCGCGAGGACGAAGACGGGGTGAGACGTGAGGTTCTCACCCACGCAGGAAATAGGTGGTCGCTCGGCGTCATACATACCCTCGGCGTTTATGGCAGACTTCGACACGCAGATATCGGTAGGCGGATGCACGGCGTCACGCAGCGAATGCTAACTCGCACCCTACGCCAACTCGAAAGAGATGGCCTCGTCACGCGCCACGATCTTGTCGAGATGCCGCCTCGGGTGGAATACGAACTGACAGAACTTGGAATGGGTCTTCTCATTCGTATGGTTCCGTTGTGGACATGGGTCGTGGAGAATTCCGGGCAGTTTCGAAAGTCACGAGAGGACTTTGACTCCCGGCCGCCAGAAAAGCCGTCCTGGCAGACGTTCTAACAGGCGAGAAACGTTGCCCCTCCGGGATGTCATCACGACGTCAACGGACAGTGATTGGAAGCTGCGGGCTAACTGGAGGAGCGCGGGCATACCGTGCTCCTCTGTTTCGCTTTCTTATGCCGGTTCGTACCCTGAAGGCCGCGTCACTTTCTGCTTAGGTTCGCGTTGATCCAATCGGACACATCCGTCACCTTGATGCCTTCGCGCACGTTAAACGTGCCCGCCTTGTCCCATGCCATGCCTCGCCCGATACCAAAGGCTGCACGGTACTTGCGCATCATGTTTTGGGGGTCGTTTGCCAGTTCTTCCATAAGGGCCGGAACAGTCCATTCGGACCGGCTAAAGGGTTGGTTCAAACCCGTCTCAAGCTTGTCCGCAAGCTCGCCATAGGTGACGGTGTCGCCCGCCAGGAAGACGATCTCGTTGCTGATGGTGGGTTCGTAGAAGACGATTTCAGCGGTAAGCACGCCGATGTCGTCGGGCGTCGTCAACGTGACGGCAGTATCGAAGCTTCCGAGCGCGTTGACCGTACTCTTCTCCAGATCAACGACGCCGAATTCCGGTTCGAAGAGATAGCTCATGAACATGCCGGTGGAGATGATGACCCATTCGGTCTTGCTTTGAGAGCGCAGGAGTTCACGCACATCGAGTTGAGCGTCGAAGATATCCTGAGGACCACCTCGACCAATCGCCTCGAAATCGACACCGAACTGCCAAGGGAAATATCGGGGAATACCGGACTGCAGCGCCGCCCTGGCGAGCTTAATTGGAGTATTGATCCCTGCCGCATAGCCCGTGCAGCCGATCACGGTGTCGTACTGCGAGAAGACGGATGCCAACTCGTCAATCGAACTTTTCACCAAATCGCCTAGGACGATCTCGATACCCAAGTCACGAATTTCAGTGATGTCGCGCTGCTTAGCCGGTACATCGGACTCCATGGCACTGGTGCGCAGCAAAACGCTGATCTTCGCGTCCTCGATGTCCTTGGCGCGACGGGCCAGGTTGCGTAGTACCGGCATGCCGAGTTCCCCGGCACCAAGCACGAGAATGTTCCGTGACTTCACGTTGGAAACTGCATTGTTCATTGATTTCAATCCTTCGAAAATCCTGTGTCGCCGCTATTTGGCAAGGCTGGACCACGAAAGAAAGAAGGTACACGGATGATACTGCGGCAAAATCAAAGGACGCCGTTCCCGTCGGATTAGTCTTCCGAAACAGTCGTTCGTCCGCTTTGGGGCCAATGTCGACATCAACAAGCAGTGCTTTGCGCCAATTGCCTATACTCTGCAAAGCCTTCATGAAAACCGGCTTTCGACCCTTATCGCCACCAATTGCGGTCTTTGAGCGTCTGGTGAGAACTCGACGTTTAGTTCAACTCGTGCAGGCGACAGGCTTAGCGGCCTGCCTTGCCGTATCAATCCGCCGGAAAGCCGCCATCATTGAGTGCTCACTCCTTGGCTGGAGAGGGACGCCATGCTCATACGACGATTCGCACTGCTGCTTGTTTTGGGTATTCTCATCGCAAGCAATGCCTACGCACAGACGTGGGAGGACATCAATCCGATAGCCGCGGGCTGGTCCGCAGAGCGGCTTGAGGCTGCGCGTCTTGAAGCGAAATCACTCCGGCCGACGGCGCTGATGGTTATCCAGGACGGGCGGGTGATCGCCCGCTGGGGCGACGCGTCCCGCAAGGTGAATATGGCATCCGTCCGCAAGAGCCTGCTGAGCGCACTTTACGGTAGTGCAATCGCCGAAGGGCGTATCGACCTTTCAGTCAGTCTTGCCGAACTCGGCATCGACGACAACGCACCCAGCCTTACAGTCGACGAGAAAGCCGCAACGGTTCGTGATCTGCTGATGTCACGGTCGGGTATCTATCATCCCGCCGCCCATGAAACCGCCGACATCAAGCGCAAACGTCCGGCACGCGGAAGTCATCCACCCGGATCGTTCTGGTTCTATAACAACTGGGACTTCAACGCTTTGGGGACGATCTACCGGCAGAAGACAGGAGAGGACATCTTTGCAAGCTTCGAGAAGAGGATTGCTCGCCCGATCGGGATGGAGGATTTCTCGTTGAAGGACGGCAGATACGCCTCGGAAAAGCTATCCAAGCATCCCGCCTATCCTATTCGGCTCAGTGCCCGAGACGCCGCCCGTTTTGGTCAGCTTTTTCTGAATGAAGGGAAGTGGGGAACCAAGCAGATCATCCCGGCGTCCTGGATTAGGGAATCGACGACTGCGTATTCCTGGGCGAAGCGGATACGGCAGGGCTATGGCTACATGTGGTGGACGCTTCCCGAGGATACTTGGGGTCCGCATGCATTCTACGCTTCTGGCTACGGTGGGCAGATTATCGCAGTCGTGCCCTCGAAGCGGCTGGTGGTGGTACAGACCGTGGATTTAAACCAGAATCCGACCGGTGTTCGCGCCAGCGCATTCATCGAACTGCTCAAAAAAATCGCTCTCGCTTCACCGTGAAGAGCGTGGTGCCGCACAGACCTGGACAAGTCCGGCTCAATTGGTTTTGAGCAGCCTGACGATACCTCCGGCCCAACGCAGGCTGACCATTCCCTCCCCGTTTCGGGCATCTCCAAATAGGCCGTTAATGGCAGCTTTGGGCCGAGTAGCGACGAGATATGCTACTATTGGTCGGCCTGATGGAGGCGACGCGGCGGGAGGAGTGGCGGAGGATTCGGGATGGATACCGTCGCACTGCGTAATCGTTCTCCATGGAACAAGGGAATTCTGGTCGGACAGAA
This sequence comes from Agrobacterium radiobacter, assembly GCF_040801995.1. Lineage (NCBI taxonomy): Bacteria > Pseudomonadati > Pseudomonadota > Alphaproteobacteria > Hyphomicrobiales > Rhizobiaceae > Agrobacterium > Agrobacterium radiobacter. Next base: position 192,496 of record NZ_JBEGHX010000003.1, on the reverse strand, counting down.
GCGACCACTGCAGCCAAAGAACGTTTGGTCGATCCGCGTCAGGCTCGAAATGAGTAGGGCGACCCGAGAGCTGGCGCTGTTCAACCTTGCCATCGACAGCAAGCTCCGCGCTTGCGACCTGGTCAAGCTGAGGGTTGAGGACCTATGGTCGGGTAATTCGATCCGGGACCGAGCGACCATCATCCCGAAGAAGACGAAGCGACCCGTGCAGTTTGAGGTGACGGAGCAGACGAAGACCGCGCTCGTGGCATGGCTTCCCTTCGTTCGAAGGAACGGCGGCAGCTATCTATTTCCAAGCCGTCGGAAGACGTCGCATCATTTGTCCACGAGGCAATACGCTCGGATTGTCCACCGTTGGGTCTCGTCTATCGGACTTGATGCCAGCGCCTACGGCACCCACTCCATGAGGCGAACCAAGGCAGCGCAGATTTACAAGAAGACAGGTAACCTCCGGGCCGTCCAGATTCTGCTCGGTCATACGAAGCTGGAAAGCACCGTTCGCTATCTCGGCGTCGAGGTGGATGATGCCCTCAGAATTGCCGAGCAGATCGAGCTATAGGTTCTTGACCATCGGCAATAGCCGGTGGTCTCTCTCGCGCCATCAGCGGACTTTGCGAGCACCGCGAAACGATCTATTAAAGTTGGATAATGCGCTTATCTGATATCATCATCGCGACCCTCGCCATCGCACTTTCTGCAACATGGGCAGACGACGCTCAATCGTCTCGCCAAAGCTTCGTCGTACCGACAGGTAGCGGTGGAGTTCTGGTCGAAAGCTTCGGAGATTGCGCAAGGGCGGTTTGCCCCGCTGCTGTGATCTTGAGCGGCAGCAAGGGCTTCGGCGCACCCGTTTACAACGACATCGGGCAGACGTTCCAGGCGGCGGGTTTAAGCGCCTATCTCGTTCATGTCCTTTCGCAGGCGGACCTTGACGCTATCGCTGCCGCGGACAGCGCGAAAGCACGCCTCGCGTATTACGCAAAGCGGTTGCCGGACTGGACTTCCAGCGTTCATCGGGTGATTTCCCATCTTGACGGACAACCGCGCCACGGCGGCAGGGTTGGCGTCCTCGGAATCTCCCTTGGCGCGCAGATCGCTTCAGCGGCGTCCGTTGGGCGAACCGATGTCGACGCTCTGGTGCTGGTCGATGGTGGGTTCCCAAATGGCTATTCCCACACTGCACACTCATTTCCGCCCTTGCATTTGATTTGGGGCAGTGCCGACCGGACCTTTCCTTTGTCTATTGGGCGGGAGTTGCAACGGAAGGCGCAACGCCTTGGCAGGCCTGCTAGCCTTGATGTTTATGAGGGAGGCGCACACGACTTCTTCCTGAGATCAAGAACCTGGAACGCTGATACAGCTCACCAGAGCGCCGCCAATTTTCTGTCGTCGACTTTGTTGCAACGATGACCTCTTAGGGCCGAAAGGCCACCACCGCAACTTGCGTCAAGCGGTCATTCGTGGAAGCATCCATGAAGGTCGGCTCCCGACCCCTTTGCTGCCAGTCAAAGTGCTTGACGGTTCGCCTAGAACTTTCCGTTTGGTTCAACTCACAGAGGCGGCAGGTTCGGAGCCGACTTCGCCCGTTAGTGTTCACCTTTTCACGCACGGGGTCCGACATGGTTGCCAGCCGTATCGACGCGCCGGAAAGCCGCCACTATTGGATGCTCACACTGTAGTTTCAGAGGGAGACGCTATGTTCATTCGACGAGCCGCATTGCTGCTTGTCCTCGGTATTTTCGTTGCAGGCGCGGCCTGCGCCCAGACGTGGGAGGACACCGATCCGACTGCCGCTGGCTGGTCGGCGGAGCGGCTCGATGCGGCTCGCCTGCAATCGAAGACACTCAGACCTACGGCGCTCATGATCGTCCAGGACGGGCGGGTGGTCGCCCGGTGAGGCGACATCTCGCGCAAAGTGAATATGGCATCCGTTCGCAAGACCCTGCTCAGCGCTCTTTACGGTAGTGCAGTTGCCGAGGGTCGGGTCAAGCTTTCGACTCGCCTTTCCGATCTCGGTATTGACGACAATTCTCCCAGCCTTACGGCCGAGGAAAAAGCCGCGACAGTGCGTGATCTGCTCATGTCACGGTCGGGTATCTATCATCCTGCGGCCCACGAAACCGCCGACATCAAGCGCAAGCGTCCTAAAAGAGGGAGTCACCCGCCCGGATCGTTCTGGTTCTATAACAACTGGGACTTTAACGTTCTGGGGACGATCTACCGACAACAGACCGGCGAGGACATCTTTATGAGCTTCGGGAACCGCATCGCTGGACCGATCGGTATGGAGGATTTCTCGGTCAAGGACGGCCGATACGATCTCGAAAAGCTATCCGAGCATCCCGCCTATCCGATTCGACTCAGCGCCCGCGATGCCGCCCGTTTTGGCCAGCTTTTCCTGAATGATGGGAGGTGGGGCACCAAACAGATCATCCCGGCGTCGTGGGTCCGGGAATCGACGACTGCCTATTCGTGGGCGAAGCGGATACGGCAGGGCTATGGCTATATGTGGTGGACGTTTCCAGAGGATACTTGGGGTCCGAATGCATTCTACGCTTCCGGCTACGGTGGGCAGATTATCGCCGTCGTGCCATCAAAGCGGCTGGTGGTCGTGCAGACCGTAGATTTAAACCAGAATCCGAAGGGGGTTCGCACCAGCGCATTCATCGGCCTGCTAAAAGAGATCGCTCTCGCTTCACCGTGAAGATGTGATGCTACACACCTTAAACAAGTGTGGCTCAGCTGATTCTGAGCGGCTTTGTGCCGCCTCCGGCTCAAAGCAACAATCCGTTTCTCACCCCATTTCAGACAAACCTAACCCGGTCCTGCAATGACCGCTTTCGACTGCGGTCTTCCGCTTCGCGCCATCAGCGGTCATTGATGTGTCATATGCCTGCATTAATTGCGGCCTGGAAACCGGGAGACGAAAGGATGGCACACGTTATTTTTCTTCATGGCGCGTCGAGCAGCGGCAAGTCAACCATTGCGAGGGCATTGCAGAAACGCATCGAGAAACCATTCTGGCACGTATCGATCGATCATCTGCGCGACGCTGGCGTGCTTCCGACCGAACGCTTCAAGAGTGGTGATTTTCGCTGGACTGACGCTCGCATGGCCTTTTTCCACGGGTTCCATGGATCGCTGCGGGCATATGCCGATGCGGGTAACCATCTGATCCTTGAACACATTCTCGATACCGAGGGATGGCTGGAAGAACTCGTTGATCTTTTGGCGGAGCACGATGTCTTCTTCGCCGCCGTACATTGTCCGCTCGAAATTCTGGTCAAGCGTGAAGCCGCGAGAGGTAACAGACCGTTGGGTAGCGCCAAGAAGGATTTTGAGACGATTCATTTCGGCAAGCGGTATGACATTGAACTACAGTCCGAGGACGGCGCTGATGCAAATGTCGAGAGGCTGCTCGTCGCTTGGAGAAAAAGCGATCGCTCGTCAAATTTCGCGAGGCCCGAAGTCCCCTTAGGCCGGCTGCCGTTGTGACGTAGATGCGCCAACACCGGACATTGCGGCTGCCGCAAAACTCCCTATTCTGCGACGTTGCAAAAGTTAGGAAAACAAGTGCGGCTTTAATTGGGAGATTTGCGACAAACGCGATCGCCCAAGTACCATGTACTTCCTGCAAAGACGTCGTAGGTCTCCCAGGCCCTACGTCACATATGAAAGGAGAGCCAAATCAAAACCGATTGGAGTCTGATCGGGTAAATGATCGGCGCGGCGTTTGATGCTTATGAACGGATGGAGGTGGCCGGCTAGGCGAGTCTTCTGGAGAGGGGAATGCGTGGCGAAAGGCGATGCAGAACCTGCGGCCAAGATGCGGTAAGGCCCGCGTCGCTAGGCTATCGACTTGGCGTCATCGACCACGGCTTATATTCCCGTCCTTAGCGGGTCCGGGAACAATATCGTGTGGGGTTATGTGCTATGGCGGATCGGAGAACTCGGCTATGAACGCTGGGTTGGGCGTGAATAACCTCCGCTAACGAAACAATCGAAGGGTTGGTCTGGCGAAGCGCCGTCGATCTTTAATGCGGCCGGAATCGCAAATATTATCTGGACGTTCGTTGTCTTCGGCCCAAGTCTTTTAAAATTTCAAGATGGAACCGGGCCTGTCCGGATCGCTTGCACAAGGTGTTTGAAAATGCGCTTCATAATTCATGGTGTGGGTGCCATCGGCGGCACGATTGCGGTCTCGCTTGCTTCGGCAAGTCAGAAGGTCATCGGGATCGCGCGCGGCGAGCAGCTAAAGGCGATCAAAGCGAAGGGGCTGACATTGCGGACTCCCAGGGGAACCGAGACCTGTCACTTCGAATGCGTGGAATCGCCGAGCGCGATCGCGCTTCTTCCTGACGATGTGGTGCTGGTCTGTACGAAGACCCAACACATGGGTGCAGTGATCGAGCAACTCGCGGCGGCTGGCCTTCAGGACCAGTCGATCTTCTGCTTCCAGAACGGTGTCGAGAACGAACGCACCGCTTTGCGGCGTTTTGCCAATGTACATGGCGTGAGCGTCATACTGCCGGCGGACTATGTCACGCCCGGCGAGATCCTCGCCTTCGGATCACCTCACTCCGGCTATTTCTATCTTGGCCGGTATCCGCAAGGTTTCGACAGTGTCGATGAAGCCGTCGCGCAGGCGCTCACGGCGTCAGGCCTGCCAGCCTTTGTGGTTCCGGACGTGATGAAGAACAAATATGGAAAGCTGCTCTTAAACCTTCACAACATCGTCGAGGCCGCATGCGCCGACCAAGGCGATATCGCGCCAATCGTCGACCTTCTCCGCGAAGAGGCAGAGGTGGTTTTCGCCGCTTCGGGCGTGCAATGGCAGAGCGTCGGTGAAACCGATCCCAACCGTGGAAGGCTTATGAAGATGGCATCGATCGCAGGTTTCAGCCGTGCGGGGAGCTCCTCCATGCAAAGCCTTGCCCGCTCCACGGGATCTATCGAGACCGATTATCTCAACGGTGAAGTCGTTCTACTGGGGCGGCTGCATGGTGTCCCCACACCTGCCAATACCTGGTTCTGCGAACTCGCTGCCCGCATGGTACGAGAAAAACTGCGGCCCGGAACGATTCCGCTGGACGAGGTCAAGCGGGCGCTGTCTCTCGCTTAGAGTATCGGGTTTGATCAACATCTGTGTGCAGCCGGTGGTCGCAGGCTCCCAATAACAGAAGGTGCAAGAGCGGCTTCATTATGTGATCGAACGGACCTGTTCCGCCGGCTGCTCCTAACGCAAGATGCGTCGCAAATATCCTAACATATCAACCAAATCCTCCAGCCCTGAAAAGTAAAGGGAATTTTCGTCGCGAAACTCGCTCTCAAAAGTCGAAGTTTCGCGACAGACATTTGCGACAGATTTAAGCTGCGAGTGACATGCCCTCGGCCTTACGCTCCACGAGCGCCCAAATGTGGCGAACGGATCGAAGATCGAGGCCACGCGGCGGCCTATCACGTCAGTCTGGATTTCGTCTCGGATCACAGCTCCGGCTGAAAGGGCGCGCTGCATTACACCTTCAATGTTGCCAACCTTGAGCTGGAAAATCGTGCTGACCGCCCCTGGTTCTTTCGGAAAGAAAGGGCCACCGTAGGATGGAGACTTTTCGCGATTGGGATTAGAGCCGGCGACCCACACAGGCAGGTTCCCGAACCGCATTTCGACAGCGGCCAGAGCGCCATCGATGTCATTAGTGTTCTCTTCCTGCGCACCAAAGGCGGCGGCATAGAAATTAGCGGCCTCTCTCTCCCGCCCATGTTCAACAAACAAAGAAAGTTCGACGATGATATCTGCGGACATCTTGGCTCCCCGCGCAATCTGAATCACCTCTCCACCATACCGCAAACTTTGCCGAACCACTGGCATCGGACGAGAGGCCGCCAAATTCAGGATTCACAACCATTTCGCCGGGGGCAGATGATCAGTTTGGGCCGTCGGCAGTCCTTCCCTTCGCGCCAGAAGCGGTCACGGATGCCTAAGCAATCGGACCTCGCCGCGATCAGGTTCGCTGCGACAGATTTCAAACCCAAACCCCATGTGCATCCTTCAAAGTTTAGGCTAGTCTCATCAGTACCGAGGGGTGCCCTGTCAAAGGGCTGAGATACTGTTGGGCGAACGCAGCGCAGTGACCCTTTGAACCTGATCCGGATCATGCCGGCGAAGGGACGGGTCAGACGCCTCTCTCTTTTGCCGGCCTCGTAAAAGGGGCCGCAATGACATTACATAGCCAACTTGCACGACTGAGCGCACAACGTCCGCCTAAGCTTGTTACGTTGACCCTTCTATGCGCCCTTTCGGTGCTACCATTGAACATCTTCCTGCCGTCGATGGCGCACATCGCAAGAGATTTCCAAACCGATTATGCTCTCGTGAGCCTGTCTCTGGCGGGCTACGCAGCTGTCGCCGTGATTCTGGAACTGATCATGGGGCCGATGTCCGATCGGTTCGGGCGTCGGCCGATCGTCCTCCTCAGCCTCGTATTCTTCACGGTCGGATCCATCGGTTGTGCTATTGCATCCAATATCTGGGCTTTTCTTGCCTTCCGTTCGCTTCAGGCGGCGATCACCTCCTGCTATCCGACTTCGATGGCGATTATCAGGGACACCGCTGGCAAGGAGCAGACAGCAAGCCGCATCGGCTATGCCGCGATGATCTGGGCGCTGGCACCGATGATTGGCCCGGCGCTTGGCGGTTTGGCGGATGAGGCCTTGGGCTGGCGGGCTATTTTCTGGGGCCTCGCCTTCGCGGGTACCGTAATGTTGACCTTGTGTTGGTTCCAACTCGGTGAGACGAACAGAACCCGCTCTGGCTCCATAGCGCAGCAGTTTCGCGCGTACCCAGAGCTCTTTCGCGCATTGCGCTTTTGGGCCTATGCACTGTGCATGGGGTTTTCCGTCGGCACGGTCTACGCATTTCTCGCCGGGGCTCCTTTTGTCGCTACGATATTCAACGTCTCGTCGGCTGCGCTTGGTCTCTTCATCGGCAGCATTACAGCTGGCTTTGTTTTTGGCAGCTTCTTCTCTGGACGTTATGCCGGCCGATATCGACTCACGACCATGATGATCATTGGGCGGATCATTGCTTGCGGCGCTCCGGTGATTTGCCTGACCCTGCTTTTCAATGACGTAAGGAATGTGATCGCGTTGCTGGGCCCTTGCATTTTGGTTGGCGTTGGCAATGGCTTGACCATGCCAAGTGCCAACGCCGGTGCTCTCTCCGTACGACCTAACCTTGCTGGCAGTGCAGCCGGACTGGCCGGCGCGATTACGCTTGCAGGTGGAGCCACCCTGTCCTCAATCACGGGCGCCGTGCTGACGGAAGGCAACGCGCCCTTCGCGCTGTTCTCCATCATGCTTCTGTCTACCGCCCTCGCGCTGTTGGCTTCGGTCCTCGCTGCGCTCGCCGAGAAGCGCAGCTCGATCGTAACGACATGACTGCAACCAATCTTGCCAGGAGTGATGAATGGTGGATCAGACGCCTATTTTAGCAGCCAGCGGCGTAATTCTAGATGGGCAGAAGCGCATCCTTTTGGTTCAGCGGGCCAACCCGCCAGATAAGGGATGCTGGACCCTGCCCGGCGGGCGCGTCGATCCGGGGGAAACATTGGAGCTGGCCGTGATCCGTGAAGTCTTCGAGGAAACAGGACTGGTGATCAGGATCGTCAATGAGCTGGGAAAACTGCATGTCCCGGACGGCAAAGGGGGCATCTATGAAATTCACGACTTCCTGGCCGAAAAAATCTCTGGCGAAGCGTCCGCCGGGGACGATGCCGCAGCCATTGGCTGGTTCAGGAATGACGAGCTTTCCAAGCTTCCGCTGACGCCAGACTTGTTGCACTATTTGAATCTGTACGGCGTCTATCCATAGTCACCCGAAGCCACACTTTTGCGGCGGCCAGTGAACGGTTTGGGCCGGCGTCGTCATGGCGCAGAAGCGCCCAAAGGAGACATTGCAGTTGCTGCAAAACTCCCTATTCTGCGACGTCGCAAAAGTCAGGAAAACAAGTGTCGCTTTAGTTGGAGTTTTCGCGACCTACCGGAGGTAAGTTATATGGAACATTTACCAGAGATAGGGTTCGCGTTCGGTGCCTTCGCGCTTGGAATGTTCAGCCCCGGTCCGAATATTCTCTCTGTCGTCGGCACGTCTATGGCTGTAAGCCGCAAAGCGGGCATTGCACTGGCACTCGGTATTTCGGCAGGATCGTTCCTCTGGGCCTCTATGACCGCGATCGGGCTGACGGCATTGATTGCAGCCTATGCTTCAGTGCTGACGGTCATCAAGATCGTCGGCGGTCTCTATCTGCTCTGGCTGGCCTTCAAATCCTTTCGCTCGGCTGCTTCGACAAGACCGATTATGGACCCTGCCGGATTGGCGGCAGGCAGCCTGCGCACATACTTTCTGCGTGGCCTGACAGTCCAGATGACCAACCCGAAGGCGGCGTTGACGTGGATCGCAATCATGTCGCTCGGTCTCGCGCATTCCGCGCCAGCCTCAACCGCGCTCGTCATCGTATTCGGAACCACGATCCTCTCGGTTGTCGGTCATATTGCCTATGCCGTCGCCTTCTCTACCAAGCGCATCGTTACGGCCTATGATTGCGCTCGCAGGTGGATCGACGCGGGATTAGGGATGTTCTTCACCTTCGCAGGCATCAAGTTGCTTACAAGCCGAACCTGAACTGTTTCCCAAAAAACCTGAGTTCGGCGGCCAATTTTTGCGACTGCGAATGACCGGTTTGGGCCGACTGCGGTCTTCCGACAGGAGACGCTCTGCTGCAAGAACGGTTGCCGTCGGCTTTTCCGTCATCCCCGTTGCTCGGTTTCCTGCAATTTTTCGCTGAGTGTGTGTTGAACCTTACATCCTGCGCTCGGTACTCTTAAGTGAGCTGGAGAGCCCGGAAACGCGATTGGCCTCACGCTGCCGCAAGACATGCCGGGATTCGGCCAGTATCTCGCGATACCTTTGAATCTTGGTTGCTTTCATCCTGAATAAGTCGTCGACCGATACCGTTGTCTGCTGCACCGGAAAAGCCACTTCGTTTTCCAGAAGGTCAAGCAAAAGGTTTCGCATCACTGCGTTTTCTTCTCGAAGTTTGGTGAGCTCAAAGGCCTTCCCACTCGACTCAAATTTCCGTGCGATAGCTTTGTCGATATCGTGTTCGACAAGCAGAATCTTGGCGGCATAGTACCGGCAAGCAAAGAATGCTGTGACGAGCGCGCATAACGCGATGACAATGTAGATCATTTCGACCTCCAGGTTATCCTGAAAGTCGATATTCGGAAGCCGGATTTCAATACGCGATTCACTCGGCAAACCAAAATGGCTCCTCTTTGATGAGGAACCGGGGCCGTAAACGTATCAAGTTCATCGTGATTGAAACGGTGGCTGTCAGACGCTTCGATCTTAAATATTTTGGCGTCTTGTTACCTTAACAGGTACTTCGCCTTCCTCACGGGGTATGCGAGAGGCTCACCATTTTCCAAGATGAAACCCATACGGTACATGCATCTGCGCATCTCGGGAGAGCCATAGGTGCCTCCATAAATACCGACGGGGTGGTATGATGGGTAAGATTCAAAACTGCATCTGTCGAGCGCTGACCGATAGGCGATCTCACGTACGTAGTTACCCGTCACCGGAATGGTACCGTAAAGATGCAATTGAGTACGTGCTTCCGCGACTGCTGCCGTGAAGGTAACGCCCAGAATCACGCTTAGAGCCAGCTTGACTTTCATGACACGCCTCCAAATGAACAATTATTACGAGCAACGGAGATTTCGACCCGTTTGTTCCCTCGCTCAGACGCGTTGGCGCAATTGTGCTCTCGTCGCCCCCACGGTTGGAGTACATGCCACTTTCTTTTCCTCTTTGGACCAACTCGGGAGTGACTTCAGCTTTGCGCCTTCGTACCGGCTATTCAGATCAGTCCCGCCATCTCCTGAAATAAGACGTAAGCAAAAAGTCGTGGCGTCGTTCCTGTCAGGAACAGTCTAGCAAAATTTGGCAACACTACATTGTTGCCGATTCTCTACATTCCCAACGAGCGCCAAGCAAAAACCCCGCCGGGGATGGCGGGGCCGATCACGCCGTTTAGATGCAGGATTTAAGCGATAGCGAGTGCTTTCTCGATATCCTGCACAGAATGGCCAGTCAGATCTTTATCCAGTTCTCCAATAAGAACGTCCGACAACGACTTATGGTAGCCCTTGCGCATCTCACCCAGTGTGCGCGGTGCCGCGATAATCACCAGACTTTTGATCTTGCCCTCAAGCACCTGCTTGTTCAGCATATCCGTAACACCTGCACCAAACCCGTCTTCGTCTTGCTGACTATCGTCGGGACTAGCCGAGCTACTGGAATGTCGGGCGCCGGAAGAGATCTTCGAGCTGTCGATCGCCGGATCGGGCAACGCTGTCAGATTGACAGTCGCCGCATCTCCGTCGTTCCGAAAAAGGCTAAGCTTTTCGCCATCGGCAACGGCAACGACCGTGTTCTGCGGAAGGTTCATGTTGATCTCCTTGGTGAGCAGCTCGAGCCCAGATGACCGACCCTGCTTGTTTCTGTCAGAAAATAACCCCGCTACAGACCATCCGTTCCGCAGTCGGCCCGACAAAAATCCAGCATTGGCGTATCGCCTTGATCAGTCATCCCAGCCAAATGCTTGATGGCCTGCCTCGCGCCATCGCTGTGGCAGAGAGTCAGTCGAGGCTGCTGTACCAAGTGCAGACCCCTGGAACGAACTCGGCAGTATGCATCGGCAGCGAAAATCTTCCGCGACAATGCTGGTGAGCGGTACGGCATAGACATGCCGTCCCTTTAATCTAAAACGGCGTCCACATTAATACTGTATAAAACATACTTGGTAAAATTAGGCATTTCCGGTCGCCGCGGCACCACCAAGCGCGGCAAAAACCTGCGGGGAAAACTCAAACTGTCGAGCCGTTCCTCGTCCCATCGAGTTTCTTCCCAGCGTTTCCGTAAGGATGCCCCGTCGGACCAAGAGTTCAATGGTTTCGATCACCCCACCACGCGTCATTCCGGTAATATCAATTACATTTGAGAGTGTTAATTTCTGATGCGCCTGGTGCATCAGATAGAGAATATTCATCATGCCGATCTGCTTGATGCGCGACTGCGCCGATTCACCATCGATCGGCTTCTCCAGGATTTCACGCACCGCAAATACGGACAAGGCCTGACTCTGCCATCTTTCACTTAAATTGCTTGCCATCGTTTTAACTATCTATTATTTGCATAGTCAAATAATTGAGACGAGTCGCCGTTCAGTTGAGGCGGACATTTAGGAAGACGGAGGGTAGGGGGCATGAAGGGCCTTTTCTTTCGAATGATCATAGCAGCGTCAGGGTTCGTTACACTCTATACCATTTCGGAGCGAAGCGCTCGTGCCGACGAATGGGGGTGCCAGGTTATCCTGTGCTTATCCAATCCCGGCGGTCCGACCCAGTATGGCGAATGCAGGCCGCCCGTCGAGAAGCTTTGGAGGTGGTTGGCAAAAGGGCGTTCGTTTCCAACTTGCGCGGGCGTGGGTTTTCAGACCTCTCGCCCTCTTTACGAACCATATTACTGCAACGCCGGCTACCGCTTATCTGCTGGCTACGGTCCCAGGGGACGTGACGCGACGTGCATTTCCACGTCACTGCAAGCCGTGAGCGACAGCTTTTGCCGGCGAGATCGAGACGGTGGCGATCCGAACAAAGGCTCTGTCACGTCACCGAGGTGGCAAAGGGTAGACGGGCGATACCAATGCCTGGCCAATACCGTGGCGCGACCCCTGGTCCGCGAGAAACCTCGATACGTCGATGTGACGATTGAGGGCGTCGGCACGCAGAGGGTGTGGTTCTGACATGCCCGTTGTCTTCTCAGATCTTGCGCAGACCTGCGCACCCTTCGTTGCATCGGATGCTCTTGCGGGTGTGGTCAGCCCGGAAAGCCGGTTCGCTCCGTTCACAATCAGGATCAACAGCCGTGCACCGCTCGGGCGGCAACCTGCGACCAAGGCCGATGCAATCGAAGTCGCCGCATCCTCGGAGACAACATGCCATGACATACACATTGGTCCCGACGGGGTCGGGCCGGAAGAACTGCGGAGATTGAACCTCTCGATACCAGCCGCTGTCGCTCGCTGCCTTAACCTGAAGGCTCCAGCGACGCCATTCGATGGCTATTGCTGCCTCTCGGTGAAGGTGGGTGCTGACAGTCCCAGGGCCGAGCAGGTGCTGCAATCCTGCTATGGACGTGACGATCCGTCGGTCGGGGGCGTGGTCAACTATGGCGATCAGGTTCGCCGCGAAATCGAACGGCTCGGACCGACAGTGGCTCGATTTACAATCGGCGACACGGGAAAAGGGTTGCAGACAAACGTGTCGGCGAATTCTTCCCAAGCAGATGTCGTTGCCGAAGTGGTGGCGGAAAATACTCCGGGGGAAGCACACGCGATCTCGGCGGCGCCCGCGTGGGACGTCTTCAAGACCCGAAGCCGTTCATCCGTCCTGGTGTTTCAAGACAATCAATTGGAATTGGAGCAGAGTGAATGATAATCAGTTCCCGGATCAGACCCGTCGTCGCTTCGTCCGTCATGGCTGTCGCCATTATAGTGACGATGGTTGAGCCCGCCTTCGCGCAAGCCGCCGGCATCGAAACCGTCCTGCAGAACATCGTCGACATGTTGACGGGAAACATTGCCAAGCTTCTCGCCGTGATTGCGGTCATCGTCATCTGCATCGCCTGGATGTTTGGTTACATGGACCTGAGGCGAGCGGGCTTCTGGATCATCGGAATTGGCGGCATCTTTGGCGCCACCGAACTCGTCAACACCATCGTCGGAGCCTGAGGATGGTGGGCGGACAAACGGTTCTCGAAGAAGACACACTCTTCATCGCGTGTACGCGTCCCGCGATGATTGCCGGTGTCACGATGGAGGCGATGGGCTTCAACATCATGGTCACGACGATCCTCTACATCGTCGCCGGATCTATCGCCTACGCGTTCATCGGCATCGTTTTCCATCTCATCTTCAAAGCGCTCGTCAAGCACGATCACAACATGTTCCGCATCCTGCTCGCCTGGGTCGAGACACGCGGCCGCTCGCGCAACGGTGCCTATTGGGGCGGGGCAACACTTTCCCCTCTGAGACTGACACGCCGCTTCGACGAAAGGGATATTGGAATTGCCTGACATCGCCACCCTTAGATCACGCGAACTCACGCCAGAGGCTTTTATCCCTTACGTGCGGCACATCGACGAGACGACAATCGCGCTCGAGTCCCGGACACTCATGGTCATGGTCGCGCTCGCAGGCGTATCTTTCGAAACTGCTGATCTGCTCGACATCAACGCGCTCCATCGCGACCTCAACACGCTCTATCGAAATATAGCCGATGAGCGGCTCGCGATCTGGACCCATCTCATTCGGCGCAGGGATGGCGACTATCCGGGCGGATCGTTCGCAACGCCATTCTCCGCCTCGCTCAACGAGAAATACCGGGAACGCATGGCGCGCGAACACCTTTTTCGCAACGATCTCTATCTGACCGTTCTTTGGTCGCCAGCGCGTGGCCCTGCGGACAAGGCGGGGAAGCTGCTGTCGTACCTTCGACGGTCAAAACGACTCGATATGGAGCTGGATGAAGAGGCTCTGAAACAGCTTAAGGACAAAGTCGTCAACGTAGTGGCGGGCTTGAGGCGCTTTGAGCCACGGGTCCTTTCTCTTTACGAACAGGAAGGCATGCTCTTCTCTGAACCGAGCGAGGTGCTGCACCAGCTCGTCGGCGGGAGGCGCGAGCGTGTGCCGCTTACCGAAGGTCGCGTCGCCTCGGCAATTTACTCTGATCGCGTAATCATAGGTCGGGAAACGATCGAGATCCGGCATGAGGCAGAAAGCCGCTTTGCCGGCATGCTGAGCTTCAAGGAATATCCAGCCCGCACCAGGACAGGCATGCTGGACGGAGTTCTAAACAGTCCGTTTGAGCTCATTCTCTCACAGTCATTCTGCTTTGTGTCGAAGGCGGACGCTCGCGTCATCATGGGGCGTAAGCAAAACCAGTTGGTGAGCAGCGGCGACAAGGCGGCTTCGCAAATCGATGAACTTGACGATGCGATGGACGACCTGGAGTCCAACCGCTTCGTGATCGGCGAGCATCACCTGACACTCTCCGTCTTTGCGACCACGTTAAAGGAATTAACCGACAATCTGGCAAAGGTTCGCGCCAGCCTGACCAATGGCGGGGCTGTCGTTGCGCGCGAGGATCTTGGTCTCGAAGCGGCATGGTGGGCGCAACTTCCGGGCAATTTTCGTTACCGCGCGCGCTCGGGCGCGATCAGCTCGAAGAATTTCGCAGCATTGTCACCGTTCCATTCCTATCCGATCGGACAGAAGGACGGCAATGAGTGGGGACCCGCCGTCGCCCTGCTCAAGACCGCTTCAGGCTCGCCCTACTACTTCAATCTCCATTATGGCGATCTGGGCAACACCTTCATGTGCGGTCCGTCGGGAGCGGGCAAAACCGTGATTGTCAATTTCATGCTGTCACAGCTCGAGAAACACGACCCGCACGTGGTGTTCTTCGACAAGGATCGCGGCGCGGACCTTTATGTTCGCGCCGCCGGAGGCACCTACCTGCCGCTGAAGAACGGGGTCCCCACCGGCTGCGCTCCCCTGAAGGCCCTCAACCTGACGCCGGAGAACAAGGTGTTCCTGGCGCGCTGGATCGGCAAGCTTGTAGGTTCAGGGGCGCGGGAACTGACTGTCACCGAACTTCGCGACATCTCCGGCGCGATCGACGGCCTTGCCGACCTGCCCGCTGAGCGACGGACAATAGGGGCGCTGCGGGCTTTCCTCAACAATACGGATCCGGAAGGTATCGCGGCGAGGCTCCGCCGGTGGGAGGAGGGAGGGCCGCTCGGCTGGGTCTTCGACAATGTCAACGAAGATATCGGATTTGGCGATTTCGGCGGATCAGGGAAGTTCATCGGCTACGACATGACCGACTTCCTCGACAACGAGGAAATTCGCACACCGCTGATGGCCTATCTCTTCCATCGCGTCGAGCAGGTGATCGATGGCCGCCGGATCATCATCGTCATCGACGAATTCTGGAAGGCGCTACAGGACGAGGGGTTCCGCGATCTTGCGCAAAACAAGCTGAAGACCATCCGCAAACAAAATGGGTTGATGCTGTTTGCCACGCAAAGCCCACGCGACGCGCTGAACTCGCCAATCGCGCACACGATCATCGAGCAATGCCCGACACAGATCTTCCTGCCCAACTCGCGCGGCAACCATGCCGACTATGTCGATGGATTCAAGCTCACCGAGCGCGAATACGAATTGATAGCGCGCGAGCTTTCCGTTGAAAGCCGGAGGTTCGTGTTGAAGCAAGGACACAACAGCGTCGTTGCCGAGCTCGATCTCAACGGCTTCGATGACGAGCTCGCCATCCTCTCCGGCCGGACCGCCAATGTCGAACTTCTCGACGCGATCCGCGCGGAGGTTGGAGACGACGTCGAGAACTGGCTTCCCATTTTCCAACAGCGAAGGAGTGCTAGCTGATGACTTCCTATCGACTTCATGGCGTACTGCTCAGCGCGGTGCTCATGCTTGCCGCTGAAGGCGCGTCAGGGCAGGGGATTCCTGTCAACGATCAGGCTGCGATTGCCAAGCAGATCGAGAGCATCGCGCAGCTCAAGTCGCAACTCGACGCGCTCAATGAGCAGATCGGCCAGGCTCGGCAGCTTTATGGCTCGCTCAACAAGCTGACCGATATGGCGGATGTCGCCGAGGTTCTCAACGATCCGGCGATCCGCAAGGCGCTTCCCTCCGACTTCGCTGCCATCGAGGGATTGCTCAAAGGCAACGGCACCGGCGTGTTCGGTGATTCCGCCTCAAGGTTTCTGGAAGGTAACTCGACCTACCGCACTGACGCCGATGATTTCTACGCTCAGGAATTGTCCCGGCTTCAGAACAAGAATGCCGGGCAAATGAGCCTCGGTGAGCAAATCTACGATGCCGCGACCAAGCGCATCGTCGGGATTGATCAGCTGCGGGGAAAGATTTCCACGGCTGGCGACGCCAAAGAGATTGCCGACCTGCAGGCTCGGCTGCAGGCCGAACAGGCATTTCTTCAGACCGACGTCCTGCGGATGGAGGGGCTGAAGATGGTGCAGCAGGCGCAGAACCAGGTTGACGAACAGCGCAAGGCGGAGGACTGGCGCCAACGGATGGACAATATGAAGGCGGCGCTGCAGTGAAGTGCACCCTCATCGTCCTTTCCCTGGTGCTCTTGTCGGCTTGTTCGCAAGAGGCGGAGCGAACTCATACGGTGGACGAGTTCGTCGCCGACACCGAATTGCTGTCCCGTACGATTACCGAGTGCCGCAACAACCCGGGTGCATTGCGCCAGACGCCCAATTGCCAGAACGCGGAAGCGGCCGACGGTAAGCTCCGTTTCCAGAACATGCGCAGGGCACTGGGAGGCTGACAAAATGTATCAGGTATTTGAGTTTATCGACGGCCAGTTCAAGCGGCCGTTGGAGACCTTCGTCTCGGATGGAACGTCGAACATAGCCCAGTGGGTCACCGGTCCGTTGACGGTGGCAGTGACACTTTATGTCGTCCTCTACGGCTATCTCATCCTTCGGGGCTCGGTCCAGGAACCCATCCTTGACTTTGCCTTCCGCGCGATAAAGCTCGCGATCATTGTGATGTTGGTGAAGAACGCGGGCGGATACCAGACCTATATCACAAACATCTTTTTCGATGTTTTGCCGCGCGAGATCGCTCAGGCGCTGAATTCGGGAACGGTGCCGAGTGCCAGCACCTTTGACAGCCTGCTCGACAAGGGCCAGGCCTCTGCGACCGATATCTGGTCGAGGGCTTCCTGGCCGGTTGACATCGTCACAGGCGTGGGCGGCATGATGGTGATCGGCGTCAGCTTTCTTGTGGCGGGGATCGGCTATGTCGTCTCCCTTTATGCACGGTTGGCGCTGGCGATCGTCTTGGCGATCGGGCCGATTTTCATTGCGCTCGCCATGTTTCAATCGACGCGCCGTTTTACCGAGTCCTGGATCGGGCAGCTCGCAAACTTCGTGATCCTTCAGGTCCTTGTCGTTGCCGTCGGTTCGCTTTTGATCTCCTGCCTCGACTCGACCTTCACCGCAATCGACAGCTACAGCGACGTCCTTATGCGCCCTATTGCTTTTTGTGCCATCGGGATAGCTGCCCTGTACGTATTCTACCAGCTACCCGGCATTGCATCGGCGCTGGCGTCTGGCGGCGCCTCGTTGGTCTATGGTTACACGACCGCACGCGATGCGCATGAAGGCATGCTGGCCCGAGCAGCCTCCCACACCGGCCGGATGATCGGTCGCGGTGCTCGGTTTGCCCGCCGCGCCTTCGGATCAAGAAATGCCGGCGTATGACACCCAGTCCAGAACAATAAGTAAAGGTCTGCTGAATGATTAAGCCTGCCCTGTTACTCGCCTTCTCAGCCACGCTTGTCGGCTGCGCTTCGATGACCTACCCATTGCCGAACTGCGACGGATATTCGCGCCGCCCATTGAACCGCTCGATGTGGGACTGGGAGGGCGGCAGCAAGGTGAAACAGCAGCAATCCAACACGAGTTCGTCCACGTCCCTCACACCTTTCGTAAAAGAGGCCAGCGAGACTTCCGCTTTTGCGCATCTGGACATCGACGGTTCCTATCGCCGCTGTGAGGGATGAAACATGGTGACGACAGATAATCTCAAGAGCTACTTCGACAAAGCACGTCGTTTCGACCAGGACCGGATGATCCAGGTCGAGCGATCGAACAGGATTGCCTGGTCGATCGCCATAGTTTCAGGCATTGTCGCCGCTGTAGCCGTCTTCGCGGTCGCGTGTCTCACACCCCTCAAGACGGTTGAACCCTTTGTGGTGCGCGTCGACAATTCGACCGGCATTGTCGACGTCGTGTCAGCGCTGACATCGACGGCTGGCACCTACGATGAGGCGGTGACGAAATATTTCGCTGCAAAATATGTCCGGGCCCGCGAGGGTTACGTCTGGAGTGAAGCACAGGAAAATTTCCGCACCATCGCCCTCTTGTCGACGCAAGCGGAGCAAACGCGTTTCGCGGCCCTCTACCGTGGCAGCAACCCGCAATCTCCCCAGAATACTTATGGTCGCGGGGCTACAGCAAGGATCGATATCGCTTCAATCTCCCTCATCAATCAGAATGTCGTTTCCGTACGCTACATGCGAACCATCACGCGTGGCGAGGAAGTACGAACGACCCATTGGGTTGCGTCAATCACCTATTCCTACGCGAACGCTCCGATGTCCTCGACGGACCGGCTCGTAAACCCGCTCGGCTTTGTCGTCAGCGAGTATCGCGCTGATCCGGAGGAGGTGAGATGATGCGCATTCCTCGAATTCCTGCACTCATCGTGACCCTTTCGATGTCGCCAGCGTTTGCGCTTGAGATACCCCGAGGTGCCTCGCAAGACAGTCGGGTCCGGTTCGTGAACTACCAACCCTACAACATCACGCGGGTGGTCGGCACTCTGCGGTCGTCCGTACAGGTCGAGTTCGCGGCGGACGAGGAAATCGCCCATGTCGCGCTCGGCAATAGCGTCGCCTGGGAAGTTGCGCCGGCCGGCAACATCCTGTTCCTGAAGCCACGCGAGAGCCAGCCGGTGACGAATATTTCCGTGGTTACGACGCGCAGGGATGGCTCGACCCGCAGCTACCAGATGGAACTGACGGCGCGCGATGGCTCCGTGGAGGCTGGTCAAAACACCTACTTCTACGTGAAGTACAGGTATCCAGGCGATGACGCCGAGCTTCGCCGCCAGCAGGCAGCGTCGAGGGCTCTCGCGGCCCAGGCGAAGGACGCCGACAATGTGCTGGCGCTTCACGAAGCCTATGGCCCTCGAAACTGGCGCTATTCTTCTCAGGGATCGCAGGCACTGGAGCCGCAAAGCGTCTACGACAACGGCAAGATTACGACGTTCGCCTTTGTGGGTAACCAGGAAATGCCCGCGATCTATATGGAGAACTCCGACGGCTCCGAAAGCCTTGTTCCAAAGTCGGTCGATGGAGATCTGGTGATGGTGCACGCGATCAGCCGCAAGTTCATCTTGCGTCGGGGCAAGGATGTGCTTTGCGTCTTCAACGAAGCCTACGACCGCGTCGGTATCAATCCTGACACCAACACAACGTCTCCCTCGGTGGAGCGCGTCGTGAAGCGCGACGTTACCGGGCGATAGAGAAGGGAACAGTCATGGCTCAGGAAGACGAGGATCGCATCCCCGGAGAGCGTGCCGAAACCGTCACCAGTCGTCAGATCGACAACAGCCCTCTCTTGAAACGCGGCACTGTTGCCATTGCGATCATCGCGTTTGTCAGCTTCGCGCTTTGGTCGACGACGGGAAAGAAGGGAAGGGATGAAAATCTTCAGCCCGAACGGATCATTATTCGTCAGACGACCCCCTTCGAGGCCGCAAAAGAGAAAGTTGAACCGGACCAGGCGCTCCCTGAAGTAAAATTGCCAACTCCTGTCGTCGAACCGGTCATTGAAGAGCAGGATAAGCTGCTCGATTCCGCCCGCCGCGCGCCCGTGATGGCCTTCAGTGGAGGGCAGAGGAATCGGAAAGAGCTGAGGGAAAGCGACAGCTCTTATCCTTCCGACAACAGCAATTTCGTGCCGCTCGACAACAATATGTCTGTTCAGAACCAGCAAAACAATGAGCAGCATCGTTTCGATGGCCTGCTGCGGCCAACGCGGCTTGAAGGCTCAAGGGCCGGTACACTCGGAAACCGCAATTTCATCGTCGCGATGGGAACGACCATTCCCTGCGTTCTTGAAACCGCGTTAGCATCCGACCAGCCGGGATTTACCACTTGTGTGATCAACCGCGATGTCCTCTCTGACAATGGCAGGGTGGTCTTGATGGAAAAGGGCACGCAGGTTGTCGGCGAATATCGTGGAGGGCTTCAACGCGGGCAAAAGCGCCTGTTCATTCTCTGGAATCGCGCGAAAACGCCGAAGGGCGTTATCGTCACTCTCGCATCACCAGCAACCGACGCACTTGGTCGTGCCGGTGTCGACGGCCATGTCGACACCCATTGGTGGGAGCGGTTCGGCAGCGCTCTTCTGCTTTCCATTGTCGGGGACGCGACGAACTATGCAAGCAGTCGGCTGCAGGACAGCGATGTCGACGCGCAAAAAACAACGAGTGCCAGTCAACAGGCGGCCGCCATCGCGGTCGAGCAGTCCATAAATATCCCGCCGACACTCAATAAGCACCAAGGTGAATCGGTTTCGATCTTTGTCGCTCGCGATCTCGACTTTTCCGGCATCTACGGTCTTCGGGTGACCGAACCCAGAAACCGCGTTTTCGATCGTGCGGTCCTGGGGGATTTCGCGCCACGATCGACGCTCCTAACGAAATAGGGCGCGAAATGGCAGAGAGGCAGGACTCGGCTGTCGTCAGCGAGCTGATGAAACCGTTTTCGACATTCCTTCAGGACAAGTCTCTCCTAGAGGTGATCGTCAATCGGCCCGGGCAGGTGTTGACGGAAGGTCCCGGTGGGTGGCGGACCTATGAAATGCCGGAGCTGACCTTCGAAAAGCTCATGCGTCTTGCCCGGGCAGTCGCAAGTTTTTCCCATCAGTCGATTGATGAGACGCGTCCAATATTGTCGGCGACGCTACCCGGGAACGAACGAATCCAGATCGTCATCCCCCCGGCGACCATCAATGACACTGTCAGCATGACAATCCGCAAGCCTTCTTCGGTCGACTTCAGTCTTGATGATCTGGAGGAAAAGGGATTTTTCCAGACAGCGTGCGCAGCGACCAGTACCACCTCCTCCGCGCAGGATGAGGAACTGTGCGAAACATATCGTGCCGGCCGCTTTAAGGATTTCCTGCGGCAGGCCGTCATCGCTCGAAAAAACATCATTATTTCTGGCGCCACAGGTTCGGCGAAAACGACGCTTTCCAAAGCATTGATCAAGCATATTCCCGAAAACGAGAGGGTCATTTCAATCGAGGACACTCCCGAGCTCGTTATCTCACAACCGAACCACGTGCGCTTGTTCTACTCGAAAGGAGGGCAGGGGCTCTCGCGCGCCGGACCGAAAGAGCTTCTCGAATCCTGTCTTCGTATGCGGCCAGATAGGATTCTGCTTCAGGAGCTTCGCGATGGGACGGCCTTTTATTATATCCGGAACGTGAATTCGGGCCATCCTGGCTCGATAACCACGGTCCATGCGAACTCGGCCGAATTGGCTTTTGAGCAGTTGGTCCTGCTTGTTAAGGAGTCGGAGGGCGGCGCAGGCCTGGACCGCGCCGACATCGTGGGTTTTTTGAAGGCGAGTATCGATATCGTTGCTCAGTGCAGGCGACACAAAGGGAACTTTCGGCTGTCTGAGGTGTATTTCAGGGGCGAGCGTAGAGCCAAGGAATAGCAAATTGAGCGGTTCACCCAGTTCCTGGGTGCGGATTGGCGCAGCATTTCTATGAGGAATTCCATCTCGATTGTCGCCCTGATGTTTCTTGTCGAGTGTGTCTCTGTACCGAGCACCGAAAGCTGCACGGTAACCGGCTCATTTCTGAGTGAAACCGACAGAAACGGACATAAAACGTGGCTCACCTGCATTACGCGGGCTCTTGACGTCGTCATCTTTCTCACTCTGCATTCAACCGGGAAGGCATGCGGAATGTCACCGTCGATTTGTGAACAGGTTGCCGTCATCTGGAACGGGTGTCATAAGAGGCGTTGACCGGTAGGTCTACCGTCACCTCAATGACGGTCAACTTGTGTGAATGCCCGTCACGGCCGTTCCACTCGATCTGCTGTCCGGGAGAAAGACCAAATAGAGCAGCTCCAATCGGGGTCAGCACGCTGACCATTGAGCGTTCGATGTCGGCGAGGCCGGGGTAACAAAGAGTTACCGTCCTTCTGGCTCCGCCTTCCGTCAGGTAGGATACCGTCGAGCCGACCGCCACTGCGTCTGCGGGGAACTGGTCATCCTCTACGACATCAGCACGCTCAAGTTCGATAAGCAACTCCTCGGCATCGTCGAGGTCGCGCCCCGGTGCCGCGAGTGCAAGAGCGGTCAGACGAGCGTGGTCAGTCTGCCGGACGATGATGGACGGCTTTGTGTAATCGGTGGTGTTCATTTCATATGCCTCGTACCGCGGCCGAATAACTGCGTTTTTAAAAAGACTGCTTGTGGAGGGTGAAGTCGCGCAATCCCGCAGGATCAAAGCCCGGGTTCAGACGCGCGACAGCAGTCTACGTCCCGGGCTAGTATCCTTCGACGGGATACTCTCGGCAGAGGCGAAATCTATGGAAATTGCCAATTTTCAACATGGTGCCCTAATCATGGTATGCCTGAAGGGGAAGTCAAGAAGCGCGCCGTGAGACGCTGCCCGGTGCTTTTGATCTCGGCAAGTGCCCTTGACTTCATGGCACCTTCCATAAATGCTAGGTTGATCTTGAACGAGAGCAAAAGACGCGCAGTGAGCGCTTTCAGGGTCTGCCCCATCGCAGGATCGTAACCGGGTCCGGCCACTGTCGCCTGCCGGATCCAGAGTGGCTACGTCAACACGTTCGCCTTACCATCTGCGGCAAGTCTCTCTTCAAACACGTCAACGCCCTTCCTCTAGCGATGGGGTTGTTGCGCAGGTCACAATAAACATGTCTTCACTCAGCCAAACCATGCCCATAATCGGGGCAACAGACTTTCACACACTTAGCCGCCTAACGCTCGTGGCCCTGACCAATGATTTCGACGTCGGCCCCGACTTGAGTGAGAAGCTGGAAAACTCCTGGGTCTTGGCAGAGGAACAGGTCTCGCTCGACACGGTCTGCCTAGGATCAACTGTCTCGTATGCTGTAGAGGGGCAGCAACGCCAGGTTACCCTTGTTCTCCCGAATGAAGTGCTGGTAGACGCGGGCCGCTTGTCTGTATTGACGCCTGTTGGCGCGGCGCTCTTGGGCCTTAAGCCCGCGCAGCGCGGGAATAAGCGGAAGAATGAAATTGCCAAGTGTCTCGACCGGATGGGATCGCGTGACGATTTCAACGGGCATCGGCTCTCGCATGGTTGGCGCGGTCGACTGCTCGTCCTGACTTTCGACGGCGCGTGTCTGCAACTCGGCGCCGACACGCTCGACAACCTTGCTCAGATGTTCGAGCACACCATTCCCTGATCCTGCTTGGCTGAGCGCCTGAACCTTGGTGACGATATTGCGCTGATATGTCGGGATGTTTTCGGCAAGATTTGTCACCTGCGTGGCGACGACGAAACTGAACAGCGCAATTGCCATGAAGGCTGAGGCGACCGCCAAAATAACGGCGGCGATCTTGGGCGCAGAGTGTTTTCGGAGAAAAGAGACAATAGGTGCCAGAGTGAATGTCAGGAGGAGGGACAAGGCTAATGGCACGAAGATTTCCTGACCCACGTGCAGGATGACCGCGACGCCAATCAGAATGAGAATCGTTCGTCCAGAAAGCCTGGTGTTAGCCAGCGGACCTTGATGAGAAACGGCCATAAGTTTTCCGATGTCGTTTGTTGTTAAAGCGCCAGTGTCCATCAGCAGTCCGCCTTTAGATGCACCGATGAACTCAAAAAATTGTGCCATGTCCGCATCTGCTTTATGAAGATCAGCTTTAACTCGCGAAAGACGTTAAAGATGCAAGGGCGTGCCTCACATCTTTCTCTCGACCTAGCAGTCCTGTAGTAGCGCCAATGTAAGGGAAAATATTGCTTAAAAATTACTGTGGCCTATCAGAATCGAAAAAGGGGTGTGGGGCCTGAGGGATGCCGGGCGATTGGTGCTGTCACATAGACAGGATCGAGCCGATTGACTGGTTCGGTTTCAATGGATGCAGATAGCTTGCGCAACGCTCTTGAACGCAACTCTCCACATCCCCATTGATATTAGGCTGAGGCATATCTCTTTTATGGAGCACGATTGTATGACAGCGAGAACGTGGAGCGCCCACGGTACATCGGACGACTTCGTGGATAGTGCTGAGCGGCTCCGCCGTCTGCGGCGGCTGTCGGGCATCGCTCGTATGATGGACACAGCGATCCGCATTCCTGGCACGGGAATCCGTTTTGGTGCAGATTCCATCATGGGTTTGCTGCCACTGATTGGTGATGGTGCGGGCGCTATTGTCGGCCTGTATATCGTCAATGAAGCGCGCCGCCTTGGTGTGCCGCAGGAAAAGCTTGCGCGAATGGTTGGCAACATCGCCATGGATGCTCTTGTGGGCAGTGTTCCTGTCTTCGGTGATCTGTTTGATATTTATTTCAAATCGCACCGCCGCAATGTCGATATGATCATCCAGCACTTTGGCATCCATGGCGACGAGTTACGGCGGAAGCGCAAATAAGCCTCGACGATGGCCGAAAAATCCTGGCGGCGGTTCTGGAATCGCAGTCGGGGTGTACCGTTTCCTCATCGGTGGCCGAGACTGCGTCCTTCAGCCTGTGCACACATTATGGGCTGTCGCCTAGGGCGGGTAGGCTCAACTCGACCCTTGAATGCCGGATAGAGGCCGACCTGGGGGACGGAGTCGTCCCTGTTTCGCCGGGGTCAGCCGCCTTTCCCGCACGCTCGCAATCCACGCGAGGGCTGTCAAAATAAAAATCCAAATCTGGCCGCTGCTGAGTGCGCCGATATGCCATCCCGTGACGCAGCTAGAACGCCGCTACGCAGATCATCGTTGAAAGCTCAGGTCATGTTGCCTGTGACCAAATCACCAATCGGAGCGCTGGAATCAGAATTCCGCCAGTAAGGGAATCCTAAACGCGTTTCCGCGTTCAACGGACGTGCTCTATAAATCCAATGGAAATCAGCCTGTGCGACTCCTTTCACGAGCCAACAAAAGATAAAGATACCCCTTGTCTCAGTTCAACAGACCTAACTTTTTTCTAAGTGCTTCCGACCAGACCGCGTAGCCTGCCGCATTCAGGTGAACCAGATCGGGTAAATAATAACGGAACATCGGCAGGCCATTTTCACCAATGAGGCCGGCGTTCGGATCAAGCCATGTCGTGCGTTCGCGGCCGTTGCACCAGTCGCGCGCCGTCTGGTTGAAGAGATCGAATTCATGGCGGTATATCCAGCGCGCCGGACTGGGCTTGATCGCCAGAACAAAGACGTCCGCCTGCGGTAGCGCTCGAGAGACGCGATCGCGCAAATCCTGCAGGTGCACAAGCGTCGTCTGGGCCTTGAGGCCGTCGCTGGCAATATCGTTTTCGCCGAAATAAAGCACCACTCTGCCTGGCTTCAAGGGAACCAGGAGCCGGTCGAGGTAGTAGCTGGCAGAAAGGTAAGTGCCGCCGCCAAATCCCAGATTGACGATATCCAGCGAGCCAAGATCCTCGGTGATGGAGCTCCAGATTCGAAACGAGGATGAGCCATAAAAGGCGATCGGGTTGTCTGGAAGGCCGATGCGCTGAATGCGGGCCAGAACGGCAATGATATCGTTTTCGTAACGGCTGGTGCCGATATTGGCTGGGAAGTCGTACATGACGGTCCTAAAGATTGTCTTGAAAGCCGGATGCCGCCATTTCGGCAACCGGCGATCGGCAAGGGTTATAAAAGCGCTTGCTGCAGGACAGTCAGGGCGCCTTTTGGGAGGGCGTCATCCGCACCCATGGATGTCTTGAGCCCGAACACATCGGCGGCAACCAGATAGAGATCGTTCAGCCCGTCATTGCCGACGACAGCTGCCTCGTCTCCTTCCGCATACCATCCCGCCTCACGGGCCTGCCTAAATTCCTGTCCGATGACCAGTCCCCGCACATAGGAGCGCAGTTGGTCCGGCGAAAGCTGGCCGGCAAGCCCGCCGGTTCGCGCCGAAAACAGCAGCGACAGCATGGCGGCGGATCGTTTTGCCTCTTTCAGACCCCAGCGATAGGCCTCTGGATCATCCACCGGCGGCTGCGTGGCGCCGCGCGCGATGAAGGAATGATTGATGAGCAGGTTGAAGATTTCACCGGTTACGAACGTCTGGAAACCGTCGATCCGCTCCGCCTTCACGCGCACCCATTTGCTGTGGGTTCCAGGGATGATGAGGGTGGCGTCTTCGCCAAGGCCGTGGCCGACGATCTGGGTTTCTTCTCCGCGCATCACATCCGGAAAGGGCTGGCGGGCGGGGTCGTTGAGACCCGGCAGGAAGACAAGATCGGACCCGTTCGGCAGCGACCTGCGCACCGTGCCGGCGGCAAGCTCCGCCGGGCCTGCCGGGCACGGCACATAAGCGACTTCGACCCAGCCGTTGCGGCTGGTGATCATGCCGAGTGCGGCGACGGGCAAGGCCCCATGGCGCGAGAACCAGGGTGCGAGTGCAGCCATCAGAGCCGCCTCATGTTCACCCTTGCCAAGGCTCGAAATACCATTGGCGGTTTCAAGATGATCGAGTTCTTCGCCGCCTTCACCGACGAGCGCCGCCCTCAGTGATGTCGTTCCCCAATCGACGATGATCGATGTCGCCGCTGCTGCCATGTCTTGAACCTCCTCGTTCATTTCATCTTGGGGCTTGTCATAGGGTGCGAGTCTATATAGTGTCAATTAGTGAATTCAAGGTATCAAAATATGATACTTAATTGGGAGGAGAAAGATGGTGGCTGGCCTCAAGGGGATTTTGCCTGTTCTGCCCACGCCGTTTCTTGCTGATGGTGGCATTGACGAAGCGGGCATGAAGCGGCTGGTGGTCTTCGCGCTCGACAGGGGCGTGGATGGTGTCGTGTTTCCCGGTTTCGCCAGCGAGGTGGAGACTTTGAATGCCGCCGAGCGCGCGACGCTGCTGAAGATCGTCGTGGATGCGGTGGCCGGGCGGGTGCCGGTCGTGGCGGGTGCAAGTGCGGCAGACTGGCGTGACGTGGTCGAGCATGGGCGGGCAGCATCGGCGCTTGGCATTCGCCACCTGATGGTGCAGCCGCCCAAGTCGGTCGGCACGGATGCGCCGGCGCTGATCGAATTCCTCGGCAGGATCGTCGAGGCGCTGCCCGAGGTTGAAATCATCCTGCAGAACGCGCCTGCGCCGCGCGGCTCCGACCTTTCGCCGCAGGCGATCGTGGATATCGTGCGAGCCTTGCCGCAGGTTACCTATGTCAAGGAAGAAACGCTTCCCGCCGGCCCGGCCATCAGCCATATCATCGCCCATGCGCCTTCGACACTGAAGGGCGTCATCGGCGGCGGTGGCGCGCGTTACATTCTTGACGAATATGCCCGAGGTGCTACGGCGGCCATGCCGGCGCTGGAGATTGCCGAGGAACATGTGGCCATCGACCGGGCGCTTGTTGCCGGGCGGCAGGAGGAGGCTCGCAGGATCTATGTCCGCACCCTGCCGCTTCTGGTGCTGCAGGCGGTCTATCGCATGCGGCTGACCAAATATGTGCTCGCCCGCCGCGGCGTGATCGAAGGCGTCGGTGTGCGTGCGCCGACACCCGAGCTTGATGCGGCGGCCCTTGCCGATATCGACGCCAATCTGGTCGAACTCGGCCTTCTTGCCGCGGAGGCCGCATGAACAGCCCCATCGCAACCGTCGAAGTCTTCACGCTGACCCAGCCGCGCAAGGTTCCCTATCTTGGCGCGCTCAGGGAAGGCGAGGTAGTCAATCCCAATGGTTACATCGTGCGCAGGGGCAATCGCACGGTCTACCCCACATTCGACCGCAGCGTGCTGGTGCGCATGACGACCGAGGCCGGCATTGTCGGCTGGGGTGAGACCTATGGTATCGTCGCCCCCGGCGCGGTCGCCGCGCTGATCAACGATCTTCTTGCCGGTTTCGTGATCGGTCGCGATGCGTCCGATCCGTCCGCAGTCTATGACGACCTTTACGACATGATGCGGGTGCGCGGTTATACCGGCGGCTTTTACGTGGATGCGCTCGCCGCGCTCGATATCGCGCTCTGGGACATTGCCGGGCAGGAAGCGGGAAAATCGGTGCGCGACCTTCTCGGCGGCGGCGTGGACAGCTTTCCGGCCTATGTTTCGGGGCTGCCCGAAAAGACACTGAAGGCGCGCGGGGAACTGGCGAAATACTGGCAGGATCGCGGTTTTGATGCCTTCAAATTCGCAACGCCGGTGGCCGACGATGGCCCGGCGGCGGAGATCGCCAATCTCCGGCAGATTCTTGGCCCGCAGGCAAAGATTGCCGCCGACATGCACTGGAACCAGACGCCGGAAAGGGCGCTGGAACTCATTGCGCAGATGATGCCGTTCGACCCGTGGTTCGCCGAAGCGCCGGTCTGGACGGAAGATATCGCCGGGCTGGAAAAAGTATCGAAGGGAACAGACGTTCCGATCGCCGTTGGCGAGGAATGGCGCACCCATTGGGACATGCGCGCCCGCATTGAACGCTGCCGCATCGCAATCGTGCAGCCGGAAATGGGCCATAAGGGCATCACCAATTTCATCCGCATCGGCGCCCTTGCCGCCGAGCAGGGCATTGACGTAATTCCGCACGCGACAGTCGGCGCGGGCATCTTCCTTGCCGCCAGCCTGCAGGCGTCATCGACATTGCCGACTTTGAAGGGCCACGAGTTCCAGCACTCGATTTTCGAGCCCAACCGCCGGCTGCTTGCCGGCGACATGGATTGCCGCGAAGGCAGATATCACCTGCCCTCGGGCCCCGGACTTGGCGTCAAGCCGTCGGAGGCGGCGCTCGCTCTTATTGAACGTATCTGATTTGGTTTTCTGGAGGAGGAACCCATGACCAAAAGAATAAAAAAGCTGGCGCTTGGCACAGCGACCGCGATGCTAATGACCTTGACCGGACTTGCACCAGCGATGGCCGATACCGTTTTGAAATTCATATCCTGGCAAACGGACGATGCCGGCACTGGTGAATGGTGGCGTTCCGCCATCGCGGCCTTCGAGAAACAGCATCCGGGCGTCAGGATCGAGTTCACCAAGGCCGAGCGTAGTTCCTACGCCGACACGATGACGACGCTTTTTGCCGCCAATCAGCCGCCGCAGATCGTGCATCTCGCCTCCTTCGAATTCCAGATGTTTGCCGATAGCGGCTGGCTCGAACCGCTTGACCCGTGGCTGAAGAAGGACGGCATCGACATGACCGGCTGGGCCGGCCAGCAGAAATGCGAATGGAACGGCGAGACCGTCTGTATCATGACCAACTATTTCGGTTTCGTGATGGCCTACAACAAGAAGATTTTGGAAGAGGCGGGCGTCGCGGTTCCGAAGACCTATGACGAGTTTCTGGCGGCCGCAAAAGCCACGACCAAGGATCTGAACGGCGACGGCATTATCGACCAGTTCGGCACCGGCCATGAAACCAAGGGCGGCCCGGGGCAATATCTGACGGAGATGCTGAACTACATTCTCGACGCCGGCGCCTACTGGACTGACAAGGATGGCAACATCACCATCGATACGCCGCAGATGGTTGAAGGTTTGACCCGATGGAAAACCGTGATGAAGAGCGGCATCAGCCCGGTGGACATGAGCGCCAGCGACGTGCGTAAGCTCTTTGCCGACGGCAAGATGGCCATGCGGCTCGATGGGCCCTGGCTTTACGGCACGACCGAAAAGGGTTCGGCCAAGAGCGACATCGTTTATGTCGCGCCGCCGCTTCATCCGCCGCTCGGCGGGTCGTCCAACGTGCTGGCCATGCCGGCCGATATTCCCGACGACCAGAAGGCATTGGTCTGGGATTTCATCAAGCTGACAATGACGCCGGAATTCCAGCGCAGCTATGCCACCCTTGGCGGCAACACCCCGCCAAGCCCAAAGGCGGATGTTTCGGGTGTTGAAAAGACCATCCCGCATTTTCCGGTGCTGATCGAAACGATGAAGGCCGCGTCTGAAGCCGGTATCGACCGCATTCCGACCGGGCTTGAGCTTTTCTACAACGAGTTCAGCAAGATGGTGATGGAAGAAAGCCAGCGGATGATCATTCAGGATCTCGATCCGGCGGAGGTGGCGAAAACCATGCAGGCAAAGGCCGAAGCCATCAAGGGTTGATCCCGTTGTCTTGCCATGGCCCGCAAAGGGCTGTGGCCCATCATCCGCATCCGGCAGGAGGACCATCCATGACCGAACCCGTTCGGGCTGGGCGTCGCAAGTTTTTCGATCTTGCGCGTCCCAGCCGGCAACATCTCCTCGGCTATATTCTGATCGCGCCCGCGGTCCTGATGGTTGCCGCCATCATCGTCTGGCCGCTAGTTCTGGCCATCGACCTGTCGTTCCAGCAGGTCAAGATACCCCGGCTCGGCGGTGCCAGCCGGCCGTTTTCGCTGAGCAACTACACTTGGCTGTTCTCGTCGCCGGAATTCTGGCTGGCCTGCTGGGTAACACTGAAGCTGGTCATCGTCGTTACCGCCGGCAGCGTCGCGGTTGGCCTCAGCACGGCGCTTCTCGCCAATAACCGTTTCAAGGGCCGCACCGTCGCGCGGCTGGGCATGGCGCTGCCCTGGGCGGTGCCGGAAATCATCGCGGTCGTCATCTTCGCATGGATGTTCGACACATCCTTCGGCCTGTTCGGTTGGCTAGCGATCAAGCTCGGTTTCACCGATCAGATGATCCCGTGGGTCAGCAGTTCCACGGCCGCCTTCTGGGCAGTGGCGATCACCATGGTGTGGAAGGGTTTTCCTTTCGTCTCGATCATGTGTCTCGCCGGCCTGCAGTCCATTCCCGCCGATTATTATGCGGCGGCGAAGGTGGATGGCGCGAGTGTGTGGCAGCGTTTCCGCTGGATCACCATGCCGCTTTTGATGCCCGTGCTGGGCGTGACACTGGTGTTGACACTGCTGTGGGTATTCCGCGACTTTTCCATCATCAAGGTTCTGACCGGCGGTGGGCCGCTGCGTTCAACCCAGACGCTGTCGATCATGACCTACGACCAGGCCTTCCAGTATCACAATTTCGGCCGCGCCGCCGCCGTCGGCGTGCTGACGCTGGTGATCTGCATCGTCGCGAGCCTGCTGATGCTCGGCCGGCGTTCGAAATCGATCTATTGAGGAGGCTTTGATGAAACGGACACTTTTACAGAGCCTTGCGCTTTATGCGACTGTGATCTTCACGCTGGTGATGATCCTGTTCCCGGTCTACTGGCTGCTAGTCACTGCGCTTTCCACCACCGATGAGTTGTATCGCCTGCCACCGACCTTCTGGCCCGACGATGCGCAATGGGACATTTTCGCCCGGGTCTGGGCGGCAAAACCGATCCTGCTGTGGCTTTGGAATTCGATGCTGGCGGCGATCGGTTCGGTGGCGCTGTCGATGCTGGTCTCGGTCAGCGCCGGTTATGCGCTGTCGCGTTATTCCATGAGGGGCGGCGCGACCATGGGTCTCTTCGTCCTGACGGCGAAGATGCTGCCCGCGACGTTGCTCGTCATTCCGCTGTTTTCGATCTTTTCCAGCTTCGGCCTGATCGGCAGCCTGTGGACGCTGGTTCTGGCGCATTCGACAATGATCATTCCTTTCGCCACATGGATGCTGAAAGGCTATTTCGACACCATTCCAAAGGAGCTGGAACAGGCTGCCATGGTCGACGGCTGCTCGCCGATCGGCGCGATGGTGCGCGTCGTGCTTCCCATCGCCACACCGGGGCTTGCCGCCACCGCACTTTATGCCTTCGTGCTCAGCTGGGCAGACTATGCCTATGCGCGCACCTTCCTCGTCAACTCGCCGGACAACTGGACGGCCAATCTCGGCATCACCACGATGCAGGGCGAATATGTCACCTACTGGAACGACATTTCCGCCGCATCCGTGTTCATCGCGCTGCCGATCATCGCAATCTACCTGTTCCTGGAACGTTATTTGGTCGGCGGCCTCACCGCTGGCGCGGAGAAATAAGCATGGCCAATATTTCCATTCGCAACGTCAGCAAATCCTATGGCGCGCTCAACGTGCTCAGGCCCTTTTCGCTTGAGATCGAGAACGGCGAGTTCGTGGTGCTGGTCGGGCCTTCCGGCTGCGGCAAGTCGACGATGCTGAAAATCCTCGCCGGTCTCGAACCCGCAAGCGAAGGGCAGATATTCATCGGCGATAACGAAGTCACGGATCTGGCGCCGGGCGACCGCGACATCGCCATGGTGTTCCAGAATTATGCGCTTTATCCGCACCTGACTGTACGCCAGAATATCGGCTTCGGTCTTAAGATGCGTGGTACGGACAAGGCGGAAATCGATCGCAGGGTCGACGATGCCGCGCGCATTCTGGAGGTGACGCCCTATCTCGAACGCAAGCCCAAGGATCTGTCGGGCGGCCAGCGGCAGCGCGTCGCGCTTGGCCGCGCCATCGTGCGCCAGCCTCAGGCCTTCCTGATGGACGAACCCCTGTCCAACCTCGATGCCAAGCTGCGCGTCCACATGCGTGCCGAAATCGGCGCTTTGCACAAACGCATAGGGGTCACCACCGTTTATGTGACCCATGACCAGGTGGAAGCCATGACCATGGCGGACCGGGTCGTCATCATGCAGGGCGGCATCATCCAGCAGATCGCAGCGCCGGACGAGCTTTTCAACAACCCGGCCAATCTTTTCGTTGCCGGTTTCATCGGCTCGCCGGGCATGAATTTCCTCAATGCGGAACTGCGTGACGGCATTGTTACCCTGTTTGGGCAACAGGTTTCCCTGCCGGGCGCCGTCGGCCGCCAGGGCAGCGTGATCGTCGGTCTGCGGCCGGAACATCTCGTTCTGGGCGATGCGCCGGTCACCTTCGATGTCCGCCCGACGCTGGTGGAAAGCCTGGGATCGGAAAAATACGTCTATTTCGATGCGGAAGGCGCAAGGGTCGCGGATGGCGAGGAGGGCAAGTCCAAGGGGCTGATCGCGCGCGTTTCGCATACCGGCAACCTTCCCGGTGATGAGGCGCTCCGGCTCGGTTTCGATCCGGCCCAGCTTTATCTCTTCGATGCAAAGACCGGAGCACGGCTATGATCCTCGTCACCGGATCGGCAGGCCGTGTCGGCCGTGCCGTTGTCGCCGACTTGCGCATGCAGGGCCGCGCCGTTCGCGGTTTTGATCTCAGGCCATCAGGAACCGGCGGCGAGGAGGTCGTCGGGTCTCTGGAGGATGCGCAGGCACTGTCCGACGCCATCAAGGGTGTGAGCATCGTCCTGCATCTGGGCGCCTTCATGTCATGGGCTCCGGCGGATCGCGACCGCATGTTTGCCGTCAATGTCGAGGGCACGCGCCGGATTCTGGATGCGGCTTCAGCGGCTGGCGTACGGCGGTTCGTCTTCGCCTCCTCGGGTGAGGTTTATCCGGAAAACCGTCCGGAATTCCTGCCGGTCACCGAGGACCATCCGCTTTGCCCCAATTCGCCCTATGGTCTGACCAAGCTTCTGGGCGAAGAGCTGGTGCGCTTTCACCAGCGAGGCGGCACCATGGAAACGGTGATCCTGCGGTTTTCGCATACGCAGGATGCGGCGGAACTGCTGGATGAGGAGAGTTTCTTTTCAGGTCCCCGGTTTTTCCTGCGGCCGCGCATTCGCCAGCAGCAGAATTTCGGAAACACTGCGATCGCCAAGTTGCTCCAGTCCCGCGATATCGGTGAGCCGTCGCACATTCTGGCGTGCAATGAAAACGGCCGGCCGTTCCGTATGCATATAACTGATACGCGCGACATGGTGGCGGGTATTCTGCTCGCTCTCGATCACCCCGAGGCGGCGGGTGGCACCTTCAATCTGGGTGCCGATGAACCGGCCGATTTCGCCGCGCTTCTGCCGACGATTGCGGCACTGACCGGCCTGCCCATCGTGACAGTCGATTTTCCCGGCGACGGCGTTTATTACCATACGTCCAACGAGCGGATCAGAAACACTTTGGGGTTTGAAGCGGAATGGACGATGGACCGGATGCTGGACGACGCGGCGGCCGCAAGGCGGCAGCGACTCGCGAAGGAGCAGAGGCGATGAAACCGGAGACGCCGGGCGGCACGGCGGCGCTGGCCAAGGGGCTGACCTTGCTCGATATGGTTGCCGATGCGCCGGAACCGCTACGTTTTGCCGAGCTGCTGCGCGCCTCCGGTCTGCCGAAGCCTACATTCGCGCGCATCCTGCGCACCCTCATCGCCTATGGCCTCGTCCGTCAGGATGAGGCCCGTGGCACTTATGTTCTGGGCCAGCGTTTTCTGGAAATGTCCCATAAGGTTTGGGAGAGCTTCGATCTCGTCTCGGCGGCGACGCCGGAACTGGAGCGGCTGGCCGCTGAACTAGGGGAGACGGTTGCGCTGTGCCGGCTTGACGGCACCATGACGCAATATCTGGCCGAGCGTTCGCCGAACGGTCTTTCGGTGCGCGTCGAGGTGGGACGCCGCGTTCCCCTGCATTGCACGGCCCCGGGCAAGGCGCTGCTCGCCTTTCAGGATCCCGCCGTCGGCCGCGCCCTGCTGGATCGCCTGACGCTCGATCTGCAGACACCCAAAACCATCACCACCCTCGATGCGCTGCAGGCCGATCTGACGCTGACGCGGGCGCGGGGCTATTCGATTTCTTACGAGGAGCATCTGCCGGGGGTGAATTCGGTCGCCGCCCCTGTCATGGGCCGTGACAATACGCCGATGGGTGTGCTCGTTGCGCTTGGGCCGTCATCGCGGCTCGATTCCTCCAATATCCATCCCGCCGGGCGCGAATTGATTGCTGCCGCCCGCCGGATTACCGGTGCCGCCGGGGCCGTGGCGATCAGCTCGCGGCCACGACCGCGTTCGGTAACGGGCCGCCCCAGCGCTGAACTCAGCTGCATTCTGCCATGGGGTGCGCAACTCGGGGAAAGCCCGGTCTGGCACGAAGGGGAAAACGTGCTCTACTGGGTGGATATCCTGCATCCGGCGGTGCACCGCTTCGATCCCGCCACTGGCCGCAACGAAACCTGCGAGACCGGCAAGCTGGTCAGCGCCGTCATTCCGGTCGCCGGAGGGCGATTGCTGGTGGCGTCGCAGGATGGCGTCGAATGGCTGGATTTCGCCTCCGGCCGGCTGACACCCTTTGTCAGCCCGGAGGCTGGCATCGCCGACAACCGCCTGAACGATGCCAAATGCGGGCCGGATGGCGCGATCTGGGTCGGCTCGATGCGGATCGATGCCTCCAAACCCACGGGTGCGCTTTATCGCATCAATGCCAATGGCGCATCCGAGCGCAAGGAAGGCGGCATCATGGTTTCCAACGGTCTCGGCTGGAGCCCCGATGGCAGGACCTTCTATTTCGTCGATACCGTGCCCGGCCTCATCCATGCCTATGAATGCGATCCGGCGACGGGCGCCCTGTCGCAGCGCCGGGAATTCGCCCGCATTCCGGTGGCCGATGGCCGGCCGGATGGTCTGGCCGTGGATGCGGAAGGTGGGGTCTGGTGCGCCATCTGGGATGGCTGGTGCGTGCGCCGTTATCTTCCGAACGGCAAGCTGGATCAGGTGATCGACATGCCGGTGCCGCGCCCTTCCAGCATCGCCTTTGGCGAGCCGGACCTGTCGACGCTGTTCATCACCAGCGCCCGCACGCGCCTGCCTGCATCCACACTCGCCGACGCGCCGCTCTCCGGCGGCCTGTTTTCCTGCCGCCCGGGAATTGCCGGCGCGCGCATCTCGCTGTTTGAAGGATAAAGCATGCGTCTCGAAAGCGTCTTTGGATTGAAGGGCCGCACGGCGCTTGTCACCGGTTCCAGCCGTGGAATAGGCGCTGCCATTGCCGAGGGGCTGGCGGGTGCGGGCGCCCATGTCATCCTGCATGGCGTAAAGCCGGATGCCGCCGCAGCCGTGCAACACCGGATCGTCGCAAGCGGCGGCACGGCACAGGAACTGGCGGGCGATCTGTCCGAACCCGGTGCAGGTCATGACCTCATCGAACGCGCCGAGGCGATTGCACCGGTCGATATTCTTGTCATCAATGCCAGCGCCCAGATCAATGCCGTGCTGTCGGAACTGACGCGGGACGATCTGGCGTTTCAGCTGGCGGTCAATCTTGGCTCGACCGTGGACTTGCTGCAGGCGGCCCTGCCGCGCATGGCGGCCCGCAAATGGGGCAGGGTGGTTTCCATCGGCTCGGTCAATCAGCTGCGGCCGAAGGGCGTCGTTACCGCCTATGCCGCCACCAAGGCTGCGCAGCATAATCTGGTCCAGAGTCAGGCGCGGGATTATGCGCGCGACAATGTGTTGCTCAACACGCTCGCTCCCGGCCTCATAGACACCGACCGCAATGCCCACCGTCGTGATGGGGATCCCGAAGGCTGGACAGACTATGTCCGGACGCTGAACTGGATGGGCCGTGCCGGGCACCCGGAAGAAATGGTGGGTGCCGCCATCTTCCTGTCGTCCGAGGCTTGCAGTTTCATGACCGGGGAGAGTATTTTTCTGACGGGCGGGTATTGACGGATTTGCTGGCATAGCTGAGCGGGATAACAAATATCCTGGTATTGGGGTGCTGACGCTACGACCGCACGCCCGTCATCACCATCCGCTCGGGCATAAGCGAGGCAACCCAGCCGCCGGAAGTGTCGCAGCAGGTATTCAAGGCCCTTCAACCATTGATCGCTTCGCTTCCCGTCGGTTACCGCATCGAAATGGGCGGCAGTATCGAGGAACCTCTCAAGGCGAATGTCGCGCTGATAAAGATTTTCCCGGCCATCGTCGCTGCCATGCTCATCGTCATCATTCTTCAGGTCTTCAGCCTGTCGACGATGACGATAGTGATGCCGACAGGGCCGCTGGGGCTTGCCGGCGTGGTTCCGATGTTGCTCGTTTTCAACCAGCCCTTTGGCTTCGACGCCATCCTAGGCTTGATTGGATTGGCGGGCATCTTCATACACAATACCCTGATCCTGACGGAACAGATCAAGGAAAACGAGCGGCCGGTCTGGATGACTACTATGCCGTCATCGAAGCGATCGTGCAGAGGACACGACCCATTATTCTGACAGCACTCGCTGCTGTCCTCGCCTTCATTCCGATAACGCACTCGGTCTTCTGGGGATCTATGGCCTAGACGCTGATCGGCGCGGGCGTTAACACGCTTGGCGCGTTGATGCGAATACGCCGACGACATTGTCTTTTGCTTCCCAAGCGCAAGGTCATCGCCTTGTCTGCGGCCTGCGGCTCAACCTCCCTCGGATCGGAGCGTAGGGTTCTCCGGAAAATCCATAATCAGTTCATAGGCTGTGCTGCGCCCCCCAGCATCTCCTTTTCGGAGGATACCTTTCACTAGCAGGTCCGCAATGTCGCGGGACGCTGTATCCTGGGATGCGTTCGTTAGTTTCGCCCACTTCGTTGATGTAAGCTTGCCCTCGAAGTTACCTTCTAGCAACCTGTTGAGAACCTTGGCTTGTCGTGGGTTAAGATCATGCGCAGCATGCTTTTGCCAGAAATCATTCTTCAGCATGACGTTGTCGAGGGTTGCCAGCGCGCCTCCAACAGCGTTGCCCAGACGATTCAGGAACCACTCGATCCAACTCGTGATATCGAGAGCATCATTGCTTGTGATCGATTGCAGGGCTTCGTAATAACCAATGCGCGACCTCTCGATAGCGGCAGACATGGAGTAAAGCCTCTGTGCGCCGCCGCCACTACGTGCAAGTGTCATGTCGGCGATTGCACGGGTTATGCGGCCGTTGCCATCACCGAAAGGATGGATGGCTACGAACCAAAGGTGGGCGACAGCCGCTTTTACGAGAGGATCGAGATCATGCGTTTCGTTGAACCATTCGAGGAAGGTCGACATCTCACGCTCTAAGCGATCTGCCGACGGCGCGACATGGTGAACTTTCTCGTATCCGAACGCGCCTGACACGATTTCCATACGACCGCCTGAGTCGTCACGCCAATTGCCGACACGCAGCTTGTGACCCCATTCGTTTCGTCCGGTCGGAAACAGTGCTGCATGCCATTGAAATAGCCGCTCTGCCGTTAGTGGGTGCGAGCAATTGATCGTGGCGTCGAGCGTGATATGGACAATACCCTCAACAGAGCGGTTCGGCGCCACGAACCCATCGATGTCGATACCGAGCCGCCTGGCTAATGATGATCGGACCTGTTGTTCATCTAGTCGCTCTCCTTCGATCGCCGACGACTTGACGACGTCGTCTGTCAGCGCCTGCAGGAACGTTGCCTCGCGCGTACGAAATCCGAGGCTCTCGACACGGCCGATAAGACGCCCCTGATCGAGGCGTACGGCCGCAAGCCTTGGTGCCAAGTGCTCGAGTTTCCATTCGAACTTCGGCCATTGGGGAGATTGCCAGATATAAGTCATAGTGGAGGATAAGATCCAGATGCGGAGAATAGCAAGTGCAATGTCCGCAATTATGCGGATATTATTCCGTTTAATCTCCGCGTCATAAGCATTTTGATCCAGAGTGCTGAGTTTCGGCAGAATTTGCGCCACGTTTCCATTTCGCGTTGTGTCACCTAATCTCACCTAGGGTGTTGACTGGAAACGTCTTTTGGTGGTGTGAGCGGATCGCTCCGAAATGAAAAAGTGGGTCAAATTCGTGCAATAATCAACAATCCAGGACAATGCTGCGGTTTATGAACTCGACTGACCGGTTGGCGTAACCTTAAATTTTTTCGACCGGTGCTCTTGAATCGGAAATTCCCAAAAACCAAATCGTTTGCCGCCAGCCGCTGAAACGAGGGCTGGCTGGGAGCGCCGCCTTTCGGCGCTTCCGTACCCATGTTGCTTCAAGGAGGATATGGCTATGGCAACATCTTATGACTACGCACCGCTGTTCCGCTCGACCGTTGGCTTCGACCGGGTTTTTAATCTTCTCGAAAACGCACAGCGCGCCCGCTCGATCAGCGACTGGCCACCCTATGACATTGTCAAGACCGGCGATGACACCTACCGGATCACGATTGCGGTGGCCGGCTTTGCCCAGGACGATCTCGATATCACCTTCCAGTCCAACCTTCTGACCGTCACGGGCAAGAAGCAGGAGGCGGCTATTGACGGCTATCTGCATCGCGGTATTGCCGGCCGCCCGTTCGAACACCGGTTCGAACTTGCCGACCATGTCCGGGTAAACGGAGCGGACCTGAGCAACGGTTTATTGTCGATTGATCTGGTGCGTGAGATCCCCGAGGCACTGAAGCCGCGAAAAATTACCATCGAAAGCGCCCCAGCTTTGGCATCTGCAGCTCCGGCACAGATCGAAGCGCAGAAGGCAGCGTAACTCGCATTGACTGCAGAACAAGGGCGCCGTCGCGACGGCGCCCATCAACATTCCGGGTTGGGAAGGAGAGAGCGATGAAACCCGATATGTTCAGACAGCCTGTTTCCATTCTTGTCGGCCTCGGCTTTCCGGCAGAGGTTCGCAGCGTAATGGACGCCTACCGGCATCTTTCCGAGTGGCCGGCCTCAAACCGGGACACCGCGCATTCGATCGCGCTCAAGGCATGCAGGGCCGCGCTGCGTGGTGAAATCGAAGCCGAGACAGCGCGCGGCCTGTTTGCTGCCTTTGCCGAGAAACATGATCTGCTGGCGCCGGAAACCAATGTGATCGCCGCAACGCGCTTGCGGAGAGACAAAGATCCGCACGTGTTGTGAGGTGGTGGGACGATGCACGATTTGCTCCAGCAGGCCACCAACAATGCGATGGCGATGGGACCGACGGTCCTGCTTCAGGGTATGCAGCTTCGGCGACCGATCGACGTGGTGAGAGCGCCGGCCCTTTCCGTCGATGACAAGCGCGCCATTCTTGCAGCATGGGCGTCGGACTTTTACGCTGTCGGTTCCAAGCCAGCACTCCGTCAGCTACCGGGAACAACTCCTGTCTCGATCGATGAGGTGCAGGCTGCCCTGAAAGAACTCGATCAGCGCTACGGTTTTTGATGGCCGGCGCGTTCAGGCGGCCCGCTTCATCGACTTGGCGAGCCGCTTGATTGCCTGCTCTAGTGAGCGCTGTCCGTCGCAATAATCCTGCCAGGCGCCCGTATTATCAAGAAGAGCCGGCGCGGTGCGGATCGTGAACCGCTTCGGATCGAGATCTGTCTTCACTTGGGCCCATGTCAGCGGCATCGATACAGTGGCACCGGCACGGGCACGCGGAGATAAAGGCGCAACAGCGGTCGCCATGCGGTCATTGCGCAGGTAGTCGAGGAAGATGCGGCCATTGCGCTGGTTCTTCGCCATCTTGATCAGATAAAGTTCCGGGTTCTCGCGCGCCATCTGCAGGCAGACGTCGTGCGCGAAACCCTTTGCCGCGGGCCGCGCCAGCTTCTTGCCCTTCGCGACAGCAAGGGGCGTGACGACGTGAAGGCCCTTGCCGCCGGTGGTCTTGCAAAAACTGACGAGGCCGAATTCCTCCAGCCGGTCACGCATCTCGCGGGCGGCTTCGACGACGGTGGAGAAGGGGACGTCCGGACCCGGATCGAGATCGAAGACCAGGCGACCCGGCACTTCAGGGAGTTTCGGCTCGCAATTCCATGGATGGAGCTCGACGCCGCCGATCTGCGCGATCGCGGCCAAGCCCTCGACGCGATCGATCTGTAAATACGGCTTCTTGTCGCCGAAGACCTGCACCAGTTCCAGAAGATTGGACGTCCCCGGCATCGCATGGCGCTGAAAGAACTGCTCGCCGCCGATACCGTCAGGCGTCCGGATGATCGAGCACGGGCGGCCCTTGATATGATCGATCAGCCAAGGGCCGACGGCCTCGTAGTAACGAGCCAGTTCCACCTTCGTGACCGGTTCGCCATCGTTGGCGTCCGGCCAAAGCGGTTTGTCCGGGTTGGAGATCAACATGCCCATGACATCTTCCTTGCCGCCTTTGCGCGGCGGCTTTGCGGCCGTTTGGGTTTGGCCTGTGTCTCCGGATCGGGCGTTTTCATCTCAGCTGGTTCGACCGGCTTTTCGGCGACGACTTCCCCTGCTGGCTTGTCTTCCCGCAGTCCCTTGAAGGCCGCCTGGCGGACAAGCCCGTCGGCGGTCCAGCCGGCGAACTCAATCTCCGCCACCAGTTCCGGCTTGACCCAGACGACGTTGGGATCCTTCTTCGGCGCCCCGATACCGGTAAATGGTGACTTGGCCGTCTCCAGCGTGCGGAGCTTGGGCAGCAGGGCATCGACCTTGCCGGCGCCATAGCCCGTGCCAACACGGCCGACATAGACGAAGTGGCTGCCGCGGTTGACGCCGACCAGCAGCGAGCGGAACTTACCGTTGGTCGTGGCATATGCGCCGATCACCACCTCATGGCCGGCCCGACATTTGGATTTGGCCCAGGTCTCGGTGCGGCCGGATTGATAGGGAGCATCCGCCTGTTTGGAGACGATGCCTTCGAGCGACAGCTTGCAAGCTGACTTCAGGACGGCGTCGCCGCCGGTCTCGAAATGCTCGACGAAGCGCAGGCGGGGATCCTCGCCTGCGTCATCGAGCAGTTTCTGCAGCCGATCCTTTCGCTCGATCAGCGGCAGTTCCCGAAGATCCTCGTCAGCCTGGAACAAAAGGTCGAACGTGAAATATACCAGTTCGTCGGTCTTGCCTTCCGAGAGCGCCGCCTGAAGTGCTGCGAAGTCTGGCGCGCCGTTCTGATCGAGAGCGCAGATCTCGCCGTCGATGATGGCGTCAGGAAGCGCGGCGCCGGATTCGGCGATTGCCGGGTACTTTGCCGTCCAGTCGAGACCTTTGCGGGTTTTGAGCGTCGCTTTTCCGTTTTCGATGCGCATCTGGATCCGGTATCCGTCGAACTTGATCTCGTGGATCCAGCCATCGGCGGCAGGCGGACGCTCGCGCGTCTCGCAGAGCTGCGGCGCGATGAAGTCCGGCATTGCGGCCTTCGCTGTTTTGGCAGCTTTGGCCGGCGCTTTCTTCTTGGTTTTGGTTTCGGCTTTGCGCTCTTCCGCTGCAAGGCCGTGATTGCTGTCCCAGACCGCATCCGCCTGGATCTCGCCACTCTGGACCATGAACGGCTTCGGCTTCCTGCCTTTGCCGGCGGCAATCGCTTCCATGGTTCGACCGGAGGCGACCGACGTTGTGTTGTCCTCGAGGACCGCAGCACCGTTCTCCTCGACCGAGAAGTCGTCATGATGTTTGATCAGCAGCCAGTTGGTCCGCTTGCCCCCGTCGCGGTCGTTGCGCATCCGCACCAGAACGAAGCTGCCATGCAGCCGCTCGCCTTCCAGGGTGAACTTGAAGTCGCCCTTGGCCAGCGCCTGCTCGGGCGTCTTGCTGCCTTCAGGCTCCCAATAGCCGCGATCCCATAACATCACCGTGCCACCACCATACTGTCCCTTGGGGATCGTGCCTTCGAAGTCACCGTAGTCGAGCGGGTGGTCCTCGACCTCGACCGCCAACCGCTTGTCGTGCGGATCGAGCGATGGTCCCTTGGTGACGGCCCAGGACTTGAAGACGCCATCGAGTTCGAGCCGCAGAT
This sequence comes from Agrobacterium radiobacter, assembly GCF_040801995.1. Lineage (NCBI taxonomy): Bacteria > Pseudomonadati > Pseudomonadota > Alphaproteobacteria > Hyphomicrobiales > Rhizobiaceae > Agrobacterium > Agrobacterium radiobacter. Next base: position 150,147 of record NZ_JBEGHX010000003.1, on the reverse strand, counting down.
CGTAATGCAGCCGCGTGGCGTCGTGTTTCTGGATGACGAAGCGCCTGCGGTTCAATGCCTTCAGCTTCGCTGCGCCGCTCGGTTCTTGCGTCTTCTGAAAATCGCGCTTCTGCTTGTAGGTCGAGAGCTTGTCGCTGGCCATGGCTGTCCCCGGTTAAAATCCGCCTCCCGTCTCGGATGAAGACGGGGACGAGGCGCGGGCCGGACAGGTAAGACGCTCGGCTGCCGTTTCGTTGGCCGCGATGAGAAACCGGAAAAATCATCGCGTTCGTCATCCCTGTCACGTCCGGTTGACACAGCACGCGATCTCAACAAGCAAAAAGCAACAGATTGTTGTTTCGTTCCATGGATTTGAATAGGAGCGCCATCGGCTCTGAATGATCGACCTGGTCCCGTCCGAATTGGTGTACGCGCGTTAGCATAACTGCGCTGCAGCGGGGGCGGTGTGCCTCCTGAATGAACTCAGGCATGGCGGTATTCGGCTTCCGCGGGCTCGGCTTCTTCCACGCAGTCAGGGATGTCGGCGCGAAAAGTCCCTCATTGCGGTGAGAACCGGCATCAGATCACGGCCGGAAGCTGCAAGATCATATTCAACACGTGGAGGCTGCTCGTTGTAATCGTGTCTCCTCACGAGGCCATCGTCTTCGAGATCTCGAAGATGTTGCGTTAGCATTTTCTGCGAAACACCCGGAATATCCCGCAATAGCTGCGACGTCCGCATTGGAGCCTTTTCAAAAAGGCGGAACAAGATTGGAAGTTTCCATCGGCCCTCGACCATATTGAGCGTTCTCGTTACGTGAGCGACCGAACCGTCCGGGCCTAGGCAGACGTTTCGATCGTCTTCCAATTCCATAGGCACTTTTAAGTGCGTAATTGCCTCATTCACGGTGCTGTCCTTTAGTTGCGTCCTCGTGAGAAGGGAGGTCGTGATGGATCTAAGACTCGGCGGTAAGGTGGCCTTGGTGACCGGCAGCAGCAAGGGCATTGGCGAAGGAATCGCTGAAGCGCTCGCTCGCGAAGGGGCAATCGTGATCGTTCATGGTCGAAACAGGGATAAAGCCGAAGAGGTTGCTCACAACGTCCGTAGCCGAGGCGGGCGCGCAGTTGCTGTTGTCGGTGATCTGACGAAAGACGACGAGGTCGAGCACCTTGTCAATGAAGCGCAGACTCTCGTCGGACCTGTAGAAATCCTCATCAACAATGCCGGCGGCTCCGGTCAATCGGAGGACTGGTCGACGACGCGAACCGAGACGTGGGTCAGCGGATATGACCGGAATGTGCTAGCTGCCGTGAGGATGACATCTCACTTGCTGCCCAACATGCGGGCTGCGAAGTGGGGAAGGATTATAAACATCTCGAGCCTCGCGGGTATGATGCCTCCGTCCAAAAAGCCGGACTACGCCGCAGCAAAGGCGGCGATGATTGCAATGACCGCCTCGTTGGCAAAGGCGGTAGCGCATGAAGGCATTACGGCGAATACAGTCTCGCCCGGAACGATTCACAGCGCCAGTCTTGATGAAGCGTTCCGCAAGGCGGCCCTTACGCAAGGGCTTGCGCCAGATGCACCATGGCCCGAAGTCGAAAGGGTCGCACTGCCAATGTTCGCGCAAGTGCCAATTGGGCGGGTTGGCACAGTGGAAGAAATTGCCGATGCTGTCGCCTTCCTCGCGAGCCCGCGTGCGAGCTATATCACCGGGGCGAATCTGCGGCCTGATGGAGGAATGTGGCCCGGCCTCTAGACGGATACGAAAGGAGCGCCACGCCCACGGATCGGCAGTCGGTGCCGCTCCAAGTCCGACGAACCGATTGCGGCCTCTAGGACGCGAAACTGCACCAACCTTGAACTGTTGTTATAGCGTCGGCGAAATCATGTGGCGCCTCCCAGGGCAGATTATGTCCGCGCCACTCGATGCTCGTGTCGTGCTTTGAACATCGGGGCATGATCAGCCGTTCCGCCGGGCTTTAACGGATCTTGGGTCCCGTCGATAGTGATCGCGGGGACGGTTATGGGTGGCTTTTCGGCCAACCGCGTTTCCAGATCAGCCAGAGCGGGATCTCCCGCTGCGTTCCCGAAGTCGAAGCGATAGGAGTGGATGACGACATCGACGAAGTCCGGATTGTCGAAAGAGGCCGCTGTCCGGTCAAACGTCGCGTCGTCAAACGCCCAGGTCGGCGACCACTGCTTCCAGAGGATCCTGCACAAATCCCGGCGGTGGAGAGCCAAGCACTCGCGGCCGCGCTCGTGCTGAAACAAATGTTGGTACCAGACAGCCTGTTCCAGGCTGGGCTGGTAGGCATGGCCGAGCCGGTTCACGTCGATCACGTCGTAGCCCGCATAGGAGACCAGGCCGGCCACTCGATCGGGCCACAGTGCCGATGCAACGCATGAAGCAAGGCCGCCCCAGTCATAGCCGGCGAGAACGGCCTTCTCGATATCAAGAGCGTCGAGCAAGTCGATGACATCCTTGCCGAGAGCGGCCTGTTGACCGCTGCGCATCGTGGAGCTGGACCGGAAGCGCGTTGGACCAAAGCCGCGCAGGTACGGGACGATCACTCGCGCTCCCACTTCCGCTAGGCGAGGGGCCACCTCATCATAGGCGTGGACGTCGTACGGGAATCCATGGCTCAGCACCACAGGCCAACCGTCGGGCGAGCCGTGTTCAAAATAAGCAATTTCGAGAGTGTCTGTTTTGACTGTTCGCATGAAGATCCTCGCATCTGGTACTGCTTCGTGACGCACTCTCTTTGCGAGCGCCTGCCATGGCGGCGGCTTGTGTAGCTTTCAGGACGCTGAGAAGAGGGTGGGCACGCGGGTTATCATTGCAGTTGCTGTTCAACGACTGCGGCGAAATAGGAAGCCCCGAAAGGCAGGGCCTCGTCATTGAAATCAAACCACGCGCTGTGAAGGATGCGGCCATTGTCATCCGGGCCATTTCCGATCCACCCGTAGCATCCGGGCCGGTCTTCAAGCATGAAGGCAAAGTCCTCGACAATCATCGTCTGCGGCGGGTTTGTCTCGACCTTAGTGAATACCGATAATGCTGCAGCTTCCGCCGACCGCGCCGCCCGCTCGGAATTAACCAGCGTCGGATATTGCTGAGCGTACGACACCTTGCAGTGGGCCCCTGTCGACAACGCTACACCTTCGACGACACGGCGAAGCGCCGGTTCCGCTGCCGCGCGTGCTCGGGGAGAGAAGGCTCTCACCGTGCCTCGAATGGTGACTGTGTTCGGCAAGACGTTGTAAGCGTCCCCACCATGGATCTGCGTCGCGCTAACGACAAGGGCGTCGAGTGGATCAGTGTTTCGCGCGGCAATTTGCTGAAGCGCGACGAGGATATGGCCGGCCGTCAGAACAACATCAGCGCCCTTGTGTGGTTGCGCTGCGTGCATGCCCTTGGACGACACCTCTATCTCAAAGCTATCGCCCGACGCCATCATCGGGCCGGCCTTAACCGCGAAGGTTCCGATGTCCATTCCCGGCCAATTATGCAAGCCGTATATTTCGTCGCATCGAAAGGTTTCGAACAATCCTTCGCGGATCATTCGAGCCGCCCCGCCATCCGCGCCGCCCATTTCCTCTGCAGGCTGGAAGATGAAAACAACCCGGCCCGAAAAATTGCGGGTTTCGGCAAGATAGCGGGCGGCACCCAGCAGCATGGCTGTGTGCCCATCGTGCCCGCAAGCGTGCATGACGCCCATGTTTACCGAACGGTGTCCAAAATCGTTGCGCTCCTCAATCGCGAGCGCGTCCATGTCAGCGCGCAGACCAATGGAGCGTTGGCCGCTTCGACCCCCGTACAGGATGCCAACGACGCCGGTTCCGCCAATGCCTTCGCTGACCTCGATCCCGAAGGACCGAAGTTTGTCAGCGACGAACTTTGCTGTTTGATGCTCTTGGTATGAAAGTTCTGGATTGGCATGAAGATGACGCCGCCACTTGCTCATCTCATCGTGGAATTCTGCGATCCTGTTGATGACCGGCACAGTCAGTACTCCGTGTTCTGAATGTCGCGATAGGCTAGCTGGAGATGCTCCGTCAGGCGGTCAATTGCGCCATCCGCATCCGCGTTGCGGCAGGCCTGCAGCAGTTCGCGATGCTCGGCAGCCGATTTCTCCGATCTGACAACGATGGACTTCGCAATCGCTTCCGCAAAAGCAGATGCCCTGTTGAGATGCTCGATGGTCCGCATGAGCGTTCGCCGGCCTGAGGGACGGTAGAGGGCATGATGGAATTCCCAATTTAACTGGGAGAGCTTGTAGAGGTCGCGTTCTGCGTCCGCTGCATCGAGCGCCATCTCTGCCTTGGCGAAATCAAGCTTTGTATGGTGCTCAAGCGCAGACTTGAGTGCAAGCGGTTCGAGCAGAAGGCGCATATCAAACAGATCGCGCACCATTTCCGGATCAGGTTGTGCAACACGTGCTCCCTTGAAGCCGACCGCCTCGACTAACCCTTCCTCGGCGAGTGACTGAAGCGCGTGCCGGAGAGGAGTGCGACTGATACTCAAGTGTCCCGATAAGGCTTCCTGCCTAAGTGGCTGACCGGGACGATATGTCCCACTCAGGATAAGCGTCCTAATCTTGTCGGTTGCCGCTTCCGACTGCGTCTTTTCAGTATCCGAAATCATAATTGTATCCAATAATAAAAATGCTGGGCTGTCAAGCAGCGGTACATGCGCAAGACTGAAGTAATGGCCTGGTTGCCACTCACTCCGATTTTACGTCGCTCGAACGTGTTATGGGCCCGGCGAACCAACCGCATGCCAGTTTGATTAGCTGTTTCTCAAGCGCCCTCGTGAGTTATGATGAAGCTCGGCGAGCGCGTCGTGGAGTGTCGGAGGCTGCGGATAGCCTCACGGCAAGAACGCAGTTAGCTTATTTTTTCCCAACTAAGCTGGTCGGCAGACCTGTGCATGTGGTCCGCTTGATTACGCGTCAGAAGTTCGAATTGGTTCGAGACCTGAAAGTTTAGGAGACGTAGCCGCCGCTCCCGATGTTTCAAGCCTCTGCGGCGATCCGGTTTGGGCCAGCAAAATCCAAATCTGTGAACCGAAGCTGTCCAGCTTGCCTACCCTTCCTAGCCGGCTGTCAGATGCTGAACAAGTTCGCGTACCCAGCGGTGGCCCTGATGTCCTTGGCTGCGCTCATGCCATATCAGCGCCACCTCGAAACTTTCCGACAGCCACGGAACTTCCATAACGTCGAGTGGAGGCCCGGCGGTCCGCAGTAGCCGTCGCGGTACCAGGGCGACGAGGTCGCTGGACGCAACCATTCCAGGAACGATCAGGAAGGAGGCCGCCGAGGCAGCAACCCTTCGCTGGCAGCCCTGTGCCGTCAGTAAGGCATCGACCGGCGTAGTGAAGCTTCCGCCGGACGGAGAGACGATCACCTGTTCGAGGCCGGCGAAACCCTCCACCGTCCGCGCCTCCCTGATCCGCGGATGCCCTTTCCGGCCAATGAGAACATAGCTCTCTTCGAACAGGCACTGAGTGCGAAGGTCCTGATGATTTGGATCAGGAGTGGCGATGGCGAAATCGACCTCGCCGTCTGCAAGTTGCCGGGCCAATGCCGGTGGGTTCAGGCGATGAACCGCGACGCGTATTCTGGGAGCTTGCGCGCGCAAAGCCAGGATCAGAGGGATTGCCACAGTGGCCTCGACATAATCCGTGCAGGCGATGGCCACCTTCAGCTCCGCGGTCTCCGGGGCGAACATGTCATGACTTTGAAGCATCTTGCGGAACTGGTCTAGCGATGCCCGCAGTGGTTCCAGCAGCTCGAGCGCCTTCGCCGTCGGAATCATGCCTCGGTGGGCAGGAACCAGCAGCGGGTCCTCGAACAGGTCGCGGAGACGGTTCAACTGAGCGCTGAGCGCTGGCTGGCTCAGGCCAAGCCGAGAGGCCGCCTTCGTGACGTTTCGCTCTGCGAGAAGAACTTCCAGGCTGACTAGGAGGTTGAGGTCTATTCGAGATGTATCCATCTGCTGGATGGTAGCACCAAAAGGAATCGATTTCACAGATACGTTGCGAGCTGCGATGACCATTTCCGCAAGGAGCGTCAAAGAAGCTCCAACAGCTGATGGAGGTCTATATGTCGATCGAAAGCAAACCCCTGGTCGTGGTGGCTGGCAGCCTGAGCAAGCAGGGCCGCAGCGTCGCCCAGTCCCTGTTGGGGAGCGGGCGGTACCGAGTGCGTGCCCTTACGAGCCGTATCGATTCCCCCGAGGCGCTTCGGCTGGCTGAACAGGGCGCCGAGCTTGTCGAAGTACCTCTCGCGCTTAATCACGGCAAGGATCTCGTCAAAGCATTCCAAGGCGCGCAGATGGCCTTCCTGATGACGCCAGGTGTCGTCCCGCCAGCGGGCTATGAGTTCGACATCGGGAAGGAGCTTGCAGACGCCTGCGTTCAGGCCGGCGTCGGCCACGTCGTCTTCAGCTCGCTGGAGAACGTCGACAGCATTACAGGTGGAACGAAGTTCGCGCCGCACTTCACGGACAAGGCAAGGGTGGAGGCCTACATCCGTGGTCTTCCGATCCGAAGCTCGTTCATTCAGCTCGCATTCTTCTACACCAACCTGCTCGAATACTATGTTCCGCGTAAGGACGGCGACGCGTTGGTTTTTCCGGTCTACCTGCCGGAGCATTTTCAAGCTCCGTTTGTCGATCCGCTGACGGCGACCGGGCCAGCGGTCCTGGAGATCTTCGATCACCCGGACACCTATACCGGTCATACCCTACCGGTCATCGGCGACATCCTCTCTCCGGCCGAGATGATCGAGACATTTACCCGCGTCACCGGGAAAAAGGCCGTCTACGCCTCCGCCTATAGCTCCAAGGAACTGGTAGACCACTTTCCCGAGTTTGCGAGGAACGAGGAGCTCGTCCGTGAGATCATCGGTATGGCGGAATATGCAGTAGAGCAGGGTTATTTCCGCAAGGACCGTGATCTCGAATGGAGCCGACGGATCAACCCAGCAAGCCTGAGTTGGGAGCAGTTCCTCAGGACGACGAACTGGAACGGCGATCGAAAAGCGTTTGGCATTATCTAGCCGCTAAGGATTGACGGCGACCGTAACCTGGGTGGCCGTCATCCTGCCTGTATTGTCCTCCCGACGCCTTCGAAACTCAGCTGGTCGCAGGTTTGGATCCCTTCAGGGCGACGCTTCCGCCTGAACCTTATCAAGCCGCAGGATGTCGAAAGCGAAGGGTCTCGGCGACGGCAATCTTCTCAGCTGTTTGCCCGCCCGACTAGCGGATCGTGTTCTCAAGCTCATCTTTGAGGCGCTCGGCATCCATCGGGACACAATAAACCGGCCTGCCGCGTTCCAATCGCCATCCCTCGGCAAGAAGGCCGGCATCCACTGCATCGAAGCCGAACTGGTCATAGAGCATTGCGACGACTGCCTTGTCGGCGGAATTGTCGCCGGCCAAAGGAAGGCCTCGACGTTGAGATGATCCTGCCAGTCGTCCACCCTTTTCGAGGTCGTCCATGACGATCGCATTGAACGCCTTGACGATCCGTGAGCGCGGCAGGTGACGCGCCAGCATTTCGCTTGTCGTTGTCTCGCTTGCGTCCAGTTCTGGAATGTTGCCGTCGCGTTCGACGTAGTAGTTGTTCGTGTCGATCACCAGTTTGCCTTCGAGTGGCTCAACCGGAATAGACCGATAGGCTGCCAGTGGAATTGCGATGATAACGAGTTCGCCGAAAGCCGCGGCCTCGTCCACCGTTCCTACTTGGCAGCCAATGCTGCGGCTCAGGCTGAACAGGGTCTGAGGAGCGCGCGAATTGCTCAACATTACAGAATGGCCCGAAGCGACAGCGAGCTTGCCGATTGCACGGCCAACCATGCCCGCCCCTATGATTCCAATTTTCATGATGTTTCTCCGATTGATTTCGCAAACATGGGTTTAATTGAGTGCCACATTGAGATAAATCGCCAATGCAAGCAGACATTCCCAACTGTAAGGGGGTAATCTTGGACAAACTTTCGAGCATGGCTGTTTTTGTCAAAGCCTCCGACCTGGGCTCTTTTGCCGCCACAGCAGAGGCCTTGGGAATGTCACCCCAAATGGTCGCCAAACATGTTGTGTTCCTGGAGGACCGACTTGGGACGGCGTTACTTCACCGCACGACGCGGCGACAAAGTCTGACCGACGTGGGAAGGGCCTTCTATGACCGCTGCAAGCAGCTGCTTTCAGACGTCGAGGCGGCTGAATCCGTTGCACTTGATATGCGTTCCCAGCCAAAAGGCGTGCTGCGGGTCAATGCTCCGGTGACCTTCGGTGCCTTTAGTCTGGCGCCGTTCGTGACGCGCTATCTCGACCGCTATCCGGACATGCGAATAGACCTTACTCTCAACGACCGTTTCGTTGATCCGTTGGAGGAGGGGTTCGAGGTGATGGTAAGGATCGGCGAGGTCGAAGACCCATCGCTGATCGCGCTTCCTCTCGCTCCCTATCGGCTGATTGCATGTGCGTCTCCGGACTATCTTATCCGGCATGGCACCCCTCGAATTCCTCTGGATCTGGAGCAGCATGATTGCCTTGCCTATGGCGACGGGCCGTCCTCGACTCCCTGCCGCTGGCGGTTCAGTCGCAGCGGCAAAAGCGAGGAGGTGCGTATCAGCGGTAGAATCCGTAGCAACGACTGGAAGGCCTTGTTGCATGCCTCGATCGCAGGCTATGGCATCACGTTGGGGCCGGAAAGTGTGCTGAACGCAGAAATCACTGCCGGGCGACTTGTCCAGGTGCTGCCCGACCACGAGGGTCCGTCTCGTCCAATGCACGTGATTTACCCCGTCGGGCGCCGGCCTACCGCCAAGGTACAAAGCTTCGTCGAAGCGCTATTGGACGAATTCGGGAAGGTTGACGCCGACTAGACAAGGCGGGAGTTCTGGCAACTGGTGAGTTCCGCAGATAGCGAGCGAACGAACTACTCATTACCGGGGTAGAGGGTCGATATGGTTCGAAACCTAGATCCCAAAGGTCTGGCTGGAATTGTGTGCGAACACTCCGTCTTCCGGCGAGTGAACAGCAACGTGATTGAAGGACAGACGATGGCCGGCTTCTTTGAAGGTTTCACTGAACAGTATGTAACCACATCGCATGGCGAGATTCGTTTGCGGCATGGCGGGTCCGGCTTCCCAATCCTCCTTCTTCACGGGCACCCGAGAACGCATACGACCTGGTTCAGGGTGGCTCCCCGACTTGCGCGTCATTTCTCGGTTGTTTGTGCAGACATGCCCGGGTTCGGGCGGAGCTATCAGCCGAAAACACTCGCGGATAGTTCGGGAAAAGCGAAGGCCGCGGCATTACATGAGTGTATGGCAATTCTCGGTCACGACAGATTCGGGATCGCGGGCCACGACCGTGGATCGTATCGCGCATTTCGGCTGGCGATGGACTTTCCTGAAAGTGTGTCCGGCCTTGTCGTCATGGACGGCATTCCGATCTACGAGGTCTTGAGCCGCGCAGATTGGCGCTTTGCAAAGAGCTGGTGGCACTGGTTCTTTTTTGCGCAAAGCGAAAAAGCTGAAGCTGCAATCCGCAGCAATCCCGAACTTTGGTATCCTGCGGAAGCAGCCATTGGGTCAGGAAATAATCGGGATTACCTCACCGCCACCCGAGACCCTGAGGTGGTGCGTGGCATGCTTGCTGATTATCGCGCAGGACTTGAGTTTGATTACGACGATGACAAACGCGACAAGGAGTCTGATAGACACCTCCAATGCCCCCTGGGAGTTCTCTGGTCGCGGCAGGACGATATGGAAAGGCTGTACGGAGACCCAGCAGACCCCTGGTCGGACTGGAGCGACCGGATCGTGCTGCGGCATGGTATCGAAAGTGGACATCACATGGCAGAAGAGTCCCCTGATGAGGTTGCGAACCAGATTGAGGCATTCTTCGCACGAATACGATGAGCGTTCGCAGAGAAGAAGACCCGACCAACCCGGACGGTGGCTTGGCCGCATCAGCATTAGCGTTGTAGTGCAGGCCTAGCCCCTCCGATGGCATGCACGGCAGGCTTCTGGTAGTGTAGGACGTTGCAGTATCGTTAGGGGGCAGCCATGTCTTTGCTTGCGTTGCATCATGTATCGATCATCACCGCCGACCTTGGTAAATCATTGCCGTTTTATCGCGACGCGTTCGGCCTCACCGAGATCGCGCGGCCGAGTTTTTCCGTTAGCGGTGCCTGGCTGGCGTGTGGCGACCTACAAGTGCATCTTGTCGAATATCCGGAAGGCACGTTCCGACAGAACCCTGCTGTTGATCGTAACGACTGGCATTTCGCTTTCCGCACGGACAATTTCGACGACGCCGTCGATCGACTGATGCGACTTGGTTTCCGCGAAGACCTGCCTCAGGGCGATCCACATTGTCTGCTGATCTTTCGTAACGGCCTTGCCGGCTTTCCACAGCTCTACCTCCGTGACCCCGACTTCAATGTCGTCGAGATCAACGGAGCGCCGTAGTCACAGAGAGTATCCGTGATGATGAAGCTGGGCCGCCGGCAACCATGTTTTCTCGGCGGCTAGACTCACATTAAGCGCCAACATCGAAGCTAGAATCTCAAATTAAGTGCCGCACTATCTTTTTGAAATAATTGTATGCGGTGGACGTCGAGACTGATGGCGGCAGAATCCGCCCGCTTACAGATACGCTGGATTGAGAACGGGGGAGGCACTTCTATGGCAGCCAAAGCAGCTGGTACTTGGAAGAGCTTCTCCTAACTTGAGCCACTGTTTAGAAATAAACGCGATATGATATCCTCGATCACTGGGAGGACAAAGACCTCCCCCAGGAACCATACCAGCGCCTTGATGCTCGGACTGCTAGGCCGTCTGTCCGGCGTGAATGGGGTCATCTCCGCAGACAGTACAACCACAGTTGACATTTCGAAGACCATTGAGTTGAAGTTGGTAGGGCTTGGCAACCGAGAGGATTAACCGTGAGGAAATTCAGAATTAGTCTTATTGCCACCGCGGCCGTGGCATTCGCGATATCCAACGCATCCGCATCGATCCCGCGTCTTACAGCGCCGTCCGAGAGCCAGCATTCGATGAAACCATCCATGGTGCAAACAGCCAGCTTTGCGCAGGGGTGCAAAGATCCTAATTACGCGTGGTATGAGTACAGCGGTTGGGAAGCGATTGGTTGCATAATTAGCGGTCAATGGCCGTAAGGCATATGGCGGCGCCCGCCTTTCCAAGAACGGTTCGGCGGGCGTTCAGCGAGCTGCGTCGCGCCCGGCATTGATTACTCGTCATCGATCTGGATCCGGGTTCAGATGCCGCAGCAGCCATATCGTCTCGATGGCGCGTCGGCGACACGCCAAGCCTGGCAACGGCCACTAAGATTCAGGTGCTTATAGTTTCGGCTGATTTGACAGTACCTGTAAGCTCGCAAAAAATCGCGCGATAGAACGAGCGATTTTTGCGGTAGTCTCGTAGATCACTGGTCAATGTCACCGCCACGCCAGCAGAACCCGCGCAAAGGCATGTAACGACGTACGACGTCATCTTGCGATCGCCTGGCCAGCGACCTTGATATTCGCGAACAAGGCTGCCGTTATCCGTTATGGAATATTCATCTCCAACCTGACTGTAGAGATGCATTTCTTTTACGGCCTCGAACAGTGCGTCAGACAAAAGCTTCCGTAGCGTCCGTCTTAGAAATCATCATCGACCTCCTTCACGCTTTGACGGACGCTCTTGGGCAGCAGGGCCAGTTTTTCGTCAAGGTGGTTATTGTGCATCTGGAGAGTGCGCTCGTCGTAATCGAAGAGGCGCACGCCCACGATGGATGCGACTTCAAAGACGATGCCGATTTCGGGGCCCGGTGCGCCTTTTTCGATACTGGATAGGGTCGTGCGGCTGATGCCGGCGCGGTCGGACAGTTCCTGCGCGGTCAGCCTGCGCTCGGTGCGGCCGACGCGGATGAGCTTGCCAAGCATGGCGAGCGCCTGGTGCGTTACGCGGGAGTAGCTTCTTTGACGGGGCATAGCTATACCATTTCGTTCGTTTAAGTGGACGTGCTGTGACTTTGCGTCCAGAAATTTGTACATTTTGCCACAGTTCTTGAGATAGGTCTGGCTTGTTCATTTAATTGGTCACAAATGCGTTCTGCGTCCAAATTTCTGCACATATGACATGGGGACCGCTGGCGGTGAGCTGCAACAGGATCAAGTCCCTGCGAATGGAAGACCTGTCAAGGGAGAATGGCAGCCCCGTTAACCATTATTTTTGGTTGAAGATGCCGCCGGACTACTTGTTGCACGAGGTGTGCCGCTGTAGTTTTACCGCGTCCTGCTAGTTAGAAGAACAATGGATAGCTATCTCGAAATCGCGCAAAAGGTCCTGAGAGTTTCGCGCCGTCCCATGACGGCGAAGGGTATCCTTTCGGTGTGACCGCCAATGATAGTTTCAATCTGATCGACGTGCCGTGCTCCGGGTCGGGACTGGTAAGATTGATGATCTGAACAGCCCGTTCGCCTCGGTGGATGACATGTGGCGCCGGTCCAGTGTTCCGACCGAGGCGCTTGTTCAGCGGGCGGAGGCCGATGCTTTCTTGCCAGCGCTAAGGCTCGAACGGCGCGATGCGCTCTGGGCGATCAAGGCTTTGCGCGACGAGCCCTTGCCCTTGTTTGCCGCCGCGGCCGAACGCGAGGCAACGGCGATTGCGGAGCAGCGGGAGCCGGAGGTAGCGCTTCGGCAAATGACCGACGGCCATAACGTCATCGAAGACTACAGCCATACCGGGCTGACGTTGAGACAACATCCGATCGCTTTCCTGCGCGAGGCCCTTTCGGCACGCAACATTATCACCTGTGCAGAGGCAATGAATGCTCGCGATGGGCAGTGGGTTTACACGGCGGGCTTGGTGCTCGTGCGGCAGAAGCCCGGATCGGCCAAGGGCGTCATGTTTATCACCATCGAGGACGAGACAGGACCGGCCAACATCGTCGTATGGCCGACCCTGTTTGAGAAGCGCCGACGGGTGGTGCTGGGCTCCTCGGTGATGGCGATCAACGGCCGTATTCAGCGGGAAGGGGAGGTCGTGCATCTCGTGGCACAACAGCTGTTCGATCTCTCCGGTGACCTCGTCGGGCTGGCTGATCGGGATACGGAGTTCAAGCTGCCGTCCGGGCGAGGCGATGAGTTTGCGCATGGAGGCGGCGGGCCGGATTCACGCGACAGGCCGAAGCCGGTCGTCCCGCGGGACATGTTCATTCCGTTATGCCGAACTCGGCATAAAGGGATTTATCCCGAGCCCGATACTATGCCGAGCCCGTTCCCTAAAGCCCGAGATTTCCGGTAATCCAGGATTGAAAGCTCGGCACAATTCGAACGCGTTGGAAGACCGGGTTCGGGCCAAACCGGACTTCGAATATCATTTGACGGAGTTGACAACCGCGAAACGGCTTTCCTACGACAGAGCAAGTGCAAAACCCGCCTGGCATCCATTTGGATCCGTGCATCCTTGAGCCATCGACGTGGCTGGTCGCATTCGAATGCTTCCTGATCGGATTATCAGGACTAATGAAAAAAACTTTGTCGACGAAGAAAGCTCGTTAAAACCGCTGCTAAGCGAATGGATTTGAACTGAGGAATATCGGTAGGGATGAGAATCGTGAAGAAAGCTGTCAGCTTAGCCGTCTTTTTTGCTTTGACTGTATCATGGTCATCAAGCCAGGCGAAGGAGCCGGAATTCTCGACTCGTTTAATTATATCCGTTGATGAGCCGCTGAATAAAGAAGGTGGGGCGGTAATCATATCTGGTCGTCAGGTTTCTGATGATGAATGGCGCGCCCTAGCTGCAGATTCGGGACCTGGGGACGCTCGCGAAAAGGCGTTCCATATAAGCGTGTCGTCGCCTGCCTCTATCGTGGATTTTGTTTACCCTGAGAGCGGAACCTACAGTTTTAAGTTTCAATCTCCTTCTGGCAGCAACGCCCCGCCCCTTAAAACTCGGGAGGTTTTAACTGGCAGTGCTGACGTAGCCGATCCGGAAACCAAAAAGCAGGTGAAATGGCCCTCGATGAGCGTCATTTATGTTGAAGGTGCCACCTATAATGAGGGATGGGCGCGGATATTCGCTTCCACTTTCGATCTGGCTTTCAATAGCGAGGATAAAGCTGCCGTTTCTATCGAGCGTTTCTCTGCGGGCCGTGTTTTATCGTTGTCCCGGAGCGCGATTGAAACCTTTGTGAGGGATTCCAAATGAGCCAGTTACTTGTAGTGGTGGGGTCATTTCGTCTCAATAAAAATATTGGTCTGGGTGGTATTGTCTTCCACGGCGATTGGAAAGGATTATCGTAATTTTAGACTTCATTGGAAAAGATTGCGCGCTGGATCATCAGGCCATCCGAAAGAGGAATTTCGCGGCGAGGATTTATCCCGAATTTCCAAGCGGGGAGGAAATCGCTCTTGTCGCCGCGCGTATCGGTAGTGACGAGATTGATTTCGCTGCTTACGAGTTCGGTCAGCCTCCGCGCCAATTTTCACCGCAACCGGTAGGGTTGGTGCTTGACGCACTGTTTGAAAATTCGCCTTATGGCCTTCTGATCCATTTTTCAGGTCATGATCTCTGGATCTGGGCGCCGGAGGATCACGAATACCTCGTTGTCTTTGGTGATACCAATCTGGTCCGGGCGATAGAACGAAGTGACATATTCTCATACAGCTTTGCTGAATATCTGGGCAGTGGTGTTTTGTCGCAAGCGACAGTCACGCATCTTCGCGGCGTAGCATCGAGCTATACGATAGGGTAATAGCGGGCGAGCCCACTGAGGGCGGCGGATCATGGATGTGCTGGAAGAGTCCGGGAATGTGTTCGCTGGCCGGCTCAAGGGTAACGTAAGCACAACATTTTCACGACGACACCTAACTATACAGCATATTAGGAGATGTTCGACGAGCGTGATCTGTTCTGCATGAAGCAACGCCTCCGGAGAAGAAAACTTTTTCGCCATTCTGCTGACATAGAAGTCCGGTGCTTTAGTTAAAGCAGAGAGACTATCATCATCGCCCCAAAAAAGACGAGCATGGCGATACAGGCCGGACGGAAGAGATAAAATCGCTGCCAGTTCGTGAGGCGGAGGTCGTTGTAGTGCATTGATCTGTCAAGTCTGACGTGATCCATGTCGCTGTCGACAGAAAAATCGCCACCGTTCTTCTTGTAGAATCGATACTCCCGAACCTGCGTAACAATCTGTTGTACAGCCAGAAGGCTAACCGCGATCAGGGCCGCTGAAAAAATAACGATCTCAAGTATCAGCAAAGTGTTTCTCCTGTGCGATCGGTTGAAACGGCGACGTATCCGGGTTTGAATCAAATCGTGGGAGACGAAGTGCCAAATGGATGCAATTGTCGTTCAAAACTACGCAATGTCGATTTTTTCGTCCAGTATCTGACTAGGGTCAGGACCCATTGATTTGATGCGTCGGATGTGATTCAGGCCCCGCAAGGAGACTGATCATGAGCGACCTTTATTGGCTGACAGATGAGCAAATGGCGCGGCTTGCGCCGTATTTTCCCAAGAGCCACGGCAAGCCTCGGGTTGATGACCGCCGTGTTCTGAGCGGGATTATTTTTGTCAATCGCAATGGCTTGCGGTGGCGGGATGCACCCCGGGAGTACGGGCCGCACAAGACGCTCTATAATCGTTGGAAGCGTTGGGGGTGTTATGGGCGTGTTTGGCCGGGTGATGGAAGGTCTTGCCGTCGAGAGCGCAGATCCGAAGACCGTCATGATTTCCGGCTTTTGCCACGCCCTGCTCGCGATTGACGTTACCGCTTTGCCGGGGGGAGGGGGCAAGGCCTGCATACGATGCGATTTGGCGCCGGTTGTCGAAGTGGCGGAACAGGCCTTCCGTGTACAGTATTGTAGCGAATTCAGGCCCAATTCCTCGGATGCCCAAGAGAGCGGCCGCTTCTTTCGGCGTTTCCGGCGTCTCCTGAACGATCAAGGCATCTCGCTCGGCTTCGACAGCTTTGATCTGTGTGAGTATCAGTTCGAGCCGGTCAAGCTCTCTACAAACTTCGGCCTTCAGGTGTTTTGATAGCGGACGTCCATCGCCTGTCCGAAGCTCGTCCAGACGTTGCCGTCGATCCCGATTGACGGGCTCATACTCCCGTATTCCTTGTGTGAACAGCAGACCCTTTATCCGATTGACGTGGAAGACACGCTTCGCAATCAGCGTTTTCCGCTCCCGTCCAATCCGTCGGTTGTCTTCTTCCTCGGGCGAGAGAAGCTTCACCATTGAGCAGGCCCGCGGCTCGCCACGTTTCCATGCAATCAACGCGCGGATTAGAGTTTCTCCATCAAGACGATCAGTCTTCGCTCGACGATGTCGACGCGGCACGGCGATCGATCCGGCAATGTGGCTTTCTATCGAGGTTTCCTTGTCGAGTACCCGGCCTAGCCAGAAGCCATCCAGTCCGGCTTCCTGAATTACGACCAACGGGTACAGTCTGTCCTTCCGCCGTTTTGCTTTCTGGCGAAGCGCAGCGAAGCATTCGACAGGCCAATTAAATCACCTCCCGCCACGGTGTGGCGAGACATCTTCTCGTTACAAGGCGACAGAGCTGTCACCAGCAAGGCCGACTTGCTTAATTCCAAGGAGATGAAAATTGCGCCAGGATCGACGAGAGTGGCGGTCGGCGCTTGAGATTGATCTGCTGTCATCGGCATGGTTGGCCTCCAGAGAGTTTTCTAGCGACCTCACTCTGCCACGGTGCAGGCCGCTACTCACCCCTGATGGGATCTCAAGAGCAAAAGCAGCGTTCAAACACATCTACAGGCAAGCTTTACGACTGCTTTGCGCCCTCATTCTGATCACTCGGTTTTCTACTGAATATTCCGGAACGCGCCGTCCGCATAATGAACTACAGTCAGTGAGTTGGGTTGGGAAACGGACTGGCGGGTTTCGGGCCGGCCGCGCGTGGAAGCGGTCCTGAACCGCCGTTAATCCCTGTATGAGAACGTCGGCAAAGTTCTGCTCCAGTCATTTCGACCCACCCTCCTCAAACGCAGTGATGAACAGGGCGACCCTATCGAGTAGGCGGGGCGGAGTTGCCTGAGAATGACTTATCGCGAAGACGCGCATCCTACACGAATTTGCGCTTTCAACCGGTTGATGCCGAAAGTTCTGCGTAACTTCCACGTAATTTTCGGTGTCCATACATCTCAGCCTTGGTGCGTCTCAACGGTCGACGGGCGACCGTAGCGGTAATGGCTCGAAAGGACAGACATGAAAAAGATCATTTCAGGCGTACTCGTTTGCTTGACGCTGACAGCATGCAGCCAAACGGAAAAGGGCGCCGGCATTGGTGCGGCGAGCGGCGCTATCATCGGTGGGTTGGCAAGCGGCACCTGGGAAGGTGCTGCAGTGGGAGCCGCGGCGGGTGGCGCGGGAGGGGCGGTCATTGGGAACATCAGTGAACGAAACGACAGGAACCGCCGCGATCGCTGGGAACATCGGGACCGGCGCGACTACGGTTGCAGATATCGGGATAACTACGGCCGCTGCCGATAAGGAGTTGGCCCTGGCGACGGGGGGCTAAAAGCCAGCTGGATACCGGGCAGGTTTCGGTTCCCCGGTGCCGGACATCTGGACTGCCGATTCGCGGCCAGTCGGTCATGGCAGTCAAGTTTATCTGAAACATACATATTTGCTGTTAGAATTCTTGAGAACAGCTGAACTTGCACGATCAGGCCACTATGAAACTTCTACTTATCGAAGACGATCCAGAAATGACGGATGCCTTGAGGGTGGCCCTCTCGCAGCATGGCATCGTTCTTGATGCGGTTGGCGATCTGGCAACGGCGCGGGAAGCAATCGCCATGGCGGACTACGATATCGTCCTTATCGACCGGCAACTGCCTGATGGTGATGGCAGTACCTTCCTTGCGGATTTGCGTGGCGCAGGTTCAAACACGCGATCGATCATCATCTCCGCTCTGAGGTCCACCGACGAGCGTATATCCGGGCTGAATGACGGCGCTGATGATTATTTACCAAAGCCCTTCGAAATCCCCGAACTGGTCGCGAGAATGAGCGCTGTGCTGAGGAGGGCTCCGACAACGGGATCGTCCCTCCTGGCTGCCGGAAACGTTACCTACAATCGTGTGTCATGCGATGTACATGTCAATGGCGTCCGGCTTGCGCTCACCCGCAGGGAACTGCTGATCATCGAAACGCTTCTGAGAAACCGTGGTCGGACCGTGTTGCGCTCGTCCCTTGAGGGTCAGGTCTATTCCTTTGACGATGAGATTCAGTCGAACTCGCTGGAATCCAACATGTCGCGTCTGCGCCGAAAGCTTGGCGAAGCGGAGGCCAACATCGTTATCAAAAACATTCGAGGTATAGGCTACTACCTTCATGAGCAGAAATAGGATGACCAGCACCTCCCTTCGCTGGCGTTTCACTTTCGGTTTTATTGTCCTGCAGCTCTGTGCGGTCATCGCCTCGCTCAGTCTGGTTTTCTATCTCCTTTCCGGCCTCAAGCCCGATGTGGCGATCACGTCCATCTGGCTGTCTCAGGAAATCGCAGATTCAGTCCGTCTCGAGCCGAATGGCCGAGCAAGTCTGATGCCAACGGCTGAACTTAAAGAGATTATGGAAGACTCGCCTAACCTTTGGTTCGTAGCAGACCTCGGCAAAGATATCGTTCTGGCACATGGCGTGCCTCCCGGGAAAATTGCCGACAACATGTCATTCTTGCGGACGTTCAGAAGTGTCGAACTTCATGGCGATCTAGATGATCCGTTGAGTGTGGGCCGCATGGAGCGTTTCGACACCCAGGCTGGTGAGGCGACGATTTTTGCTGGCGGTGTTTCGATGTCTCAATATGGTGTGACCGTACTGTTGGGGAACCTTGCCATCGGTATTCCGGCGCTGATCCTCGTCGCCATTTCGCTCATTGGCGCTCCGTTTGTCACACGCTGGGCTTTGCGATCCTTCAGCGATCTGACCACGCGTCTCGACAGGATCGATCTCGACACACGTGGCGCCCTGGTGGAAGAGCGGGGTCTGCCCAATGAAGTGCTTCGACTTGTGCGCGACATCAACAGGGCGCTGCGTCGTCTCGATAGTGGCTTCGAGGCAACGGAGCGCTTCTTCGTCAACGCGGCGCATGAACTTCGAACGCCGATCGCTGTCCTGCAGGTGAGGATAGATACGCTTTCACCAGGTGAGGACAAGACACACCTGCAGACGGCCATCAAGCGACTTACGGCGATCGCGAACCAGCTTCTCGACACCGAGAAGTACCGACAGAAGCCTCAGCAGAATACACCTGTCAATCTCAATAGCGTTGTGTCGAAGGTGGTTGCCGATCTTGCTCCCCTGGCGATCTCTGAAGGCTACGAGATTTCCTTTGATAGCGCCGCGGAGAACCTGTTCGTTCCTGGTGATGCCGAAGCACTGGAGCGTGCATTCGTCAATCTGGTTCGAAACGCAGTCCAATATGGAGGTGGAAGAGGACAGATATCAGTGAGCATTGAGGCTGACGGTAGCGTGATGGTCGCCGATCAGGGTTGCGGAATTGCCAGCGATAAGCAATCACGCATATTCGAACCGTTCTACCGGGTCAGCCCTCACGGCTCAGGTGCGGGCCTGGGGCTCAGCATGGTCAATGAGATCGTGACGCGTCACGGCGGCTATGTTGAGCTTTCGTCCGCTCCTGGCAAGGGCAGCACCTTTGCCGTGCGCTGGCGCGAGAAGCGCATTTTCCAGCATCGGTAGGGGTCGATGCCTGCGCTAACGGGTCAAGGCATCTTATTCGTCGATGTTGGCTAGGCACGGCCGCAATCGCTTGATGTGTGGCGGGCGATCGCTGGCACGCCATCCCCATTGCAAGCATTCTGTGCTGATCGGTTGGTTTTACAGCGCGTGCCAAACGGATACGCCCGACGACCGCTCCCCGTCATTTTCAGGTAACTCTCGTGACAGAGAAAGCCCGAAAATTTCAATAGCTTGGACCACGACTAAATGACACGAAACATCACCCGCAAGCGTCTCATCCTGTCGGCGGTAACCATTGTCGGTGTGCTGGGCGTCTGGCTCCTCTTTCTGCGTCCGCCGGCGAAGCCTGAACTGGTGACGGCGCAGGCGCGAACGGGTGACATCGAAGAGGTGGTGCTGGCGACCGGGGTTCTCGAACCGCTCGAGCTGGTGCGTGTCGGCGCCCAGGCGTCGGGTCGCATTGAGCATCTGGCTGTCAAGATCGGTGACCTCGTCGAGGCGGGCCAATTGGTGGCCGAGATCGATTCCCAGACCCGGCGCAACACCTTGCGGGACCGCGAGGCCGCTTTGGCGAACATCCGCGCTGTTCACGCCGCGCGCCGCGCCGGTCTGGTGAAAGCCGAGAAGGATTTCGAGCGTGAGCGTGACCTGCTGGCAGGTGGTTCCACGCCGCGCGCCCAGTATGACGCCGCGGTTGCGATGCGAGACACCGCGCGGGCTGAGGTCCTGTCGCTGGACGCTCAGGTCGCCCAAGCGCAGGTCGCGCTGGAGTCTGCGGGTATAGAACTGGACTATACGCGCATTACTGCCCCAATCGCCGGCACTGTGGTCGCGATCGTCACTGACGAAGGACAAACCGTGAATGCCCTGCAGACCGCGCCGACCATCGTCATGATCGCGCGATTGGACACAATGACGGTGCGCGCGGATATCTCCGAGGCTGACATCGTGCGTGTCAGGCAGGGCCTGCCGGTCTGGTTCAGCATTCTTGGCGATCCGAAGCGCCGTTTCGATGGGGAGTTGCGACAGGTGGAACCGGCCCCGGCTTCCATCGCCAACGAGAGCAACGCCGCTGCTAGCCGGATTAGCTCAACCAATGGCGCGGTCTATTACACCGGGCTGATCGATGTGGCGAATGCGGACGGGATCCTGCGGCCTTCCATGACGGCCCAGGTGTCCATCGTTTTGAGCCGCGTCAGCGGTGCCGTGCTGGTTCCGCTCAGCGCAGTGGAAGGGGCGCCCCGGGCCGGTGATACGGCGCGTATGCGGATACTGGACGCGGTGGGCGAGGTCCAGATCCGGCAGGTCCAGGTCGGTATCGATAACGGCGCGGACATCCAGATCCTTAGCGGTCTTCAGGCAGGCGAGACCATCGTCCTGGGAGCATCCACGGACGAACGCACGGACGGCCAGGCTCAACTGGCCGCGGCGAAGCGGTAGGGCGCGCTATGACGGAACCACTGATCCGCGTACGTGGGGTATCCCGCGCTTTCCCCGCAGGCGACGAGATGGTGCGGGTGCTGAAAGACGTCGACCTCGACATCGAGGCCGGCGAGATGATGGCCATCATAGGTGCGTCTGGCTCCGGCAAGTCGACGCTGATGAACATCCTTGGCTGCCTCGATCGTCCGACGGACGGCAGCTACTGGATCGAAGGACGCGAGACCTCGAAGATGTCCGTGGACGAACTGGCCGCGCTACGCCGTGAGTGTTTTGGTTTCATCTTCCAGCGTTATCATCTGCTTGGCGATCTCAGCGCGGCCAGCAACGTCGAGGTACCAGCCATTTATGCCGGACGCAGCCGATCCGACCGGCACAAGCGAGCGATCTCCTTGTTGACCCGGCTGGGTCTGGCTGAGCGGACGGGCAATATCCCGGGCAAGCTTTCGGGCGGCCAGCAGCAGCGGGTGTCGATCGCCCGCGCCCTGATGAACGGCGGCGAGATAATTCTGGCCGACGAGCCGACCGGAGCGCTGGATACGCACAGTGGCGCCGAAGTCATGAAGATCCTGCGCGAGCTTCACGCCGAGGGGCACACCATCATTCTCGTCACTCACGACAAGAAGATCGCCGAACACGCGGATCGGGTTGTAGAGATCAGCGACGGCGTTATCATTTCCGACGAGCGCAATATATCCAAATCCGCCGCGACGGCCCGTCCCATCCGCGAGCACGCGCAGGGCGCTGGCTGGCGTGGTGCAATTGACCGGATGGCCGAAGCTTTTCGTATGGCGGGCGCGGCAATATGGGCGCACAAGATGCGCTCGCTTCTGACCATGCTCGGCATCATCATCGGTATCGCCTCAGTGGCGGCTATCTCGGCACTGGGAGCCGGTTCGCAGCAACAAATCCTGAGTAGTATCAGTTCGCTTGGCACCAACACGATCGAGTTGCGGGCCGGTAAAGGCTTCGGCGATCTGGAAGCGGGCAAGATACGGACCCTGGTTCCCGCCGATGCAGAAGCGCTGGTGAACCAGCCCTATGTCGACAGCGTGACACCAGCCGTCACGACGAGCGTAACTGTCAAGCGCGCCGCCGTGGCCGTCAATGCGTCAGTCACCGGCGTTGGCGCCGACTTCTTTCGTGTACGGGGTCTTGAGCTGGCGCATGGACAACTGTTCGACGCCCAGGACGTTACCGCCTACAGCCAGAATGTAGTGATCGATGCAAACGCCGCGCGAGACCTGTTTCCAGACCGGCTAAACCCGGTGGGGCAGGTCATCCTTCTGGGCACAATGCCGGCGAGGGTCGTAGGTGTGACGAAACGGGAAAACTCCTTCGGCCCGGCGGTTGATACGTTGACCGTTTATGCGCCTTACACAACCGTCATGGGCCGCATGCTGGGTCGTCCGAACGTCGACGGCATAACGGTCCGTATCAGAGACGATGTCGACCCGGGCAATGTCGAGGCCGCAGTTTCACGCCTTATCGAGCGTCGGCATGGCGCGAAAGACTTCTTCCTCACCAACTCGGCGACCATTCGCGAGACTATCGAGACCACCACGCAAACCCTGACGCTGCTGATTTCGTCAGTCGCCGTGATCTCGCTGATTGTCGGCGGCATCGGCGTGATGAATATCATGCTGGTTTCCGTGACCGAGCGCACCAGGGAGATCGGCGTTCGTGTGGCCGTTGGCGCGCGCCGCAGCGACATCCTTTCCCAGTTCCTGATCGAGGCCGTCATGGTCTGCCTTGTCGGCGGCTTCATGGGAGTGATGCTCGCCGTCGGGATCAGCGCTCTTTTTAATTTGCTGAGCCCCGACTTCAAAATGATCTTCTCTTCTGGCTCCATCATTGTGGCCTTCGCCTGCTCCACCCTGATCGGAATTGTCTTCGGCTTCCTTCCCGCCCGCAACGCGGCAAAGCTGGACCCGATAGAAGCCTTGGCACGCGAATGATGGCTGGAAAGCATGTGTGATGGCGTAGTGAAGAATAGCAGTGGGCATTGCCGTTATGGAATTCCAATTGGAAATCAGCCTCGCAAGCAGCTGGAGAACTGACTGCTTCTGAGTTCATGGCCTGATGATCGGCGGAGTTCACAGTATGATCGAACGACACTTCTGAATCAAACCGCTGCCTCCGATTCATTTCCTTCCCCGGTCAAGATCCGGGTCGGCACGGTCGCAGCGCGCTGAGACTGTAGCGGGTGCCAAACCGCAGGCAACGGTGGGTCCTTTCGGTTTGCCATAAATCGTCCGCTTTGGGCTGTCATCGAGAAACCTGCAAAGCAGACGTCCGGCGCGACCTGACCTATTGACCAAGATCAGCCCGAAGTGGCCATTTCATCGATCCGGCGCACGTTCGCTAGGCTGAACCGTCAGATAGCTGGTTGGAGTATGGCTGGTAACCACAGCCGGCCCCTCCGGTTCTCCTGGATCGTAAAACAGACGACTGACCAAGTCATAGAGCAGGAAATGGTCCTCATCGACGTGGACGACGGCCACACCTTGAATATCACTCCAATCGCTGGTTCTTATCGGCGTGCCGATAG
The DNA here is from genome assembly GCF_040801995.1 of Agrobacterium radiobacter. Classification (NCBI taxonomy): domain Bacteria; kingdom Pseudomonadati; phylum Pseudomonadota; class Alphaproteobacteria; order Hyphomicrobiales; family Rhizobiaceae; genus Agrobacterium; species Agrobacterium radiobacter. The sequence continues at coordinate 126,415 of NZ_JBEGHX010000003.1, read as the reverse complement.
GCCAGCCGAGCGACCTCATCATAGGTCATGCCAGTGAGCATTTGCAGGACGCGAACCCCACAGCCGTCGTCCCTTGCCAATTGTGAGTGAAAGGGAAATCGAACTTGGCCGGGCTGGCGCAGTGACATGGTTGAACTCCTTCATTCACGAATCTCAGCATATTGCCTCTCGGTTCATGCCCCTTTTTCCTCCAGTCGGAGCAGGCCGAACGTGCAGATCCGCACCCGGCCGACTTTCTCCGTGGTGACGAGGCCCGCTTGCTTCAGGACGCCGACGTGCTTTTTTCATGCCCGTGAGGGTAATGTGGAATTTCTCGGCAAGCTCCGTGATCGAAGCGTTGTGACGTCCAAGCTGCTCCAGGATGCCGCCGGGTGGCCTCCCAAAGCGCGGCGAAAGGGCGGCGAGTCCGCCGCTGTGACTCGATTCCCAGCGAGACGGGCCGATCCGCTCTTGAAAGACATGCGACCTACACTCCGTTCGACCACGCTATGATGGTGCATAGTGGAATGAGAAAGGAGAGCTGGTAGGTGGTATTATCCAGTTAGCTCCCACTCTCCTATGTTTAAATCGTGGACCCGCGGGAGTGTGTTCAGGTCAGCGTGCCGCCATCAACGGTCAGGATGGTTCCGGTGATTTGTCGGGCCGCGCCAGATGCGAGGAAGGCTACCGCAGCCGCGACATCCTCCGGCTCACCGTACCGGCCGAGCGGTATTAGGGCACGCTGGAAATCTCCGAACTCACCCTCGGCCGGGTTCATTTCCGTGTTGGTTGATCCTGGCTGAATGAGATTGACAGTGATGTCACGGGGGCCAAGCTCTCGCGCCAGACCACGGGTAAACGATTGAAATGCCGATTTGGTCATTGAATAAACAGTCGATGGTCCGACAATGCGTTCTGCGCCTGCGGAGCCGATTGTGACGATCCGGCCACCTTTGCCAAGATAAGGCATAGCGGCTTGCGATGCCAGGATCGGGGAGCGAGCGTTGACAGCGAAAAGAGCATCGATCTCGGCAACGGTGAAATCCGCCACATCCTTGTAGATCGCGATAGCCGCATTGTTCACCAAGATGTCGAGGCCGCCCAACGCTTGCGCCGCTTGATCAACCGACCGCTTGACCGCCTCTGGGTCCATGCTATCAGCCTGGATAGCCAACGCCTTGCGGCCTTTGCCTATGATCGTTGCGACAACTTGCGCTGCCCGATCAGCGGCGCGTTCGTACGTGATCGCAACGTCGGCGCCTCGTTCTGCCAGAGCTATCGCTATCGCGGCGCCAATGCCGCGGGACGCTCCGGTCACGAGCGCACGTTTACCTGCTAGTTCACTCATCGATCATTCCTTTCATTATCGATAGGGGAAATGTTCGCCCGGCCGAATTGCGGAGGGCATCGTGCGGCCTGCCGCTGTACGATTATTTTCGGTTCAAGCGATCAGGACCGGCAGACCGCTCAAGCGGCGCTTGTCCATGTCGTCATGCGCTCGGGCTATCTCATTAAACGGATAGCGGGTGGTTTCGAGATCATCGAAAATCCCTGAGCGCAGCGCATCCCATAGCTGGGAAGTTGCGGTTTCGACTGCTGGTCCCCTGACATATTGAGGGGTTCCACCACTACGGACATCTACCCCCCGTCGCACAAGATCGGGGGCCGGCGCTGGCTGACCCGTTGCGGCTCCAATCGCGGCAATCACGCCACCATCCCGGACACTCGACACGCCCAGGGCAAAGGTCGCCCGGCCGACCAAATCATAGACGACGTCGACACCGTCAGGTGCGATCGCACGGATCTTGGCGGCGATGTCTGGCTCGCCAGCGTGGAAGGCATGCGTGGCACCGGCCGCGACCTTGTCGAACTTGTCCGGCGATCCGGCAACGCCGATCACTGTTGCGCCCAGCGACTTTGCCCAGCGAGACAGGATAGCGCCTACGCTTCCCGATGCCCCAAGTACCAGCACCGTCTCGGCGGATTTGAGATCGTGGAGACCACGCATCCCCATCCAGGCCGTCCCGCCCTTCGCCAGGAAGGTCGCCGCAGTCTCGTTCGAGATATCGGCGGGCAGGCGGATGAGCGGCGCTGTCGGAATGATCCTCTCGGTAGCATAGGCGCCTTCCGAAAAGAAGTAAGCGACCCGATCGCCGGCCGACAGCCCTTCGACGCCGGATCCGACTTCGGTAATCGTCCCGGCCGCTTCAAAACCGGGAACCGCAGGCAACGCCATCGGATACTGGCCTTTCCGTATCATCGTATCGACGAAGTTGAGGCCGATCGCGTCTTGAATGAGCCTAACCTCGCCGGCACGTGGCGCGCGCAGGTCTTTCTCGATAACCTGCAAAACCGACGGTCCGCCCGCCGACTGCATTTGAATGAACCTTGTCACAATATTGTCTCCGGGTTTCAGATGGTGCGCGGCGCTCGATTGCAGACGGATGGAGCGCAGCGATGTTCAGTCGAACTTGACGAGATTGAGAGCGGGCAGGGGACCGCCTGGGAACTGAAGCAGCTGGCTGCCGACCGCAAGCCCCCCGAGATCGATCCCGAAGAAGCCGAGGCGATTAACGATGGCGGCGACCTCAGCCTTCGCCCTCATATCGTCGCCTGAGTAAAACAGGACGCGCCTGCCCCCATCCGATTGGGGGTCGCCCGACAGTTGCTTTGGCATCAGATGGTTGAACGCCTTGACGACGCGCGCGCCTGGCACAAGGGCGGTGAAAATATCCGTAGAGGTGCGGCCGCCAAGGTCCGCCGGCCTGTAAAGCGGCGCTTCGATGGAGTTGTTGGCGTCGATTACGATCCTGTCGCCGAAGTTCAAACCGGCGAGCGCGCCAGGTATCTTTGACCACGGGACTGCCACGAGAACGATGGCTTGCGCCGCGGCCTCTTGGACGCTTCCAGCCCGGATTGTGCTTCCAAGTTTTGAAACAAGCGCTGTGAGGCTTTCCGGTCCTCGGCTGTTTGCGATCACGGCTTCGATTCCTGCCTTGCCGAGCGCAGTGGCAAATGCGCCCCCGATATTGCCGGCTCCGATAATTCCAACTGTCATCACCCACTCCTTTACGGTTCGTGAGAACTCTGTCTGCGACGATCGGTTTTCCCGCTACATCCTGGGCCTGATGCCGTTGGCGTTGCAGAAATCCGCTTTTGCTGTTGACTGGAATATGGCTGGCAAATACACGCAGCATAAGTGATAGATGAATTGTTTTAGTTTCAATCAATGCTTGAAGGTTACGTTTTATGGAGACACTGGCAAACCTCGAAGCGTTCGTTCGAAGCGCAGAAGCGAGCAGCTTTTCTGGGGCTGCACGGCGTCTCTCGATCACCCCGGCCGCAGTCAGCCGGAATGTTGCAATGCTGGAACGCAACCTCGGTATACGGCTGTTTCACCGCTCAACGCGGAAGTTGACCCTGACCGAGGCGGGGGAGTCGTTTCTGGCAAGCATAGGGGACAGCCTGAACCACCTTCAGGGGGCAATCGACGGGGCATCACAAACGAAGGGCGAGCCCGTCGGCGTTTTGAAGCTCAGCATGAGTTTGTCGTTCGCCATGGGATACGTTCTCCCTGCACTGCCCGACTTTCTGGCCCGTTATCCGGGCGTCAGACCTGACTGGCATTTCGACAGCCGCAAGGTCGATCTTATCGCCGAGGGTTTCGACGCCGCGATCGGCGGTGGTTTCGAACTCAATCCTGGCATCGTTTCCACGACGCTCGCACCCGTGCACGTTATCGCGGTCGCATCGCCCAGCTATTTTGCTGCACGTCGCCGGCCGGCTAGCCCTGCCGATCTGGCCGATCATGCCGGAATCTTGATGCGGTCCTCGAATTCGGGCCGGATCAGGCAGTGGATGATGCGGGACGCTCAAGGACGTGAAGAGCGCGCGCTCCTCAACGAGACGATTGTGATGAGCGACGCCGCGCCCATGGTGCAGGCGGCAATCGCGGGGTTGGGCATTGCATTGTTGGCCGTACCCGATGTGCTGCCGCATATGGAAAGTGGCGCGCTCGAACGTATCCTTCCGAAGTGGTATGCCGATGCCGGATCTATCTCGCTCTACTACTCTGGCCGAGTGCTCCAACCGCTAAAAACACGCGCTTTCATCGACTTCTATACTGAATATTTCCGTCGCGAGCGCCTCAGTGCCCGGTTTGCAGGCAGTCTCGGCTAATGTCCACACGTTCCGTTAGCTTCTTTGAAAACCGTGGTCGTTTGACTGCATCGAATATCCCATATTCAACACATGCTTGAAGATGATCCAACCGATATGATGCTAATATTCTAAGACAGGGATGGGCAAATATATCACTCCACAGACACGTAAATGGAGTGAAAAAATGACTGAATTAACCTCGTCTCGATATCTTCCACTGAGCGGAAAGATCGCACTTGTCACCGGTGGATCGCGATCTATCGGCGCATCAATCGCCCAGCGTCTCGCAGCGGATGGCGCTCAGGTTGCCTTCACCTATCGTGGATCACCTGCGAAGGCTGAGGAAGTTGCTGTTGCCATAGAAAAAACGGGCGCGCGCGCGCTGGCTATTGCCGCGGATGCCGCTGATCCGGACGCGATACGCGCTGCCGTTGCCGCGACGGTCGATAAGTTCGGCGGCCTCGACATTTTGGTGAACAATGCCGGTATTGCCTTTGCCGGTCCGATCGACGAAATCGCCTTCAATGACTATCAGGCAATGCTCGCAATCAACGTAACTGGCGTTTTCGTTGCCACGCAGGAGGCCGTACGCCATATGAAGGATGGCGGCCGGATCATACATATTGGCAGTTCAATCACGAAATATGCCGGGGTGCCTGGGCTGTCAGCATACGGCCTCACCAAAGGGGCCGTCGCCGGTTTCAACCGGAGTTTGGCTCATGACCTCGGGCCACGCGGCATCACAGTCAACACGGTGCATCCAGGCCCAACCGACACTGACATGAACCCTGTTGATGGCGAGTTTGCCGCTATGCAAATCTCGCGTATCGCGGCGGGCCGCTATGGAAAGCCCCAGGAAATTGCGAGCGTGGTCGCATTCCTTGCAAGTCCGGAAGCCTCGTTTGTAACAGGTGCCGACATCCGGGCCGATGGTGGTTTCACATCCTGAAAATGCCGGGGCGAAATGCAAAATTCGCTTCGCCAGCCGCAGCGATTTCGACGCCTCACCAACAATCAACGGCTCAAGGCGGGCTTGACCGACACGGTTGCAAGACGCCGTCGCGGCTCGGCACGATCAAAAACAAGGGGTCGCCTTCGGTAGTTTCACCGTTGCGATCTCGATCTGGAATGCGTGCGCAGCGCCGCCGTTCAAGCCCAAAACCGCACCGTTTCACATGAACTCGTATTCGCGCGCGCATCGGAACCGGACAATAATCACGTATCATCGACGGTGATCGAGGATGTTTTCCAGCCCTTTATCCCAGTAGGGTTGATTGCCGAACCGATTGACAAGCCAGTCGATGAACACTCTCACTTTCGGTGCCAGTTCGCGAGAACTTGGATACAGCGCCCAAAGCGTCTGGGTTGAGATCAGCGGATACTTCGGAAGGACCGGCACCAGCGCGCCGGACTGTAGCTCTTCCGATGCGCACCACGTGGCCATCAGCGCAATGCCCAGCCCGGCGGAAGCGGCATCGCGCACTGCAGTGCCGTCATTGATGCGGAGACTCGGAATAACACGTCGTTCGATCACCACCGAACCTTCCCCTCGAAATGTCCAAAGATCCAGCGTGCCGACGACGAGGCAGGTATGTTCCGCCAGGTCGTCGGGCGTGCTGGGCCGGCCGTGTTTTTCGAGATATTCGGGCGACGCGACCAGCACCCGATTGTCGGGAGCAAGCCGCCGAGCGACAAAGGATGAATTGCTGAGCTCGGTATAACGAACCGCTACATCGAAGGCACCCTCGACCAGATCAACGATGCTGTCCGAAATGCGCAAATCAAGTGCCAAGTCGGGATATTGCCTGCAGAAGTCGGCCAGACCCGGCACAATATGCATTCGCGCGAACGAGGCGGGGGCCGCTATTCGTAATGTGCCGCGAGGCGCCGCCTGCTGTCGCCCAAGTGCCGCTCGGGCGGCCTCCGCAGCGACGACAATATGTTCCGCATGCGGCAGGAACGCTAGACCGTCTTCAGTCAAAGTTGCTTGCCGTGTGGTGCGATGGACGAGCCTTGCACTGAGTTTTCGCTCGAGAACCAGCAGTTTGGCGCTAGCGCCAGCAGGCGTCAGACCTAAGTCGCGAGCTGCGGCACTGATGCTGCGCAGTTGAGCAATCCGTACGAAGAGATTTAATTCGTCCACGTCCATTAGCCAACTTTCAAATTTTTTTTGAAGGTGATCCTTAATCTTGGCCGCTACCGAAAGCAATCGCGATAAATCACATAGGAGCTATCGAAACGGCGGCGGACGCTTCGAGGCCGGGAATGCTCCGACGGCGGAGCATGTTGCTCGTCCCACGCCGACGCCGGCGACCAGAATCATTACCTTCGATAGAAGAGGAGCCTGAAATGAAAGCGATGTCACTCAAATCCTTTGGCGGTCCAGAAGCCTTTGATCTCGTCGAAGTTCCAAAGCCTCTTCCGAAGGCGGGGCAGGTTTTGGTACGGGTCCATGCCACATCGATCAATCCCCTCGACTACCAAGTTCGGCGAGGCGACTATCGCGACCTGGTGCCGTTGCCGGCAATTACCGGTCATGACGTATCGGGCGTTGTCGAAGCTACCGGTCCGGGGGTAACAATGTTCGCTCCAGGGGACGAGGTCTGGTACACGCCACAGATCTTCGACGGGCCAGGCAGTTATGCCGAATACCACGTTGCCAACGAAAACATCATCGGGCGCAAACCCTGCTCGCTGACCCATCTTGAGGCTGCGAGCCTCAGCCTGGTTGGCGGAACCGCCTGGGAAGCGCTTGTTTCGCGTGCTGCCCTGAGGGTGGGAGAAAGCATATTGATCCATGGCGGCGCGGGAGGGGTAGGGCATGTGGCTATCCAAGTTGCGAAAGCCATCGGAGCAAAGGTCTACACGACCGTCCGCGAAGAAAACTTCGAGTTTGCGCGAAGTGTCGGAGCTGACGTCGTCATTGATTACAGGAAAGAGGATTATGTCGCCGCCATCATGCGGGAGACGGAAGGCCTCGGAGTAGACGTCGTGTTTGACACCCTCGGAGGTGAAACATTGTCCCAAAGCCCGAAGGCGCTCGCACAACTCGGTCGCGTCGTCTCGATCGTGGACATCGCACAGCCGCAGAATCTCATTGAGGCATGGGGCAAGAATGCGAGCTACCACTTCGTCTTCACGAGGCAGAACCAAGGCAAGCTCAACGAACTGAGCATTTTGGTGGAACGCGGTCAACTGAGGCCGCACGTGGGAGCCGTCTATTCGCTCGCCGACCTTCCGCTTGCCCATGCACTGCTCGAGAAACCAAACAACGGTTTGCGCGGTAAGATCGCGATTGCCATTGACCCGCAGGCCGACACAAAGGTGCAATCATGATTTATGAGATCGCTATGCTGCCTGTCCAAAAGGACAAGATCAGCGAGTTCAGGCAAGCGTTCGGAGACGTTGTTCCTCTGCTCACGCGTGCGCGGGGTTATCGCGGTCATGTCCTCGCCCAGGGGATCGAAACGCCGGAGGTATTCAATCTGATCGTGCGATGGCGGTCGCTTGACGATCATACTGCGGGTTTCGAAGCAAGCGAAGATCACGAGCCGTTCATGGGAGGCATACAGGAATACTTGTCCGGGGAACCGAGGGTCTATCATCTCGAGGGCGACAACACCGGCTGGCGTGACTATCGTCGTGGAAAAAGCGGCGCGGGTTAGAGCGCACAACGGCAAGGGTTCCGCTAATAGCAACGCCGGGTTTCTCTGACGCCGACTTCCGCGATGCCGCCATGTCCCTATTCTGACAACAACCACCAGGAGATCGTGACATGCCTGCAGTCCTAGTCCACGGCGTACCCGACACCCACCGGCTCTGGGACACCGTTCGCTCTCATCTTGAGCGCAGTGACATCATCACGATCGATCTTCCCGGCTTTGGTAATCCGTTGCCGACGGATTTCAGGTCAACAAAGGAAGAGTATCTCGACTGGCTGATCAACCGGCTCGATGAGATCGGCGAACCCGTAGATCTGGTCGGTCATGACTGGGGCTGCCTGCTGACAGGCCGTCTGACGTCGATCCGGCCGGATCTGGTGCGGACCTGGACCGGCATCAGTGGGCCGATTGATCCGGAATATCCGTGGCACTATCTCGCCAAGATCTGGCAGACGCCAGGTGAGGGCGAGCAATGGATGAAGGATCTCGACCTCGAGGAATTTGCGGCGAAACTCGTTGAGGCGCAGATGCCGAAAGATGCGGCGGATGAATCGGTTCGGCATCTCGATGCCACTATGCGGGCAAGCATTCTCGCACTTTACCGTTCCGCAATCGAGGTCGGGGCGCAGTGGAAACCGGGTCTGAGCAGCATAACCGCGCCAGCGCTGGTGATCTGGGGCCTGGACGATCCGTTTCTGCCGCACCGCTTCGCCGACGAGCTCGGCAATGCCACACACGCACGCGCCGTCGTGAAGCTCCGCGCCTCGCATTGGCCGATGATAGAGCGTCCGGCCGATGTCGCGCGCGAACTCGAGGCCCATTGGACACACGCTTAACTCCCTACGCTTGCGTCACTTGGGCTCAACCCACGCAGCCGCAACGTGAACGGCAATGCTTGGACACTCGCTATGCGCCCAAGCATTTGTCCGGAAACGAAACCATGTGACGCAGCAAGGCTAGCATTGCAGGCTGCATCAGACAGGAGCACGCCTACATGACCAATTCACCAAACTCCCGGATCGGCGTCGGCATCGTCGGCGCCAGTCCCGATCGAGGCTGGGGCGGAATTGCGCACGTCCCGGCACTGCGGGCGCTCGATGCGTTCCAGATCCGCGCCGTCAGCACGACGCGTATGGAAAGTGCGAACGCGACCGCTAGCCGACTGGGCGCTGATCTCGCCTTTGACACACATCAGGCACTGGTCGTGCGGCCGGAGGTCGACTTGGTCGTGGTAGCGGTCAAGGTGCCGGATCACAAGCAGATCGTTTCCGACGCGCTCGCCGCGGGCAAGATGGTCTATTGCGAATGGCCGCTCGCGCGAATTCTATCGGAAGTCGAAGCGCTGGAGGGGCTTGCCCGCGAACGGCGGCTGCGCACGGTTATCGGTTTGCAGGGCGGCCTGCACCCGCCGATCCGCTACCTCCGCTACCTCGTCCGGCAGGGCGTGATTGGCATGCCGCTCAGCACGAGCATCCGCGCGCGTCTGAACGACGACATGTGGGTCGGCCGATACGGCCCGCCATTTGAATACATGGCTCGCGCAGAGAATGGCGCGACGCTTCAAAGCATCATGCTCGGCCACGCGCTCCAACCACTGGCGCACGTACTCGGCGCATTCGAGAGCCTGTCCGCCATCGTCGCCAATCAGCGCGGCGACGGCGTCCGCCTCTCGGATGGCTCGTCCCTCCCGAAGGATGCGCCGGACGAGATCATCGTCGCCGGCGTTCTCGAAGGCGGGATCGTCACTTCGCTGCATTACAGTGCCGGACAGTCCGCCGGCTTGGTGTGGGAGATCCAGGGTACGGAAGGCAGTCTGCGCGTGGAGACGGCGTCGGGCTACATCCACTTCGGTGATATGACCATCACGTTGCGCCGCGGCAGCGAACCTGTCCAGCAGCTACAGGTCCCAACAGCATACGCGGATCCCGACCTGCAACTCGAAGCGCCCGCCGCGGGTGTCGCCCGGCTCTACGCCCAACTCGCCGCCGACCTCCGCGACGGAACCGCAGATGCGCCAGACTTCGCGGTCGCGCTCGATCGTCACCGGGTGCTCGAGGCGATCACACAGGCCAATTTAACGGGTCATCGCCAGCATCTGTCCCTCAGCGATATAGGCAACCCCAATCCCTAAAAACCCAAGAAGGGCTCTAGCTCGCGCGCTGTCGCTCATCTCTGCGCGTGCAACCGAAAGGCCGAGCAACCGCGTAAGCATCCGGCCTGCTTTCGCAGTACGCTCCAGGTCGACGTGTTGGACGCCCCGGCAATGCAATCGAAGTCTGACTTCGGTACAGTTGTGTGGTCGGGTTCCAGCGTGTGTCCGGCGTTAGAAAGCGGCTTCAACACGTCGCGGGCCTTTATGGAATACGAAGATCAGATCCAATTGAGCCACCGTTTTCCGATATTGTGGCTTCGACCAGATCCGGTTTACATAATGGGGCGCATCATTGGTGAGAGGCTGGGCGCAAACGTCTCCGCTCGAGCCTCACACCGAATTTGGAACTAGTCTCGGCGTCTCTCTCTTCTCATACGCTCATGCTGCCGGCGTGCATCTTCTGCCATGATCTGGCTTAGCCTTGCTGACTCAAGGGTCCGTAGTTGCGCGTCGTCACGACGCTGCTGCTGCTGGAGCATGCATGCGGTATGAGACGATGATCCGTATCGTGCGCCCATTCCCGAGCAGGTGTCGAGATCGGCGTAGCGTTCCTGTTCCGGTGTCTGGCAACCGGTCAGGATAAGGAGGCCTGCGAACATTGTTCCGGCAAACAGGCGTCGGATGACGATGTGAACTTGGGAGGCTTTGCTCATTTGATGTACCTTCTTTTTAGACAAGTCATTCAATTGCGAGAGCGAAGCGCGATCCCGCCAAAGTGATATGGAATCTCACAGTTACGCAGAAATTACGTGATTCCGGACCAAGCTGGCTTTCACGGTTGACCCCGACGCGACGTCATAGTTCAGGCAGTGTGTCGATATTGTTTGAGTGTGGTGGCCCGCGATGGCGCCGTCGACGATGCGAGGTTCGACATGACTGCAACTGATCTCATCCCGATTGAAACGCTTTTTGGAATGCCAGAATTTTCGCGGGCGCATATTTCTCCCGATGGCCGGCTGGTGGCCTATCTGGCGCCTTGGCGTGGGCGGTTGAATATCTGGGTGCGGCCAGTCGGACAAGGCACGGCGCGGCGACTGACGGCCGATGACACGCGCAATATCGACGGCTTTAGTTGGACGCGTGATGCTCGCTACATTCTCTTCGTACAAGACACCCAGGGCGACGAGAACTGGCACCTTCATCGTGTGGAGGTGGACGGGGCAGAGACGGTGGGCGGGAAGGCTAGGACAGTCGACTTGACGCCTTATTCCGGCGTGCGGGTAATGGGACTGGACTTGTCCGCCGCGTTTCCAGGTAAGGCTTTCGTGCAGATGAACCTTAGAAGTCCGGGTCTGATTGACCTGTACGAGGTCGATATCGAAAGCGCTGAAACCAGGGTCGCTGCCTTGAATCCTGGTCGGTTCGTACACTGGATCGTTACGCCGAACGGACCGATGCATGCCTTCATCATCAACGACGCGGGCGACCACGAACTGGCTCGTTACGAGAATGGTGTTTTCACCACGTTGGCGAACCTGAGCGGACGCGACCAGCCAATCGGGCCGATGCCGCTGATGGTTGCGGCGGATGGAAAGAGCGTCTTGGTTGGCTGCAACGCGGGCAGCGACCACACCTATCTTGCTGCCATTGACCTTGCGACGGGCAAGCACAGGGTAGTCGACAGCCAGCCCGATTACAGCCTCGATACGCCGCGGCCAGAGGCCGATCCGCGCTTTCCCTCCAGCCTGATCAGCAATCCTGTGACAGGCGAGCTGCTGGGACTACGTTATCTTGGCAAAAGACAGCAGATACGGCCTCTGAACCCGCATTTTGCCGCCGTGCGAGACAGCTTACAGCGGCTGTCAGACGGGGAAATAGGGTACATTTCCTGCGATCACGATGGGCGACAATGGGTGGCAGAATTTTGGGATGACCGGCATCCCGGCACGACATGGTTTTACGAACATGAGAGCGGCGAGGCGTACGTGCTTGGCGAGCGATTTTCTGAGCTCTCAGCCGAGCGGCTGGCGAGCGTGCGACCCATCGATGTGATGTCGCGCGACGGATTGACCTTGCCGTGCCATGTGACGCTGCCCGTCGGGTTCGATGCCAAGGATGAGCCGCGTGCGCTGCCGACCGTGCTTCTGGTACATGGCGGGCCGTGGTATCGCGACGCCTGCTTTTATGATCCGGAAGTGCAGTTCCTCGCCAACCGCGGCTATGCCGTGCTGCAGGTGAATTTTCGCGGCTCGACCGGCTATGGCAAGGCGTTCATGCAAGCCGCGATAGGGGAGTTCTCCGGGCGTATGCATGACGACCTGATCGATGGGCTCGACTGGCTAATCGGTCAGGGTATTGCCGACCCGGCGCGGGTAGCGATCTACGGTTGCTCCTATGGCGGTTACGCCGCGCTGGTGGGCGCCAGCTTCACGCCGGAGCGCTTTGCCGCCACCATCTCCTACTCCGGCATGTCCGATCTCCGGCTGCTGGTGGATGGAGTCGTCTCGTTCATACGGCCTGCACTAGTCAACACCTACCTTTCTTACATGGGTGATCCAGACATCGAGACGCAGAGCCGGGACATGCTTGCGCGCTCGCCGGTAAGCCGGCTTGATTGCATTTCCAAACCGCTTTTGGTGGTTCACGGCGCGAACGATGTGCGTGTTGCAAAGGCACAGGCGGATCTGGTGGTGGAAAGGGTGCGTGCGAATGGTGTGGAGGTCGACTATCTTCTCAACGACCGCGAAGGACACTGGTTCATCAACGAGGATAGCAATATTGAGCTGTATCGGAAGATCGAGCGCTTTCTTGCACGGCATTTGAGGGGCGAGTAATGAGGGCGGCGCATGCGCAGTAAGGAGATTGCAGGACTGGCGGGCATGAGCATCCGCACGCTGCGGCACTACCACCAGATCGGACTTTTGCCGGAGCCGCCGAGACAGAACAATGGGTATCGCGTTTACAGCGTGCCGCATTTGATCCGACTGCTGCGTATCGGTCAATTGACAGCGCTCGGTTTCTCGCTCTCGCAAATCCCAGCGTTTCTCGACGGTCGTGCCGAGATGAGCGAGGACAGTTTGGACGCTCTTCTTGAGGGGCTCACGCGGCAGATCGAACTTCTGGAGCGTCAACGCCGGACTGTTACAGCCCTGCGTGACGGCAAAGGACCGCCCGACATGGCGCCGGAATTTGCTGCGTCTCTGATGGCGCTGGAGTCGGGGCGAGAGCCTAAAGCGGTGCGAGCCGGTCGGGAGCAATCTGTACTCCTATCACACCTTTTGGATGAAGAGCAGCGCGCAGAACTGGCCCGGCTCTATGACCAACTCGCGGATCTCGAATATGGTGCTACCGTGCGAGAGCTGGGGGATCGTTTCGATGCGTTGGGGCCAGATAGTGACCACGTCGAGATTTCAGCGCTTGCCGAAGATTACATCGCTCATCTTGGATCATGGATGAGAGACTTCGACAACGCGTTGAGCGGCGGTAGGAAGCACCAGGCAGCAACGCTGCTCTGGCTTCATGCCCTGGAGAATACGAACAACCAGCAGAAGCGCCTGCTGATGGAGATCAACAGCGGGCTGGCGTCCGAGCGGTGATCGTTGGTTTGCGTCGGGCCGCTCGAAAAATGATTGATCGATTGCGGGGGTTGAGCCCAGTCGGGTCGGCGAGGTTAAAATTTGCGCTATCCTTTACCCAGACATAATCAAGCCATATTCTAAACCATTGGTTATGACTTGATTCAATTATAATCAAGAGTAATATGATGGATATCAACGTTGCTTTAAAAGCCTTCATCCGCACCGTCGAGAAGGGGTCGATTACTGCTGCGGCACGGGACCTTGGGGTAACGCAGCCGGCGGTTACGAAGCATATTTCGAACCTCGAACGGCACGTTCAAGCCAGGCTTCTGGAGCGCTCGTCGAAAATCGTTCGCCCGACGGCGCATGGACTCGAATTATACGAAGCCAGCCGCATTGCGATCGCATCGATCGACGCGGCGCTGGAGGGCGTCCGCATCAACACAGGTGAAATCGAAGGCAATCTAAGAATTCACGCCCCATCTTGCATTGGTGTCGGTCATCTCGAACGTATAGTCGGGGAATTTCAAGATGACTATTGCGGGATTTCCGTCGAACTGGCTCTCGATGAGCGCACAGTCGACTTGGTCTATGATAATTTCGATTTGTCACTTCACTACGGGAAAATCGAGGATCAGGATGTCATCGCACGCCGCATCGGGTGGGTGGAGCGATTTCTCGTCGCGTCCCCTCGTTACCTGAAACAGGTGGGGGAGATTGAAGACACACAACGGTTTTCGGAGCTTGAAGTCATTGGTACTCCAAAGATGCTCGCTCAGCGCAATACTATTTCCCTGTTGGGACCTGGCGCGCGCGCCGAAGACGTCACCGTCAGGCCAATACTCATAACGAACAATGCGCATGTCATGATTGCAGCACTTTTACGGGGACGGGGTGTGGGACTGGTGCAGAAGAACCTCGTATTGGACTTGTTGGCCAGCGGCGAGCTTGTAAGGGTGCTTCCCGAATATTGGCTGCGATCTACCGAAGCTTTTCTTGCTTATCCGTCCACAAAGTTCATGCGACCGGTCGTCCGGGCATTTACGGACTTCGTTATGCCGCGGCTCAGGGACATTGACGGGATCTCCCCGGAGCAGCGGTAGCCCCAATGGCATAGCCAACGGTTATGACGGCTATCACTCATACAGATATGGAATATTCCATCTGTTGGAGGATACCGTGCGATTCAAGCACGTGTGCCAGCCACAACCCGAAGGTCGCCTTCCATGATGCAGAACCGAAATAGTTTCATATCCCGTCGTACGTTCATAGTCGGCTCTTTAGCCGCGCCGGCCATACTCGGCGGATGCACAACAGTCCCAGAAAGATCGGCACCAGGCTCATCCCAGCCCATTGTTACTCCGCAGTCTTCACCGGTCGACCCAGATCTTGCTTCCCGTTACGCTGCATTTGAAGACGGTGGACATTTCGTCCCTGCAGTTCCTTTTGAGCGAATGAACCCGGAATATCTCAGGCAGCGCGTTGGTGACCCGACCGGGGAGGCACCGGGAACTGTTGTCGTCGATACGCCAAGGCGATTTCTCTATCTGGTGGAAAACGGCGGAACTGCGTTACGATATGGCGTTGGCATCGGGCGCGACGGATTTTCATGGGAAGGGAACGGATATATCCACTGGCGTCAGCATTGGCCAAGATGGAAGCCGCCAAGCGAGATGATTGCAAGGCAACCCGAACTGGAAAAATACTCTGTCGCAAACGGAGGGATGGATCCTGGTCTCCATAATCCGCTCGGCGCTCGGGCCCTTTATATTTTCCAGAACGGAGAAGATACGCTGTATCGTCTCCACGGCAATCCCGAATGGCAATCCATAGGCAAGGCTGTTTCATCCGGCTGCGTCCGCCTAATGAACCAGGACATCGTTGACCTTTACGACCGCGTTCCGTTCCATGCGCCAATCGTCGTGCATCAGACGCCGATGGCCGTGTGATGGCAAATTGAGCGTTACGCGTTCTAAGCTGCTTGCCGCGATACAATGGCCGCCTAGTAATACTGTGGGGCAAGATCGCTGCAGATATTTTCTGAAGAGAGCCACACGTGGGGAAACGCGGCGAGCAGGCCGTTTCTCAGCCATTGCTGGGCCGGGTGCCCGTCATTGCGACGATGCCAGGACAGCACGAATGGTACCGGGTTTAGAGGGAGCGGGAAATCGAAGACTGCAAGACGCTCTGCAAAGCCTGAATGAGCAACCACGCTTTCGATGACGGTCGCGACCATATCCGACGATGCAACCAATGCCGGTGCGGCGTGCATATGGGGAATGGTCACGGCCGCCCGCCTCTTGAAATTCTTCGAAGCCAGTGCGGCATCGGCAACATCCAGACCCTCATTATCGGGCGCGACCAGGATATGCGTCAGAGACAGAAACGTCTCGCGATCGAAAGGGCGGCCGAGGATTGGATGATCCTTCTTAAGGATACAAACGAACCGCTCCTGGAAAAGCCGGGCACTCAGGATGCGGCTCGTGGGCGTGGGGGGAATGCCGACTGTCAGATCGACGCCGCCGCTGTCAAGCAGGGAAACCGCGTCATCACGGCTGCTATAATCCCTGACCTTGATATCAATCCCGGGAGCTTTTTCCTCAAGCAGTGACAGGAGGCGCGGCAATATGACTGAACCTGCGTGTGCCGAAACGGCAATGGAAAAAGATACGGTCGATTTGCCGGGATCAAAACCCTGCGTGAATTGCAATGTCCGCTGAATTTCCCGCAGAGCAAGTGAGATCGGTTCGGCAAGTTCTACCGCTCGCGGTGTAGGTTGAAGTCCGTTCGGCCCGCGAACAAATAATTCGTCACGCAGCAGAAACCGCAATCTCGACAAAGCCGCGCTCATGGCCGGCTGGGTCCGGCCAATACGGCTTCCGGCACGTGTCACATTACGCTCGGAATTGAGGGCATCAAAGGCAACGAGAAGATTGAGATCGATACCGTGTAAATTCATGGAATGGATAATTAAACTCATCCTTCATCGATCTCAAGCATCTTTTCCGTCTCAGCGCGAGTGTCCGTTTCCGTCATTCAGCAACCAACCCGGATACTCGGCGGGTAGACGACTGACCTCATCGAGCTTCGCCATGTCGTTATCGTCCAGCTCAATCGATGCGGACCGAATGTTTTCCTGCAATTGCTCGACGCGCTTTGCACCGACGATTACGGTGGAGACGACGCTTTGCTTCAGCAACCAGGCAATCGCGATCTGCGCCGGGCTGGAGCCGTGTTTCTCCGCGACAGCTTTAAGGACCGCGATCAGGGGCTCACCCCGGATGCGATCGATGGGTGGAAAATCCAATTCCGTTTGTCTGCCGCCTGCAGGATTGTCACCTGCGGAATACTTTCCGGTGAGATAGCCGCCGGCAAGCGGACTCCAGACCATGAGGCCAACACGTTCCGATGAGAGCAGCGGGCCGATCTCGCGCTCCAGATCGCGCCCGACAAGCGTGTAATATGCCTGCAGTGACGTGACGGGCGCGAGGGCTCTGGCGCGTGTTATCCCGATCGCCTTCATGATCTGCCACGCGGCCCAGTTCGAAAGGCCGATGTAGCGGACGTCCCCCGCCCGGACGAGTGTGTCGAGCGCCTCCAGCGTTTCCTCGATCGGTGTCGCGGAATCGAATGCGTGGATTTGGTATAGATCGATGTGGTCCAGACCCAGCCGGCCGAGGCTTGCCCGGCATTCGGAGATTATATGACCACGCGAAGCGCCGCGATGGTTCGGTCCGTCACCCATGGCGGAGGCGACTTTGGTGGCGATCATGACATCCCTGCGCGATACACCAAGGTTCTTCAGCGAGCGTCCCAGTATTTCTTCGCTGCGTCCGTGCGCATAGACATTTGCTGTATCGAACAGGTTTATGCCGGCGTCGAGAGCGGCCTTGACCAGTGCATCGGCATCCTCCTGGTCAAGTCTCCCCACTTTTCCCCATAGCCCGTCCGTTCCCCCGAATGTCATGGCGCCGAAGCACAACTCCGACACGAACAACCCGCTCTCACCCAGCTTGCGCATTTGCATGATGTCGTCCTTGTTTTTAAAATTTCCGAGATTGGCCGGCGGCAGTAGCTTTTGTTGAGCGTATTTCCGCACTGATTGCGCTCACGGCCGGCTCGACATTCGTTGCGAATGCCGAGCCTTCCTGCGACGTCTCACACGATGTGTTGCCGTTCGCCAGTTCTTGCCGCAAGCTCGACGGCCGCGATCAAGCGGCTGTTATGGCGGGCATGGTCGAAACCGGGAGTGATGTAGGTACCATTCGTAAGATCGCTCCCCAGGGACGCATAGACCTCCCCGACATTGATGGCGGCGCCGGACCAGAATTCGGCTGCGGTCGGGCCGACGCCGTTGGCGACCGGCCTATCGGGCGCAGCAAATTCGAGGCTCGATGAAATTGAAATGTCTCCGACCTGTACGCCTGCCAGATGATTGCCGGTCAGCTTCAACCAGCCCTGCGAACCACGGATATCGAAAACGAAACTCGCGTCATCTGCAGGTACGCCGGCCAGAATCTGCACGGATACAGGCGCACCACTTGCCGTCTTTGCGATCAGATCGAGATGATCCGGAATCTCTCGCTTCGAAGTCTCACCTGTATCGACGATCTCGATCTCCGGCCAGAGCAACTCCGTGCGTGCATCGACCTCGACAATGTTGCCGAGCACTGCCTCGATGACGTCGAGCACGTGGCCTGCCGTAATCGTCATGAAGCTGGCGCCGGAAGCGGCCTTGTTGAAATAGTCGTACATGCTCGGAGATTGCGGCCCGTAGCCGAATGTGGTTGCGCCGACACGCGCGGACATCACGCGACCGAGTTTACCTGACGCGACCAGTTCCGCCGCACGTCTGACGGCAGGATTATGCCGGCCTTGCAGGCCGATCGCGGTATGCAAAGACCCCACTGCCCCAGCCATCTCGTTTGTTTCCGACAGCGTTGCGCCCAGAGGCGCTTCGCAGTAGACGGATTTGCCCGCTTGCAGGGCGGCCATCACGAGATCCTTGTGCGCCGGCACTTTTACAGCGACCGTGATGACGTCAATGCTCTCATCTCTTATCATCGCGTAGGGATCGGCAAACCAGAGTTCTGCGCCGAATGCTTTGGCCGCCGCCTTGGCGCTTTCCTCGCGTCGGGTCGCGACTGCCGCCAGCGTCAGGTGAGGTTGTGACGCCAGGGCTGGCACATGCGATGCGCCCGCCCAACTTGCGTGAGTGTCTGCTCCAACAATACCCACACGAAATTTCTTATCCGACATCTGCAATGCTCCAAATCACGTTACCGAACGCTACCCGGCGTCCTGAGCAAGATGTAATCGACCCCCGGCACTGCGACGAAATCGATAAATGGTATGAGCAAACATCCACGCCATGGATATCGCCTACCGCTCCTGCGGCCACACTGCCACCAAAAAAAGTATTGCCCCGGTTGTCGCGATAGCGCTCAAGACCACCCGCGCCTGAAACGAAAGGGTCGGCGGGTGCCAAGGCATTCCTGACTGCCGCTTGGTCGGACCAACCGGATCGAAAGGGGCAGCACCGTTAGTGGACACCTGCTTATCACGGCGAATTTCCGCCAGCTTATGGCGAATACGAATTGCGAGGAGCACAGCCAGATAGGCCGCGGTTAAGAAAGCCAACACCGCCGCCAAGCGCAAGGCGTTCTGTTGGGCAACGACCCAATCTTGCGAAGCAGTCGCGATGCCGTCGATATAGGCGCCGAACAATGTCTGGCCGGTGAGAGCGCCCATCGAATTGATTGCCGCAAACAGGACGGTAAAACTCAAGAGTTCTCGGCTGCCTTTCCGCAGTGCGCTCGTGATGCCTAATACCAGCGCCGGCCCAAGAAAAAACATGGCCGCGAATGAGATCACCGGTTGGGACAAGTAAAACCAGGGCAGATGGCCAAGGCTCGCGGCGGAGCTGTCGGCAAGTGTCGCGGCAGCGATTGCGGTGACCGCCAGCGTCATGGGCATCGCCAGTTTTTCGAGATTCACCGTGATTGCGCTCACGATCACACCGGCAACAGCGCTGACAAAGGTGACGATCGAAAGTGCTCTGAGGTGTTCGTCGCTGCCTCCTAGCGCCGTCAAAAATCCGGTTGCAACATTCTGTTCGGCAAGGACGATCCTGGCCATGAGAATTGCAAAAGCAAAGCGGACGATATCACCGCTCCCGAGCCAGCGCAGGTTGAGGAGAGGTGTGGTCCGGCCGTTCTCGAGTATCAGCGCGGTGGTGATCATTGGAAGCGCGAGGGACAGAAACCAGATTATCCAAGATGCCTCGAACCATCCTTCCAGTCGTCCGAGCCCCAACACTGCCGCAATCATAGCGAGGCTACCACCCAAAAGCAGAAAGGTGAGGAAATCCAAAGGTTCGAACGCTCGCTCTCGCTCGGCGGGTGGCAGCCGGAATGCCCCGACGGCGGCGAAGGAGAGAAATGCAAGCCCGGCTTCGAGCAAAAATATCGACTGCCAATGCGAGCTGACAGACAGCCATGGCGAGATGACGCTTGCGAGCGGGAACGCGCATTGCGAGATACCAAGGCCAAGTATGAGCCCCCGGACGCGACAACGGCCCGGAAGGGCCTGCATCATGTAGAACAGAGACAACGGCGTTAACGCCGCCGCAACAAAGCCGCTTGCAGCCCGGATGGCGAGTGTGAGCCAGTGATCTGCGGTCAACAGATAGGTAAGGGAGAGGAGGGCATACAGGCCGAGGGCAACCTGCGTGAATACACGCAGGCCATATTGCTGCCGGAACTTGATCAGCAGCAGGTTGGCAGAAATATTGGTCATGGCATAGGCCGTTGGCAGCCAGGCCGCTTGAACGGAGCTCAACGCCAAGCCTGCTTGTAGTTCCGTGATGTTGACCATGACCAGTACGTTGCCCAGTCCGCCTGTCAGACCGACCAGAATTGCGACGAGGGCATAGGCGATCCGCAGCGTCAGGGCATGCTCTGGTGTCGCCGGCGACCCGGCGACCACTGGTCTTTCATGCTCGGGAAAGTCCCATGCTCCCTCATGGAAAAAGCTGCGAATACGCTGCGTCAGTTTCATCATCGTGCTCTCGTTGCTGGCTTGTGGGCATCAATCCGCAGCAGCGTAACGCAACTCCGGTGACCTGAGGCGTTGCTGGTTTGGCAACATAGGGTTCGGGGGATCGTGACTTGTTGCGAGCGGTGCCTCGTTCAAAATCACCGCACATTCGTTGACAGGGCGGACAGGTTTCACCTCTCAACTTCACGAGGGCAGCAAAGATGTTTCAAAGGTCCATCGACAGCATTACAACCACACCGCCTCTCGGCCCCGGCTTTGCGGGCGAGAGGCACAAAGCAGCGCTCGTCGTCGCACCGGGAAATTTTTCCGCGACCGACCCGTTCTTCCTGATGGCGGACGATCATGTGACCGGCGAGGGGCAATTCGGCGGGGCCCACCCTCATGCCGGCCTGGAGACCGTTACATTCATGCTTCATGGCACCATGGAGGATGCCGGCGGACGCATGGTCGAAGGCGACGTGGAATGGATGACAGCCGGAAGCGGCATCGTTCATTCGGAAGATACCCAAGTTTCTGCTGGTATGCGTCTGTTTCAGCTATGGCTCGTTCTTCCCGAGCGGGAGCGCAACATGGCGCCGAGGGTGCAGATCCTGAGACGTGATGAAATGCCGATACATCGCGGTAACGGCTTCGCGGCGACCGTCTACAGCGGTCGTTCGGCAGGGATCATCGCGCCAGCGAAGAACGCCGTGCCGGTGACCTTAGTCGATATCCGCCTTGAGACGGAAGCTGAGTTCGAGCAGGTGTTGCCGTCGTCCTACAACGGTTTCGTCGTGGTCATCGCTGGCGAGATCGAGGCGGGTGCAGGAAGGACAGTTCTCGCCGAGGACAAAGTCGGCTGGACCAGTCCGTTGGCGATTCACGGTGACAGTTTTATTAGGCTCAAGGCGGGGAAGGACGGTGCTCGGGTGCTTTTGTATGCAGGCCAACCGCAAAATATCCATGTCGTGGCACAAGGCCCATTTATCGCAGGCTCCAAAGAGGAACTTGCCGGCTACTATGCCGCCTACCGCCAAGGCAAATTCCCGAATGCCGGAGAGATGCGACCTGTCTGATCTAACTGTCCACCTGCCATGAAGCCACAAAGGGTTTCATTATCAGCAACCCGACGTTCCGCCATTGCTGTCTTTAGCCGTTCGACAGCATGGATATGTTCGCGAACAGCGGGCCCGCAAACGGGCTGAGAAAACCAGCCGCTTCACCACCGCTCGTCCAAAACTCACGCGGATCGGATCGAGCCTTTCGGAACATGGATCGCCGCCGGTCCGTGAGCCGAATCCACTCGTCCTAGTATCCGAAATCAGCCCATGGAGGAAAAGATGACCCAATCCGCCACCGCAGCCGTACTGGAAGAAAAAAATGGGCCCTTCATCCTTCGTGAAGTGAAGTTTGAGGCACCACGCCCCGACGAAGTGCTTATCCGCATGGTTGCTACGGGTATTTGCGCGACCGATGCGCATGTCAGGCAACAGCTCATGCCAACTCCACTGCCGGCGATCTTGGGCCATGAAGGCGCCGGCATCGTCGAACGTGTCGGATCGACCGTATCGCATCTCAAACCCGGCGATCATGTCGTCCTTTCCTATCACTCCTGCGGCCACTGCAAACCCTGCATGTCTTCCCATGCCGCCTACTGCGACCACGTCTGGGAAACGAATTTCGCCGGCTCTAGGCTCGATGGAACGATTGGCGTTACAACGCCCGACGGGAAGAGGCTCCATGCGCATTTCTTCGGTCAATCCTCATTCTCCACATATGCGCTCGCTCACCCGCGCAATACCGTCAAGGTCCCGGACGACGTGCCGCTTGAACTGCTTGGGCCGCTCGGTTGCGGCTTTCAGACCGGTGCCGGCTCCGTCTTGAAGGCGCTCAAAGTGCCGGTAGGCGCATCTATCGCCATCTTTGGTGTAGGGGCAGTCGGGCTGGCGGCCATCATGGCTGCAAAGGTTGCCGATGCGGCCGTCGTTATCGCCATCGATGTCAATACCGAACGGCTGAAACTCGCTTTGGACCTCGGCGCGACGCATTGCGTCAACCCGCGTGAGCAAACCGATGTTGCGTCGGCGATCAGGGATATCGCTTCTCGCGGCGTCGAATACGTCCTCGACACGAGCGGCCGGAAGGAGAACCTCGACGCCGGCATAGGCGCTCTGGCACCGATGGGGCAGTTTGGTTTCGTCGCCTTCAACGGCCATTCGGGCGCGGTTGTCGACGCATCCCGGCTCACGGTAGGGCAAAGCCTCATCGGGATTATCCAGGGCGATGCCATTTCCGGCCTGATGATCCCGGAACTGGTCGGTCTCTATCGAAACGGTCGTTTCCCCTTCGACAGGCTGCTCACCTTCTACGACTTCGCCGACATTAACGAGGCATTTGACGATGTCGCGGCGGGGCGCGTGATCAAGGCCGTCCTGCGCTTTCCCCCGCAAGCCGCGTAACTACCCACTTTTCTTTCGATATCGCAAACATCATGGAGAATTGATCACATGTGCGACCGACACCAGAAGCTGATCAGAGCGTCCGACGAGCCAAACTTTTTCGGGATCGACCATTACGGTTTTCCGGAAGCCGGGGAGCACCCGGCTGATCCGCCGGGATACTATCCTGAGTACTTCTCCTCCGAACGCTTCCAGCGGCTCGGCTACCATGTCGAGGAGCTTCGCGGCGGCTTCTACTGGGTCACCAGTGGAGGCTATGACGCGGCCTTCGTCGTGACCAGCGACGGCGTCGTCGCCATCGACGCACCGCCGACGATCGGTGAAAACATGCTGGCTGCCATCGAAGACGTCACCGACAAGCCGGTAACGCATTTGATCTATAGCCATTGGCACACGGATCATATCGGTGCCGCTTCGGTTTTCGGGCCGGATGTTAAGATCGTCGCGCACGACATAACCAGGGAATTGCTAGAGCGGTTCCCCGATCCGAACCGACCGGTGCCAACCCTGACATTCGACAAGGATCATCTGCTTGTCGTCGGCGGGGTGACGCTCGAACTGTCCTACAAGGGCGAGAACCACTGCCCCGGCAACATCTTTATCTATGCGCCAGCGCAAAAGGTGCTGACCGTCATCGACATCGTCAGTCCAGGCAGCGCCACGTTCATGCATTGCGACGCATCGCAGAATATTACCGGCTGGTACGAAGCACAGAAGCAACTGATGGAATATGACTTCGATTTCCTCGTGGCTGGCCATCATATGAAGTACGGGACGCCAGATACTGTCGCAGCTTCAATCGAATATTTCCAGGACGTCCTCGACGGAGCACAGGCGGCCGTGGATCGATTCAGCCGGTCGGATGCGCTCGTCAGCATCCTGGAGGGCGCCGGCTGGGACAGAGTGTTTTCCGGCACCGAGAACTGGATCAATTCGATGGCCAATTTTGCCACGAAATACGTCCTGGAAAAGAAGAGCAGCAATGGCCAGCTCTGGTCCGAGCGGCTCGCCGGCGTGACGACCCAGACGAAGTACCACGCCTATACCGTGCTGGAGTCGATCCGCCTGGAAAGGCCGCGGCCGAATTATCGCTTGCGGGGCGAAAATCCGCCACCGTTCCTGACCTGACCGGGATCGTCCTCCACCTCAACCCGGAATCGGGCGGGCAAGCCGACCCCGGTATGTGCGGAGGTCGCCACTCATAAGGGCGGGCCGGATCTCGCGCGCCCTTGCAACATCAGAAAGGCAAGTCAATGACGACGTTTTCCGCAAATAACTGGATCGACGGCACCTTTGTCTCGTCTTCCAAACGCGGCCGCTCCATCGATCCAGCGACATATGAGACGATCGGAGATTATCCGGACGATGGCGGAGCGGCCGCACATTCTGCCATCGAAGCCGCAAAACGCGCATTCCGCGAAACCGGCTGGCGCGACGATGCCGAGCTTCGTGCAAGGGTGCTCGATCAGGTGGCATCGGCAATCGAGCGAAATCGCAAGCGCCTGATCGACATCCTCTCGCTTGAAAACGGTAAACTGCTCGGCGAGGCGGCGCTGGAGATCGACGGCAGTCCGAGCAAGCTTCGATATTGGGCTGCGATGGCTCGTACGGAGGCGGGGCGAGCGACATTGCCGAAGCCCGGCAGCCTCTCCGTGATTCTGCGCCAGCCGATGGGAGTGGCGGGGATTATCGTTCCCTGGAATTCTCCTGTCATTCTTGCGGTCCGCTCCTTCGCTCCAGCACTTGCTGCCGGCTGCGCGGTCGTCGTTAAGATGCCCGGCCAGGCGGCGCAAATCGCCAGCGTCCTGGCCAAGATCCTCGCGGAAGCTAAAGACCTGCCGGGCGGTATCTTGAACATGTTCATCGAGAGCGGTTCGGAGGGCGCAGCGCTTCTGGTTGAAAGCCCCGATGTGCCGACGATCAGCTTCACGGGAAGCACGCAAACCGGCCGTACCATCGGTGCCGTCGGTGCGAAGAGGATGAAGCGGTTCGGGCTGGAACTCGGTGGCAAGGCTCCGATGATCGTATTTGACGACGCTGATATCGACGCCATGCTGCCCGTGCTGGAAAAGGCCCTGACCATCTTTGCCGGCCAGTTCTGTATGACGGGCTCGCGGCTGCTCGTACAGAGTTCAATCTACGAACGGGTCCGCCACGGCCTCGCCGAAAGGCTGCGTGCTGTCAAAGTCGGACCGGCATCCGACCCGGCGAGCGATATGGGGCCACTGATCGACAAGGAGAACGTCGCCCGTGTCGACAACGTGGTGAAAAATGCGCTGTCAACGGGTGCAACTGCGGTCGTTCGAGGAGGGCCCGTGACAGAAGGCCCTTTGGCGAAAGGTGCTTTTTTCCGTCCTTCGATGCTGGAGGTCTCCGACAACAGCCTGCCGGTCGTGCAGCAGGAAACATTCGGTCCTGTGATAACAATCCAGCGGTTCTCCGATGAACGGGAAGCAGTCGTGCTGGCAAACGATAACGATTATGGCCTGTCTGCCTCTATCTGGACGCGAGACCTGGATCGATCGTTAAGGGTCGCGCAAGCGCTTGAAGCGGGCAGTGTGTTCATCAACGATTGGGCCAAGGTGTATGACGGGACGGAGGAGGGTGGATTTAAGCAATCCGGTCTCGGGAGGCTAAACGGAGTTGCCGCCATCGAGGACTTTATCGAATACAAGCACATCGCCCTTAAACCTGGCTTGCTTCGATAAGCTGCGCCAGTTGCGCAGGAAGTGTGCCTCCTCGACTCGGCCTTTGAGTGCTGGAACTTCAATGGAAATTCGTACTCGGTTGTGTTGCGTAATTTCCACTCAATGTTGCCGATCCAATTTTGCAGATCGATGGAGACGTCTCACCAACCTGGTCGACATCTCCTCAAATTGCGTACGGGACTTTCGAAAGGATAAAAATTTGCAGGACAAAGTTGACACCTTGAAGCAGGCGGAAAGAGTAATGATGGATGCGATACATGCAGCTATCAGCCGAGCGGCGGTGGAAACGGAAGCTGCATTCCAGTCAGTTGGACCGCAGACCACCGCCCAAAATTATTTCTCGGACGTCGCCATGCGTCGACTGTTTTTGCACCTGTGCGGTGCGGACGAGGATACCGCCAAGGGTGGTGATCCAGAGCACGCGTGGGACATACTCTATGTGGGGCGCGGTACAGCCCGGTATTGGGAAAAAGAACACGGAATTAGGTCTAGGCGCCGCAAGGCAGAGAGCCATGCGGAACTCGAAAGGGAAAGACGCGAGAAATCTGCTCTTACGCAAAGTGCTCAGAAGCTCGCAACTGACGTCGCCATCCGCGCGCTGATCGACCATGCGAGCATTTCCGACCCAGACCTGCGTGATCGCCTGTTGGCGACGGTTGAAGCCCGTGCCAGCGTCACCGATCCACTTTCGCAAGTCGAGCAGGATTTCGCCGATTCGGCGAAAGTCTCGATCGCCCACCTTATTGGCACGGTCACTTGAAAGCCATCGGCAATACGGAGCCGTCGCCCGTTATCCGGTTCTCATCGCAGGTCGTGACCTTCAAAGGACGTTAGGATTACGGCGACTTGGTTTCTGAGACTTGGAGTGGTTGGTCCTAAAGGTGCCGTGTCTTGAAATCCCGGGGCGGTTATCGAACTCGACGAGCGGCAGTCATTACACCTCACGTTCGAATTTCTCATACAGGAAGTTCACCAGCGCGCGCACTCGAGCGATGCCTGCGCGCGCTGGTGGCATCAATATGTGCAAATCTGCCCCCGCGTGACTATAGCCTGGGACTACGACTTCGAGCTCACCTTTGGCAAGCGACTCTTGAACCATGAAGAGGGGCAGTACCACGATACCAAGTCCGCCGCGCGCGGCGGCAAGCATCATTTGACCATTGTCTGTGCGAAATTGTGAGTTCACGCGGACTTGTTCCCATCCATCCGGACCTTGAAAACGCCAGCTGACCGTATCGAAGGAGTAGAGTATGGCGTTGTGCGCAGCCAGTTCAGCGGGCTTTGAGGGGCGCCCTCTGGCTTCCAGATAGGATGGACTGGCTGCGACAGCCCAACGTACCTTTGCAAGTTTTCTCGTAATCAGCACGGAATCCGGGATGCTTCCGATCCTTACCGCCAAGTCATACGCTTCGGCGACAAGATCCGGCTGACGGTCTTCAAAGCGGACGTCGAAATGGATCCTTGGGTGGAGGAGGGCGAACTCTGCCAGCAGCGGAGCGAGACAGAACTCTCCGAAAGCTACGGGAACCGAAACTCTAACCTGACCAGACGCTTCGGTCGTCGACCTTACAACCATCTCCTGCGCTGATTCCAGTTCGGCCAACCCAGATGCTGCTCGTACATGATACTCACGGCCGACGTCTGTAAGGGTTGTTCCCTTTTGGGAACGTGTGAGGAGCGTTGCGCCTAGAAAATTCTCCAAGCGACTGACGCGGCGACTGACGATCGATTTAGCGATCCCCAAACGACTAGCCGCACCAGCGATGCTACCAGTTTCGGCCACCCGAATGAAGGAGATCAAGTCCAAGATCTCGACAGTCTCAGGTTCCGCCATTAGCAACTCCGCACTCCAGTGAATGCGGTTACTGCAACACTGAGTGTGCGGATTGTCAAGTCTCCCAATTCGTTCGGCGCTCACACTGACGTCCTGCAGCGACCCCTACAGGTCGAGCTGAATAAACGAACCAAGCAAGTTCCAATGCTTGGTAAAAATCGCTGTCCGCCGTCGCCCCGCATCGACCTCACCTCGCCGGATCGCATAACGCTGCATAGGGTGCTGGCATCGTTCTCTTTTCCGCAACAATGGGTTTCGCCTTGGCAGCCTATTACTCCAACGATCCAGGTCGCATGATTGAATCGATAGAAAAGCCAGGAGATTAAATTGGACTTTCCAACCGAAAATCCGGATAGCCGCGGTGTGACGGTGCAACTTCTTGCAAAACGTCGGACACAGTATTTTCTCGGCAAAAACATCGCGTTCTCTGACGAAGAGATTGATGCACTTATTCGCGAGGCGGTTCGCCTGTCACCCTCAGCCTTTAATTCGCAAAGTTCGCGCGTTGTGATCCTGCACCGCGATGAAAATCAGAAACTCTGGAACATCGTGAAATCGGAGTTGAGTCATATCGTTGAAGGAGAGGCGAAGATGCACTCCTTCAGAAAAATCGATAGCTTCGCTGCTGGAGCAGGTGCTGTTCTTTTCTTCGAAGATCGAAATGTGGTCAGGCTCTTACAAGATCAGTGGCCTTTGTACGCTGATCATTTTCCAGATTGGTCCGAGCAAGCGTCTGGGATGGCGCAACTTTCGGTCTGGATTGCGCTTGCCGGCGTGGGAATTGGTGCCAGTCTCCAGCATTATAACCCGCTGGTTGACGCAAAGATCAAAAGGCATTGGGACATACCGGAGACATGGAGGTTACGCGCGCAAATGCCGTTCGGCTCCAACGAGGCACCTTTTCCCGCAAAGACGACTATCTCCGATGGTGACCGCTTTCGAAGCTTCTTTCGCTAGGCCTGCGGCGGTGCAGATCGTGCGGCCTTCATGGCCACACTGATTATGACGGCAAAGCTCAACGACATCGATCCGCAGGTGTGGCTGGCCGACGTTCTTGCCCGCATCGCTGACACGCCGATTACCAGGCTGTAGCAGTTGCTTCCGAGGAATTGGACTCCGCCGACCGTCAACGCTCAAGCGGCCCGACCTGCGGCCTTCACCGGAGGCTTACTGAGCTTGACTGGACGGCCGCGCTGAGCCTGCGGCTTCCCTCAAGCAAATGATGCTGCAAAACTGCACTCGCAGCGTCGACGTTCCGATCTCTGCAAGCCTCAAGCAAAGCACGATGCTCCTCCTGCGATTGCTGCTCATAGTCCAGGTTTGAAAGCAACAACCTCACATAGCGGTCGGCCGCATCATGGTGGGTAGCAATGAGGCCGATAAGCCGCTCATTTTGGCAGGCACCGTAAAGTGTCATGTGGAACTGCTTATTCAGCGTCCCCCAACGCCCCACATCCGTCTCAGCGTCGATCTGTGCGAGAAGTGTTGCAGCCCTGTCCAGATCGGCCGTCGTTAACCCAGCATATGACAGGCGCAGGGCCTCCGTCTCCAATAGTGAGCGAATGGAATAAATCTCCGCAATCTCCTTGGCATCCATTCTTGCCACGAAAGCGCCCTTCGTCGGGTGGATGGTTACGCGGCCTCGCTTTCCAGAAGTCTCAACGCATCACGCACAGGCATGCGGCTGAAACCAAATCGTGAGGCCAGCTCGTCTTGCCGTAGCGCGACGCCACCGCGAAGCTCACCACCGGAAATCGCTTCCCGCAGGATCCTCGCGATGCGATCCGCCACAGTCTCTGGCCGGATGGCTTCAACATTTACTGCGGCGAAATCGTCCATGCCCGACCTTTATGATCCGCAGGTCCTCCCATATCTGAACCCGACAACACAGGGCTATACCCTGCAGGTGAACCCGATGAATATGTTTCGGACGGGACGCATGCTTTGAAAATCGTGTTTGCGGGCATCGGTGAAATTGACTTTATTTGCGCTCCAAGACTTACCAACGCTCCGACATCCCGTATCGCAGTACGTGGAACCGAAGTTGACCTTGAGACCCCGGGGCGAAATCATCGCGAAGAAGGTTCACTATCGAGGATCCTCTCTTCAGCCACGTGACATGTTCGATATCGCGTGCATCGCCAAGGCACTCGGCGATGGATACGTTCTCGAAGCTCTCTTGCCATTCAAGACCAGAGCCGCCGCTGCATTGGCAGTGGCCGAGAGAATGGATGCAGGCCTCGCTAGCACAGTCATGGGGAAGCTTCAGTGTAGAGAAGGATATGCGGATGTTTCGAAAACTGCTCAAGCGACGACAATCTCGCTTTTGAAAGCAGTGTGCGACCATAAGCCAGCGTAATCCGCAGCACCTTCCTGTCCGTCTCCGCGCTGATTTCTCGGCAACTTGGTGGCCTTGGCTATGCCGCCGTTCGGCCGATTATTCTTTCGATGGGCGTCATTCTTATTAGCCAGCAAAACCAAATTGCGGCGGCGTCTGCGGCTGTGAATGAATTGTGTTGCAAATGTTTAGCCAATCCCAAGCGCGGGGTCGGCGGTTCACATCCCTTCAAGAGCATTGGGATCCGTCTGTCGATCCTTGCCAGGTCGCGAACCCGGAATGGGCCAAGAAACCTGGAGTGCCGCCGATTGGGTGCCATATGGCTACCGACCGTCTTTGTCACAAATGCGATGGGCCCTGTCAGCTGCGTGCGAATTCCAGAAGCGGAGCGATGTCATGATTGTCCGCCGCGCGTAGTGCTGCGACGTAGCGTCCACGCATTTCGCCAACATTGGCCAGACTGCCGCCGCCCCAGGTAAAAGGATCACCGCCAAGCCGCTCGATCAGTAGGTCGGCTGCGAGACGTGCCTGCCGTCCATTTCCATTCGGGAACGGGTGGATGGCGACGAGACGATGATGGAATCTGATTGCTATCTCATCCGGTGGAAAGGTCTTGTGTTCAATCCAGTAACGGATGTCGCTCAATAAGCTCGCGAGCTCCATTCCAATACGATAAGCCTGAACGCCGATGTTGCGCTCCGTCGCCCGGAACGTGCCGGCCCATTGCCAGACGTCACCGAACATCCGCTTATGTAGTGTCCGCATGAAGTCTTCGCTGAGCATCCGTTCGAGTGGCAAGCGCCGCCGGCCACGCGCCCAAGCCGCACCCTCGACAATGTTTTCCTCTTCCGCTTCGTTGAGGTCGCGGCGGTGAGTGATCCAAGTCTGAAGCAAACCCTCCCGTTCCTGCGGCTCAAGCGGCGTCGCGTCTTCGGGTTCCTGGAAAAGATCTGTCATACCTCGTTCCAGAGATCGCGCTCAGAGAGCCTGTCGCGGATGTATGCCTGGATGCGAGATTCGGAATCCGCATTGTCCGTGCCCTGTGCTTCCAAACGCATCGTGTGCGCGACGCGCTGGAGTTCGCGCTTGGCGATCTTGCGTGCCCGTGCCTCGATAACGGCTTCAAGAGAGCTGTTTGGAACGAGGGCATAGACGAGCGTGCAATCCAGTGCCTCGGCGGCGCGGCGCAGGGTATTGAGTTGGATTGTCCCGGCTGCCTCCGACTTTTCGATTGATTCAACTGTTTGTGGCCGGACTCCGATGCGCGTGCCCAGCTGCGCACCCGTCATGCCGAGGGCATCGCGCAGCGCTCGGATCCATCCCTTCGGCGGCGCCCTAAACCGATCAACTGGTTGGAGCGGCTGAAGTCTTTCGTCAAGCCGTCCCCGTGCTCTTTTGCGTGTATCACTTTTCATTTTCAGCCCATAAACTGATATTGGATTTGTTTTATCAGCTTAAAGGCTGACCCTCAAGTACGTTTTATCAGCCTGTAGGCTGCATAAGATTTTCGTGACAGCAGACTGTAGTCTGATTTCTGTCTAATGGTATCAGCCCTTAGTCTGATACGTGATCTGGAGAAACGCCGAGGCGTCGACGGCGCACGTCCTCACGGAAGAAGAACGCCAGGCGCTGGTTGAGCATGACTTCGTCACCCTGTTTGAGATGGGTGCCCACTTCTTTCTTAACCTCACCCTCTTCATCGGGATCTACGACGAACCCTACCGGCAAAAACTCGGCCCCTTGGCCTTTCAGAGAGAGTTCGCCGAGAAGCTGCGGCGCTGGCATGGCAAGACCTACCCTTCGATCAGAACCTAGCCGGGGCCAGAAGGTCAATGTCGGCTCGTTAATTAAGCGCGCTTATCTAAGTCTATCGATTAATTAAATGAAATGCGCCTTGCTTAAATAAGGGGCGCGGCTGATATTTGGTTATGTCTGATTCCCAATCCAAAAACCGCCTGGGTCGTTTCGTCGAGACGGTCGCTGCCAGTGAAACAGTGCGGGCGTTTGTACCCCCGCCATTGCCGCCCGAGCCGGCAATTGATGTGC
The DNA here is from genome assembly GCF_040801995.1 of Agrobacterium radiobacter. Lineage (NCBI taxonomy): Bacteria > Pseudomonadati > Pseudomonadota > Alphaproteobacteria > Hyphomicrobiales > Rhizobiaceae > Agrobacterium > Agrobacterium radiobacter. Next base: position 94,520 of record NZ_JBEGHX010000003.1, on the reverse strand, counting down.
TTTCATTGCTAGAGCGCCTCAGCTTGGCTGAGCGCGCCAGGACGCCTGGATGGTATCACAATGCTGCTGCCGAGACAGGAGCTGTTTCTTTATATGTATGTAAGAAAGGAAGCCGTTCTTTCCTCGCAGATTGAAGGCACGCAGTCGACCCTTTCTGATCTCTTGCGGTTTGAGACCGAAGCTCAAGCCGGGCAGCCGGTTGATGATATCCGTGAAGTATCCAACTATGTTGACGCCATGATGTATGGTTTAGAGCGGCTGGAAACGTTGCCCATGTCGTTGCGTCTGATCCGTGAGATGCACGGCAAGCTCCTGGACAGTGGGAGGGGAGGCACCAAGGATCCTGGAGAGTTCCGCCGCTCGCAAAATTGGATCGGTGGCACACGCCCCGGTAACGCACTCTTTGTACCGCCACCCGTCACCGAAATGGCCGGTTGCCTGGATGCGTTCGAGCGCTTCATGCATGACGACCAATCACGGTTACCCGCGTTAATCAAAGCTGGCCTGCTGCACGTGCAGTTCGAAACGATCCATCCGTTTCTCGATGGTAACGGTCGTATCGGCCGTCTGCTTGTAACCCTGTATCTTTGCATGAAAGGCGTTTTGCGAAAGCCGCTGCTCTACCTCAGCCTCTATCTGAAGTCCCATCGGAGAGAATACTATCGGCTACTGCAAGAGGTTCGCGAACATGGCAACTGGGAAGCCTGGCTGGAGTTTTTCCTGACGGGCGTCGCCGACACTGCCAATCAAGCGTTTGAGGCTGCTACTCAGATCGTCGATCTTTTCAAGGAAGATCGGGAGCGGATAACGATGGAGAGTGACAGAGCAGGGTCGGCCCTTCGCATTCACGAGCTTTTCCAGCAGAATCCTTTTCACACAGCGAACCAGATTGTTCAGGTGACGGGTTTGTCCGCGCCAACGGTCAACGCCGCACTCGCCGACCTAGAGCGATTGGGCATCGTTGATGAGGTTACCGGCCGCAAGCGTGGCCGCGTGTTTAGCTATCGACGATACCTTGCAATTCTAGGCGAAGGCACCGATCCCTTGCCCCTCAATTCATGACAAATAGATGGGGCCAAAGGTTCGACTTTCATCAAGGCGTAAGATGAGCCGACCGTCGGCATGTTCACGTCGGCGGCTTCATTCGTGGGGTTCATCATCACTCGATCTCACAGCCGAGCCGTGTTAAAGATGCACCCAACCAAGCAAGTTTATTTTTGCTTAGCTTTACGTTTTTCATCTGCTCATCTCAGCCGCTACGTCTCGACATCGGAGGGTGCGGTGCCGAGAGAAGACCGTCGATATCGCTACAGATGCGGTCACCCAGATTGAGCACTAGCTGATTGGGCCGAAGTTACGTGGTTGATCGCTGTCGTTGTTCAGGATTTCAACGATCCGATTATAGCCGTAGAGAGTAGCGAGGCTCAGTGGTGTCATGCCTGAATGAGTTTTCAAATCACGGCGAGCACCGGCGCGCACCAGAGACGCTACGGCATCCACGTATCCATGCCACACAGCATCGTGCAAAGCGGTCAGACCATTGTAAGGACCCTGCGCATCAAGCTCAACCTGAGTATCCCCCTGCTTTGTTGATGAGGTCAAAATATCGATGTGATCCGCCTTTCCGAAGTAGGCAGCATCGTGAAGTGGCGAACCACGCATGAGACCGATCGTACGGCGAGGATCTGCACCAGAATCCAGCAATAGGCGCACGATTTCGGCATGACCTTCGCGAACTGCAAGACCGAGAGGCGTGTAGTCGTCATCGAACGTCCCGGTTATCGGCACCCGAACCTCAAAATCCACGCCATCTGCGATCAGCCGCTTCACCTCCTCAATATTTCCGGCCTTGACTGATGAGATGATCGACAAGCTGGCGATGTGCTTTTCATCCGCCTCATCTCGTTCCTCAATCAGCGCTGCGATTGCTTTCAGGTCGTCATGCCTGGCGATGTCGAGCGCGGTCTGTTGCCAGTAATTCCGTATCGTGGTCCGCGCACGGCGCGACAGCAAAACCCGCACAACAGCTTCGTGCTTGTGAAGCACGGCATCCATCAATGCGGTATTGCCAAGAACTGGCGATTGCTGATCGATGAAGGCTCCGTGGTCAAGCAGAATCCCGATCACGTCGGCGCTGCCGGACTGCGCTGCCTTGTGGATTGCCGTTGCTCCCATTCGAGGTTCCGCCGCCAGCACGTCCGCCCCGGCAGTAAGGAGCAAAGCAACAGCTTGTGCCTGTCCAAGCGCAGACGCGATCATCAACGGCGTGAGACCATCGGGGCCTCTAGCATTAACGTCCGCCCCGGCGTCGATAGCTTCTTTGACCGAAGCAAGATCGCCTGTACGAATAGCGTGAGAAAGTATCATGGACCTATGTTCCTTGATCGATTAGACAGTTGCTGAAACGGCGGCGTTCAGGCCGTTCAGGAATTTGATGACTTCGGCATTCACGCGTTCGCGGGCCTCATGATGAGGCCAGTGACCTACACCTTCCAGGCGCACGACATCGACGAGCCCGGGCGCTGTCTCGCGCATCTCTTCCACGGTCGGTGGGACCGGGTGGAACAGTCGGCACAACCCGTCTGCATCGCCCCAAATATAAAGCGATGGCTGCTTGATAAGCACATCTTTGTAGGCAGCGAGATGCTCAAACGTCGCCTGCACCCCACGGTACTGGTTCAGACCGCCTCTAAATCCCGTTCGCTGGAACGTTTCGATGTTGTGCTTCATATAGGCTGGATCGACCCAGTTCGGCAGTATTTCAGGGGCAGGTCGAAACATATTCCGCTTTGCGTCGATGGGGTCCCAGCCGGTTCCTTCGGCGGGCTCGCCCGACAGCCAGTAGAGTGCACTGGGGATAGTTTTGCTCGCATCACGGATCCGGTTATCCGTCTCCGGCTTCATCATGTCGAAAGCATAATAGAGATCGCCGAGACCCCGACTGCGTAGCATGTCCCAAGTACTCAACTCACCACGTGGCAGGAACGGGATACTGAGTGAAATAATCCCGTTGAACCGATCTGGTCGCATGACCATTGCCCGTTGTCCGTGGTCCGCGCCCCAATCATGCGATACGATCGTTGCGGTAGGCACCTGCAATGCATCAAGGATGCCAATCAGGTCGCCAACAATTAGGGCTCCGCTGTAAAGTGCTGGATCTTCCGGGGAATAGCTGTCGCCAAAACCCCTCATGTCGAGCGCAATCGCGCGGTACCCGTTATCTGCGACAACTTGCATCTGGCTACGCCATGTTTCCACAGTGTCGGGAAAACCGTGCAAGAAAAGCACGACTGGACCACGGCCTTGTTCAACGACATGGAATGAGGCACCGTTGGCCTCAATTTGCGAATGGTGTACGGGATGATCCGTGGTGGCTGATGCTTTGGGGTCACTCATTTTATGCTCCAGTCTATGCTTGATCCGAGCCTTGCGGCGCGCGTTGGACCGGCGCCAATTCCATGACTTCACCACCTGAGGCGCGAAGGCGCTCAAAGTATGTGGAGTGGTCGATGAGCTGGGCTGGGAAGTAGAGGCCCGGTCGGGGCGTGTCGCCCGCGAGACCAGCCATGCGTTCAAGAACGAGCGCGACACCCAGCCCCGTTAGCGGCATCTGCCCACCGGGGTGAACGATCGCGTGACGTTTCCGAAGCGGCTGCCCGGCGTGATCCAGGCCTGAAAGATTGATCATGATTTCAGTCGATACCGGTCCGCCTTTACGGCGCGTCGAGCTTGCCCCAATCGCTAAGTCAAACCGGACGTCTGGCGCACCGGTTGCATTCGCCAACAACAAGACGTCGTTAGGCGAAAACACGTTCGCGTCGAGCTCGGTGCCGTCGACCGCACGCACCTTTGACCCGGTTTCGTCGCCTCGGCACCATCGCCATGCGCCAGCCCTTCTTATAAGAGTGGAAGCACCCGCATGCACCTGGCGCTCAAGGTCTGCATTTGCAGCAGGTCCGAACGCATCCTGTTCATCGAGCACTGCCTCGATATGAATGTTTTCCAGACGACCAAATTCCTGGGCGAACAAGAGTGACGGTACGCTTGTCGCACCAACGAGCCATTCTGTACCAAGGACGACGGGCGCGGCGGTAGGTTTCTGCATGAATGTCGCAGTTTCCAGGCCCAGCTCGCTTATGCCTGGTGAGATGTTGACGTGCCCAACGCCCAGTTGCTGGGCCCAGCGGAGAGCTGCCCCGGTTTCATCGGTAAAGAGCGTTGCGACCGCCGAGACACGTTGCTCGCCTAGCCCCAGGTCAGAGGCAGTGAGGTCCACTACCACCGCAGCCGCGCCGTCGACAGCTGCCGCTGCTCGTATCGCGCGTTGTTCGTCGCGACCGCCAATGAGGATTGGTACATCAGGATGTTGGTCACGCAAGAAGCGCGTGGCCCAGCGCCCAACCTCGCCGGCGCCGCCGATAATCAGTATTGGGTCGTAGAGACTTCCGGAAGCTTGTAACATCACGATACCTGTGTTTTACTAATACCTACATATAGTAGGTTACTAAAAGTAGGTATGCAAGTGGAAAAGTCAAAAGTTGCCATCGACAACAGGACTACAGGCCGACTTTCGAAGCCCGAGCGGCGTCAGCAGCTCCTCGAGACGGCGCGCCTGATCGTTCGGGAGGAGGGTGCTGATCGGCTGACACTAGGCCACCTGGCAGTGCGGGCGGGCGTTTCCAAACCAGTGACCTACGAGCATTTCGAGACCAGAACAGGTCTGTTGATTGAGCTCTATCGCTGGATAGACACCGAACGCATTACCGCGTTTCGCACGCTTATGGCTCAGGAAAATCGACCGGCGAGAGAGACTATTGCGGCTTTGGCCAAAACCTATCTGGCCTGCGGAACCGACCAAGGTGACGAATTTCATGCTGTCGGCGCGGCGCTTGCAGGAAGCGAGGAGAAAGCTAGCGTGTACCAAGAGTTGGTCGACGCAGTGATCGAGATGTTCGTGGAAGTTCTACGGCCTCACTCAAGTTTGCGGCTGGAATCGTTGGCATTGGCTTCTGCGGCTTTAGTTGCAGCAGGAGACGCTTTGACAAGCGCCGTTACACGCGGGAATTGCTCTGCTTCTGAGGCAGAGGAGGTGTTTTCGGTTCTCATTGGCGCTGTGGCTCAGGGTAAAATCTAAGAAGGACCTGCCCCGGCGATGAACTGCTCATGGATAATCCAAGTTGTGTGAAGAAGAGGCTTAGCGTATCCGCCACATATGCCCATGGCCACCCACTGGCCCGAACCGCTGGTAGCCGAGCCTGTTGCCCGTGACCGTGGTCCTGTCCTGATCCTTATCGAGGTCGAGAAAGAGCATCGTTCAGCCTTCCTGCGTGCTCTCGACCACCTCTCTCACGACGCTGTCGTGATGGTGCCTATGCTGGCGCTATCGTCTCCCGTGGATTTGCCGCCTGACCGTGGCGCGGTGAACGGTTACGGTTTGTTAACCATGATCTGCCACTCTTTTCTTCTCGAAGCGGTTCTCCTCCCTCCGCTGTCAAGAAAAAACCTGGGTCGTGAGACATTGTCTCCGGCCCTTTTTTACGTACTTCGTCGCGCAGGCTCGCCGAGGTGATCGAGTTAACCGGCTATCTGCCGCTCGAACTGACGAACTTCTAATCTCCCACCAACGGCGCGCAGCGGAATCCGGTGACTGATAATGAAAAACAAGACGAAAGCGGTATGGTTGTCAGCGCTCGCCATACCGGTGGTTATACTGATTGGTGCCCAGATCGACACGACATCCAGACCCTCAATCGGCGGTGGAGGCTACGATCTTGGTCCGTTTGTGTATTCCTGGCTGCTGGTGATTGTCACGGTTGTCTGGTCGGTCTGCGCCATCGCGGCCGCCTTGTTGTATCGGGACCGGACATCGTCAAGGCAGGCGCTTGTCATGACTGTGATTGGGATCATCACTCTCGCCACGGTCTTGCTTTTCTACCGAGAGAACCTCTAGTAAATTTCAGAGGCTTCGCAGGAGTGCCCAATTCTCCCGTTTCCGTCGATCCGGTCGCGCCGGGCGTGAGCGTCTACTGGTCGCCTCGATATGTCCTTGAGCGCCTCGCGGATCTCCGCAGCGGCAGTGTCCCGCCCCGTTTCCTGAAAGACAATCACGGCCTTTTCCGTGGCATTGGTGAAGTTCGTATCGCCACGAAAAATAATCCCCAAAGGAATCTTCAACTCCCGGCCGATTCCCTTCTCTCGGCGGCGGATCTCGCTTCGATTTGACAAGCGCTGCAGTGCCTTCTCGACAGCGTTCGGCGTCGCGATATCCAGAAAATCCGCGCGCGACCACACGCCTGATGGCGCGGCCCGGCGATCCGGCAAAGAATGCGATCTTGGGTGTCCGATCAAGGGTCTGGCATTTGCTCTATGACCTTTCTGACCGAAGAATATATACAAAATTTGGTCAGTAGTAAGCTGACCAAATTTTATATCGAAATATCGGACAGTGCCGAAACCCGTGCACGGGCGCACGAGGACCCCATCTTCCGGGATTGAGCGCGTACATATCGAAGATTTCGCTCAGGTATTCCGCGTCTGTCCGTCTCGAAAATATGATGGTGCCGCCTATCATGATATCGCTGCGGCTCATGGGGGCGCCGTTTCTTCAGCGGCAGCCCTCGAGTTCGTCCGACGACTGGCTCTGGCTGTGCTTACAGGAAATGGCGACATGCACCTCAAGAATTGGTCGCTGATTTATCATGGGAAGGGCGACAAGCCGGCACTCGCCCCAGTCTATGATGTGCTCTCGACTGTCCCTTACATTCCGTCGGACGCCATGGCATTGTCGCTGGCCGGTGAAAGGCCGTTCAAGGCAATGAACGCCCAGCGATGGAAAGTCTTCGCTCATCGTACGCGACTGCCGGAAGCTGCTGTGCTGAAGGCTGTTACGGAGACGGTCGAGCGCGTCAACCAGTCTTGGTGGTCTCTGCCTGAACGAGCTGTTCTCCCCGATAAAGTATCGGAACGGGTTGATGCTCACATAAAGCTGATGTCGCCGATCCTCGGCACGTGCGCGGATTAGCAATTGGTGTTTTTGCGTAACTCGGTAGCAGTTTCGTGGCCCACAAGTGCCGATCGGGTCGCTGGTTCGAATCCCTTCAAGAGCATTTATCTCGGGTAAATCCGACTTCGCGGAAAGGGAGCCTTTGCAACAGTTATGTCCTTTGGAACTTTCAATAGTGTCCGGACGCTACCACCATTCGGATATATCCGGGACCTCTTGATCGATGACCTTTTTTAGCTCGATGCCGTTCGTTGAACAGGCTATATCCACATCACGTAACATCGCGAAGAAGTCCCTTTTTCGTCCGCATTCGCAGCTTGAGAAACCGGAAACCTCGCGCGATTGTTGAGCACCTCGAAGGGACTGCCGACTATCGGTTCCCGTGCCACCCCGACCTGCAACTAATAGATGAAATTCGGAATAAAAAAAACTAATCGTTGACTTCAACTCGCTGGTGCTTTATTTATCTGTCATCGATCTTTTGCTTGCCAAGCTTGTCTATCGTGCGATTGGCACCGCGCTCTAAGCGAACTTCTCTTTCAAAAATAGTCGGTTTTTTCCGCGTCGCATTCGTTGCGCGATATGTCACTCTATGCTTGGAAAGGGTTCATCGTGACCACTGGCACAGTAAAATGGTTTAATTCCACAAAGGGCTTTGGCTTCATTCAGCCTGACAATGGCGGCGCAGATGCGTTTGTTCATATCTCCGCTGTCGAGCGTGCAGGAATGCGCGAACTCGTAGAAGGCCAGAAGATTGGTTTCGAACTTGAGCGCGACAACAAGTCGGGCAAAATGTCTGCGACCAATCTGCAATCCGCATAAGTGAGATCCGCTTCCCTTTGACCACGGATGTACTGGCACTGCCGGGAGCAATTTCATCGAGGCCAGGCGTTTCGCCTGGCCTTTTTTTTCGGCCGTGGGCCGACAGCTAGGTACTTCATGACACAACAACACACCAGATCCCGCCAACAGGCAGAGATCTCGTTCAGCAAGCTTCAGGCTCCTGTCATCGCAAAGGATCTTGCAGAGCACGAGCGGAAAGCTGCGGTTGAGGCGCGAGATGAAAAAACAGCACGGCTTAGAGTTGCGCGCCTCGCAAAAGAACTTGCGGACCGAACATCTGCGACAGCAGCACTCATCGCAAAGCGATCCGCGACGTTTTCGACCACTCGCTCGACCGATTGAGTGGACCCGGATCGCACTGGCGCCAGTTTCCAATCCAGCCGTAAGAGCTCTAGGTCAACGATGACGTGGGCATTTGAACACCGAAGGACGACAAATGTCATCGACAACAAATGAGTTGAACACGATTAACACCGCTTGGCAGATTGCCATCCAGGAAATCCTGAGGATGGTTATTCGCGATCTTTACCGAGGTGAAGGCGAAGCGCAGTTCAAGGAGCATATTGAACGCATTGAGGCCGCAGCTGTTGACAGTATCCAGACGGACCTGAGGTTTCGGGGAACAGACGAGTGGACGGAGCTACTCGTCAAGGAAAAGGCCAGCAATTTCGTCACGACCTTGCTGACGTCATTTACCTTCGACCGAGCATGATTACGCTGCACTAGTACGGTTGCGATCAATAGACTGCGGTCGCGCGCATGCGGCTTTCAGAGTAACACGAGAGGGCATCGTCATGGCGGACTTCAAACAATTTGCTGCGAGTTCGAACGGTGACAATTGGTATCTTGGGACGCGAGACGATGCGACATCGGTCGTCCGTCACAAGGGCAATCCAGCGTCGGGCGGACACGAGACAGAGATGCGTATCGAGGAGTTTCTGCTTCTAAGGCCGTTCAGTCCCGAGCAGGCGGCGCTGATTGAATTCCTTGATGCAGGCGTTGATCAACAGGACCAATCAAGTCTCGACAGCTCTTCTTTATAAATCTCCGGAGGCTGGGATTCCCTTCTAGGCCTTCCGGCGGCGCAGGCTGACGTGCCTTTATTGACAATAACTCCATTTTTCACAGCTGCATATAATGTCGAACGAGTTGATGTTTTGAGAAAGACAAATATTGATGCAAGTGTGATCTGACTGCAGTGACATTTCCTCCGATTTCAGCGCGCGTGGCCAGCGGAAGGTGAATATGCCAAAACCGAAAATGCCCTCTGTCGTCAGCACCGGTATCGCGGGGCTTGACGAAATTCTTCGCGGTGGTCTTCCAGCATCCAATCTCTACATTTTGCAGGGCGCTCCAGGATCGGGCAAAACCACCGCCGCCCTTCAGTTCCTGCGAGCCGGTGTTGCCGCCGGCGAAAGCTGCATTTACGTGACGCTCTCGCAGACGGCTGCCGAGCTGAAGGCGATTGCTGTCTCGCACGGCTGGACACTCGACGGTATTCGTATTGAGGAGCTGGCAACATCCGGCTCTGTAAACGAGGCCGATGATCAAAGCATATTCATGACATCCGACCTGCGGCTTGACGAGACACGCAAGGCGATCGAGGCCGCGATTGAGAAACATAAACCGCGCCGCCTCGTCTATGATTCGCTTCTTGAAATCCGATTGATAACTGGAGATTCTCCCCGGTTCCGCCGGGAGTTGATCGCGTTCAAGGCTTTCCTGGCTAAACAGGACGTCGTGGCGCTACTGCTTGACACTCAGTCGTCAGACTTTGATCGGAGCGGCGAGGAGGTGGAGGGACTGGCCCACGGGGTAATTCGCTTCGACAAGTCGCTGGAGGAGTACGGCGGCGTTCGCCGCCGAGTCGAGATATCCAAAATGCGCAGCGTGCCGATCGCTGACGGCTATCATGACATGGCGATTAGGGAAGGCGAAGGCGTGGTGATATTCCCCCGAATTATGCCAAGCGCCGCATCGGACACCGGAAAGCCACAACTGATCAAATCCGGTGTAGCCGAACTCGACGAGATGTTCGGCGGAGGCCAGGAAGCCGGAACCACAACCCTCGTCATCGGTCAGGCCGGGACCGGAAAATCGACGATGTCATCACTCTATGCAACGGCGGCGCTTGAACGTGGAGAAAACGTAGCACTCTTTCTGTTCGAGGAGCGACTGGAAACCTTCTTTCGCCGATCTGAAGGTCTCGGCATGCAACTCAGGCAGTTTCATAAGGACGGCAGACTGATACTTCGCGACTTCAATCCCAACGAGATCTCACCGGGTGAATTCGGCCAGATCGTTCAGGATGCCGTGACGCAGAACAAGTCGAAAGTCGTCGTCATCGACAGTCTGACCGGTTACCTCAACTCTTTACCACACCGGGACAAAGCGGTGCGCGACATCCAGTCCCTGTTAAAGTACCTGGCGCTCTCCGGGGTGTTGACCATGCTTATTGTGGCTCAGCATGGGCTCCTCGGGCAGAATGTCGGGATCGACGTGGATGTGAGCTTCCTCGGCGATACAGTCCTACTGTTGCGGATCATGGAGCATGAAGGGCGCCTCCGTCGGAATATTACTGTAGTAAAGAAGCGCCACGGCCCACATGATCTGGACGTGCGGGAACTGATTATCGAAAGCGGTAACGTCAGCGTGGTGGCCTACAACCCCCTTCCCGATCCAAAATGAACGGGCTGTCAAGGGAAAATGAGCTGGACTGGGTGCTGGTCCTTGCTCCGTTTCGAAAAGATGCTGATTACATTGCCGCTCTTTTGCAAGACCAAAAGGTGAGGGTGGTCTCGGCCAAGGTCGATGATGATCTTGAAGGTCTTCTTTGTTCGTCACCGGACATCATCATCGTTACGCACGAAGCGCTCACTCCCTCTGTCTTGACGAAGCTCTCCGATCACTTGAAAGCTCAACCGGATTGGTCAGAGATACCGATCATCGTCCTTCTTGAGAAGGCCGCACCCGTGCAAGGCATTCGCGACCGATTACAGGCGGCATGGCCAAAATCCCGACTTCTGTTCCATTTGCGTCCGATCGCGCCGTTGGAGTTGGTCAACGCCGTTCAGTTGAATCTTCTGGTGAGATTGCGGCAGCGACAAGTCCGGGATTCAATCGAACGGGAGAGAGAACTGCGTTTGGAACTCAACCATCGCGTCAAGAACATCCTTGCCACCGTCGCCTCCATTTTCCAGATGACGCGAAGAGGCGCTGCATCCATGGACGAACTGGCGGGTGATTTTGGCGCGCGGCTTCAGGCCCTTTCCGGCGTTCATTCCGCCGTCTTCGAGGCGGGCGGGGAAGAGGTTGGCCTCTCTTTGATCGTGGCGACGACCGTAGCTCCCTACAACGGTGATGGCTGTAGTCGAATTGCCGTTTCCGGTCCGGACATTGTTGTGAGTCGGGATGCCGGCACGACCATCGCTCTTTGTGTTCATGAGCTGACGACGAATGCTATCAAATATGGCGCGCTTTCTGTTCCTGAGGGTTACGTAGAGGTGGTTTGGGAGATATCCGATGGTAACGATCCCCTGTTCAGCATGAATTGGGTTGAACGAGGCGGCCCGCCTGCGGTCGCGCCCAGCCGCCAAGGGTACGGTACACGCTATATTCGTTCGGCTTTGGGGTCGTTATTTGGCACAGCGCCTGAACTGCAGTTTGACACCCAGGGATTTCGCTGTCGCATTGCCGGACCAGTTTCGCAGTTGCGGCCCGAAAAGGAGCCCGGCTAGTGATTGTTTTTACCGATGTCCGAACCACGACGTCCAAATGGTAACCGTAAGGAGTGAGCTATCCGCGTCGCGGTCGCTCAGGAAAGCAGTTAGCGCCTCGGTGCTGAGACGATCCCAGCTTTTGCCCCGGTCTGGACCGGCCGGCACCCGTGGTAGCAGGCCGGGCTGCGAACTCCAGAGCAGAAGCTCATCCAGTAAGCGGCATTCAGCTCATAGCGCAGATGGCGGGCGGTGACATAGGCATCAGGCATAGCCCGATGGGCGGGAAGGCCGATCTCGTGTATCAAACCTTCCGGCCTTCGCCGATAACGCAGCATCTGGTTCGAAAACCTTGACAGCTCCGGCCAGACACGCAATGCACATTTCCAGGTGCAGATCCATGGAGCACCAGCGGCCAGTCTCGGCGTGCAATAGCGTTGCTCGAACGCGGCGCGGTGGGCGGCAAGGGCGATGATCGGGTGCGGTGGCCGCAAGATGCCTGGCGCTACTTCTTTCCAGAGCGGCGCGCCAGTGACCTCCCAATCCTGGATATGATGTATTGCCATCGTGTCGGGCGAAATCGGCTTCCAAGTTGACCAGAACCGCGCGGCGCTCCCCAGCAACTTCCCACCTGCCATCCTCGCCTTGAACGACATCCTGCCACCCGATCTCGCAGACATCGCTCGGCCCGTTGCCAGCGGTTTCCAGGTCGATAACTCGAATACAGTGTGGGAACATTGCGGCTTTGACCCTTGATCTGCTCCAGCTTCCTCTGATCAGAAACCCAACCCGAGCTGCGGTTGTTCCTCGTTTTTGGCCGCCTCCTTGTCATTGGTGAGTGACGACAGTGTTACACCAAGAAGCCGGACCGGGAGCTTGAACGGATAGACACCCGCCAGCAGGGCATTGGCCGCACCGAGAATATCGCCGACACCTGCATAAGGGAGGGCAGTTGTCCTGCTCCGCGTCGCTTGGGTGAAATCGGAGTACTTTATCTTCACAGTCACCGTCTTGCCGCTGAAGCCCTTTGCCTGACAATAGGACCAGACTTTTTCCGCAAGTGGGCGGAGTTCGTTTGTCGCAAGGTCGAGGTCGCTGATATCGACGGCAAATGTGTCCTCGGCGCCGACTGACTTCCGCACACGGTCCGGCTGGACCTGCCGCTCATCGATGCCTCGGGCAATGCCATAGAAGTACGGCCCAGACTTCCCGAAATGCTCGATGAGAAACTGTAGGGACTTTGCCCTTAGATCCGCACCGGTCTCGATACCCAGGCGGAGCATTTTGTCCGCCGTGGCCGGGCCGACGCCATGGAACTTCTTTACGGCAAGTTGCTCGACGAAAGCTGGCCCGTTCTTCGGCGTGATGACTGCTTGGCCGTTGGGCTTGTTGAGGTCGGACGCCATCTTGGCGAGGAACTTGTTGTAGGAGATACCGGCGGAAGCATTCAGTCCGGTGACCGCCATTATTCTGGCACGGATTTCCAGCGCGATGTCGGTGGCGACCGACATGCCCTTGAGGTTTTCGGTGACGTCGAGATAGGCTTCGTCGAGCGACAGGGGTTCGATGATGGGCGTGTACTCCGCAAAAATCTCGCGGATCTGCTGGGAGACAGCACGGTAGACTTCGAACCTCGGCTTCACAAAGATTAGTGCGGGGCACTTCCGTGCCGCCGTGACTGACGGCATTGCCGAGCGAACGCCAAATTCCCGCGCCTCATAACTTGCTGCTGCAACAACGCCCCGTGCAGCCGCTCCGCCAACAGCCAAGGGTTTGCCACGCAGTTCCGGATTGTCGCGCTGCTCGACCGACGCGTAGAAGGCATCCATGTCGACATGGATGATTTTTCTGACGGTTGAGACGGTGGTTCGATCCATGGCAGGTGTCACTGGCGGAAACAAAGCAGGAACATAGCAGCTGCCGGCGACGCATCCAAGTCCTAACCCGCATGCTGCATCTGCCGAGGGAAACTCCTCGCTTGTTCAAGCGTTTGATTAATAACCCTGGCGAAGTGGAGATTGACCCATGGCCGACGACAGCACCTTGACCATAAGCAGTTTTCGAAACGCGTGAGACTGCCGACCTTGCGGAGGGCGCGCAGCGATGCTCCGCTCGAAGGAGACGAAGTTTCCGCGGATATCAATTCCAGCATGATCCCCACGGTTCAGCGGACGTCTGGTGACGTTGGCGCGATCCGGGTCTCCCGACGCTGATCTCCAGCGTTTTGAGTCGTCGCCATGCTCTGGCAATTTTCGCCCACAGGTTCATCGCCGCCGAACGCAGTTCGCGATGATGGCTTAAGATGTCGTGGCGCGGGGTTGTGAAACAGGTTGGCAATCGGGTCATGGATAGAGACGAAACGTTGTAGATGTCGCGGTGACTTGAATTGCTTCATGATCCGCTCTCGCCGCCGGATTGGCTGGTGGGAATTCTCTGCCCGATTGTTCAACCCATTGTGGGAACGATGCTCGACACCGGGCATGATCCCACGCTTCGCCGCGGCGTAGGATCGAAGCTTATCGGTGATCATCACCCGCGGCGCTCGCCCCCTCCTCGGCGACAAGGATATCCTGTTTATTAAAAACCACGGCGTCATGGTCCGTGCACCCAACATCGCCGAAGCCTGGCACGATCTCCACTACCTCGAGCGGGCCGCCGAAGTTCAGTTGAAGACGATGGGCTCGGGCTGCAAACTCCTGCCGGTCCTGCCTGCTGTCGCGGCTGATGCGGCGCGGCAGATGCGGGAGGGGGACCCGAAAAGTGCCAGGATGCATCTGGAAAGTATCCGCCGGGTGCTCGACCGGCAGGCGCCCGACTATCGAGACTGATCGGATAGGAAAGGTGAGGCGTTTCTAAACTCCACTTTCCCAATAATCCTCAGGTCAGGTCGTCCCATTCAGCAACGGCTGATCACCCAATGTGACAACCATATGTTCGATGAAGGCGCGGACACGATGGGGCAGGGGACCACCGCCAACATAGATGGCATGAACCAGTTCGAGGTCGCCTGGGTTGTAGTCGTCGAGGAGGACTATCAACCGCCCTGTTGCAATCTCGTCCGCCACATGAAAGAGGCCCACCCGGGCAATGCCGGCGCCCGCCAGCACCATCTGCTTCATCGTCTCGCCGTTGTTGACGACGATGCTGCCTTTGACTGGTTGCGCGATGTCACGGTCATGGTCACGAAACGGCCATGACGGCCGTGCGCGCCGGAAATTGAACGTCAGGCAGTCGTGTTCTCCGAGATCCGCTGGAGATTGCGGCGAACCCCTGCGCTTGAGGTAGTCGGGTGAAGCGCAGACTACGCGCCGGCTCTGCCCGAGCTTTCGGGCAATCAGCCCGCTGTCCGGCAGGTTGCCCATCCGGATGGCGACGTCGGTCTTTTCCGCCACCAGATCGACAATGCCGTCGGTGAAGGAGAGATCGACGATCAGATCGGGGTTGCGCGCAATGAAGTCGGGGATTGCCGGTGCGACGAACATCGTGCCGAACGGTATCGTCGTGTTGATCCGCAGCCGCCCACGGACGGCGCCTCCTGCGGCTTCTTCGTCCGCCTCATTCAGTTCCTGCAGAATCCTGAGCGCTGCATGATGATAGGCTTCGCCTTCTTCTGTCAGCGTCAGGGCGCGGGTCGTTCGTACCAGAAGGCGTGTGCCAAGCCTTGTTTCCAGACGCGCGATCAACTTGCTGACCGCTGATGGCGTGATGTCGAGATTACGGGCGGCGGCAGAGAAACCCCCATCCTGAACGACGCGGGCAAACACCTCCATTTCGCCGGAACGTTCCATCAGGATGCGTGGCATTGATGATCCTCATTCACAGGTGCATGTCTCCTGCAGGCAATAGTATCTCTGAGGCTTAGATCATAAATTGTTTCCGGCAACAATCTGGAGACACGTCATGGATCTTCAACTGAACGGAAAGACCGCCCTTGTAACCGGCGCCACCGCCGGCATCGGCCTCGAAATCGCCCGATCTCTCGCACTAGAAGGGGCGCGCGTCGTGATCACCGGACGCGACCGCGCCAAGCTCGACAGCGCGATTGCTGTTATCAAGTCATCCGGCGGATTGGACATCACTGGCGTTCTGGCAGACGCCGCCAGCGCCGAGGGTGCCGCGATTATCGCGAAGGCCGAACCGTCTGTCGATATCCTCGTCAACAATCTCGGCATCTACGAGAGCAAGGCCTTCGGCGACATCACCGACGCCGATTGGAGCCATCTGTTCGACGTCAATGTCATGAGCGGCGTGCGTCTGTCGCGCACCTATCTTCCCGGCATGCTGGAGCGCAACTGGGGCCGGATCATCTTCATTTCCAGCGAGTCAGGTGTGGCCATCCCTGAAGACATGATCCACTACGCAACGACCAAGACGGCACAACTGTCGATCTCGCGCGGATTGGCGCAACTGACCCGCGGCACCAATGTCACGGTCAATTCCGTGCTTCCGGGACCGACCCGCTCGGAAGGCATCGAATCCTTCCTGCGCAGCCAGGCAAGCGATCCGTCCGCACCGATCAAAGAGATCGAGGCCGAATTCTTCGCCACCGCCCGCGCGGCTTCGATCCTGCAGCGCATGGTGGAGGCGGAAGAGGTGGCAAACCTCGTTGCCTATCTCGCCAGCCCCCGTTCATCGGCCACGAACGGTGCAGCCCTTCGTGCCGAAGGCGGTCTCGTCAACACCATCGCCTGAGAAAGGCACTACCCATGTCAAACACGCCTCTGACCATCATCGCCATCACCACCGCCAAGCCCGGCAAGGAGGCGGCGCTTGGCGCTGCCCAGGAAAAGCTGGTCGCCGAGACTTTGGCCGAAGACGGCTGCCTCCGGTACGAGTTGCACCAGTCGCTCGATGATGGACGCGTGCGCATCTTTGTCGAAACCTGGCAAAGTGAAGCCCAATGGCGCGCCCATATGCAGGGCGCCGCCCTGCAGCGCTTTCAGGCGAGCGGCGTTGGCGACTATTTCGCCGACTTTGCGCTGCACCGGCTCACCAAGGTCGCTGGCTGAGAAGCAACCGCCTTTCCCTTCCCCACCATATTTCTAACTTTTGGAGCTAGACCCATGAAACTTCTGCGCAGCCTCGCCGTCGCTCTTGCGCTCGGCGCCAGCACCCTAAGCGCCCATGCCGGAAACGTCCTGATCGTGCTTTCCGATTCCGAACGCCTCGACCTCAAGGACGGCAAGGTGTTCAAGACCGGTTTCTACCTCAATGAGCTGATGCAGCCGGTGCAGGCGCTGCTCGATGCCGGCCATGAGATCACTTTCGCCACGCCGAAAGGTATGGCACCGTCCGTCGACACCACATCCATCGATAAGATGTATTTCGGTGGTGATGAAGCGGCGATGAAAGCCAGCGAGGCGCAGTTGTCGGAACTGGGCCTGATATCGAGCGACAGGTCGCCGGTCGTCAGCCTCGCACGGGTCGAGCAGATCGGCTACGACCATTTCGATGCGGTCTATGTGCCGGGCGGTCACGCACCCATGCAGGATCTTCTGGTCAGTTCAGAACTCGGTAAGCTGCTCACCTGGTTCCATGAGAATGGCAAGACGACCGCATTAGCATGCCATGGCCCGATCGCGCTGCTTTCCACGCTGCCGGACGCAGAAGGTTTCGTGACCCAGTTCGAAACGGCGGGAACGGCAAAGGCACAGGCGGGTTGGGTCTATGCAGGCTACAGGTTCACCGTCTTCAGCAACCAGGAAGAGGAAATGGCCAAGGGACTGCTGGGTGGCGGCGAGATGAAATTCTATCCGCAGGATGCGCTCACCCAAGCAGGCGGCCAGTTCAGCCAAGCCGAAGCCGCTTTCTCGGCACATGTGGTGACCGATCGGGAACTGATTACGGGCCAGAACCCCGCTTCCGCCCCGGCCGTCGCCAGAGAGCTACTGGCCCGATTGAAATAGCGTCTGCCGATGTCGCGCACGGGGCGACATCGGCCGCAGCTAAGCGGCGAATGTGGATCGGGGCCATGTTTGCCGCGCGCTGCCATGCATCATGTTTTCGTGTGTGTGAAATCAAAGAGAGAGTACGCCGTAACATCTTTTCCACCTGGCGCTCAGCTTCAAATCCTATCCAGACTTTTGGCTTCGAAATAACGTGGTCGTCGGTTCCGCTCCCATCAAGTGCTTAATCGGACACATTCAGTGCGGCTCGCAAGGTATCGTTGATGCGCTCTTGCCATCCCGGACCGTCCGCCTGAAAATGCGCAAGGACATCGCTGTCGATCTTCAAGGATACAAGCTCCTTGGTGTTGGGGATTGCAGGCCGTTCAACGGCTGGCGCTGCGACCTTCTTCGCCGGTTTGAACAGCGCCTCGGCTGCGTCTTTTGGATTGGATGGTCGTCGGGGTGTTGCCATGGTCATATATCCTCTTGTGTCGTGCGCTTGAACAGCGCAGACGGTCAATTTCTACTTTCAGGCCGTATGTTCAAAACAGCGGTGGTCGCACCCCACATTTAGTGGACAGCCGAAAGAACGCAATTGCTGCTGATAAACTGGTCAGCCGCCCCTCAATCCCGAAGAGAACGCATATCGCGAAGGTTACTCCAAGTTAGCCAATCAACATGCTACCTTCGCTCTTTCAGTAGCACTTCCTCCTTGCACCACCAGGATCAGGCAGAAGCCTGTGCACCTAGACCAAACGAGACCATCGCCGCTTCACAAGCACGCGTAAACCGCATCGACGGACCTTCTTTGCCGGCGGCAAGTTTGCTGACGCGTGCTCCCTCCAACAGCATGGATAGCGTATCAGCCAAAAGTTCAGGATCGCTTACACCTGTCGCACGACAAAGATCGGCGAGCCGGGAATGCTGTTCCATCTTCAACGTTTCTATTATCGCATGTGCAGGGTGTCCTTGCTCCTTCAACTCTACCGCAGCATTGGCCAAATCGCATCCATAGGGCTCGCTGGAAAGACATTGTGCGCGCGCTTTAACCCATGCCGTGAGCTGAGCCCTCGGGTCGCCCGGGTTCTCTTTTTCGAGATCTTCCCAGGCCTTATTGAGCGTTCGAGAACTGTGCTTGAGTGCTTCACACACAAGATCGTCCTTGGAACCAAAATGTCGGTATAACGTCATCTTGTTGGTCGAGGCGGCTTCGGCAATGGCATCAACACCGATGCCGCGTATCCCATGTTCACGAAACAGTTGACAGGCCGTTGACACAATCCGGTCACGAGGTGGGATTTTCTGCTCAGAAGCACGATCAGATGTTTCGGATTTCATGAGTTTAATTTTTACCCTGAAGCGGTGTTGACATGCGTGTTACCGATCGGTAACTATTCAAATGTTACTTACCGGTAACACCTTGGCGCGAGCCCGTCAAGCAATCGCCCGCTTTCAGAGCCTGGGAATTATCAAAAGGAGACTGAGATGAGACACACGATAGACGAGATGACGCTCGCCGAGATTTTTGCAGATCCACTGATTCGTTCAGTCATGCGCGCCGACGACGTGGGTCTGGACGAATTTAAAGAGTTGATGCATTCGGCGGCGACGTCCTTGACGACACGCAATGGCGCAGCATTTTCTGGACAGTTTGAAACGACCGGGCCTGCAGCTTCATCGAAGCGTGCACTCGTAACCGCCATACAGCCCTTGTTCGCAGGTTTCTTTAAGCCTTGCGCTGCCCATATGTGAATGTGGCCTGCATCACCATCCCGCAAGTCGGGTTTAACCGCGGTGATATAACATGGCCCCATTTCCAGACATCCGTTCTCTCCAGGGTATGTAGAAGCATACGTGAAGGGCTCATCGCTCCGCCCGGTTTGCAGAGGTCGAATTGCACTAGACTTGCTGAATTCGCAAATACAATTAGCCCAACATGAATCGCTGTCGCATAGAAGACGGGCTGAAGGTTCGTATCAGTTCAAGACGAAGACGGCTGGTTGCAATGCTGATCGCATGTGCCTAAGACCTATGCTGTATATCCCATTGACATATCCCAAGCGAAGAACTATATGGGCTACGTCGTTATCGATGCAATTCGGAGGCATGCATATGGAGCGGGGTGCAGTATTCCAGAGCAATCGGAGCCAGGCAATACGTTTGCCAAAGGCGGTCGCTTTGCCCGATGACGTAAAGCGTGTCGATATCGTTGCGGTGGGACGCACTCGCATCATTGCACCAGTCGGTGAGATCTGGGACAGTTGGTTTGAAGGAGCGGAGGCGACATCCGACTTTATGATTGAGCGTGAGCAGGCTGCTTCGCAGGAGCGCGATGCATTCTAATGCTGAAGTATATGCTGGACACCAACATCTGTATTTTTACGATCAAGAATCGACCTCAGCAAGTGCGCGATGCATTCAATCGCTCACATGATCAGCTTTGCATCAGCTCGGTCAGCCTAATGGAATTAATTTACGGAGCGGAAAAGTCAGCCAGTCCAGAAAAGAACCTTTCCGTTGTGGAAGGCTTCGCAGCGCGTCTCGAGGTGCTCTCATACGATGAATTGGCAGCAAGCCATACCGGTCAATTGCGAGCCGAACTGGCGCGCAGTGGAGCTCCGATCGGTCCATATGATCAGCTGATTGCTGGGCACGCGCGCTCGCGCGGACTGATTGTGGTTACCAATAATCGCCGTGAATTTGATCGCGTACCCGGATTACGAGTGGAAGACTGGACTGTTTAGCTTCAAATATTGATCACCGCCGGATTTTCGTAAGCATTCAACTGCCGGGTCGCGCAGGCCGCCGATGCGGAATTCATAAAGATGATAATTCCACCATTTGAAGGCAGCCTGAATACTAAGATGCAGATGCTCCAGGTTCCAGTGCACCGGCAGGACTAACTGACGCCAGACCTCCGGGTCAAGCTCGTCGATGGAAACCCTGATCTGCACAGCGTTTGCGGCTTTAAACATTCCACGAATGAACACGGTAGCGGGAAGACCGTCAATGTGTACGATTGGCTTGTCCCTGACAACCATCTGCCGCTTGTGCAGCCGTCCGTGCACACTATCTCTGGCGTAAGCCAGAACTGGAACATTACCATGGATCAACACGGGGCCGACATGCTGTCGGAGTTCTATATAGAAATTTTTCCGCCCGACCGCGAAGAGACAAGCGCTTCGGATGCAAGGACCTGCCCTTGTTGCCTAAAGCTGCGGCCAGCCTCGAGCATGGATGACGATGGCTGCGGGATCTGTGACGAATGTCTGGAACCATGAACGACGTCGGCGAAACGCCGTCCCCTGCTCTGGCGATGTTCGAAGACGCGCTTGGCAGATTGCCGGACGGCTATGTCGACGGAAGTTTTAGCGGTCGACCATGGGGCGTGACAGTCAAGCGGTCGCAGGATGGCAAACGGGCCTGGCTTTATGGCGAGGAGCACGGCGGAACGGAGATCGTCAGCTTCAACCTCTATCGACTGGCTGGGCCGGGTGCGGTCCTGAAGCCATGCGAAATGTCCTCCACCAAGGTTATTCAATTCGTTCTCGGTTTCGAACCACTTTGCCGAGGACGCGTCGCTTGCCTGACGGTGGCAAGAGAATAAGCACGCGCTTCATGTTGCATTGCAATATACGCATGGCTGCGCTGCGATCTGAACGCTGGCGATCGAGGCAGCTTCTGCTATTTTCAGATCGTCGAAGCGATGCACCTCCTCCCGCAAAGCTTCGTATTATCGGGCGACCCACTCCTCCTCCTCCCAAGGGGCGCCTGACGGAACAGCGGCACTCCTCCTCCCAGCCGTTGTTCATCATTTCGGAAAGCCTGTCGCACCTCCTCCCGCGGCAGGCTTTTTCGTTTTTTGATTGTTTCAAGCTTTGTTTTCAGGCGTCAAAGCAGACTGCCCTGTTCCACCGGCTTTCCGGATTTGGACACGATGGTGGATCCGTACGGTTCGCGGGACGAGATGATCAGCGCATCATTCGGTAACCGACGGGCCAGTCCCTTGGGCTTTTCCCATGACGCCCGCATCCAGGTTTCCGTCTCTTTCTTCGTCAGCAGAAGGACAGGCATGGCCTTGTCGTGGATTGGCTTCACGAGATCGTTGGGATCCGTGGTCAGAAAACCATAGAGATCGTCGGTCGTGAGCCCGTCTCGAACCTTCCGGACGCTTTGCCATTGCGGCACATGGATGCCGGCAAAGAACATCAGCGATTTTGCCTCATCGCGGGCAAACCAGGCATTGGGCACAATGCCACCATCCTGTTTGCTCGCCGGATCCGGCTCGGCAAAGCTGGTGACAGGGACGAGGCAACGATGCTCCACGCCGAACCATCGCGTCCAGTGCGGGAAATTGAGCTTGCGCACATTTGTCGTGCCGCGGTCGGCCTCCATGCGGATCAGCTCCTCGAGATCAAATGGCTTGCCCTTGGCCGCGAGCTTCTCGGCTTTGCCTTTGGCTGCTTTCTCCAAGACGAAACGAGGGGAGGGCAGATCCCATCGCGCATGCACGAGCTGCTTCTTCCCGTCAGCCGTGTTTCGCACGATCGGCCCCATCTGATCGGGGTTCATCTGATAGGCCGGCATCAGGTTGATCAGGCTTTCGGCGTCCTGAGCCCGTTTCGAGGCCAGTCCTTGTCTTCCATCCGATAAAGGTTGCACATGCTGGAAAGCCCTCCGCTTGAACCGGATGCGGTGTGTTCACGGCATCGCGCCTGCTTCGCTAGTCGAGCTTGTAAACGTCGGCGTTGTCCTGCCGTTCCCGCAAGCCCTTGTAGGATGGATGACGCAGTTTGCCGTCTCCGGTCCAGGCCCGAAACTCGATCTCGGCAATCAAAGTCGGCTCGACCCAAACGATGTCTGCCTTTTCGGCATAGGGAACAGGCGGCTGCTTCCGCTTCCAGCGCAGCTTGTCCAGCATCTTGCGCAGTCTGGTCATCTCGGCTTGCTTGAAGCCCGTGCCGACGCTCCCGACGTGAACGAGTTCGTCGCCACGATAGGCAGCAAGAACCAGCGAGGCGAAGCCAGCAGACGATGCCGTCGACTCGTATCCCACGATCATAAAGGCTTCGCTCTGAACGCATTTGACCTTCACCCAGTCGCCGGTCCGGCCGGAACGATAGGGTTGATCCAGTTGCTTGCCGACGATGCCCTCGAGACCAAGGCTGCCAACGTGTTCCAGCAGGATCGCGGGATCGGCGTCGATGGTTTCCGAAAGGCGTATCGCGCTGTCGTGCCCCTTCAGCGTGTCCTCGAGAAGATGCCGGCGCGAGCGATACTCCACGTTGCGCAGGTCATGGCCGTCGAGATAGATAAGATCGAAGGCGTAGAGGATGGCGTCCGAAGCTCGGTTGCCAGCAGTCTTTCCTGAGGCACCCAACGATTTTTGCAGCAGCCCGAAATCCGGTCGTCCTTCTTCATCGAGCACAACCGCCTCACCATCGATGATCATCGTAGCCGGCCCGAGCGCCCGTGCGGCCTGCTCGATCGCCGGAAACCGGTGCGTCCAGTCATGGCCGCCACGCGTGAGGATGCGGACCCCTGTCGGCTCGATATGAACCGCCAGGCGATACCCGTCCCATTTCAGCTCCCAGCTCCACTGGTCGCCGCGTGGCGGATGCGCCTTCAGTTGCGCGAGCACCGGCTCGACGCGATCAGGCATCGGATCGAACAGAAGCTGTGGCTGCGCGGGATTGCGCTTCCGACGCGGCTTTGAGCGGATCGGAGTTTCGATATCACGAAGGAGCGGCTTTGATCTTGGTGGCTTCGTCATCAGGAGAGTTCAGCACAAAAATCTTAAGAACATTGTGACGCCCTGCTTCCATCCCCGCCACCGGGTGAACCCAATCACCCAAGAGGCCCGCAAAATTTCTTTTTCCCGTACGCGCCTGATTCCGCTTCGAATCTTCAAAATCGCTAATGCTGGTATAATATTCCTCGCTTGACTCTTGTGCGCCATAAGAACAAACAATGAACAAATAGCCCATGCGACATGATGTCGATCCTTTGAACACGACCTTGAAGGGAGCCGTAAACGATGACTGCTGCCCGCCAGAGGGTGATCTGCGACTTGCGCGACCGCATCGCGTCAATGGAGGGCGGATCCGCGAAGCGAACTGGTGCGCTTTCCTTCGGCGTTCCCGAGATCGATGCAACCCTGCCTGGCGGGGGTCTTGCCTATGGAGCGCTGCATGAGTTTGCGGGCGGCGGTTCGGGCACCGTCGACGGCGCGGCTGCTGCCCTTTGTGTTGAACCATTCCGGCATCACTCATGAAAATCGCCAAGAACGATTTTGCCGAACACTCCGCCGGCTTCCATCCGGCGATGGGCATCCGATGTAGCTGAAAGCGGATACAGTGCCCCGACAACGGGCTGAAGTTCTTTGCCCATCATTGGCAGCACATCGTCCCTGAACCGGCAGATCATAGCTCTCTTTTCTGAGCGCGATCTGGATTTCATGACTGTGCCCAGCAGTTGCAGATGATTGTGAAGAACAGTCCCGAGAGGAATGATGGCATCGCCATCGCGGCCCAACAGGCCGACTTGGACAAGCCGGCCACCAGGCGCAAGACTACGGATGTTGCGGGCGAGGTAGGACCCGCCGACAAAGTCGATGATCAGATCGGCACCATGCGAGGCGGTCACGTCGATGATCTCTGCCTCGAAGTCAACGCGCTTGTAGTCGAAGACGGCATCCGCGCCGAGGGCGAGTACGTTTTCGACGTTGTTTCCGGATGCAGTGGCCAGCACTGTGGCTCCGACGGCTTTTGCAAGTTGGACAGCAGCCGATCCGATACCGCCTGCAGCAGCATGGATGAGAACAATCTCTCCCTCCGCGACCCGCCCGAGATGTGCCAGCGCCTCCCAAGCTGTCACAAAGCTCTCCATGACTGCGGCTGCGTCCGTGAACGACATGCCGGCCGGGATGGCTGTTGCCATTCCGCTGTCGAGGCGCGCATACTGGGCATAGGCGCCGCCACCGACGATCCCCATGACACGGTCGCCAACGGCAAAGCCGGTTACTGCGTTTCCTGCATCTATCACTTCTCCTGCGACCTCGAGGCCGAGGACGTCACTGTCGCCGTAACTCTGCGAGCCATAGACGCCTTCACGTTGAAGAAGGTCGGCGCGATTGACACCTGCCGCCATAACCTTCACCAGAAGGTCGTCGGGACGCACTTCAGGCATGGGTGCTTCGGCAAGCCGTAGAACATCCGAGCTTCCGAATTCATCAAAGACGATCGCTTTCATCGCATGTTCCTCCCTTACTTCGAAAGCGCGCGCCGGGCGATGCTGGCAGCGAACAGTGGCGTTTCGCGGCTGTTGTGGTCACCACCTGCGGCCTGACGGGCGGCTGCAGCATCTTCGTAAGCGACCCCATGGTCTTCAATGAACTTCATGAACGCATCGGTTGGATGCGCTGTGACCTTGTTGGTGTAGCGGGTCCTGCCGTCATCGATTTTCTCAGCGATCAGTTCCCAGACGACATTGACCTGAGTTCTGCCACTGGCGGTGAAGACATCCGAGATCGAGTTCATCCGGCAATAGGTTGGTTCGGCGGCTTCGGCCACATAGTGCTGTACCACCAGGCCTGAGCCGATCTGCTCGACATTGATCGACATCCGACGGCCGTCATCAGTCCAGGTGACGCCTGCGGCAATATGGTCAGGCGGGCAGCAGCGAAGATATTCCGCTTCGGGTAGGTTGAAGAGCCAATCGGCAATGTCGATCTTTTCGAGCGGAATGTCCATCTCTGCGGAATAGGCGGATTGTGAGAGAATTGTATCAAGGATCTTGACCATAGGTGTGTTCCTTCTGTTTGGTGAGCAAAATTGCCCGTTGACGAGAAGGAATGTGCTCCTGATGACCTTGGATGATAACCAACTGAATGGTCGGAACGGTTTTGCGTCGTAGGCAAAGATGAGGGATCCACGCTTCGCTGAACATCTGGCGGTATACGTCGACGTCGTCCGCGCCGGCAGCTTTTCAGCTGCGTCCAGGCGTCGGGCTGTCACTCCCTCGGCTGTTGTGCGACAGATCGATGCGCTCGAGCAGGATCTGGGGGTGCCTCTCCTTGTCCGCTCGACACGGGCACTGTCATTAACGG
Source organism: Agrobacterium radiobacter (assembly GCF_040801995.1). NCBI lineage: Bacteria > Pseudomonadati > Pseudomonadota > Alphaproteobacteria > Hyphomicrobiales > Rhizobiaceae > Agrobacterium > Agrobacterium radiobacter. The sequence goes on along the minus strand of NZ_JBEGHX010000003.1, from coordinate 68,963 downwards.
ACGCGGGCCGTCACCTCTTCGAGCGTGCGCAGCGCCTGCTCGACGATCTGGCCGATACGCATGCCGAGGTGACGGCATTCGATAGTGAGGTCAGTGGCACTTTGCGTATCGCCTGCTTCCCGACCTTCGGAAAGCGGTATGTCATTCCTGTCTTGGCATCGCTTGCACGGCAATATCCAGGCTTGCATGTTGAGCTGGACTTGACCGAACGACTGGCCGACCCGGTTGCGGAGCGACTTGATCTGGTGGTGAGAATGGGGGAATTGCCCGACAGCACGTTGATCGCAACCAAACTGGCACCCCTCGACCGGATACTCGTGGCAAGCCCCGCCTATGTTGAGCATCACGGCGTGCCGGAAAGCGAAGACGAGCTTCGCAATCATCGCCTTCTCGACAAGCTCCATGGCAACGATCTTCTTGAGTGGTCTAGCATTCTTGGCGCGCCGACAGGGGAAGCGTGTGAGCGCGTTGTATTCCGGTCCGATGATTTTGAAGCGCTGAACGGGGCTGCACTAGCGGGGATGGGTGTGGCGTTCCTGCCGAGCTGGGTATCGGGACCTTCGGTGAAGGTGGGTGATCTTGTACGCCTACCGCTATCGGGCGAAAGATGGAATGAAGCGGCCACCGGAATTTATCTTCTACGCGCGCTTCAGGTGCCATCTGCCAAGGTCAAGGCATTCACACTAGCGTTGAAAGATCACATTGGGACGCCACCGCGCTGGAGCTGAGAGGCGTACAGGCGAGAAACGCTAATTCGCAGAGGTTTTTGGCCGACGCCGCGACCAATAACGGCAGGTCCTTGCGTGCAAATCTGCTCAAGGCGATGGGAGGCCCGAAAGCGGCCTCCCATCGGACGAAGTTTAACCAGACGAGCATCGTCATTAGTCAACGGCGAAGTCGGTCGAGACCGAGACGGTGCGCCATTCGGAGAGGATGGCGCGGTCCTGTGCATGCTTCTTTTCGATCGCTGCGACGGTATCGCTACCGAGTGGCAGGCGCACCGGCGGATTGGGAGCGTCAGCGAAGGCGATCAGTGCCTCTGCCAGTTTTTGAGGATCACCGGGTTGGTTATGGCTGAGACCGGCCGCTATCGTGCGTACCTTGCCGACAGTCTCTGCATAGTCGCTGATGATGTTGCCGCTGACCGACAACGAAGAGCTGTCGAGAAAATCCGTGCGGAAATATCCCGGCTCGACGACGGTGACATGGATGCCAAGTGGCGCGAGTTCGTCATGCAGTGCTTCGCTTAAGCCCTCGACGGCAAATTTGGTCGAGGAATAGACACCGAAGCCTGCTGCACCACGATAACCGCCGATCGACGAAATATTCAGGATGCGGCCGGAGCGGGCCCGGCGCATGAAGGGCAGCACGGCGCGCGTCACGTTGAGGAGGCCGAAGACATTGGTGCGATAGACAGCCTCTATTTCGGATATTGTCGCCTCCTCGACAGCGCCCATCAATCCAAACCCGGCATTGTTAAGCAGGATATCGATGCGGCTGAAGCGATCGATCGCGGCTTTCACAGCTGCGGTCGCCTGTTTGTCGTCTGCCACGTCGAGGGCGACCGGAAGCAGGTTGGGGTGCTCGCCGAACCGCTGGGCGATCGCCCTTGGATTGCGGGCAGTGGCGATGACGGCGTCGCCCTGTGCAAGAGCGCGTGTGGTGATGAGGGCGCCAAAGCCACGCGAGGCGCCGGTGATGAACCAGATTTTCATGAGGGTGTCCTTGATGTCGGATTGATGGGGAAGTGTTGGACCGGGCCTCAGGGACGCGGCGATGTCATGGTGCAGAATGTAAGTTCCATCTCGCGGGCCAGCAGGTCCGGAAAGCGCGCCATGACGGCTTTGGTGTAGGGCTGCTCAAAATGCGCATCGAGATCGGCGCGTGATCGCCAGTTCTCATAGAGAATCCAGATGCTGGGATCGTCGCTGTCGCGGTGCAGGTGATAGTCGATCGACCCCGCCTCGGCGCGGGTCGGGGAGACGAGAGCCTGCAACGCTTCGCCAAGCATCGCGGCACAGTCCGGTTTGGCCGTCAGTCTGGCAATCAAGGTCAATGTTTCGGTCATGTCAGTCTCCTTTGAAGGCGTCTGCGGGGTAAACGGCTTCCCAGCCTGCGGTCGGGTTCGTTGCCAGCGTCCAGATCGTGTCGGCGGCCTCTCTTGCTTCTGTTGATCCGGGGCCGACGAGCGTGGCGATTGTCGCCACCGCGATGTGGATGCCGCGTTCGGCCAGAGGACCAGCCAGGCCCTCGACGACATTTCGCAGCGCAGCCTTGCCAAGCCCGAGGCTGGCATAGCCGGCATGGGGGGACACGGCGAGGCCGCCACCTGTGACCAGGATCGTGCCGCCGCGCGCACCGAACAGCTCGACGGATGCCCGGATCGTGTGAAGGCCGGCAGCGACATTGATGGCAAGGTCGTCCGTGACCTCATCGTCGCGCATGCTGAACAGATCCTGTTCGCGCACGACTGCCGCATTGAAAAGGATCGCCGTCAGGCCGCCGGTGATGCGGTCACCCTCGGCGATCGCCTTGCGCAGTGCGGCCGGGTCGGTCGCATTGGCTTGCAGAGCGGAGACCTGGAGACCTTGCCCGGAAAGGGCGGCGGACAGGTCGGCCAGGCGGTCGGCATTGCGCGCGGTCAGCACGACATGCCAGCCTTCCCGACTGAATTTTTCCGCAACGGCCTGGCCGATGCCAGGGCCAGCGCCAATAATCATGATGGAGTTCGTCATGGAATGTTCTCCTGATGTGCTGGCCACCCGATGGCGGGGTGGCCAAACGGGTGGGAAAGGGTTACGGCAGGACTTCGGCCAGTTCGATCAGATTGCCGTAGGGATCGCAGAAGAAGGCGAGGCGGCGGCTGATTGCCAGAAGCTCGAACGGCTCGGTGACGATGGTCACGCCGCGTGCCCGCAGCTCCTCGACGGTGGCATCGACGCTTTCGACATTCAGGCAAAAATGATGGTAGCCGGCATATTTGAGGCTATCGCCGAGATCGGTATAGGGGCGGACATCTTTCGGCGACGGATCGCCGCCGCCCAGGATTTCCACATAGAAATGGTCGTCCGTAGCAGGTGCAAGATAGGCAAGCTGCTCGTCGGCATAGTCCCATTCTGCAACGACGCGGAAATCGAGCTTCTCGACATACCAGCGCTTGGCGGTTTCAAGGTCCGGCGTGCGCACCGCAACGTGATGGCCACGCATGTCGGCGAAGGGCGATGCAGTGTTGTGGGCGGGAGGAATGAAGTCGGCCATTGTCTTGTCTCCTGTGTGGTCCGGCACCAGCGCCGGTTTGCGAGGAGAAATCTGGACCTTTTCAGCAATGAGAATTAGAGAGATAATCTTCCTCTCAATGATGAGTGAGGTTTGACAATGCGCAGTACGGATCTCTCGGAACTCGCGGCCTTCGATGCGGTCGCCCGTCACCGCAACTTTCGCCGGGCCGGCGAAGAGCGCGGGGTGACGGCTTCAGCGATCAGCCATGCGGTGGGCAATCTCGAGGCGCGCGTCGGCATTCGCCTGCTCAATAGAACGACGCGAAGCGTGTCACTGACCGATGCCGGCGCGATGTTGCTTGCGCAACTGTCGCCGGCCTTCGGCGAGATCGGCTCGGCGCTCGATGCGTTGAACCAGTTTCGCGATACGCCATTTGGCAAGGTTCGCATCAACGCGCCCAATTCGGTCGCACCGTTCGTTTTCCGATCGGTCATTGGTCCGCTCATCGCAAAAAATCCTGGACTCCAGCTGGAAATCGTCGCCACCGACCGGCTTGTCGACATTGTGGAGGAGGGGTTCGATGCCGGCATCCGTCTCGGCGAAAGCCTGCGCGATGGCATGACGGCTGTGAAGATCAAACCGCGGCTTCGGTTTGCCGTCGTGGGCTCAACAAGCTATTTCGAGCGTCATCCGCTCCCTAAAACCCCGGAAGATTTGCGTCGTCATGTCTGCATCCGCAATATCTATCCAAGCGGCAAGCCATACGCCTGGGAGTTCAGTCGCGCCGGCAAGATCATCGAATTCGAGCCGACTGGGTCTCTCTCGCTCGATGACCATGAACTGATGGTCGAGGCAGCACTTTCGGGCGTGGGGCTGGCTTATGTCTGGGAGGAACGGGCGCGTCCCTATGTCCAGAACGGCAGCATGATCGAATGCCTGGCATCCTGGAGTGCGCCCGAGGACTGGCTCTATCTCTATTACCCGACGCGAAAATACCTGTCGGCTGGCCTGCGCGCCGTCATCGATGCGCTGCGTGTGTGAAGGGACTGGCGCACCAACGGTTCGATTCCTGTCAAGAGACTAAGAGACGCACGACAGCGCCACGATGTTTCGCAGTCTTATCCGGTGACTGCTTGCCATCTCCGACAGCACGATCCAGGGTAAAACTCATGGTCTCGCTTATCTTGCCGAGGGTTCCGTCTTTCCGGAATCGCCTGCCAGAAACCACAAACGTGACGCGTTTTTCGATAGAGTAGAGCGAAATTGACTCTGCTGAAATACGCGTGAGCGCTCCGTTCTGCTGTGACGCAACGATATCGCCAGGTCTGACACCGAGAACGGCTTGCGCCAGCTGTGATCGCTCAGCTTCGATTTGTTGTTCCCAGCGCTCCAGATCAGTTTCAATATGGGCAAATGCTTCGCGGGCGGCCTGAAACGGACGCTCGGGCCCAAACCGGATCCGATCAGCCATGGCCAAGTTCTCGTTTGGAACCGACCTGTCCAGGGCACAAGCCGCGTTGGTGAACATCTCGAAGATGCGCTCGGCCTCATCGAGCGCCTGCAAACGCGACAGATAGGGTTTGACTTTTGCTTCGGAAATGGCAGGCGGCAGTACCCTGTCCTCTTCTCCATCCAGAAAGTCGATCGGCATGACGTCACGCAATTTGATCTTGCTTGTCGAGTGTCGTTCCGGCGGGTTTTCCTCACGCCACGATCGCCGATACCATTCTATCCAGGCAGTATCTGACGAAATGCACAGGTAGCTGTTCAGAATGAAATCTGATTCCGGCTGATAGAGATGGGTGCTTGAGCGCGCGCGACCTCCATGACGACACTCGCACACAAGCGTACATCTTCTTTCGAAATCGGTACTCGCACTCCCTATCTCCCAAAAATGGCCCACCCCACGAATGGGGCAGGCCACAGCTCACCCTAGAAGTCCATACCTGGACCAGCGGGCAGGGCGGGAGCGGCGTCCTTCTTTGGCTTTTCGGCAATCATTGCTTCCGTCGTGACCAGGAGGCCGGCAACAGAGGCCGCATCCTGCAGGGCGGTGCGAACCACCTTGGCCGGATCGATGACCCCCTGAGCATAAAGATCACCATACTCGCCGGTCTGCGCGTTCCATCCGAACGACAGCTCGCTCTTTTCCCGGAGCTTGCCAACGATAATCGAACCTTCGGCGCCGGCATTTTCAGCGATTTGACGCACAGGTGCCTCGATTGCGCGGCGGACGATATCGATACCGACCCGCTGATCGTCGTTGGCAGTCGGGAGGCCGTCCAACGACTTAACCGCACGTAGCAAGGCTACGCCACCGCCAGGCAGAATACCTTCTTCGACGGCTGCGCGGGTTGCATGAAGGGCGTCATCAACGCGGTCCTTCTTCTCCTTCACCTCGACTTCGGTGGAGCCACCCACTCGAATGACGGCAACACCGCCAGCGAGCTTGGCAAGGCGTTCCTGCAGCTTCTCGCGGTCGTAGTCGGAGGTAGTCTCGTCAATCTGGGCGCGGATTTGCGCGACACGTCCGTCGATCTCGGCCTTGGAGCCGACGCCGTCAATGATCGTCGTGTTTTCTTTTTCGATCGCCACCTTCTTGGCGCGGCCGAGCATATTCAGCGTGACGTTCTCCAGCTTTATGCCGACGTCTTCGGAGATCACAGTGCCACCAGTGAGGATAGCGATGTCTTCGAGCATGGCCTTGCGGCGATCGCCGAAGCCTGGCGCCTTTACCGCCGCAATCTTGAGGCCACCACGCAGCTTGTTGACGACGAGGGCCGCGAGCGCTTCCCCTTCGACGTCTTCAGCAATTATCAGCAGAGGCTTGCCGGACTTCACCACCGCTTCCAGCACCGGCAGCATTGCCTGGAGATTGGAGAGCTTTTTCTCATGGACGAGGATATACGGCTCTTCGAGTTCGACCCGCATTTTATCTTGATTGGTGACGAAGTACGGGCTGAGATAGCCACGGTCGAACTGCATGCCTTCGACGACTTCCAGTTCGGTCTCGGCGGTCTTTGCTTCTTCGACGGTGATCACGCCTTCGTTGCCGACCTTTTCCATCGCTTCGGCCAGATACTTGCCGATCTCTTCGTCGCCGTTGGCCGAGATGGTGCCGACCTGGGCGATCTCCGAATTGCTGGTAATCTTGCGAGCGTTGGCTTTCAGTTCTTTAACGACGGCTTCCACGGCCATATCGATGCCGCGCTTCAGGTCCATCGGGTTCATGCCCGACGCAACCGCCTTGGCGCCTTCCTTGACGATTGCCTGGGCGAGGACAGTTGCAGTGGTGGTACCGTCGCCGGCGAGATCATTGGTCTTTGATGCCACTTCGCGCAGCATCTGCGCGCCCATGTTTTCGAACTTGTCTTCCAGTTCGATTTCCTTGGCGACCGAAACGCCGTCTTTGGTGATGCGCGGCGCGCCGAACGACTTGTCGATGACGACATTGCGGCCCTTCGGACCGAGCGTTACTTTTACCGCATTGGCGAGCACGTCGACCCCACGCAGCATGCGCTCGCGCGCATCGGTGTTGAATTTGACTTCTTTCGCAGCCATTTGTTCACTCCTTCAATAGGCAGCTTTTTGACTGATGGGCGGCAGTGCGTGATTACGCAGCCTGCTTTTCCTCGGCCTGGGCTTCGATAATGCCCAAGACGTCGCTTTCCTTCATGATCAACAGGTCTTCGCCGTTGATCTTGATTTCGGTGCCTGACCATTTGCCGAACAGGATGCGATCGCCCGCCTTGACGTCGAGCGCCTGGATCTGACCGGCTTCGTTGCGCGCGCCAGTGCCGACGGCGACGACCTCGCCCTCGGAAGGCTTTTCCTTGGCGGTATCCGGAATGATGATGCCGCCCTTGGTCTTTTCCTGGGATTCGACCCGGCGGACGAGAATACGATCATGAAGTGGTTGGAACGACATGTTTTCCTCCATTGGACAAAAAAGATGACGCAAAATCCCCTACCGGACCGGGTGACCAATCCGGACGGGTGCGAACCTCAATCGAGCGTTCGGGGGCAAGATTTATTTTCGGGATTTTTCGATTTCAAGAGGGTGTTTTGGAAAAATTAGCACCCGGCCATCGCCGCTGCTAACATGCTATAATCGCTAAGTAATTTTAACTGGTAATGCGGAATTGTCTTGATGCCGATCAAAAATTGCGTCACCTTCGCCTTGTTACGAAATGGAGATGAAGCATGCAATTCTCATCTGACCTGGAGCGACAGCTCAATGGCTACGGACTGACGACTGCCCACATCCTCTATCGCATCCCAGACTTTGAATCCGTTCTACAAACCTATGTCTGGCAGGATTACGATCTCGCGCCCGTTTTCCCCGAGATGCACAAGTTCCTGGATTTTTGGCGGGCGTCCCTCGATGGGCCGCTGCATTCGGTTCGCTACAGCCATCAGCGCCTGATCGGGCCCAACCAATGGCGGCGCGTCGATGGCGAATTCAAGCTGCATTAAGGCTTGAATCTGACTTTTCCACTTCCCAGCTCACCCGGCGATCGGGGCTTGATGAGCCCGATCGCTTTCCACGTCTGTACGGAGTGAGACCACATGGAAGAAAATATCAGGATCATCAAGAGTGCCAGTATCCCGGAGAGGGAGGAGATCATCACCGATTTTGCTCGTTGGCTTGAGACCACCTCGCAAGATGCGCTGGTCTACGGTGAGGGCCGTTTTGCTGTGATGTCGGCCAATATGGCACAAGCGATCCGCACAAACGCCGACGAACTTGCACGCGACAATCCCGAAACGACTGAACGGGTATTGCAGCAAGCTTGCGCGATGATCTCGCCGTTCAAGGCGGCGTACCCGCATCGCGTTCTCAGTCGATCAGTGCATTGACGATAGAGCAAATTGGAGTCGGTAAAATTTTGCAGCAGATCTTGAATCGCCCACACCGCATAGCCGAGATCTCACGGGGAAAGCGAAACCCCTTCAGCGGGGTAGTGAGCAAGGCATCTTCATGCCGGACCGATAATCCAAATGACCGGCTCAAACAACCTGGCAATGCCCCCGCAATCGCGCTTCACCATTATCGGGCGGTTGTTCAAAGCCGCTCGCAATCAGGAGAAGGAATATTTTTCTCTGATTTTACGGCTCCAAAAATTTTGCAGCAGAGCCGGGTTAGGCAGAAGCTGACATTCAGTCGCTGGCTTTTCAACTGCGTCCTCGCAGCTCGTACAGCCGTGCGTGGTCGACATCTCACTCGTACCCGTCGATATGGTAGTCTGCACCAGTAAGGCTGATATAGTATCCTGCATGGTTAGCCCGCATGATATGCTATTATATATCGTCGTTGCCAAGCCATGCAGAAGATTCTATATATTATCCTGTATTGATGGTATCTTATGGTGCAGGATAATGATTATCGCATAAAAGACTGAGCACATTACCCAGCAGATACGTGCAGCACGCGAGGCACGTGGCATGAGGTTAGCGTGATCTAGTCCTGGTGTATGCACAATGGGGTAAACGCAGGACGGTTATGCTGCGCCGCGAGCCAAATTTACTTTTTTGAATCTAGAGCTTTAGTCTTACGCGTTCGCTCGGTCGGCGGTTCAAGTCCCGTCAAGAGCAAGCCATGCATCTCACGAACCGCAAGCAATTCTTTCCATAGCCTCATGACAGCTTGATTCCGCCCATATCGAAATCCTCCTCGCGGTAGGGGAAACGATAGAACCCATGAAACTGGGTTGCCAGAAACGTCACGAATGCTTTGATCTGCGGGTTAGAAAACCGATGGGTAGCACTCACCCGGCTCAAAGGGCTTCACCATCCCTGAACGACCTAGCGGTGGGCGCAAGAAATTCAGAACTCTTCACTTTGCCGACCTCCTTGAAATGCTCGATCAATGCGCGGAAAGCTGGCGAGGTTCTTCGTCGGCTCGGGTAGTACAGACTGAAGCCTGGCAGGTCGGTCAGCCATTCTGTGAGAACGTCGACAAGGTTGCCGCCTTTGAGATCGCCGAGAACTTGAGAGCGGAGCAGAAAGCCCAAACCCATCCCGTCTATCACGGCTGACCGAATCGCCGCTCCGTCGTCAAAGATCAACGCAGGGTCAGCTTTGAACTCGAACTTCTGCCGGCCCTTTTGCAATGGCCACCGGAGCAGCCGCGATGAACTCTTGTAGCGATATGACACGATCCGATGGGCAGCTAGATCTTCTGGAACTAGAGGGATTGGATACCTCTCAAAGTAAGATGTAGACCCTGCAATCACGACAGGGGTCGACTTGGTCAATGGAAGTGCGACCATATCTTTATCGATAAGCGTTCCAAAGCGGATCCCGCCATCGAAGCCTTCCGCCACAATATCATTCAAGCCTTCATTTGTAGAAATTTCGATCTCGACATCAGGGTAGCGCTGACAAAAACTTGGTAGCGCGGGGCGGACGAAGCTTTCAAACGCGGCCGGAATCATCGTCAATCGGATGACGCCCGCCACCGTCTCTCTTGCTTCCTGCAATCTCACCAACTCCTCCCTGAGGTCGCGTATGGCCGGGCTCAGGATTTCCAGCAGGCGCCGCCCCGAACTGGTGGGTGCCACACTTCGGGTAGTTCTTGCGAGAAGAGAAACTCCAACTTTTCTTTCGAGCTGGCTAATCGTGTAGCTGAGGGTGGATTGCTTAACTCCAAGTTCGGATGCCGCGTCCGTGAAGCTTCCGCGGCGTGCAACGGTTTCGAAAACCGCCAGATCGCGAAGGATCAGTCTATCCATTTATTGATCTCCTCTATAAGCCTGCTCGAAGTGCAGTAGTTTATCAATATGTGCCCGGTCGTCTATCCTTTGGTGACGAAGTTCCAGATTCGTAGCTGCATTGGGCGATAGACTTGGCAGGAGAAGAGAGATGAAGGCGGCCGTATACGATCAAGCAGGACCTCCTGATGTTTTGAGCTATAGAGACGTTCCCGACCCGACAGTGGGACCGGACGATGTCCTCATCGCTATAGATGCGATTTCTATCGAGGGCGGAGACTTAATGAATCGTCGATTCACACAACCTCCCAGCGGCTCGTGGATTGTCGGATATGCGTCTTCCGGACATATCGTGGAAGCCGGTGCAAACGTGAAGACTCGCAAAGTTGGAGACAGAGTTACTGCCTTTGACATGCAGGGTTCACACGCCGAACTCTGGGCCGTACCTGCGACCCGAACGTGGCTTCTACCCTCTGGGGTCGATGCAGCGTCGGCGGCAGCATTGCCGATATCGTTCGGAACGGCTCATCATTGCCTTTTTGCCAGGGGCGGCCTCCTTCGCAATGAGACGGTTCTCGTGCAGGGAGCCGCTGGTGGAGTTGGCCTCGCAGCAGTACAACTTGCAGCTCGAGCCGGGGCAACCGTGATTGCCGTCTCAAGTGGGGGAAAGCGTCTGGAAACAATATCGTCGCTTGGCGCTGATCACGTTATCGACCGATCCTCTGAAGACCTTATTCAAGCTGTGCAGAAGATCACTGAAGGTAACGGTGTCGATCTGGTGATTGATCCTGTTGGCGCCACCTTGCCTTCTTCGCTTGCTATCCTGGCGCCGGAGAGCCGTCTGGTGTTTGTTGGGAATGCGGGCGGTGGCAACCTGTTGGTGGATCTTTGGCCAGCCATGCAGTCAAATCAGACTTTGCTCGGGGTCTTCATGGGGCCAGTTTTAGAAAGGCCCCGGATGCGTTCGACGATCGACGAGTTATTAGTCGCGCTAGAGAACCGCGAGATCGAGGTCAGGGTCGAACGAGCCTTTCCCCTTTCCCAAGCCAGGGACGCCCATGATTTTGCGGAGAGGGCGAAGCCACTAGGACGCGTCATCATGGAGCCGTAATGGTTCCCGCGGCAGGCATTTCGGACCGTGCGGGAGTGGTGGGGCTGGTGGACGTGCAGATATAAAATCCGGCCCCAAAAAACTTGAATCTTCATCGGAGCGGGAGGATCTCATTCAGCCACTCCACGCCGCCACGTTTGGCGGCTGGCGGCTTACTAGAGCAAATCCAGCGATCAATGAATCAATTGTGATGTGACGGTGCAATGCGAGGCTGATTCAACATCCACAGCGAAAAGGTGGATGATGGCAGGCACTGGATGATGACCTTCGATTGCGTTTATTGAAAGCGTCTGCTGCGGGCTTGTCGGCACGGCAGGTTGCGGCTCGCTTCGAGGTTGGCGTTTCGACGGCGAACCGCTGGATTGCAAGAGCGAAAGAAGGTCAGCCAACCTCCCGACCGCAAAGTTGGAAGCGCCCATCGGCACTGGATGCGCACGAGGCATTCGTCATCGAACTGATCGAAGAGCGCAAGGACGTGACGCTCGATGAAATGGTTGCGCTCTTGTCTGCCGAACGGCAGGTCAGGATCAGTCGAAGTGCCGTTGGTGCATGGCTGCGCGGCCGCGGCTGGACGTTTAAAAAAGTCCGCACATGCACTGGAGCAAGACCGGCCCTCGGTGACGTGGCGCGAAATTTAGCACAACTAAATATTCGTTTGGCGAATGATGGAGAGAAAAAACATTCATTTGATAAATCCCGCCTACGCCGAAATAGTGGTTACCGAGCCACTGGGGCGAAGGCCGCTATTCGCTAAAAGCAATCAATAAAAAAGGGAACAAGATGAGAAAAAATGCTGTTTTGCTATACTTGGCGGCTTGCGCCAGCTTTGCGGTTTCTCCGGCTATTGCAAGGGATATTACGGTAGGATTGAGCGGTACCGTAACCTCGGTCGATCCGCATTTTTATAATGCCTCTCCAAACAACAGCATCGCCATGCAGATATTCGACAGGCTGACCGAGCGAACTGCCGAAGGGCAGCTTGTCGAGGGCCTTGCAACGAAATGGGAGGCCGCTTCCGAAACCAAATGGCGGTTTACCCTTCGCGAGGGCGTGAAATGGCATGACGGAAAACCCTTCACTGCCGATGACGTGGTGTTCACGCTCGGTCGCGCGGGAAATGTTCCCAACAGCCCCGGCGGCTTCGGCGGCTTCATCAGAAATGTCGCAAGTGTCGAAGCTGATGGAAATCTTGCGGTCATCATCAACACGAAGGCACCGGCGCCTACCCTTCCGGGCGACCTTGCCAACATCGCGATCATTTCCCGGCACGTCGGGGAGAGCGCGGACACCGCAGACTATAATTCCGGAAAGGCGGCAATCGGCACCGGCGCCTTTCGCTTCTCTACTTTCAAGCAGGGCATCGAAGTCGGGCTGGAGCGCAATCCCGAATGGTGGGGTAAGAAAGTGGACTGGGACCATGCGACCTACCGCATGATCTCCAGTGCCAGCGCGCGTACCACGGCCATTCTGGCGGGTGATGTCGACATTATCGATGCTCCCGCCGCCACCGATATTGCCCGCTTCAAGTCGACAGCCAATCTGTCCTTCGTCTCCACGCCCGGTCTGCGCGTGATCTATCTGGCGCCGACGACATCGGGCGAAACCTGGAAAGCCAATGTGAAGGGGCCGAATGGCGAAGCGCTGGAGACAAACCCGCTTGCCGATGCGCGCGTCCGCAACGCTTTGTCCGTGGCGATAAACCGTCAGGGTATCGTGGACAAGATTATGGAAGGTACAGCGACGGCATCCGGCCAATGGTTGCCCAAAGGCGCCTTTTCCTACACCGACGACATTCAGCCTCCGAAGCCTGACGCGGCGACCGCCAAGAAGATGCTTGCTGATGCCGGCTTCCCGAACGGTTTCCAGCTGACTGTTCACGTGCCAAACGACCGCTATCCCAACGCGCCTGCAGTCGTTCAAGCCGTTGCACAGATGTGGACGCGCATTGGCGTAAAGACGAATGTGGAAGCCCTGCCGTGGACAACCTTCTCGTCGCGTAAATCGGAATTCTCCATGAAGCTGCTGGGGCTCGGCAACGCCACCTATGATGCAAGCTCCATGTTGGTGAACGTGCTCGGAACCGTTGATCCCAAGCGCGGACTGGGTGCTTCAAATGACAGCGGATACTCCAATCCGGCACTCGATGATCTCGTCGCGAAGGCGATGACGATTTACGACGACAAGGCTCGCGAGACGGCTCTTGCCGAGGCGGTCAAGGTTGCGGTGAATGACGGCGCCATCATACCTCTTTACCAGCAGAGCAATGCCTGGGTTACGCGCAAAGGCCTGTCCTATGCACCGCGCATCGATGAGCGTACGCTCGTGAAGGATATATCCGAATAAGTCGTACTGGCGGATCGGAATGTTTTCGATCCGCCGCCGCCACGTCCTGCGCGCAGATGAGCGGCTTTTGCACAGGAATGCAAAACCTGAAATGCGGTATATCTGACAGCGCCCGCATGTCGAAATCGGCGGGCCGTCGCCACATCATCAATTTTTTGAGGGTATCATGACCCTATGGATTATCCAGCGCCTGTTGCAAGCGATCCTGGTCGCTCTGGCAATGGCCGTGATCGTGTTTATTGGCCTTCACCTGATAGGCAGCCCGATCGAAACCCTGCTTCCGGCGGAAGCCACCCATGAAGATCGCCTGCGGCTGATCGCCGATCTCGGCCTTGATCGCCCGCTTTACGAACAGTTCTTTCTGTTTCTGAAAGGTGTCCTCCAGGGAAATCTTGGCGTCAGCTATGTCTACAAGGAGCCGGCTGTCGAGTTGATCCTGTCCCGCCTGCCGGCGACGTTGGAGCTTGCCTTTGCGGCCGTCCTGCTGTCACTCGTCTTCGGCGTGCCTCTCGGCCTCATGGCGGGTTGGAAACCCGAGAGCCCATTTTCCCGGATGATCATGGTCGGTTCGATCTTCGGTTTCAGTCTGCCGATCTTCTGGATAGCCATTCTGCTTATCATGATATTCAGCGTGCAGCTGGGCTGGCTGCCGAGTTCAGGTCGCGGTGCAACCGAAACCCTGTTTGGCATTCCCTGGTCCTTCGTCACGCTGGACGGGCTCAGGCACATGGTGCTGCCGGCAGTCAGCCTTTCGCTGTTTAACATTTCCATGGTGACGCGCCTGACCGAAGCCGGTGTCCGCGAAGCAATGTCCAGCGAATATGTGCGATTTGCCAAAGCCAAGGGCCTTTCACCACGGCGCATACTCGGCATCCATGTTCTCAAGAACGTGATGATACCGGTCGTGACCGTTGTCGGGCTCGATATCGGCCAGACAATCGCCTTTTCTGTCGTCACCGAAACAATCTTTGCCTGGCCCGGCGTCGGAAAGATCATCATCGACAGCATCTCCGCGCTCGATCGCCCCGTGATCGTGGCCTATCTCATGCTTGTGGTCATCATGTTCGTCATCATCAATCTCGTCGTCGATGTCACCTACAGGCTGCTCGATCCACGTATCCGACTTCAGGGAGAGTGACGTGCAAGCTATCCCCGTCTCCGCAAAACTTCGACCCGGGCTGCAATTCCTGCGGCAGTTTGCACGCTCGCCGCTCGCGCTTATTGGCCTCATCCTGATGATCCTTATCGTCCTGCTGGCGATCTTCGCGCCGATGCTGTCGCCTCAGAACCCCTACGACCTGATGCAACTTGACATCATGGATGGCCGCATGCCGCCGGGATCGGAGGCGTCCGCCGGCTTCACTTTCCTGTTCGGCTCGGACGATCAGGGGCGCGACATGCTTTCCGCCATTCTCCACGGTCTGCGGATCAGCCTGATCGTCGGTCTTGGATCGGCGGCCATCGCCTTCATCATCGGCACCGCTTTCGGCCTGACAGCCGCCTATGTCGGCGGGAAGGTGGAGACGGCAATGATGCGCGTGGTCGATCTTCAACTTTCCTTTCCCACCATCCTTTCGGCGCTCCTCATTCTTGCGCTGCTCGGGAAAAGCGTCGGCAACGTTGTCTTCGCAATCGTTCTTGTAGAATGGGCGACATACGCCCGCACCGCACGCGGCGCGGCACTGACGGAACTTCGCCGCGAATATGTCGAAGCGGCAAGGTCGTTGCGCCTTCCCCACCGGAATATTCTTTTTCGCCAGCTTCTGCCAAACTGCCTGTCACCGCTGGTCGTCCTGCTCACCATGCAGGTTGCCCGCGCAATCACGCTTGAGGCGACGCTCAGCTTTCTTGGCCTCGGCGTGCCCGTTACCGAACCGTCGCTCGGGCTTCTCATTTCCAGCGGTTATGAATTCATGCTGTCGGGCACCTACTGGATCGCGCTGTTTCCAGGAATAGCGCTACTTGTGACCATCTTTGCGATCAACCTTGTCGGCGATCGCCTACGTCAAATGCTCGATCCGAAGGCTGCACAGAAATGACCGCCATGCTTGAAATCAAAGGTTTGAAGACTGAAGTCGTGACCGCCGAAGGCCTTGTCACCCTTATCGACGACATCAATCTCGAGCTCGCAGCCGGTGAAGTGCTGGGGCTGGTCGGTGAATCCGGATCCGGGAAATCGGTAACCGGCCTGTCGATCATGGGATTGATCGATAAGCCGGCCCGGGTGACGGGTGGGCAGATACTCTTCAAGGGCAGGGATTTGCGAAACCTCTCCGAAAGAGAGCTGCGCTCCATCCGTGGCAACCGGATCGCCATGATTTTCCAGGATCCAATGTCAACGCTCAACCCCGTCCTGCGGATCGACACGCAGATGATGGAGGTGGTGCATGCCCATGAAGCCATCAGCAGGCAGGCGGCCCGCGAGAGGGCGCGCGATGCCTTGGGCATGGTCGGCATTCCAAGCCCTGAGGAGAGGCTGAGCGCCTACCCGCATCAATTCTCCGGCGGCATGCGGCAGAGAGTCGCCATTGCCATCGCGCTCTTGATGTCTCCGGATCTCATCATCGCCGATGAACCGACCACCGCCCTTGATGTCACCATTCAGGCGCAGATCCTTTCGATCGTGCAAAAGCTCGCCCGCGAAAAGGGAACTGCCCTCATATGGGTCACCCATGACCTCTCGGTCGTCGCTGGCCTCGCGGATCGCGTTTCGGTCATGTATGCCGGCCGTATCGCCGAGCAGGGCAACACGGCCGACCTGCTTCGCCGCCCCATGCATCCCTATACGAACGGCTTGATGGCGAGCCTTCCCGCGCACAACAAGCGCGGTTCCAGGCTCAAACAGATATCGGGCACGACACCCTCCGTCGCCAATATGCCGAAAGGTTGCGCCTTTCATCCCCGCTGTTCGTCAGCGACCGAGCTCTGTCTCAGTCCACCGCAGCTTGAACCTGTCGAAGGGCGACTTCTTCGATGTTTTCACCCCGTCATGGAAGGAGCGCCAGCATGAGCAATCGACTGGAGGTCCGCAACGTCAGCAAGCGCTTCAGCCGCAAATCCGGCCTGATCGAACGTGGCGCCGAGTTCATCGGCCTGAAATCCCCCAATCCCGTCGTCCGCGCTCTGGATGATGTTAGTCTTACCGTCGCAGAAGGCGAAGTCGTCGGAATCGTCGGCGAGTCCGGCTGCGGGAAGTCGACGCTTGGACGTGTAGTGGCCGGTCTGCTGCAGGCGTCAGACGGAACGGTACTCTTCCGGGACAAGCGTCTTCAGGATATGCAGGGCGACGAGGCGGAGACGGCGCGGCTGAAGGTCCAGATGATCTTTCAGGATCCGTCCTCCTCTCTCAATCCCCGTCAGCGGGTGCATGAGATAATTGGCGCAGCGCCCCTGCATCATGGGCTGACCACGGCGCGGCAGTTGGATGATTATGTCACCCAGCAGATGGTGCGCGCTGGTCTCGACCCCACAATGGCATCCCGCTTTCCTCACCAGTTTAGCGGTGGGCAGCGCCAGCGTATCGGCATCGCACGCGCGCTTGCCGTTCAACCGGACATGCTGATCTGCGACGAGTCGGTCGCGGCTCTCGATGTGTCGATCCAGGCGCAGATACTGAATCTGTTTCTGGACCTCAGGAAGCAGCTGGACCTCACATATATCTTCATCAGCCATGACCTCTCGGTTGTTGAGCATATCTCCGATCGCGTCGTCGTGATGTATCTCGGACGTGTGGTGGAAGAGGCGACCGTCGAGGAGTTGTTCGCGCATCCCAATCACCCCTATACCCGCGCACTTCTTCAGGAGAGACCGAGCCTCGATCCCGTGCAGCGCAGTTTCACCGCCATCGAAGGCGAAATACCAAGTCCGCTTTCACCACCCTCGGGATGTCACTTTCACCCTCGCTGTCCGCTGGCGATGGAACGGTGCCGGGTCGAGCGGCCGGAGCTGCGCTCGGTCGGTTCGCGCCACAAGAGCGCGTGCCATCTAAACGACTGATATCGGCAAAACCAAATCCAAAACCGCAAAAGGAAAAATTATGTCTGTTTCAGCACCTCTGGAACATTTGTCTGTAGAGCAAGGCCGGGAATTTCCAGCACAAGTATGGAAGCAGGTGTCCAAACCTGTCGATCACGGCCTTTCGGCCGATGTGCGCTCGACCGTCGATGCGGCTCTGGAGGCCCTGCCCACCACGTCCTTCATGGCCGTCGTCGGCGGCCAGATCCTCTATAGCTACGGTGATATTTCTGAGGTGAGCTATCTCGCCTCGACCCGCAAGAGCATCCTTTCGATGCTGATGGGCAAGGCGGTTGCCGACGGAAAGATCGATCTCGATCTGACCATGGCAGACCTCGGCATAGATGAGGATCACGGCCTGCTGCCTATTGAAAAGACGGCGAGACTGCGCGACCTTCTGATCAGCAGTTCCGGCGTTTACCATCGGCCGGGAAGCCCCGGTAGCAATACTAAGAACATTCCCGAGCGCGGCTCCAAGAAACCCGGCACCTATTTTCATTATAACAATTGGGATTTCAATGTGCTCGGGGCCGCTTTCGAACAACTGACCGGCCGCAGTGTCTTTAAGGCGTTCGAGGAAGATTTCGCAGGGCCGATGGAAATGCAGGATTTCAATCCTGGCCGTCAGCGGATGATGGGTTACGAAGGAGCGTCACGATACCTTGCCTATCACTTTTTTCTGTCCGGTCGTGACATGGCGCGGCTGGGGCTTGCGATGGTCCGGCAGGGTCGTTGGGGCGACAAGCAGGTGATGCCGACCGGATGGGTTGCAGAAAGCACGAAAATCCGCGTTCCCGCGCAAAGCATGAACGAGAGTGAAAAGTCCCGGATTGCCGGTTACAGCTATCTCTGGTGGATTCCTATCGTGACGGATGAGACGCCGGAATGGCAGGGCGCCTGTGTTGCTGCCGGCCACTTTGGGCAGTTCATCCTGTGCCTGCCTGCGCTCGACATGGTTTTTGTCAACAGAAGAGCAATCCCGGATGACCTGGCCATCGCCCGCAACGACGGCAGCTTCAAGGAAGAATTGCCGGCGGTGACCATGGAAAATTTCCTTGGCGTCGCCGATCATTTCATCCGGGCGAAACTGGCCGTCGAGCGATCGATGGCGTAAGGCGGCTCACCGTTCAGGCCGGATCTTGGGTGAAACAGTCTAAAATCTGTTCCCGCAGCCACTGACTTGCCGGATCGCGTACCTTTTCGGCAAGCCAGATCATGCTTGTTGACTGTTTTTCTTCGGCAAAGGGAGATTCCAAGAGCAGCAGTTCGTGCGAACGTTCGAAGAGTTTCGCAACGCTTTCGGGCATGATCGCCACAAGATCGCTGCGGGCGATGATCGCCACTGCGGCAGAAAAATGCGGCACGACGGCAACCACTCTTCGCTCAAGCCCCATAGCGTCCAGCCGCTCGTCGATCCAGCCACGACGGCTCGGCGCGGAGGTGACCTTGACGTGTCCAAGCGACAGCAGCGCATCCAGCGTCAGCGGGTCGCGGGCCGCCGGATTGGTGGC
Organism: Agrobacterium radiobacter; assembly: GCF_040801995.1. Lineage (NCBI taxonomy): Bacteria > Pseudomonadati > Pseudomonadota > Alphaproteobacteria > Hyphomicrobiales > Rhizobiaceae > Agrobacterium > Agrobacterium radiobacter. The sequence continues at coordinate 50,052 of NZ_JBEGHX010000003.1, read as the reverse complement.
CGACATGATGCAAACGCGCCTTTCTGTAAAAAGTGAGGTGCAGCGGTAACGGGCTGGAAAATTGTCCGCCGTCATCACGGCGACATCAATTGTGCCCTCCTCGAGATGCTCCTGTACGACGGGGAGAAAGTTTCGATTATTGGCCACGCCCGTGCGCGGCATGTGAATGACCTCCAGCACACAATGCTTAGCCCGTGCTTGCACACGTTCAATGAGCCGCGGCATCAGAACAACGGAGAAATAGTCGTTCATTCCGATCCTGAAGGCACGGTGAGATGTTTCCGGTTCGAATTTGAGATGTGACAGCATCACGGATTCGGTATCTTCGATGATACGCCGTACTGCCGGGAAAATCTCGGCGCAGAACCGGGTCATCACGAAACCGCCCGACGTCTTCCGGAACAATTCATCACCGGTGATGGCCCGAACGCGCTTTAGCGCATGGCTCATGGCGGGTTGGGACAGACCGATATACTCCCCGGCTGCAGTCATGTTGCCTTTGACCACGAGGGCGTAGATGACCTTGAGTAGATTGAGGTCGATGGATCCCAATGAAAATCGCTGCATGCGAAACCTGCCTTAGCCTTCAAAACGTGTATGAACACAATGGCATGGACTGCCCCTACCGAAAACAGGCGGCAGCCCTTCGCTTGCGGTCTCAGGTACTGGCTGCCACCACGGCGTCTGTAATTTTCAGGAATTCTCCGGCAGTGACTTTCGCCGGCTCATAGGTGGTCTTTCCGAGATTTCGGGCAATTGCAAATTCGTCGGTAACGGCGCGCCGATGCACGATGACCGTATCTATAGCCGGCAGGCATAACACGAACTGCCCAAAGTTGCCGTTCATGAGGTAGGCCCCTTTGAAGGCGGGGGCGCTGGACGTCGGTATCCACCAGAGATAACCATAACCCAGACCTTCCTTGCTTTTTGTCTGCTCAGGCGTAAAGCGTACTTTTATGCTTTCGGCGATCCAGGTCTCCGGAACGATCACCTTACCTTCCCATTTTCCGCCCTGAAGCATGAGTTGTCCCAGCCGGGCCATGTCACGTGCCGACAGGAAAAGGTGGTAGGCGAGATAACGCGACTGATTTTCGTATCCCATCATCCTCTGGCGGCTGAAGTCGAAATCTTCAAACCCGAGTGGCTCGGCCAGGTCCTCCTGCAGGGCTTGGAAAATGCTCTTGCCCGTGCGCTTCTCGAAAATAGCACCCAGAACGTTGAAATCCCAGTTATTGTAAAGGAAGACCGACCCGGGTTCTGTCTTTCCACGCTCTGGCGTGTTGTCATTGCCACCAGGGCTACCGGCAGCATGATAGACCCCAGAGCTGGAGGTCAGCAGGTCCTTGACTTTGGCGGTCTTCTCGATCGGCAACAGTCCGTCATCCTCTTCGATGCCAATCTCGCCGATAGACATATCGAGGTCGATCTTGCCTTCGGCCACATATTTCCCGAAGAGCATCGACAGCACGCTTTTCCGGGCCGAGGCGAGGTAGTTCACATCGGACAGGTTCCCGTATTTGTAGACGATCTCGCCATTTCTCACGACCATCATCGAGGTGGTGGCCATTGGATAGAGTTGCGCCTCCATATCCGCCAGCTTTGCCGGAGACCAGCGGGCTGACGGAATGTCCATTACCGTCTTCCATGGTTTGCCGGTTGTTTTCTGGTGCGCGTGCGAGGGTGCGTCTGTTGCGGAGGCGCTTGCCGTAGCAAGTCCTGCCAGTGCAAGGGTCGAGCCCGCAAGAACAGAGCGACGCGACAGGTTGATATCGATGGCCATAATTGCCCTTCCGATAGATGTTGATTGTTTTTGAGGCCGAAGGCGGACCCTATTCGGTCGCGCAGGTGAAGCTCGAAGCCAGCGCCCTATCGCCTTCGCCCTTATATTTCGGCCAACTCGGATATTCGCAAAGCGGTCTCGTTCGTCCCTTGGTGGCGGATTTCGTCGCATCCACCACGACCGGGCCGGAAGGCGGCACAGCATTTTCCACCCAGTTGTCAAGCGCCGTCAGATTGTCCCAGGTCGGAGAGAAGCGACCGCCGCCATGCGCAAGGCCGGGAACAAGGTAAAAACGAAGGAACTTTTGGGCTTTTTCGCGCCCCATCGTGGCTATGATGCTCTCATATAGCCGGGCATTGCCGAGCGGGCTCACGCTTGGGTCGTCATTGCCCTGCAGCCATATGATCTTGCCGCCACGAGCACTGAAAGCGGTCCAGTCGGTGCGGGTCGCGCCGATCACCTCTGACAATTCGACGATCCGGCCCTTGAAACGACCTGGATTACGGATGTCGAAAGACAAAAGATCAAATGACTGATCGCGTGCAACGAAATTCTGCAAAAATTCAAAGGATCGGCTGGAATGATGTGCATTCGGCCCTGAGACGGGTGGAGTGCGAAGGTTTGGCTCCGATCCCACCTGCATCATAATTCCCTCAAGGCTGTTATAGCCGGGATAGGTGTCGATGCCGTTTGCGAGCTTGTATGGCAGCGTGTATCCGTCGTGATAGATCGCAAGCGTTTGCTCAATTTGCGCCTTGGTCAGGCAATCGTGGGAACTTCCTGCGCTTTCGGCCTTGCAGGAGAGGCTTTCCACCAGCGCCTTGGATCGAGCGCGGCATCCATCCATGTTGCTGATCAATCCGTCTTCGGCCCCGTCCAGCCCATCGCAGGATTTGATTGCTTCCCAGGCGATCTTTTCAACAAGTGCGGGCGGTATCCAGCCGGCCGAATTGTCGTCATAGACTGAACGGGCAAGTCCTGCTCCCCAGAGCCTCAGACCGACGAAGTTGGCGGTGGGGTAATTTGTGAGAATACCATCATAGGCTTCCGGCCAGCGCGACGCTGCTGTCAATCCTTCGCGGCCGCCGGTCGAGCCGCCCTGAAAATAAACGCGTTTTATCGGCTGGTCATATCGTTCAGCAACGAGGACCCTGGCCACATCAAGCGTTTTCTTGATATGCATATATCCGTAATTGAGCATTGCTTCGTCGTTGCGGGCAAAGGAAGCATCATCTGCATTGGGGGCTTGATGTCCTGAATCGCTTCCGAATGTCACATAACCCTGGGCGAGGGGGGTGGGCACGGTATCCAGTCCCAATGTCGTCTTCTCGGATGTTGGCGGCAGGGAACCATTGTAACCGCCGCCGCCATACTGGAGCATCTTGCCGTTCCACGCACTTGGCAGGTTGACCTGCCAGATAATCCTGGGCGCATTCTGATCGACCGGTCTGGTTTCCCCGACCACCTTGCAATATTCGCCGCTTTGATTTCCGGGATCGGCAGCGCCGACTAATGTCGCGGACAAAACCCTGGCGCCGGTGGTGGGGAGGGTTATGGCGGAAAAGGCAATTTCCTTGTTGGCCATGCCTGAGCAGAGCGCTTGCGCCTCCTGCGGTGCCGCAATTGCGGGCGATAATAAAGTATAGACAAGCGGGATCGACATCACTCCGCGTGACGCAGCCCAAAGCAGAGATGACATGATTTCCTCCCGGCCGGCCACTCCTATGTCCGGCAGCATTTTTCCTTGCTCAAACTAGCTATAAGAACTTCATAATGTGAAATGCAAATAATGGACGGATTATTGCGATGTGCACATGAGTTCCGCGGTTTTGTAAGCTGAGTGGGACGGGGCTGGCGATTGCCGCCATTGCGTGGAAAAAGAATATCCCACTTCCCAGCTTTGGTCCGCTCGGAGAAGTCAGCTCTGGCATGTCTTCGCCTTCCTGTTCGGCAGCGCCGCCGCCCTCGACGCGCTGGTCCGCCAGACCTTCGTCGCGGAGCTGGTCGGCGAGGACGATCTGCCGAATGCGGTGGCGCTGAACTCCATGCCGTTCAATCTCGCGCGGCTGATCGGCTCGGCCGTTTCGCGCGTCGCGATCGCCACTGTCGGCACCACATGGGCTTTCTCGCCAATGGCGCATCCTTCCTGGTTTCTCTGATGCTGCTGCGGCCGAACATGCGGGCGCCCCGCGGCAAGGGCAACTTCGTCGAAGGCCTGCACTATGTCCGCGGCCGCCCCGATCTTGTCGCGATCCTGTTCATGCTGTTCTTCATCGGCACCGTCGACCTGAACTTTCCGATCTTCGTCTCGAAGATGGGCGTGCGCATCTTCCATGCAGATGCCGCCGGCTACGGCCTGCTGTCGTCGATCACGCGGTCGGGACAATCACCGGCGCATTCCTGAATGCCGGTTGCGACTGCATCGAATTCCGCAATCTGGTCGTCAGCACCACGGTATTTGGCCTCGGCTGCGCGTTGGCAGCACACGCGCCCCGGCTACTGGCTCTTCGCGGCAGCGCTTGTCGTTACTGGCGTTGCCACACTCTCCTTCACCAACGCCACCAACAGCCTGCAGATCTGTACGACGAGACCGTCGGGGCGATTGCATAGCTGCGTTGCACAATAAATGTTTTCCTGTTGGTCAAAATTCAGGCATAACGCCTTCAGCTGATGCACATGACGGTCACCTCCCAGTTCCGTCGCAGCAGCTGTTCCCCTCTGGAGGTTTTAGATCTCCACACTTCATGGGCCGCGGTCTCCGCAGGCCCATTTTTTTATTCTTCGTTCGCCTCGTCCGACGATTCCGAGGGGTTTATGCCGAGGCGGCTTTTGCGCAGGCCCCGCCGCTCGGCAGCTTGAAGTGTGATTATATCAAGGTACCGTTCGCGCATGGCCTTCATGTCGATATCTCCCCGGATCCATTCCTCCAGCAGGGCAACGAAAGCGGGATCCTTGTCGATCGGCATACCACGCGCCGCCGCGCGATCAATCGCACGCTGCGCGTTGGCTCTGCGGGTTTCGGGGTCTGTGCTCATACTGCCTCGCCTGACATTTAGAATGACGGGAAAATCTAACAGGGGGTAATCCAGATCGCGACTTGAAATTGCTCTTCGTCAACAATATCTGTGCGTCACTTCCCGATGAGACGATGTTCTGCTGGCTGCAATCGCATCGGCGTTTGATGTTGTCCCGGGATCCAAAAGAAGGCGCTCCCCTCGCGGGTCGAGCGCCTTTTTTATTTCGGAGGCGACCGTAAACATGGTCCTGCACCTTGACCGAAGCCGCTTTGCAGACGAGACCTCAATCAAAACACTCCGTGGAAAAACATGCCTTTTTTTCTCGTAACGCAGACATCGCTGGTCGAAGCTCAGGATGAGCGAGAGGCCGCTCAAACGGGGGTCGACCGTCTCCGCTCCGGAGCACAGGTCACCGTTTCGGTTAAATCCGATGAAACAACGATCACGCACATCGTTGTCCCCGCCATCGTCGAAGAGCCCCTTCCGATCCCACCCTCTGAACGCATCAATCCCTCGCGTGCTGGTGTTGCTGTCCCGGAAGCTGCCTTTGCCACACCGGGAAACAGAAAACTCATCTTGAAGCGTATAATGGTTGACGTGCTAGCCCTTCTGGGGCGCCGAACCTAGCCCCGTCCTCCAAGCATCGCGGCCGCCAGCATCTATCGTCTTCGATCGTCGGCTCGAATTGAACAGTGAGGATTGAAAAAGAAAAGCGGGCAGGATGAACCCGTCGTAGACCGGGCCTCCTGCCGACGCCGTCGCTCAACCTCCGCCTGCGTCATCCCGGCTCAGCGATTTCAGCCGCGGCGATGTTGAGCCAGGAAAGCCAAACAGCCGGATTTATGTCCGGAATTTGATGTCATGCGCTCCGCATTCGTCAAGCTGCAGCCTTTGCCACGCAACTGGAAGGCCGCGCATCCGACCTCATCGCGACGACGACCTGCGCAACCTCCATCATAGTCCGATCCTTTCGCCATTACCCTTCCTTTGTCTCATCGTCGTCGAGATCGATGAAAAGCTCGTCGAAAGCTCTCGGAACCTCGGTCGAATGTCTTGGAGCGGGTATGTCATCGACCAGTAGGCGCACGCTTTCCATGCGCGATTTCGGGATCAGCACAGAGACGAGATCAAGCGTATCGCAGAGTTCGGCAAACAGAGTCAGACGGTCCCTGCCCAAACGATTGTTGGCAAGGTCACGTTCCGGTTCCGATACGCGGGCACGATTTCGGCCAAGTCGCTCGGCGAGTGTCGGTTGGCTCAGGTCACGCTTTTTGCGGGCTGCGAGCAGTTGTTGCCCAATAACTGAAAAACGGTAGTGGTCTTGCGGCGCGTGATGTCTATATCCACTGACTAGCCAACCGACCGCTTGTGGACACACGTGGTTCCCACTCGTGTAATTTTTTCCGGATGACGAAGTGCGTTTTACCGATAAGGTCAGCCTGTTACCACTTCATGCGTAAGCCCACTTGTACCTTGACGGAATAACTGTCGCCAAAGTCATTCAGGCTGGTCTGGACAAGACCTTCACCATAGATCGAGTACTTATCGTCATCCCAGCTATAAGTTCCTCCGAGCCCCACGCCGCCCCAGACACGATCATTGCGGCTGGCGATGCTAGATTGCCGGCACTGCCTGCAGCGTTCTTGAAAAGGTGCCCCGGTGCCAAGCGGGAGAAGACAAGATGGATCCTGCATAGGCCATGTCGGGGAACCAGCAGTTGGAAAATTCGTTAGCGGCAAAGCCCCTGTGCCGAGATATCAGGAATTTCGCAATGCCAAGCGAAGTCTATCTCAGCGTCCGCTGGTATACGGTCGATGCCCGTCACAACACGCCCCGCATCGGACGCATATTGATTGCGACAGGACGTGATGCCACAGACGTCGACTTGTCTACTGCTTTCGGGCCGGTAGTCATGAAACGGTTCGAGGTCGCTACAGAGGAGCTCACCGGATGACGACGGTTTAGCGTTGGCTTCGTAACTGGACAGCGCTATCATCGGACGGACAACCCTGCAGGCGGTCGCGTGGAAGCGAGAGGCGGGGTCAAGCCCAAAAAAGGCAGACATGTCTATTCAACGCACGAGCTTCTACGTCCTGCTGGCCTTTGTGACAGTCGCGTTCCTTTGGCTTGTCCTGCCCTATTATGGTGCCGTTCTTTGGGCGGTGATTCTTGCAACGATCTTCTTTCCCGTCCATCGGCGCCTTGAGCGCACTTTGAACGGCCGTGGCGGCATTGCCGCCCTCCTGACAGTGCTGTTATGCATCTGCCTGGTCATCCTGCCCGCAATGCTCATTCTGGGATCTCTCATTCGGGAAGGAACAAGCCTTTACCAAAGGATAAGCAGCAACGAAATTGATCTCAGCGCATATCTCGTTCGCATCCAGGACGCGCTCCCGCAATTTGCCGACAACTGGTTGAACTCTGTAAAGCTTGGCGGTTTTGCTGAACTGCGTGAGAAGTTATTTACGGGTTTCATGCAAGCCGGGCAATCCATTGTGGGCAGCGTTATCAACTTCGGCCAGAATACGCTGAAATTATTCATTAACTTCGGCATTATGCTTTATCTTCTCTTCTTCCTATTCAGAGATGGCGCGCAAATCGGCGAGACCGTTCGCAGCGCTATACCCCTAAGCGACGACTACACTCGTCAATTTGTTGAGAATTTCTCTGCCGTTGTGCGTGCCACTATCAAAGGCAACGTCATTATCGCGCTCATTCAAGGCACCGTCGGTGGCATCGCATTCTGGGCTCTTGGCATAGAGGCCGCCCTGTTGTGGGGCGTGATGATGACTTTCCTCTCGATGCTCCCGGCCATCGGGACTGCGTTTGTGTGGGTTCCTGCCGCGATTTGGCTTTTTCTCACGGGCGCCTGGGTGAAGGGGCTGATCCTTGTTCTCGTTGGTGTGCTTATCATTGGATTGATCGACAATCTTTTGCGCCCGCAGCTGATCGGCAAGGAAACGCGGTTGCCGGATTATCTGATCTTGATCTCGACGGTCGGTGGTATCTCGCTGATCGGGATCAACGGTTTTGTTGTGGGCCCACTGATTGCCGCGCTATTTATTGCAGCCTGGTCGCTTTTCGTACAGCAGCAGAACGCCAGGAAGCCCGAGCCTACGGATTCAAACGCTGTCTGACGCTTTGAAAAGGTCTCCTCACCGCAGTCCCACGCAGACCGAATGCCCCCACGCAGAATGGTGATCCTGCGCTCGTCGACCGGTACGGACATCTGGTCTTCTATCAGGTTGTGGTGCCGCGAACAAAGTCGAATTTCGCTGCGTGTGACAGTGATCGAAAGCTTCCCGACGGTGAATTGCCCGGCGCCAGTCTCTCGTCTTAACCACAGGCCCAGCCCCAAGGCTTCCACAGAGGCTTTCCGGCCTTGTAATTGAGAAATAACGCACGACATATGCTGACAGGGACAGCTCGTTTCACGGGCGCTGCCGCCGAGGGGTTTTCCCCTGCCCCAACAAAGGAGGACGGCGTGTCTCCCAGTCCGTCACCGGAATACTCCGACCCCGTCCACATAGCGATGTTCAGAGATATCTTGAGAGCCGCAGGCTTTAGAGGAGTTGCGGTTGAGGTCAGCTCAGACGCCAAACGCCAAGCCATGGTCTTCCTGATTTCGGAATTCCGGAAGGGGAAGAGAACAAGAAAAGCATTGCTGTTTGCTCTGGAACATCGAGTTGTAGCGCCTGCACTCCTTCATCCGCCTGAAACTCGATCGAAAAATGAAGCCGCCGACATATGGCAGAATGGGGGAGATCGCTAATGCCCCTTTCTTTTCCAAACTCGGCACGTAGCTTCGATGAAGCACACAGGCGCGTCCGTTTCCTTGGACATGATGGTGTGTTTCCGGTCCAGTTTTATGTATCCGCGGAAGTGCTGGCCAGCGGGTTATCCCAGCGAACTGCCAGCGAGGTCGATTATCTCGCTTCGTTCGATGCGCTTCGCCCCCGAATTCTAAAGGTCGCAAAGGCGGCCTATGCAGTGACACGCAACGGCACGATCACCCTTGATCTCAAACACTTCCGGTGAATGCAGTTCCTACCAAAGGATCTCGTCATGCAAAATCCTGTTACTACCCGTAAAAACGGTCGATCTGGAAAAGAAAAAACCTGGTACGTCAGTGAGTTTGCGTTGCGATTTCGCCTCGACAAGTTGGAGGAAAATCGCCTGAGGAAACTGCTGGGACCGATCGCCAGGGAGATCGACCTCCTCAGAAACGCCGGCAGGCTCCGGTAATGGTGGCCACGGTAATCCCGGTTGACTTTTCCACATTCTGGCATCTGCCAGTGACCATAGAGCTGGCGGGTCGCCCGCAGGTGCAGGTTTGCGGTCCTCGCGATGCGCTGCGTTATCTCGCTGAGAACATCACCCATCAATATGGTCCCTGCTATAGCCGGGCTAGAAGGCGATGCCACGCTGCCCTCAGGAACCAGATAACGGCGGAGGACATGCGCGCTGATTTCCTCGCCGCTTGCGTCGAGTCTGACATGCGATCGAGATAGCTGTGCCGGCTTACTTACCGTACGCTGCAGATGAAAGACCGGTTCACACAGTCGCCAACCGAGGCGCGTCTCCTGCATATCCGGTTCGCGCCAGCTGTTTTCTTCTCCGAATTGGATAAGCCCTGTCTTTCACCCGGACGACCGGTTTGCGACGGCGCCCAATGACCACGCCACCCGGAAAAACGTCAGGTCGCATCAACAGGAGAGAAACCTCCTCAAACATCGTTGCGACCGCAGATCGCAAACAGACCAGAGAGCTGCAGTACCTGGAGGCCGATGCCGGCTCGGAGGGGCGGGGGGCCTCTAGACATGTGTTGCTTCCGGGACTACCGTCCCCGTGTTGACGGAGAGGGGTTCCGGGACCCGTTTTCCCAGACGGCTTTGCCGCTGTCCGGTGGTGCGCCGAGAGGATTCAATTCTCGCAGAGCTTCGCAAAGCGCCCTGCGGTCGGGCTATTGGCGTTCACGTAAAGAAAAGCTGAGACAGGCGTCCTGGTTTCCTTTCCGCCAGAGGCAGGATTGGCACGGTGGACAACGATATCCTCGCCCCCCGATTGGACGCGTTCGAGGAACCACCGGTCGCCGTTGGAGCACTCACGACGTCGGCGATCGGTTAAGACGAGGCCACCCGTCAAGCGTATTTAAGCTCCGGAGCTGCAAGGTGATAGGGCTCAACGAGACAATCGGAAGGAATGCCCCATTCCTTGTGTAGCCGATGGATCATATCAACGGTCAGGGCGCGCTTCTTGTTCAGCACTTCGGATGCGCGGGAGCGGGATCCGAACAGCGTCGCGAGGTCGCCTTGGCTACGTCCTGTCAGCTCCATGTGAGCCTTGATAAGCTCGACCGGTTCGGGTGCCTCGACGGGGTAATGCTTGTCTTCGTATGCTTCGATCAGATCGGAAAGAACATCGAAGCGCATGCCGTCGGTGCTGAGAGGATCGGGCGGATTGTCGAAATACTGGCTGACCTCCGCAATGGCCCATGCGAGGTCGTCATCGCTTCTGATGGCGCGAATGTTGTCCATTACACTGTCTCCGGGTTGATCTGGTCGTATTCCTTGTGCGTGCCGATGAATTTAATCAGCACTCGCTTGTATGGGTAGGCAACGTGGACGATAAGCCGGTACTTGTTGCCCGAAATGTCGAAAATAATGCGATTGTCGGAAACAAAATCGACTGTCGCGCCAAATATTGCCTTCACGTCGGCCGGACTGGTCCATTCGGCCTTGCTGACGATCGCATGCCACGTTTTCAGAGGTGTTTCGGCCTGAAAGTGAAGCTCCCAAAACTGTTTCAACGTAGACTTGGCGATGATCTGCATGGGGACTACCTATCACATTCCCAAAACGGGAACAAGAGAAAATTCCCAAAACGGGAACAGCCGGGGCCTGTGGTGACGCCGAATCTCCAGTACAACCATGAAATTCATCTAACATTCGATCTTGAGGGTCAATCCGCCCGCAAAGGTGAGCGGCAACGCGCTGCGCCTCGTAAAAATCGGAACGGCCGGTGATGATTTCAAAGCCACCGCCGATGAGTTTTCTATAGATCGTAAAAAACTCCACTTCTGCGCGGGACTTGCTGCCCTCGATGCAGGTTCCGTCATACCCTTCTCCGGTTTTGTCAATGCAGCCGCCGAGTACGAGAGTTTCGAAAATCCGCAATCGGGCTTCCGCAGTCCGGTGCTGCAATTGAACAGCTCGGCTGATCTGAAGGCGCAATTCTCGGTTGGCACGTTTGAAAGGGCGCATCAACGTGCGCCCTTCAATTCGGCCATCTTGGCACCGACTAGCCAAAGGCCTTTGAACTGCGGTTCACAACCCTTGCCGAGGGCAAAGGTTCTTTCAAGGATATAAGTGCGCTTTATCCGGCGTTACGAATGGTGCGATGCCAACACCACTACGTCTTTTGTCAGCCTCGAGAGGATGGCCCGCTCTCATCGTGGCGATTCTTCATGAACGAATGGATCTCATGAAGAGTTTGGTTGATCGTCTGAACGAATGATGTCTGGACGGAGGCGGGATTACCTGTGCGCAAGACCGACAAATAGTTGTTATCGCGGGGCCAAAAAAACGGGGGCGCCAGTTCTGTTCCCTTCAAGAGCGAAGAAGCGGTCCGGCACAGTGCTGCCAATTGCGGTGGAAGCACAACAGCTACTTCGCGCGCCCATTTCGGTCGTTCCCGCCAATAGCCTTGGCTTCAACAAGCGGATGTTGCGAGGCTAAATCGGGTTGTATCCCGAGCGTAGCGCAACAATAAAAAAAGGCATTCAGAGCGTTGCAGCCTCCCAGCTTGGCGCAAAAGGCGGATCAACATAGCGAAGGTCCTTCGGCAGAGCCGCGATAACCGCACGGTCCTCGTCGTCGAGGTGAATATTGAGCGCATCGAGATTGGCTCGCTGGTTCGATGGGCGAGCGGCTTTGGGGATAGCGATGACGTTTTCCTGGTCCAGAAGCCAGGCTATGGCGATCTGCGCGGCGGTGGAGCTGTGCTTTTCACCTATCCTGGCGAGGACAGGATCCTTTGCGGCCAGGCCTTGCGCAAGCGGCGCATAGGCGGTCATCGGAATTCCCTTGCGGCGAAGATAATCCAGCATCGGCGTCTGTGACAGGAACGGATGATATTCGACTTGATGAACGGCGATGGGGGCGCCGATTTCCTCGATCGCATGCCGGATCATGGGCAGGTTGAAGTTGCAGACGCCGATGGCGCGCGCCAACCCTTCCTCCTTCAGCTTGGTGATCGCGTCCAGCGTTACGCTCATGTTGATGTTCGCTGATGGCCAATGCACGAGGAAGAGATCGATATGATCGAGGCGAAGCTTGCTGAGGCTCGTGTCGAAGGACCGTCGCAGGGCGTCGGGGGAGAGCTTGTCGTGCCAGACCTTGGTGGTGACGAAGAGGTCAGCGCGGTTTATGCCGGAGGCCTCAAGCGCCCCGCCGACGGCGGCTTCATTGTCGTACATGGCGGCGGTATCGATGTGGCGAAAGCCGAGGGCAAGTCCGCTTTCGACAACCGGTCGGGCAGCATCGCCAGGCATTCGGAAAGTCCCCAGTCCTAACCGGGGGATCGTTATACCGTGAGTCTCAATCGTTTCCATGATCATTCCTTTCGAGTTGCGAGGGACGCGGCGGCAGAGGCCGAAGCCGTCCGCCGCCCGCTTTCCCGGCGGGCTCAGGTGGTCTCGCTCGCCGCTGCTTGCAGGACCAGCGCTTCGATCACCTGCTCAAGTGACGTCGTGCCCCTGACATGGGTTCCGCCGTCGGCCTTGAAGTCGATCCAGCCTTCGTTGAAACCGTCGAGCATACGCATGCGCGGCTGCGGGTTACGCGTACCCCGGGCACGGAACAGGTCCTCCCAGCTGTCCCGCGGGACGATCTCCACCCGCACCGGATGCCCTAGTGCCGACGCGAAGGCATTGGCGAGATCGTTGGGCGAGACCCGAGCCGGGCCTTCCAGTTCCACCACCCGATTGCCGATCCATTGCTCGCGGATCAGATCTGCGGCAAGCCGGCCGACATCCTGTGTCGCCACCATGGCGAAGGTCTTGTCGGCAGGCTGGAGGAAGCTGTGCAACACACCTTCGTCGCGGGCCGAGGCGACGTCCCAGGTCGCATTTTCCATGAACCAGCCGGGCCGCAGGAAGGTGACGGGAAGATCGAGCTCGCCGAGGGCTTCTTCCAGCATCGTCCGCTGGCTCAACAGATTGTCCACTTCCGCGTCGGCGCCGATGGTGGAGAGGCAGACGACCCTTTCCGGGCGGGCAGCAAGGAGAGCGGTCGTCAGCACCTCATTCAGCTTCGCCGCTTCCGGATAGCCTGGCGCCGGATCAAATTCCGACGGCGGCAGGATGAAGACACCTTTGGCACCCTTGAACGCGGCGGCGAGCTGCGTCGCGGCGTCCATCTCGGCAAAGGCGATCTCGCAACCGCGCTTGCGCCAGATTTCCGCCTTGACGGGATCGCGTAGCACCGCACGGACCGGCTCTCCGGCTTCGATCAGGGCTTTCGCCAGCGCGCCACCGACTTTGCCGGTAATTCCTGTAATCGCATACATGATATGTCTCCTGGTGTTAAGGTCGGGAATGGATCAGGCGAGGCCGTCGTAGAGGCGGCGTTCGAATGTGCCGTAGAGCTTCACGACCTTTTCGTCGTAGAATGGGAGAAGCTGGGTGAAGATGGCGCCGGTCACTTTTTGCACCGGGTCGAGCCAGAAATAGCAGTTCAGCAGGCCAGCCCAGGAAATGCTGCCCGCCGACCGACCGTTCGGACCGGGCAGCGTATTGATGTCGAAGGAATATCCCCACTTGTGGTGCTCACCGGGAAACTGGTCGAAGCTCTGCGAATAGGCGGGTTGGGCCGTCGTCATGGCGCGCACGTCGAGGTCGCCGATCTGGTTTCGCATCATCGACGCGACCGTTTCCGGCTTCAGCACGCGCACGCCCTTGTGGGAGCCGTCGTTCAACAGCATCCGCAGGAAGGTCATGTAGTCGCGTGGCGTGCTGAAGGCGCCGCCGCCGCCCATGAAGAATTCCGGCCGTTGTGGCATTTCGAAGGGGGCGGATGTCAGTCCGCCGTCCGCGTTCCTTTTGTGGAAGGTAGCGACCCTGGCCTTCTGCTTGCTGCCGATCAGGAAGCCTGAATCTGTCATGCCGAGCGGGGCGAAGATGTTCTCGCGGAAATAGACCTCCAACGACTGGTCGCTGACCGCTTCCACCAGCTTTCCGACCCAGTCCATGCTGATGCCGTATTGCCAGCGTTCGCCGGGATCGAATTCGAGCGGTGCCTGGAAAGCACCGTTCTGGCAGGTCGCGATATCAGGCATTCCTGTGACCTGCTCGTAGCGGGTCAGGGCATCGCTCCAGATCGAATAGGTATAGCCGGAGGTGTGGGTGAGCAGGTGACGCACCTTGATGGCACGCTTGGCCGGGCGCAGGCGTGGCTGGCCGTCGCTGTCGAAACCTTCCAACACCATCGGATTGGCGAGTTCAGGCAGATATTTCGCCGCATCGTCTTCGGGATCGATCCTGCCTTGCTCGATGAGTTGCATGCAGGCCGTGGCGGTGAAGGCCTTCGTCATAGACAACAGCCAGAACACCGTGTCGGCGCGCATCGTTGCTCCGGTCGCTGTATTGGCCTTTCCGAAGGTCCCTTCGTAGATCATGCCGTCCGGTCCCACGGCTGTGGCAACGACTCCTGCCACGGTCCCGTCGCGAACGGCCTGCTCCATCGCCCTGTCGATCGGTTTGAAATTTCCGGACCATGCTTGCGGTTTGGCTGCCTGCGCATGAACCGGCGTATTCGCAGCGGCTGTACCGGCTGCCAGCAAAAGGCCGCCGTGCGCCAACAGGCTTCTGCGTGAGATCGCATTCATGGATGAAGTCCTTCTCTGCAAGGCCGGAGACTTACGCGGTTCCGGCATGCCGCTGGCGCCGTCCGGGCGTTGAGGAAGTATCTACGGGATGAATAAAGATGATTCACACGCATTAATATCAAAGATAAGATGATCTCAAATCATCATAACGAGACAGTCGGCGAAGTCCGACCCTGCGACGGAGAGAGGGCATGAGTTTCGACACGCGGTTGCTCACCGGGGTCGGTGTTTTCGGGGCGGTGATGGAAGCGGGCAATTTTGTGCGAGCCGCGGATGTTCTCGGCCTGACGCCATCAGGGGTCAGTCGAGCGATAGCGCGGCTCGAACAACGCGTCGGCGTCAGATTGTTCGACCGCAATCCGCGTGAAGTTAGGCTGACCGAAGAGGGCGCCCGCTTCCATGCCAGGATAATGCCGTTGCTGGCCGGGCTGGAGGAGGCGGCCTCCGAAGCTGCCGGTTCGGCGGCCTTCGTCGGCGGGCGGCTCAGGGTTTCGATCGATCCCTGGTTCGCGCGCATGGTGCTAGCACCGAGGATCGGTGAGTTTCTGGCGCGCTATCCCGCTTTGACGCTCGATCTGACCACCAGCAACTATCGCGAAGAGATGATGAGCGGCGCGGATGTCGCCGTGCGGTTTGGTCCGCCGGATGAATCGTCGCTAATCGCGCGCAAACTGCTGGACGTACCGGTGCTGACCTGTGCCGCCCCGGGCTATCTCGACCGTCGCGGAGTTCCAGCCACGCCCCACGACCTGATGCACCACGATTGCATCCTCTTTCGCGACCCGCAGACCGGGCGACCGTTCACCTGGGAATTCCAGGGTGATAGCGGCGCCATCGATATCAAGGTGGCAGGGCGGTTGATCATGGACGATCCCTCGGCTGCCGTCGCGGCCTGTCTCGCAGGGCAAGGCCTATTCCAGAGCTTTGCCATAGGTCTCGACGAGTGGCTTGAGAGCGGCGCGCTGACGACGATCCTCGCGGAATGGTCCGACGAGCAGTTTCCGCTCTACGCCTATTATCCGTCACGCCACATGCCGCCGGCCAAGGTGCGGGCTTTTCTGGACTTTGTTCAACGAATCGCGGTGACGTAGCGCAGGGGGGGTATTCTTGCCGCCTCGTATGGTTGGAAATCCTGTCATGGGCGACAGTCCGATTCTCAGTGTCCGCAACGCAGCCCGCCTCTACCGCAGCGGGGAGACGGTGGTGCGCGCCCTTGACGGCGTCTCTTTCGATATTCATCCGGGTGATGTCGGCGGCATCCTGGGACCCAGCGGTTCCGGCAAGAGTACACTTCTGCTGATTGCCGGCCTTTTGGAGCCGCCCACGACCGGCGAGATCTATATCTTCAGGCTCAACAATATCGATTTCGTTTTTCAGAAGGCCAATCTCATTCCGTTTCTGAAGGTGGTGGAAACCGTGGCGCTCGAGATCGACGATGTGCCAGCGCGAGCGGCGCGCGAGTATGCTTCGCATTTGCTTGGCAGCGTCGATCTTGCGCACCGCGTTGGCAATCTTCCGGCACGGCTGTCGGGAGGCGAACAGCAACGCGTGGCCGTCGCGCGGGCGCTGGCGAATGATCCTGCCCTTTTTCTTGCCGACGAGCCGACGGCAGCGCTCGACAGCGTACGTGGACGACAAGTGATTTTTCTCTTTCGGCAAATCGCCGATACGAGAAGAGCAGGCGTCGCGATTGTCACCCATGATCCGCGTGTGCAGGATCTCTTCGATAGAACGATCGAACTCAGGGACGGACGGATCGTGATAGAAAATGTCACCGCGCCTGTTGCGAGCGGTTTGACTGATACGACCCGCAGCGGGATAAATTTGCGCTCCTCTACGTAGTTAAGGACGTAAATAACAGAAATCGTTCAGTTTTGATTCTGATTCTAGGGGTCGACGGTTCAGATCGTTTCAAGGCGAGAAAGACGTCAGGTATGATTGCCATCATACAGCCTGCCGCACGGAAGGCATGGCGCCTGCAGTAGCGTCATGTCGCCTCTGCGCCAGTCGAAATCAAGGCAAGCCAAGCCAAGCCAAGCGGTATCCGTCTTGAGCTTTATTTCTTAGTCCGCCTTGACCGGCTGCCAAACCTTTCACTCTTGCAGGCGAACAAATCCTGCGCAATTTAAACTGTAGCCAGCAGCCTTAAAGTATTGGCCTCAAAATGCGTCAGTCCGAGCTAAATGTGGAGCCTTGCCGTCGATTTACGTGGGATCAAAGTTGGGGCTGAAACGAGAATCCGGTTGTCGCGCGGGGCGGTCGTGTAGGTCAGCAAATCGAGAGCATTAGACGCAATCTGATCGAATGGAACGCGGAGCGTCGTGAGCGGGGTCGAGAGGTGGCTGACGATGGGAATGTCATTGTAGCCGACGAGGGAAACATCATCAGGCACGGAAAGCCCCATCTTGTTCAAAGCGGATAGCGCCCCGATGGCTGTATTGTCGTTAACGGCGAAGATTGCCGTCGGCCGGACGCCGAGCGCCATGAGTTTCTCAACCGCTTCAGCACCCGACTGGATGCCGAATGTGGACGGGACGATCAGACCGGTATCGAGGGAAATGGATGCCTCTTCGAGCGCTTGTCGATAGCCTTCGACGCGTCCGGTTGCGCTTGACGCATAGTCCGGACCCGCGATCACGCCGATCCGCTCGTGACCCAGATCAAGCAGGTGCCGCGTCGCGAGATAACCGCCCAGCCGATCATCCCCGACAGCCGATAGACTGTGATGATCGGTTCGAAGCGCAAGCACATAGGGCACACCGCGCTCTTTCAGTTCGTCGGGGAAACTGTCGTCTTTGCGTGCCGTGCAGAGAATAAGCCCGTCAACGCCTCGATTGAGCAGGGATTCTGCCGCCATACGATCCGCCTCTGGATCATCCTCCGTCGTTGCCACGATGGCAAAACGTCCGGTGCGGGCACAGGCTTTAACGATCGCCTCATACAGCATTGCCATGACCGTATCCGTTAAACGCGGAACGATGACACCGATCGTTAGCGTGCTGCCGCGCCGCAGGCTGGCGGCCGAAACATCCCTCACATAGCCCAGTTCCGCGGCGATTTTCCGCACGCGTCTCGCTGTTTCGCTGTCGGACCTGGGTAGCCGCTCGTCCAGAATGCGGGATACGGTCGACTTCGAAACTCCCGCGGCAGCCGCAACGCTGTGAACAGTGACGCGCGGCTGACGCGGGCGCTCTCTTGATTCCATTATCTTTTTTCCATTCCAACTCTGGTGATGGCTGTTCGAACGCCACATTGCACGAAAAATGCCGTTGACTCCAGAGTAATTAAGATCGATAACGGGAACGTTCCCATTAACGATCCCATCTGCTGATCGATTAAGGACAGCAGCTGATAAGGAGGAGAAATCAGATGCAACCCATGGACCTTCGCGGCCTCAGCCCGGCACCCGTCACTGCTTTCACGCGGGATGGCGAGGTCGACTACACAGCCAATGCCAAAATCGCCAAGTGGCTCGCCTCGATGGAAGGCGTAAAGAGCCTTGTCATTCTCGGCCATGCCGGCGAAGGCACGTTCCTGACCGAAGACGAGCGCCTGGAGCTCATCCGCGTCTACGTTGATGCTGTTGGCGGCTCTCTCCCCATCATTGCCGGCATTACCGGCGAGGGCACCCGGGTGGCTGCTGCAGAGGCCAAGAAGTGCAAGGCTGCCGGTGCCACCGGCGCGCTCGTTTATCCAAACCATGGCTGGCTTCGTTTCGGTTTCCAGAAAGGTGCTCCGCAGGACCGCTACAAGGCGATCTGGGAAGAGTCCGGCCTGCAGGAAATCCTGTTCCAGTATCCTGACGTGACCAAGGCGTCCTATGACCTTGACACGCAGCTGGCAATCGCGACCCAGCCCGGCGTCGTTGCGACGAAGAACGGCGTACGCAACATGAAGCGCTGGTATGTGGAAATCCCGGAACTGAAGAAGGCCAATCCGAACCTGCAGGTCCTCAGTTGCCATGACGAGTGGCTGCTGCCGACGATGTTTGACGTCGACGGTCTGCTCGTCGGCTATGGTAACATCGCGCCTGAGCTTCTGATCGGCCTGATCAAGGCTGGCAAGGCACAGGACTATCCGCAAGCGCGCAAGATCTTCGAACAATTGCTGCCGGTAACCCGTGCGGTCTACCACCGCGGCTCACATATGGAAGGCACTGTCGCTCTCAAACTCGGCCTGGTCCACCGCGGGGTCCTTGATCATGCGACGATCCGCGAACCGTTGAAAAACCTCGGCGAAAAGGCGGAACAGGAAATCTTCGCGGCCTTCGATGCCGCGGGCATTGGCCGGGTCGAGCAGTTGCTGGCCGCAGAGTAACCTTTTGCCGCCCCGCGCGATCGCGTTGGGCGGCAAGCCTCATGACCGGGCGTCGAACGCAAAAGCCGGGTGATGCCGATACAATTTTATCTCTGACAGGAAAACAGAAACACCGTAGCAACGACGACGAAGCACATCCGTAGCCGGGAGAGAGATAGGCGGCGGGTCGAGGAGGAAATCATGAATATCATGCAGCCATTACGGGCTGACGCGACGGCTGTTGCCGATCCGCAGGCCGACATCAGCGCCCGTCTGGAGCGCCTTCCTATCACAAGAGAAGTATTCTGGGCCCGCAACATTGTGGGGGCCGCAACCTTCTTCGATGGTTACACGGTGATCGCCATTGCCTATGCGATGCCGGTTCTCGTCCGGGAATGGGGGCTCAGCCCATCCCAGACGGGCATGATCCTGTCGATGGGATACCTTGGGCAACTCATTGGCGCCATCCTGTTCGGCTGGCTCGCGGAAAAGATCGGTCGGCTGAAAGTCCTGCTGTTCACCATTCTGTTGTTTGTCAGCATGGATGTTGCCTGCCTTTTCGCTGCGGGCGCCGGCATGATGATGGCGTTCCCCTTCGTACAGGGGATAGGCACCGGCGGGGAAGTACCTGTCGCCAGTGCATACATTAACGAGTTGATCGGCTCGAAAGGTCGCGGTCGCTTTTTCCTGCTCTATGAAGTCATGTTCCTGCTCGGCCTCGTTGGCGCCGGTCTGATCGGCTACTTCATGGTTCCAGTCTACGGCTGGAAAGCAATGTTCGTCGTGGGTCTGGTGCCCGCGATCCTGATGATTCCGCTGCGGTGGTTTCTGAAAGAATCCCCGCGCTGGCTGGCGGCAACCGGCCGGTATGATGAGGCCAACGCTATAGTAACACGTATGGAAGAAAGCGCTCGAGCCTCCGGGAAGGAGCTTCCCGAGCCACGGATCATCGCAACGCCTGTCAAGCGTACATCCGACTGGAAGGAACTGTTCCAGGGAATCTATCTGAAACGCACCCTGTCGATCTGGGCGATGTGGTTCTGCGCCTACATGGTGGCGAACGGAACGATTACCTGGCTGCCGACGCTCTATCGCCAGACCTTCAATCTGCCGCTCGAGACAAGCATTCTGTATGGCTTCATGACATCCGCGGCAGGCGTGGTCGCTGCCGTCATTTGCGCACTGCTGATCGATAAGGTCGGTCGCAAGCGTTGGTATGCGGGTGCCCTGCTTCTGGCTCCTGTACCGCTCGTAATTCTGGCTTGGCTTGGTGCGACTTCGCCCATGCAGGTGCTGATTCTGGCAGGTCTTGCCTATGCCATAGTCCAGACCGTGACGTTCTCGCTGTATCTCTATTCGGCAGAGATCTACCCGACCCGTATGCGCGCAATTGGCACGGGCGCCGGCAGCGCTTGGTTGCGTCTCGGTTCCTCCGCCGGCCCGATGCTTGTGGGCGTCGTAATGTCATCCTTCGGGATACAATATGTGTTTGCGATCTTC
Organism: Agrobacterium radiobacter; assembly: GCF_040801995.1. Lineage (NCBI taxonomy): Bacteria > Pseudomonadati > Pseudomonadota > Alphaproteobacteria > Hyphomicrobiales > Rhizobiaceae > Agrobacterium > Agrobacterium radiobacter. Next base: position 29,574 of record NZ_JBEGHX010000003.1, on the reverse strand, counting down.
GCCGTGATCTTGGTTGTCGGCGCGATCGTCACGATGCTGTTTGCAGTTGAAACCAGGGGTAAAGTTCTCGAAGAGCTGTCGCCGTAAATCTTCGGAGATCTGATTGAACGTAGTTGACCGCCCTTTGGCCTGGAGGGCGGTTACAACCTATCACCGCAATGTGGCGCTGTACCATATGCTTCGCGCGGCCTGAAAAGCTGCCGGACCCGATTGGACAGCACCATTTGATGTGCATCAGGATGTGGTCGCTCGCCTTAATCAATTCCAGATCAGCTGGTCGCCCATCGGGATTGAAGGATCTGTCGGCGTGCGTGGCGCGTTTCGCCATCCGCTGCACTTCTTTTCATCATGTGTTCCGAATGGTGTCCTCTGTCCTGGGGCCAAGGACAGAAAAGCACGCCAAGCATCTGTTGCCAAAGCCTTGACGCAAACACGCGGGTTTATCCAGTCTGCAGTAGTCTGGCCGCGTCACGAAAGAGATTCAAAAACAGAGTCTTACTGAACGTTGCAATCTCGGTCTGGCAGTGGGCGGGTTAGCCGCTCACTACGCGCTTGCGCGCGACCTGAGGTGCTTTTTTATGTCGCATGGAATGCTCATTTGCCTCCAGATAATGTACAGGCCATCAGGAGCTATTTAGGAATTCAGGCCGGGTGGCAGCAAACGACGCCATCCAGCGGCATAGTGTCTACCGAGATGGAACGGTTTGGGTCAGCTGCCGCGCCGGGAAGCGATCATGATGAACTCATTGAGTTGGCACTGCGGCAACTCCAGCGAGAAGCTGATGATGACGCCCGGGAATTTTAGCGAGCGCTAATCTCTAATAACGGTTCTTAGGTAAATATCTTTTCACGAGCTCGAACAGCCGATCGACGACGCGATCTGCCGAGCTAGCAGCCCTTTGCGAATTCGCGAGCAGCTTGGATGAACGAGGTGAAGGCAGCCGGCGGGTTTTTTCTGCCCGGATAATACAGCGCCAGCGGTGCCAACGCGGGCGTCCAGTCCTCCAGAACCCGGATCAGCCGCCCGGCTGCAATATCTTCACGCACGTCCGCCTCCATAACGTATCCCAGACCTACGCCGTTCTGCGCCGCGATCCTGACCAAACTCGACTCATCAAGGGTGATCGAGCCCTGCACATCGATTTGGACGGCTTTCCCATCCCTCTCGAATTTCCATCGGAACAGCGCGTTATTTGGAAGACGGGCGCGGATGCATCGAAACCGGTAGAGGTCGGCCGGAACAGCAGGCCTTCCATGCGTTTGCAGGAATTCCGGCGATGCCACGACCGCATTGCTGCGCGTCAAGCCCAGAGGCACGGCGATCATATCGGCCGGGACGAGATCGGCTGGCCTGAGGCCGAGGTCGAAGCCGGCCGCGACGATATCGACGATCCGTCCCTCGGTGACCAGGTCGATATGGACCTGGGGATAGCGCTGCATGAACGAAAGGATGAGCGGCTCCATCACCTCGCGGGCTGCCGTGGCAAAGGCGTTGATGCGTAGCGTGCCGGTCGGGACCTCCTGAAGGGATTGAGCGGCCAGCATGGCATCGTGGATGTCCGTTACCGCCGGACCGACCCGTTCGACGAAGGTCTTTCCCGCATCGGTGAGCGAGACGCTCCGTGTCGTCCGGTTGAACAGGCGGATGCCGAGACGCTGTTCGAGCTTGGCGATGGCATTGCTCAAGGCCGTTGTGGAAATGCCGAGATCGAGCGCGGCCGCCCGGAACGATCCGAGGCGGGCGATACTAAGAACGGCATCAAGGTCAGCAAGAACGGATCTGGTCATGGTGTCACGTCATTGTCCCTCTTTTCGCAATGCCACATCCTTGTTTGTCCGGATTATCCTGTCAATGATGATGATCTACCTTTCACTCAGTCGATCTCAGACGGAGGTCGAACGGTCGCCAATGAGGCCGCGGGAAGGAATGGAGAAGCGAATGACGATCAAACTACCGAAGGCCATCGAAGCCTATTTCGAGGCAGACCGGACAGGCAGTCCGGATACGATTGCTGCCACCTTCACCGAGAACGGCATCGTGAAGGACAAGGGCAAGACGCACCGCGGACGCGACGCCATCCGTGAATGGATGGCTGATGAGGCCCAGCAGTACAGCTACAGGGTTGAGCCTTTTCTGATCACGGCCGAGAACGGCAAGACCCAGGTCACTGCGCACACTGCGGGCGACTTCCCGGGTAGCCCGATTGACTTGCGTTTTATCTTCGCCCTTGCGGGCGACAAGGTTGCTGAACTGGAGATCACCGTATGAGCGCGTTTCTTAATTTGGAGGGCCGTCGTACTCTCGTCACTGGCGGCACCTCGGGTGCTGGCGCAGCAACAGTGACACTGTTCAAGGAGTTTGGCGCACGCGTGCTTGCGACCGCTCGCAAGAAGCCGGCAGACTTCTCCGGCGCGGCGTTCGTCGAAGCCGACCTGACCACCGTGGATGGTGTGCAGACAGTCGTCGACGCTGTTCACCGGGAGTTTGGCGGGCTCGATATCCTCGTGAACGTGCTAGGCGGCTCTTCGGCACCTTCCGGCGGCTTTGCGGCATTGACCGAAGAGGAATGGGAGAAGGAATTCAACCTCAACTTCTTCCCGGCTGTCCGACTAGATCGTGCTCTCATCCCCGGCATGATCGCGCAGGGAAGTGGGGTCGTCATTCATGTGACGTCGATCCAGCGGGTTCTTCCGCTGCACCAGGCGACTACCGGCTATGCATCAGCCAAGGGCGCGCTCAACACCTACAGCAAGAGCCTTTCCAAGGAGGTTTCTCCCAAGGGCGTGCGGGTGGTGAGGGTTTCTCCCGGCTGGATCGCGGATTCGGGCTCCAACGGTCTCGCACTACGGATCGCGGAGGAAGCCGGCATCAGCTATGACGACGCTGTGCAGATGATCATGAACTCGCTGGGCGGCATACCGCTCGGACGACCCGCCAGGCCTGGGGAGGTCGCTGACCTGATCGCCTTCCTGGCCTCGGACCGGGCGTCGTCGATTACGGGAACCGAGCATGTGATCGACGGCGGCACTGTCCCGACCGCGTAAGGGGACGCAGTGTTCTGGACGGTGGTCTCGCTGAAGTAGACCATTGCGGATCAGGCGGGTGGTTTCCACCCGCCGATCTGCGAATAGATCGCGTCGCGCAGATACCGAACGTCTTGGTTCAAGGCAGCGAGTTGCGGGGGCGTTTGGGTCGAGGCTGCAAGCAAAGTGTCGCTGAGGCATCCCGCCTTGTGCTGTAAGGTGCGACCCTGGTCTGTCAATGCCACCAGAACCTGACGTTCGTTGCTCAGATTGCGGGTCCGGCGCACAAGCCCGGCGGCTTCGAGACGCTTCAAAAGAGGCGTCAAGGTGCTGGAGTCCAGAGCAAGCTGGTCGGCGATCGACACGACCGTCTGATCGTCTTGCGCCCAAAGGACGTTCAAGACGAGATATTGCGGGTATGTCAACCCAAGCTCGTCCAGGAGCGGCTTGTAGGCGCGCTGGATTGCAATGCCCGCTGTGTAAATAGCGTAGCACAGCTGGTCGCGCAGGGGCGGGGGATCATTGTGGCGTTGGGACATTTCGAACTCCTATGAGGACCTTTATAAATTAACTTATCGCAAAAACCAATATCGCGATAAGAAAAATGTTGACGAGCTCCGGCAAATATGAAAGCTTAATGTTATCGCGATAATTGTTATTGCGAAAATAAAAGGAGCACGCCATGACAAGCAAAATAGCCATTACCGCACTCGCAGCTGCAGCCTCCCTGTCCGCCGCCTTGCAGGCAATCGCCGCTGACGCGCTGCCACAGGACCAAACCGTCAGAAACGTCGTTCTGGTTCATGGTGCATTTGCTGACGGGTCCGGCTGGAAGGGTGTTTACGACAACCTGACGCAGCGCGGCTATCGCGTTACCATCGTGCAAAACCCCCTGACGTCGCTTGCAGACGATGTTGCCACCACGAGACGCGCGCTTGAGCGGCACGTTGGTCCTGTCATCCTCGTCGGACATTCCTGGGGCGGAACCGTAATCACGGAAGCCGGCATCGATCCCAAGGTTGCGGGCCTCGTCTATGTCTCGGCACTTTCTCCCGATGCTGGCGAGACGACCGCTCAGCAATACGAGGGATTTGCGCCCGCGTCCGAGTTCGTTATCGAGATCACGAAGGATGGTTTCGGCTATGTCAGCCCGGAAAAGTTCAAGGCTGGCTTTGCGCACGACGTCAGTGATGCGGATGTGGCATTCATGCGGGATGCCCAAGTTCCGATCAACATGTCGGCGTTCGGTACGAAGCTCGAACATGCAGCCTGGCGCACCAAGCCCAGTTGGGCTGTCATCGCAACCGAAGACAAGGCTTTCGACCAGGCCATGTTGATCCATATGGCTGAGCGGATCAACGCCAGGATCACCAAGGTGTCGGCAAGCCATGCCCTGTTTATGACGCAGCCGGCGGTCATTGCCGATACCATCGATCAGGCAGCAAAGGCCGTCTCTGCCAAAACGAAATGAGCCAATAAGGAGCCTTGGCAGGAAACATTCGGTCCTGCCAAGGTGTTTTACGGGCTGGACCCGAGGCCCTTTGAAGCTGCTTACCGAAGTGCCCAGGCTGCCTTGCAGCGGGTCGAGAGCGGCCGTTCCAAGCGCCAAGGCAAGGTTCGAGCGCTACGAACAGCTGAGCGCCAACAATGCAGCAAGAACTAGACACTGCCCGAACGCAGTTGAGCGAGCCTATGAAGGCCGGTACGAAGTCGAAGGCACGCGTATCGAGTACTGGGACGACACCGGCTTTACCGCCGACGGCGACTTCGTTGATGCCAACACTTTGCATCATGGGGGCATGATCTTGCGTCGCAAGCCAGCGGCATCGTGACCCACCGGGTAAGCCTCCCGAACGCGACAGTGCAGAGGGGCAGATGCCATTCATCGCTGCCCCTTCCTTATCGTGACTTGTCCACCTCGCGCAGGAGGTCGATGAAGGCTCGTAGTGGTGACGGAACGTGCCGGCTGCGCGGGTAATAGAGCGCCAGCCCCGGTGTGGGCGGGCACCAATCATCAAGTACGGTCACCAATTGACCGGACGCCAGAAACGGCTGTGCGAAATAGTCGGGCACATAGGCGATACCGCGCCCATCTACCGCCGCCTGCACGAGAAGATCATTGTCATCGAGGGTGAGATTGCCTGGGACGTCTATCGCCACTTCGGCGCCGCGTTTTGAGAACTCCCAGCGATAGCGCTTCCCGCTCGGCAGACGCTGGCGGATGCAGCGGTGCGCTAAAAGGTCGTCGGGCGTATGCGGTCTTGCTCTGCCCTCGAGGTAGGATGGCGCTGCCACGGCGATGAAACGCACGTCGCCGCCGAACTTCACCGCGACCATGTCTTTCGGAACAGCTTCCAGCAGGCGGATGCCGGCATCGAAGCCCTGCTCCACGATATCGATGAGCCGACCTTCCGAAACCAGATCAAGCTCGACGTCGGGATAGAGATCAAGAAATCGCGGAACGACATGGGTGAGCAGGATGCGCGCGCCGCTCTTGTTCGCATTGATCCGCAGCGAGCCGCTTGGGGTACCGCGTTCCTCTGATATGGTATCGAGTGCTTGATCGAGATCCTGCAGAACCGGGTCCAGTCGTGCGAGCAGGCGAGCGCCAGCCTGGGTCAGCGATACGCTACGCGTGGTCCTGTTGAAGAGCCGTATTCCCACCTTTCCCTCGAGTCCGATGATCGCGTGGCTAAGGGCGGAGCGCGAGACGCCCATGATGTCGGCAGCTTTGCGGAAGCTCTGGTGATTGGCCACCGCGGCAAAGGCGGCAAGATCGTTCAGGCTAGGGCGTGACATTCGTGATTTATCCTCACCACCTTATCTCAAATTGAAGATCTTATATCACCAATGCTGTTGATTTACATTCAGAGATGAACAGATCAGGAGTTTCTATGCTAAAAACATGGTTGATTACCGGTGCCTCTTCGGGGCTCGGTCTCGAGATGACACAACAGCTGCTCGATAAGGGACACAGGGTGGTCGCCACTGCCCGTCGTGTGGGTACGCTGACGAAACTTGCGCAGGAATACGGCGGCCGTCTCGATATCGTTGAGCTCGATCTGGTCGAGCCGCGAAGCATTGACTCCGCCGTTAAAGGATCATTCCAACGGCAAGACCGGATAGACGTGATCGTTAGCAACGCCGGCTACGGCCTGTTCGGTGCTGCGGAAGAGCTCACGAATGAGGAGATAGACCGGCAGATCGCCACAAACCTTGTCGGCTCCATCCATTTGATCCGGGCAGCATTGCCTCATCTTCGAAGGCAAGGCGGCGGGCGGATCGTCCAGGTTTCGTCCGAGGGTGGGCAGATCGCCTATCCGGGCTTCAGCCTCTATCACGCGACCAAGTGGGGCATCGAAGGCTTTGTCGAGGCCGTGGCACAGGAGGTGGCGCCTTTCGGCGTCGACTTCATCATCGCCGAGCCCGGGCCGACGGGCACGAATTTCGGAGCCAATCTCGTCCTTGCGGAAACCATGGATGTTTACGATGACACCCCCGCCGGCGCCGTTCGCCGGGCGATCACTGACGGCAGCTTCGAGATCAAGGGCGATGCGGCACGAACGGTGGCCGCAATCATATCAGCCGCCGAGAGCGAGAAGCCGCCGCTGCGACTGGCGCTGGGCAGCACTGCCTATTCGTCTATCTCGCAGGCGCTTTCCACGCGTCTGTCCGCTCTTGAGGCGCAGCGTGAAGTGGCAGATTCCGCCGACAGGCAGGATCTGTGAACAGCAGCGGTCCGGAAACACGGACCTCGAGAACAGGAAAGAAGATAACATGTCCATTCGACCAGCTATATTGGTTCTCGCCATCAGCGTCTCGTCTTCTGCTTTTGCGCAGACAGCCGCTAACCAGGTCGCAGGCACCTGGCGGATGATGTCGGCAACCATCGATCCTGGCGGCAAAAACATCGCTGCCTATGGAGAAAAGCCCAACGGTCTTCTCGTCTTCACCTCCGACATGCACTTCGTGGAGGTTCTGACCGACGCCGACGTCCCGCGGTTTGCCTCCAATGCTCGCGGTGAGGGAACGGATGATGAAAACCGCATGGCTATGTCACGCAGTATCGGATTTTTCGGAACATACACCGTTGATGAGAAGGGCGAATTCAGCGGAAACCGTGTCGAAGGGGCGACATTTCCGAACTGGGTCGGCAGTGTACGAACACGTGATGATCTAAGGATGGTCGTGGAGGGCGACCGTATGACCGAACAATTTCGCAGGCCGGAAGGCACTGAAGTCAGGATCGAATGGCAGCGTGTCAAATGAGGCACAGAAGGGCGGTCTTCTGTATTAGGGCTCAACCTTACGAGCGTTCGCCCATCGACTACGATCAAAAGCGAAGTTGAGTTGTCCGGAGGAGAGAGCCATGCTTTTCAATCGCCGTTACATGTTCAGGGCAGGAGCCGCAACCGCGCTGGCGTTTCAGCGCCTCAAATCATGACACGCGCCGCCTTCGGGTCCGTCCCGCCGCAATCGGATATAACCAACACGGGATTTTAACGCTTCGTGCCTGGAGGGTTCGGGGTGACGTCATCCTTGACGGCATGCCGACCACATCAAAGGACCGATGTAAGGCGATCGTCCGGCGTTCAGCGAGGCGCAATATGTCCTCGGCCAAGCAGAATGGGACTTCTGGGCTTCAACTGACTTTGCGGGAACGCCAGCCACCATGTATGCGACGGCCATTCGGAGAACGATCCTTCCACTCAGAGCAAAGTTGGCCTTCATCGGTGCGGATACATCGATAGCGCCAAGTATCACAAGCATGACCGCCGCCTGACCCACATCGCGGATATGGCATCTCTATTTGAATCGGCAGGCCGTAGCCTGTGCGGGATTCACCGACTGGATCCGCGACAATGGCAAGACATCGAAGCCTCGCGCAAAGAGTTCGATGCGGCCGAACAATGCCGAATTTGGAGGAAGCTTCGATCTGCTTCTACGAAAGCTTCTGGCCAAGTCACCGCGGTTCGAGGACGTCCTTCGCGCTCCAGTCGTAGCTTCTCATGTAATCGAGGAACGCACGCATGGCCGCGCTCGGAAGGCGGCGGCTGGGGTAATATAGGAACCAGTGTGGCAGGGTGGGGCTCCAGTCGGAGAGTAGCTCTACCAGTCGGCCATCCTGAAGGTATGGTCTGGCGTAGTCATCGAAGACATGTGCAATACCTCTGCCGGCCAGGGCAGCCTGTAGTTCATTGTGCGCTGAACTGACCGTCAGGCGGCCCGTTGGGGTGACTTCGATCTCCTCGTCGCCTTCGGCAAATCGCCAGGTGACAAGCGTGCCTCCGGGGAAGCGACGCTTGACACAGTCATGATGGACAAGTTCATGCGGCGTCTCTGGTTCTCCGCACCTGTTGATATATTCAGGCGAAGCGACGATTGCATAACGGAGCGCGGGGCCAAGCGGGAGAGCGATCATGTCCTGCGCCAGTTGTTTGCCGAACCTGACGCCGGCATCGAAACCCTGTTCCACGATGTCGATGACGGCTGCATCGCTGATGATTTCGATCTTCACCTCGCGGTATACCTCCATAAAATCGAAAGCCAGTGGGCAGAGGAAGTGATCGACTGCCGGCGCCGGCGCGTTGACCCTGAGGGTCCCTGACGGGCTATCGCGCAATTCATCGACCTCTGCGATAGCGAGCCTGATGTCGCTCAAAGCAGGCGCGAGACGCTCCAGAAGACGCTGTCCTGCCTCCGTCGGAGACACGCTCCTTGTCGTTCGATTAAGAAGCCGGATGCCCAGAGCCTCCTCCAGAGCATTCATTGTTTGGCTTAAGGCCGATGAAGAGATGCCCCGCTCGAGTGCTGCCGCGCGGAAGCCGCCACAGCGCACGATGGCAACAAACACGTCGAAACTGTCTAGCCGAATGGGATCCATTGCGAAGTTTTTCTAATCAAGTTGATAAACTTATTGCAGGTTATCAGATCAATGGCGCCGTGTCATGATCCCGCTAACTGAAGAGGCTCCGGCAACTCTCTCCTCGCTTCGGTCTGATCGAGAAGCAAGACGAGGCAGGACGCCCAATGAAGAAGGAAAGACAGATGAATGCCTTCACTCTCAACAGACGCGCCATCATGCTGTCCGCTGTTGCAGGCGCGTCAAGCATGATCCTCCCGAGCCTGGGCGGTTCGGACAGTGCCCACGCCCAGACGTCTTCACCAGCAGCCGGCAACGCCGGTTATTATCGCTTCCGCGTCGGAGAGATAAGCGCAATGGTCTTGAGTGACGGCGTGATTGGTGGTCCGCCACGCATTTACGCCAGTGATGCCCCGGAAGCCGAGCTTCAGGACGTGCTGCGACAGGCATTTCTGCCGACCGACCACATGACGCTTAACCTCAACACGCTGCTGATCGAAACTGGTGGCCGGCGGATTCTGATCGAAGCCGGCGCCGGCAAGACCATGGGCCCAAATGGCGGCCGCATCTTCGATAACCTCTCGGCATTCGGCCTTGACGCTTCTGACATTGATGCGATCGTCATCTCGCATACCCACCCCGACCACGTCGGCAACTTGAGAACCGCAGACGGCGGCAAGGCCTTCCCCCGCGCCACTGTTTTTGTCCCGAAGGCGGACTGGGACTTCTTTGTTCGCACCGATCCGGATCTCTCCTATATGCCTGTGCCAGAGGATTTCCGGAGGCGATTTGCGGCAAACATCAAGAACAGCCTTGAGCCGTTCAGGAACGATGTCGAACTATATGAGGCCGGCGCCGAGATTGTGCCGGGTCTGGCGACGATCGTCGCGTCCGGGCACACTCCAGGCATGGCCACCTTCCTCGTTCATTCCGGAAATGACCAGTTGCTGCTGACCGCAGACCTTGCCTATCACCCTGTCGTCAACGTCGACAGACCTTGGGTGCCGGGCCCCGACCGCGACAAGGAAACAGCCCTTTCCTCCCGTCGCCGCATTTTTGACAGGGCGGCTACCGAGCGTATGCCGGTTCTTGGCTTTCATTATCCTTTCCCGGGTCTCGGCCGAATGCTGAAGACTGATGGCGGCTATGCCTGGGTCCCCGCCAACTGGCAATTTTGAAGTCAACAACAATCGAGCAGGAAATCTCCTATGAATCAGTCAAAGATCAATCGTCGCGGCTTTCTCGGCACGGTGGGTGCAGCGGCAACCGGGCTTGCACTCGCCAGCAGCACGACCGCGCAGGCCCAGGAAACGAATGCGTCGTCGGCCGCACCTGCTTCTAACCCGGCGGTGCTGACCCGCACCTTGCCTCGCACCGGCGAACGGGTCACAGCTCTCGGTCTCGGAACCTTTCTGACATTTGATTTAAAGCCGGGTGATCGCCGCGATGCCCTGCGACAGGTATTTGAGCGGTACGCCGCCGCAGGGGGGCGCCTGGTCGACACATCGCCGCTCTACGGTTCGGCAGAAGTCAGCGTCGGCCAGTTCATGGGCGAATTTGAACGATCTGACGAAATGTTCCTCGCCAATAAGGTCTGGTCGACAGGCGAGTATCTTGGAGACGAAAGCCACGCCATTGAGAGCTTTCGACAATCACGCATGCGGACATGGAGAGACACGATCAATCTCATGCAGTGCCATAGCATCACCAATGCCCCCGTCATCATCCCGCTGATGAAGGCATGGAAAAAGGAAGGTCTCGTCCGCCATGTCGGCGTGACCCATCACGAGTCGGTGGCACAGGACCAGTTGCTGGCGATTGTCCAGCGCGACGATGTCGATTTCATCCAGACCAATTACTCGATCTTTAACCGCGACGCCGAGCGCCGCCTTCTGCCTGCCGCCGCCGACAAGGGTGTTGGCGTCCTGATCAATCTGCCGCTTGAAAAGGCGCGGCTGATGAAGGTGGTCGAGGGGCAACCGCTTCCCCGGTTCGCTTCCGAGTTCGGAGCGACCAGCTGGGCTCAGTTCTTTCTGAAATGGGTCATGGCACACCCTGCCGTCACGAGCGTGCTCTGCGGTACGTCAAACCCTGACCATATGAGTGACAATGTCCAGGCGATGACAGGCCCGCTTCCGGACGAGCGCATGCGTGCTCGGATGGTCGCGCATATGGAAACAATTCCCGGGTTCGGCTCCATTGGTACGATGCCGTGGTACCCGGGCAAGGAGAATATGTATTCCGGCCTCATCCGCGAGGCACAGGCCAACGCGGCGCAGCGCCTGCGGTAAAATACGTGGGCAGCTCGCCCTTGAACTCACGGCGCCGGGAGATATAGATTTGCCCTCCACCAGACGTTCTCTTCTAACCGCATTTCTAACGTTGCCTGTCATTGATACCGCGCACTCGACGGTGTTTGCACAGACTACTTCCGAGCTGCCGCCGACCCCGCACTGTCCTGCCGGAGAAGAACCGACGCTTGAACGGGAGGCCGGTCCCTTCTTCAAGCCGAATTCACCGGTCGAGCGCGATCTTTATTCCAGCGCACCCCGTGGTGAGCGGATCACCGTTGCCGGGTTCGTCTTCGACAATCGCTGCCGGCCGCTCGCCGGCAGCCTTGTCGAGATTTGGCATGCGGATGAGAAAGGTGACTATGATAGCGTTGGTTTTCGCCTGCGCGGGCATCAGTTCACCGACGCGCAAGGGCGCTGGTGGTTCAACACCATCATACCTGCGCTTTATCCCGGCCGAACACGTCACTTCCATGTCAAAGTCCAGCGCCCGGGCGGGCGACTTCTGACGACACAACTATTTTTCCCTGGTGAAAACAGAAATGCGGGAGACCGGCTGTTTCACCACGCGCTCCTCCTCGGCCTTAAGAAAACGGACGACGGACAGTTTGCGCAGTTCGACTTCGTGATCTGAGCCACGAAACGCAGCGTAAGCGCCGGCGTTTAGCCGGGCATGACGTCCATTCGCGATCAAGACAACCGTTGCAATGGCTGGCTGGCTAGCGTACCAGGTTCCCGTGCTCGCGGTAATCTATACTCTGCTTGATCACTCAAACAGACAACAAATGGGACTAAACCTCGCGAGCAGCGACGTCGCCGGCCTTGCGAGTGCGATAATCAATTGTCGGAAGAATATGTCTCGATCACGTGGCCGTCAGGTTTCTGACGAGAAGCTTGATGTCCAGGCGATGCGGGGATGACTTAATAATCCCGATGATCTCGAAGATCACGGTATCCACTGAACGCTGTCTTTTATGACCCTGGCCGGGTTGCCCGCGGCCACAGTGCCCGCAGGGACGTCTCTCGTAACGATGGCACCGGCCGCGACAACGGCGCCATCGCCGATAGTAACGCCCTTGAGAATGACGGCTCGCATTCCGATCCAGACGTGATTTCCGATCCTAATGGCGCCTTCTCCGGCCGGCCAACGACCGAATGTCCGTCCCAGTCGCGGATGATTACCTGGTCAGCGATGAAAACCTCTTCACCGATGGTGATTTCGTAGCCACATGAGATCCAGGAATGACGGTTGGCGCAGCCGGCAGATGTTCGCCTCTCAGGACGAATTCCTCGGACTGATGTTCATGCATCTCACCCAACAGCTCTGTGCCGTAGATCATCGTCTTCGGCTGAGTTGGGAGCACTCGGCCCTGAGATGAGCGCAACCTCCATCGCAAGTTTCGAAGAGCAGTGGCAAGATCAGGATTTGCTGTTCACGAAAATCGCGCCGATGGCCGGAAAACCGTTTGATACTCTTTGAGGGCTGGGAGGACTCCATGTTGCGAACTGTTGCTCTATCATGGAAACCGCGTTGCCGATTTTCAATTTGTGGAAACACAAATAGCGACGCCTTCCCCACGCGGATCGTGGGATCCAATAATCCTCCCTTCATCCTGGATGCAGATGACACCGGCCTGGCCGAAAATCGGCGAAAGTGCCGGCAGCGACGAGACGTCATGCCCGAGCGCAGCGAGTTCCTGAATGATGTTTCCGCCAAGCGACTGCTCAACCTTCAGGCTGTTGTGGACGTCGGAAAAGGTGCGCCCAAGCAGAAAACGAGGCTGGGCCAGAGCTTGTGTGGGTGTCATGCCGTAGTCGAGCAGGCCGGTGAGCAGCAGCGACAATGTCTGCGGCTGGCCATCAGCCCCTTGCGTTCCGTAAAGCATATGGGGCACTCCATCCTTGAATGCGATGCCGGGGTTCAGGGTGTAGAACGGGCGCTTTCCTGGCCGGATGGCGTTCGGATGGCCGGACGCAACTGAAAACGCCGCACCACGGTTCTGCCAGATGATTCCGCTATCGCCTACGACCACGCCGCTGCCCCAGTCGAAATAGGTACTCTGAAGCACGCTTGCACAGCGTCCTTGCTCGTCGGTTGCCGCAAAGAAGACCGTGTCTCCATGCTGGTAAGGATGCGGCCACTCGAGGGCCCGCGTGCGGTCGATGGCCCGGGCTTTCTTCTCAAGTCGCATCGGGTCAAGAAGGCCGGGTGTATTGTCGTCAACGAAATCCGGGTCGGCGATGTGTTCGCGATCGAGGAACGCCTGTTTCACGGCTTCAACTAAAAGATGGTATCGCACTGCGCTTGACGGCGGCAGTGCCGCCGGATCCAGCCGTGAAAGAATGCCAAGGATTGCGAGCGTGGAAACCCCCTGCGTCGGCGGGGGCGGCGCGAGCAGTGTTACGCCGCGATAGTCCTGCGACACGGGTTCGGCATCGCGGGTGCGGGTAAGCTGCAAATCGGCGGCAGTGAGCGGCGACCCTAGCGAAGCCATCGCCTCTCCGAGGCGTGCCGCCAACTCTCCCTCATAGAAGGAACGGTGGCCATGCTCGGCGATATGGCGAAGCGTCCGAGCGAGTGAACTTTGCGTGAAGATACCCCTGCTCCCGGGATGATCAAAAGCGGCTGCGAAACCCGGCCAGCCGGCTATCTCGGCGCGTCTGAATTCGAGCCAGAAATCTTGCGAGTGACTCGGCCGGTACCCGTTTTCCGCCAAGGCGATAGCCGGCGTCAGGAGATCTGAAAGCTGCTCGCACCCTTGCCAATGCTGCTGCCCAAATGTCAGGGCATGCCCCCAGCTATCCACCGCGCAGGCGGTCGTGATCATGGAAGCGGAGCCACGCAACGGGATCGGCGTATGATGATCAGGAAGGACCGCCGCGGCCTGACCTATCCCGAGAAACGACCGGCGGAGGCCTTGTCTGTCTGCAACCAGCCAGACAGCATCACCGCCCAGACCGCAAAAATGCGGCATCACCACCGCAAGTGTCGCGGCAATCGCAACGGCAGCCTCGATAGCGTTGCCGCCGCGCCTCAGCACCGCTGCGCCGGCTTCGCTTGCCAGGGGATGCGGACTGGTGACCATTCCCGGCCGGGCTGCTTGCGGCACATTTAGCGACATGACATTTCCTCTCTTCATGGCCTGGCCGGACATTTCCGGCCAGGGAGGCTTATTTCCGCCAATCAGTCGATCTTGTAGACGAGCTTGCGCTCGGCCAACGACGGCAGGAACTGACGCGAGAAGACATTCTCCGGCTTCGGCTTCGACGGTAGCTGGTAGCCTTCGGCAACGATATCGATCGAGCGGGCCAGGCGGGCGTCATCGACATCGCCAAGGCCGAGCTTGTCGACTTCAGGCGAGATGATCAGGTTCTCGTAGGAGAATTTCATGCGCGCCAATTCGAGTTCTTCCTTGGCGAGACTGTCATAAGTCATGATGGCCTCGATGCCCGCCCTGGAATTGCCGGCGATTTCCCTGGTGGCCTTGTTGACCGCGCGCACCAGTCCTTCCACGGCCTTCGGGTTTTCCTTGACGAGTTTCTGCGACACCATCATGCCGTTGGCATAGAGATCCAGGCCATAATCGCCGAAGGATAGCCAGTTATAGTCCTTTGCCGGGTCCTGGCGGTTGTTGATGAGGTTGAACCAGCTGGTGATATTGAAGACGAGCGCGCCGTCAATATCGCCCTTGATCAGCATCGGCTCCTGCAGGTTGGGGCCCATGTTCTCGATTGCGACCTTGGTCATGTCGACCTTGTTGATCGAACCGAGCACGTTGACGAGGCGGGTGGTGGGCGTGCCCTGTGCGCCGCCGAGCTTCTTGCCTTCCAGATCGGCCGGCTTGGTGATGTTGCTTTCCTTCTTGCTGACGATGGCGAAGGGCGGCTTGCTCCAGAGCTGGTAGACCATGACCGGCACTTCGTTCGGCCGGGTGGCGGCATTCTGGATGATGGCGTTGATATCGCCGAAACCGGCATCGTAGACGCCCGACATGATGCGGGTGACCGTGGCGGCCGAACCCTCGCCCTGGTCGATCGTGACATTGAGGCCTTCTTCCTTGAAGTAGCCCTTCTGCATGGCGAGCAGGAAGGGGGCGTCCGAGCCTTGCGTCTTCCAGCCGAGAGTGAACTTGATATCCGTGTCAGCCCGGGCGACACCGCCGAGGCAAAGGCCAAGCGCAAGAGTCGAGATCAGTTTCTTCAGCATGTCTGGCTCCATTTGTTTTGAGTAGATATTCAGGCGGCAGTGAAATCCTGGCCGCGGACGGCCCAGCCCGTGACGCGTACCTCGATGAGCGAGAAGGCGACGTAGAGAAGCACACCCAGAAGGGCGAGGATGAAAAGGCCGGCAAAGACCAGCGGCACATCGAAATTGGACGAGGCCGACATCATGACATTGCCGATGCCGCGGTTCGAGGCGACGGTTTCCGACAGGACGGAACCGACGAAAGCGAAGGTGACGGCAATCTTCAGCGAGGCGAAAAAGAAGGGCATGGTGCGTGGCAGGCCGACATTCCACAGGATGTCGAGCTTGCTGGCGCCGAGCGATTTCAGGACGTCCTCCAGTTCCGGCTCGGTTGTCGCAAGGCCGGTGGCGATGTTGACGACTATCGGGAAGAAACACATGGCGAGCGCGGTCAGGATTGCAGGCACCGACCCGGAGCCGAACCACAGAACGAAGACCGGCACGACCGCGACCTTGGGGATCGACGAGAAACCGATCAGCAGCGGATAGGCCGTATCATAGGCCGTGCGCGACACGCCGATCGCAGCACCGATGACGACGCCGACGACTACGCCGAGGACAAAGCCGACCATCGTTGTCCAGAGCGTCTGGATGATATGCGGCATGAGGATGGGCAAGCGGTCGATGAGCGTCTCGAAGACCTGACTCGGACGAGGCAGGACGAGATCGGACACCTGCAGTACGAGGCAGAGGATCTCCCACAGGCCAAAGAAGGCGACGATGAGGGCGGCGGCCCAGAAGCGGCGGCGTAATGCATAGCTCATGGATCAGGCTCCCTGGATTGCGGTGTCGGAGCGGGCATCGATGATGAGTTCGCGCAGACGCTGGTTGAGCGCGACGAAATCGTGCTCGAAGGTGATCTCAATGGTGCGGGGGCGATGGAAATCGACCGTACTGTCATCAATGATGCGACCCGGCCTTGCGCTCATGACGCAGATACGTGAAGCGAGGAAGCCCGCTTCCTTCAGGTCATGAGTGATGAGCAGGACGGTCGGCTTGCGTTTCATCCAGAGCGACTGCATCGTGCCCCATAATTCTTCGCGGGTAAATTGATCAAGCGCGCCAAAAGGTTCGTCGAGCAGGAGCAGGCTCGGTTCGTGGACGAGCGCGCGGCACAGATTGGCGCGCTGGAGCATGCCGCCGGAAAGCTGCCACGGATAGTGGTTGGCAAATTTGTCGAGCCCGACATCCGCAAGCAGTGCACGCACCCGGTCGCGGAACTCGTCGTTCTTCTTCGCCCGGTATTCGGAACGGAACGGCTTCACGATCTTGAGCGGCAACATGACATTGCGCTCGATCGTCAGCCAGGGGAGCATGGTCGGGTTCTGGAAGGCCATGCCGATGCGCAGCGCCTTGGCGCCGACTTCGCGGCCACCGACGATGACCGCGCCCCTGGTCGGCTGCAGCAGGCCGGCGGCGAGCCGCATAATCGTGGACTTGCCACAGCCGGACGGGCCGACGAGTGCCACGAATTCCCCATCGGCAATGCGCAGGCTGGTCTCCTGCAGCGCAACGACGGCTTTTTCCTGTCGGCCGAAGGAGACCGCGGCCTGGGAGAGCTCCACAGCGGGAGGGGCGTATGTCGTCGGTTGAGGAACAGTCAGCATCAGATCACCATTGAAAGCGTTTCGAAAAAGTGCATGCAATGAGCGTGCCAGATTCCATGAATTCGGAATCATTGCGTTCCAGCATGGATTAATTGGCCGTGAAAGTGGATGCACTAATTGTATGCATTTATTTTGCGCATTTTCGATTTGATTTGCATTTAAATGCGGCAGTGTGCCGAGTTGATCTTTGCCGTCGCCTCGCTTATCGATTGACAGAAGAAGAGGGTTCGTGATGACGGGCAGCAAGGGTTCGGCAAGAAGTGAAGGGGATCGCGTTGCGGCGATCTGTACGGGCTTGCGCCGTGCCATCATCGAGCGGGCGCTGCACCCGGGTGACCGGCTACCGGAGGATTCGCTCGGTGAGCGGTTCGGTGTCAGCCGCACTATTGCCCGCCATGCGCTCGGCCAGCTTGCGGCGGAAGGTCTTGTCGATCTGCGGCGCAACCGCATCGCTGTGGTCGCCACGCCGTCCTTCGAGGATGCTCGGGATATTTTCGACATCCGTCTTGATCTGGAAAAGCAGGTGGTGAGGCGTCTCGCGGGCAAGCTGACGGATGCGCAGGCAAAGCAGCTGAAAGCAATCGTCGAGGCCGAGCACGGCGCGCGGCACGGGCCTGAAGGTGCTTCGATCCGGCTCGCCACCGAGTTTCATGTGCTTCTGGCGGAGATGACCGGCAAGCCGATCCTGATCCGTTATGTCACGGAAATCTGCTATCGCGCAGGCCTGTCGCTTGCCGTCTTCGGACGACCGCATTCCTCCGACTGCGCAGTCAGCGAACATCTCGAATTGATCGAGGCGATCCGCACCGGGCCGGCGGAAAAGGCGGAGGCGATGATGGGTGAGCATCTGGAGGCGGTTGCCTCGCGGGCATTGCTGCAAAGCTCGGGCGCCAAGCCACGCGACTTGATGGATATCCTGGCGCCCTATGCAGACTGAAAAGGCCTGATGGCCCCTTGAACGGTCATTCAGCGGGCGATGGACGGGTCGAGTATCCATTCGGCGCTGTCGTTCCAGACGTCGGTGTCGATGATCAGGCCGTCGCGTACCGTGAACCGGTCGATATAGCGGTTGTTGTTGAAAGGGGTGCCGTCCGGCCATTCGCCGTGGAGATAGCCCAGGCTGTAGATGATGGTTTCGGTTTCGCCCGGCACGACGTCATAGCGCTCTATGCGTTTTTTCACCCGTTTGTAGCGGGCGGCATTGAAGCTGGTCGGGCCGCTTGGCGTGTCAAAAAGCCGGTTGCCGGTGAAGCGGCAGGTGAAGCCGGGAGCGACATAGGTCGCGGCGCGAACCGGATCGGGCGCCATGGAGGCAGCAAGATAGTCCTTTACTGCCTGCAGGTCGCGTTCTGTTGTCTCGTGCATCGATATCTCCAGTGGTGTTGCGAATTCTGTATCAAAAGTGCATACAGTAAGTGTTACAAAAATTTCCCCTCGGGTCGCAATATGTCATTTCAAGAATCCTTCGATCTCGTGCTGCGTGACGTGCGCCTGAGGGGGTGTGCCGTGCTGCAGGATATAGGCATCATCGATGGCCGCATCGCCGCCATCGGCCGGATCGCCGCCGGGGCGGGCCGCGAGGATGAGCCGATTGGCGGGCGGCTGGTGCTGCCGGGCTTCGTCGACACTCATGTGCATCTCGACAAGTCCTGTCTGCTCTGCCGTTGCGGCAACGCCGGAGGTGGGCTGAAGGGGGCGATTGCCGCGGTTGCCCATCTGAAGCGGTACTATACGGTCGAGGACGTCTATGCCCGCGGGGCGCGGACGATAGAGATGGCGATTGCCAAAGGTACGATGCATATGCGCACCCATGTTGAGGTCGATCCGCGGGCGGGTCTGCGCAGCTTCGAGGCGATAAAGCGGTTGAGACAGGATTATGCCTTCGCGCTCGATCTTTCCATCTGCGTCTTCCCTCAAGAAGGGCTGACCAACGATCCTGGCACGGAGGACCTGCTGGAGCAGGCGCTTGGGGAGGGCGCGGACCTTCTCGGTGGCTGCCCCTATACCGACAGTGATCCGTCCGGCCAAATGGAACGGCTTTTCGCCATGGCCAAGCGGCATGACGTGGATCTGGATTTTCATCTGGATTTCGACCTTGATCCGAGCAGGGGGCATCTGGAGGAGATTTGCGAGCGGACGGAGGGGGCCGATTGGCGGGGCAGGGTGACTGTCGGCCACGCTACCAAGCTTGCGGCGATGGACGAGGCAGCATTCGAACGTCGGGTTTCGCGGTTGCGCCAGGCGGGCGTCGGGGTGACGGCGCTGCCGTCGACCGATCTCTATCTGAACGGCCGGGAAGCCGGCTTTCGCGCCGTTCGAGGTATTGCACCCGTGCATATACTGAGGGATCGGGGCGTCACCGCATCCATCGCCAGCAACAATATTCTCAACCCGTTCACGCCCTTCGGCGACTGTTCGCTGCTGCGCATGGCCAATCTCTACGCCAATGTCATGCATCTCGGGCCGGAGGATTTTGCAGCCTGTCTGGATCTTGTCTCGGAGGATGCAGCCCGGTTGATGCGGATCGAAGGTTACGGGCTGGCTGTCGGGGCGGTAGCCGATATCGTCGTCATGGAAGGTGAGGACGAGACCGAGGTCTTCGGCGGGCTGCGCGAACCTGCTATGGGTTTCAAGCGCGGGCGTAAGAGTTTTATAAGGCCGGCCGCGACGTTGCTCCGGCCTCGACAGAACCATAGTCGGTAACAATTGAAGATAGAGTAGCGGGCACCTGTGCAGGTGCTCATGGTAGCCTTAGAAACCTCCACTCAAACATCGTTGCGACCGCAGATCGCAAACAAACCAGAGGGCTGCAGTACCTGGAGGCCGATGCCGGCTCGGAGGGGCGGGGGCCCTCTAGACATGTGTTGCTGGCCCACCGCTACTACCGTCCTCGTGTTGACCAGGGAGAACGGTTCCGGGACCTGTCTTCCAAGACCGCCTTCCCGCTGTCCGGTGGTGCGCCGAGAGAATTCAATTCTCGCAGAGCTTCCCCACGAGCGCCAAGCTGATGGAGACTTCCTTTTCGAGAATGGTGATCACGCTTGCGACGCCGTACTCTCCCGCAGCGCGCGGCCCAGCATTACGCCCTCGCTCCCACACCGATCGCCTTGAGGATGTCTGTGTCGCGACGAATGCCAGCATCAAGCAGAAGTCTGGACCGACGGCCACGCGAATGCCGGTCGGGGCGCGGATCATGCTGGCGCAATCTATACCGCTGATTTTGTCCCCGAAATACTTGACGTTTATTTAGGTCGAAGGTTTGACTCGGCTCGAGAGCTGAACGAAGAGGACGGCTCATTACCTCTGCCCTCATTTTGGCGAGAGCAATTCGATTGGTTGACAATGCTCCATCACCCATTCCCGAACGCACCCGGCTTTTGTTCTCACGGAACGCTGCACAGTCGTGGAGATTGGCGCTCATGCGTGGGCGAGGCTCATGATCAAGACGAGATCAGGAGATAGGTTTTTACAGCATGGGTCAGGTTGGCTTTTCGGTAGGCCTTTTTACGCATAATCCCACCGCATGAGACGATAGTGAATTTATAGTCTGAAAAACTTGACAAAAACACTTAATGTCTGTCTTGCCTGGTTATCTTCCATCTAACCGCGACAACGGCAACGGGTATCGCCGTCACTGCGGGTCAACTCGATCCAAAACACTCGCCTTGTGGTCCTCGGGGATGCCCATACACCACAATCATTCAGCACAAGGCGCACAAGAGGTAAAAGGCCAGAGATGGCCCGTCATGACAACAAGTGCCGCCCACGAGGCAAGGTTCACCATTGGTCGTCACTAAGCGATCCGGCGACTTTCTTGCAAGACGGGCACACCAATATTTGAGGTTTCACGTGCGAGTACTTCCCGTCATTCCATCGATCATCTTCGGGATTGTGGCGATCGCAATTCTGAGCATTGTCTTCGGTTCGTGGTATACGATCGACCAGGGGGAGCGCGGCGTCATCTTGAGATACGGGGCCATTGCCGGAACCGCGGAGCCAGGGCTCGGATTCAAGCTGCCGGTCATCGATACCGTCGTACGGATATCGGTCCAGTCGAAAGCAGCGGTATACGACGCGATGGAAGCGTATAGTCGCGATCAGCAGCCGGCGACCGTTAAGCTGTCAGTGAACTACCGCATTCCAGTTGATCGGGTCGCTGCAGTTTACGAGCAGTACGGGTCGGAGGCAGGTCTGCTGGGGCGGCTGATTGAGCGTCGGGTGTTCGAAGAGACGAAGACGGTGTTCGGACGGTTCAACGCAGTTACCGCCATCCAGGAGCGTGGCAGGCTCAATCAGGAAATTGCTATGGCGATTCAAGAGGGTGTTCAGGGGCCCGTCACCATCGAGAGCGTACAGATCGAGAATATCGACTTCTCCGATTCCTACGAGGCCAGCATTGAGCAGCGCATGCTGGCTGAGGTGGAAGTCCAGAAACTGCGGCAGAATGCGGAGCGGGAAAAGGTGCAGGCCGAGATCACCGTTACCCAGGCCAATGCCAGTGCCGATGCACGCCGTGCAGACGCTCAGGCACAAGCCGATGCGGTACGTTTGCAGGCCCAGGCGGATGCTGAAGCAATCAGGTTACGTGGTGATGCTGAAGCTTTGGCCATCAAAGCGCGCGGCGACGCCCTGCGCAACAACCCGGGACTCGTTTCCCTGACCCAGGCCGAGAGATGGGACGGTCGGCTCCCGACCACGATGCTGCCGAATGGCGCGCTTCCGATGATCGACCTGCGCAATCCCGGTTTGCCGGACGTTGAGCAGAGCGAGGGCCAATGACCGCACCGCAAGCATGAGGCGCTGTCTACCGAGGGCGCCGACCACCCGCTGGTCTGCGAGCTACCAATGGCGACAAGATTCCCGGCAAAGAAGTCGGGCGCGCGTGCGGCAGCCGCCGACAGCTGGGGTGCGGCATATTCCTGCGCCCGTGCGATCATCGTTCCCCCGGTGAGACGGTCCGAGCCGTTGAAAGGCCACCGATCCCGCTTCTGCGCCTACCGGCAAAGATCGTTAGGGACCCGCGCCCGGTGCAGGTATGTGATGTAGGCCGTCGTCGCGCCGCAGACGTCTGTGCGAAGAAGCAGTAATGGCATCGTGCCGCCCAGGATAATTTGCACGGCCTTGATGACAACTACGATGGTCCAACGCGTCCGGGTGCCACCGTATGCGGACGGGTATCGACCCGAACAGGTTGGTGAACTCTGCCCCATGCTTCGGGGGTGTGGACTGGCGAAGTTTCAATTTTCGTAAAGGCTCAGTCCCCTACAGCTACGCCTTCCCGTCGTGGATCGGCGCTGCCAGCCAAACCCTGGGGGTCATCTCGATAGCATGCAAACCGGAGTTCATCTCACCCGCCTTTACCTCGTAACCCATCGCCTTCAGGGGGCGACCAGTTCGTCCGCACTGGTGCCGGCCTCTATGTCATAAATGCCGAACCGGTTGACGAGATGCGGCTGGGCGACAATCGCTTCAACCGGCACGCGCCAGTCAATATAGGCGATCAGTGCCTGCACCACGTAACCAATGATCTGACTGCCACCGGGTGAACCAATTGCAAGCAGCGGCTTTCCATCCTTCATCACGATAGTCGGAGCCATCGAGGAGGGTGGGCGTTTGCCGGGCTCAACGCGGTTGGCGACCGGCAGGCCGCCGTCATGGGTCTTGAAAGAGAAGTCCGTCAACTCGTTATTGAGCAGGAAACCGTTCGTCATCAGACGCGAACCGAACCCGTTTTCGATCGTCGTCGTCATCGAGACCACGTTGCCATCCTTGTCGACAATGATAAAATGGCTTGTGGAGTTGCGTAAATCGATTGACTATACTAGATTTGAGGAAATGTTATAAGGCGCCTCAAATGAAGCAAATCGACCTCATGTTCCGAACGATGGTCGCGGAGTTGCAGCAACGGACTTTTGATGCGCAGTGGTCGGCCGATTTCCCACCCACTGGTCGCTTTGTTTCGGTCAAGGTCGACAATCGCTCATACTGGTACTTCGACCAACCGGATGGCAAAGGTGGTCAAAAGCGGCGCTATGTCGGCCCTGCTGATGATGACGAAATCACAACCCGGGTTCAAGCCTTCAGGGGCGAAAAGGATGATTACCAGAACCGTCGAAAGATGGTGGCGGCACTGACGCGCGAAGCGGGTCTGATTGCTCCGGATCGCTTCACAGGCACAGTTGTTGAGACGTTGGCATCGGCTGGGTTATTCCGGCTCCGTGGTGTCCTCGTCGGCACAGTCGCGTTCCAATGTTATGCGGCCCATCTCGGTATCCGCCTGCCTATGGCTGCGATCCTGACAGGTGACGCGGATCTGGCTCAAGATTACGCGATCTCGAGCGAGGTCGAAGATTCAATTCCGCCGATTGTCGCTCTCCTTCAGTCCATCGATCCGTCATTCCGGGCCGTACCTCATGTTTCTGGTTCCCCTCGCTCCAATGCTTTCCGCAACTCGACCGGTTACCGAGTAGAGTTCCTGACGACAAACCGGGGATCGGAAGATTACGCGGATCAACCGGCGCAAATGCCGGCTCTCGGCGGCGCGTCTGCCGAACCTCTGCGATATATGGACTTCCTCATCCGTGATCCGGTGCGAACGATCTTGCTGCATGGTGCCGGTGTCTCGGTCGTGGTGCCCGATCCATCACGGTTCGCCGTTCACAAACTGATCGTGGCCGGTCGGCGTCAAGATGACGCCGGTGGAAGGGCAAAGAAAGAAAAGGACTTGCGTCAGGCCGGAATGCTGTTTGAGGCGTTGCAGGAAACCGGAGCTGGCCGCGATCTGGCAGATGCTCTTCGCGAAGCATGGGGCAGAGGCGCATCCTGGAGAAGTGCGATCACAGCGGGCGTTGATGCCGTCCAGAGGCAATATCAACCTTCCGTCCATCGCACGTTCGGCATTCTACCGGCTGATGAAATAGAAAAGTCCCGAGTCCTCTTGCGGGAAAAGAACGCTTAATAAGAAGCGTGGATATCCAGTCTAACAAAGGAAATCAATTGGATATGGTTATTCTGCCGGGTGCTTGGGTTCGAATCTCGTCAAGGTGGACGACTTGAAATTTGCCCATTCGTACGATCACGTGACAGCGGACACCTCGCGGCCCCAACGTCGTTAAGACCTCGTTGCCTGCTACAGCTTTTAGATATACCCCCGGTAGAGCGTGTCGATTAGAGTATGGAATTCTGCCGCGCTCTTGAAGCCAGGCAGGGCTTCTTCGGAAAGCGCGCCTTGAAGTACGATGGGTCGAGACTGTTGTATCACGCACGTGAAACGCTGACGATCGCGCGGCCAGATGTCGACCAGCCGGCGATCACGGCCATCCGAAAGTCCGTGCAAGAAATTCGAATTGCGCGAAGTCGGTTGAATGTCCAGGTTTCCGAAACTGGCACTCACCAAGGCCTCTTACGACATGATCAACCCGCCATCGACGTTGATTGTCTGGCCCGTGATGTAGGCCGCATCTTCGGAAGTCAGAAACGCGACCAGTGCCGCCACTTCGGCAGGCGTTCCGGCGCGGCGCATGGGAATGTTGCGCACCCATTCGGCCATCAGTTCGCCGGGCTTGTAATCGCCGAGCATCTGGCCCCACACACGGTCATTATAGTCCCACATTTCGGTGTGGATGATGCCGGGGCAAATGGCGTTGACGGTGATGCCCTCCGGTGCCAGTTCCTTGGCAAGGCTTTGCGTCAGGCCGACGACGCCGAACTTCGAGGCGGCGTAATGCGGGGTGTAAATGAAGCCCTGACGCGCCTGACCGGACGCAGTATTGACGAGGCGGCCCCTGGTGCCGCTTGCGCGGAAGCGGCGGATCGCCTCCTGGCAGCAGAGGAACGCGCCCTTGGTATTGACGTCGAGATTGAAATCCCACTGTTCCTGCGTCAGCTCTTCGATCTTCGAAATGGTGATGACGCCGGCGTTCTGGACGGAGATGGAAAGCGGGCCGATCGCCTCTTCGGCGGCGCCATAGGCCTCGCGTACCGCTGCCGCGTCCCGAACATCGAGGATCACGCCATGGGTGGCGACGCCGGTCTCGTCAGCAAGTTTTTTGGCGGCATCCTGCGTGTCCTTGTCGACAGAGGCGATGGCGACTTTTGCGCCTTCCTCAGCAAAACGGCGGGCGATGCCGTAACCGATCCCCTTGTTGCCTCCGGTCACGAATACGGATTGACCTTCAAAGCGCCTCATGTCTCCTCCTTTATGGGATTTTGGCTATGTTTCCTTGCCGACCAGTCGTTCGGCGGTGAATTTGTCGGTGACGAGCACGTCAATCACACCGGTTCTGAGTGCTCCGGCAATTGCCTCGGTCTTTTTCGAACCGCCGGCCAGCGCAATGACACGGTCGACATTGGAGAGGTTTTCGAGCGGCAGGCCGATGACCCGGTCGTCGAGCGGCGTCTTCACCGGCTTTCCCTCCTTGTCGAAGAACCGGAGCGATATGTCGCCCACGGCACCCGCCTGGGCGAGATCGGCAAGTTCCTTGGCGGAAAAAATGTTGCCGGAACGCGCAAGAAGCTCAGACGGCTCGACTGCACCAATACCGACGACGGCGAGCGTGATCGACCCGAAGAGATCGATGGTCTCGCGCACGAAGGGATCGGCAAGCATCAGAAGCTTTGCTTCCCGTGAGGTTGCGACCCCCGGCACTGGCAGCAGTTTCGGTTCGGCCTCCGTCAGCCGCGCCAGACGCGTGGTGATCTGGGTCGCGTGCGTCTGTACCGATGGGTCGCCCATGCCGCCCAGCGTCTGGACGATATAACGCGCCTTGGCGCCCTTAAGAGGGTGGATGTTTTCCACCATCTTGAAGATCGTCTGGCTCCAGCTGGAAACGCCGATGATCTCGTTCTGCGATAGTGTCACCTCGAGGAAATGCGCCGCCGCCTCGCCAATACGGGCCATGATGGCGCCGTCACGATCCTCGCTGCAATCGACGACGATGGCTTCCGGCAGGTCGAAACGGTCGCGAAGCTGTTCTTCCAGATCGCCATAGGTGCCGGGCGGTGGAATGATGCTGGTGCGCACGATGCCTTCTGCCTCGGCGCGCTTCAGCATACGCGAGACGGTCGCCTGCGAAAGATTGAGATGCTGGGCGATTTCCGCCTGACGCTTTTGTTCGCTGAAATACATCTGCGCTACGCGGGAAATCATTCGAAGTTCGTTTAACCTGCCCATAAGCCCTCCAGAGTGAATTTTTATTCACCATTACGCGAGGTTACAGGCAAGGTCGAGCGGGCAATCGCGTCGCGCCAGATGCCGAGCTGCTGCCGGCTTTCGCTGTTGGCAGGCGCGATGGTGTTGCCTTGGCTTGCAAGGTCAGCGACGGTCTTGAGATCGTTCCAAAAACCGAGGGAGAGGCCGGCGAGATAGGCCGCACCCAGTGCGGAAGCTTCCGGCGCATCGCGCTGGATGACCGGTTGTTCCAGCATGTCTGCGACGCATTGCATCAGGAAACGGTTCTGGCTCGGCCCGCCATCCACGAACAGCCGCCCGAAGCCGGAAGGCGACTGCGCGCGCATGGCGGCGAAGACGTCATGGACCTGAAAGGCGATGGAATCGGTGACGGCGCGGGCCATCTGGGCACGGGTGGTGCTGAAATTGATCTGGGAGAAAAGCGCTCGCGCATTCGTATCCCAATAGGGCGCGCCGAGGCCGACGAAGGCCGGTACGAAACCGGGGCCATTTGGCTCGGCGGTGGCAGCAAGTTCCACCAGCGCGGCGACATCGGGCAGGCCGAGAATCTCCGTCATCCAGGGCAGGGAGGCGGCCGAAACGAGAATATTGCCTTCAAAGGCGAAGGTCGGTTTGCCACCTAGTCGCCATGCAACGGTGGTGGTGATGCCACGTTCGGGCGCGATGAAATGCGGCAGGGTCGTCATGACCGATGAGCCGGTGCCGAAGGTCACCTTGCCGTCGCCGGGGTTGAAGGCGCCATGGCCGAAGAGGGCGGCGTGGCTGTCGCCTATTGCCGCGAGGATCGGCGTGCCGTCCTTGATGCCGGGAACGCCGAGCGTTACGCCGAATTCGCCGCTGCTGTCGCGCAGGTCGGGCAGGGCGTTGATATCGATGCGGAAGAGGTCGCAAAGCTCCTCGCTCCAGAGCTGGCGGTTGAGATCGAGCAGCTGGCTGCGGGCGGCATTGGAGGCGTCGCAGGCATGCACCTTGCCGCCGGTGAAGCAATGGATGAGCCAGCTATCGATTGTCCCGAGGCGAAGCCTGCGGCCCTTCGGTGCGCGCTCCAGAAGCCAGCGCATTTTTGCGCCCGGGAACATCGGATCGATCGGCAGGCCGGTCAGCGCCATGACGCGCCCGGAATGGCCATTTTCGATCAGTTCGGCGCAATCCTGTGCGGTGCGGCGGCATTGCCAGCTGAGCACCGGGCCGAGCGGTTCGCCGGTTTCGCCGTCCCAGATGGTCACGGATTCGCGCTGGTTGGAAATCGCGATGGCCGCGACATTGACGTCAGAGGGCGAGGCGGCAAGGCAGGCCGAGATTGCCGCACGGACCGAGGCCCAGATGCGGTTTGGCTCCTGTTCCACCCAGCCGGGCTGCGGATAGGCGATGCCGACCGGTGATGAGCCGCGCGCCAGCAACTCTCCGCTTTCCGAGACGAGAATGGCCTTGGAATTGGTGGTGCCCTGATCGATGGAAAGAATAGCGCGCATCATGGGAGTCTTTCGTCGGCAGTTTTTCGTTTCGGCCTTGCGGTGATTAAACGACGATATTGCAAAAAGGGTGTCGCCGCGCATCCGAAGACACGCGACGACCCTGGGAGGAGACTTACTTTCTCTTGATCAACGCTTCAGCCGCATCAGCTATTGCCACGGGTGCCATGCCGAATTCATCGAGCAGCCATTCGGCGGAACCGGTATGGGCAAAGACGCCGGGAACGCCGAGGCGTTTCATGGGCACGGGGGCCTGATCGACCACGACTTCGGCGATGGCGGAGCCGAGGCCGCCGAAGATCGAATGTTCCTCGGCCGTCAGGATCGCGCCGGTTTCCTTCGCGGCAGTGACGATAGCCGCCTCGTCGATAGGGCGCACGGTCGCCATGTTCAGTACCCGCGCCTTGATGCCACGGGTCAACAGGATGTCGGCGGCCTTTACCATGCGGTGGGTCAGCGTGCCATTGGCGATCAACGTCAGGTCGGAACCCTCGCGCAGCAGGTTGGCGCGGCCGAGTTCGAAGACATGGCCTTCCGGCAGAAGATCCGGCACGCCGACACGCGACAGGCGCAGGAAGCAGGGACCGGCATAGTCCGCCGCCCATTTGACGGCTGCGGCCGTCTCGATGCGGTCGCAGGGGGCGATGACAGGCAGGTTCGGCAGAACGCGGGTCCAGGCAAAATCCTCAATGGAGTGGTGCGTCGGGCCCAGTTCGCCATAGGCCATGCCGGAGGATATGCCGATGAGCTTCACATTGGCGTTGGAATAGGCAAGGTCGGCCTTGATCTGTTCCAGAGCGCGGCCAGTGAGGAAGCATGATGCGCCGCAGACGAAGGGCAATTGCCCGCCATTGGCGAGACCGGCGCCGACGCCGACCATGTTCTGTTCGGCGATGCCGACATTGACGAGGCGTTCGGGGAATTTGGACTTGAAGCCGCCGAGCTTTGAAGAGCCGACCGAATCGTTGCAGACGGCGACGACTTTGTCGTTTGCGGCGGCCAGCGCCTCCAGCGTTTCGGCGAAGGCATCGCGGCAGTCATAAAGCTTGGCGGCGGTTACGGGCGCGTTCATCACAATGCCTCCGAAAGTTCTTTGACGGCGATTTCATATTGTTCCCTACTCGGAACCTTATGGTGCCAGTCGACGCGGTCCTGCATGAAGGAAATGCCGTGACCCTTGTTGGTGTGGGCGACGATGCAATGCGGGCGATTGCCGCGATGCTCCAGCGCCGGCACGACTTCCGCCATGGCGTTGCCGTTGATTTCACTCACTTCCCAGCCGAAAGCCTCGAGCTTCGGGCGAAGCGGCGCGACATCATTGGTATCCGAGAGTGCTGCGCCCTGCTGGAAGCGGTTGTGGTCGATGACCAGCGTCAGGTTGTTCAGGCCGAATTGTGCGGCGGACATGATGGCTTCCCAGTTGGAGCCTTCCTGCATCTCGCCGTCACCGGTCATCACATAGGTGTGGTAGTCTGCACCGGAAAGCTTGGCCGCCTTGGCCATGCCGACGGCAACCGGCAGCCCGTGACCGAGCGGGCCGGTATTGGTTTCGACGCCCGGCACCTTGTTACAGTTCGGATGGCCGTTGAGACGCGAATTCGGCTGCAGAAAGGTCGAGATTTCCTCTTCCGGGATGAAGCCGCGCTTGGCGAGCGTCACATAAAGCGCGCAGGCCGTATGGCCTTTCGACAGCACGAAACGGTCGCGGGCAGGGTTCTTCGGATCATCCGGCCAGATGCGCAGGACGCGGAAATAAAGGGCCGTCATGATGTCGATGGCGGACATTTCGCCGCCGACGTGGCCCGCACCCGCTTCAAAAACAGCCTGTACGTCGCGAAGGCGAATCTGGCGCGCAATGCGCTCTAGCTCCTGGGACTGCAT
>NZ_JBEGHX010000002.1:1357500-2106344 GCF_040801995.1 Agrobacterium radiobacter | reverse complement strand
CATCATTATGGACGACCAGGGAAGTGTGCTGGAAGTCATAAAAATCGGGGCACGCGGCAGTATCTACGAATAGGAGGCAAATGATGCAAACCATAACCACTCCAAATAGGGAAACGCTCATCGTCCTTCCCTGTCTGAATATGAAAGCCTTGTGGACAGGGCTGATGTCGCATCTGCTGAGAAGATCAAGACTAATATCGCCGCCGGGCATGACGAACTCGTTCCTGCCGTTGTCGTCAATCGTCTTCTTTCCGGCGACAACGCCGTAAAGTCTGGCGCGAGCATCGAAGAATGACCGCCAAGGACCTCGCAACTAAAGTCTCGATAAGTGCGCCCTATCTGTCAGAGATTGAAAGCGGCAAAAAGCCGGAAGCCTCACCGTCCTGCGAAAATCGCTCAGACACTCAACGTCGATATAGACGACCTGGCGTAAGCATTGCATCGCTATCAGGCCGAGCAATTCTCACGCCAATGACACTTGACTCCGCTCGGCAACTGCCGGGCATGATGCGCATGCCTGTTGTCTGAACAATCACCCTTGCCACGGATCGACAACGATCACGCCCGTACCATCGAAATCCCCAACATTCCGCGTCACGACGGCAAGGTTATGAACAAGCGCGGTCGAGGCGATCAACCATCGCCACTCCATACGGGGCCATCTCATCGGCCACCTGATCGCTCCTGAATTTGTCTACACCGCTTTCGAACGTTGTGAGTAATTCTCTCAAGGGTCCTCGTCGGATCGCTGGAGATGCCAGCGATATGCGGTGCTACCTCATCGCATGCGACGCTGACCAGTTGTGCGAGTTCCTCCACACGTTTCAGTGTCGATGCGCCGCTCAGTCCAATGTCATCAGCCAGTGCCTGCCAATCGGCACGCCGCAGGTCAGGCGCACGGAACCGACCGGAAACCCCCTGCGGCAGGCTCTGATCTACCTGGCCATAAACGGCAGCGCACATCAGGTCATAGAGCGGAGCCATCTTCGCGGATCCACCGGCACCGATCAGGATCGAGTAGTTTTTCGCATGCGAGTCAGAATTACAAATCAGGACATTGAAGATCACCGCGTCGAGAAGTTTCAGCCGTTCGCCAGGCGAAACAAGATCGCTGACAGCATCAAACATCATCTTCATGGTCACGCCCCGGCCGGTCGAGGATCGCTCGTATTTCTGCGAGGGGAAATGTCCTGTTAACTGGCAAAGATCTTCCTGATGCAGCCGGCGGATTTCCCCTTGCGGATCGGTGAAGCGATCATAGCGTTTCACAAGAAGATAACGTCGCTGGCCAGCCACTCCGATCGTCGCCTCGGCCGCGTCCAGCCCGCAGGCACGCGCAAGCGACAGGCAAAACGCCTCGTTCTCCACGCTCCCTGCAAGACGTTTCGTATCCGGCTTCAGGATATGCGTGGATGGCGTCCGTCCACCGGAACTGAAATATGGCCATCCCCGTCTACAAACACCGGCAGTTTCTCCTGGACGCCCGCAAGCGACATGGAAACACCGCGCTCTCCGGCCAGAAAAGGTCTGGCAGGAAGTTCATTGAGAATACGCTCCAGTGCCTGCTCATCCGGCACGGGCTGGAGGTTGACACCCGCTTTCCGCGGCTCCCCGATCGACAGCGCCCCCGCCGTGTCACGTCCGATATGACCAAGCAGACCGACAATGTCCTGCGGAGAAACCTTGAGCCGCTGACCGATCTCGGCAAGATGTGTTTCCGGAAGCAGATTGGCAAGCCAGGGCAGCAGCTTCGCAGCACCCACGGGCCCGGAGCGCAGCGGCATGGTGAGCGACACCGGAAAGGCCGTGCGCCGTGCTTCCCAGCCCGCATCGTAGTCCATCCTCCATTCGCCTTCAAAAGTCAGACGGGCGACAGGCAGCGTCTCGTAAAAGATGGTCGTCATCAATCAGCACCGAACGTCGGCAGGAAGCTGAGGTCATCGTCCAGCGTGGATGGAGCAGCCCGAACGGTCCGGAGATCGCCGATCTCGATGCCGACGGTGCGCGCGACGATCAGCGCCTTTTCGAGCTGGCAGCTCGGTTTGCCGGATTCAAGCTCGACGATGAAGCGTTCACCCGTTCCGGAACGGGCAGCAAGCCCGGTTTGCGTCCAGCCAAGCGCTTTGCGTCTTTCCCTGATAGCAGCGCCGAAATCGCGCGCAGACCTGAACATCGTTAACCTCCATCGGATTACTTACCGTACAGGAAGATTTCCAAGAGATCAATATGCCGCTTCCCGATCGGTAAGTTTGACTCCCTGCGGTATTAAATCATCCTGATCGGGAAATCTCGCGCCCAGGGAAGCATCCTTTGAAATCCCCGACATGTATGGCCCGGCAACCCGTATTCCGGTTTGGATGTTCGTCAGAAGACTCAACCCAATTGAGTAAACCGGGATATCTCAAAACCGCCTCGCCATCCAATGGGAGCGACGGACCCGCCTTTGTGTGACCGGGTTTGACAAATGAATTGAACCGGAAGCGGCCACCAACCTTTGATTTTGCGGTCTCGATCAGCGACAGAATGGCGGCCGCCTTCGGTGCCATGAGGCCGCACGCCCGGAAGCCGGCGTTGCAACCTCCGCAGCTGGCAAAAGGCGCCTTGGAATGGCCCCACTACAATGGGTCAACCAATTGGGGAACCATCGATATCGCCCCATTAAAATGGATCAATATATGCGAATTGCCGCCCAGAAACAGGCGGGCTATCATTTCGAGTTGAGGGGCGGAACATCGCTTTCCAAGTGTTTGGGGATAACTGACCGCTTCTCCGACGATATCGATCTCAGGATAAATCCTCCTGATGATATGACCGTTGCCACCGGTCGAAATCAGGACAAGCCCAGGTAGATCGAAAGCCGGCGCAACTTCCATGACGGCTTGCCGCCGATATCCCGCCCGATGGAAGCCATCAAGCGGGATCATGTCTTCGATGATGAGAAGTTTCGAAGCGGAGGAGGTCGAGGTGCAGTTCATCGATCCCCGAGCGAATGTTATCCGGGCTGTGCAGTTTTCCCGAGCCAGCTCTTTCAGTCGAACGTAATCCAAGGCACTCCTTGCACCAGCCTTCCGCCATGCGCGCAGGAGTCGCCAATACGGGCAATCCTCTTGCCCTCTATCTTGGCGATCGAAGACCCACCTGTGATCTTGTCTGATGTCGTAGGCACTCCAGTGCAAAGCAGACTGTCACCGATCGTGGCCACGGGTACGCCTTCCACCGTTACAAAATTTTGCTGTGTAGAGACGACCGGTCCGCCAATATGCGGCCGAGGCCCAGGATCTATCATCGGGCAGACGTGCCAGTGTGCTTTCAACGTTACGGGCATTCCAGGCAAAGTAAACCTCCTGAGCTTGTCACGAAAGAGCTGAACGGTCTGGCGGAGTAGAAATTATCGGGATATCGGGATTAATCTCGATGAGTCTCGCGGGCGATGTCGTATCGCTGCAATCCACACTGATGTCCAAAAGCAAGCTTGGCAGTGGACTCGATGCGCAGAGCTCTGCCGCCGTACTGATTATGCGCTCCTTGATCGCGACATCTGGACGCACACCTTGCGGAACGGACTGCCACCTTGCGTCGACCATCTTGCCGTCGCGAACCCTGACCCGCAACTCTGCGTGCGAGGCTAGATCAACTGCCGGGAAGAAGTGCAGGAACGTCGGCACCTGCCCAATCACGAAGGCTTCCAGAATGATAGCCATACGGCTTGTCAATGACGCGAGCATTGCTGGTATCATTGCTGCCGCTTCAGACGACTCCATAATGCTAAAGGTCGGTACTTCCTTCCAACTGACCGGGCCAATCTTTGGGAACACCCGACCCCCGCGCAACTCGATGGTATGCAGGGCAATCTCCGGTATGGCGATCGCCTGCTGTTTCCAGCGTGCTCGATCGGAATTCCCGCGTAAAACCACCTCGATTTCGTCTGAACTCAGGGGAAGAGATGCTACAGGATGTGCCAGTGCAAATTCCTTATACAACGGAGGCCAGTTTTCGAACGCGGTCGTGATGATGTCGTCGGTATGTCTTTCCGCGACCGAACTCAAATGCGTATAAGCGTCCTGAAGCATCGCCCCCTCTCCAAAGTCAGAGATAATCCGGCGTCAGACCAGCCAGGAACTCATCGAAGTCCTTCGCGACTGTTCCGACCTGATCCCAGCCGTAACCGGCATCGCCGAAGGTTTTCGCCTTGATCACTATATAAAGAATACGTCCGTGGGTATCTGCATTCAGATCGAGTAAGCAGTGACCATAACCGCTATCGAATGTCAGGGGGTAAAGGCCTGCGGGCAGTCGCTCACCGGAGTTTCCATATAGCGGGTCAATGTAACGTTGGCGCGCCTCGATCATTTTGCCGGGACCGGCGATCGCATTGACGTCGGCTTTCTTCTTTTTTCCATCAGGGAAAACGACTTTCGTCTTGAAAGCAAAGATCTTCTTGCTGTTAAGGTCGCGGCTTCCGTAACTTAACCAGAAACTTTTAAGCGAATCCGGCAGGGTGACGCCTTCCGAGCGTTCAAATTCGTCGATCTCGGTATTGGCCACCGGCTTTTCCGCACGACCCATTTCATCAGGCTTGTCCAGCATATCCTTCAGGGCTGCATCCATTATTCTAAGAACCTCCAATTTACTTACGCTATTTATCGCATCATTCTTGTCGAGATTGTCTGGTGCTCCAAGCCGATCCGATAACGCATCCAGAAAGCCGGAGGGTCTTGGCGTGTTGTACGCGCACGCCTTGTGTCCATTCGGACCAGCGGCAATCCAGAACGACAGTAACTCCGCGCCGCCTTCCCCCTCATGGCGCCACCCCACGACATCAACAGAACCGCCATTATAACCGACGAAGCTGCGACGCCACTCATCAATGTCCGCATCGGTTAAACGCTTCCAGTCGAGTTTGTCGCCGCCTACCATCGCTTCTTGCACAGTGGGCGCTTCACAGACGGTGAGAAGGCGCTCCACCGTCATATCCGCCGGCGTGGCCGCGGCTTCCCCGAAACTCAACAATGCGGCAAGGCAGCTGATTGTCGATACCTTGAGGTACCGACGCCGGAACGTGCACGCTCCGTTTTTCATATCGTCACTCCGTTTTGGTCTCACCGCCATTTTGTCGCTGTAGACAACCTCCACGCCAAACGATCCCCCGGGAGGTCGCAGACTGATCGACGTTCGCTTTCCGGCAATCTCCGCGCCGATAATCTCATTTTGCACAAGCGGAACGCAACCCCGGATTTCTGCACTCAGCACTCAGCCATCGACCGTCCAAAAAAAGGGCCAGCATGATGCACGCCTCATATTTTACTTCCGGAAAACCAACCAAAGCTATGATAGAAATAGGAATAATTAAGAGATAACGATAAAAAACCTCACGTCTGTATCCACGCGCCGTGATGCATCGGCATCACAGCCTGGCGTCAACTTCGGGGCCTGAAGCTTACCTCGAAGGTCTTCCATTGACGCCCGTCAGCCGACCCGGCACCCTCGTCCCATGACCTTGACGAACAGTCTCATTGCCGAGCTCATCCGCGACGCCAACAGGCTCGATCACCTCGATGGCTATCAGAAGCGGCGTATGCTGGAACGGGCCGTCACAACAATCCGCGACATGCGCGAAACAATCGGAATTCCATCCGGTCCCGGCCGTGACAGTCTCGTCGACATCCACACCGTTGCCCTGTCAATCGAACGCGGATGGCGCAGCGATGAAGAGGTGCGAAGCGCTCTGCTGCAGGCAGCCAGCATGATCCGGGATTTGCATATCGTCCTCGACAGCGAAACCGAAATCAGCCTCGTCAAGCCAGCCAGTTGAGGGTTGGCGCCATCTTCGGATGGCCAAATGCAAAATGATACCAGCAATATTCAGTTCGCAAACATTAGGGTTTCATTAACCATACGGAGCCACCCTTCCCTCACAGCAACGATGGAGGTTGGCTATGGCCTATGACTGGAATCGCAATGAACGCGACGGCAGGTTCGATGAACTGGCGGCAGCTCTGATATTCTTCACCGTCGTCACTCTGCTTCTGGCATCCGCCTGTCTGGTGACAAGCTTTGCCGCATAGGCAGGGCGTGGCGTGCTTCACTGGCTGACCATCGCAGGGCGCTGAAGGCCCGGCGACGATACTGTGTGTGTCACCACAGACCGCTGCCGAGCCTGCTTCACGCCGCTCACACGGCAATCCTGTCCCTTTCCTCCTGAAACCGCCTCTCGCGTGTTTTCGGCCTCAGCAGGCGGATACGCGACTGCGGTTCGATCACAGACCAGTGCGGCTGGATCAGCTCACGCAGCATCTTGCGCAGTTCCGGCCAGGGGGTCTCTTCATTGCGAAGCTCCGGATCATACATCACCAGCATGCAGTGAAGCTTGGCGGCAATGTCGTGGATGTAATAGGGTTGCAGCGAAATCAGGACACGCCCGGCAATACCCTCGAACCGGGCAAGGTCCTGCGCCTTCGCAAGACTGGCGCTGTAACCGATGCGACGGTCAGCCGCATTCCATGCCCGTCTCAGTCTCAGCAACTCCAGACGCGCGCTCTCTGCCGCATCAGCGCCAATCCGCGGCGCAAGTTCCCTGATCTCCCCGAAAGAGGATACCGTCCCGACCGATGGACCACCATCGTCAACTGCAATCACGACAGCAGGACGACCGCCGGTCTCTTCCAGCAGTCGCGCCTCGAGTTCCCGGCATTCCCGCTCGGCGGCAAGCCGCTGCTGATACATGTCATACCAGTCCGGCCACAGTTCCTTGGCATGCACCGGTCCGGCAATGGTGCGCGAGGGAAGATCGTTGAGCAGCATCGGCAGGATCCGTGCGGCCAGCGGCAAAAGATTGCGCCGGTTGATCACGCTTGGCAGGTTGTCGACAAACGTCTCGTTGGGGAATGCATTTGCGCACGAAATTTTAGGTAAAGTTCTGCTATTCTCAGAATCAGCCATGATCCAAGCTCCTGATAGCTAGATTGTGGTCAGGTCGAGTCAGGCGGTAGGACGCCTGATTCGGCCGCCTGCATAACGCAGACATCTGATAGTAACTGGAATTGGTAGCGAAGCAATATTTTTCGCTAAATTATGGCGATTTTCATGTTTTCTGTTCAAGTGAGGATGGCGCGTGCCGCTTTAGGATGGGGAATTGTCGAACTTGCGGAACATGCGGGAATATCGACAAACACCCTGGTCCGCCTAGAAAAAGGTGAGGACCTCAAGGAATCAACGATCGAGAATATACGCTTTGTTTTAGAACAAGCCGGCGTGAAGTTCGTAGACAACGACGTCACGTTTGGTGTTCTCGTCAACAAAGACAATTACATTCCGTTGCCGTAAATCGCCTACACATATAACGGCGAGTTACGGTACCGAGCGAGCATCTTCGCTAAAGAGCGAAATTGCACCTGATCCTTTCCCAAAAATTGCGCCATATCAGACTTTCGAGCGCAGCTCTTTATCACGCGAACAGCGAGATCGGCAGCAGGCGGTTGACGATCGATCCGGTGGAATGAAGGATTGCGCAATGACCATTCATAACAACCTTTCCGGCCACATACTCCTTCTCTCCGGCCATCCCGGCTCTGGCAAGTCCACAATCGCCGAAACGCTCGCGCACTTGCCCGGTGTGCCAAAGGTGCATTTCCACAGCGATGACCTATGGGGTTATATCAAGCACGGCCGCATCGCCCCTTGGCTTCCGGAGTCCGATCAACAGAACCGGATGATCATGCAGATCGCCGCCGACGTTGCCGGTCGCTACGCCGAGGCAGGTTATTTCGTCATCCTCGACGGCGTCGTGCGACCGGACTGGCTGCCGGCCTTCATGGCGCTTTCGCGCCCGCTGCATTACATCGTGCTGCGCACGACAGTGAAGGAGGCGATCGAACGCTGTCAGGCACGCGGTGGCGACAGCCTCGGCGATCCGCTTGTCGTCGCCGATCTTCATGCGCAGTTTGCCGATCTCGGCGTCTTTGAACATCACGTCCTGTCAGTATCGGACAAGGACAAACAGGCTGCCCTGCACTCGGTCATCAATGCGCTGCAATCGACGCGCTTCCGTCTGGATGCATCGATCGATGGCGACCGATAACGCGGAAATGGGTGAAGCACGCGTGTCTGGACCGACAATCTACCTCCTGCGTCACGGCGAAACTGTCTGGAACTGCCTTGGCCGGTTTCAGGGGCAGTACCCTGACGACCGGTTGCCAGGGCAAATGGAAGTCGTTATAAGGGTTTTTGAATTTCCTTATAACGACTGTGCCGATTTATCGCGATCCCGGTTATAAGGAAAAAAACCGTATAATGACACATGTCGCCGCAAGGATCGCATGTCTTGAAACAGATTGACCTCGCATACAGGACAATGTTCGCGGAACTGGCGCAGCGATCGTTCGATGGGCAGTTCTCCACCGACTTCCCTCATAATGGACGGTTCGTGAACGTCCCCGTTAAAGGCAAGGGTTACTGGTACTTCGAGTATCCGACCCCCGATGGTGACAAGCGGCGCTATGTAGGGCCGGAAGCAGACGCGGAAATAACCGCGAGGGTACACGCCCACAGGGAAGTCAAAGACGACCTCAGAGAGCGGCGTCGGCTCGTTAACGCCCTTACACGAACTGGTGGCATGGCGGCGCCTGAACGTTTTGCCGGCGAAGTAACGAAAGCTCTTGCAGATGCCGGATTGTTTCGCCTTCGAGCGCTTATCATAGGCTCGGTTGCGTTCAGCTGCTATTCAGGGCTGCTCGGGGTTCGCCTTCCAAATGCCGCGCTCCAGACGGGCGACGCCGACTACGCCCAGGATTTTGCAATAAGCTCAGAGATTGGGGACAGCCTGCCACCAATCCTGGACGTCTTGCATACCGTCGATCCGTCCTTCAGAGCGGTACCACATCAGGCGGACAAGGCGCGTGTGGTCGCCTTCGTGAACTCGGACAACTATCGCGTGGAGTTCCTGACGGGGAACCGCGGGTCGAACGACCATACGGGCAAGCCGTCACCCATGCCTGCTCTCGGCGGCGCGTCGGCGGAAAACCTTCGCTTTCTGGACTATCTGATCTACGAACCCGTGAGAACGGTGCTGCTGTACAGAGAAGGCGTCAGCGTCAACGTCCCCGCTCCCGAGCGCTATGCCGTTCACAAGTTGATTGTCGCGTCTCGCAGGCGCAACGATGCCCTGGGCAGAGCAAAGCGTGACAAGGATCTTCAACAAGCATCCCTGTTGTCAGAGGCCCTGGTGGAAACACGGCAAGGATATTCGCTCGCCGACGCCTGGAACGAGGCGTGGGAACGCGGTCCCGCATGGCAGGAAGCGATCACTTCAGGACTCGCCATGATGCCGGAGAAAGCCAGGTTGCCCTTGGCAGTCGCGCTCGGCGTTTCCGCCGCTGATCCGGTTAAAAAATGATGGCAACCCCGGTGCAGATGCCCGAACTTCCCGTCCCTCGGGACCGGTTCTGTCGACTTCATAACGGCAGTTGCGGTCTCGTCACCGGTTGACCATCCAAAACTGCGCCTGCTCAGTAACGGACCGTTATTCCGCCGGCGAAACGTACTCGCGAGCCTCGCACGAAACGGCTGCCGCGGCGCTGACGCCGGAACCGGTTTGACGTTTAATCGATACGGAGAAACCCATGCCGACACTTCACGACATCTATCTCGCCTATCTCGACTGCCTCAACCGTCAGGCCTTCGATGAACTCGGCACCTTCGTCGACGATACAGTCGAACACAACGGCCGACCATTCGGGCTGTCGGGCTATCGCGACATGCTGGAGAACGACTTTGCCGACATTCCCGACCTGCGGTTCGAGGCAGAGATCCTTGTCAGCGGCGCGACCCGGGTCGCCGCCCGGCTTTCGTTCGATTGCACGCCCGGGGCCACCTTCATGGGCCTTCCGGTCAATGGCAGGAGGGTTCAGTTCTGCGAGCATGTGTTCTACGAATTTGAGCACATGAAAATCCGCAGGGTCTGGTCGGTCATCGACAAGGCCGCAATCGAACGTCAACTTGGGTGACGGCCTTGGCCTTGCAAAGACATCGGCGGCCGGCAAAGGTCCGTAAAATTACCCTGACGAGCGCGATCGCAAGCGACTTCCCACCGCGCCCGGGCAGCCTCCAGTTTATGCAGACAGTCGCCGAGATCGTGGGCGTTGCACAAAGGTTACATCATTTTTCTGGGAAAACGCATATGAATGATCTCTCATGTAAGGGAGTTCAGAGACTATGAAGAAAATCGTATCGACTATCGCATTCGTGCTCGCCGCATCGACTGCAATGGCGGCCGATGCCGTATCAGAAGTTCCTGCAGCCCCGGCAGCAGACGTTGCACCGCTGTTCAGCTGGACCGGATTTACAGCCGGTGTCCAGGCCGGTTACGGCTGGAATCAAAACGACGCTTCGATCGTGGGCCTTCCAGGTGAAACATCCGCAGACTTTGACGGCGCTCTTGCCGGCGGGTTCGTCGGTTTCAACTATGACCTTGGCAACAGCTGGGTCGTTGGCCTTGAAGCAGACTTCGAAAAGAACTGGGGCGACGATTCCGCCACTATTCTGGGCACAAGCTTCGACTACGGGTTCGACTGGCAGGGCTCGGTCCGCGGCCGCGTTGGCTACGCATTTGACCGTGCACTGGTCTATGGTACCGCAGGCTGGGCCTACGCCCGCGGCTATGCGGAAGTTCCAGGCGTTGCCGACGTGAAGGAAACCTTCAACGGTTACACCGTCGGCGTTGGTCTCGACTACGCGTTTACCGACATGGTGTTCGGACGCATCGAGTACCGTTACACCGACTTCGGCGACAAGGATTTCAATTTCGGCGGCGCTGCAATCAACGCAGATGTCGACCAGCATGCAATCCGCGTCGGCCTCGGCGTAAAATTCTGATCCACTCGGACAAGAAACAGCGAAAGCCCGGCCATCGTGCCGGGCTTTTTCCTTGTCCTTTTCCGAAGGCAGGAGAGCGACAAACCGGGGGTAAACAAGTGCGAGCGACCTGTTCGCCACACCTCATGGCACCACAATGATTGAAAACGCCGACCAGCACCGGACACGGTCAGGCACGCTCCCGCCAACCGCCAGCAAACGTCAACCGTTCCCGTCCGCGTTTTCCTCTTTGAGCAACTCCTCAAGCAGTTGACGATCGGCATCCCGCAGCGTCATCTGCGGCAGCTGACGCCGCAGCAGGTCGCGCAGCATCTGCACGTCCGGTTCCGCGGTTGTTTTCCGAAGTTCGCCGGTCACCCACGTGCCCAGCAGCATTTTCCGCCGTACCTCAAGCCGCCGTTCGCGTGCGGCAAGCCGTGCCATCA
This sequence comes from Agrobacterium radiobacter, assembly GCF_040801995.1. Classification (NCBI taxonomy): domain Bacteria; kingdom Pseudomonadati; phylum Pseudomonadota; class Alphaproteobacteria; order Hyphomicrobiales; family Rhizobiaceae; genus Agrobacterium; species Agrobacterium radiobacter. Next base: position 2,095,050 of record NZ_JBEGHX010000002.1, on the reverse strand, counting down.
GCGAGCGCTTGCGTGCCTCCAGTTCCTCGATGCGACGGGCAACCGGTTTACGCACCATCACGGGTTACCTCGCAAGCTGTGGGGGCCTTCTTCTCCACCAGCCTCACCCGCACCAGATGACCGCCCTCGCCACAGCGCCGGACGTTTATGGCAGGGCAGGCATCGACGAAACCGCCAAGCCCGGCAAAACCGAAGTGGCGCGGATTGAACGCCGGCTCATGCAGGGCAAGCCAGAGACCGACCTTTGCCAAAGGTGACCAGCCGTCCTCCTCGATACTGGCAGACACGGCCTCTTCGATCATCGCCAGCATCTGCTGCTCGACATGGGCGGAGAGATCTGTTTCCCTGCCGGCGGTCTGTGTTGCGTCTGCTGTTGTGGCGGAGAGCCACCGCATCTCTTTGGACGGCCGCAGCCTGTCGAAACGGGTAAAGCTGCTGCAGGCGGCAATGAAGGAAGACGGTGTCTGCCGGCCACCAAATCCGTGCACGGCGATACCCTCCTCACGGATACGCAGCGCCAGCCGGGTAAAGTCGCCATCACTCGAGACGATGCAGAAACCGTCAAGGCGGTTCCGGTGCAAAAGATCCATCGCATCGATGATCATGGCGCCATCGGTGGCGTTCTTTCCCGGACAATTTGCAAACTGCTGAACCGGCCGGATCGCATGATCGCCAGGCCGGCTTTTCCAGCCCCTCATGGTTGCCTGTGTCCAGTCGCCATAGAGACGCCGGACAGTGGCATCGCCGAGCGTCGCGATCACGCCGAACAGCCCGCCCACGATTTCCGGCGAGACATTGTCTCCATCGATCAGCACCGCCAGCCTGGGGCCATGCCCGCCCGTGACGCTGCCTGAGTTTGGATATTCCGCGTTGGCACCTGATCTTGCCCTCGACCTCGCGAACCTGATCGCATCCATCACCATCTCCATTGCTCCCGGTGTCACAGGGCCGATGGTAGCGAGGATCGTTTTGCAGGGCATTCTGGTGAATTCACCATAGAGCCAGCCATCCCCCGTCCCGCTAGACTGAATTCGACAAGGGCGCACTTACGAGTTGCCGCCCTGGCGGCAGGCAAGACATCCAAGGGCTGACGTCCGGTTGTTTCCGGTCACCCGCGGGCGGGATCGGGGCGGAAACAGGTGTTCTGCCGGCGCGTTTTATCGGGAGACCGGCATGGCGATCTATCATTGCAGTATAAAACCGGTCGGCCGCAGTGCCGGCAAAAGTGCCGTCGCCGCCATCGCCTATCGCACCGCCAGCAAAATCCTCAACCAGCGTGACGGCATTACCCACGACTTCACCGCAAAGCAGGGTGTCGTCCATACGGAAATCATTCTGCCCGATGGTATCGACGCCCCGTGGGCGCTTGACCGGTCAGGCTTGTGGAATGCCGCGGAGTTTGCCGAACGGCGCTGCGATGCCCGTGTTGCTCGCGAGTTCGAGATCGCCCTTCCACATGAGCTGACCGATAGCGAACAACTGTCCCTCACACGGACCTTTGCCATTGATCTCGCCAATCGTTTTGGTGCTGCCGTCGACTTCGCCATTCATGTGCCACAGGGCAAAAGTGACGGGCGCAAAAGCGACGGGCGCAACATCCATGCCCATGTCGTCATGACCACCCGGGTGATCACCTCCGCCGGCCTTGGAGAAAAGACCCTGATCGAGCGCGAGAACGCATGGCTGGCCGGCCGTGGCCTGCCGAGCGCACAGATGCAGGTGAAACAGGTGCGCCAGGCCTTTGCCGGTCTCGTCAACCGTCATCTCCTGCGTGCCGGCCTTGATCGCCGTGTCGATCACCGATCGCATCTGTCCCGCGGTCTTGCCATCGAACCGACCGGCCATATGGGCGTGCATGCCGCGCAGATGAAGGAGCGTGGTGTCGATGTCTCCCGATGCCGCATCGATGACGACGCGGCACGGCGGAACGCCGAGCTGATCCGCCGTCGTCCCGAACAGGTGCTTGCCCTCATCACATCAGGCCAGAGCGTCTTTACCCGTCACGATATCGCCGGAACCCTCGGCCGCTACATCACCGGTACGGATGCCTTTCACGCGGCCCTTGCCGCCGTCATGGCCTCACCGCAACTTGTCCTTCTGCAGCAGGAGCAGCAACACCGGCCGGCCCGCTATTCCACCCGCGAGATGATCGAACTCGAACGGCTGATGGCAAAAAGTGCGATCAGGATGGCGGAGCGATCGGCGCATGCCGTGAGAGCGACAACGGTCAAAAATGCAATCGCCCGGCAAAACGAAGACCTCACAGGACGCGGCCTCGGTGACGAGCAGGTGCGCGCCGTGTTGCATGTCACCGGACCCGAACAGATTGCAGCCGTGACCGGCTTTGCCGGGGCCGGCAAGTCGACCATGCTTGCGGCCGCACGGCGGGCATGGGAGGCGGACGGTTATCGTGTTCATGGTGCCGCCCTTGCCGGCAAGGCGGCGGAGGGATTGTCCGCATCATCAGGCATTGCCTCGCGCACACTGGCCTCCTGGGAGCTTGGCTGGGAGAACGGCAAATCCCTGCCCGGCCACAAGGACATTCTGGTCATCGACGAGGCCGGCATGATCGGCAGCCGGCAGCTTTGCCGTTTCGTGCAGCAGGTTGAGGCGCGTGGCGCCAAGCTGGTGCTGGTCGGTGATCACGAACAGCTGCAGGCAATCGGTGCGGGCTCGCCCTTCAGGGCCATAACCGAGCGGACCGGCGCCATCGAACTGACAGAAATCCGTCGCCAGAAAGACGACTGGCAACGACAGGCCTCGATCGCCCTTGCCACCCGCCGTACAGCGCAAGCTCTCGCCGATTACGCCGCTCGCGACGCCATCCGCTTTGCCGATGACCGACAACAGGCCTGTGCGGACCTCGTGCGTGACTATCTCGCCGACCGGCGGGACAATCCGCACCACTCCCGCATCGCCCTTGCCCATCGCCGTGTCGATGTCCGCGCCATCAATGACGCCATCCGGCAAGGTCTGCAGGCAGAGGGTGTTCTGGCAAAAGACAGCAGCCAGTCCCTCACACGGGACGCAGTATCGGTCGGCGGAGATGATGCGGGGCAGACGGATGGAGAAATCATCTACCGGACCGTCAACGGCAAGCGTGCCTTTGCCGCCGGTGACCGTATCGTCCTGCTGCAGAACGATCGCGGGCTCGGGGTCAAGAACGGCATGCTCGGGACAGTGGACGCCGTCGAACCGGACGCACTACAGTTGCGGCTCGACGGCGGTACAGGCCGACAGAAAAACGGCCGCAGCATCACTATCCGCCCGAAACATTACCAATTCTTTGATCACGGTTACGCCACCACCATTCACAAGGCACAAGGGGCAACCGTCGACCGCTCCTTCGTCATGGCGTCCGCCACCATGGACCGGCACCTGACCTATGTCGCCATGACCCGTCATCGTCTTCAGGCAACGCTTTATGCCGGTCGTGACGCGTTCAACGACATCAACGCGCTCACCGCCGGCATGAGCCGTTCGGGGCTCAAGCAAACCACGCTCGATTATACCGGTACCTTTGCCGAACGCCGCGGGCTGAAGGAGCAAAAGGGTGACGATATCCGGCAGCAGCAGGCGACAAGACAACCCGCCCTGCAGCAGACGGTGGAAGCACAGCGGCAGCGGCAGCAACAGGCACCGGACACTGACGGGCTGGTACAGGGCGAGTTGCGCCATCACCATCAGCCGCCCGCCGTCCCCGCACCGCTCATTGCCGCCATTACCCGTTACGACAGGACGATCGGGGAGATCGCCCATGAGAAAGCGCTTCCGCATCTGGAAGAGAGGATCGACAGCCTGCGCCCCCTTGCCCGCTACGTCTATCACGATGCCTTCAGCGCCTGCGAAGCCATCAGGCCATGGATCCTCGACCCCGACACCGATCCTGCCACTCTGGAAAGGGCAATCCGGGCGTGTCCCGACCAGTTCGGGACGCTGCGCGGCAAATCGGGCCTCTTTGGCGACAACAGGGAAAGGAAGGAGGCCATGTATTATGCCGGGTCGGTCGCAAGGCTTGTCAGGAGCGCGGCGGAAAGCTGGAGACGGCATCTGAAGCGCGAACGCAAATCGGAAACATGGGAGCGCAAGAGGTGCGATATCGTCGAGGTCCCCGCCCTCACACCGCGCAGCGAGGAGATCCTCACACACCTTGACGCCCTGCCTTATGAGCAGAGGCCGGGTTTCGTGAGGCAGATGATGAACTCGGCGGAAGGCCGCACTGCACTCACGGAAGCGGAAGGCATCGACAACGCCCTGCGAAAACGCTTCGGTACGTCAAGCCTGCGCAACGAGGATTTCGAAAAACTCCGGATCACACCAGACGATGCCCTGTCCGTCGACCGCATCAAACAGGTGACCGGACTGGTCGAGCGGGCCCATCATGCTGAACTGGTCGAAAAGCAGAACCTAACATTCGGCGAGACCCAGGGCCTGCGGATGCGGATGTGAGAACCGGCGCTCGCACGCGTAAAAAACAGGGACAAACGGAAGATGTCACAGCCTGCCTTCGCCAATCCGCCAACAGGGGATCGCAAACAGCAGGAGAAGCGGCCCTTGAAAATATTCCCGATAGCCGTGGAACCGTTCGTCCTTGCCCGTATTCATATCGCGGACGGACCTTTCCCGCCGTCCATCCCTCCTTGCAGCCCTGCAAGGTCGGCACCACTCGAACCCTCCACGCCGGAGGGTTTCTTTTTTGCCGGAGAGTTCCAGAAAGCAGAAGGTCGCAAAAGCCTTGGCCGGCAATTGCCTCACGGTTTGTTTCGGGGCATCATAATCGCGCAGTACCCGCTGCATATTCTTCATTTGCCAACCCCAGGGAGGACAAAATGGAAGGTGCACCCGTACGTTTCAGGGCCATCGAGGACTGTGAGGCCTCGGGCATCCCCATCCCTGCCGGAGCGTATTTCGGCAAGGAAAAAATTCACACAGCAGACAACCATCCCGCCGGACCGGCGTTCCACTACAGCCTCGACTTGACCGAAAATGGCAAAAGCCTCGACGTCACGCCGCTGGTCGAACTCGGAAAGATTACCGTCGTCCGCCAAAGCGCGCTCTAGCAACGCGATCCAGACAGACAGTCTCTGGAGAAACCCTCCAACGTGGAGGGTTTCTTTTTGTGTCAGGCGGGCGAATTGTCCGCAAAGCTGGACAACTTGAATCCTGTCGTCGATAACCACCGCGCTGTCCGGCTCGATCAGCTACCCGGTCTCGCGCCCTGCGTCTTACGGGATCACGCTCATTCAAGGATCGTACATGCGCCCCCCCGCAAATTTGAAAGACAAAACGTTTCCAGGACAACGTCGGAATTCAATTTGCAGCTTACGAAATCATGCGTGATGATATCGATGAATTGGCGGGTGATTTTCGGGGGCGAAATGGATCAGCACAATACTCGTGGCAGCGCGCCTGCTGCCATACGACCGGCACGTTTTAGTGAGGGGATTGCTTGGGTAAATGCGCCATCCAGCAAGATCTTCGCGACATCGAACTCGCCCAGATCATATGAAGGACGCCGCGTGTGACCCTTCACGATCAAAGTTTAGCTGAAAACAGCAATCGGACGAATTCGGAAAAAAGAGGCCTCAAGGTTCGCCTTCTTGAAAAGGTCGACACACCCGCCGTTCGTGAAATCATGAAGCAACACCACGCTTCAACGGTGTTTCGTGACCAGGAATTTTCGGACTGGAAGCTTAACGAACACTTCAGCCTCATTTTATCCCGCCCACCACGCATGATTTGCCCGGTTGCCACGCTGGACGGAAAACCTGTTGGCGTAACCTGGGCAATTGCCGATTCTTATATGTTGAGCGATGGGCCGATATTTGTGACGGTGCACGTCATCGCGGTCGATTTATCTTTGCCGCCTGTTCGCCGTGCCAAGGTGTTTCTCGCCTTAGTCGCGGCTATCAAGAAATGGGCAGCCTCTCTCAACGCCAGCCATTCATTCATACACGTGACAACTGGCTCGCGCATCGAGGCAACGGACCGATTGATGAGAGCCGCAGGGGCAAAATTCATCGGAGGCACGTATGCGTTGGTATAAACGGTTGCGCTTTTACAGCCTCTCTGTGTCGGCTAAGATTTTTTTTACTTGGCTTGTCGCTGGCGTTTGCTGCTGCCTCATAAGCACCCGCGCCTCCGCATCAGATCCCGACAATATAGCCTCAACCAATGCGGTCCTCGAGTCATACATTCTGCGCGCGGCCAAAAAAGGTTCTTTCAACCACAGTTCCCCGATTTTTATTAACGTTAGAGCGGGAATTGGTAGTGATTCATTGTTTGGATATTTATCCCAGTGGTACAAATTCTATGCAGAGTTCTTTAATTTTACGCAGGATCCAAATAGAAATAATATTACAATACTAATTGGAAAAGACGTTCTGAAAGAGGCAAAATCTGGTAAAATTACAGGTTTTGGATCTAATTTTGACGTTGTAAATACTCGTTACGACTATTGTTATGTCGGCGCGATAAATGAAAATAATTCTAAAGACATTTATTATGAAGCTTCAATTTTGATTGACCCAAGCATGGGTGGCGATACAAGAAAATGCCTCTTAGAATCTTTCGTAAGGCTTTTTGGATTTCATTTTTCTCTGACGTTGTTCGTTAATGCGAACCCCCTTTACTATAAAGCGATTTCCGGCAAGTCGATAGATGAAGCGCAACTAAAAGCGTTTCAGATTAGAGAGAAGTGCCGGCCTTCCGTTGAAACCCCCGATTTCGAAGTCTGTGTCCGGAAGGAACTACAATATGACTGACCGCAAAACCGTTTCGATGACAAATGCCAACATCATTGATACGCTTTGGAGGGCTCCAAAGAGGCCTTTCTGTTTTCCGCGATGCGCTTGCTCGCACTTCCCGACAACGGACACACACGGCTGATCCCGAACGATTCCATCTCAGTGCTCCCGCTGAGGTTTGTGAATGTCGGAACGGTGGTGCAGTTAACTGACACCGCACTGGAAACAACTGCGCCAAGAGGAGAGCTGATAGCAGTCAACGGCACACCTTTGGGCCAGATTGAAGCCGCCGCAGAGAAATTTCTGGCGGGAACGCGCCAGAGGAAACGGGTCATTGGACCGATTCTTCTGGCATGGCCGTATGCATTGGCCCACCTCGGGTTTTCTTCGAAAGAGAATACGACTGAATATCGCGTGAAAGACGAGAATGGGCAGATAACCGATTTGAAAGTGGAGAATGGGCATACGGTTCCTGCACCGATGCTCTATCCGAGAAACGAGCATGGCAAGGCTGATCCGGCCTGGAGGCCCGAGAGATTTGTGGAGATCAAGGACTGGCAGGGGCTTGGGCTTTCAATATCATTGCCAAGTTTCTTCGATCCAAGTGAAAGTGCTCTGCCGAAAGCCATCTCCGGTGCAGCCGAGCATGTAAGCACCTGCCCGAACAAAAAACTCTTGATTGACGTTCGCGGAAACACCGGTGGCGACTTCCTTCAAACGATGCCCTTGATCGACGCCATCTCTTTACACGCAAGCAGGCAGGTTGTTGTGCTTGTCGACAAATTCACGTTTTCCGCAGCGATAGTATTTGTAGCCATCCTCAAACATCGTTTGGGATGTCGACTCAAAATCATCGGCGAAGAAATGGGCGACGGGTTGATTTTTTTTGCCGAGGGAGGGTTGCTCGATTTGCCGATCAGCGGAGCGGTCGTTCGATACTCATCAGCCTTTCACGACTGGGAGAACGGAATCAGTAACGAAACTACACCGGCTGAAATCGCGCAGCAAATGGTCCCGGCAGGAAAACTGAATTTGGATTGGGAATGGGTCGTAAGGTCTACTGCTGAGAATGCACAAGGCGCGTTCTACCAACAAGTTCTTAAGAGTCTGGACGATTAGACGAACAGCGGCTCAGTCCGCACTGCTGGCGGCCGCCCCCCGGAAAATGCTACGCCGAGTAAGGAATGGCCGCCTTCGGCGCTGCGGCAATCAGGCGTGCCACGGCCAACGACGCACACTTCTCCGTCCGCTTCTCGGCGCCCAAGCGAAGACCGCTTCGATCTTCATATAGCAGGTTCTCGAACTTCACGCCAAACCGCACCATCAGGAAATGTCGCGCGCGCTGACACGTAATTCCGCAGCCACCAAATAACACGAAATGATTAATCCTGCTGTAATACTTTAGCCTCGCTTTTACGTAAATATATTCACTTATAGCGAGTTGTTTACACCGCTTCTATTGTGGTATCTTCTCAGTCAAAATAAGTGTGAGGCGGCATCAATGTCATCACCTGTCAGCGTACCTGTATCCGTCGCGTTTGTGGACGATCACCCTATTCTTCTTGAAGGACTTGTAAGTCTTTACTCGAACAAAAAAGATCTCAAAATTGTTGGCCAGGGCCACAACGCTGTAGACGCAATCAAAATCACTGAACAACTTTCGCCTGACGTCATCGTCGTTGATCTCAGCATGCCCGGCGACTCGATGGCGGCGATTGAGGTGATTGTCCAGACAATGCCGGGAACCAAGGTCGTAATCTTCACGGCGACCTCCAGTATCGAGACAGCGATCAAGGCTCTCAATTGTGGCGTTTCCGGCTACGTCCTTAAAGGAAGCAGTTCGACAGACCTTCACGACGCAATTATTGCCGCGCACAACGGCGAGACATATATGACGCCAGGCTTCGCAACGAGGGTCATCATGTCGATGAAGGCGGCAGAGGCGAGACAAAGAGCTATACAGCAGAAACGCTTGAGCGTTCGCGAAGAACAGATTGTCTCCTACCTCATGAGAGGGCAGACAAATCGTGAAATAGCCAGAAGTCTCGACATAAGCGAAAAAACGGTCAAACATTACATGACGATCCTGATGCAGAAGCTCGACGTACGAAATCGTGTCGAGGCCGTTCTCGCCGCACAAAAAATTGGTGGGCCACCCGATCTCTTCAACTAGGATGACGTCCAAAATCTCCACAGCTTCTGCGCCAGACGGCCGCTAGATCATCTCGTCCGACGAAAGCTGATTGATGGGCAAAACTGCGACGATGATGGTTCCCGCCGCGCGCCTGAATATCCGCATTTTCCCGCCAAATGACCTTACGCGCCGCTTCTGACTGGTCAAACCAAGCTTCACTCGGGCTGCAGCGTTTTGGTCTGGACGCACAACACGCTCCCCCACATCAGCCACCACGATGATGAGTTTGTTGTCGTGGATGCGGTATCGGACCCTCTGCCTGTTATTGGCTGCGTGTCGGAATGCATTCATCAACCCTTCCTGAATAAAGCGATAGACGCAGACATTCAGGTGGGGTTTGTACATCTCGTGCGGTATCAGGCCGTCCATTTCAACGGGAAACGCTGTGAGATCCCTGTAGCGCGCCACGGCGAGCTTTATTGTTTCACTTAAGCTGAGTTCGTCAAGTTCAGGCAATGAGAGGCCGGCCGAGATTTTCCGCAGATCCGCAAGAACGCCTGAGACGAAATTCAGCAGCTTTTCAAGATCAGGGTTGACCTTCCTTCCGCTTAAGCGCTGCTCTGCAATCATATCGCTCAGGCGAAGACTTATAAGGGTGAGAACCTGCACTGGGCCATCATGCAGATCGTTGCCAATCTGGTCGAGTATCTTCTCATTCAGCTTGCCGGCTTCGAGTCTGGCATAGTCTGCTGCTTTCCTCAGCTTGTCGTTTTGCTCCCACAGATCAAGGGCGTTCAGGAGGTTCGCCTCGATCGCTCGCTTTTGCCGGGCAATCAGCCGGCTTGCTGTTAGTGCCATGAGATACAACAATCCAAGCATTGGCAAAGCCACGCCGGCCACAATCAGGAATGTTCCGCGCCGCGCAGAGCGAAGCTCAGCGATCAAATAATTCGGTTCTTCGTAAAACTCTCCAACGAGAATGACCTTGCCATTCCCGTCACGAAGAAGGGGCGCGTAGACCTCTAACAGAAGGTTCTGCTTTTCCTCGCCGGTATAAACATGTTTCTCCACCTCCGTACGGGATACAACGATCTCACCTGACAAGGCCGACCTCAACTCATCGAACACTCTTGGATGGTCGATTTTTTGATCGTTTGTCGCATAGAATATACTGCCATCGGCCCGCCAAAGTTTGATCGTGCGAACGTGCTGACCGATAGGCCCTGTGCCGAGCAGGTTTTCGAGGTGCGAGACCAGGACAGGGTCAATCGTGTCCTTGTGGAGATCAGCCTCCTTGATAAGGGGAGAAACAAAGGTTTCGAGATAAAGAGCTCCAACCCCGCCAGCTCCAGCGAGCATGGCGCGTTCAACCCGATCGGCAGCCCAGAACGTAAGGCACGACATCAACACAATCACGATCGGTGACATCAGGATCATGAATTGTGTCGAAAGATGCAGATCCCGGAACCAGTCTGTCAAACGTCGCAAGAACGATCTCCGTTTTCCGAGCGATCCATTGCGCGATTTTGCGTCAACACCAGTGTCGTCAAACGGTGAATGTTTCATGTCCCAACCCGCTGATGTTTTATGCACAAACCTCGTCGAATTCGCACTTATCAGAAACAGAACCGCATCCCGGATTTGATATTTACCAAGATTCAGGTGCGGATATTTTTATACAATTATACAATTAATTCAGCAATTTAATTTGCCAATTCCAATTCCGCAAGACCACATCAACCTTGGGCTGACGACCGTCAGACCAAGGTCTGATGAACTGCTGCGACCAAGGATCCTTAAACAACTGGACCATGTGAAGTGTTCTTACGCAAGCGTTTCCTGCAACCTAAGATCATGAAGGCTAGGGAATCTCCTTTCGGGCGAAAACGTGGAGATTGCGATTGTGCCTGGTGACCAATCAAGAACGCTCGAAGCCTCCATCCATGTAACGGCGTTTTGCGCTTAAGCGCTTCGGAGGGGAAAATGGCTGCTTTTACACTGAACCAGGCTGACCTGGCGTTTGTTCTTCATCAGATCAAGGTCGCGGAAGTCCATGCCTCTGGCGTTCCGCTCACTGAAATCCGTCTCAACCCTGATGGAACAGTGATTTCCGACCGGTCGCAATATGATGTCGTTACAGGCGTCTACCTTGGCAACCCGGCAACGCCTCGGGCCATCCCCGACCCGCATGTGCCGGTCGGTCTTCGTACCGTTGACGGCACCTACAACAATATCGTGGCGGGCCGCGAGCTCTGGGGGGCTGCCGATCAGGCCATGCCCCGCGCGCTTGACCCGAATTTCCGCAACGATGCCGATGGCGACACGATGTCGCTTGGAGGCCCCGCTGTCGTGACGAACACCGATTACAGCGTCGTCGGCACGCCTTCCCCATCAAATGGCGGTCATACAGCCAACGTCGCGGACGCAGACCCGCGCATCATCTCGAACCTGATTTCCGATATGAGTATCAACAACCCGGCTGCTGTATCAGCCTGGTTCAACAATCCTCTGGCGGTAGCGGCATGGGAAGAGGCCAACCCCGGCATGGTGCCCGTGGCACCCGGACAACCTCTTGGCACTAACGGTGTGTACCTCACCAATAACGACCTTGCTTCAATCCCGAACATTGCACCTGACGAAGGCCTCTCGGCCCCGTTCAATGCGTGGATGACATTTTTTGGCCAGTTCTTCGACCATGGTCTTGACCTGATCAGCAAGGGCAACAACGGCTCGGTATTCATCCCGCTACAGAGCGACGATCCATTGGTGCTCGGCGCTGACGGGCTTCCTGGAACAGCCGACGACTTGCCCCCAAGCTTGCGCTTCATGGTTATCACCAGAGCAGACCCTGTTGATGGCCCCGGTGCAGACGGTGTACTTGGAACGGCTGATGACACACATCACGAAGCCCGCAACACCACGACTCCGTTCGTGGACCAAAACCAGACCTACACCTCACATCCATCCCATCAGGTTTTCCTTCGTGAATACGCAACGATCGGAGGCGTCACTGTCGCGACAGGCCGTTTGCTTGATGGCCCGCCCCCAGCCGGTTCTCCCGCCGGAACACATGGTGGCCTTCCGACATGGGCGGACATCAAGGCCAACGCCCTGCAATTCCTCGGCATCCAGTTAAGTGATGCTGACGTCGTCAACCTGCCTTTGATCCGCACCGACCAATATGGCAATTTCATTCCCCATCCTTTGACGGGCTATGCGCAGGTTGTAACGGGTATCGGTGCAGACGGTATTCCAAACACTGCCGACGATGCCGTCGTTTCAGGTACACCCTCGGCACCTGTCAACACATTCGCGTCGCTGGCGCTGCGCACCGGCCATGCCTTCCTGGACGACATCGCGCACAACGCCAACCCCTTCAACAGCCAAACGGGTGCGCTGAAAACTGCGGACACAGATGATGTTGTCAACAGTGGGCCTCTTGCATCCGGTGTCTATGACAACGAGTTGCTGGAGCGTCATTTCATTACGGGTGATGGACGCGGTAACGAGAACATCGGACTGACTGCTGTTCATCACATTTTCCACTCCGAGCACAATCGTCAGGTCGATTCCCAGAAACTGACGATCCTGCAAAGCGGCGATGTCGCCTTCATCAACGAATGGCTGGCAACGGATATCAGCGGCCTTCCAGCCGGCTTTGAAAACCTTCCGGCGATTGATCAGCTCGCTTATGCGCAAGGACTGAACTGGGACGGCGAGCGCATGTTCCAGGCAGCCCGGTTCGCCACAGAAATGCAGTATCAGCACCTTGTCTTCGAAGAGTTCGCGCGTAAGATTCAGCCCGCGATCGACGTCTTTGTTTTCAATTCGGTCACAGACGTCAATCCGTCGATCTTCGCTGAGTTTGCCCATACGGTGTACCGCTTCGGGCATTCCATGTTGACCGACGGGATGCCGCGCGTTTTCCTGAATGCAGATGGTACGGAAACAGCAGCGACCGAACCCGAGCTCGATCTTATCGAGGCCTTCCTCAATCCGGTCGCCTTTGATCTCAACAGCACGATCAGTGCAGATCAGGCTGCTGGCGCGATCGTGCGAGGCATGGTCGTAGAGCACGGCAATGAAATCGACGAATTCATCGTCAGCTCCCTGCGCAATAACCTGCTCGGGCTGCCGCTTGATCTCGGCGCGATCAACATTGCTCGCGGCCGCGACACCGGCGTGCCTTCACTCAACGACGCCCGTGCACAACTTTATGCGGCAAGCGGCTCCACCTTCCTCAAACCCTATGACAACTGGGTTGATTTCGCCGCCAATCTCAAGAACTCGGCCTCCGTCATCAACTTCATCGCGGCCTATGGCACACATGGAACGATTACTGGCGAGACCACGTTGGCCGGCAAGCGGGCGGCTGCGACAGCGCTCGTCATGGGCGGCGATGGTGCCCCTGCGGACCGCGTTTCCTATCTCACGAGCACAGGGACATGGGCGGGCGTGGAAACGGGCCTCAACCTGATCGATCTTTGGATTGGCGGCCTTGCGGAAAAGAAGATGCCCTTTGGTGGCATGCTCGGATCGACATTCAATGCGATCTTCGAAATGCAACTCGAAAATCTGCAGGATGGCGACAGGTTCTATTATCTGACCCGTACACAGGGCCAGAATTTCCTCAACATGCTGGAGCAGAACTCGTTCGCCAAGATGATCATGGCGAATACTGATATCGCCCAGCCTGGCGCCGACGGCATCAGAGGCACCGCCGACGATGTCATCGCCCGCCACCTAGGCGTCGACGTCTTTGCCGATTACGATTTCGTCCTCGAGATCAACAAGGCAAACCAGGTCGGCGACGACCCAGTCGGGGACGATCCGATCATGGCCGCTCTTGGTCTCGGTAAGGTCCAGCGTGACGATTTGACCACTGCCGATGTTGACGAAAGTGTCGCTGACACCAGCGTCGATCAAAGCGGTGCTACAGGACACTATCTTCGCTTCACTGGTGGTGAACATACCGTGGTCGGCGGCACCATAGGCAACGATACCATCATTACCGATTTCGGCGACGACGGTATCTGGGGCGACGCAGGCGACGACCGCATCGAAAGCGGTGCTGGGGTCGATCTCGTCAATGGCGGCGCAGGCAACGATATCATCACTGACTCTGGCGATACCGGCGACTTTGTGAAGGGTGATGAAGGCGACGACGTAATCGCCAATTCGAACGGCATGGATATCGTCATGGGCGGAACTGGCAAGGACGTCGTCTTTGTCGGCGTCGACGACACGGAAGTGTTCGGCGGTGATGGTGATGACTTCATCCTTGGCGGTGACGGCGTCGATCTTCTCATGGGCAATGAAGGCGACGACTGGATGGAGGCGGGCGGCGGCTTCGACACCACGGCTGGCGACAACTCCGAGCTGTTCTTCAATTCGTCGATCGTCGGTCACGATGTCATGTTTGCCGGGAATGAAGAACACGATTTCGACGCGGAATCCGGCGACGACATTATGGTCCAGGGCGAAAGCGTCATGCGCAATGAGGGCATGTTCGGCTTCGACTGGGCAATCTTCAAGGATGTGGAGATGAACGCCTACGCTGATATGCGTATCCCGATTTTCACCACAGAACAGGAAGATATCCTTCGCAACCGGTTCGACAAAACAGAAGCACTTTCCGGCTGGAATTACAATGACACGTTGCTTGGCGACGACCGGGTCTTTGGTGACTTGGCGCCTGGCGATACGGTTGCCACGACAGAGGGCATCTTCTTCAAAGATGGTTTGACGCAGGCAGGCGTAGATCGCATTGAGGGCCTGCGCGCGCTTCTTGGCAACCTCATCGCAGCGGCTCCGGCTGATGTTGATCCCGAAACGATCACTGCCTTCGACCGTGGCAACATTCTCCTCGGTGGAGCAGGAAGTGACTCGCTGCGGGGCAATGGTGGAGATGACTTCCTCGATGGCGACGCATGGCTCAACGTTCGTATTCGCATCACGCCTGTCGGCGCCGAAAACTCGGACGGTAATCAGATTGCAACGGTGGACAGCCTGAAACATGTCTTTACCGAAGATGAGAATCCAGCCTGGGCTGGAAAGTCGCTCTTTGAATTGATGATCTCCCGTACCATCGTGCCAAGCCAATTGCATATCGTGCGAGAGATTGTCTCATCGACAACACCCCTCGCCGGTACTGATACCGCAGAGTTCAACGATGTTCGTGCAAACTACACGATTGTCAGAAATGTTGACGGCAGTTTCACCGTCACCCATAACACCGTCAGCAATGTTGTGGATCCGTTGACCGAACGAAATCTCGTGTCGGACGGTGTCGATACCCTGCGGAACATTGAAGCCGCGCGATTTTCCGACGGCGTCGAGGTCGCCCTTGTGAACAGGGCGGCGACCGGTGCACCGGTTATCAGCGACACATCGCCCACCGAGACACAGACATTGACTGCGGATACCTCCGGTATCGCCGATGAAAACGGCCTTGGAACATTCAGTTTCCAGTGGCAGACATCGACCAACGGCACGACCTGGGCAAATGTTGGGGCTAACTCGGCAAACTTTACTCCCCAGCAGCCTCAGGTTGGCCAACAGGTGCGCGTGGTCGTCAGCTTCACCGATGGGTTCGGCTCTGCTGAGCAAGTCGTTTCTCCGGCTACCGAAGTGGTCGGCGACGTCATTAGCGCCAGCAACGTCGGCACCGTCATCACTGGTACGGCAGGCGCGGATATCATTACCGGAAACCGCGGGAATGACACGATCAACGCCTTGGGCGGTGACGACGTTATTAACTGGAGCGCGAGCCTCCTGGGGCTGTTACCCGATGGTCGGGACAGCGTGAACGGCGGCGCTGAGGGCCTCGACGGAGACTCTTTCGTTGTCAACGGCTCCGCACTTGCCGAGACCTATCGTGTCTATACCCGCGCAGCAGCAGTCAGCGCAGGAATGACAGGTATCGCCACGGCAACGGAAATCGTCATTACGCGCAATGGCACCACCAACGGCGCGATTATTGCAGAGCTGACCGACATCGAGGAAATCGTCATCAACACCGGGGCGGGAAACGATACAGTCTTGGCAATCGGCGACTTTTCTCCGACCAATCTCAGCTTCAACACGATCACCATCAACGGCGAAGCGGACGACGAGACTGTCAACATTTCCGGGTTGATGTCAGCACATCGTATCCTGTTCCGCAGCAATGGCGGTGACGATACGATCGTTGGAACCCTGCGCCCTCAGGACGTGGTCGAGCTGGCGCCGGGGCAGCAACTCTCTAGCTACGCCCTTGTGGATAACGGTGACGGAACGAAGTCATTCTCAAACGGGACACATTCAATCACCTTTACAGGGAGCGTCGTGCCTCAGTTCCAGGAAGCCACCTCAGGCGAGGACGGTGACGACATTTCCGGTCACTTCGAATACACACCAAGTGATCTGGCTGGTCTCAAAGCCCTCGTGAACGGTCTTCCACCCAACGATGGTGATGATCCTGTCCCAACAGGTGTCCGCACCCTGTCGGGTCATGGAAATAATGCTGCAGATCCCGACGCAGGTGCGGTGGACACACCATTCATCCGCATCACCCAGTCGCACTACGGAGAACCGGATGCCTTTGGAAATTCCGCGATCAACCCGATCTTTGATGGACTCGATCCGCGAAACATCAGCAACATTCTGGGTGCACAGGAAGCAAACCTTCCTAAAGCCGATGCCAACATCTTCTTCATGGCGTTCGGACAATATTTCGACCATGGCCTGGATTTTCTTGGCAAAGGCGGAAATGGCACGATCCAGATTGGCGCTCCCGGAAACGGAGCCCCCGGCTCCGGCAATCCTGCTGATCTGACACGCGCGACCGTCGCCTACTACGACGATGGCGTTCCACAGCACATAAACAAGACATCGCCATTCGTCGATCAGAACCAGGCTTACGGCTCCAATGATCTTGTCGGGCAGTTCCTGCGCGAAGGGAATGGATCAGGTGGTTTGGGGGCACATTTGCTTCAAGGCGGTGCGGATCCCTCCAACCCCACCTTCAAGCTGATGCCGACATTGCGTGACCTTATCCTGCATCACTGGGAAAACGACACGGTTTTTCACTCACCGACGCTTGCAGGCGGTCAGGCTAGCTTCCGGTCCTATTTCCCGGGTCTCGTCGCGGCAGGAGTGATCAACGAAGTCATGGTTTCCGGGCTTGCTTCGGACTTCATGGGTAGCACGCACGCACTGCTTCTCGACACCAACCCTTATATCAGCCTGCTCGATCACTACGTGGCAGGCGATGGCCGGGCAAACGAGAACTTTGCCCTTACTTCAATGCACACCATCTGGGCCCGAAACCACAATTTTCATGTGGCAGGCCTTGAGGCGGCCGGTTTTGATGGAACAGCCGAGGAACTGTTCCAGGCCGCCAAGATGATCAATGAAGCCGAATATCAGCGCGTTGTCTTCACCGAATTTGCGGACAAGCTGATCGGCGGCATAAGAGGAGACGGCGACCACGGTTTTTCTGAGTACAATCCGAATGCTACGGCTGCGATCAGTCATGAATTCGCCGCTGCGGTCTATCGGGTCGGTCATTCGCTGATCGGCCAGACCATGACGGTACTCGACGCGGATGGGAACCCGACCCAGGTGGCATTGTTCGATGCCTTCTTGAATCCCACAAACGATCCAAGTGCCTTCAAGCTGCCGCTGAGCACACTTGCGCAGTACGGATATGTTCCACAGGAAGGCTACGAACAGCTCGGTGTGAGCGCGATCCTTGGTGGTATCGCGACACAACCCGCTGAAGCGGTCGATTTCAACATTGTCGATGCCGTGCGAAACGACCTCGTCCGTATCAACGCGGACCTGTTTGCCTTCAATGTTGCCCGAGGCTGGGACGTCGGACTTGGAACGCTCAATCAGGTTCGCATGGACCTCGCAGCATCCACCGACCCTTATGTTGCAGAAGCGCTGGGTTATGCAGGAGCAATGACGGCCTACACATCCTGGGACGACTTCCAGAGCCGCAACGACCTCTCCGATACCGTGATCGCCCAGTTCCGGCAGGCTTATCCGGACCTCGTTCTGGAAGCCGGCGAAATCGCAGCTTTTCGCGAAATCAATCCTGATATCGAGATTGCAATGCAGTCCAATGGGACTGGTGTGATCAAGGGGATCGACCGTGTCGATCTGTGGGTCGGAGGACTTGCCGAGAAACACATCAATGGCGGCATGGTCGGACAGACATTCTGGGTCGTATTGCAGGAGCAGTTCGATCGCCTGCAGGAAGCTGACCGCTTCTACTACACGGAGCGTTTCGACGATTTCGATTTTTATGAAAACTTCATCGACGGTGAGGAGTTTGCCGACATCATCGCCCGGAACACCGGCCTGACGAATCTTGAAGAAGATATCTTCTCGCCACGCGTCGAAGACAACGAGGAGGAAAACGACGACGAAGACGAAGACGAAGACGAAGACGAAGACGACGACGGCGACGGCGACGGCGACGAAGACGACGGCGACGAAGACGACGGCGAAGACGACGATGGCAACGGCGAGGAGGACGGTGATGACACCTGCTCGCACGAAGACGACGATGACGACGGACCGATTGTCTCGATCCCGATCGCAGCCGTTGCGCTGATCGGTACAGCGTCTGGTGAAGTGCTCGCCGGCCAGGGAGGCGACGATACGATCCTCGCGGGTGGCGGTTCGGACATCCTTTCCGGGGATGCAGGTTCCGACATCCTGAGGGGCGAAGACGGTGACGACGTCATCGTCGCAGCGGCGGACAACGATGTTGCGAGCGGTGGCAGCGGCGATGACGAACTGCATGGCGGCGCCGGCCACGATGTGCTCTTCGGAAATAGCGGGGCGGATCTTCTCTTCGGAGATTCCGGCAACGACATCATCGAAGGTGGTGCGAGTGACGACCAGGCCTGGGGTGGCGACGGGGATGATATCGTTCTTGCAACAGCCGGCGACGGCAACGACCGGTATTGGGGCGATGGCGGCAAGGATACGCTCGATTACTCAGTTGCCACGTCAAATCTGACCGTAAATCTAGGCACGGGCCTTATGGGACACGGCACCGTCATTAGCGCAACGACAGGAAACGACACGTTCTACAGCTTCGAGAACTTCGTCGGCGGCTCCGGCCATGATGTGATCACTGCTTCGAATGCGGCGAACGTGATGG
This sequence comes from Agrobacterium radiobacter, assembly GCF_040801995.1. Classification (NCBI taxonomy): domain Bacteria; kingdom Pseudomonadati; phylum Pseudomonadota; class Alphaproteobacteria; order Hyphomicrobiales; family Rhizobiaceae; genus Agrobacterium; species Agrobacterium radiobacter. The sequence goes on along the minus strand of NZ_JBEGHX010000002.1, from coordinate 2,076,011 downwards.
ATGGCGGTCTTGGCAACGACACCTTCCGGTTCACAACGACAAGTGCAGCCAATGGCGACTCAATCTACGGTTTCCAGCCTGGCGACAAGATCGACTTCGCGGCAATCGACGCCAACACGGGTGCTTCGGGCAAGCAGACCTTTACGATCAACAGTCCAGCATCGCTGACTGCGACAGGGGGAATTGCGATTACACACGAAGTTCGTGACGGAGAGGACTTCACGGTCATTCGTGGTCACACCGATGCAGACGGGAATGCTGACTTCGAACTGGCCGTTTCCGGAAAGCACCACCTGACCAACAGTGACTTCTCCGGGGTTTCCTGAGCAACCGCGAACGAACGGAGGCAGCGCCTCCCGTTAGCTTCGAAATCCCAACGCCGGTGAGTACTGGCACCGGCGTTGCAAGTGAAATGGGATGTCTTGGGTCAACGCGATCACTCCGGACATGCCGCGGACTTAACGCCGAATCTCGGCAAAGTTTCCAAGGGGACTTTCAGATGAGTGGCACCTGCAACAAAAAAGAAAACCAGATAAATGGCATGGGTGGCTTGATGATGTTCGTCTTTGGTCTGTCCGGCATCATCAATATTCTGGCCCTGACCGGCGCCTTCTACATGCTCCAGATCTATGATCGTGCGCTGACCAGCGGAAGCGTGTCGACGCTTGTCGCGTTGTCAGGCCTGGCAATCGGCCTTTATCTTTTCCAGGGCCTGTTCGATATTCTGCGCTCACAGATCCTGGTTCGGCTTGGCGCGAGACTCGATACGCAACTGGCCCCGCTGGCCCACAAAGTCGTCATCGATATGCCGCGTTATGGTTATTCCACGTCTGAAGCGACGGAGCGCGGCCGCGATGTCGATACGATCCGCGGTTTCCTGGCAAGTCCCGGCCTGATTGCGCTTTTCGATTTGCCCTGGATGCCAATCTACCTGGTATTTGTTTGGCTCTTGCACCCGATGCTGGGCATGTTGACCGTTGGCGGGGCCGTTGTGCTTGGCCTTTTGACGCTCTGCACGGAACTTCTGACACGGCGCCACGCCAAAGAAATGCTGAAATCAACTGTACTGCGAAATGCAGTCATCGATTCCAATGCTCGAAACAGCGATATCATGCACTCAATGGGCATTGCCGATCGTGCTGTGAGCCGTTTCGAGCGTGCCAACCGACGTCACCTGGATACGCAAACCAGGACCTCCGATATCTCCGGAACGTTCTCAGGCCTGTCCAAGGTTCTGCGGATGATGTTGCAGTCAGCGATTCTCGGTCTTGGCGCCTACCTTACAATCAAGGGGGAATTGTCGGCCGGCTCCATTATTGCCTCTTCAATCGTGACCGCACGCGCCCTCGCACCGGTGGATCAAGCGATCGCGCAATGGAAGGGAATGGTTTCGGCCCGGCGCAGTCATGCTCGTCTTAAGGAAACGCTGGCCGTTCTGGACGACAAGACCGGACTTTTGAATCTTCCTGCGCCGAAGGAAACTCTCACGGTTGAAGGTATTACGACGGTCGCGCCACACAGCGGCGCAGTCCTGTTGAGTGACGTAAGCTTCGAGCTGAAGGCTGGCCAAGCACTTGCCCTGATCGGTCCGAGCGGCGGCGGGAAGACGACCCTTGCCCGATCCATTCTCGGCATCTGGCCGACACTACGCGGTTCAGTGCGTATCGACGGCGCGGATCTCAAGCAATGGCCTTCAAGCTTCTTCTGCGAACATGTCGGCTACCTGCCGCAGGATGTCTGCTTGATGGACGGAACAATCGCCGAGAATATTTCACGTTTTGCCGAAACACCGGAGGCACATACGATTCTGCAGGCTGCAAGGGCGGCAGGCATCCACGATATGATCGTTCGTCTGCCGAACGGCTACCAAACAGACCTAGGACCAAATGGCATGTCGCTCTCGGCTGGTCAGCGCCAGCGCATCGGCCTTGCGCGGGCATTGTATGGCAGCCCGTTCCTGGTGGTACTGGACGAGCCCAACTCCAACCTTGACGCTGAAGGTGAAGAGGCACTGATGAAAGCGATTGCCGCAGTTCGCTGTCGCGGCGGGATCGTGGTGGTTGTCGCCCACCGCCCAAGCGCCCTGCAATCCGTTGACATGGTCGGCGTTGTTCAGAGCGGAAAACTCGTGGCGTTCGGTCCGAAGGACGAAATTGTGAAAGGGCCACAACCGCAACTGCTTCGTTCGGAACACACACGCATGCAGGCATCGTCCGGCAATACTCTGGCAGCAGAATAGACTTGTTCCTTTGCAACGCTCAGAAGCAACAGGAGGAGAACAGACAATGGAAGATAAACTTGTTCTGGGACTGCCTGACGTGGCAGCCTCCATAGCGCCAAAAAACCGCTTTGAACTTCACGACAAACCGGTCCCGCGCTACTGGAGCATAGTGAACCCGGCCGTCGCTCTTGCCGCGATCGGCGCTTTTTTTGGAAAGCTCCGTTCCGAAACGCAAGTAGACGGACCAAATGCCCCCCTTGTTCAAGGTCCAGTGACCGAAACGGAAACGCGTTCGGACGAGTCTTCTACGAACATCGACATTATTGAAGAGGTCGCCGCGTATCTCCGCCAAGTCGCCGAGGAAGCCGGCAATGCCGAACGCAAGGTAAGGTTTTTGGCTGAAACCACTACGTTTCCCTCCTCCTTCCATGCAAGGGCCGACCTGAACCTTGATAATCACTCCTTTCGGTCGCTACTGCAGTCCCTGTCCGCAAACGACAACCATCGGATCAACGGATATTTCGCACCCCTGACACCACTCGGCGCGCTTGGCAACGAGACTCCGATCATCTGGCACGAGAAAGATCAGCGGAGCGAAAACACCAACAAGCCTGAAGCGCCTCGTGCAGATCCAAATGAAAATCCGAGAAACCATGACGGGCCGCCCGCCGCGGAAAGCACTCCTCCGGCAGGCAACGCACGTCCAAATCGATTGCCGGTTGTGGCTGGACGGGTGTTTCTTGGAAGCGGGCTGATGAACCTTTCAGCACTCATCCTTCTCGACAATCTGGCTTCGGCCGCAACCGACGCGGACGGCGACACTTTGTCAATTCGAAACCTTCAGGTTTCTTCCGGCGTCATACAGACCTATGGCGAAGGTATCTGGCTTTACACGCCCGACCGTGGGTACATCGGCGAAGTCACCTTCACCTATGGCGTCAGCGACGGAATCGGTTCCGTGTCGGCGACGGCAATGCTGGACCTCGTTAAAGCAGCGCCGCATCCGGTCGAAGGAACCGATAAGGATGACATCTTGTTGGGTACGCCCGGGGACGACGTGATAGCGGCACTTGACGGAAATGACGTCGTCTACGGTCGCGAGAGCAACGACGTTATTTACGGTGGCGACGGCGACGACACCCTGATGGGGGGAAGTGGAAACGACACGATCTATGGCGAGGGCGGCCACGACCGGATTTTCGGTGGCGACGGCAACGACGTCATTTTTGGTGGCGCAGGCAACGACAAGATTTATGGCGAGGAAGGTGACGACGTTGTGGCCGGCGGTGACGGTGATGACATTGCCAGTGGTGGAGCGGGAAATGATCGTTTGTTTGGAGAGGCCGGCGACGATCGTCTTTCCGGCGATGCCGGCGATGACCTCCTCGATGGAGGAGACGGCAACGACGTGTTTGCGGGCGGCCTCGGTCACGATGCGGTAATCGCAGGCGCGGGCAACGACACCGTCGTCATAGGTTCTGGAACCGAGGAGGCGCGAGCATCGGTACAGCTTCTCGGTGTCAACGACGGGAACGACACATATTCAGGCGGTGACGGTTTCGACACATATGACGCGTGCTTTGCTTCAGACGCTGTTGAAATTGACCTCGCAGCCGGAATTGCATCGGGTTCGCAGATTGGAACAGACCACCTCGACGGATTTGAAGCAGCTATTGGCGGCAGTGGAAACGACACGTTGAACGGCGATGACGGGTCTAATCTCCTGATTGGAAGAGATGGGGACGATCGCCTTATCGCTGGCAACGGCGACGATACAGTCAGTGGTGGCGCTGGCGATGACACCATCGTCGTTCTCTTCACAACCAGCGGGTCAAACGATGGCGACGATCAATATTCAGGTGGCGAAGGCGTTGATACCTACGACGCCTCAGCGACGATCACAGCAGTTATAATCGATCTCGAAGGGGGTACGGCGACAGGCGTTGAAATCGGGACTGATCAGTTGGAGGGCTTCGAAGTCGCCATCACAGGGCTCGGCGACGACGTGCTGGTAGCCAATTCGGACATTAATTTCCTGACCGGCGGCGCAGGCAACGACGTCTTCATTTTCCGCTCGGTGGAGGCCGTCTTCAACGATGGCCAGGGAAGGGACAAAATTCTCGACTTCCAGATCGGCGATCGGATTGATTTGTCTGATCTCGCAGATGAAATCGGTGGGCTGATGTTCGACCGGATCATGGGTGAGATCAATGACCAGCAGGATGTCCGGCGCATCCGACTCTACAGCGAGTTTGCGGACGGCGAGACCGCCATTGTTCGCGCCGTCATCGATCTTGCGGGAGAACAGGACGATCTCGAGTTACTGATCTACAGCCACCAGGCGTTGACTGAAGATGATTTCATTCTCGCGGCTCGTGATGACGACACAGGCCTGGCAAGGACGTAACTGGAATAAGGCGAAAAGCCACATAAGGGGAGCTTAGGGACATGGTGCGCGAACAAAAAAATACAAGCAAACAATTGACGCCAGAAGCACAATCCTTCGGCATCGCGCCACGCATCGTCGTCTCAGGCGTTCTGGCGGCTCTACTCGTGTTCGGAGTCGGCGGATGGGCGGTTCAGGCCAAACTTGCCGGTGCGGTTGTCGCGCAGGGCCAGCTTGTCGTGCCAGATCAGGTCAAAACCATCCAGCACCGTGACGGCGGGATTGTCGCTGACATTCCCGTGGCCAATGGAGACACAGTGAAGGCTGGTGACGTGCTTCTGCGCTTTGATGAAACTCAGACTCGAGTAGAATTGACCATCATCCGAAGCCAGCTATCGCAGTTGCGAGCGATGAAAATCCGGCTGGAGGCGGAACGTGACGGTAAGGACACCATTTCATTTTCCGACGGCTCTATCGTCCCCGAGCTTGCGCGTAACGAAACGAAGCTGTTTCAGGAAAACCGCCGTATGATCCTGAACCAGAAACAGCAGCTGGAAATGCAAATATCCCAACTCGAAGACCAGATTGACGGACTGATTTCGCAACGGAAAGCAAACGACGTTGAAAAGAAGATAATTACCGAAGAAATCGGCGTCAGCGAGAGGCTCGCCAAAGGCGGATTAATCAAGTTATCGGAATTTCGCGAGCTCCAGAAGCAGGTAGCCCGCATCGATGGGACCAGCGGCGAAGTGGCAGCCCGTGTGGCCGAGGCTGAAGGAGAGATCAGCGAGTTGCGCATCAAGCTTCTCTCCATTGACCAGACAACACGATCCGAAACTCAAAAAGAGATTGTCTCAATCGAATCCAAGCTCGCCGAACTGGGGGAGCGCGAAATCGCCGCATATGACCGTCTTTCACGCATGGAAGTTCGTGCGCCCGTCGATGGGTTTGTCTATGATCTGCAGATACATACGATCAACGGCGTTATAGGCGCAGGCGCAACTATAATGTCGGTCGTTCCCAAGACTGATGACATGAAGGTCGAATTCCGGATCGCGCCGGCAGATATCGATCGAGTAGCACCAGGACAGGCCGCCAGAATGAGACTGACCGCATTTAACAGCGCAACGACTCCAGAGGTTTTCGGAATTGTCGAATTCGTCGCAGCAGCAACCGTGATAGATAAGACGAACGGTCAACCCTATTATTTGGCGACAGTTGATATGATTGACCAACAGGAAGTCATTAGAGATCTCAAGCTTATGCCGGGCATGCCAATTGAGGTTTTCGTCCACACGGCTGAGCGCTCAGCGTGGTCTTACCTAACGAAGCCATTTACAGATCAGGTAATGAAGGCGTTTCGTGAGGAATGATGGACCGATGTAACTTTACGCGAAGGTGAAAGAGAATCAGATTTTCCCACGGAGCAACGGGCGGCTTTTTTGGGTAGACCCATGAGCGCCTTGCGGAGGACTGTTGACCTGAATCCTTTAAACTGGACCATTTTTGGTTAGAGTTTTCCGGTGCATTTTCCTGGTTGGAAAAGGAACGGAAGACGATGAACGCATCGCAGTTTTCAGACGCTCAGAAGGCGTTTATTCTGAAGCAAAGTGACGATGGTGTCCGCTTCAGAGGCAGGCGTGGCGAGGATCGCTATGACCGACAAGAAGGCGCGAAGCAGCCAGGACGACTCTTAATCCGGGACTGTCATGGCTTTCGGCGAGTAGCCTTTGCAGTCTCGACACCTGAAACCAGGTGGTTGTCGAACCAGACGATCATTTCCTGAATCATTTCCTGTGGAGGCGTGACGTCACCCGTGTTCACCAGTTCAGCGGCAGCCTGGGACATTGCCAACAGGATACGGGCGGTTTCTGGCACGTAAGGCAGATCGACCCCTTTTTCGTGGCGTTGGCGTATAATCTGATAACGAAGGTTCTCAGGATAAGTCCACGCGCTGACGAGCATATCATGGACGCTGACCTGTTGGCCTCCAACATTAATCGTGGCATCTCGATCAGTCTCAGCATACCCTGATGCCTCTATGCGCTCGCAGGCGTTGATTGCCGCATTCATCATACCCCTGATCACATTCCAGTCTGTTTTCATGGCACCTTCCCTACCAATTGCGCGAACCGGTTGACCGTATGTCGATGATCCAGCACATACAATGATCACCATTGGCGTTTTGCGCCAATGCTGAAGTTAGCCCATTGCGGCAATCGACCCGTTCAGGAATTGTAACTGCCCTCAGCCAACGATGACGGCATCTGCGTCTCTGGCGGATGGACGGGGTAAAAGAAATGCTTGATAACGCCCGTTTCGATAATCATCGTGAGCCTCTTTAGCAATGCCACGCCTACAGCCTGGAACGTTGGCAGGCGAAGGGCTGACGTTAGAAGGAGTTAATGGTCAGCGAGCAGTGGAAACGGCCGGTGAAGCCGTGCTGCTGCCTGTCGCTGATACTCTGTGGTCTGCGTAGAAAGGCCAAACAGACGCCTTGCTCCTAATCCCTTCAGTTCAGCGAAATGATCACGGAAGGCACAGGACTGAGGTGTACATCCCCTTGCGTCGGGTATTGCATCCCATCCGTCAATCGCTTTGCCTTCGGGCGCGCTTGTCCGAGGGTAAGCATAGACTACAGATAACCCCGGCCCGCGGAGATCGACAGTCGTGCCATCCGTCGAGTCCAAACCAATACCAGGCAACTCCATCCCAAGTAAATGCCTGACTGCTCCTTCGTCATTCGGGGTCGGAAATGTCTCATCCCTGCCGGTTTCATTCATTGCCACCTCATCGTACTTCCTGTCTGTCGACGTTACAAAATTAGTCAATTTTCATACCACTGCAATGTCGTCTGTTGGCGCGAGGGAGACCGTCGGCTATTGCCGATAGCCATGAGCCTTTAACCTATAACTCAATCTGCTCCGCAATTCTGAGGGAGTCGTCGACTTCGACGCCAAGCCAGGTTCCTCGGCGGGCTGACCTTCAAAACAAATGCATTGAAGCTTGTGGCTGGACCACTTACACGCTGCTCGCAAGTTCATGATGATTGCGATAGCCGGTCCCTTATTTAGGGAGCGCGCATTAGTATGCATGGAAGCCGACAAAGGAACGCAGATGTCGATCACTGTACAGAAAACAATCCCCGCTGCGCGTATGCGCCAGTTCCATCAGATGGTTGATAGGTGGCTTGAGGAGGGTCCAATCAAGCTCGCGACGAATGCCACAATAACCGCAATGGACAATGCCGGAATCACGAAAGCTGAACAGTCCGCTATCATCGAGGATCGAGATATCATCATGAAATACAATATGCGCCTCGGTGTAATCAGCGAAGTATTCGCCCCAGCCATCGAGAGAACAGTGAATTCGTCTCGGTCAGGAAGTGAAGCACAGGATGAGATTGCTCGGTTGATTGTGACTGCAGTAGGCATCCGTCAGGAAGATGACAGTGAACTGGTCACATTCACCTTTACGACGGAAGATGAGGCAGACGCATTCGATAAAGCCATCTAATACATCGCGAGCGGTTTTGAATTTGATTGATTGACAAGCACCCTGCCACCCTGCCGACGATAATTCCGTTCAGAATAGGGGGCGAAGTCGGCAATGTCCGCTATTGGCGGATATTGTTGATTTAGTCGGGCGGTTCTTCACGTGGGCATCAGACCGTTTTGGGGCCGCCAGAAGAATGCCTCTCCAGTCTCATGAGCCATGGAAGCGGACGTCATACGTCGAAAAAAGCAACCCTCCTGTTGACGAGACGGTCATTGCTAAACGGCAACGACAACCTTTCCCTTGGCGCGCCCTGTCTCGACATAAGCCAAGGCGTCTGCCGTCCGCGCGAAGGGAAATACCTTGTCCACGACAGGACGGATGGCGCCATTATCGATCAGCTTGGCAATCTCTCGCAGTTGCTGGCCTTCCGCCCGCATGAAGAGGAAGGAATAGTCGACGCCCCGGCTCTTTGCCCTCTTCAGAATGCCTCGGCTCAGCATCCGCGTGACAAGGCGCAGTATAAGGCTCAGCCGCAGGGACTTCGCGAAAGGGACGTCCGGCGGACCAGAGATCGAGATGAGCTTGCCACCCGGTTTCAGCACGTTCACCGACTTTGCCAGCGTCTTGGCATCCTGGCTGTTGAGCGCGAGATCGCACCCAGACAGTACCTGCTCGAAGTCCTGCCTTTTGTAGTCGATCACCACATCAGCGCCCAGGCTTTTCACAAGCTCGATATTCGCCGTACTTGTCGTGGTGGCAACTGTCGCGCCGAGATGTTTGGCGAGCTGGATGGCGAATGTGCCGACGCCGCCGGAACCGGCCTGAATGAACACCTTCTGGCCGGGCTTGACCTTGCCCACCTCGACGAGCGCCTGCCAGGCGGTTAGCCCGACCAGCGGGATCGACGCAGCCTGCTCCATGGAGAGGCTTTTCGGTTTCAGCGCGAGATCTGAGGCGTCAACCGCAATCATCTCCGCAAATGTGCCGATGCGACCGTCGCGCGGGCGGGCGTAAATTTCGTCGCCGGATTTGAACTGCCGCACATTGGCGCCGACGTGGATGACCGTTCCGGCCAGATCGTGACCGAGAATGAAGGGTGGACGATAGGGCAGGAACAACTTGAATTCGCCGTCGCGCACCTTGGAATCCAAAAGATTGATCGCGGTGGCCTCAATGCGAACCAGCACATCATTGGCGCCGATGACGGGATCGGGCATATCGGCCAGACGCAGCGGGGCCTTTTTCTTGTATTTGTCTACGACGAAGGCTTTCACGAGGGTCTCCAGTGTGAAACGATGATCATGTCAGGCAGCCAGGAAAGCCAAGGCTTTCGGCACGAATTCAGCATGGTATTAGAAGATGCCGCCATGGCCAGCATCTGCGTAGATCAACAGTCGGCATTGGGGATACGCTGAGCCAGATCGCGGCTGTTGGATGTCAACACCATGATATCATTGTCTCCGCTGGCTACGAGAACGGGAATGCGTATGCGTCCCAGATTCTGCGGTGCACGACACCCCCAGGCCTTGATGGCGCTGAGCTGGCGCATGAACGCACGCGGTGTAGGCCCCTTGTCACGGTTCATCTTGCGCTCGTTCAACCTTCGTGCAAGGCAGCGGTCACCTTTTTCCAGCCATCGATCTGCGCCTGGGTATAAATGCCTGGCGTGTCCTGGTAGCCTTATCCCTGCTGCGAAATCTGGGTGGCCTCGGAAACGATGCGCTGGGCGTAATATTCGGCAGTCAGGTCGCCGGGCACGAAGCCCGCGCCGGCGCGATTGCGGGTGAGTGGCGCCATGACGATGCGGTTCGTAAGGGTGAAGGCGCCTAGGGCGGTGGGTTCGAAGAGCGTGGTCTTGGTCATGATATACCTGTGACGTTTCTATTTATCGGCGCGGGTTCATCGACTGCGGAAAGCTCACGCCTGCGTGCGATAGCGTTCGGCAGGGAGCGCATTGACGAGATTGCCGAGCATGGCCTTGCGCGCGCCATCAAGCGCGTCCCACTGGCTGCCGTCGTGCAGCGGCGGGATCGTCACCGGTTCGCGGCGGTCGAATCCGACAAGGGCCGCATCCACCAGATCGCCCACTTCCATGACATTATTCATGGCGTTCACGTCGGCGCCCACATGATCCCAGATCTCGGTGCGGGTCGTGGCGGGAAGCACAGCCTGGATGTACACACCTTTCGGTCCAAGCTCGTGGGCGAGTCCCTGTGACAGGAACAGGACAAAGGCCTTGGTCGCGCCATAAACGGTCATGCCGAATTCGGGGACGAGCCCAACGACCGAACCGATGTTGACGATCGCGCCTTCGCCCGCATTGGCAAGACGGGGAGCAATGGCGCTGGCAAGCCGGACCAGTGCGGTCGCGTTGAGTGCAACGAGCTTGGTCATGTCATCGGCGTTCTGGTCGACGAAAGTTCCTCCGATTGCCGCACCGGCATTGTTGACGAGAACGCCGATGCGCTCATCGTCGCGCAACCTGGTCTCGACCTTAACAAGATCCTCAGCCTTGGTGAGATCGGCCTGGAGGATGTCGATTGCGACGCCGGTTTCCTGGCGCAGACGGCTTGCAAGCGCCTCCATTCGCACAGCGTCTCGGGCGACAAGCACGAGATCATGGCCGCGGCGTGCGAAGCGTTCGGCATAGGTTGCCCCAATGCCTGTGGAGGCGCCGGTTATCAGAACTGCAGGAATCTGACTCATTTTGGATTGTTCTTTTCTGTGGTTGATCCTATATTCATGACGATCATCATGATTGGATTTAAATATGATGGCCATCATGTAAATGTCAATGGCCAGCTCGGAGTATTTTGGAAATGAAAGTCAGCCGAGAACAGATGGCGGAAAATCGTCGCCGCATCCTGGACGTCGCCAGCCGATTGTTTAAGGATAAGGGATTCGATGCGGTCAGCGTCGCTGAGGTCATGAAGGCAGCCGGCATGACCCATGGCGGCTTCTATGGCCATTTCAGTTCGAAGGACGAGCTGGTCGCCCAGACGCTTGTCCATGCGCTTGCGGCAGACAGTTTCGGGGACGGCAAGTTCAGTGGCTTCGTCCGCTCCTATCTGGCGCCTCGTCATCGTGACAACCCCGGCAACGGATGCCCGATGGCAGGCTTGGCCGCCGCAATTCGCCACCAGACACCTGCCGCGAAAGCGGCCATGACTGAAGGGCTACGCAACCAAATCGCACGTATCGAAGATGCCCTTCCGGACCAAGACGCAACCGGCAAGCACCGTGCAGCGATTGGAAGCTGGGCGGCCATGGTCGGAGCGGTCATCCTGGCCAGAGCGGTTGATGATCCTGAACTGTCAGACGAAGTTCTTGAGCAGACGCGTGCCTGGATCGACGCCAGAGTCGGCTAAGGGCATCGGAAAGCACGCATTTAGAGCGCCTGATCTATGCCTGCTGCGAGGAAACGATCGAATCTCGGGAGCGGCCCTCTGAGCCTGGACGCGGCCCTGGCTCCACGCAGACTTGTAATTTTCAGATGGATAAGATGCCGCTAAAATGTAAGCAGCGGTCCCCTGACACGTATCACGCGCCCAAGCCACATAGCTTTGCGCCACGGAGCCGCCGCCAAGTCGGTTATTTAGGCGAGTTGAATTTGTCTGGGTGTTTGGAATCGAGATAGAGCTGGGCGTAAGCAATCACGCAGTTTCGGTGTACAGCGAATGGGACTTTCCCTCATCTTAATGATCGGCCTGCTTGCCGGGATCATCAGTGGCATAATTGGTACTGGCTCTTCCATCATGCTCGTCCCGGTCTTGGCCTATGTCTATGGGCCAAAAGAAGCTGTACCAATAATGGCGGTGGCCGCCGTCATGGCAAATATTGCCCGGATTCTTGCGTGGTGGCGGGGAGTTGATTGGCGTGCTGTGGCAGCCTATGCGGTTGCCGGCGTTCCTGCAGCGGTTCTTGGTGCACGAACGATGCTTGTTCTGCCGCCCCGGGCAGTAGATGCGGCAATTGGAGTATTCTTGCTCTTGATGATCCCCGGACGTCGCTGGTTGGCAGCAAACCTTATCCATTTAAGGTTACCCCATTGGCCGCAGCCGGAGCATGCATCGGCTTCTTGACCGGGATCGTGGCCTCTTCTGGACCTGCCTCCGTACCAGTGTTCATCGGTTATGGTCTGACCAAGGGAGCCTTTATCGGAACCGAAGCTGCAGCTTCGTTAGTGATCTACACTGCCAAAACGCTTACCTTTCAGGGCTCTGGAGCACTTCCTTTCGCTGTTATCCTGAAGGGCCTAACTGTGGGCGCCTCTCTCATGGTCGGTTCCTTTATAGCGAAACCTTTCCTTCTCCGTCTCACGCCCGAAGCTTTTCGCCATATCATGGATGCGCTGCTGGTTACCTCAGGACTCAGCCTGCTTTGGGGAGCGACAATTTAAGCAAGGCCTACGAGGGCAACATGATCGAGCATCTCCACCCTTGCTCGTTGGCACGCTGATCTACACATCTGCCTTCATTCTTCTGTGCTTCAACGCCCGAACTGCCGGATAAGCCGGACAGTGTCTGCCGTTTCGCCCAGAGCGTCGGGGTAACAACCAATCTCGCCTTCGTACTCGGCCACCTGCTGCTTCGGCCGCTCGCCAACTCTGGATACTCAAAGTCCGGCAGGCAATGGAGATCGAAACGAGCTGGTCGCCAATCATTGTCGCCGTTCGGCTCGCCAGCATCGGCTCTAGCATGTGGTGGGCACGCCTAAATCCCGAACGAGTGCATGCCCGGACCAGAGCGAAGCGGCATTGCACCGAGCACGATAGATGGGAGTTTAAACCTGTCAGGATTCGAGATGCGGCCGAAGTCACTCGGCAGCCATCGAAAGCACCGGATCGGAAACGCTTTCTTCCGATTGTTTCTCGCCTTTGGGCGGCTTGATGCGGAACCATGCCGCGTAAAGCGCGGGGAGAAACAACAGGATCATGACGGTTCCAACGGCCGTACCGCCAATCAGCGTATAGGCCATCGATCCCCAGAAGACCGAGTGCGTGAGCGGAATGAAGGCGAGGACGGCAGCGAGCGCCGTCAGGATAACGGGTCGCGTCCTCTGTACGGTCGCTTCGATGACGGCATGGTAGTCATCCAGACCCGCCGCCTGATTTTCCTTTATCTGCTCGGTCAGGATCAGCGTATTGCGCATGAGGATACCGGCCAGGCCGATAAGCCCGAGGATGGCGTTGAAGCCGAAGGGTTGATTGAAAACGAGCAATATTGGAACCACGCCAGCGAGCCCGAGCGGCCCGGTGAGCATTACCATCGTCATCGTCGACAGGCTGCGGACCTGAAGGATGATAACGATAAGCATGGCGGCAACCATGGCCGGGAAAATCTTCACCAGCGCCACATTCGCCTTGAGGGACTCCTCAATATTGCCACCCATTTCGATGCGGTAGCCGACGGGAAGCGAGGCAATCAAGGGCTGGAGGGCCTTGAAGACCTGCTGCGACACTTCCGGCGGCTGGGTTGTCTCATTTATATCGGAGCGGATGGTGATGACCGGCGTGCGGTCACGACGCTTCATTACCGGCTCCTCGAAACGGATTTCGGAATGACCGATTTGGTCGAGTGGTACCCGGCGTCCGTTTCTGCTCGTAAGAGAGAAATCCGAAAGCCTCGAAGGATCAAGCCTGTTTTCGCCGGCGCTGCGGGCAACGACGGGAACGTTGCGGATGTTTTCGCGAACCTGTGTGATCGGTACGCCACTCAATAACAACTGCATCTGCTGGGCGGCCTCGGCGGGCGAGAGGCCGATGAGGTTGAGCCGGTCCTGATCGGGGATGAACCGCAGGACAGGCGTGCGGTTGCCCCAGTCGCGATTAGGTTGGCGAACGTCGGGCACGGTCTTCATGATGGCAAGCGCCTCCTCAGAGATCCTGTACAATTCATCCGGATCCGGCCCCATGATGCGGAACTCCACCGGGAAGGGCGTGTAGGGACCGAAAACGAGTTGCGTAACTCGCACATTGGCTTCCGGAGCAAGTCCGCTGGACACCGCTTCGCGAAGACGATGTTTGAGCGCCTCACGCGTATGGGCATCGGATGTCAGCACGACGATTTTGGCGAAAGCGGGATCCGGCAATTCAGGCGCCATGGCGAAGAAGAAGCGCGGCGCGCCCTGCCCGACATAGCTGGTAGCGATCTTCGTTTCGGGTTGCTTTTTCAGCCAGCCTTCGAGTTTCTCGACCGTTGCCGTTGTCGTCTCGATGCTGGTGCCCTCGGGCATGCGCACTTCCACCAACACTTCGGGACGATCAGATGTCGGGAAGAACTGTTGCTTGACGGATCCCATGCCAACGACAGAGGCGGCCATGATGACGCCAACGAGACCACAGGTCAGGAATTTGTGACGGACCGCAAATTCGATGAGGCTACGCAGCCTGCGGTAATTTGGCGTGTTGTAGATCGCGTGGTGACCACCTTCCACCGGCTTTATCTCGGGCAACATCTTGACGCCGAGATAGGGCGTAAAGATCACCGCAACGAACCACGAGACGATCAATGCGAACCCAACGATCCAGAAGATGTTACCGGCATATTCACCGGCGGTTGACCTGGCAAATCCAACCGGCATCAACCCGATGATGGTCACAAGTGTGCCGGAAAGCATAGGGGCAGCCGTGTGGCTCCACGCATATGCCGCCGCCTTGATGCGGTCCATGCCTTCTTCCATTTTGACGACCATCACCTCGATGGCGATGATGGCATCGTCCACGAGCAGCCCGAGCGCTAGAATGAGCGCACCAAGCGTAATGCGGTCGAAGAACCGCCCGGTTTCCAGCATGATCAGGAAGACGACGCCGAGTGTGAGCGGAACCGCAAGTGCCACGACGATGCCGACGCGCCAGCCGAGACTAACGAGGCTCACGAACAACACGACTCCGAGCGCCATGGCGAACTTCAACATGAACTCGCCGACAGCCTCATCAATGTTGACGGCTTGATCGCTGACTTTAGCGAGCGTCATGCCAAGCGGCAGGGTTTGTGCAATCGTCGAAGATCGGTCTTCCAGGGCCTTGCCGAGTTCCAGCCCATTCCAGCCCTGCTGCATCACCACGCCCAGCATGATGGCGGGTTCGCCATCGTGGCGGATGACGTAGGTGGCGGGATCCTGATATCCGCGGCGCACCGCGGCGAAATCCGATAGCTTGAGGACGCGTCCGCCCGCGACGATCGGCGTTTCGGCAATCGACTCGACGCTGTCATAAGCTCCATCGAACCGGATGAAGACCTGCGGTCCCTGCGTATCGATTGAACCCGCCGGGGTGACGGTATTGCGCCGTTGCAGGGCGGAAGCGATATCCTGCGCCGAGATGCCCAGCGTTGCCAGCTTGGGATAGGAGAATTCCACGAAAATCTGTTCCGGCTGCTCGCCAAGAATGTTGATCTTTTTCACGCCGGGAACGTGAAGCATGTCCTGACGGATCGTCTCGGCCTGGCGCACGAGGTCACGCATCGCCATCCCCTTCGCCTTCAAGGCATAAAGGGCGAAGCTGACGTCGGAGTATTCGTCATTGACGAAAGGGCCGATCACGCCGGGGGGAAGGTTTCGGGATTCATCGCCAAGTTTCTTGCGCGCCTGGTAGAACTCCCCCTCAACGGCCGAGGCTGGCGTATTGTCCTTGAGCGTCACGGTCAGGAAAGCGTAGCCGGGGCGTGTGGTCGTTTCCACACGATCGTACCAGGTCAATTCCTGAATACGCTTTTCGAGCGGCTCGGCGACAAGATCCTGCATTTCGCGCGCAGTCGCTCCCGGCCAAACCGAGGTAACGGTAAGTGTCTTGATGGTGAATGACGGATCTTCGGCTCGTCCCAGCTTGACGAAGGCGTAAGCGCCGGCTGCAGCCAACAATACGATGAAGAACAGGGTGACGGCTCGTTCGCGAACGGCGAGCGCCGAAAGGTTGAAACTCATCAGTTTGCCGCCTCTGCTTTTTCAACGCCGGTGCGCACGCTTGCGCCGTCCTGAAGCAAATGCGCGCCAAGGGCGACAACAGCCTCCCCTGCCCTCAGGCTCGAAACGATGGCCTTTTCCTCGCCGATCCGTTCGACCTTCACTTCGCGAAAACGGACGCTTGAGGATTGTTCGTCGACGACCCACACGCCCGTGCGCGTGCCGTCATCCAGAAGCGCACCGATGGGAACTTCGGCATGCGCCAGCGCGTCCTTGTTTTCCACGCTGATCGTAACCGTTGCGCCGAGCGGCGCGGATGCCGCAGCCCCCTGCAACACCCAGCGCGTTTCATAGGTTCTGGTCTGGGGATCGGCGGCATCGGATATCTGGCGAAGGACCGCTTTCTCTTGCCCGCTGCGACCATAGACCGTGGCCTGCGCTGCGGCGCCAATCTCAGGCCTCAGATTTTCAGGGAGCCAAACGAGAGCTTCGCGTGGTCCTGCCTTCGCGAGCCGTATGACGGGCTGACCTGCCGAGACCACCTGCCCCGGTTCGCCGAAGGTCTCAACGATCGTCCCGTCGGCATCAGCCAGCAATACTGCGTAGGCTGCCTCGTTTTCTGCGACTGCTGCATCAGCCCTGGCTGCGGCAAGTTGTGCCGTCGCCGTATCCATAGTGGCCTTTGATCTTTCATACTGCTGGGTGGACGCAGCGTTGGACTTGACGAGAACCGCGAAGCGCTTCTCGTCGGCCTGGGCCTGTATGAACGTTGCCTCAGCGGCAATAACGGCATTGCGTTTCGCGGTCAGGGCAAGTCGAAGATCGGTCTCGTCGATCCGCATCAGAAGCTGCCCGGCCCTTACTTCCTCGCCAAGGCCCACCACCCGTTCGATGATCTTTCCGGGAACCCGAAAGCCGAGATCGCTCTGCACCCGGGCCGCAACCGTGCCGGTGAAGCTTCGGCTTGCCGTGTCCGGGGTCTTGACCTTTGTCACGCTGACAAGCGGAGCCAAGCTGCGGGGATCCGCGGCCTGCGCATTCGTGTCCGTTGATGGCATCAGGAAAATAGCAGCGCCAACCCCGATGAGGGCGGCCATTGCCACGGTCGAGAGCAGGATTTTTTGTTTCATGGCACTGGCCTTCTTGATGGCGATAACATAATTCTTAGATTGCAATCTAAATCTAAAACGAATATAGATGTCAAATGAAATCTAATCGGAGATCCACATGAGAGTGAGCCGCGCACAGGCCGAGGAAAATCGCGACAGGATCATCACCGTCGCAAGCCGGCTGTTTCGAGAGCATGGATTTGACGGAATCGGGCTGAAGGATCTGATGAAAGGTGCCGGCCTTACCCAAGGTGGGTTCTACAAACAGTTCACGTCGAAAGATGATCTTGCCGCTCTTGCATCCAGACGCGCTCTGGAAAGCGCAACGAGAAGATGGTCCGCCGCGGCCGCAGATACCTCAGATCCACTCGAAGCTGTTATGGCGTTTTATCTTTCCAAAGATCACAGGGGAGAAAAGGCGGAAGGTTGCCCACTCGTTGCACTGGGGGCGGACGCGGCGAGGCAAAGTGCAAATGTTCGACGTCCGTTCGAGGACGGCATTCGCGCTCACTTCGAGATACTGGATGAGCTCATGGGAGACGCTGACAGTTCAAGCCCCAGCGAAAAGGCTATGGCGATATTGTCTATGATGGTGGGCGCCGTCACGCTCTCCCGCATCATTGAGGACGAAAGCTTATCGGAACGCGTTCTTGACGCAGCCGCCGGCGAAGTCAGGCGTATAGCTCGCAGTGGTGGTGATGACTGATGGCGATGGCCGTATGAGAGTCTCCTAGGCTCTGCTTGAACCGCATGTCTTGAGAAATGATCCTGGCCTTGTTGTCGGTCAGGACGTCAAAGGCATGCCTATTTTTATGGCAAAATCAGGTGAAAAACAGATGCGTCGTATCGTTGTAACAGGAATGGGAGCCGTTAGCCCCCTTGGTGCGAATGTGGATATCTCATGGTCGCGGCTCCTTGCCGGCAAGAGCGGAATTCGGCGGTTGACCGACGATGTCGTAGGAGATCTTCCTGCGAAAGTGGGAGGTGTTGTCCCTTCTGTCAGCGAAGACTCTGAAGGAGGCTTCGATCCGGACAGGATCATTGCGCCAAAGGATCAACGCAAGGTCGACCGGTTCATCATCTTTGCGCTGGCGGCGGCAGAAGAGGCATTGGCGCAGGCAAATTGGAAACCGACCTCGAATGAAGACAGGCTGCGAACAGCGACAATCATCGCATCCGGCATCGGTGGCTTCCGTGCGATCACGCAGGCGGTGCGTACCGTCGATCAGAGCGGTGCTCGCCGCCTCTCCCCGTTCACGATACCGTCCTTCCTCGTCAATCTCGCGGCCGGCCAAGTCTCCATCCGTCATGGTTTCAAGGGCCCGCTCGGAGCACCCGTGACGGCATGTGCCGCTGGCGTTCAAGCCATCGGCGATGCGGCAAGACTAATCAGGTCGAACGAAGCCGATATTGCAGTTTGCGGCGGAACAGAAGCTTGCATGAACATCGTCAGCCTCGGCGGTTTTGCGGCGGCAAGGTCGCTGTCGACCGGTTTTAACGAGACGCCGGACAAGGCATCACGCCCCTTCGACACGTCGCGCGACGGCTTCGTCATGGGTGAAGGCGCGGGCGTACTCGTCATAGAAGCGCTGAGCCACGCTATTGCTCGCGGCGCCACCCCGATTGCGGAACTGGTCGGATACGGCACGACAGCCGATGCCCACCACATCACCTCCGGCCCTGAGGACGGAAGCGGGGCGCGTAGGGCTATGGAGATCGCCGTCGCCCAAGCAGGCATTGCCCCTCACGAAATTGGCCATCTGAACGCGCACGCGACATCGACGCCAGTCGGTGATCTCGGAGAGATCAGGGCCATCAAGAGTGTATTTGGGCAACGAAAATCGGTTGCTGTCAGTGGAACCAAATCTGCGACGGGACACCTGCTTGGAGCGGCCGGCGGGCTGGAAGCCATCTTCGCGATTTTGGCACTTAAAAACCAGATCGCCCCCCCGACACTGAACTTGAACACGCCCGATCCGGAGTCGAGCGGGATCGATTTTGTCGCAAACGAAGCGCGGTCGCTGGATGCTGAATATGCCATATCCAACGGTTTCGGTTTTGGCGGTGTCAATGCCAGCGTTCTTTTCCGGCGCTGGCCAATGGCGATTTACTAAAGCGACGGCCATGGAAGGTTTTAAATGTTGAAGCGGTTTCTAAAAAAATGGCAGATATGGGAGCAAGCCTTCCTCGGCGTCGACGACCTGCAAGGAGACTACCTGACCGCGCTGGAAAATCGGCTCGCCCGGCTGGAGACGGAGGTTGCCGGATTAAGCGCTCAGACCGAGCAGGAAACTCTGGCTAAAGACGCCCCGGAAAATACAGGGTGATGTTGCTTCGCCGTTGTGAGGCAACCACAAGAGTCGGCGGACCGCACATGTCAGGCGCACACCTTGAATAGCTCGCTGAGCATCCGACATAGGCTGAGAACATGGTGGGTCCGGCCAACCTTTGTCGGCAATACCTTTCGATCTCCCCAGAGCGCTCCTACTGCCGGCGAGCAGAAGTCTTCGTGCTCTACGAGCATCTGTCACATCAATCTCACCGCACCTGCAATCCAAGGTTCGTGCCTGAATGTGCGAGTTAGAAACTCGTGTTTCCCGCATATTGAGGGAAGCGGCCAAACGGCACTTTGCCAATCCATCAGCAAATTGGATACCATATTGCCGATTCAACGACTTCAAATACACCTTTCAAACCACTGCAATTGATTAGTTGCCAAACCTGCAGAACAGGTCCACTGTAATAGCTCCAGCAGCCATTTTACGGGCGCTGCTGTTTAAGGGTTGAATACCCTGGCCCTGACAAAGGAGGACGCCATGTCTTCCATATTTCACCTACCCACGAAACATGATCTCGCAACTGTGGCTGGCTACGTCTTGTCTGCGGCAAGCCTTGCGCTGATCGTTTACATCCTCTTCGGAGCATAGTTGCGATACCGGCTGCAACTGCCGGTCTACAACGCAGCGGAAAACGGTGTTCGAAATGATCGAAAGAACAACAGAGACCGAAATCACATTCAAGCATCCGTTCCGTCTGGAGGCCCTTACGGAACTCTTGGGAGCGGGCACATATCGCCTGGTCGTGGACGAGGAATTGATAGAAGGGTTGAGCTTCACGGCATATCGCCGGGTGGCAACCCATCTGGAGATTCCCGCGATTTCCATCGCGGTGGCCCGACGCCAGTTCCTGCAGGTATCATCAGCCGAGATTGATGAGGCATTGGCGCTTGACGGCGCGAGCGAAGATGTCAGCCCGCGCGTTGTTCCGTAACGACGCCACAATCGAGCATTGCCAGTGCGTTCTGGATTGCGGCGCCGGAGGCCGTGTTGTCGAACACGCACCAGGAGCCGGCGGAAAGGCGTTTTTCAAAAGAGCGGATTTCTTCCGCGCTGTAGTCCGAATAATACATCCTGGGCGCACCGTGCAGACGGACATATCTTGGCGGCTCTGAAAAATCACTTGCGGGCCAGACCGGTGCCGGATCGGCCAGAACGCGATCAACGGCATATCGTGTTAAAACCTCTTCCGCCGGGGGCGTGGCCCAGCTTGTGTGGCGCGGCTCGATTACCAGCATGCCTGGAAAAACCTCACGCATGGCTTCGAACGCGGCTGTGGCCTCATTGTCATCGAACTTAAGGGTGGATGGCAATTGGCACAATAATGGGCCTAGCTTGCTATTCAGCCCCGCGAGCTCTTCAACGAATGTCTTGAAAATTTGGCCGACGGCATGCAGCCGATGCTCGTGCGTTATCTCGCGGGGCAGTTTCACGGCGAAGCGGAACTCATCCGGCACCGAGTTTGCCCAGCGCTCGAACGTCGTCATCCGATGGTGGCGATAGAAGGTGGAATTGATCTCGACACCGTTGAAAACAGCGACATAACGGCTGAGCCCGCTTCCCGTTTCGGGAAAAAGGTGGGCCACGGTCCTGGGGATGGACCATCCAGATGTTGCAATGACCGGCACTCTCGTCCGCCCTCTTGGATTTGAAAGAAAGGCCGGCATGTGCCGGCCTTTCTTCGTTGCGAGATCTAGCGTCTGTAGCGCAGACGCTCCTGTTCGATTTCAGCTGGTTCATAAGGATCCAGCGTGTCATCAAAGCGTGACCAGCCCTCTTTGGCATAGGCCTCACGGCGCTGATCGGGATCGACCCAGTTGGACTGGCGCAGTATGTCCTGCGCGTCCGCATAAAGGCTGTCTTCCACTTTCGCGGTTACCAGCGTGCCGCCGCGGCGAACGCCTTCCGCATAGACATGGGCATGGTCTTCCGGCACGCCGGACTCCGTTAGCGCGCCGATAAGCCCGCCGGCGGCACCGCCTGCCACGGCACCGGCCACGGCGCCCGCCGCCGTAGCGGCAAGCCAGCCCGCGGCAACCACCGGCCCGACGCCGGGAATTGCCATGATGCCAAGGCCGGTGAGCAGACCGCCCACGCCACCGACGGCGGCACCGATGCCGGCACCTGTGCCGGCGCCTTCAGCGGCGTTTGTAGACTTGCCGTGGCGTTCATCTGCATTGTTCGACACGATGCTGATATCCGAAGATGGTACACCGCGTTCTTCGAGCGCGCTGACAGCCGCGCTGGCATCGGAGTAGTCGTCGAAAAGTCCTGTAACGGTCTTCATAGGATTCTCCTGAAGAGTGAATTAGTTAGCGACAATGTTGCCCTGATAGTCGAGCGCCAGGCTTACGGGCTTGCCATCTTTCGAGGCCTTGGCCTGCCAGACACCCTTGTCATCCTTCATAAGGCCGCTGACATCGGTATATCCGGCCTCCGTGAGGCGCGTTTTCGCCTGTTCCTCGGTGAAACTGTTTGCGCCTTCGACAGGCGCTGTCGGATTCTTGGTCTTGGGCGTGGCCACGGCGGGCGTTTTCCCATCGGTTGCCGGGGCGGGGGTGGTCTGTGCGAAGGCGGCAAGCGTCGACGCGCCGACAAGCGCTGCGGCTAAGAGAAGTTTTTTCATGATTTTTTCCTCGTTGTAGCCTTTCGAGCAGGCTCCCACAGCAAACACTATGCTCGCCGCATGGTTCCGCCGCTCTGCAAATAGAATTGGATGGCACCCACGTCATCGTGACGGTGGATGGCTTCCCGACGTGTTGCGCGGGCAGGCATTGCGGCGGAATGAAAATTATTTTGCCGCCGCAGGAACGTCGCCACGGTTCGAGGGTTCTCCAAGTCCAGCACTCAAAAGCGGATTCCCGGATGCCTGCGGAAAAGTCATTGTACGACGTGTTGCCTAACAGGCTCGAGGACATCGGCTTTTCCGCAAACCAGACACTGAAGGCCCAGTCGAAAATGGCGTGAGCCGCCCACTCTGTTCGGGCCGCCTTTCAGGGCGGCTTTTTCATTTCCGGGCCGCGATAGGCCCCTTCCAATTCAGGAGCCACACCATGGCCAAGACCACCAACAGCAAATCACCGCAAGACAAGACCGAGACCGTCACTATTCACGACCAGAAGCTGGAGCGCGGCGCCGGCGGCGAGCTACACCAGACGGCCGAAACAGACGCGCCTGTGCTGACGACCGCCCAGGGCGGGCCGGTTGCCGACGACCAGAATTCTCTGCGGATCGGCGCGCGCGGGCCGCTTGTCGTGGATGATTTCCATTTCCGGGAGAAAATCTTCCACTTCGACCACGAGCGCATTCCCGAGCGCGTGGTGCATGCGCGCGGTTACGGCGCGCATGGCTTCTTCGAGACCTACGAATCCTTTTCGGCCTATACCAGGGCGGATTTCCTGCAGCGAGCGGGCGAAAAGACCCCGGCTTTCGTCCGCTTCTCAACGGTTGCCGGCAACAAGGGTTCGGCCGACCTTGCGCGCGATGTGCGTGGTTTCGCCGTCAAGCTCTACACCCAGGAAGGCAACTGGGATCTCGTCGGCAACAATATTCCGGTGTTTTTCATTCAGGACGCCATCAAGTTCCCCGACCTGATCCATGCCGCCAAGCAGGAACCGGACCGGGCGTTTCCGCAGGCGCAGACCGCCCATGACACGTTCTGGGACTTCATCAGCCTGACGCCGGAAAGCATGCACATGATCATGTGGGCCATGTCGGACCGCACCATACCGCGGTCCTTCCGTTTCATGGAAGGTTTCGGCGTCCACACCTTCCGCCTGGTCAATGCCAAGGACGAATCGACCTTCGTCAAGTTCCACTGGAAGCCGAAGCTGGGGCTTCAGTCGGTCGCCTGGAACGAGGCGGTCAAGATCAACGGTGCCGATCCCGACTTCCATCGCCGCGACCTCTGGCAGGCCATCCAATCCGGCAACTTCCCGGAATGGGAATTGCAGGTGCAGCTGTTCGACCAGGACTTTGCCGACAGCTTCGACTTCGACGTGCTCGACCCGACAAAGATCATCCCCGAGGAAGTATTGAAGCCGCAGCCGATCGGACGGCTGGTGCTCGACCGCATGCCCGACAACTTCTTCGCCGAGACCGAGCAGGTCGCCTTCATGACCCAGAACGTGCCGCCGGGCATCGACTTCAGCAATGATCCGCTGTTGCAGGGACGGAACTTCTCCTATCTCGACACCCAGCTGAAACGGCTTGGCGGGCCAAACTTCACCCACCTGCCCATCAATGCGCCGAAGTGTCCCTTCG
Organism: Agrobacterium radiobacter; assembly: GCF_040801995.1. NCBI lineage: Bacteria > Pseudomonadati > Pseudomonadota > Alphaproteobacteria > Hyphomicrobiales > Rhizobiaceae > Agrobacterium > Agrobacterium radiobacter. Next base: position 2,052,296 of record NZ_JBEGHX010000002.1, on the reverse strand, counting down.
CGCATTTCCAGCAGGATGGCCACATGGCCATGCGCAATCCTGTCGGCAGGGCGAATTACCAGCCGAACTCGTTTGGTGAAGGTCCGCGGGAATCGCCGAGCCGCGGCTATCGCCATTTCCCGGCCGAAGAACAGGGAAGCAAGGCGCGGCTACGCCCGGAAAGCTTTGCTGATCATTACAGCCAGGCCCGACAATTCTATATCAGCCAGACACCACCCGAGCAGCGTCACATCGCCGCCGCCCTGACATTCGAACTGAGCAAGGTGGAAACACCTGTTATCCGCGAACGCATGGTTTCGCATCTGATGAACATTGACGAGACGCTGGCAACCACCGTTGCGCAGAAGCTGGGATTAAAGTCGATGCCGAAGCCGGCGGATGCGGCTATGCCGACCCGTCAGGATCTGGAGCCCTCACCAGCGCTCAGCATCGTCGAGCGCGGCCCCAGGCGCTTCGAAGGCCGCAAGCTCGGTATCCTCGTCACCGATGGGGTCGATGCCAAGCTGCTGAATGGCCTGATGTCGGCGATTGCCAGGGAGAAAGCCGTCTGCGAACTGATCGCGCCGAAAGTCGGCGGCGTCACTGCCTCGGATGGCAGCTGGTTTAAGGCCCATCACATGATCGATGGCGGGCCGTCCGTTCTTTTCGATGCGGTCGCACTGCTGACCTCCGTCGAAGCGATAGACGATCTGGTCAATGAGGCAACGGCGCGGGACTTCGTGGCCGATGCCTTCCAGCACTGCAAGTTCATCGGCTATGATCAGTCGGCGCTGCCCTTGCTGGAAAAAGCCGGCATTGCCGACGCTCTTGATGAGGGCACCGTTGCCCTCCCCGGGGAGGAAGGCCTCGCCGGCTTCGTATCGAACCTCGGCAAGCTTCGTATCTGGGGTCGGGAACCTTCGGTAAAGCTCGGAAAGGCTTCACCGCCAATGAAATGAAATCACCAGCGGGCGCGGCAGCGATGCGGCGCTTGGTGGCGCAGGCACTTTCGGGAAAGGAATATCCGCAGCGACAGGTTAGCCGAGGTCGGAAGCAGTCAGAATATTCATATTACGACGCGATTTGGCGTAGACCTTCCGTGCCGCCGCGTAGATGGCGGTGCGCATCGCGTCGAAAGAGGAAAGGCACTGGGCTTCCGACATGCTCATGGCGTGTCCCCGGCCCTTCCCGAGCGCTTCGGCCTCGACAAAAAACCGGATTTCGAACATGCCGTCATGGCCGAAAAAGCGAACCGCTTTACGCACCTCGTCAAAACTGCGGGCCGTGTTGGGGAAAGCGAGCGTCATGACTTGCTCCCCGTGCGCTCTTTCCTGCGCAATGCGTTACGCCGGTTGAGGGACAGCATACCGTCGGTCGCTTCCGCTATGCTGAGATGGGTCAGCCTGCGGCCACCGATGCGCACCGGCACGCCGGTGAAGACATGGTATATCGTCCAGCTCTGATCCCTCTCGATCCGTCTTCCATATTGGGTCTCGAGCGTATCGGAGACGGGAGCTCCGCCTTCGTTCTCCCAGGTCTCTATCCTGAGCGCCTGGCGCCGGTGTTCGTTGCACGTTTCCATGGTGTTGCCTTTCATATGGAACTCGCACGCGGATGTCGTCCGCGTGGAGCCCGTTTCATTCTACGCCGCTATTGCCATGTTCCGCCGGACGAACGTTACGCGGAGGCATAAAGAAATGGCTGATGGTGTATGATCGCCGCTACCGGCACACGCCTGTCGCAATGGGTAAAACTTCGCGGCATCGTCAAAAATGACACCGAAACGCTTGCGCAAACATTTGCAATCGGACGAAGAAAAGAAGACGGCGCCTCTCTGACACCGCAGCGCCATGCGGCCAGCATGACGAAGCCCAATCATGCGCCCGGATTGCGCGGAAAACAAGGCGATGAGCGGCCACACGCCGTATAGGAGAGCACAACTTTTTGACGAGGTTAAATATCGTCAAAAACCAATAGTTGACACTCCGGCAGAGGCAGGATATAAGGAGCAATCGAATTTGCTTGCTTAGCTTTGCTTGTCACGCGTCTGGCACCGCGTTCTGAACGAACCTTTCCTTTCAAAATCGCTATCATCATCCGCAGCGCACGAGTGCTGTGGTTTCTCTATTGCTATGAAAGGGTTCATCATGACCACTGGCACAGTTAAATGGTTCAATTCCACCAAGGGCTTCGGCTTCATTCAGCCTGACAATGGCGGCGCTGACGCGTTCGTCCATATCTCCGCCGTCGAGCGCGCCGGCATGCGCGAACTCGTCGAAGGTCAGAAAGTCGGCTTCGAGCTTGAGCGCGACAACAAGTCGGGCAAAATGTCGGCCTGCAATCTGCAGGCTGCCTAAGGGTCTGTGCTTCCCTTTGACCACGGATGTACTGGCACTGACGAAGCACGCCAACCCAATCAAGGCCAGGCAAATTGCCTGGCCTTTTGTTTTTCGCTCGCTGGCCGAGCCCTATCACCGGAACACCCATGACAGAAAAATACAGTATTTCCCGCCAGAAGGCCGAACTCGCCTTCAGCCACATCCAGACACCGTTCTTCGCAAAAGAAAAAGCGCTTGAGGAGCTCGATTCCATTGCGCAATCCCGCGATGCAAAGACCCTGCGCCTTCGGGAAGCCCGTCTTGCGAAGGAATTATCGGATCGTACCGCCGCAACATCCGCTCTCCTTGCCAAACGCGCCCGCGCGCGCTGATCGATATCCGCGCCGTGATCGTCCTCCGCACAAGACCTGCCTTGACAACCTGACCACCGGCCGGAACGTCGCGAGCGTAAAAGCGTTGCAGACTAAAGGACATGACGATGGCTCTTTCAGGGACAGTGCTGCATGAAGATACGCGCCGGGTTCGATATTGCCTATGAATGCGAAAATGAGACGGCGATGCTGCTGGTTCTCAACATCCATCCCGACCGGCGCGCGGATTTGCTCACCGAACAGGTCCTGACCTTCGACCGGCCGATCGAGGCCTGGGGATATCTGGACATCTTCGGCAATGCCTGCAGCCGCATATCCGCACCGCCCGGACTGACGACGATCTCCACGCGCTTCGACATATATGACGGCGGCCTGCCGGATCCCGTTCCTGAAAACGCCTTCCAGCACGATATCAAGGATTTACCGGACGATGTTCTGGTGTTCCTGCTGGGCAGCCGCTACTGCGACACCGACCGGTTGGCGGACTTTGCCTGGAAAAACTTCTCCGCTACACCACTCGGCTGGCCCCGTGTTCAGGCGATCGTCGATTTCGTCCATTCCCATATTGTCTTCAACTACGAGAAAGCCGATCCGCTGAGGACGGCTTATGGCGGGTTCAACGACAGGACCGGCGTTTGCCGCGACTTCGCGCATCTTGCTATCACCCTCTGCCGCTGCATGAATATCCCGGCCCGCTATTGCACCGGTTATCTCGGTGATATCGGCGTGCCGACAGACCCCAACCCGATGGATTTCAGCGCTTGGCTTGAAGTCTATCTCAGCGGCCGCTGGTATACGGTCGACGCCCGTCACAACACGCCCCGCATCGGACGCATATTGATGGCGACAGGACGTGATGCCACAGACGTCGCGCTGTCCACCGCATTTGGACCGGCTATACTTAAGCGGTTCGAGGTGATCACAGACGAACTGGTTGGATAACGACCAATACGGGGGAATCGCAACGTTTTCGCTTTGACCTCGACAGACGCGACCTGAATGACCTCGGGAGCCGACCCGTATCTCGACTTGTTCTGCCGGGGAAAGACGATGAATTCTTCGGCGGGAAGCGGTCTGGAAAAGAGCCAGCCCTGACCGAAGTCGATACTATGTTCCCGCAGATAGACCGCCTGCTCTTCCTTCTCGATACCTTCCGCAACGGAAAACAGCCCAAGCTCGCGCACCATCAGGACGCTATGGCCGCTCTGTCGGTATGGTCAGGGTCGTACGACGTCAAACGGACTATTCTTCACTTTGTCGGCGGGGCGAAATATTTCTATTCAGACGGGAAAACACGAATGAGGATCAAGAATTCGAAGGTCATCATAGGAACCGGCTTTGCCGTTGCTGCCCTGCTTTGGTGGAACCTGCAAGACGATCTCGCGCACGCAGAGCGGCTTTGAAGAACAATGCCGGTCTGGACAGAAGCCAATATCGAGACCTCCGCACAGGGAGCTGAGAGCACGGCGCATCTATGGGGCCTTGGCGAAGCGTTCCAATTTGCCCAGCGTTTGCTGACCCAGTTCCACGGCACCGAAGCCCTTCGCTTGCTGGAACTCGGCCTCCGTGCTGAACACCATGCCCAGCACGACTTTCGTCGCGCCGTCCTGATCTTCGAAGGAGGCCCAGGCGTCGGCATGTTTCGACCCGTTCTCGCCCCATAGCAGCGTATAGCCGATCCTCTCTTCGGGCCGGACCTCGACATAACGATGATGGTTCGGGAAGACTGTGCCGTCAGGACCGATCATGTCAAAAAGCCATTCCCCGCCGGTTCGCAGATCAATCCTCTTCGTGCGGCAGGAAAACCCTTCGGGTCCCCACCATTGCGGCAGCGTCTTTTCGTTCATCCAGGCTTTCCAGACAATGTTTCGCGGCACCTTTATCGTTCGCTCCAGCACCATGGTCCGCCCGGCCACGTTCGCCAGATTGTTGAGACCGGCGCTGAAACCTTGTTGATAGCCATCGCGCATATCATCGGCCAGGGAGGAAAGCTGCACCGTTACAGTCAAGCGGCTACGCTCTTCCGTGGCCTGAAAATCGGCAGTCACCAGCGCTGCCGATTGCGTTACGCCGCCGGATGAGACCACCTCGTAATTCACGCTGCGGCGGGTTGGCTGCAGTTCCAGCCAGCCGCATTCACAGCGCATATCCGGCTGGCCGGCAACCTTGCAGAGCGAAACCTCTCGACCGCCCAGCCTGCTGTCCGCCTCCAGAAATTCCAAGGTAACCGAGGGCGCGGGAGAGGCCCAGACCGCCCGGGCAGCAGGTGACAGCCAGACCTGCCAGAGCGCCGATAACGGAACGGCAATCTCCCGTTCGAAGCTGAGCGTCGCAAAACGCTCTTGTGGCAGATGTGGTTCAGCGCGTGCGCTCTGTTGACCGGGTTTCGTTGTCATTCCGAATCCTCCTTCATGGTCTGCATTGCAAATGCCTCCAGCCGGTCAAGCCGGCTCTCCCACACGGCCCGTTGCTCATCGAGCCATGTTCTGACCGGCTCCAGCGCTTCGGGCACGATGGCGCAGGTGCGCACCCGCCCATCCTTGGACGTGATGATCAGCCCCGCCTCCTCCAGCACGGAAAGATGCCGCATCACCGTGGGCAGACGCAGCCCCGTGGGCGCGGACAACTCCATCACCGGTGCCGGCCCGCCGCCGAGGCGCGCCAGAATCGCCCGCCGCGTTGGATCGGCCAGAGCCTGGAAGATCAATGAAAGTTCCTGATGATGCTTAGTCATGTTGCTAACTATCATGTTCCACCATGACCGAGCAAGGAAAACTTAGCACATTAACTAGGTTTCATCGGGAGGAATTGCCCTGGGATGAAATACCGATGCGTCGCCCGGCCGTTTCGTTCGGGTAACCGAGCCATTCCCCTTCATGCGCATGGCGTTCGGCAACGGGCGGCAGATGCGACTGCTGGGCTGGAAACAAGCCATCAAAAGTTGCAAAAAAAGATTGACTCTCGCAGCTGCCTGAGTGAGCTTCGCCGGGAAAAGACGGGGAAAAATCAAATCATCATGTCACCGGAACGCTTTAATCAATGCCTGCGGGTGATCCGCTGGACGCCGATCAATATTGCGTCCGCGCTGCAATGCGAACTTTCATGGATTGAGGCGCTGGAAGCGGGCAACGAGGAGGTTCCCGCTGGCCTGGCGACATGGCTTGAGACGCTGGCGCAAGCCCATGAGGCTCTTCCGCCTCCGTCTACCTACAGAGGAAAACGGTCGACATTCTGATGCGACCGGCAGCTTTCAGCCTTCACCAACGATTGGATTATCCAAAATGAAATATGTCATAGCAGCGCTTGGCCTGATCGCCTTCTCAAGCCCCGTCCTCGCCGCATCCTGCGAGAAGAACTTCACTGTCTCAGGTGTACCGATGGTGACGGCTGTCTCTTACAAGTCCTGGCAGGAACTGCCCAAGGCGAAAGCGCCCGCCGTGCTTCAAAAGCTCGCGCAGGCCGTGGCGGCGGAAGGTTTTTCAGGCATCCAGATCAACAAGGCGCTGTCTTCCATCGATGCGCACCAGGAGACCAGCGGCAGCGGCAGAATTCAGACACTGCGGGTCGTGGCCCGGCAGAAAGGCGCTGCGGTACGGATTGATGCTGTCTTCAACATTCAGGCAGGACAGATCGCGGACAAGAACGTTATTCGCGAGGGCATCTGCAATATCATCAATGGTGCGTGACGCACGGTGAACAAACTGCCCCTTCGCAGTCTCGATGCCGGCGCACGCTGGCATCGAGAAGCAGGCGGCTGTACGGGTGCGGAGCATCTGTGGCGGAGCGACCGTGCCGGCTGGCGCGGCGCAGGCATATGCGGATTCATGCCGTTGATGGCGATGCTTGTGGTATAGCGGGCAACCCCGGAATCTGCGATGGGTGCAGACAGGGATAGTGTCCGCAGCCGGAAGCAGACTGCGAATCGACGGGGAAAACATGCCGATCTATGAACTGGCTGCAGTGGGCGCCGCGACGTGCTGGGCGATAACCGGGCTTCTTGCCGCGGGCCCGGCGGGGCGGCTCGGAGCGCTCGCCTTCAACAGGACGCGGCAGCTTTTTGTCGCCGCTCTGCTCGGGGTCTATGTGTTCGCGTCAGGCTCCTGGCGGGAGCTTCAGCCAGAGGCGCTGTCGTCACTTCTTCTTTCCGGCTTCATCGGCATTTTTGTTGGCGACACGCTTCTCTTCACCTGCCTCAACCGGCTGGGGCCGCGCCGTTCGGGAATCCTGTTTGCGCTGAATGCCCCGATCGCCGCACTGCTGGCATGGGCGGTGCTTGGCGAGCAGCTTCCCGCGAGCGCCATTACCGGCATAGGCCTGACACTCAGCGGCGTGCTGCTGGCAATCCTCTTCGGCAAGCGCAAGGCGCAGCTGCATGAGTGGGAGAGCGTGAAGGGGTCGCTCTGGCTCGGCGTGCTCTTCGGCCTTCTGGCCGCGCTCAGCCAGGCGGTCGGCTCGCTCATCGCAAGGCCCGTGATGGCGACCGGGATCGATCCTCTTGCCGCTTCGATGCTGCGTGTCGGGGTGGCCGCCCTTTGCCTGACGGCGCTAACCATGCTGCCGATCGAGGCTGTCAGGCCCAGAGGCCCGATGACCAGAAGCCTGTTTCTCCAGACGGCGTTCACGGGCATCATCGCCCTGGCTTTCGGCATGACGCTGCTTCTCTTTGCCCTTTCCGGCGGCAAGGTCGGCATTGTCTCGACACTGTCGGCAACGACGCCGGTGATTATCCTGCCATTGCTGTGGCTGAGAACACGGGAAGTGCCGGCACCCGGCGCATGGGCCGGCGCCGCACTTGTCGTGGCGGGTATGGCGCTCATGTTCTGGAGATAACTTCAACCCGATGGAGAAGGGGGGCGGAAACGCCTCATCCGCGTCGAGACTTTTCACACCAGGATTCAGACAGCGCTGCCCCCTTGCTAAGCAACTTTTGCGTGCTTAAAAGGCGGCTAATATCAGTTCGTTAGAGAGGACCAACTTCGTGGAACAGGAAAACATCCAGACCGGCAAGGGTCGGCGCCGGGCGCTTTGGGCGGCGGTTGCAATTATTGCCGTTGCTGCCGCAGGCGTCATCGGCGGCAAGACCTTCTACGAAGCAAAGGTCAAGGAACTCGTTGCCCGCAGCGGCGCGACCGCCACTTCCATCGAGGTCGATTTTCTCGGGAAAATTCATGTTCGCGATCTGACGCTGCCGCTTGAAGACGGCAAGAATATCAAGATCGCGGCTATCGACGGACGTCCGAAACTTCCGTTTCTGGACGGCGCGCTTGACATGACGACCATCGATATCGATGTGCCCACCGGAAAGATTTCGATGGCGCAGGCCCGCGTCGAGAATGCCGCTTTCGAAAAGCCGGGACAGGCGGAAGAAAACGGCAACTCCCTGCCCCGGCGCATCGAGCGCTTCGCAGCCGCGCGCATTTCCACGCCTGAGGTGACGTTTACCCAGTCCGTCGCGACCACCGAGCAGAAGACCGTTTACAAGAACGTCGCTCTCTCCGAGATCGCCGGCGGTCGCATCGCCAGCTATTCGATCGACAGTGGCGGCTACGACATCAAGATGCAGCTTCCCGACAGCGATGGCGCGATGAAGGACAAGCATATGGTCGTCTCGACCGGCGCAATCGCCGGCCAGGTCATCGATATCGCTTATCTCGCCCGGCTCTATACGGAAAAGGCAGGCCCCGAAGACAAGGAGGCAAAACCTCTCTACGGGCCGCTCTCCGTCAAGACGGTTTCATTCTCTGACGGAGATGGTCATTTCAGCTACGATGAAATCCGCAGCGACGGCTTTACCGCCCGTATGCCATCAGAGCCGCTGCTGGATACCCTGAAAGCGCTAACGGCGACCCAAAATCCCGACGAGCTTTCTCCGCAGGCGCGCCAGGCGCTTTTCGCAAAGGCCATTTCCATTCTCGACATGATCGGCAAAAGCAACATGCAGCTAATCGGCATGAAGGTCGATGCGCCGGATGAAAAAGAAGGGGCTGCTGGCAAAAGGGTCAAGGTTGCCATCGACCGCATCGACATGCAGATGGACAGCCGCAAGCTCGACTTCGGCTTGAATGGCATGTCGATCGGAGACGGCGACGGCAAGATCGAAGTCGCGGAAGCAAGCCTCAATGGCTTTGACTGGAGTTCGACGATCAAGGGAATTTCCGAGATCATCGCGCTCGACGAGACGCAGATCGAGACCTTTCAGTTTAACCGCCTCATACCGGAACTTGGCCGGGTGCGCGTCGGCGGCATCAACGTCGACATAGCCGCGCCGGAAAAGCCGGAGGAAGAAACGACGGGAACGCCTGAGCGTATCAAGTTCTCACTCAAGAATTTCGAGATGGGGCTGACCAAGCCCTTCAACGGCATCCCCACCGATATCGAGATCAAGCAGGACGAGCTCACGCTTCCGATCCCCGCCGACTCGGAGGAGGAAGTTTTCGTCGAAGCCCGCAAACTGGGTCTCGAGACACTGGCCTTCTCTTACGGCCTCGCCGCAGGCTGGGACGAACCGAACAGCAATCTGGTGATCCGTGACATCTCGCTCAGCAGCAAGGATTTCGGCAGCGTCAATTTTGCCGGTCTGGTAAGCGGCTTTACCGAAGAGTTCTTCTCTTTTGACGTCAATCGCGCGCAGGCGGCGCTCTTCGGGCTCGCCGGCCGCGAGGTGAAGCTCACGATCAAGGACGAAGGTTTGATGGCCAAGGCGATCAAGCTTTATGCCCTGCAGAACGATATGACGGAAGATCAGGTGCGCGCGACTCTGACACTGGTGGCGGGCATGATGCTGCCGCAGGTGGCAGCTGAACAGCCGAAGCTGCAAAACGCGGTGGAAGCGCTCGTCCAGTTCATCAGCAAACCTGGAACCTTGACGGTAACGGTCAAATCCACGGGCGCAAATGGCCTCGGTATTTTTGACCTGGTTTCCGCTTCCGACAATCCGATGGGTCTTCTCGACAAGGTCGATATTCAGGCGACGGCCGAATAAACCGGCCACTTCTCCGGCAGTCTTAAGCTTGGTTTTCCGAGTTTGAGACCGCCGGAACTGATATTCTCATGAGATTATGACCTGAACCTCTGATAAGCCCACCCTCCCGTGGCCAGGGCCATGAGGAGCATCAACATGAAAACCGAGCAACTCACTTTCGGCCCCGGCGGGCAGGTTCCCAACAATCAGACCTTTGCCGTCGTCGTTTATCGAAATGTCGGCACAGACTTTCATTCCGCGGATTTCGAAGCGATATTTTCCCGCAACGGATGGAGCGGCATCTGGCGCAATGGCGTGTTCGACTACCACCACTACCACAGCGGCGCACACGAGGTTCTGGGCGTGGGGCGTGGTGAGGCGACATTGCAGATTGGCGGGCCGGAGGGGAAAATTCTTGACGTGACCCGGAGTGACTGCCTGATACTGCCCGCCGGAACCGGCCATATGAAGCTGAGATCTTCTGCGGATTTTCAAGTGGTAGGTGCTTATCCGCCCGGGCAAAAGGCCGATATTCAGACCTCTGCACCAAGCGCGGAAATGCTTGAGCGGATAAGGTCCCTGCCGAAACCTGAGACAGACCCAGTGCATGGCACCGCAGGCGGCCTAATGGAAATATGGCGCTGAAGGCCAGCCCGCCGATCTACCCTTATACCCGGCAGGCAAGCGCTTTCAGCCCAAGATTTTACCCAAGGGCGGCGTGCCATAGCTAATGCAGCCACTCGCAACTATAAGCGAGGACGGGCTCGGCAAAGCCCTTCAGCCTGTAACGATCGCCATGCACGAGGACATCAGCGTCGCCATATTCCTGGAAGGTCTTGTCCGATATCAGGATCTGATCGCTCCCAGCGGCTGCGCAAAGCCTTGCGGCCAATTGCACGGTCGTGCCGAAGAAGTCATTGCTGTCTTCGATTGGCTCACCACAATCCAGTCCAATACGGATGTGGATGGGCTCCCCTTTGTCACTGTTGTAACGATGGAACTCGCGCTGGATATCAATGGCGCAGTCCACGGCAAACGGCGCGGAGGAGAACACGGCCATTATGCCATCACCGGTATGTTTGACCTCCCGTCCCGATCGTCGCCCCAGACAACCACGCACGAGAGCATCGTGCGCCCGGACGAGTTCCGCCGCCATACGATCACCGAGGCGGGCCGTCATCTCGGTTGAACCGACAATGTCAGTGAAAAGGATCACACGGTGGCCGGCGTCCATATCTTTCGAGACAGCCCCAACAGCCACCGGATCCTGTATTCGCCCGAGAAATGCTTCCACCGCCGACAGCGCCACTTCCACCACTTCACTGGCGACGAACCCGTGCGCTTCGCGATGCACGCACTGCGCGGTTGCAGCGTCCGGGGCATCCATAAGGCAAAAGGCAGTACCGCGCCTTTCATCAAACCAGTAGGTCAAGAACTTGACGCCATACTGATCCTGGATGTTGAGATCTTTAAGGTGTGCCGCGGCAATATCCGCGGCGGAAACGCCGGCAAGCTCGTGCCGGTCCATGAAGATAGGCATTGGTTCCTCCCAAGAGTATTTCGTTGCCTCCTCTGCCAGCCATTTTATGACGTCACCGAATGGTCGTCTATCGTTCTTACGGGTGACACCGGACAAGACGGGAACACCGGAAAGGGCGATATTCGTTCGCGTTAGAATTTCGGGGCCACTGACGACCTCTACCTGCGCTTGACCATACGCCGAAGCAGAGAGCCGGATCGGGCCTTGCGGGGAATGAGGTGGATATCGCTGACCAGCTTTGCGCCGCCTTCCCGACGTTCCAACGTTATCTTTCGGCTATGGAAGGCCTCGAGCTCGGCACGATGCGCCACGCTGATGATCGTGGCGTCTGGCAATTCATCAATCACCGTCTGCATCATCCTGTCCTGGCTTTTTTCGTCGAGGGCCGCGGTCGCTTCGTCCATGACGATGATGTCTGGGTCGTTCAGCAACAGGCGGGCAAAGGTCAGCCGCTGTTTTTCACCACCTGACAGCGTTTGGTCCCACGGCGCTTCCTCTTCCACCTTGTCCTTGAGATGGCCAAGACCGACCTTGTCGAGAGCCTCCCCTATCTCTTCGAAAGTCCAGCTCTCGGCCGCCTGCGGATAGCAGACCGCCCGGCGAAGGGTGCCGGAGGGAATATATGGCCGCTGCGGCAACATGAAAAGCCGGCTGCCGCCGCGAAAACTGACGCTGCCCCCGCCCCACGGCCACAGGCCCGCGATTGCCCGCACAAGCGTGCTTTTGCCGGATCCGGATTCGCCTGCGACGAGTACTCTTTCTCCCCGCCCGATTTCGACATCGGTCTCTTTGACGACGGCCGTACCGTCGCCGAGCGAAACCGAAACATCCTTGAGGCTCAGCATCGTTTCGCCTTCCGTTTCACCACGGACGATCCGGCCAAGCTTTTCGCTCTGTTCGGCCCGCTCGAGCCCGTCAAGCGACATCATCAGTGAGGCAACGCGGCGTGCGCAGGCATTCCAGTCCGCCAGCCGGGGATAGTTGTCGACCAGCCAGCCGAAGGCGGATTGAACGATGGTGAAAGCGGATGCCGCCTGCATGACCTGACCGAGTGACATGCTGCCGTCGAGAAATTTGGGCGCGCAGAGAAGAAGCGGAACAACGGGCGCAATCAACATTGATCCATGCGACACGACAGTGGTGCGCATATATTGCTGCGCCATCTGCTTCCACTGCTTCCGGACATTGCGGAACCTCCTGTCGAGGTCGCTTCGCTCCTCCGCTTCGCCGCCAAGCAGGGCGATGCTTTCCCCGTTTTCCCGGACGCGGGTCAGCGTGTAGCGGAATTCTGCCTCCAGCTGGTTCTTCACCTCGGAAACCCTGACGAAGTTCCGGCCGATCAACGCGATGGAACTCGATGTGATGAGCGCATAGATCACCGCCGCAATCACGAGAAAGCCGGGCACCGTGATCCATGCCCCGCCGATCGGCAGGGTCAGGGCACCGCCAATCGTCCACAGGACAACGATAAAGGTAGAAGCCGACACGAAGGCGGCAATGACGCCCGCCACGAAATCCACGGGTGCTTCGGTGGCGATCCGCATATCCTCCGATAGCCTTGCCTCCGGATTTTGATGGTCACCATCAATCAGGTTGAGCTGGTAATAGCGGCCATGGCCAATCCATCGGGAGACCAGCACCTTGGTCAGCCAAGAGCGCCAGCGCCGCTGGATGCGCATTCTGACGTAGACCTGTGAGGTCACGATCATAACGCTTCCGAGAACCAGCGGTGGGAAAATGGAAGCGAGAAAATAAACCGTGGATGCATCCCGCTTTTCAATCGCATCGAAAATTCCGCGATTCCAGACGTTGATGCCATATTGGAAACCGACATTTATGCCGATCATCGCCAAGAGCCCGATGGAGAACGGCCATGCCAATGCATCGCCACGACGGCTCCAGAAACCCCGCGCGCTGATCCAGAAACGTTTTAGAAGATATTTCTTGCGGGCCTCTTCGGCCTCCTCTGGTGTCAGACCCGAAGCAGGTTCCATTTCCTCCGGCGGGAGGGGATCATCCGGGGTATTGTTAGCATGGATATTTTCTGCACCATTCTGGCCGGTGCCATCGACTGGTTGTGGTTTTGCGTCAGCATCGGTCATGGAGGTTTAAACGGATGGCGGTTTGAAAGGTTGCCAGTCCAGAATGATTTGCGGCTGGCCCAAGGCGACCGTGCTAGCGACCTCTGGTTTTTCTCCACTTCAGCAGATAACCAAATCCCGGTCCGAGCAGAGCGCCGGCAATGATCCATTCCATCAGGCCTAGCGGGCTTTCATCGGGATCGTGACCGGTCAGATAGAGAAAGAAGAAAAAAGCCGCCAAGCCGCCGATGATGAGTGTGGCGGCGATAATCAGGTCCCGCGAAGAATTCGACATGGCAGTCGTCTCCAAAATGGCTGTATCTGCAGTTCATGTAGCACACTCAGGCCGAGTTGATTCACGCCTTTGATTTTGAAGCGAATATTTTCGCTTCACTCAGCAGGACCGTCGGCTTCAATATCTGGATCATAGCGCTCGAGAACCGTCATGACAGCCTTGTTCCCACTATACTGCCGTTTGAGGCGTGCCAACTCGGCGTCGCTTCCGCGGCACAGCCGGTTCAGTGCTTCTTCTATTTGGGCACGGCGATCACTGTCAGTGGCTTCCTCGCCACGGAAATGATCACAGCCGTCGCGGCGGGTGACGAAAGCGCTGACATCATCAGGAAGTGAGGGTTGCTGAGCAAATGACGGCGCTGCCAAACCCACCAGCGCCAATGCGACGCCGGCACGTTTCCCCCGATGACACCACATCATCATTCGACTTGATCCTCCAGTTGCTTCGCAACGGCTTCGTAGTGCCGCGCCGAGGCGGCATTGCCATCCCGGGCATAACGCCCGGCCACTTCCCGCGCAGCTTCGGCCGCCAGCCGGAAGGCGTCCAGCCCGACCTGTGGTTCCTGCTGCGTATCACCGCCGATATCGCCATTGCTGAACGCGCCAACGCGATAACCTTCATCATCGATAACGCCGATTACCGGCACACCTGCCTGCATTTGCCCATAAAAAGCAGGACCGGCCCGGTCACCGTCTCGACGGCGAAGCATGCCGAGGCCGGACGCCTTGTTCCCGGGACACGCGCCGGTCCAGTATGTCGGACCCACCGTGAGCGACAGAGGTGACACAAATTCGCAATGGCTGGCGGGATCCCCGGTCCATATCAATCCATTCACCGGTTCCTGCGCATGAGCAATCGACGCGAAGGCGATCCACGCCACGACTACGGCCTTCAGTGGTTTCGACTGCTGCAACATCATGTCTTCTCTCCAGCCCGATGCACGTCCGTTTTGTGAACGGTTTTAGCCGAGCCGTGTGGCGAACAACAGTCGCATTTTGCTGATGCCGGGATCGATGACGGTGTGGCCCATGCCCGATATCGGAACCATTTGTCCCGTTCTGCGCTCTTATCCCTGAGGGAGCAGTTCAATGGACACGCGCGTCACACATCGCAAAACCTCTATTGCCGGGGTGGAGACTTTCTACAGGGAGGCTGGCCCGCGGGATGCGTCGGTCATTCTGCTGCCGCACGGCTACCCCTGTTCATCCTTCGAATTCCGGAACCTCATGCCCAGATTGGCCGACAGGTGGCGGCTGGTCGCACCGGATTTTCCAGGCTTCGGTTATAGCGGTAATCCCGAAACCTTTTCCTGTACCTTTGACGGTTATGCCGCTTGGCTCAATGCTTTTGTTGAGACGCTTGGTCTCGATCGTTTTGTTCTTTACCTGCACGACTTCGGCTCTCCGATCGGAGCACGGCTTGCAATCATGAATCCGGATCGGATCGTGGGTCAGATCATCCAGAATGGCGACATTCCCTATGAAGACGCGCTGGGGCCGAAATATGCCGACATCGAGAAGTTCTGGTCGCTGCCCGCAGACCGGATGCGCGCCGCATTTCGCGATGCCGTCACCCAAGAGAATTTCCGCGACGAGTTTCTGAATGACGTCCGTCCTGAGCTTGCCACACTCATTCCTCCTGACCTCTGGCAACTGCATTGGAGTCTTGTGACCGAAAGGAGAAAGGATATTGCGGCGGAACTGCTTTCCGACCTGAAGGCAAATCGCGACTGGTTTCCGATCCACCGCCGCTACCTGCAAACCTATCGGCCGCCGACTATCATCATCTGGGGACCGCAGGATCATTACATGCCCGAGCGCTCCGCCCGCGCCTATCTCCGGGATCTGCCGGATGCCGAGGTTCATCTGCTGGACGCAGGACACTGGCTGTTAGAAACGAACCTCGACGACGTTGTTCCACTCATCAGGAGCTTCCTGGAACGAATCCGCTGGTAAACACAATTATTATCAGATGCTTACGCCTGTTTTCTTATCAACATTGGAAGAGAAGGTGACGCTATGCGCCTTTCGCTTTCCGGTAATTTTTTGTTTCGCGTATTATCCAATCACGAAACGCAACCACGCTTGGGTGATGGGCTTTTCTCTCCGGATAGACAGCGTAATAAGAGTCCCCCGAAAGGATCGGCTGCCCGAACGGCAAGTGCAATTCGCCGCGCTCCAGTTCGCCTTCCACATAACAGATCGGTACAACAGCAATGCCGGCTCCATGCAGGGCCGCATTGATGATCATGTCGTTATGTGCAAATCGGGTCCCGGAAATTCGTCCCCTGTAGTCGAGACCCGAAAGCCTGAGCCAGTTCAGCCACATGCTGGGACGGCTGGCATTCTGCAACATGGGAAAGAGGGCGAAATCCGTTGGGCGCAATTGCGCCCCGGCCTGTATCAGCCGCGGAGACGCAATCACTGCGATCTCTTCCGCAATCAACTCCACCGATCTGGCATGTTGCCATGTTCCAACGCCGCGCAGAATCGCAACATCAAGCCGTGTGGTTTCGAAGTCGACATCCGGGGTCGCGAGCATCACCTCAACCGGCGCTTCCGGATTGGCGCGAATAAAACGGTCGAGACGCGGCGGCAGCCATCGCGTACCCATGGCCGGATGCGTGCCGATCATTAGCGAACTGTCGATCGTCCGCCCCCTAACCGCGTCGATTGAAATCTCCTGGAGCTTGTCGAGCGTGAGCGCGAGTTCGCGGTAATAGTTCGCGCCGATTTCAGTCAGCACCAAACGTGGCCCGGAGCGGTGAAACAGCGATACGCCGAGAAACTCTTCCAAGTTCCGTATCTGCCGGCTGATGCCGCTCTGAGTAAGGCCCAGATCTTCCGCGGCGCGGGTGAAATTCATATAACGCGCAGCGGCTTCGAAGGCGTGAAGCGCAGACAGCGATGGCAAATAACGTCTCATATCGTCCCCTTGTTCATCATGAATAAAAGTCATGAAAGAGGAAGATTTCAACGTTTTTGTTTTGGTGCGCTGTCGTTAAACAATTGGCGATCCGGCAAACGCCAAAGGCCGACCTCATGAAGCCGGAGAATGCCGGTGGGGGCAAGCCATCGGAAAACCTGGGATGCGCGGATAAAACCTCGCGATCTGGCGAAGACAGATCGTTTCATAATAAAGGGGAACTTCATGAAAAGACGTGATTTCAGCAGACTGCTGGGGTTGGCAGCCGCCGCAGGGGGCACATCCCTCATTTCCGGGAAGATGGCATTCGCCGCCGGCAGCCTGGAGCGCATCAAATCGCCCGGTGTTCTTCGTATCGGCGGCGTCGCCGACGGTGCGCCCTATTATCAAAAAAGCCTGATCGACGGAACATGGCGCGGCTTCTATATCGATATCTGTCAGAAACTGGCCGAAGATCTGAGCGTCAAACTTTCGATCCTCGAAACGACCTGGGGTAACTCGGTTCTGGATTTGCAGGCAAACAAGATTGACGTGTTTTTCGGTCTGAACCCGACACCGGAGCGCCAGAAAGTCATCGACTTCTCCGGCCCAGTGTTCAAGAACGCTTTCACCCTTGTAACGCGCAAGGGCCTGGAAGGGAAAAACTGGGAGGATTTCAACAAGCCAGATATTCGCATCGCCGTCGATGCCGGCTCGTCGCACGATGCGGCGGTCTCCCGACATACGCCGCAGGCGACGATATCGCGCCTGAAGACGGCAAGTGATGCGACCGCCGCCCTGCAGGCAAAGCGCGCCGACGCCCAGTGCCTCGTCATGGTTCTCGCCCTTTCGCTGCGTGCGAAGAACGCCTCGATCGGCGATATCGTGATGCCCTCACCCGCGGACTTCACGACGTCCAATGCCGGTTTCAGGCGGGAGGAGGATCAGTCCTGGCGCGACTATGCCAATAGCTGGATCACCTCCCATCGGGAAAACAACTTCATCAGGGACGCGATCATTAGCAACATGGCTCTGGTGGGCGTCAAGGAAAGCGACTTCCCAAGTGGATTTGAAATCTGATTGATTAGCGGCGGGGCTTCAGGCCCCGCATCCTTCAACTCGGATTATCGGACATCGACTATATGTATGAATGGGATTTCTCCATCCTGTGGGGCTATCGTTGGCTCCTTCTACAGGGGCTTGGAGTTACGATCAGCTTTACGATTGCAACCGTCATCGGCGGTCTGACGGCAGGCCTTGCCGGCGCCATCTGCCTGCTTTCGAGATTTGCGGTTCTGCGTGGATTATCGCTCGGCTTCGTTGAAATCTTTCGGTGTACGCCAGTGCTCGTGCAGTTGATCTGGTGTTATTACGCGCTGCCCATGATCGCCGGCGTGGAGATGACGCCGATCACGGCGTCGCTGCTCGCGCTCTCGTGTTATGGCGGTTCATTTTACGCCGAAATCATCCGCGGCGGCATCGTGTCGATCGATCCCGGACAATCGGAAGCGGCGGCGGCGCTTGGCATGACACCCGCACTTTCCATGCGCAGGATCATCCTGCCGCAAGCACTGCGCCGGATGGTCCCGGCCCTGATGAACCAGTCCATTCTCCAGTTCAAGAACACATCCCTCGTATCCGTTCTGGCCGTTCCGGATCTGGTTTACCAAGGACAGATGGCTGCACATGACAGCTTTCGACCGCTGGAGACATACACTGCGGTTGCCGTTGCCTATTTCATCATCCTCTTCCCGCTGACGCTTTTCGTGCGCAGCCGTGAACGCAAGCTTGGAGAAGGGCGATGACGACATCAAACCTCATGATCGATATTGCTCGACTTCGCAAAAGCTTCGGACCGCTTGAAGTCCTCAAGGACATCAATATCCAGGTCGAACAAGGAGGTGTCGTCGCCCTTCTCGGCCCGTCCGGTTCCGGCAAATCGACACTGCTGCGCTGTATGAACCTCCTCGTCGTCCCGGATGCCGGGAGTATTCGTGTCGGGAAAGCGAGCTTCCAGTTCGGCATGTCGGCGCCGCGTCCGAGCGTCAGATCTCTGGCGTCATTTCGCACTCGAACTGGCATGGTATTCCAGAATTTCAATCTCTTTCCGCATATGACCGTTCTTGAGAATGTTATCGAGGCACCGATCCATGTCCGGCGTCTCGAGCGCAGGGCCGCGACCGATCTTGCCATGTTCCAGCTTGAGAAGGTGGGGTTGGCGGACCGGGCAAACCAGATGCCGCAGACGCTTTCGGGCGGCCAGAAGCAGCGTGTCGCCATCGCCCGTGCGCTCGCAATGGAACCAGAGGTGATGCTCTTTGACGAGGCGACGTCGGCTCTCGACCCCGAACTGGTGGGCGAAGTGCTGCAAACAATCCGGAAACTTGCATCGGACGGAATGACGATGGTGATCGTGACACACGAAATCGCCTTCGCACGCGACGTCGCCGGGCGGGTGATCTTCATGCGGGATGGCTACGTGGTCGAAGAAGGACCGGCGCAACAGGTCATCGAAGCGCCGACGATGGAAGCGACCAAAACATTCCTGAGCCATTTCCACAAGGGCATGGCCCCGCGTTCCAGTCTCTAAAGCAGGACACATATGATGGAAACTATCAGCAATCTTCGCGTCTTTCTTATCGAAAGCCCGATCAAGATGACCCGGCTGCAGGGTGTAGGAAACGTCAAGGGAACGGTGAAGCGCGTGCTGGTCGAATTGACCTCGTCATCCGGCATCGTCGGATGGGGTGAGGCAGCCCCCTGGGAAGTCTTCACCGGCACCGCCGAAGCGGCTTTTGCCGCGATCGACGTCTATCTCCGTCCGCTCGTGATAGGTGCGCCGGTTGACCGGATCAGGTCCCTGTCTCTCAGGATGAAAAAGGCTCTGGTCGGACACGGCGAAGCGAAGCTTACCATCGAAACGGCGATGTTCGATATCCTCGGCAAATCCACGGGGCTGTCCATGGCCGACCTCATCGGAGGACGGGTTCGCGACAGGATACCCCTTTCCTTCTCAATCGCCGATCCCGATTTCGCTGCCGACATGGAGCGGATGCAACAGATGGTTCCCCAGGGAAACTGCATCTTCAAGGTCAAGACCGGCGTGAAATCCCATCGCGAAGACCTCGCACACCTCGAGGCGATGCGGAACGCCTTCGGGGACACGATCGATCTCCGCCTCGACTACAACCAGGCGCTCGAACCCTTTGGAGCGATCAGCGTGCTGCGTGATGTCGAAGGTTTCAGCCCGACCTTCATAGAGCAGCCAGTCCCTCGGGAATGCCTTGCGGCAATGGCCTCGTTTACCGCCTGTCTGGATACGCCGATCCTTGCCGACGAAAGCTGCTTCAATGCCCAAGACCTGATGCAGATCATTCCCTTGAAGGCCGCGGATGCCATTTCCGTAAAGCTGATGAAGGCCGGCGGCATATTCGAGGCGCAAACGCTGATGGGTATAGCCGATCTCATCCACATGCCCGGCTATGGAGGCACCTTGTGGGAAGGAGGTGTCGCCCTTGCTGCCGGAACGCAGTTCATTGCGGCGATGCCGGGAATTTCACTGGGTTGCGAATTCTACATGCCGCACCACGTTCTTACCGAGGATGTACTGGAAGAAAAAATCGCAAACAGTGACGGGCACGTTATCGTCCCGGATGGACCGGGATTGGGAATAACGGTTTCGGAGCATTCGCTGCGGAGCAACGCCCGCGTACTCGCCGAAGCCTGATCACACGCCAGACCACAAGACCTTCTTCGACTTCGGCACCGCGTGGCCGGAGAGGAAAAATCTGTCCGAGGAAACAGAAATGACGGAAGCGGCAAAGAAAAATATTGTCGTCATAGGAAGCGGAATTGTTGGCGCCTGCAGCGCTCTGGAGCTGGTTCGCGACGGCCATCAGGTCACTTTGCTCGACATTGGTGAGGCAGGCGGGAGGCAGTCGGCAAGCTACGGTCATGGTTGCTGGATAAGCCCTGCCTCCGTCGTCCCCATGTCCACGCCTGGGCTCTGGAAGAAGATACCCGGATTCCTGCTGGATCGCCGCGGTCCTCTCGTTATCCGCTGGCGTAACCTCATCCAACTTCTGCCATGGCTCCTGCGGTTTCTCGTTGCGGGGTCATCGTTAAGGCGTGTTGAGGCTACGGCTCTTGCACTTGATAAACTTCTTCATGACAGCCCGGAACGCCACGAGGCGCTTGCTCTCGAGGTCGGGTCACCTGCCCTCATCCGCAAGGAGGGCTTGCTTTACGTCTATCCAGACCGGCAGGCTTTCGAAGAGGAAAAAATCTCGTGGCGGCTGCGCAAGTTGACCGGGCTTCGCTGGCAGGAACTCGATAAGCCGACATTAAAAGCACGCGAGCCCGGCCTTGATGACCGATATGGCTTCGGCATTCTGGCTGAGCGCGGCGCACACTGCGTAGATCCCGGCGCCTATGTGGCAAAGATCGTTGACAAGGTTCGGGAGCGCGGTGGCCAAATAATTCATACGAAAGCGACCGGCTTCCATCTGAAGGATGGCCACCTGCACGGTGTCGAAACAGAATTCGGCGTCCTCCCCTGCGACGCCGCAGTCGTATCGGCCGGAGCATGGTCAAAGACCCTCGCTCTTGATGCCGGTGACCATGTGTTTTTGGAAAGCGAGCGCGGTTATCACACGGTTCTCAAGATCGATGGTGAGGGACCTCGTTACCCGATCATGCCGAGCGACGGCAAGATGGCTAACACACCAACCCTGGCAGGGCTTCGACTGTCCGGGCAGGTGGAACTCGCGTCAATTAACGCTGAGCCGAACTGGGAAAGAGCCGATATTCTCGTTGAGCACGCCCGGACTTCATATCCTGCGCTCAATACCGCAGGACTGAGAATCCTCGACAGGTGGATGGGACATAGGCCCTCCACGCCGGACGGCCTGCCTGTCATTGGCCGCTCAACGGTCTCGCCAGATGTGTTTTACGCGTTCGGGCACGGACATGTCGGATTTGCATCGGGTCCGATGACCGGGAAGATAGTCGCCAACTACTTCGGCGGCAGAAGAACGGCTCTTGACCTCAGCGCCTATTCCCCACGACGATTTAGCCGCAAAAGAAGGAAACTTGAGCGCGCATTATCCTGAACATCCGTACAAGCTGCGTCGAAACGTATTTTATGACGATATTCAAAGCGTAGACTTGCTTACGCCGGAGAGCCCATGAAAAGAATGTTTTGCCCGTATTCACAAAGGCAGAACAGACCGTGCTGCCGATTTCGTACAAATCTCGCGAACAAGCGAGCGAAGCCACCTGTGGGTGGGGTCGGCATCGAAACGCGGGTGCCATGCCTGGGAGATGGCGAGCGCGTCCGTCTCCACCGGCAAGGTAAAGGACGCCAGATCGCGCCTTGCGACCTTTGTCAGGCGATCCGGCATGGCGGTGATGTGGTCACTCGTTCGAACGATTTCCAATGCATCGGCAAAGCTTGCCACGGCCAGGCTAACGGTGCGGGCATGACCGAGGGCGGCGAGCGCCTTGTCGATCGGGCCCTCGAAGCGACCCCGTCGCGAGATGGAAATATGCGGATAGATGGTAAAACCGGTCAGCGTCACAGCGCTTGCAATGATGGGGTGGTCTTTTCGAACAACCGCAACATAGCGATCGTGAAATAGCGCCTGCAGCCGAACCTCCGGCCCCATCGCGCCGATCACGCCAATGTCGAGATCGACCCTACCCTCGCGCAGGGATTCCACATCCTCCTCGCCCTGCGGGGCGAAACGCATCCTGGCTTTTGGCGCATCGGCAGAAACTGCAGTGGCAATTGCGGCGCCGTAAGCTGCGACAAAGCCGTCATTGGCGCGAATGACGAAGGTCCGGTCGATCTGTGCGGGATCGATCTCGCCTTCGCCGCGCACGATCTCTTCCGCGTCCATCACGACCCGGCGCAGACGTTCCCTTAGGGCTTCGGCCCTTGGCGTCGGCACGAGGCCGCGTCCCGCCCGCACCAGAACCGGATCGTCGAGCAGGTGGCGGACACGGCTCAGCTGTCGGCTCATCGCCGGAGCGGAGAGGTTCAGACGTTGGGCGGCCCCCGCAACACTTCCCTCTGACAGAAGCGTGTCGAGGGTGACCAGAAGATTCATGTCGATCGGGGTTCTGATCTTCTCGCTCATGTCCGTATCCGCCGTCCACCATGGAGTGCACCTGATGCACTTATAACTTAGCTATATTGCACTGTATGCAACAAATGTCGGAGGCTATCAACGATCGAAAATCAACGGCTCCAAGGAGCATTTTTCGATTGGAATGAACATGTCGTCACACACCATCGCCCTAACCGCTTCCGGCCATGCGGCTCATCACCGGCCTGTCAGATCCGGCCTTGTCCTTGCCGGCCTTTCATTGGCCATCCTTCTTTCACAGCTCGGCACCAACATCGTCAACGTCGCCTTGCCGACACTGGTCACGAGCTTTTCGACAAGCTTCGGCGCGGTCCAATGGGTGGTCGTCAGCTATCTGCTTGTCGTCACCGCGCTCATCGTCGGCGTCGGCCACTTCGGGGACCAGCTCGGCAAAAAGCGGCTCTATCTCTGGGGATTGGCCATCTTCATGGTCGCATCGATCATTTGCGCCCTCTCATCCACACTCCCGCTGCTGATCGCCGGGCGCGCGGCGCAGGGGCTTGGCGGCACGATCATCATGGCTCTGTCCTTTGCCTTTATCGGCGAGGTCTTTCCGAGGGAACGCACCGGCTTTGCCATGGGTGTGCTCTCGACTATGGTGTCCTTCGGCATAGCACTGGGGCCGTCGCTTGGCTCACTGGCGCTTGCCGCCTTCGGCTGGCAGGCGATGTTCTGGCTGAACCTTCCTTTCGGCATCCTCGCCTACCTGCTGGTGAGCCGCTACCTGCCGGCGTCGGTGGACAAGCCCAAACATCCAGCTCCCACTGCGCGCTTCGACTGGCTGGGTACGGTGCTGCTGGCGGCGACACTCGGCGCCTATTCGCTGGCGATGACCTTTTCGGGCACGCGGGGATTTGGCGATACGCTGGTTATCCAGCTGGCCTTCGGCGCCCTCATTGGTCTTTCGTTGTTCCTCGGCGTTCAGGTGAAGGCGAAAGCACCGCTTTTGCGGCTCTCCATGTTTCGCAACCTTCTTCTTTCCACCAGCATGGCCATGAGTGTTCTGGTTTATGCGGTGATGATGGCGACGCTGGTGCTGGGACCGTTTTTCCTGTCGAAGGCGCTTGGGCTGAATACGCGATCTGTCGGCCTGGTCATGACCGCCGGTCCGCTCGCTGCGGCTCTGATGGGCGTTCCTGCAGGTTTCATCGCTGATCGGATCGGCGCGAAGATTACGATGGTGATCGGGCTTGCTCTCTTCACCATTGGCAGCTTCGTGATGTCGTGGGTGACTGCAACAGGCGGCGTAACGACCTATATCGCCGCGATCCTGATGATCAGCATTGGCCTTGCCTTCTTCCAGACGCCAAACAACGCGGCGGTGATGGCCAATGCACGGCCCGAGCAACGCGGGCTCGTCTCCGGCCTGCTGGCGCTCGCCCGAAATCTCGGCCTGATCACCGGCGCTTCTTTGATGGGGGCAGTCTTTTCACACGCAGTTGGCGACGCCGCCACGGCCAGCCCGGAGGCGGTCACATCAGGCATGCGCCTCGCATTCCAGATCGCCACGCTGATGGCTGCAGCAGCTTTCCTTCTGGCTCTGACCACTCTTCGTCGCCACAGCGCGGCCTGAACGACCCCGCGAAAGAAAAGAAAATGAAACACGACAATAACAACCCTGGACGTCCAGTCCCGCCCGAACGCAGATTGCTTGTTGCGGCGGTGCGCGAGGTGCATCTCGTTACCCCGCATATGAAGCGGATAACCGTGGGATCAAACGCGCTAGAAGGTTTCCCGGTCCGCCGGCCGGCGCAATGGGTCAAACTGTTTGTCCCGACACCTGAAAGCGAAAAGCCAAGCGGCAGGGCCTATACGATCCGCTATTATTACAAAGGCGATGCCGAGATGGACATCGACTTCGTTCTGCATGGTGATGGTCCGTGTTCTTCCTGGGCGGAGCAGGCTCGGATCGGGGATGTCATCCAGCTCGCCGGGCCGCGCGGCGGCTTCAGCCTTACCCCTGATGTGACCCACCTTCTGATCGGTGGTGACGAAACGGCGCTGCCGGCGATCGGCGCGATCCTTGAAGACCTGCCCGCCGGGATCAAGGTGACGGCCTTTATTGAAATCCCGGACAGGCGCGACATTCAAACGATCGTCACGATGGCGGATGCCGATATCACGTGGCTACCGCGCAATGGATTGCCTGCCGGAAGCGGCACCGTCCTTCAGGAGGCGATGACGGCTGCCAGCCTGCCGCAGGGACAGAGCGAGGTCTGGTTCGCAGCCGAGTCTACGGTCGTGAGAATGGTGCGACGCCATTTCCAGGTCGATCGGCAGTTCGATCGCAGCCGTATCACCGCCTCTGGATACTGGAAGAGCGGCGAGACGGATTTCCGTGATGCCGAAGGCGATGAGCGGTGACCTGCCAATGAACCCCGACTGAATAGCGCCTTCAGCTTCCGTTCCGACGGGAGCGTCTACAACAAAGACGTTCAACCGCGGCCTTATCCGCCTGAGGAGACACAGTCATGATCCGGAAGTCTTTCATCGCAAGTGCACTCGTCGCTCTCGTCGGCATCGCTGCCGCGGCACCCGCCATGGCCAATGACGTTCGCATCGAACAATATGGCTGGTCCAATTCTGCCGGCGGCGCACAGGAGGGTTACGGCAACCGGATCCGTACCTATCAGAACGGCGGCTACAACCGGATTGTCGGTCATCAGTATGGCCGGCATAATCTTTCGGCTGTCGGCCAGGAGGGGCACGACAATCACGGCTCCACCTATCAGAACGGCAGCCGCAACGTAGCCGGTATCGGCCAGTTCGGTTCCAACCACACCACCATTCTGACGCAGGACGGCAACGGCAACATCGCGGCCGGTGTGCAGGTGGGCCGCGGCTGCAGCGCCAATGTGAGCCAAGGCGGCAACGACAATGTCGCGGCCTTCGTGCAGGCATGCCCTTAACCGGCCGTGCGACGTGAAACTGGTCGCGGTCGAAACACCAGGTCATCAGGGAGACGAGCCATGCCCCATAGCGTCAGACATCCGCGCCGCCTGGCGGCGATCCTTGCACTGGCCCTGCTTCCCGCCGGCGCCGTTGCGGCAATCTCGACCGCAAGGGAACCGCCAGAGGGAAAGGTCTGCGAGATCAGGGCAACGCCGCAGGCGGGTATGGTGAGGCTTGAGGCCTTTGCCGGGGGCGACACGCCTGCCGGCGGGACCTACGCCTTTCACGTCGAAAAGTCGGGAAGCGGCGGACGTTCGGTCATCAACCAGGGCGGCGACTTTGATGCCACCGCCGGACGTTCGCAATTGCTGAGCGCGGTGACGCTCGATGCCAAGGGAGCCCGCTACAAGGCGGTGCTCGATATGGTGATCGATGGCAGGAGCTTCAGCTGCACGAAGCAGGTTGGCGGCGACTAAGCTGCGGCATGCTTGTGAATTATCCCAATAAAGGGCGCCGCTTAGGGCGCCCTTTTCTCTTGATCGTGCCGAACGACTGAACGACATGTGAATGGGCAATTCCGGTCGGGTTCAGTTGCGGGATGCGATTATCGATCATCGGCAAGGCGCTGACAGATGGAGATCGGAATGACCCGCAACATATTGAAACTTCTTACCGTTACCCTGCTTGTTGGTGGCCTCACACCCCTTGGATTTGCCGCACCCGCCCATGCTGGCGGCCGCATCTCATTCGACCTCGCACCCGGCAATGCCGCCGACGGCGATCTGCTTTCGACAGGTCTTCGCGCCTATTCGCTCTACCGTGGCCTGAAGGATGCCGATATCCGCCAGCTCGGCCGTGGCAACGCCGCCGGCATCGCCCAGAACGGCGGCGGCAATCTCGGCTTTGTCCGGCAACGCGGCACCGGCCATTCCGCAACGCTGCAGCAGAATGGCAACAACAATGCTTATGGCATCTTTCAATACGGCCGCAACACGGACACCAATGTGGTGCAGGATGGGAATAACGGCAGCGGGCTGACGTTCAGCTATGGCTGGTAAGGCGACGTAGGACAGCCATCATTGCCGGTCTTCCCCGCATGCTTAATTCGCAAGAACCTTTCCGTCCCTGCTCTGAACGATATCCGGCGACGGAACCGGTAGAGCATCGGAAGCAGGCAGAGGCGGAATGATCAGCCATGCGCCGGGATAATCATTGCGAAGATGCCGGGGATTATAACGAATATTGCGTCCGGCGGCATGGTGAAGCGTTCCGAGCGTGGCATCTGTTGAAAGCACACCTCTGCTGATTTCGTGGAGTTTTCCGTTGCCATCAAGGGCAAGCGTTGCCTCAGAAAGATGGAAACTGTCGATGTGAACGGTATGCTCCTGCGGCGTGTCGAGAACCCATCTGTCTGAATCGACGAAGCCGTCGGTGTAGACATTACCGGTGGAGGCACGCAGGGACGTGCCTTTCGGCAGACTGATACCATCAACAACATTGCCATCGGCGAGAATGCATTTGCTGAAGGCGGAGATGCCGCCATCGGGCAAGAGATCAAACTCAACCGGCTGCGTCGCATCGCAGCGCCAGCCGCTCTGGATGGTCACTCCATTGCCGGTTATGCGCATGTTGCCAGGGGTAAAGCCGGTCGTTTCGTAATTCTCATTGGTCTTTATCGCGATATAACGGGCGATCTCGATGGCATTGATATCAGCGATCCGCACCGGATGCGGAAACACGACCCGGTTGAAGGCCTGCCTGTTATAGGCAATGGCCAGTTCGAGTTTCGTACCCTTGGGCATATCGATCCCGCCTAGGCGCGCCGGCTCCGAGAGTTCCGGCCGATAGCTTGCCGCTCTCTCCCTGTCATAAGCGCGCATCTGCAGATAAAAATCGCCGAACCGAAAAAGCGTGAAAAGCGCAACGGCGGTCACCAGCCCGTAAGGCAGGATCATCGGGCGCTTCCAGCGGCCGTGCACATATCGAACGAACAGCAACAACGTCCAGACGACCCACACAAGGGGCGTGACGAGAAAGAAGGCAAGGAGAAGCAGCGCTTCGACGGAGGGCAATGCGACAGGGATCATGCAAACCAATGGTCCTGGGCGGATCGTTTTGATCCTGAAGAGACATCAGTGCTTTAGCCCACAAGCGGTTGTCATTTCAACTCGGCGATGGCGGGCGGATAGTGGCGGCTGTCCGGGCGACAGATAGCGGCCGCCCGGTCAACGCGCTTATGGGGTATCAGCCGCCAAGGACGAAACGGGAGAATGCCAGGGCATTGCGGGCGTCCTCGTCCATTTTCGCGACATCGGCGCCGCCGCTAAGATCGCGCCAAACCTTGATGTCAGAGCCGATCGTGCCACCGGTCTTGACGAAGGGCTCCATGATAACAGCACCGGTGTAATTGATATCGCGAAGGGCCAGACCAATTTCGTGCCAGGGCATCCTGCCCTTGCCCGGTACGCGGCGATTGCTCTCACCGGTGTGGAAATGACCGAGAAGCGGGCCGGCCGTGCGGATGGCTTCGCCAAAACTGTCTTCCTCGATATTCATGTGGAACGTATCCAGCATGACTTTCACGTTGTTCTTGCCAACATCCTTGACGAAGGCGACGCCTTCGGCCGCCGTGTTGAGCACGTGGTTTTCAAAGCGATTGAGGACTTCGATGCAAAGGTTGATGCCGAGATCATTGGCGAAATCCGCAATGCCGTTGATGCCTTCGACACCGCGCGCATAGTCGCCCGTCTTGTCAACGGGCTGGGAGTAATCGATCGGCCAATAGGAATGCAGCGCACCGCCGATCGTGTGAATGTCGAGCTTGGCGACATTGGTAAGGGTTCGTTCAAAAAACGCCTTGCCGGCTGCGCGCACGGAAGCATCCTCGGACGACAGGTTCTTCGTTTTCGAAGGGCCGATGCCGGCGGTGAGGATGATGCCGTTATCCTTCGCGCTCTGCCTGATGGCAGCGAGTTCGGCGTCGCTATAGTCGTTGATGTGGTGTGCGGCGACTTCGATGATATCGAAACCGAGCTTGGCGACCTTCTCGATATAGGGGCCGAACTTGGCGCTCCACTCATGTTCCCAGTAAGAATAATAGATGCCGTGTTTCATGGGGATCTCTTTCGCTTTTCGTTTCGCTGGATTTGATTTGGGCGGAGCAGCGGTTCAGCCGGCTTCAGGAAGTCGGCTTGCTTCCCGGATTTCCGATACGAAGGTCCGGCTCCGTGCTCGAGGAAATGATGAACCGGCCATTCGGAAGGTCATTCTCTTCAACCTTGCGATTGATCTCGTCTTCACCGAGGCCAAAGCTGCGCCAGCGATCTCTCAGCCGCGCACGCAGGTCGTCCTCATCGACATCGACAAAGACAGTCAGGTCAAAAATCTGTTTGAGACGATCCCAGGGCGACTGGCTGGCAAGGAGATAGTTGCCCTCGCAGACGATGATATCGACGGATTGCGGGATCAGACGGCCGCCTGCGCGGGCAATTTCGATTGCGCGATCAAAGACGGGGACGGCAACCTTGTCGTCCTCATTAGCCTTCAGGCGCTCAAGCATGTGACGCAAGCCGTGAGCATCGAAGGTATCGATTGCGCCCTTGAAGGGACGGCGCTTCATCTCTTCCAGCACGGCATCGTCATAATGAAAGCCATCCATCGGAAAGAGCGCTGCAGACACGCTTTCGCCTGCGTTCAAGACGTCAACCACATGCTCGGCAATGGTGGATTTTCCCGATCCCGGCGCGCCGGCGATCGCAATCATCACGCGCCGCCCTTTGCCGCCAGCGAGACGTTTGAGGGTCAGGCCCGCAATTTCACGGGCATTGTCGTCAATTTTGCTCAAGGTATTCTTCGCCTCGATAATGAATACTGTCAGAAAATCCGGTACTGGTTTGCCTTGTCGCGCAGGAATGCCAGGCCCTTGTCGAGAACCTCATCAGCGCTCGGCGCAACCGGCCGCCAGGTCGAAATCGCGCCCGCCATCTCCTCGGGCATCGCGGCAAAACTTTCGAGGGTCAGCACACCCTTGAAATCGATGGCGGCGAGTGCGGAAAACACTTCGTCCCAGGCAACGTTGCCAAACCCCGGCGTGCCGCGGTCGCTTTCCGACATATGCATGTATTTCAGGTGGTTGCGGGCGGTGATGATGCCGTTTGTGATACCCTTTTCCTCCATGTTCATGTGGAAGGTATCGAGATGGATAAAGACGTTGTCGGCACCGATACGTTCGACCAGCGCCACCGCCTGTTCGGCGGAATTGAGCAGATGGTTTTCGTAGCGGTTCACGGTCTCGATGCCGAATTGCAGGCCGAGCGTTTTCGCGTGCCCGGCAGCCCGCGAAAGCGCCCTTGTCAGGTTGTCATATTCACCCTGCGTCGGTGGAAATCCGGTTCGCTCATTGGTGCC
Source organism: Agrobacterium radiobacter (assembly GCF_040801995.1). Classification (NCBI taxonomy): domain Bacteria; kingdom Pseudomonadati; phylum Pseudomonadota; class Alphaproteobacteria; order Hyphomicrobiales; family Rhizobiaceae; genus Agrobacterium; species Agrobacterium radiobacter. The sequence continues at coordinate 2,022,378 of NZ_JBEGHX010000002.1, read as the reverse complement.
GCCATAGGTGACCCCCGTCAGCGCTTCCGCCCCGATTTCTGCGGCTTTGTCGAGCGCGGTGTTCAGATGGTCGATAGCCGCGTCGGGACGCACCGACGCCCAGGCGGGCTCCGGCAGCACGAGCGAACAGACGGCGCGTAGACGGTATTTCTCCAGCAGGGCGCGCGTGTGTTTTGCATCGACGGAGGGAATATCGATGAGCGGAATCTCGATGAAATCCTGACCGTAATCCGCGGCAGCGGCAATGGACCGTCTGGCGTTTTCGTGGTCCCATTTCAGAGACCACATCATTGCGTGAACACCGAAGCCTTTCACGTCATACCTTCCTTCTGAGAGATGCGAAGTAGCTTGAAAACAGGCCGCGCGCCGCCATGACGACAATCATCAGCACGCCCCAGAGCGCCGTTGCCAGATGCTGGTTGGCCCCGAGAAGATTGAGGCCGGACGATAGGAGCTGCAGAACGATGAGCGCCACGAAAACGGGCAGCACCCGACCGAAACCACCGAACGGATTGATGCCGCCAAGAAAGGCCGCCAGCACCGTGATTAGCAGATAGGATTCCCCGTGGCCGACACGGACGGAGTTGAAACGGGCAAGCATGATGATGCCGGCAACAGCGCACATCAGACCCGAGAGCGTGTAGACGAGAACCTGGATCTTGCGCGTATTGAGGCCGGAATAACGCGCGGCCTCGATGTTCGAGCCGATCATCAACAGGCCGAAGCCGAGCTTGGTGCGCGTCAGCAGCACATGCCAGAGCCCGACGCAGACGATGAAGATCAGAAGCGGGATCGGCAGACCGAGAAGCGTGCCGTGGCCAAGCGGCGCCATATAGGCGGGAAAACCCGAAACGTCACCGCCGCGTGTCAGAAACTCGCCAAGGCCACGCAAAAAAATCATCATCGACAGCGTCACCAGAATGGGGTGCGCGCGGGTGTAAGCGATCGCCGCTCCCGTCATGGCACCGGCAGCCCCGCCGGTGACAAGTGCGGCAAGGCAGGCCAGCAGAAATGCGCTCGGCGGCGCATCCACCCCGCCATGGACCTGCAGCACCCAAGCCGCAGCAAGACCTGACAGATTGGCGGCGAAGGTGGCGGAAAGATTGATACCGCCCGTCAGAAGCGGCAGCAGCATCGCAAGTGTCAGCAGGCCGAGCTCCGGCAGCTGGAATGCGACCGAACCGAATGTCCCGAGCGAAAGAAAATTGTTCGCCAGCGTTCCAAAGATGAGCATGACCGCGATGAAGGCAATAACCGGCCCGGCCATATCGGCACCGAAGATCGCGTTGAATTTCCTGACAAGGCTGCTCATCGCTGGGCGCTCCCCTTCTTTGCGGATGTCCGTAAGGCGCTCGGCAGAAGCTTGTCGAACCGGGTGGAAGAGAGCGTGATGGCGATGAGGATGATGGCCCCGACGATCATCTTGAACGCAAAGGGAGAGACCCCCATCAGGTTGAGGCCGTTCTGGGTGATCGATACCATCAGCACCCCTAGCACGCAGCCGATGACAGACCCCTTGCCGCCGCCAAGCCGCGCGCCGCCAAGCACGGTTGCTGCAAGAACATCCAGCTCGCGGCCATAAAGCGCGTTCGGCACCACCTCCTGCGCATAATGCGCCTGCATGAGCCCGGCAATGCCCGCCATCAGGCCGAGCCAGCCGAAGGAGATGTAATGCATGGCACCGATATTGATGCCGAAGCGGCGAGCGCCTTCAGGGTTGTCGCCGAAGGCATAAAGTTTGCGCCCGACGGTGGTGCGCGAAATCATGAACCAGGTGGCGACACAGCAGAGGATCATGACGACAACGGGCAATGTCAGCTCGACCCAGGAACCATCAGGCATCTCACGCTCGTAAAGCACCACGCGCGTCGACAGCCACTCCGGCAGGTCGTAGATCGACACGCCCTTGGTGAAGAACATCAACAGCCCGAAGAAGATGTTGAAGGTGGAGATGGTCGCGACGATGGAAATGATGTTGAGCCGCCAGACGAGGAAGGCATTGACGAAACCGAGACCGAGGCCAACGGCGCCGGCGATGATGAAACCTTCCGCCCAGTTGCCGCCGCCGAGCGCATTGAGCGCCAGCACCGTCACATACTGGACGACGGAGGCCGCGACCGCGAAGGAGATGTCAATACCGCCTGAAATCAGCACCACGAGCAGGCCAACCGCGAAGATGATATTGACCGCCGAGACATTCAGCACGTCGAATGCATTGGAAATGGTGAGAAAGCGGTCGGTCGCAAAGGACAGTCCCGTGCAGAGCAGCACCATGACCACAAGCAGGGTAAATTCGGTCGTATGTCCGAGGATGAGCCTACGCATAGATGGCGGACTCCAGTTCGGTAAGCGACAGGCGTCGCGGATCATAGGTGGCGTGGAACCGGCCTTCGACCATGTGGATGACCCTGTCTGTATTGAAATAAACTTCCGGCGCTTCGTCGGAGATCACGATGATCGAGAGACCTTCTGCGGCGAGCTTGCGGACGATTTCGAAGATGCCGGCGCGAGCACCGACATCGACACCCACGGTCGGCGCGTCGAGGATGAGGATTTTCGGCCCGATCGCCAGCCACTTGGCAATCGCCACACGCTGCTGATTGCCGCCTGAAAGCGTGCGGATCGGATCTTCCGGCAATCCGATCTTGACGCCGAGCGCCGAAATCCAGCGGGAAACGACATCCGCCTTTTTCGACGGAGAGATCAGGCCACCGCTCAGCAAGCGGTCGAGAGAGGCCATGACGAGATTATCGGCAATGGACTGCGGCTGGTTCAGACCAAGCGAGAGCCGGTCCTCGGAAAGATAGGCGACACCCGCCCGGATCGCATCGCGGTTGGAATGGAAATCCACCCTCTTTCCATCGATGAGGATTTCACCCGATTGCGCCCGATGCATGCCGAACAGGGTCAAGGCCAGTTCCGTGCGGCCGGCTCCCAAGAGACCGGTTATGCCGAGCGTTTCTCCCCGCCGCAGATCGAACGAAACATCTTCAAATTCGCCGGCCCGGCTCAGCCCGCGCACCGAGAGAACAACGGGTTTGTCGTCGTGATCGGCGGCGATGACGGCGCTGTCGAAATTGCGACCGGTCATCAGTTCGGTCACCCGTGACTGGGTCATGCCTTCAACGGGAAAGACGCCAACAAGCGATCCATCCCGCAGCACCGTGATGCGGTCTGAAATCTCCAGCACTTCCGCAAGGCGATGCGAGACGAAGACGACCGCCACACCCGAGGCCGACAGGTTGCGGACGATGTCGATCAGATAATCGGTTTCGGACTGCGTGAGCGACGCGGTCGGTTCATCCATGAAAACGAGCCGCGCTTCCCCGACCAGCGCGCGGGCAATCGCCACGATCTGACGCTGGGCGATGGGCAGTTCCTTGAGCGGCTTATCAAGATCGATCTCGACGCCGAGCCGGGCCAGCGCCTTTTCGGCCGCCTGTTCGATGGCGCGTTTGTCGACCAGCCCGTATTTTCCATTCACCGCGTACTGGAAGCCGATATTCTCAGCCACCGTCATTTCATCGAACAGCGCCAGATCCTGCCAGATAACCTGGATGCCAAGCGATTGCGCAAGCGTCGGGGTCATCGCCGCTATCGGCTTGCCGTCGAAATAGAGTTCGGCGTCGCTTTCGGGCGTATAAACGCCTGTTATGACCTTGATCAACGTGCTTTTGCCACAGCCGTTTTCGCCGGCAAGGCAATGCACTTCCCCCGGATTGACCTCGAAGGAAACATCCTTCAGGGCGCGCACACCGCCGAAGGTGACTTTGACATTTTTGAGGGACAGGAGCGGTTCTGCGCTCATGATAACGTAAATCTCCTTCCGCCACGGCAGCTTTGCAGACGTGGCGCTCGGCATGTTTTCCTGATGAGGCGTCGCGCGCGTATCGCACCCGCGCGACGCCCTTGGCCTTGGGGAGGATCAGAGGCCCATGGAAACGAGCTTGTCGATGCTTTCCTTGTCGATCTTCAAAAGCTGGTCGACGACGATGGTGTTACCCTCGGGATTGATGGTGCCTAGACCTTTGATATTGTCGCCGGCCTTGGGCGTCTCGCCCTTGGCGATACGATCGGCGAGGGTGATGAAGACTTCACCGGCCTGCTTCGGGTTCCACATGAAGCCCCCCGTCAGCGCGCCTGATTTGATGAGCTTCGCGCCCTGCCCCGGCGAGAACGGGCCGATGACGAAGACCTTGCCATCCTTGCGCCGCTCTTCGACGGCGCGGCCGGCACCGATCGGCCCCTGCGAACCAAAGGCGAGGAAACCACTCAGGTCAGCATTGGCGGACATCAGGTCAAGCGCCGTCGAACGGCTCTTGTCGAGGTCTTCAGCGACACCGTAGCGATCGCCGACCAGCTTCATGTCGGGATAATTGGCCTTGATATAGGCGATGGCGGCATCCGCCCAGGCGTTATGAAGCGGAACCGTAAGCGAGCCGACGAAGACAGCATAGGAGCCCTTGCCGCCCATCTTTTCCGCCAGGAGCTTGCCATGCGCTTCACCGAAACCCTTGGCGGAGGCGAGCTCGAAATCCCAGTCAGCGCCAAGCTGCTTGGGCGATTCATGGGTGATGACCTTGATACCGGCTGCCTGGGCCTTTTTCAGCACCGGCTCCAGCACCTTTGCATCATTCGGCACGACGCCGATAAAATCGACCTTCTGGGCGATCAGGTCCTCGATGGCGCGAACCTGCAGCGCCGGGTCGGCGCTGGTCGGGCCGACCATGAAACCGTCAACGCCGAGCTTCTTGCTCTGCTCCTTGATACCGGCCTCCATGGCGTTGAACCACGGAATGCCGCCGAGCTTGACGACGACGCCAACCTTCGGCCCTTCGGCAAAGGCGGCGGATGAAAGCAGCGCGAGCGACAGGCCGACCGCTGCAGCAATAATTTTCTTCATGATGTTCCTCCTCAAAAAATCGGCAACCGAAACCCGCCGCAGCCATTTCTCATCTGGCGCGTTCAAAATTTCTCATCTCGCTTATTCGAGACTCTCCCTTGCCACTCCCACAGCAACCATCTTGCACAATCGATATTGCCAAGTTGCACAATCGATGGTGCAATAACCATATCATGAAGCTCCCTTCCGTCAAGGGGACGCCTGCTCTAATAATTGGAATCAGTTGGGGAGATCACAGTGACGGGCATAAGTTCCAAGAAAGCCACCATTTATGACTTGTCGATATTGTCGGGCGCATCAGCCTCGACGGTAAGCGCCGTGTTGAACGGATCATGGCGCAAGCGGCGGATTTCCGAGGAGACTGCCGATAAGATTCTCTCGCTTGCCAAGGCACATCGCTACACCACCAACCTGCAGGCCCGCGGTTTGAGGAGCTCGAAATCCGGTCTCGTCGGGCTTCTGGTGCCCGTTTATGACAACCGGTTCTTTTCCTCTATGGCGCAGACCTTCGAGGGGCAGGCGCGCAAACGCGGCCTGTCGCCCATGGTCGTCTCCGGTCGGCGCGATCCCGAGGAAGAACGTCGCACCGTGGAGACCCTGATCGCCTATTCGATCGATGCGCTCTTCATTGCCGGTGTGACCGATCCCGACGGCGTGCACCAGGTCTGCGCCCGCGCGGCGCTGCCGCACGTCAATATCGATCTTCCCGGCAAGTTTGCGTCCTCGGTCATTTCCGACAACAGGCGCGGCGCGGAAATACTGACATCGGCAATCCTTGCCCATGCGGCAAAAGGCGGGCCTCTCGGTCCTGATGACGTCATCCTGTTCGGTGGTCACGACGACCACGCCAGCCGCGCCCGCATCGACGGCTTCCACGCTGCCAAGGCCGCCTATTTCGGGGCTGAGAGTGGAGACGATATCGAGATTACCGGCTATTCCCCTCGCATGACGGAACTGGCTTTCGAAGGTTTCTTCGAGCGCAGGGGCCGCCTGCCCCGCTGTTTCTTCGTCAACTCATCGATAAATTTCGAAGGGCTGCTTCGTTTCATGGGGCGTCATGACGGTGAGACCTTCGGCGACATCGTGGTCGGCTGCTTCGACTACGACCCGTTCGCATCGTTCCTTCCCTTCCCTGTCTATATGATCAAGCCCGATATCGCGCAGATGCTCGAAAAGGGTTTCGAACTGCTGGAAGAGAACCGGAGCGAACCCGAGGTCATCATTATCGAACCGCAGCTCATTCCCCCGCGAACCGCGCTGGAAGGCCCGCTCGACGATATCTGGGACCCGGTTGCATTACGCCGCATGGGCAGATGAACGCGCGGAATACCGCTTGACCTCAACTGTGCTTGAGGTCGTACCGATTGCATGGTGCTTCACCATTGCAACGGGATAACGATGATAGAAAAACTCATGAAGATGCTGGAAGACGGACGGGACAGTCCGCTCCTGCGCTTTTCAATCGCGAGGACTCTGGCGGGCGCAGGGCAATTCGAAGATGCCGCGCATCATCTGCAGGAGGCTATCCGGCAGGACCCAGACTATTCGGCGGTCTGGGCCGAACTCGGCGAATGCCGCGCACGGTTGGGAGATGAGGACGGCGCCATTGCGGCGTGGGTGAAAGGCATGTCGGTGGCCATCAGGCGTGGCGACATTCAGGCCAAAAGGCAGATGGAGGTCCGGCTGCGACGTTTACGGTCACGCAGTTTAAAGGGCGTCAGTTGATAAGACGGGAATCACGGGCGCAACTCGGTCGCGTCGTTGCCAGCACAATCGAGCCCATGCGCAAAAAATCGCCGGAAGGTTAGCCAGATTTCATAAAACTGGCTATGATCGCCGGAAAAATCACGGGAGGCGGCTGTCGAGGGCCGGTGATTTATGGGTTTTTCGGATCACATCAAGGAAATCGAGCACGTCGGACAGGGCAGGAATACCGGCCGCGATGCGGTGGTGCTTGAATCCTGGCGGCGTTGTCTCGATACCTATCAGCTTGATCCGGCCAAGGCCCGCGAAGCCGTCATCGTTTCCGAAACATGCCTGCGCGAGCATCGCCAGCGGGCGGAAGACCTCGTCCACATCGCCCGTTCCGGCCTGGAGCGGCTGTACCGGCAGGTGGCGGAGCAGAATTACGTTCTGCTTCTGTCGGATCAGCAGGGAGTGACGGTCGAGTTTCTGGGCGACCCGTCATTCAACAACAATCTGCGCAAGGCCGGGCTTTACCTGGGCTCTGAATGGTCGGAACCGCGCGCCGGCACTTGCGCCGTCGGCGCCTGCATTGCCACCGGCGAAGCGCTGACGATCCACCAGACCGATCATTTTGATGTGACACATACGCCGCTTTCCTGTACCGCCGCCCCGATCTACGATACCCAGGGCGCACTCACCGCCGTACTCGATATTTCGCTGCTGAGTTCCCCCATCCTCAAGACCAGCCAGAACATGGCGCGACATCTGGTTTCGTCGACCGTGCGAAGGATCGAACTGGCAAATCTGATGGCCAGCAGCCGTCATGATCTCGTGCTGCGCTTTGCTGGCGCGCCCGAATTTCTGGATGTCGACCCCGAAGCGGCCCTGTCCGTCGATGGCTCTGGCCGGATAACGGGCATGACGCACGCCGCCGCCCGCCTTCTCGCCGCATCGCGCGGGCTTGACTGGCGCATGCCGGAACGCCTCCTCGGAGAGCGCGTGGAGGAGTTTTTCGAGGCCGGCTTCGATGAACTCGCCTCCCTCACCCGGTCAAGCCTGCCGCAGGAGAGGCGCATCGTCGTGAAGGACGGCACGGTGCTTTATGCGCACGCGATCGAACCGCAGCAGCGCCGGTCGACCGTGCCGCTTACCCATCCGAAATCCCAGCCTGTCATGGAAGAGATCGGCGGCGATGGACCGGCGGTTCGAAACCTCAGGCGCAAGGTGGAAAAACTGGCGCCTGCAAAACTGCCGATCCTGCTGCAGGGCCAGACCGGAACTGGCAAGGAACATCTCGCCCGCATCATTCATGACGCCAGCGGCGTTTCCGGCCGCTTCGTCGCCGTCAATTGCGCCGCCATTCCCGAACAGCTGATCGAGAGCGAATTGTTCGGTTATCTGCCGGGAGCCTTCACGGGTGCGCTGGCGAAAGGACGCAAGGGACTGGTGGAAGAGGCACAAGGCGGAACGCTTTTCCTCGACGAAATCGGCGACATGCCGTTTGCGGCACAAAGCCGCCTTTTGCGGGTGCTGGCCGAAGGCGAGATTCTGCCCGTCGGTGGCTCCACCCCACAGAAGGTGGATTTCAGGGTGATTTCCGCATCCCACCGCCCCTTGAGCGACATGGTACGGACAGGTGATTTCCGCGAAGATCTCTACTACCGCCTGAATGCGGCCGTGCTAACCTTGCCGGCGCTTTGCGAGCGCGACGACTTCCCCTGGCTCCTCGATAGGCTTCTGGAAAAACATGGGCTGCCGGGTCGTCCCCTGACGCTCTCCAACGCCGCCCGGATGTCGATCCTTAGCCATCGCTGGCCCGGCAATATCCGCGAGCTGGACAATGCGATAGCCTTTGCCGCCGCCCTTTGCGATGACGGGGTGATTACGGCGGAAGACCTTCCCGATCAACTTGTCTCCGCAACGTCAGCCCTCATGATCGACAGTCGCGGTGCCGATCTCGGCGCGCTTCTGGCCGCCTGCAACGGCAATGTGTCGGAGGCCGCGCGCCGGCTCGGCATTGACCGCACGACCATGCACCGGCGAATGCGACGCCTCGGCCTCGGAAAGCCTCACCAGAAAAAGTGAGGCATGCGCCACGGCTGTCGCGCCACAGCTGTGGCGCCGTATAAAACCGTCACTCTGGTAAAACCCCGCGATTTCGGGCTTCCGGCACGGCAAACCGCGCTGGCACGGGCATTGCACCTTCTCTGGCATCAGGAGCCATCGAGGAGAGAACATGCGCGCGCTCAGATTTCATGCAGCCAGGGACCTGCGGGTTGAAGACATTCCCGAGCCGAAACGGCCGGGGCCGGGACAGGTTCTTGTCCGCAACCGATTCGTCGGCATCTGCGGCACCGATCTGCATGAATATAGTTACGGTCCGATCTTCATCCCCACCGAACCGCACCCCTTTACCGGCGCACATGGCCCGCAAATTCTCGGTCACGAATTCGGCGGCGTCGTGGAGGCCATCGGCGAAGGCGTCACCTCGGTCGGCGTCGGTGATCGCGTCTCGATCCAGCCGCTCATCATGCCGCGATCCGGTGACTATTTCGCCGACCGTGGCCTCTTTCATCTGAGCACGCAGCTGGCGCTGGTCGGTCTCAGCTGGGAAGGCGGCGGCATGGCGCAGGCGGCACTCGTCAACGAATATAACGTCCAGAAGATTCCCGACGAGATGACAGATGAAGAGGCCGCACTCGTTGAACCATCAGCGGTTGCTGTCTATGCCTGCGACCGCGGCGGCGTCACCGCCGGCAACAGCGTTCTGGTCACGGGCGCTGGCCCGATCGGCATGCTCACGCTTCTGGCAGCGCGTGCGGCCGGCGCTGCCCAGCTCTTCGTGTCCGATCTCAATGACGCCCGCCTTGAGCTTGCCCGCAGCATCGTCCCCGACGTCATCACCATTAACCCGAAGCGCGACAATGTCGGCGATGTCTTGCGCGCAGCAACGGAAGGCAAGGTCGGCTGCGATGTCGCCATTGAATGCGTAGGCAATGAACATGCGCTCAAGGCCTGCGTCGATGCGGTGCGCAAACAGGGCGTCGTCGTACAGACCGGGCTGCATCCGCATGAAAACCCGATCGACTGGTTCCAGGTGACATTCCGCGATCTGGAGATCAAGGGCTCATGGGCCTATCCGACCCATTACTGGCCGCGGGTCATCCGGCTCATCGCCTCCGGCCTGCTGCCGGCGACGAAGATCGTTACCAAGCGCATCACGCTCGATACGGCCGTGTCTGAGGGCTTCGATGCCCTGCTCGACCCCGCCGGCACCCATCTGAAGATCCTGATCGATCTTTCGAAATAGGCCTGCCTCCCAAGGCATGCCGGGAGAGGAGCCCGCTATGCCGAGGGCACAGGCTTTCGGGGCGGTGATTTCGCCGCTCCACCCATCAGACCAAGCACCATGGAGGAGATGAATATGCTTGATGTCAGTCCCGCCACTAAAATCGACACGGTTCTTTCCAAGCTCGGTAATGCGCTGGAAAATGGAGACATAGACGACGCCGTCAACCTGTTTCAGGCCGATTGTTACTGGCGCGACCTCGTAACCTTCACCTGGAACCTGAAAACGCTGGAAGGCCGTGAGCAGATCCGCGACATGCTGACGAGCCAGCTTTCCGCCATCAAACCCTCGGGCTTGGTGCAGGATGTGAAGGAGCAGGCCTCGGAAGGCGATGGCGTCACCGAAGGCTGGTTCGAGTTCGAGACCGGTGTCGCCCGTGGTTACGGCCATATCCGCCTGAAGGACGGGCTGATCTGGACATTGCTCACCACCATGAGCGAACTGAAGGGCCACGAAGAGCCGAAGGGCATCCGCCGCCCGATGGGCGCGGAGCATGGCCACGACCGCAACCGCCGGACCTGGAAGGAAAAACGCGAGGCTGAGGCCGCCGAACTCGGCTATTCGGAGCAGCCCTATGTCGTCATTATCGGCGGCGGACAGGGCGGTATTGCGCTCGGCGCGCGGCTTCGCCAACTCGGTGTGCCGGCGATCATCATCGAGAAGAATGAACGGCCCGGCGACAGCTGGCGCAAGCGCTACAAATCGCTCTGCCTGCATGACCCCGTCTGGTACGACCACCTGCCCTACATTCCGTTCCCGGAAAACTGGCCCGTCTTCACGCCGAAGGACAAGGTGGGAGACTGGCTGGAAATGTACACAAAAGTCATGGAGCTGAATTATTGGGGCTCCACCACCTGCAAGTCCGCCCGATATGACGAGGCGACGGGCGAATGGACCGTGGTTGTCGACCAAGCGGGCAACGAGGTCGTGCTGCGGCCGAAACAGCTGGTGCTGGCGACAGGCATGTCAGGCAAGGCGAATATCCCGAAATTCCCCGGACAGGATGTCTTCAAGGGCGAGCAGCAGCACTCCTCGCAGCATCCGGGTCCGGACGCCTACGCCGGCAGGAAGGTCGTGGTGATCGGTTCCAACAACTCGGCGCATGATATCTGCGCAGCGCTCTGGGAAGCGGGCGCTGACGTCACCATGCTGCAACGGTCCTCCACCCATATCGTCAAATCCGGCTCGCTGATGGATATCGGTCTTGGCGACCTCTATTCCGAGCGGGCGGTGGCAAACGGCATGACCACGCGCAAGGCCGACCTTATCTTCGCCTCCCTGCCCTACAGGATCATGCATGAATTCCAGGTTCCCGTTTACGATCGCATTCGCGAACAGGATGCCGACTTTTATGCCGCGCTTGAGAAAGCCGGTTTCATGCTCGATTTCGGTGACGACGAGTCCGGCCTCTTCATGAAATATCTGCGGCGCGGATCGGGTTATTACATCGATGTCGGGGCCTGCGACCTCGTGATCGACGGCTCGATCAAGCTGAAATCCGGGGTGGATGTCTCGCACCTGACGGAGAATGCCGTGGTGCTGAAGGACGGCACGGAACTGCCTGCCGATCTGGTGGTCTATGCGACCGGCTATGGTTCGATGAATGGCTGGGCGGCCGATCTCATTTCGCGTGAGGTGGCGGACAAGGTGGGCAAATGCTGGGGCCTCGGTTCCGACACCACCAAGGATCCCGGCCCATGGGAAGGCGAGCAGCGCAACATGTGGAAGCCGACACAACAGCAGGCGCTGTGGTTCCACGGCGGCAACCTGCATCAATCGCGGCACTATTCGCAATATCTCTCGCTCCAGCTAAAGGCGAGACAGGTGGGCCTGAAAACACCCGTTTACGGCCTTCAGAAGCCACATCATCTGTCCTGACCCTAAGGGAGTTCCGGCCCGTCTCGATGAGGCGGGCCGGGCGTTTTTACGACTGGGACCTATCGGATTGCCAGAACCGGTAAAGCTCCGCGACATTGCCGCTGGTCATGAGCGGCATTGCCGCCTTCAGTTGCTCCGCCGGCCACTCCCACCATTTCATCTCGAGCAAGAGGGCGATGCTGCCATCATCAAACCGCTTGCGGATCGTCTTTGCGGGATTGCCGCCGACAATGGCATAGGGCTCGACATTCTTCGTCACCAGCGCCCGCGTTCCGATCACGGCGCCATCACCAACCGTGATGCCGGGCATGATGATGGCTTCCGAGCCTATCCAGACATCGTTGCCGATGACGGTGTCGCCCGCCGGCAGATAACCATTCCCTGCATTTTCGAACTCCGGCACCTCGGGCATGAAGAAAAACGGGAAGGTGCTGACCCACTCGTTGCGATGGCCCTGATTGCCCGCCATGATGAAGGCGGCGCCCGAACCGATCGAACAGAAGCTTCCGATCACCAGCCTGTCCGCGCCTTCATCCGACAACAGATAACGGGCGCAGTCCTCAAAGCTGTGGCCGTGATAATAACCGGAATAATAGCTGTATTTCCCGACCACGAGGTTCGGGTTCTTGACCTGCTTGTCAAGCGTGATGCCCCGGAACGGGCTTTCGAAGTAGTTTTCCATTGGAGTAATCTCACTGCATATGTTCGCACTCGCTTGCCTCAAGGCAAGCCGACGCCGAGCGCCAAGCCTGTCGGCTTTTCGCTCGATGCTCCTCACGCAACGGCGGGAGCTAGATGCAGGTGATACTCGAGGCTTTTATCATGCAGTCTGGTTACCGCAAAAACCGGCGAAGGCCAAGCCAAGACATGTATGAAGCCTGCAATGGCTGACATCGGAATTCCGCCGGCACATAACGCAACAGCGGGGACTTCTCCCCGCTGTCCTCGTTAATTCGGCATATTCAACGCATCGCCGGCGCGGGCGTCCTTGGCCCGCGCCCGCGACGACTTCGGTCTTAGTAATGGACCGACTGGGAATCGATCGGCGTTACCTTCGGCGGGGCGAACTTTGTCAGGTCGATCCCGTCTACAGCGGAGCGATATTCCTCGATGCTCGGTGTGCGGCCGAGGATGGCCGAGAGCACCACGACCGGTGTGGAGGCAAGAAGCGATTCACCCTTCTTTTCGGCGCTGTCTTCAACGACACGTCCCTGGAAGAGACGAGTGGACGTTGCCAGAACCGTGTCGCCCTTTGCCGCCTTTTCCTGGTTGCCCATGCAAAGGTTGCAGCCCGGACGCTCGAGATACAGGATGTTTTCGTATTCGGTGCGGTTGGACGTCTTCGGATTGGCGTCATCGAACTCGAAGCCGGAATATTTCTGGAGGATTTCCCAATCCCCTTCCGCCTTCAGCTCATCGATGATGTTGTAGGTCGGCGCGGCGACGACGAGCGGCGCCTTGAACTCGACCTTGCCTTCAGCCTTTTCGATGTTCCGCAGCATCTGCGCGACGATCTTCACGTCGCCCTTATGCACCATGCAGGAGCCGACGAAGCCGAGATCGACCTTCTTGGTCGCGCCGTAATAGGATACCGGGCGGATCGTGTCGTGTGTGTAGCGTCTCGAAACGTCGTTGTTGTTAACGTCAGGGTCGGCGATCATCGGTTCGTTGATGACATCGAGGTCGACAACAACTTCAGCGAAATATTTCGCATTGGCGTCCGGCTTCAGGGCTGGCGTTTCACCTGAACGGATTTCCGCAATGCGTTGATCTGCCTTGTCAATCAGGCCTTTCAGCGTCTGGGCGGCATTGTCCATGCCCTTGTCGATCATGATCTGGATGCGCGACTTGGCGATCTCCAGAGATTCGATCAGCGTCTCATCTTCGGAAATGCAGATCGACGCCTTGGCCTTCATTTCGGCTGTCCAGTCAGTGAAGGTGAAGGCCTGGTCGGCGAGCAGCGTGCCGATGTGGACTTCGATAATACGGCCTTGGAAGACGTTGTCGCCGTGCTGCTGAAGCATCTGTGCCTGCGTAGCGTGCACCACATCACGGAAGTCCATATAAGGCTGCATCGTCCCCTTGAAGGTAACCTTGACCGACTGCGGGATCGGCATGGTCGCCTCGCCAGTCGCCAGCGCCAGTGCAACGGTGCCAGAGTCCGCACCAAAGGCAACGCCCTTGGACATGCGGGTGTGGCTGTCGCCGCCGATGATGATTGCCCGGTCATCAATGGTGATGTCGTTCAGCACCTTGTGGATCACGTCCGTCATGGAGTGATAGACGCCTTTCGGGTCACGCCCTGTGATGACGCCGAAATTGTGCATGAAGGACATGAGCTTCGGGGTGTTCGCCTGCGCCTTCTTGTCCCAGACGGAGGCCGTGTGGCAACCCGACTGATAGGCGCCATCCACCAGCGGCGAAATGACGGTGGCCGCCATCGCTTCCAGTTCCTGGGCGGTCATCAGACCAGTGGTATCCTGCGAGCCGACGATATTGACCTTGACGCGAACGTCGGAGCCGGCATGCAGCACCTTCCCGGGCGTGACGCCGACGGCATTGCGGTTGAAAATCTTCTCGACGGCGGTCAGGCCCTGTCCTTCGATGGAGATTTCCTTGTTGGGCGCGAACACAGGTGTCGCATCGACGCCGAGCGTTTCAGCGGCGAATGTCTGGAGCTTCTTGCCGAAGACGATGGCGTAGGAGCTGCCGGCCTTCATGAACTCCATCTTCTGGGGGGTGAAGGAAGATGCGAGATCGACAAGCTCGGTGCCGTTTTCATCCCGCAGCTTGCGGTTCTTGGCGTCGATCTTGAGAACTGTGCCGGTTTCGACCGAGTATTTCTGCTCGAGGATCGGATTACCGTCATTGTTGAGGATCGGCTTGCCGTCTTCGCCGAGCTTCTTCACCCAGTTCTTGAGGTTGATGCCGATACCGCCAGTCACGTCGACAGTGGTGGCGAAAATCGGCGAAATGCCGTTGGTGCCGGCGACGATGGGGGCGTAGTTGACGAAGGGCACATAGGGGCTGGCCTGCTTGCCGGTCCACAGCGCCACGTTGTTGACGCCGGACATGCGCGACGAGCCGACGCCCATCGTGCCCTTTTCGGCAATCATCATGACGCGCTTGTCGGGGTGCTGCCTCTGCAGCGCGACGATTTCAGCCTGCGCTTCCGGCGAGATCATACACTGGCCGTGCAGCTGGCGGTCCGAGCGCGAATGCGCCTGGTTGCCGGGGGAAAGAAGGTCGGTCGAAATATCGCCTTCGGCGGCGATGAAGGTGACGACCTTGATCTCGTCTTCAACGTCGGGAAGCTTGGTGAAGAATTCGGCCTTGGCGTAGCTTTCCAGCACTTCCCTGGCGATGGCGTTGCCCGCCTTGTAGGCATCGCGCAGGCGGAACATGTCGGCATCGTAAAGGAAGACCTGGGTCTTCAGCACTTCGCCGGCGGCGGCAGCAATCGCAGTGTCGTTGCCGAGCGCGATGTCGAGCAACACGCGGATCGACGGGCCGCCCTTCATGTGCGACAGCAGTTCCAGCGCGAAGGAAGGCGTGATTTCCGGCACGATCGCTTCGCCGAGAATGATCTGCTTCAGGAAGGCAGCCTTGACACCCGCAGCACTCGTCGTGCCCGGCAGGGTGTTGTAGATGAAGAACTTCAGGGCATCGGCGCGATGCTCGCTGCCGGCATCCTTGATCAGCTCGATAATCTCGGCCGTCAGTCCACCGTCATCAATCGGCTTGGGCGCGAGACCCTGTGGTTCTCTGCTTTTGATTTCAGCCAGGTAATCCAAATAAAGTGTCATCGCGATCCCAACGTCATGGTGTCTGTGGAGCCAAACACAACGCCACCGGCAGGTAGCGTTGAAAGCCCCGGGTTTCTGTCGTTTTCGACTACGCCAACCGGGGGCCGCTGACAAGATGCCGCACTCCGGTAAAGAACGAGTGGACGGATAAAATGCCGCTTTCGAGGCACTCAGCGCTGGCCTGGTGTCATCCTCATAAAGTTGCAGCCAATAGCTCATTTCACCCGGAAGTTTTCCAGCCTCGTCCGTTAAGGATTTATTAACCAAATCGGCGCGAATATTAGCTTATTCTAATTACTCGTTATCGGAGTAATTCGAGATCGCGTATGGCGAAATCGGCAGCGCGAAGCTTGGGGAGGCAGCATGCGGTTTTCTATATCAAGCTATTTGTTATCGCTGGCGGCACTGGTTTTCACACCGGCATCAAGCCTTGCGCAGGTCGCCTCGACGAATTTCACGGTGCAGATCACCATTCAGGCGGCATGCCAGATCAACTCGGCCGGCAATCTCAATTTCGGCACCAATGGCGTAATCGGCAGCGATATCGATGCGACCAGTGATGTTATCGTGCAATGCACGGCCAGCACACCCTTCAGCCTGGGCCTCAGCGCCGGCGCCGGCTCGGGGGCGACGGTCGCCAACCGGCTGATGACGTCGCCCGCCGGCGCGACCATTTCCTACTCGCTTTATACGACTGCGGCACATAGCACGGTGTGGGGGAACACCGTGGGGACGGACCGGCAAACGGGAACGGGAACCGGGGCACCGCAGACCTTCACTGTCTATGGGCGCGTACCTGCCCAGACGACACCCGCGGTCGGCGTCTATACCGATACGGTGACGGCCACGCTCAATTACTGATCGCCATAGGGAGGATCGCGCATGCGTCTTTTTACCTTAGCGGCTGCGTTTTTTGCCGGTTTGAGTGTTTCACCTTCACAGGCTGCCTCGCTACGGGTCGCGCCCGTTCTTCTGGATCTTAAAGCGCCCACGGCGGCCTCCAGCCTTCGCATCTGGAACGATGCAAAAACTCCGATCAACGTTCAGGTGCGTATATTCCGCTGGACCCAGCAGAACGGGCAGGACGTCTATACGGCGGCGCAGGACGTCGTCGCCAGTCCGCCGATGACGCAGTTGAAGGGAGGCGCGGAAAACCTTATCCGCATCGTCCGGCTTTCCAAGGCGCCCCTGCGGGCCGAAGAGAGTTACCGCGTCATCGTCGATGAGTTGCCGCCGGCGGGAAGACCACAATCCGGCACGGTCAACCTTGTGGTGCGCCATTCCATCCCCGTTTTCTTCTCACCCGCCTCCACAGGCGATGCGGAACCGGCCTGGAAGATAACGCCACAGGGCAATGACTACAGGGTCTCGGTGTCCAATACGGGCGAGAGGCGGATAAGGATCGCCAACCTGATGCTTTCCGGCGGCAACGGGCAGGCGATTGCCCGGCAGCAGGGGCTGGTGGGATATGTGCTTGGCAAATCCGCCGCAAGCTTTGTGGTTCCGGCAACGGGCGGCAAAAAGGGCGGCGGCACGCTGAAGATTTCGGCAGACAGCGAAGGCGGCCCCGTCAATGCGACGGCGCGCGTCTCGGGCGGCTGACCTTGCCGTTTTGACGATTGCCGCTCTGACGGTCATTTCATCGGGCAGTTTCTCCATGGCGCAGGACATACCCCCTGCGGCGCAACCAGCCTCTTTTGCCGCAAAAGAAGCGGGACAGTTTCAGCTCGAAGTCTACATCAACGATGTTTCGACAGAACTGATCGCCACATTTCGTCAAAACGACGCCGGATCGTTTCTCATCGAGCCGGAGCAGCTGAACAATATCGGGATCTCTCCGGTTGAAAGCGCAGTCGGCGATGATGGCTGGATCGACATTTCCCGGCTTCCAGACGTGGTGGCGCGTTACGATGAAGGCACCCAGTCCATGCATTTCACCCTGCCAATGGCTGCGCGGGCAAACAGGGTGATCGACGCCTCTGGCAAGAATGCGACGGAGGAGGATGACGAAACGCAGGAAAAGGCCGCGAGCGATTTTGGAGGTGTGGTGAATTACACGATCTATGGCTCCTCCGGCGGCAACAAATGGTCTGACATCGCCGATTTCAACGGCGTATCGGCCCTCCTGGAAAGCAGGGTCTTCGGTCCGCTCGGCGTGCTGTCCTCGTCTCAGGTTCTGAGTACATCCCGCCTGTCGGAGTTCGACACCCAGCGCCTCGATACCACCTGGAGCTATTCAGACGAGGAAACGCTGACGAGCTACCGGGCCGGCGATCTCATCACCGGAGGGCCGAGCTGGACACGCCCGACGCGGCTCGGCGGCCTGCAGATCCGCCGTAATTTCGACCTGCGGCCGGATATCGTTACCATGCCGATGCCGGAATTTGCCGGTTCAGCGGCCGTGCCCTCCACCGTCGACGTCTATGTCAACAATATCCGCCGCCTGTCGCAGGATGTTCCCGAAGGCCCCTTCTCCATCACAAATCTTCCCGTCATAAGCGGCGCGGGCAATGCGCGGCTGGTGGTGCGGGATGCGCTGGGCCGCGAAACCGTATCCGAAACGCCCTTTTATACGTCACCGGACCTGCTGGCGAAGGGTCTCGTCGATTTCTCGGCGGAACTCGGTTTTGCCCGGCGCAATTACGGAACCTCTTCTTTCGATTACGACGAAAAATTGCTCGGATCAGCGACGGTTCGTTACGGCCTGTCTGATGGCCTGACGCTGGAGGGCCATGCGGAAGGCGGCGAGGATTTCTATAATATCGGCCTTGGCGGCGTCTTCACGCTTGGAGCCCATGGGCTGGCGGCGGTTTCCGGCGCATCCAGCCGCTTTGGCGAGGAAAGCGGCTACCAGCTCTCCGCAAGCGTCGAAGCCGAATTGCTCGGGCTCAAATTTCACGCCCGGTCGCAACGGGCATTCGGCGATTATCACGACATGGCGTCGGTCTCCGCCGACAGCTCGACACTCAGGACGATATCCGGCCTGCTGAGCGCGCGGCCGCCGCGAGCCGTGGATCAGATTTCCGTTTCCACACAGCTTGCTTTCGATGAAACGAGCCTGAACTTTTCCTATACGCAGGTGGAAACCTTCGATGAGAGGAAATCCCGGTTGCTCGGCCTTTCCGCCACGCGGCCGTTCGGCGAGAACGGCAATATCTTCATCACCGCCTATAGGGACCTTGAGGACAGCCAATCCTACGGCGTCTTCGCGGGCCTGTCCTGGTCGTTCGGCGGCGGCGTCTCCGGCTCGGCCGGCATGTCGTCAGATGCGGATGGATATTCGCTGACGGCAGAGATCGGAAAATCCGAAGAGCAGGCCGAGGGAAGTTACGGCTGGCGTCTGCGCGGCTCGACCGGCGGCAATGACATCGCATCCGTTTCCGGCAGTTACCGCGGCAGCGCGGCCCGCGTTTCGGCGGGCGTCGATCAATTCAACCGCACGACACAGGCCTATGCGCAGATCGAAGGATCGATAGCGCTCGCCGGCGGCGATGTCTTTGTCGGCAACCGGATCGATGACGCTTTCGCGGTGGTGGATGCGGGCGCGCCCGGCGTCGATATCCTGCTGGAAAACCGCCCTATCGGCCAGACCAACCGCCGCGGCAAGATATTGCTTCCGAACCTGCGCTCCTATGACGTCAACAACATCACGCTCGACCCCAGCAATCTCCCGGTCGACGCCCGCATCGACCGCACGAAACAGACCGTGACGCCAGCGGAGCGGGCGGGAGCGGTGGTCAATTTCAAGGTGGAAACCGAGGGTCAGGTAGCGCTGGTGACGCTGAAAGACGAAAGCGGCCAATTCATCGAAACCGGATCAACAGGCAAAATCGACGACAAGCGCGATTTCGTCGTCGGTTATGACGGGCAGGCCTATCTCGACAATATCAGCGACACGCATCGCCTCCGCATCATGCAGCCGACGAAAGGCGAGTGCGAGGCGCAGATCACCGTCCCCTCTGCCGGCGAGACGCGCGCAACTCTCGAAACCCTATGCAGGAGCATCCAATGAAGGTCCTGACCCGTGCCGCCCTTGCCATCGCCGCTTTCCTCTCCGCTTCACCGGTTCTGGCCCAAAGCTGCACCTTCAACATGTCGGATATGAATTTCGGCTTCGTCAATCTCGCAGGCGGCAGCGCCGTGGACACGACGGCGACATTGTCAGTCACCTGCTCCAACCCCTTGTCGCTGGCGCTTTCCATCCGCATCTGCCCCAACATCAATGCCGGAAGCGGCGGGCAGTCGGGCGGCATCCGCCGGATGCTTCAGGGCAGCAACATTCTCAATTACCAGCTTTACCAAAACGCGGCGCGGACGACCTCCTGGGGATCGGTCACACAGCCCGCACTCGGCTCGCCTCCGCCAATCGATATGGCGCTGCCGCTCCTGATCAACACCACGAGCCGCACGGTCTATGGCCGGATCAACGCCGGTCAGGCCTCGGCAGCGCGCGGCCTTTATCTTTCCAGCTTCGCCGGCGCGGAAACGAGCTTCACCTATACGACATTTACCCTGCTCGCACCGAGCTGCTCTTCCGTGACCCAGAACCCCACGCAGGTGCCGTTCAACGTGTCGGCCGCAGTGGCGCCCACCTGCATCATCTCGGCCCAGAATATCGATTTCGGCAGTCACGGCGTGTTGAACACGGCAGTCAATGCGACCGGAGCGATCAATCTGACCTGCACCACCAATCTGAACTACAGTGTGACGCTCAATGGCGGCCTGAGCAACAGCCCGCCAGCCGCGCGCCAGATGGTGCAGGCGGGCGCATCGATAACCTATGGTCTCTACCGCGACGCGAACCGCACGAATGTCTGGGGAAGTGCAGCGGGGGAGATAGCCACTGGCACCGGCACAGGCAGCCTGCAGACATTGACCGTCTACGGACGCGTACCGGCGCAGAACACGCCGGCACCGGGAAACTACTCCGACACGGTGGTCGTAACGGTGAACTACTGAGGGGCCGAACGAACCTCTGACTTTCCAAGTTCCAGCCGCCGATCGATGCCGATGCCGGCGAGAAACGCCTCATCATGGCTGACGACCAGCAAGGCGCCGTCATAGGCCCGAAGGCCAGCCTCCACGGCGGCGATGGAATCGATATCGAGATGGTTCGTCGGCTCATCAAGGATCAGCAATTGCGGAGGCTGCGGGCCTCCCAGAACACAGGCGAGACCTGCCCTGAGCATCTGCCCGCCCGAGAGCGTTGCAACGATCTGCAAGGCGGCATCGGCACGAAACATGAAGCGCGCAAGCGCGGAGCGGCAGGCATTTTCCCCGGCCTGCGGGTTGAGTCTAAGGAAGTTGTCGCGGATGGACAGGTTCGCATCGAGCAGGCTGACCTGCTGGTCGAGAAACACGGACTTCACCCCGACATGTACCACCCCTTCAAATGGCGGCAGGTCCCCCGTGATCACTGAAAGCAGCGTCGTTTTTCCCGATCCGTTCGGACCGGTCGCGGCAACACGTTGCGGCCCGGTGATTTCGAAAGAAAGATCGCGAAGCACGGGTTGGTCGGCCCGATACCCCGCCGTCAGGTTCTGCAGGTTGAGCACGGTTTTTGTCGCGTGCAGCCCGCTGGGCGGCAATGTGACGCTGACGCCCTGCAGGATTTCGATCCGCTCCCGCGCCGTCTTCAAATCTTCCGTCGCCTCGGCTGTCAGGCGGCTGGCCAGATTGGTATTGTCACCGCTCGTCTTGTCGGCGCGCCTTTTCATCGCGCCGACAAGAATACGGGGCATGTCTCCCCTCGCCGCTTTTGCAGCACCCCTGCTGTCACGGCGAGCCTTGCGCTCCAGCGCCTCCTGCGACCGGCGTCTGACCTTGGACAGACGTTTTTCCGCATGCGCAAAGTCCTGTTCGGCGGCGGCCAGCTCCAGCGCTTTCTGTGCGCGGTAGTGGCTCCAGTTGCCGCCGTAACGGGTTGCTCCGAGCGTGGTCATTTCGACGATTGCATCGAGGGTTTCGAGAAGTTCCCGATCATGACTGACGACGATCGCTCCGCCATGCCAGACCGCCAGAAAATCGGCGACGAAAATGCGCCCGTCCCGATCGAGATTATTCGTCGGTTCGTCGAGGATCAGGAAGTCGGGAGCGGCGTGGATTTGAGCCGCAAGTGCGGCCCGCGTGCGCTGCCCGCCGGACAGCGCCGAAAGCGGTGTGGAGGGCAAGGCATCCAGCCCGACCTGCGCCAGGGCCCCGGCAATTTTGTCCTCCAGCATCCAGTCGATATCTTCAAGCTCTGCGAGAGTGGCCGTTCCCGCCTGCGCACGGGCAAGGACCTCAAGTGCATCGCGCGCGTCAAAAAGGTCGGCGACGGTCTGTTCCGGCGCCACCTGCACGCTCTGGCGCAGAAGATTGACGCTGCCCGAGGCGGAAACCGTGCCCGCGGATGGCGACAGTTCCCCCGCAATCAGTTTCAGAAGCGTCGTCTTGCCGACGCCGTTGCGCCCGACAAGGCCGGTGCGTTCCGCTCCGAAGCGAAGATTGATGTTGGAAAAGAGCGGATGACCGTCAGGTGTTGACCACGAAAGGTCCGAGAGAGTGATGGAATGCGGCATGGATATGGGTTCCCCTGATGACAAGGCATTGCGGCTTTGTGATCGGGTGGAAATCCATGGTTCACCGTCCTGTTGGTGTTGCGCAGAACACGCCCTTACGCGAAAAAAGCGGCGTGTTCGTGGCGTGGGTTCAGTGTTCGGGAAGGGAACGCCGGGGGAAACCCCGGCGTTTCGTTTTTTCAGGCCACCAGCCCCTTGGTCAGCTCCAGCGCCTGCCGTTCAAACAGCCGGCGATAGATGCCGTCATGGAGGCGGATAAGCGCCTGGTGGTCACCCTCTTCGACAATCTTGCCCTTGTCGAAGACCAGCAGCCGGTCCAGCGCCCTGACCGTGGAAAGCCGGTGCGCGATGACCAGTGTGGTGCGGCCGACCATCAGCCGTTCCATTGCCTGCTGGATCTGCACTTCGCTTTCACTGTCGAGACTGGAAGTCGCCTCGTCCAGTATCAGCACCGGCGCATCCGCGAGGAAAGCACGGGCAATGGCCACACGCTGACGCTCGCCGCCGGACAGCTTGACACCACGCTCGCCCACCATCGTCTCATAACCCTTGGGAAGGGACATGATGAAATCATGGGCGCTCGCCTGTTTCGCCGCCTGCTCGATCTGACGCCGCGTGGCGTCCGGCCGGCCATAGGCGATGTTTTCCGCCAGCGTGCGGTGGAACAGGATGGGCTCCTGCTGCACGATGGCGATCTGGCCGCGCAGGCTCGACTGCGTGACCCCGGCGATATTCTGGCCGTCGATGCGGATCGCACCCGACTTGACGTCGTAGAGCCGCTGGATGAGCTTGACGAAGGTTGTCTTGCCCGAACCGGAATGGCCGACCAGGCCCACACGTTCACCCGCCTTGATGGTGACCGAAAAGTCATCATAAAGCGGTGTGGTATGCGCGCCATACTGGAAGGTGACGTGATCGAAGACGATCTCGCCCTTTCCGATCTTGATCGGTCCGGCATCCGGCCTGTCTTCGATGCCAAGCGGCATCTTGTCCAGCAGCACCAGCTCTTCCATGTCGTTGACGGCACGTTGCAGGTTGCGGATATCCTGCCCCACATCGCGCAGGTAACCCTGCAGCACGAAGAACATCGCCAGCACGAAGGTGATGTCGCCCGGTGTCGCCAGCCCCTGTCGCCACATGATGAGGCCGGTGCCGAGAATGCCGGCCTGCATGGAGACCATCATGAAGCTCTGGATCGTGCC
The DNA here is from genome assembly GCF_040801995.1 of Agrobacterium radiobacter. Taxonomy (NCBI): domain Bacteria; kingdom Pseudomonadati; phylum Pseudomonadota; class Alphaproteobacteria; order Hyphomicrobiales; family Rhizobiaceae; genus Agrobacterium; species Agrobacterium radiobacter. Next base: position 1,998,994 of record NZ_JBEGHX010000002.1, on the reverse strand, counting down.
GTTCAGCGTGCCACGCTTCCATGTCCTGCGTGTGCGGTTGTCCCACTTCACCAGCACATGGCCCAGGCGCGTTTCTTCGCGGGTCTCGGCGCCGAAGGCCTTGACCACCGAATTGCAGCTGATGGCATCCGCCAGCGCGCCGCCAAGCCGGGTATCCCAGGCATTGGCCAACCTTGCCGCCGGCGAGACATAACCCATCGAAAGCCCCACCGTGACGCCGACATAGATCAGCGAGCCGAGACCGACGATCAGGCCCATGACCGGCCAGTAGCTGCCGAGCACGATGGTCGCGCCCACCAGCATGACGATGGAAGGCAAAAGCGCGACGAGCAGCAGGTCATTAAGCGAATCCAGCGCCCACATGCCGCGTGTGATCTTGCGCACCGTGGAACCGGCAAAGCTGTTGGCATGCCAGTCGGTGGAGAAACGCTGGACCTTGTGGAAGCCGTTATGAGTGACATCCGCCATGGTCTTCAGGGTGAGCCTGATGATGCCATTGAAGATGAACCAGCGCAGCACCACGCTCACCAGCCCAAGCGACACAACGATGACGAAGGCGCGCAACGCCCCATCGCCCCCATTGCCAGCGCCGTTACCGCCGGCAATGGCATCGACGATCTGGCCGGAAAAGACCGGCACCATCACTTCGGCCAGCGTGCTGGCAATTACCAGCACGATGATGAAACCCACCAGCGCCGGCCGGTTGCGCCAATGGTTGAAAACAAAGCCGAGCACATTGCGATATGCATCAGCGCGAAAATCGAGCTTCTTGCGTGACATTTAACCAGCCCGGCGCGACGGATTCGGCAACCGGTCCTCAAAACGGTAGTTGGATGGCACAGCCCGGGCGGGAGACAAAATTATCCCGTCAGATCAATCGGGCTATGAAGGAAAACAGAACCGCATGTCGGGCGCGCTCAGGGCGGGCCGCGAATGGATATGACCTAGTGGCGGGCCATTCCCTGCGGGAGGGTTTTGATGAATACTGGTGTCATGCAACGCCTCCCTTTGTTCGATCTGACGCGGTATTGAGATTTGTAACTCAGCAGTTGGAGCTTGCCAAGCGGGTTTTTACAACCGGCTGGTGAGTGATGCGGAAACGCCACACCGGCTGGATGCGACGGTATAAACCGTGGCCGATGCGAGGGACGCGCCGGCCACGATTTTATCAGGTTGGATGCACGGCGGAAAATCGGAATGGTGCCTGCCGTTGCCGCTCAGTCCATCTGCACATTCGCGTCCTTGACCACAGGTCCCCACTTGGCGATCTCAGCCGCAACGTGGGTTTTCAGTTCATCCGGCGAAGAGGCGACGATCTTGGCGCTGAAATCCGCCATGCGTGCGGCCACCGCCGGATCGGCTAGCGCCTTCTTGGCGGCGGCGTTCAGCTTGTCGACCACCTCGGCCGACGTACCGGCGGGCGCAAAGAGCGCGTTCCAGGTATAGGTCTCATAACCCGGCACGGTCTCGCCGATGGTCGGCAGGTCCGGGAAAGACGATGCACGCTCCTTGGTGGTGACGCCGAGCGCCCGCAACGTGCCGGATTTTATATGTCCCGATGAAGAGGGCAGATTGTCGAACATGATCGAAATCTGGTTTCCGAGCAGATCGTTGAGCGCCGGGCCGGCACCCTTATAAGGGACATGCTGCATGCTGACGCCGGCCATGCTCTTGAACAGCTCGCCGGAAAGATGCAGCGGGGTGCCGTTGCCGGAAGAGGCATAGGCATGTTTGTCCGGCTCGGCCTTCAGCAGGGCAATAAGCTCCGCGACGCTGTTGACGTTGAGCTTCGGATTGACGACCAGCACATTCGGCACCACCACCAGCAGCGAGACCGGCGTGAAATCCTTCTCCGGATCATAAGGCTTGGTCTTGAGAATAAGCGGGTTGAGAGCGTGGGTGGCAACCGTGCCCATCAGGATCGTGTATCCGTCGGGTTCGGCGCGGGCCACGCGGTCTGCACCAAGATTGCCGCCTGCGCCGGCGACATTTTCAACGACGATCTGCTGGCCGAGTTCATCACCCATCTTCTGCGCGATAACACGCGCGACCACATCGGTGGAACCGCCCGCCGCGAAAGGAACGACCAGAGTAATCGTTCGCTCGGGGAAGCCCTGCGCGCTCGCAGCCGTTCCCAGCATTCCCAAAGAAACCGCCGCGGCGGCAAGTTTCAGCACCGTGCGCCGTTTTGAAGACCGGTAAATCATGAACCCTCCTGTAACATGGCCTCCTCGCCATGGGCGCATAGTAGCTCAAATGCACCTCAGGGCAACCCGCCGGGGACCGGACGCTTCCGGCGGGTTTCAGGAGAAAGAGGATTCGTTACGCTTTGAGGCGCTCGTCGATGACCCGCCAGTTCACCAGCTTGTCGAGCACGGCGCGGATATGTTCGGCCTTGCGGTTTTCATAATCCACGTAATAGGCATGCTCCCATATATCGATGCCGAGATAGGCCGGGCGGCCGACAGCGACGGGGTTCTTGCCGTCCTCATACCCGATCAGCGCGAGCTTGTTGCCGTCGTCACGCGTCAGCCACACCCAGCCCGTGCCGAAGACCGTATCGGAGACATCGACCGCGCGTTTGATGAAACCATCATAATCGCCGAAGGTCTCGTTTATCGAAGCGGCAAGATCACCCGTCGGCCGGTTCGGACCGCCCGGTACGAATTGGTCCCAATAGGCGACATGGTTCCAGGCCTGCGCGGCGTTGTTGAAGATTTTGACATCGGCCGCCTCTTTTGATTTGGCGGACTGCGTGACGATATCAACCAGTTCCATATCGGCGTAAGGCGTGCCGGCGGCGAGCGTGTTCAACTTGTCGTAATAGGCCTTGTGGTGTTTTCCATAATGCAGACCCACGGTTTTCGCCGAGATGACCGGAGCCAGATCGGCTTCGGCAAAGGGAAGCCTGGGCTGCGTCAGGGGCAGTGCGGCACGCGCGACATGCGGGCGGGGAAAGATTGCAGCGGCGGTAGTAGCGGCGGCGGCGGTGAGAATGGTGCGTCTGTTGATGTCCATCATATCCTCCTTATGAACAGTGATATGGGACTAACCCCAAACTGCCGCCCGGGTTTCCTCACGCCGAATGCAATTCTGTCGCAGGTTATGGAGATGAGAGGCGGCGGCGCTGTATTCACGCCCTGCCGGGGCGGGATGCGGGATGCGGGAGGAATTGACCGCCCTATAGGAGAAAGGCCCTCCCGGCTGGAGAGGGCCTTGCCCGATCAGTATCGATAGTAGTCTCGGCGGTCGCGATAGTCTCTGCGGTCGCGCCACTCACGCCATTCCCGTCTCGCCTGACGTTCGCGCCATTCACGACGGGCTTCCCAGCGGTCGCGCCGGTCCCAGCCGCGCTCATAGCGGGGCGGGCCATTCGGACGGCAATAGCCGCGGGGTGACAGGTGAAAGCCGCGTCCGCAGGCATAATCCACCGTTTGAATGTGGGATGCCGAGGGTGCAGACGGTTGGCCCACAGGCATGGCATTGGCACCGGTGCCGAACAGGGCGCCGAAAATCAGTCCGGCGGTTAAAATCATCTTGCGCATCTTATTTCCCTCCTTGTGGGATGGCGGGATTTAGCGCCCTGCCGGGTGAACTGTGGCTGAATGAATCGTGATCTTTTCGTGGCAGCAGGCCACAGTTGCGCCGAACATTCCGGCCGCCGCGCGGAACCCTGCGCAGGCTCGGACATTTACCAGTGCAAGCCAAACAAAATGGGAGAGCACCGATGGATTGGAATCGCGTTGAAGGAAACTGGAAGCAGATGAAAGGCAAGGTCAAGGAGCAGTGGGGCAAACTCACCGACGACGATCTTGACGTCATCAACGGCAAACGCGAGCAGCTCGAAGGCAAGATTCAGGAGCGCTACGGTTACGAAAAGGACCGCGCCAGGGAAGATATCGACAACTGGTATGGACGCCAGACCTGGTAAGACGAGACCCCGCTTCGGCGGGGTTTTTCTTTGCGCGGAATTTCCCGGTCAGCTGGCCAAGGCCAAAACGGCGGCAATGGCGATCAGCAGAGGCCCCATCCATCTGAAATGACGAACAACCGGCGGCTGACTAACCGTGTTTTTCGACAGCGGCAGATAACCAAAGCCGACGCATGTCATCCACAGCCCTGCACAAAACATGACGAACTCGTCAATATAGGCTGCGATCATCGCTCCCCTCCCTCCGTGTTATCGCTGTCATCCTATCTGCCCGAAAACCGCTTTGGTAGAGCCCCCGGCGCCTTCGGATCACCCGTGGCCACAAAGGGCGGCGAGACCGGGCCGGCATCAACCGTCACGAAAGCGTTATGGAAAGACATTAGAACCGCCGCCGGCCCGTTCAAAAATGCACGGCTGTGCAACTGATGGCCAGAGCCTTTCCCGTCCATCTCTCAAGCGTCAGCGCTCAGAGTTCCACTCGCGCCGAAAACATCGGAGACATAGATGAAACGCCGCACCTTTATGATGTCCGCCGCAGGCGCCGCCGCCGGCCTCGCCCTTGCACCGCGCATGAGCTTTGCTGCTCCGGGCACGATCGACTGGTACACCAGTTCGGATACGAATATCCTCGATTTCTGGTCCAATACGATCAAGCCCGCTTTTGAAGCCGCCAATCCCGACCTGAAGCTCAACCTCGTCGATGCCGGCGACAGCGCCGGCATCATGGCCATCGGCGAGCGCGCCATCGCAGCAAAGCAGACGGGCACCGATCCGCAGGCAGATTATTTCGAAACGGCCGATCCGCTGCTTCCCACCGGCGCCATCGATGCCGGCATCTACGTGAACATGGCGAAAGCCGGCCTTTCCAATTATTCGCGCGTCAACCCGCTTGCCATCCGCAGCGAATACAGCCTGCCCTATCGCGGCAGCCAGGTTCTGCTCGCCTATGACACCAGCAAGCTCAAGCCGGCGGATGCACCGAAGACCTGGGATGAACTCGTCAAGTGGATCAAGGCAAATCCCGGCCAGTTCGTTTATAACCGTCCCGACAAGGGCGGCTCCGGCGGCAACTTCGTCCGCCGCGCCATCCATCAGGCCAACGGTCTCGATCCCAAGGCCTTCACGGTCGACAATTACACCCAGGAAGCCGGCGACAAGGCTCTGGGCAAGGCATGGGCGCTGCTGACCGATATCGCCCCGTCGCTCTATGACAAGGGCGCATACTCCTCCGGCAACACGCAGTCGCTGCAGCTTCTTTCCCAAGGCGTCGTCACCATGACCCCCGTCTGGTCCGATCAGGTGCTGAAGGCCATCGATCAGGGCGTTCTGCCGAAGGAAACCGGCCTCGTCCAGCTTCAGGATCTGGCGCTCTGCGGTGATTTCTCGCGCGCCGTGGTGCTTGCCAACGGCGCCAATCGTGATGCGGCCCTGAAGCTTGCCAATTTTGTGCTGTCCGAAGAAATTCAGGGCGCGATCCTCAACGAGCTGGGCGGCTTCCCCGGCGTTTCCTGGGACCATGTGTCGGCCGACCTGCGCAAGCGTTTCGCCGACATCATTCCGCAGACCATTCCGACCTTCCCGGCCGGTAAATGGGAAACCGCCATCAATGATGGCTGGTATCGCAACGTCGCTCCCAACGTTAACCGCAAGTCGTGACCGAGGTCGGAGCAGGAGCGGTTCGCCCGCTCATTGACAATACGGCAGGCAGGAGGCCCATCGGCCTCCTGCTCGTCGCCATTCCCGTGTTCCTGATGATCTGGCTCGTCATCTGGCCTGCCATCAATGCCATCGGCCGCACCGTCTGGCGCACTGGCGCCAATGGTGAAACGAGTTTCGACCTTTCGAGCTACGCCTTCTTCTTCTCAGATCGCTACAGTCTCGACAATCTTGCCGTGACATTGTGGACGACGATGGTCTGCGCCATCCTCCTGCTGGTCATCTGCCTGCCGATCGCGCTTTACCTTCGCTTTTCGCGTGGTCGTCTTTCGGCCTATGTGCAGGCGCTTGCCATCTTCCCGATGTTCGTGCCCTCCATCATCCTCGCCTTCGCCTTCATCCGCGTTCTCGGGCCGAACGGCATGGTGGACATCTTGCTCAATGCGGTCGACCTGCCGAAAATCCGCACGCCCTATCTCACGCCATGGGGGCCGGTCATCGGTCTTGTCTGGGACAATATTCCGCTGACCGTGCTCATCCTGCTTGCAGGCCTCGGCAGCATCGCCAACCAGTCGGTGGAGGCGGCGCGGGATGTGGGCGCAAACGCGCTGCAGGTCTTCTGGCATATCATCCTGCCACGCATTTCCAATTCCATTCTCGTGGCGCTTTCCTTTTCGGTGCTCGGCATTTTTTCTTCCTTCACCCTGCCCTATCTCCTGGGCCCGGCCTCTCCCGAAATGCTCGGCCCCTTCATGCAGCGCACGCTGCGCGAAGTGCAGGACCCCATCGGCGCCATGACCCAGGCCGTCATCGCTTTCGGTTTCTGCATCGCATTCGGCCTCTTTTACGTGCGTTCGGTCGCACGCAACCAGGGGAAATGACATGACGACCCTTACGCCGGCGCGAACGCGCATGGACTGGCCCGGCATCTTTTTCGCCACCCTTCTCACCATCGCCATCGTCGGGCCGCTGCTTGTTGTCGGAACCTGGGCATTTACCGAGGTCTGGCGTTTTCCCAACGTCATTCCCCAGCAATTCGGTTTCCGCTTCTGGGGCCAGACGCTGGGGCGCGCCGACGTGTGGAACGCCCTGATGCTGAGCCTGCGGCTGACAACGGTGGTGACGCTGCTTTCGGCGATGATCTGCCTTCCCGCCGCCTATGCCTTTGCGCGCATGAGCTTTCCCGGCCGCAACCTGCTGTTCTTCTCCTTCCTGGCCGGCCACGCCTTCCCGAAATTCGGGCTTCTGGTAGCGATTGCCGCCATTTTCCTGCAGCTCAACCTTATCGGCACCTTCTGGGGCGTCGTTCTGATCCAGCTCGTCGGAACGCTGATGTTCATGATCTGGATTCCCGTGGCGGCATTCCAGGCCGTCGACCGGCGCATGGAAGAGGCTGCCCGTGATGTCGGCGCCAGTCCGCTCCGGGTCTTCTGGTCGATTACCCTGCCGCAGGCGGGACCGACCATCGCAGCCGCCGTTTTGCTCAGCTTCGTCGGCACTTTTTATGAAACCGAAGGCGCGTGGCTCATCGGGGCGCCCGGCATTCGCACGATGCCGGTTCTGATGATCAGCTACATCAACAACCAGATGGTCATCCAGTATGGCGCGGTTCTGTCCGTGCTGCTCTGGGTGCCGTCCTTCATTGCCCTCATGTTCGCCCGCCGCGTCATCGGTGGCGGTGCATTCGCCCGCGGTTTCGGCGGTTAGGAAATCATCATGTCCGTACTTCACATCCGCGAGGTCTCGAAAACCTTTTCCGGCGGCACCAAGGCAGTCGACAGTTTCTCGCTCGATGTCGCCGATGGCGAACTCGTCTGCCTTCTCGGCCCCTCCGGTTCGGGCAAGTCGACGCTGCTGCGCATGGTCGGCGGTTTCGAGCAGCCAACGGGCGGGCAGATCACCATCGATGGCGAAGATGTGACCCACCTGCCGCCGGAGCGACGGCCAACGGGCATGGTATTTCAGAGCCATGCGCTCTGGAGCCACATGAACGTCTTCAAGAACCTCACTTTCGGCCTCAAGCTGCGGCACATGCCGGCTGCCGTCATCAGGCAAAAAGTGGAGGCCGTGCTCGAACTCGTCGGGCTTTCCGGTTATGGCGAGCGCGCCACCAGCCAGCTCTCCGGTGGCCAGCAGCAGCGCGTGGCGCTTGCCCGCTCGCTGGTTCTCGAACCGAAAATCCTCTTGCTTGACGAACCCTTCGCCAGCCTCGACCAGCATCTGCGCGAGCGGTTACGGGAGGAAGTGCGCGATATCCAGCAGCGCCTCGGTATCACCACGCTGTTCGTCACCCACGGTCAGGATGAGGCCCTTTCCATGGCCGACCGCATCGTCGTGATGGCGAATGGCAAGACCGAACAGATCGACCGGCCGAATATCATCTACCGCGAACCGCAGACCCCTTTCGTCGCCGGCTTCATCGGCACCATGAACCTGATAGAGGGCGCGGTCTCAGACGGAAACTTCATGCGCGCGGATTTCACCCTTCCGCTTCCCGTCTCCGATGGCCCGGCCATTCTCGCCGTCCGCCCGGAAGCCATCGATCTGACGATTTCCGAAACGCCGGAAGCGCACGTACACCGGGTGACGGATTACGGCACCCACGGCCTTGTCGACCTTGATCTCGCCGATGGTACAAGGATCAAATCCATGGTCGCCCATCCGGATATGTTCCGGGCGGGACAGGGCGTACAGATTTCGCCCCGTGCCGTCACGGCCTATCGCGACAACCGCCCAATCTATCGGAGCTGACATGAACCAGCCGATCCTTATCGAACGCGACGGCCACAGGACCTGGCTCAAATGGCATCGCGCCCGCCGAAACGCCAGCGATCCGGTCTTCACCGGCGAGCGCATCATCGAGGCGATGCGCCTTGGTGCGAGCATCGAAGTCGATCTCGTCATTCATGCCGATCACGGCTGCGCCGTTTTGCATGACCGGACGCTGGAACGGGAAACCACCGGCACCGGCCGAGTGCACGACACATCCGCCGCTGCGCTGCGTCAGCTTCACCTGCGCGACAATGGCGGCCAGCCGATCGCTTCGAAGGTGATGCTGCTCGAAGACCTCTGCGCCCTGCTCGCGCACGAGACCGTGCATCGCGACGCCCTGTTGCAGCTCGATTTCAAGGAGGACCTGCAGGCGCTTACCCCGCAGGTGGTCGCCGGTTTCGGAGCAAGCGTTTCGCCCATAGCAAGCTCGGTGATCCTGTCCGGCGGCGATTTCGACGCCATCGCCATGCTGGCCGGTTCAGCGCCGGGACTTCGCACCGGATATGACCCCTGCCATCGCGGCACGCTTGCTCAACTGAAGGCAAGCGGAAACTATCTGGGTTTCATTGCAGACGCTCTCGCCACCGCGCCCGATGCCGGGATGATCTATCTCGACTACGCGATCGTACTTGCTGCCGAGGATGCCGGTGTCGATATCATCGCCCCGATCCATGCCGCCGGCCGCCGGGTCGACGCCTGGACAATCAACAGCGTCACGCCGCAATCCATAGAACAGGTCGAGCGTCTCTTGCGGCTTAAGGTGGACCAGATCACCACCGATGATCCGGAAGGGCTCGCCGAGGTTTTCAGCCGATGACAGTCAATTACAGCGCCATCCTCGACCATATGGTCGCCACCGCCCGCGAGGCCGGCGCATTGACGCTCGACCATTTCAGGCGCTTCCGCGACATCGAGATCGGCGTCAAGGGACCGGGGGATTTCGTTTCCGATGCGGACCGGGATTCCGAGACACTGATCCGTGAGCGCCTGCTCGGACAATATCCCTGGGGACTGACCGGCGAGGAATTCGCACCTGTCGAAGGGGCGGATCAGGATCATCGCTGGCTGGTCGATCCCATCGATGGCACCACCAATTTCCTCTTCGGCCAGCACTATACCATCACCATCGCGCTTCGCCGCGGCAATGAAACGATCTGCGGGCTGGTCTATAATCCCGTTTCCGACGAGATGTTCACCACGATCAAGGGAGACGGCGCCTATCTCAATGGCGAGCGCCTGCGGGTCAATGCCAGCACGGATGTCGCGCTCATGTGTGTCGGCACCGGCCTGCCCACGCCCAATCTCCAGCTTTATCCCGGCGCCTATCAGCGCCTTGACGCCATTCGCGCGCCGATCGGCGCGGTTCGTGTTGTCGGCAGCGCCGCCAATTCCTGCGCTTACGTCGCCTGCGGACGGCTTACCGGTTATTACGAGGAGACGGGATTCGTCGACACGGCAGCCGGCATTCTCCTTGTTCAGGAGGCCGGCGGCATTGTGACCGACTGGTGGGGTCGCGGACCGGAATTCTATGAGAAGACCGGAACGCTGATCGTCGCCAATGCCGCGACCCATGCCTATCTGATGGAGCATCTGCGCGGCGTTTCGCCCAAGAACCCCTTATAACGGTTTCTTCGTCGAAACATTCCGCGCTGCCGTAATCGTCTCAGGCTATCTGCACCATGTGGCCGGGCGATACGGTCCTGTAGTTTCGCGTCGGTGTTTCATATCCCATTGCCCGTATCGGGCTCTTCAGCTCGTCATTGGATATGCCACGCCTTATCCCGCGTCTTGCCGGGTCCGGCACCGGAACGGCCGCCATCAGCTTTTTCGTATAGGCATGTTGCGGATTGTCGAAAACGGCGGCGCGCGGCCCGATCTCCACGATCTCGCCGAGATACATCACCGCGACACGATGGCTGACGCGCTCCACGACAGCCATGTCATGGCTGATGAACAGGAAGGCGAGGTTGAGGCTCTGCTGCAGGTCGAGCAGCAGGTTGCAGACCTGCGCCTTGATCGAAACATCGAGCGCCGAGACGCTTTCATCGGCAACGATGACCTTCGGATCGAGGGCCAGTGCCCGGGCAATCGCGATGCGCTGTCGCTGACCACCCGAAAATTCGTGCGGGTAGCGGCTGGCCATATCGGCGGACAGGCCGACCTTTTCGAGAAGATCGGCAGTCTTTTCCTTGGCCTGCTTGGCGCTGCCCAGCCTGTGCTTGATGAAGGGCTCGGAAATTGCCGTGCCCACCGTCATGCGCGGATTGAGCGACGAGAACGGGTCCTGAAAGATCATCTGCACCGATTTGCGCATGTTGCGCAGGCCGACGTTATCGAGGCGCATCACATCGTAACCGTCGAGGGACACATCGCCGGACGACGGCTCCACGAGGCGCATGATCGAGCGGCCGGTGGTGGATTTTCCGCAACCGGATTCACCCACCAGCGACAGCGTTTCTCCTTGAAACAGATCGAAGGAAACGTTCTCGACGGCGTGAACCGCACCCGTCTGGCGCGCCAGCAGGCCGGAGCGGATGGGAAAACGCGTCACAAGGTTCTTGACCGACAGAACCGGCGTCTGGCCGCCTGCAACCGTCTCGGCCACCTCCTCCGGCTCGGTCGAAAGGCCGGTTTTCATGTCGAGAACCGGAAAACGCGTCGGCCATTGCCGGTTACGCATAGAACCGAGCTTCGGCACCGCCGAAAGCAGCGCCCGCGTATAGGGATGTTTGCCGCGCCGGAATATGTCCTCCGTCGGCCCGGTCTCGACCTCATCGCCGCGATACATCACGATCGTGCGGTCAGCGATTTCGGCCACCACACCCATGTCATGGGTGATGAAGAGCACCGACATGCCCTCCTCTTCCTGCAGCAGCTTGATGAGATCGAGGATCTGGCCCTGAATGGTAACGTCGAGCGCCGTCGTCGGCTCGTCGGCGATCAGCAGTTTCGGCCGTGAGGCGAGCGCCATGGCAATCATCACACGCTGGCGCATGCCGCCCGAAAACTGATGCGGATATTCGTCAAAACGGCTGGCCGCATTGGGAATGCGGACCTTCTCCAGAAGCCGCACCGTCTCCGCCCGCGCCTCCTGCTTCGAAAGCCCCTTGTGGCGGATGAGGACTTCGGAAATCTGACGGCCGATGGTGAAGATCGGATTGAGCGAGGTCATCGGCTCCTGAAAGATCATCGAGATATCGTTGCCGCGCACGCCACGCATCTCTTTTTCGGAAAGCGCCAGCAGATTGCGCCCGTTGAGCAGGACTTCCCCTTCTATCCGGCTGGAGGCCGGGGCAAGCAGGCGCATCAGTGATAGCGACGTCACGGATTTACCGGAGCCGGACTCGCCGACAATCGCAACGGTTTCACCGGGCGCGACATCGAAGGACACATTGCGCACCACGCTTTTCCAGGCGCCATCGACGAGGAAGGAGGTGGTCAGGTTGCGGACGGAGAGGACAGGTTTTATCTCCATGGTATTACCGCCCTACCGCATAGGCCTGCATCAGCCGCGGGGTTGCGGCGGCGCGCAAGAGGCCGTCCGCATCCCGCCGCGCGGCGGTGAGCCTCCCGACGGACCATGCATCGGCAACCGTGACACGGTGTCCGCGACGGCGAAGCTCCTGTAAGGTCGCTTCACCCACGGTGCTTTCCACGGTGATTTCCCCCGGCGAGCTGGTGCGCGGATAAAACGAGCCCGGAAAATGCGCGGTGTGGAACAACGGCATATCTATCGCGGCCTGCAGGTTCTTGCCGTGATGGGCATAACGCAGGAAGAAGGGTAGTTGCCACTGGTCCTGCTGGTCGCCGCCCGGCGTACCGAAGACCATGGCGGGACGGCCCTGATGCAGCGCAAGCGAGGGCGTCAGCGTCGTGCGCGGGCGCTTGCCCGGCGCAAGCGAGGTCGGCAGCCCCTCCTTCAGCCAGAACATCTGGGCGCGGGAATTGAGCGCGAAACCGAGACCCGGCACGATGGGCGAGGATTGCAGCCAGCCGCCCGAAGGCGTAGTGGAGACCATGTTGCCCCAGCGGTCGATGACGTCGATATGGACCGTGTCTCCGCGCTTTTCCGTCAGATGCGACATGGTCGGCTCGTAGACGGTGCCGGTGCCGCTCATTTCGGCCAGCATGGCTATGGTGGCATCCACCTGCTTTTCGTAACCCGGCACGGTGCCCGGACGCAGTTCCAGCGACGCCTCGCTGCCGATCAGCGTGCGGCGTCCGGCATTGTAACCTTCGGAGAGAAGATATTCAGTCGGTATCTGGCCGAATTCAGGGTCGCCATAATAGACCTCGCGATCGGCATAAGCGAGCTTCATGGCTTCGACGATGGTGTGGATAAAATCGGGACCGGACGGCTCCATGGCCGCAATATCGAAGCCCTTCAGCAGCGCAAGCGATTGCAAGAGAACCGGACCCTGCCCCCAGGCGGGCGTCTTGGCAATCGTCCAGTCTTGATAGTCGAACGTCTGCGGCGCTTCGACGGTCGCGCTCCAGTCCGCCATATCCTGCGCCGTCAGCACGCCCTTGTGCCTTGCGCCGCTGGCATCCATCACCTCTGCGGTCTTTACGTAACTGTCGATGGCTTCCGCTACGAAACCCCGATAGAAGGCATCGCGCGCCGCCTCGATCTGGTTTTCGCGGCCGGAGCGCGCTTCGGCTTCAGTGACGATCCGCTGATAGGTGGCGGCGAGAACCGGGTTGCGGAAACTGGCGTGAGGTTCGGGTGCCGCGCCGCCTGGCAGCCATGTCTCATGGGATGTCGGCCATTCCTTCTCGAAGAAATCGGCCAGCCCCTTGATGGTGGCGGAGACACGCGGCAACGTCGGATGCCCGTGCTCGGCATAATAGATTGCGGGTTCCAGCACTTCGCGCACGCTCATCGTGCCATAGTCGCGCAGCATCAGCATCCAGCCGTCGAAGGCGCCGGGTATGACGGTTGCGAGCAGCCCGTCGCCGGGGATCAGCTTCAGGCCTTCCGAAGTGTAATGTTCAATCGTGGCACCACTCGGGGCCGGGCCCTGTGCGCAGATGACTTCCACCTTGTCCTTCTGCTTGGAATAAAACACCGCGGGCATATCTCCGCCCGGGCCACACAAATGCGGCTCGACAATCTGCAGGACGAAACCGGTGGCCACGGCGGCATCAAAAGCATTGCCGCCCTTTTCGAGGATCGCCATGCCAACGGCCGATGCGATCCAGTGCGTCGAGGTGACGACGCCGAAGGTGCCAAGGATTTCAGGGCGTGTGGTGAATTCATTCATTCCGATATTCCTTGTAAAAAATCATGCTTCGCGCGGATCGAGCGCGTCGCGCAGGCCGTCGCCGAGAAGATTGAAACCGATGACGACGAGGAAGATGGCGATGCCGGGCCACATCGTCATCCACGGCGCCTGGCTCAGGAAATTCTTCGCGGTATTCAGCATCGAACCCCAGGATGGGGCCGGCGCCTGCTGGCCGAGACCGAGGAAGGAAAGGCTCGCCTCCGCAATGATGGCGGTCGCCACCGTCAGCGTCGCCTGCACGATGATGGGGGCAAAGACATTCGGCAGGATGTAACGCGTCATGATGTCGATGTGGTTGAGGCCGATGGACCTCGCCCCCTCGACATAGTCCTCCATCTTGACGGCAAGCACCTGTCCGCGCGTCAGCCGCACGAAGATCGGCATGGCGGAAAGGCCGATGGCGATCATCGCATTGGTAAGGCTCGGGCCGAGAAAGGCGGCGAGCGCGATTGCCATGATCAGGAAGGGCATGGCGAGCAGCGCTTCGGTGATGCGGGAGATGACCATATCCACCCAGCCGCCGAAATAACCTGAAATCAGGCCAAAGGGCACGCCGATCACCACCGCGATCATCACCGAGACGACGCCGGCCATCAGCGAGGCGCGGGCGCCATAGATCATGCGGGAAAGGATGTCTCGGCCGAGATCGTCGGTGCCGAGCCAGTGCGCCGCCGACGGCGCCTTGCGGATGGCTGACCAGCTGGTCGCAACCGGATCGGCAATCGGCAGGATCGGCGCGGCGATGGCAAGTACGGCGAAAAACAGCACGATGATCATGCCGACAAGCGCCGATTTGTTGCGCTTCATTTTTTTCCAGGCGCGGCTTTCCTGCCGTGTCGCCGGTACGGATAGATTTTGATCGAGAACGGTCATGATATCAGGCCTCAGATCGTCGCCCTGAGGCGGGGGTTAAGCAGGACATAGGCAATGTCGGCCAGCAGGTTCATGAGGATGAAACCGACGGCGGTGCATAAAACGATGCCCTGCACGACGGCATAGTCACGGGTGAAAACCGCATCGACCGTCATCTTGCCGAAACCGGGAATGGTGAATATCTGCTCCGTCAGAACCGCACCGGCCAGCAGCTCCCCGAAGAGCAGCGCCAGCAGCGTGATGACGGGAAGAAGCGCATTGCGGAAACTGTGCGACAGGATGATCTCGCGCGGCGAAAGTCCCTTGGCGCGGGCGGTTCGGATATAGTCCGAACTCAAGACCGCAACCATCGCAGACCTCGTGTGCCGCATCAGCGTTGCCGCAAGCGCATTGCCCAGCACGAAGGCGGGCATGATCATCGTTTCGATGGAACGGACAGGGTCCACGAAGATCGATTCATAACCGGATGCCGGCAACCAGCCGAGTTTTACCGAGACCAGCAGGATCAGCATGATGCCGAGCCAGAAATTCGGGATCGACAGGCCGGAAAGCGCAACGATATTGGCGGTGTAATCGATCCAGGTATTCTTCTTGACGGCGGCCAGAATGCCGATGGGGATGCCGATCACCATGGCGAAGAACATCGCCATGACAGCCAGCTGAATGGTGACCGGCAGCTTCTGGCCGATCAGTTCCAGCACCGGCTGGTTGGACCGCAGCGAAATACCGAAATCGCCGGTCATCACGCCGCCCAGCCAGTTGATATATTGCAGCGGCACGGGGTCGTTGAGGCGATATTTCTCCCGCAGGAATTCGATCGTCGCGGGATCGCGCTCCTCACCCGCCATGGCGAGAACCGGATCCCCCGGCAGGAGTTTCTGCAGCGAGAAAACGAAGATGGAAATGATGAGAAGCGTCGGGATCGCGACCAGCAGTCGCTTGCCGATATAAACAGGCATGGCATTGCCCCCGTTTGTGTCCGGTCTGGGGGCCGCACGGCAAGCCGTGCGGCCTATGCGAAACGGTCAATCCTTGGAAACGCCGAGAAGGCGGATCATACCGTCAGGCGACGGCGCCCAGCCCTTGACCTTGCTGGAAATGGCATAGGCATAGGGCTGGTGGCCGAGATAGATGATCGGCATGTCGTCGTTGAGGATGACGCTTGCGGCATCATATTTTTCCTTGCGGACTGCATCTTCGGTCGAGGCGCGGGCCTCGTTCAGCAGCTTGTCGACCTCGGGATTGCAATATTTCACATCGTTGATGCCGCCCTTGCAGGTGACGAACTGATGCAGGTTGCCATCGGGATCGATACGTCCCGACCAGTCTGAACGGCTGAGCTGGTAATTGCCGGCGGTCTGCTCGGACAGGAGTGTGGCAAATTCGGTGGCCTTCAGGGTGACGTTGAAGCCAGCCTCGGCCGCCATGGACTGGATGACCTGCATCATCTGCGTCTGCGTGGTGTTGTTGGCGTGCTGAAGCTCGACATCGAGCGTCTCGTAACCCGCCTCCTTCATCAACTGCTTGGCCTTGTCGATATCGCGCGGCGGCACCGGCAGGTTCTGGTTGAACCAGGGGCTTGAGGGTGGGAAAGCCTGATTGCCGCCCTTTGACGTCCCTTCGAAGACGATCTGGCCGATCGCCTCTCGGTCGATCGCATAGGAGAATGCCTGGCGCAGGCGCTTGTCCTTGCCGAGCGGATTGTCCGCACGCGCGCCATTGTTCATGTTGACATACATGGCCATGTAACCCGGTCCGATGACATCGGCATAGGTCAGTTTGGGGTCGTTCCTGACGGATTCCGCATCGGAAGCCGAGATGCGCTCGGCGATATCGAGGTCGCCTGCGCGAAGGTTCGCAAGCTTCACGGTGGTGTCGGGGATCGGCAGATAGACGATCTTATCAACGAGGACCTTGTCCTTGTCCCAATAATCCGCGAACTTCTCGAGCACGATGCGATCCTGCTGGATGCGCTCGACGAATTTGAACGGCCCGGCGCAGACCGGCTTGGAGCCGAAATTCGCACCCAGTTCCTTGGCCGCTTTCGGCGCGACGATCATGCCGGCGCGGTCGGAAAGCTGCGCCAGCAGGGTGACGTCAGGCGTCTTCAGCGTAAATTTGACTTCCAGCGGCCCTGTCGCCTCGACCTTCTCGACGGACGATAGCTCGCTCTTGCGGCGGGATTCCGGCAGCGTCATGTTGCGCTCGATAGTGGCGACGACAGCAGCTGCATCGAGCTTCTCACCATCGTGGAATTTCACGCCATCACGGATCTTCATCGTCAGAACCTTGCCGCCTTCGGACCAGGCCCATTCGGTGGCGAGCTGGGGCACGATCTTCATGTCCTGCGAGATATCCACCAGCTTGTCGCACATGGCGGTGTAGACGATGCGGCCGACGAAGGTGCGCGACTGTGCTGGATCGAGCACATCAGCATCGTCGTTCAGGCCGATGCGCAATTCGGAGGATAGCGCCGGCGTGGTCAGGAATGCGCTCGCCAACAGCGCAGCAGTCAATGTCTGGATTTTCTTCATGTTCGTTCCTCTGGTCTGGTTATTTTGACTTTTTGTCATTGGCCGCCCCTGACGGGGCGACAGTTTTCATCCGTGGCCTTAAGAAGCCTCGGTCAGCGAATTATCGGCGCCGGCCGTATTGCCCGCCCCGGATCCCTCTTCCAGAAAGCCGAGCGAGGTGGCGCGGATCAGCCTTTCCTGATGCATGAGAAGATGCTGGCGCATGGCTTCACCGGCACGCGCTGGATCGCGATCGGCGATGGCGTCGACAATGGCCATGTGCTGTTCGAAAGACGCCCTCACATTTGTTCCGCTGCGCCGGGCGAGTTCCCGTATCGACTGCCAGGCATCATCCTGGCGGACACGATTGATGACATCGAAAATCGAGAGAAACAGCTTGTTGCCGGCACTCTGGGCGATCTGGCGATGGAGCGAGCCATCCCACAATTCCTTGGCATCTGCATCCGTGCTCTGGCCGGTCTTTTCCACCAGCGCCCGCATGCGCTCCACCTCGGCCGGCTTGGCGCGCATCGCCGCTAGCTGCGCCAGCTGCGGTTCGATGCGCAGGCGCACCTCCATGATTTCCATGAAATCCGTCCCGGCGACCAATTCCGTGACCTGGGCGGACCAATCATCAGGTTTTTCACCCACAAAGGTTCCGGCCCCCTGCCGCCGCCAGATGAGGCCTTCGGCTTCCAGAACCTCCAGCGCGCGGCGGATCGACCGACGGCCGACGTTAAAAGTCTCCGCAAAGGCCCGTTCCGTCGGCAGACGGCCATCCCTGACGAGATGATTCGCCTGAATATATTCACGCAACCGCGCCAGCGCGTAGTTGGAATTGTCGTTAGGGCCTGCTGCCACACCGCACCATTTGCTTGAACCAATCTTGTATTGGTTCATTTGGTGAGAAATTTTCGCCGACGTCAAGCGCATTTTTGAGCGACAATTTCTGACGCTCAAAATATGGGCATGTGGCGTTTTTTTGACTGTGGAGATAGGACGCAGGGGCATGGCGTTCGCGCGCGCCCTGCCTCCCTCAAGGCCCGACGGAAAGCCGGATTCGCCCCGATAGATGTTCGCCGGACGCAACGATCCTGACGCCAAGCGCTTCCCGCTGCGCCTCCGGCAAGCCGAGCGCTCCGGCGGCCATGGAAACGGGCTCGAGGCAAAGATAGCTGTCCATGCGGTGGACAGCCAGATGACCGAAAACGGGATCGGCCTCGATCAGCAGTGAAAACCCGTCAAACTGGACATGCGCATTAGACCAACCTGTATAATGCTCCGTGTATCCCGTCGCTGCGGGAATGACGGTCGTCTGGCGAAGTACGGCTGCTTGGCCGGTCGGCACGTTCTGCGGGTCCAGCGGATATTCCAGCCTTGCATCCGTGCGCGCTTCGCAGCCAAATCCGGCAGCCAGATAGGGATGCCAGCCCAGCGCCATCGGCGCGGGTACGTCCGCCAGATTGGTGATCGACAGGTCCACGGTGAGGCCGGCGTCTTCGAGCAGAAAAGACTGTTCAGCGCGGAAGGAAAAAGGCCATTCCCCGTCAGCCTCATAGTGGAGTACCAGCCCCGCCCGATCCGAAGCCAGACCGGAAATCTCCCAGGCTCGCCGGTGCGCAGGTCCATGCATGGCATCAGGCGCAAGGGCCGGATGGGGAGAAAGCTCATGGCGGATGCCCGCATGAACGAACGAGCTCCCATAGAGCCTATTGTGGTAAGGAAACAGCGGATAGGCGCCGGCACGCGGCCAGTTGAACGGCTCGAAATCCTCCCCGGTTGCTGGCGCCAGAATATCACCGTAGTCCGCGTGATGCAGATGGGTCATCCTGCCGCCCCATGCGGGACGCAGGCGGGCAGAGAGCCGCCCGCAGGCAATCGCGACCGTTTCAGGCAAAGGCATAGGAGCCGTCAGGCCGTTTCGGCACCCGTCTCTGCCAGTGAATGTAACCGTCTTCCTGCATGGCTTTTTCATCCATCTCCACCCCCCAGCCGGGACGATCCGGCCTCAGCTCCAGATATCCGTCCTTCGGCAGATAGGGGTCGACGACATAGCGGGTTTCATCCTCGCGTTTTTCAAGATCGGTGCCGCCATAGACATAACATTGCCCTTTCGGCAGCCGGTATTCGAGAATACGGAAATTCTGCTGGGCGGCGGAGAAATGCACGTTGACGGCGGTAGCAAGCGGCCCCATCGGGTTATGCGGCGCAATGCTGACGAAATGGGCTTCCGCAAGCGTGGCGATGCGGCGCATTTCGGAAATGCCGCCGACGACGCAGATGTCAGGCTGAATGATGTCTGCACCCTTCACCTGAAGAAGACGCAGGAACTCATTGCGATTATAGAGACTTTCACCTGTTGCCAGAGTGCAGTTCAGCCCCTGTTTCAAGTCTCCCCACATCTCGATGTTTTCGGGACGCAAAGGCTCCTCGAAGAACAGCGGATCGTAGGGGGCAAGCGCATTGCCAAGCTGGCGAGCGGCGGCGGGCTCGAAAATCTTGGCATGGGCGTCAAAAGCGATGTCGTAGTCAGACCGCACGGTCTCGCGAAGCGAGCGGAAATAGTCCGCCGAACTGCGCACCACCTCCCCCCAGCGATGGGCATGAATATCGACGCGCCACGGGCTGAGCTTAAAGGCCGTGAAGCCCCAACCCTCGTTGAGGCGGTCGAACTCTTCCTTTGCCGCCGGCGCATCCGGCGCCGTGTAGACGCCGGCATAGACCTTGATGCGGTCGCGCACTTCGCCGCCCAGCAGCTTGTAAACAGGCACGCCCGCCGCCTTGGCGGCAAGGTCCCACAGGCAATGATCGAGTGCTGAAATTGCTGACAGACCGAGCGCGCCTGGCGGAAAGCGGTTCTGCTGGAGAAGGAGATTGTAGAGATATTCAACCCGTGTCGGGTCCTGCCCGGCGAGGAAGCCATAGAGGTAATCCAGCACAGGCGGCAAGGCGAGATCGGGGCCGTGGTTGTAACATTCACCCCAGCCGGTCAAACCGTCATCCGTGTCGAGAGCGACGATGACGCGGGGGCGGTCCTTGTCGCGGGTGACGAATACCCGCATGCGATCGATTTTCATGCTTAGTCTTCCTCATGAATTGCAGCGCGCAACGGGCGCAACACTATCGGGCGGCGATCCCGTTTTTGATCTCGGGCGGTTCGACGTAGCGGAACCTGCGGGTGCGGTCCCGGTCCCGCGGGTCCGGGCGCGGAATGGCGGAAAGAAGCGCCTGCGTATAGGGATGGTCGGGCGCGTTGCAGACCTTTTCGGCGTCTCCCACCTCGACAAGCTTGCCGCGATACATCACCCCGACACGGTCGCACATGTATCTGATTACGCCGATGTCGTGGCTGATGAAGATGTAGGCGAGACCAAGCTCGTCCTGCAGACGCATCAGCAGATCCAGCACCTGGAACCGCACCGAAACATCCAGCGCCGATGTCGCCTCATCCGCAACGATGATGCGCGGTTTCAGGGTGATGGCGCGGGCAATCCCGATGCGCTGGCGCTGGCCGCCGGAAAAGGCGTGCGGGTAGCGTTCGCGCCCGGCAGGATCGAGACCCACCTGCTCCATCAGGGCGCAGACGCGTTCATCCAATTCCCTGCCCCTGGCAATGCCGTTGACCAGCAACGGCTCGCCGATGACCTGCGCCACCGTCATGCGCGGATTGAGCGAGCCGAAAGGATCCTGGAAAACCATGCGCAATTCACGCCGCGCGGCCTTCAGTTCGGCACCTTCGATCTTGGCCAGATCGACGACTGTGCCATCCGCCCGGCGATAACGCATTTCGCCGCCGGTCGGATCGTATAGACGCATGATAGAGCGGCCCATCGTGGTCTTGCCGGAGCCGCTTTCGCCGACGATGCCAAGCGTCTCGCCCGGGAGAAGCTTGATCGACACGCCATCCAGCGCCTTCATTTCACCGAAGTGCATGGAAAGGTCGTTCACTTCGAGCACCGGCGCAGCCGTTAGATCGAGTGGAGGCCGCGCAAGCCGGATTTCCGCCTTCTGCTCCAGCTTCAGCACGGAGCCGATCAGCATGCGGGTATAGGGATCCTGCGGGCTGTGGAATATCTGCTCAACGGTGCCATATTCCTTGGCGACGCCATGATGCATGACCAGCACGTCATCGGCGATCTGCGCCACCACGCCCATATCATGGGTGATGAACAGCACCGCCATGCCATGCGCCTTTTGCAGCCGCGATATCAGGTCGAGTATTTCGGCCTGTGTGGTGACGTCAAGCGCCGTCGTCGGTTCGTCGGCGATCAACAGTTGCGGTTTGCAGGCCAGCGCCATGGCGATCATCGCACGCTGGCGCATGCCGCCCGAATATTGGAAAGCGTAACGATCCAGCGCCTTTTCGGGATTGGGAATTTCCACCTGCCGCAGCAGCTCGATGGCCTCGGCCCGCGCCTGTGCCTTGCTCATTTTCAGATGCAGACGCAGGACCTCGGTGATCTGATCACCCACCGTATGCACGGGTGAAAGCGACGACATCGGCTCCTGAAAAATCATCGCGATATCAGCGCCGCGCACCGAGCGGATGGCCCGGCTGCGCGGATCGAGCTTTGCCAGATCGAGTGACGTGCCATCGGCGCGGTTGAGGATGATCGACCCGGTCGCAATGCGGCCGGGGGTGTCGATGATCTGCAGGATCGAGCGGGCGGTGACGGATTTGCCGGAGCCGCTTTCGCCGACGACGCAGAGGGTCTTGCCGGGATCGATGGAAAAAGACAGATCGTTGACCGCCCGGAAGACGCCGTTTCGGACCGGAAATTCGGTCACGAGATTGCGGACTTCGAGCAGTGGCCTGGCGGGCTTCATGGAGAGAATGTCGCTCATCAGGACCTCACTTATTATAGGGATCGGCTGCATCGCGCAGGCCGTCACCGAGCAGATTGAGCGCCATGACGGCAATGACAACAGCGACGCCCGGCAGGAACAGCCATGGCGCGGTTGCGATCGAGCGGATGTTCTGCGCCTCGCGAAGCAGCACGCCCCAGGAAATCGTCGGCGGCTGGAGACCGAGACCGAGGAATGAGAGCGAGGTTTCCGCAAGGATCATCGCCGGAACCGCAAGCGTGACCGAGGCGATGATATGGCTCGAAAAACTCGGCAGCATATGGCGAAAGATGATGCGCCCTTCCGGCACGCCATCCAGCCGCGCCGCGGCCACGAATTCTTCGGTTCGGAGCGACAGGAACCGGCCGCGCACGACGCGGGCAAGCTGCGCCCAGCCGGTCAGGGACAGGATGATGGTGATCATCATGTATTGAAGCGTGGCAGGCCAGCCCTGCGGCAGGGCGGCGGCCAGCGCCAGCCAGATGGGAATGGTGGGCAGCGACAGCACGAAATCGATCACGCGCTGCATGACGAAATCGATGCGACCGCCATAATAACCGGAGATACCGCCCAGGACGACGCCGAGCAGCAGCGAGAAAAACACGCCGACGAGACCGATCGACAGGGAAACCTGCGCACCCTGCACCACGCGGCTAAAGACATCGCGTCCGAGGCGGTCCGCGCCGAACAGGAAAAGCGGGCGCGTCTTGTCGGTGGAAGCCAGCAGGTGGATATTCGTGTTGAACAGGCCGAATACGGAATATTCGTAACCCCTGCCAAAAAGCTGAATCGGTATTTTCTTGGCCGTATCTTCCACGAACACGGCAGCCAGCGTTTCGGGGTTACGGGTCAGCTTCAGCGGATAATAATGCATCCCGAGCGAGAAACCCTCGGTCGTATCGACGAAATGGACGCGCTGCGGCGGATGGAAGGTGGCGCGGGCGTTCTGCAGCACCGGATCGTTGATGGCGAAGAAGCCGGGCACCAGCGCAACGATATACATGGCAACGGTGATGAACAGGGCGGCCATGGCCAGCTTGTGGCGCTTGAATGCCCACCAGATGAGCTGCCACTGCGAGGCGACGGCGGCGCGGTCCTGCCGGGCATTGGTGGTAATGGTGATATCGCTCATGGCGCCCTCCTATTCGAGACGGATGCGCGGATCGACCAGCGCAAGCAGGATGTCGCTGATAAGCGATCCGATCAGCGTCAGCGCGCAGATCAGAAGCACGAAAGCGCCGGCGAGATACATGTCCTGCGCCATCAGCGACTGCAGAAGCAGGGGTGCGGCCGTCGGCAGATTGAGCACGATGGCGACCACCACGGAGCCCGAAATGAGGTTGGGCAAAAGCCATGCGATGGTGGAAATGAACGGGTTGAGCGCAATTCTGAGCGGGTATTTCGTCAGCAGCTTGAACTCGGACAAGCCTTTCGCCCGCGCCGTGGTCACATAGGGCTTGGGCAATTCGTCCAGCATGTTGGCGCGCATGACGCGGATGAGGCTTGCGGTGGAAGACACGGCAAGAATGGCGACCGGCAGCCAGATATGAGCCATAAGGTCAACCATCTTGGCGATGCTCCAGGAGGCCGTTTCATATTCAGCTGAAAACAGCCCGCCGACATCGGCCCCGAACTCCACCGCAGCCACATACATCAGCACCAGCGCCAGCAGGAACGAGGGTATGGAAAGGCCGAAGAAGGAAAAGGCGGTGAAGAGATAATCGCCGATCGAATATTTGCGCACGGCGGAGAAGACGCCGATCGGAAGTGCGATGGCCCAGGTGGCGAGAAGGCTTGCGATGGCCAGAACCAGCGTCAGCGCCATACGCTCCCAGATGAGGCCCGAAACCGGCTGCTGCCATTCGAACGAGATGCCGAAATCGCCACGGCTGATGATGCCCCATATCCATTTCAGATATTGCACGATCATGGGATCATCGAGGCCGAAACGTTCACGCAGCTGCGCCGCGGTATTGTGGTCGATGACCTCGTTGGAGGCAGCCAGTGTGGCGATATAGGTCGTCACATAGTCACCGGGCGGCAGCTGGATCAGGACAAAGGCAAGGAAACTGACGGCAAACAGGGACGGTATCATCCACAGCAGGCGTTTTACGATAAAAAGCAGCATGTCGCTCTCGCAATCACATTGTGCCATACGCACCGCCTTCCACTGAGGAAACGGTATGCGGATGGTCGAAACAACCTGAGAGGCGTCGCCGCGTTACGGCAGCGACGCCCATGTGGTGGTATCAGCTTGTGAAGGTGAACTGTTGCGGCAGCGCCGGGCCGGGGTTGGGCCATGTCCAGCTGTCGGGTTCCGTTTCCGGCACATTGCGCAGATTATTGCGGATGATGCCGAAACCACCAACGGCAAGGCAGAGACCGATCGTCTCGAACTCTTCCGCCGCGATATCGAAGATTTCCTTCATCTTCTCGCCGCGTTTGGCAAGGTCGGCCGTCGAGCGCGCCTCGTCAAACAGCTTGAAGCGCCTCTTCTGGCTTTCCGGCGGCTCTTCGCCCTTCTGGCCATTCGAGGTGTACCAGAGCGCCCACGGAATGGCGTAACGCGAACCCTGCGGGTGGAATGCGAAGAAATCGCGCGGATCAAGCATCGGGTCGAGACCGCCGGGGCCGGGCCAGACGGCAGCATCATGGGCGTTGTCATCGCCGCGTGTATAATAGAGCGCGCGTTCGATGGTGTTGACCTTGATGTCGACACCGATCTGCGCCCATTGCGCCTTCACCAGTTCCAGCGCATCGACCAGATCGGGATAGAGCGTCGGGATGACATCGATCGAGAAGAAGACGGGCTGGCCATCAGGCCGCAACCGCATACCGTTGCCGTTCTTCTTGTCGTAACCGGCCTTGTCGAGAAGATCATTCGCCTTGTCGGCATCATATTCGGTAAACTGGCGCGCCAGCTTTTCATTATACCAGGGGTGTGTCGGGCGTGGTCCGGCCTGATACCCCTCGCTCTGGCTGAAATAGACGATGTCGATGATTTCCTGCCGGTTGAGCGCGATGGACAGCGCCTGACGGAAGGACTTGTCCGCGAACATCTTGCGCATTGCCGGGTCTTTATGGGTGATGTTCAGGTAGATCTGGCATTGCTGCGCGGCAGACGGCACCAGAGTGAGCAGGCGATAATCGCCTTTTTTCATGTTCTGAGACAGGGTCGGCTTGTTGGCGAGAACGCTGATATGGCGCTCCTGAATGTCGATCTTGCCGGAAATGACGTTCAGCATCAGCGATTCGACATCCTGCGAAATGCCGAAATTGATTTCGTCGATATAGGGCAGCTGGTTGCCTTCGGTATCGACCTGCCAGAAGTAAGGGTTGCGGGTCATGACCACCCGCGTCGCACCGCCGGAATAGGGTTCCTTCACCACCCACGGATCAAGGGTCGGCTTGTCGACATTCGACCAGCGGGACGGAATTTCGATATCGCCGCACTTCGCCCGGAACAGTTCCGTCCAGCTGGAGACACCCGCAGCCTTCACATCGGCATCAAGCGCCGTGTTGTATTTAGGCAGGAACTTGCTGCAATAATGCTTGGGAAACAGCGTCGGATGCTGGCCGAGCGGCGTGGCGAGGTTTTCGAGATAAAGCGCATTCGGCGCTGCGAATTTGAACTTTACCGTGAAATCGTCGACTTTTTCGACATCGACCGCCTTGCCCGCAACGGAGAGCTGCGCTGGCGTGGCGCTGTAAAGCTCCTTGTTCTTGATGCAGTCCTCGATGGCGAACACCACATCATCTGCGGTGAAGGGATGACCATCCGACCATTTTGCGCCCTCCAGCAAATGGAAGGTGAATTGCGAAGCATCGTCGTTGACTTCCCATTTCACCGCAAGGTTCGGCAGAACCTCGGTGAAGTCCATATTCCAGCGAACCAGCCCCTGATTGCCGACCATGCGCAGGATGCCGTTATGGTCCGACGAACCGCGCAGGCCACGGCGCAACGTGCCGCCATAGGAGCCGATTTTCTCGTGCGGTGTCACCACCATCGGATTTTTCGGCAGACGTTCGGCCAGGGGCGGCAATTTACCGTCCTTTACCAGCGCCTCCAGTTGCGGCGCCTGCTTGCCGGCAGCAGCCCGCGCCGAGGTCCCGATGACGGAAAGGGCGGCCACGCCGCCAAGCCCCGCCATAAAGGTTCGGCGCGTTACGCCCAGTGAAAATGCTTCGCCATCGCGCATCGACAATCCTCCAAAAAATCACCGGCAGCGAAACGGTTTTCACCGTGCCGCAACAGCCCTCCCGGCCAGCCAGCATACCGATCCTCCATCGGCAGGGGCAGACCATATGGGCGTTTTCAGATGATTACAAGTATTGACAGCTTTTTACATATTTTTTATTCGTAGATAGGTTTTCAGGATCAGGCTTGAAGAAAAAATCGGCACGACAGCCCCCTCGCTCACAAAAACCCCGGGATTTCTGTTGCGATTGAAATGCAGGAAACCCATTAACTTCAGCGATTTGCAACGGAAGGGCTGCTGATGGACAATCAAACCGCATCTGCCGCCGCTCGAGGCGAGACTCGGCTGAGCGACATCATCTACGAAAAAATTATCGGCATGATTTCGGACGGGCGGTTTCTCGTGAACGAACGGCTGCCATCGGAACAGAATCTGGCGTCGTTGTTCGGCGCATCCCGGCCGGTGGTGCGCGAAGCCCTGGAGCGGCTTCGAAACGATGGCCTCATCGTCTCCCAGAAAGGGTCAGGTTCCTATGTGCGCCAGCAGCCGGATTCGTCCGTGTTGCAACAGGTTCCTGTCGGCTCGCTTGCAGATGTGCAGCGGTTTTTCGAATTCCGGTCCGGCCTTGAATCTTCAGCGGCCGAACTTGCGGCGCGCAACTGGCAGGCCGCCGATAAAGCCCGCATCGAGCAGGCCATTGCGGCGCTGGAACAATGTCTGGAGCGCAACGATCTTGGTGCGGAGGAAGACTTTGCCCTGCACGAAGCCATTGCGAAGGCGAGCCATAACCAGTTCCACATCACGGTGCGGATCTGGTTCAAGCCGCATTTCGCGATCGGCCAGTCGGTGACACGCAGCCTCAGCCTCAAGCGGACGCCGCAACATGTGCGCGAGGTGCAGAACGAGCATACGGCAATCGTGGAAGCGATCTTTGCGCGCCAGGAGCAGGCTGCGCATGACGCGATGAAAGACCACATCCTGAAGGCGCGCGCCCGCATGTTTCAGGGCGTCGGCGGCTAGAAGCGTTTCCGCAATTCGAAGGACGAAGCCCTATGGGGCAATGGAGAATAATCAGTGAGCCAGCCGCGCATCATAGAGCCGAAACTCCGCTCCCTTATCGATACGCCGTTGAAGGTTGGAGAATCACCGGCATGGGATGAGCGGACGGGCAATCTGTGGTTCGTCGATATTCTCGCCCCCGCCATTTTCTGCCTGCATCCGGGCGGAAAACTCGACAGATATGATATGCCCGCCCAGGTGGGATGTCTCGGTCTTTGCGACAATGGCCTGATCGTGGCGGGTCTCAAGACCGGCGTGCATCTTCTTGATCCCGCGACCGGAAAACTCGAACTTCTGTGCGACCCTGACGAAGGGCGGCCTGACAGCCGCCTCAACGACGGGAAGGTTGGCCCGGACGGCCATTTCTGGGTGGGGACCCGCGACGAGGCCGGGATACAGACGGGCAATGCACGCCTCTATCGCGTCGCGCCGGATGGCGGCGTCGAACGCATCATCGATGGCGACATGTTCACCTCTAACGGGCTCGCCTGGAGCCCGGATGGCAGGCGCATGTATCATTCCGACAGCAGCGGTCTCATGTATCAGGCGTTCGATTTCGATGTCGCGACGGGCCGGCTCGGGCCGGCCGAACGTCTTCACGATTTCGCACCGGACGAAGGCAGGCCGGATGGCGCGGCGACCGATTGCGAAGGCTGTTACTGGAGCGCCGGCGTTCAGGCTGGCCGTCTCAACCGCTTTTCACCGGATGGTGAACTGTTCGAGATCTACAGGCTGCCGTTCAGGGGGCCGACCATGCCGTGTTTCGGCGGTCCTGATCTCAAAACGATCTATCTCACAAGTCTCGTCACCGAGACGAACGGAATTGCCACGCCGGGCACGCTTGTTGCCTTTGATGCGCCCGTTGCGGGGGCAGCCGTACACAAGTTTTCCATCTGAAGACGCTTTCATCTTGAGGAAACCAGTTGATGACGACATTTGATTTTCGCCAGGCTCTGCACGGCATCTCCGGCGTTCCCGTAACAGCCTATGAGGCCGGCGGGGAAGTCGACATTGGTGTCACGACCGAGGTCTATGCCCGCGTTGCAAGGGCGGGCATCCACAACATCGTTGCAGCCGGCAATACCGGCGAATTCTACGCTCTCACACCGGCCGAGATTCTCAGGGTCTACGAAGCCGCGATAAAAGGTGTTGATGGCAAAGCCCCGGTCACGGCGGCGATTGGACGCTCGCAGCGCGAGGCTCTCGCCATGGCGCGTCAGGCAAGGGAGATGGGCGCATCCGCCGTCATGTCCCATCAGCCGGTCGACCCCTTTGCAGCGCCTCAGTCGCAGATCGACTATTTCATCGGTCTGGCTGACGGCAGCGAGCTGCCGCTGGTTGCCTATGTCCGCGCCGACGGTTTTTCGGTCGATGACATGGTGAGGCTTGCCAGCCATCCGAATGTTGCTGGCATCAAGTTCGCAACGACCGACATCATGCTTCTGTCGCGTGCGATAGCCGCTTCCGATCAGAAGGGCGCGCTCTATGTCTGCGGCCTTGCGGAAAGCTGGGCGCCCGCCTTTTCGGCAGTGGGCGCCCGCGGCTTCACATCCGGCCTCGTCAACGTGGCTCCGCAATTCTCGCTTGAGGTTCATGAGGCCCTGACGTCAGGCGATTTTTCAGCGGCAAGGAAGGTCGTTGAAAAGATCGAACTCTTCGAGCGGCTGCGGACGCGCTATCGCAACGGCGCAAACGTGACAGTGGTGAAGGAAGCCATGGAAATCCTTGGCCTAAAGGTTGGCCCGGTTCGAGCGCCGGGACTTGCCCGTCTGGACGAACAGGATCGCAAGACGCTTGAAGGGCTGCTCGCCAGCTGGCGTTGACAGACGAGTTACCGGCAAGCTGCATTTTGTCTATGTAATATGCCGGCCATGGGCCGGCATATTCGTTGCGGGCGGAGCAGCGATCCTGCGCCACCGAAGGGGTGATGGAGGTTCAGCCGAACAGAGCCAGACTGCTCTTCACGGTCACCCACACGCCCCAGAGAAGCGGAATGCCGACTGCAATCCAGGCCAGCGCCGCCTTGGCGTCCAGCCCGCCGCGTCCGATGCCGAAGGAGCCCGTGGGGCCGGCATTGGCTGCCGCCGTCTTGGCCTGCAGTGCCGCGACCTCCGCGTCCAACATGAACCACTTGTCCGAAAGCGGCCGCACGAAGGCGTTGGCCACGAGGCCGATCGCCAGCATGCCCGCCAGAATATACATGGTGCTGGTGTAGAGCGCCGGCCCGGGCGCGACACCCGCCGCGATCTGCGCTTCGCGGATGTAGTTGACGACGACGGGACCGGCAATGCCGGCAGTCGCCCAGGCTGTCAGCAGGCGACCGTGGATTGCGCCGACGAACTGCGTACCGAAGATATCGGCGAGATAAGCGGGAATGGTCGCGAAACCACCGCCATACATGGACAGGATGATGCCGAAGGCCAGAACGAACAGCGCCTTGTTACCCATCGTCGCCAGCGTCGGCGCCAGCGCATAAAGAATGATGCCGAGAATGAAGAAGCAGAAATAAGTGTTCTTGCGGCCGATCTTGTCGGACATCGACGCCCAGAAGAAACGTCCGCCGATGTTGAACAGCGAAAGCAGGCCGGTGAAACCGGCAGCAATCGCCGCAATCTGCGCCTTCTGCCCGGCGTCAAGATCCGCAAAACCCACGCCAGGCAGGCCGATCAGCGAGCCGGCGAAGATTTCCTGCAACATGGGCGAGGCCATGCCGATGACGCCGATACCGGCCGATACGTTGAGGCACAGCACCGCCCAGATGAGCCAGAACTGCGGCGTCTTGTGCGCGTCGCGCAGATGCACATGGCGATGGGTTATCATGGCGCTTTTTGCTGAAGGCGCCGTCCAGCCTTCCGGACGCCAGCCCGATGGCGGAATGCGGTAACCGAAGGCGCCCGCCATCATGAAGGCGAAATAGATCAGGGCCATGACAACGAAAGTCTGCCAGACGCCGACCGAAACATCCGTCTTGAAGCTGTTCATCAGAAGATTGGCGAGCGGCGCGCCGATCATCGCCCCGCCGCCGAAGCCCATGATGGCCATGCCGGTCGCCATGCCGCGACGGTCCGGAAACCATTTGATCAGCGTCGATACGGGCGAAATATAGCCAAGGCCGAGCCCGACGCCGCCGATGACGCCAGCGCCCAGCCACATCAGCCATAGCTGATGGGTGATGACGCCGACCGCCGCCACCAGAATGCCGCCGCACCAGCAGCAGGCGGAAACGAAACCGGCCTTGCGCGGCCCCACTCTTTCCAGCCAGCCGCCCCAAATGGCGGCCGAGCAGCCAAGAAGAACGAAGAAGAGCGTATAGATCCAGCCGAGATCGGCCACGCGCCAGTTGCACTCGGTGGTGAACAGCGCGCCCAGAAGGGTAAGGCTGGAGCAGCTGGGGTCCGTCGCCGGCAACGCCTTCGACAGCGGTAGCCAGAACACGCTGAAGCCATAGGCCATGCCGATGCATAGATGAATGGCAAGGGCCGCCGGGGGCACCAGCCAGCGATTGAAACCCGGTCTTGCGATTATTCGTTCGCGGTCCAAAAACCCGGCTTGCGCCGCCTCTCCCGCCGTTGCGTCTGCTACTGCCATTGACATTACCTCCCTCGTGAATGTCTGGACATCTCAAATTCGCCCCGCCAGGCGAACATCGATATTGCCGGACGTCCTCCTGTCCGGCGGAAAGTCTGAATTGTGGTCTTGCCGCTCACGCCCCCGCGTTTTCGGGTATGCTCGGCTCGGAAAGGGACTCACCCGCAATTGCGCCCTTCCCGCCCGGCGCGCCCTTCGCATCACCGCCGAGACCAACCGCATCGGCTGCCGGATCACCGGGCCGCTTGATCTCCTTCGACGCAGCAAGCACAAGCGGCAGAAAATGACCGGCCCCGGCATCCACCATCTCGAAGAACCGGCGTCGCATGCGCGGCTCCCAGAACTTGTTGATGTGCGTGGCGACACCGTTGATGCGAATATCTTCCGGCTGCGACAGAAAAAATGTCGCGATCTGGTTCGCCATTCTCACCAGTTTTTCATCGGTGTGGTTGAGCAACATGACCTATTCCCCCGCGCCGACCGTCAGCCGACGCCTCTGTGTGTGACAAGGCCGGGCGCACCCGGCCCTCCTTATTCCGCCGCTTCGAGCTTGCCGGCGATGCGCCGTGCACGGCGGCCAAGCGCATCATATTCCTCCTGCCACTCGGTCGGCCCGTTGGAGGGCGAGACCTGCACGGCGGTCACCTTGTATTCGGGACAGTTGGTGGCCCAGTCGGAGAAGTCGGTGGTGATGACATTTGCCTGCGTGCCGGGGTGGTGGAAGGTCGTATAGACCACACCCGGCGCCACACGGTCGGTGATCAGCGCTCTCAGCGTCGTGTCTCCAGACCGGCTGCCGAGCTTGATCCAGTCGCCATCCTTCACGCCGCGCTGTTCAGCATCATGCGGATGGATTTCGAGACGATCCTCCTCGTGCCAGACGACGTTTTCGGTGCGCCGTGTCTGCGCCCCGACATTGTATTGCGACAGGATGCGGCCGGTGGTGAGCAGCAGCGGGAAACGCGGCCCGGTGCGTTCGTCCGTCGCCACATATTCCGTGCGGATGAACTTGCCCTTGCCACGCACGAAACCGTCCACATGCATGATCGGCGAACCGTCAGGGAACTTCTCGTTGCAGGGCCACTGCACCGAGCCCTTTTCTTCCAGATAGGCGTAGGAAACACTGGCAAAGCTCGGCGTCGTCGCGGCGATCTCATCCATGATCTCGGACGGATGGGCGTAATTCCACGCAAGACCCATGGCTTGCGCCAGCTTCTGCGTCACTTCCCAGTCGGCATAACCGTTCTTCGGCGACATGACCTTGCGCACGCGGTTGATACGGCGCTCGGCATTGGTGAAGGTGCCGTCCTTTTCAAGGAAGGTGGAACCCGGCAGGAAGACATGGGCATAATTCGCCGTCTCGTTCAGGAAGAGATCGTGCACCACGACACATTCCATGGCGGCGAGACCGGCGGACACATGTTTCGTATCCGGGTCGGATTGCAGAATGTCCTCGCCCTGAATGTAGATGCCCTTGAAGCTGCCATCCACGGCCGCATCGAGCATATTGGGGATACGCAACCCCGGCTCGTTGTTGAGCTTCACACCCCAGAGTTTCTCGAAGACGTCACGCGTCGCATCGTCTGAAATATGCCGGTAGCCCGGAAGCTCGTGCGGGAAAGACCCCATGTCGCAGGAGCCCTGCACATTGTTCTGGCCGCGCAGCGGATTGACGCCCACGCCCGGACGACCAATGTTGCCGGTCGCCATGGCCAGATTGGCGATCGCCATGACGGTGGTCGAACCCTGGCTGTGTTCGGTGACACCGAGACCATAATAAATCGCGCCATTGCCGCCCTTGGCATAAAGCCGGGCAGCACCACGCAGATCTTCCGCCGGAACGCCCGTAAAACGTTCCGTCTCTTCCGGGCTGTGCCGCGGCTCGGCCACGAAAGCCGCCCAGTCCTCGAATTCCGACCAGTCGCAGCGCTCGCGGATGAAGGCCTCGTTGAACAGCCCTTCCGTGACGATCACATGCGCCAGTGCCGTCAGCACGGCAACATTGGTTCCCGGAAGCAACGGCAGATGGAAAGCGGCCTCTACATGCGGCGTACGCACGAGATCGATGCGGCGCGGATCGATGACGATGAGTTTTGCGCCCTGACGCAGCCGCTTCTTCAGCCGCGAGCCGAAAACAGGGTGGCCATCCGTCGGATTGGCGCCGATCACAAGCACGACATCGGACTGCTCGACGCTGTCGAAATTCTGCGTGCCGGCGGAGGTGCCGAAAGCCTGCCCGAGACCATAACCCGTCGGCGAATGGCAGACGCGGGCGCAGGTATCGACGTTGTTATTACCGAAGCCGGCGCGGATGAGTTTCTGGACGAGGAAGGTTTCTTCATTCGTGCAGCGGGACGAGGTGATACCGCCGATGGATTCCCGGCCATATTGCCCCTGGATACGCCGGAACTCCGAGGCAACGTGAGAGAAGGCCTCCTCCCACGTGACTTCCCGCCATGGATCGCTGATCTTTTCGCGGATCATCGGGTTGAGAATGCGGTCCCTGTGGGTGGCGTAACCATAGGCAAAACGGCCCTTGACGCAGGAATGGCCGCGATTGGCCTGCCCGTCCTTCCACGGTACCATGCGCACCAGCTCTTCACCGCGCATTTCCGCCTTGAAGGAGCACCCCACACCGCAATAGGCGCAGGTCGTGACCATCGAATGTTCCGGCTGGCCAATCTCGATCACCGATTTTTCGGTAAGCGTCGCCGTCGGACAGGCCTGCACGCAGGCGCCGCAGGAAACGCAGTCGGAATCGAGGAAAGCCTCATGTGCGCCGGGCGAGACCCGGCTCTCAAAACCGCGCCCTTCGATCGTCAGTGCGAAGGTGCCCTGCACTTCCTCGCAGGCGCGCACGCAGCGGGAACAGACGATGCATTTGGAAGGATCGTAGGTGAAATAGGGATTGCTTTCGTCCTTCGGCATCCAGCGGGCATTGAGATCGCCATCACCGTCGCGGGCCTTGACGTGGTTGTCGCCTTCATAACCGTAACGCACATCGCGCAGGCCAACGGCACCCGCCATATCCTGCAGTTCGCAATCGCCATTGGCGGCGCAGGTCAGACAGTCAAGCGGGTGATCAGAGATATAAAGCTCCATCACGCCCTTGCGGATCTGCTTCAGCCGCTCCGTCTGCGTGTGCACGACGAGACCGGCAGCGACCGGCGTGGTGCAGGAGGCGGGGGTGCCATTGCGGCCCTCCACCTCGATAAGACAGAGGCGGCAGGAGCCGAAGGCATCCACCATATCGGTGGCGCAGAGCTTGGGAACATCGATGCCAGCTTCGCGCGAGGCGCGCATGATCGACGTTCCGGCCGGGACGGTTACCTGACGTCCGTCGATGGTGAGCGTCACCATGTCAGTCGCGAGGGATTTGGGGGTTCCATAGTCGAATTCTGTCACAAGGGCCATGGTCTTACTCCGCCGCTTCAACACGTGGGATGGGGGCAAAATCAGCAGGGAAATGCCGGAGCGCGCTCATCACTGGATAGGGCGTGAAGCCGCCGAGCGCGCAGAGCGAACCGAATTTCATGGTTTCGCAGAGGTCTTCGAGGAGTGCGGTGTTTTTCTCCCGCTCGATGCCGAGCGCGATCTTGTCCACCGTCTCGACGCCACGCGTCGAGCCGATGCGACAGGGCGTGCACTTGCCGCAGCTTTCGACGGCACAGAACTCAAGCGCAAACCGCGCCTGACGGAGCATGTCGGCCGTGTCATCGAAAACCACGATACCCGCATGGCCGATCAGGCCACCGGCAGCGGTAAAGGCCTCGTAGTCGAAGGTCGTGTCGAATAAGGAAACCGGGAAATAGGCCCCGAGCGGACCACCCACCTGCACCGCCTTGACGGGGCGGCCGGTGATCGTGCCGCCGCCGATATCATTGACGAGCTGTCCGAGCGGCAGGCCGAAGGCGGTCTCGTAAAGCCCGCCATGTTTGATGTTTCCGGCAAGCTGGATCGGGATCGTGCCATGCGAACGGCCAACGCCGAAATCGCGATAAAACGCCGCGCCGCGATCCATGATGACCGGAATGGAGGCGAGCGAAATGACATTGTTGACGACGGTGGGCTTGCCGAACAGACCCTGCAGGGCAGGCAGCGGCGGCTTGGCGCGCACCGTGCCGCGTTTGCCTTCAAGACTGTTCAGAAGCGAGGTTTCCTCGCCGCAGACATAAGCGCCCGCGCCCATGCGTACTTCCATATCAAAGGCGCGGCCGGAGCCGAGCACGGACGGGCCAAGAATGCCTTCGCGCCGGGCGATCTCGATCGCCTGTTCCATGACCTTGATAGCGTAAGGATATTCCGAACGCGTATAGATGAAGCCCCTCGTCGCGCCGACGGCAAGGCCGGCAATCGCCATGCCTTCGATCAGCACGAAGGGATCACCTTCCATGATCATGCGGTCGGCAAAGGTGCCGCTATCGCCCTCGTCCGCATTGCAGACGATGTATTTCTGGTCGGCGACCGCATCCGCAACGGTCTTCCATTTGATACCCGTCGGGAAACCCGCGCCGCCACGTCCGCGCAGGCCGCTCTCGGTCACCTGGGCAACAATGTCCAGCGGCGCCATGGCGACGGCTTTTTCGAGACCTTTCATGCCCTGATAAGCGCGATAGTCCTCAAGCGACAGCGGATCGGTGACGCCACAACGCGCAAATGTGAGACGCGTCTGGCTTTTCAGGAATGGGATATCCTTGGTTGGCCCGAGACAGAGACGATGCTCGCCGCCGGTGAGAAACCCTGCATCGAAGAGCGAAGCAACGTCGCTTGCCTTGACCGGTCCGTAGGCAATACGGCCATGTTCGGTGCGCACTTCCACAAGCACTTCAAGCCAGAGCATGCCGCGCGAACCGTTGCGGACAATATGCACATCAAGATTGCGGCTGGTCGCCTCGCGGGTGATCGCTTCGGCCACGCGGTTTGCGCCAACAGCCAGCGCGGCGGAATCGCCGGGAATAAAAATGGTGACACTCATCGGCGCGCCTCCGCCAGAATGTCGCCAAGACAATCCTCGTCAAGACGGGCATGGACTTCGCCGTCCAGCATCAGGGCCGGCGCCTGAGCGCAAAGCCCGAGGCAGAAGACGGGTTCCAGCGTGACAGAGCCGTCAGCGGCGGTTTCGTGCCAGTCGAGGCCGAGCCGGGTCTTGATGGTGTCCGCAAGAGGCTCGCCACCCATCGACTGGCAGGCCTCGGCGCGACAGAGCTTTAAGACATGTCGGCCGGAAGAATGATCGCGAAAATCGGGATAGAAGGTTATGACGCCATGGACTTCCGCGCGTGAGATGTTCAACGCGGATGCGATGATCTGTTTGGCGCTTTCCGGGATGTAGCCGAATTCTTCCTGCACCGCGTGCAGAATGGGCAACAGCGGCCCCTCCAGGTGGAGATGTTCGTCAATGACGGCGGAAACACGGGCCGCCTCATCTGCGGCAACCGCTCTGATATTCATAAGCCAGTCCTCCCAAACCGACGGGGCAAGGAATGATGAGCGGGATATAGTGAAATCCCTTCGCAGCCCCTGCATCGTTTGGAAGAATGTCGAGATGGGCGGGATCAGGTCAATAATCAGTTTCCGTCAGTTGATAGGAAATTCCTATCAAACGCCTTTTCCGCGGCCCGTTGACGGGCCTCGTGAAGCAGCGCGGAAACAAGCGGCGTGTGTGGTTCGCGGTGTGTGGCAATCAAGCCCACGAGATGCTCCGCGTCCGGTTCGGTGATCGGAATGATTTTTATCTGTTTCGGGAAACCAAATGATTCCGCAAGGTTACGCGGCATTATTGAAGCCCATTGTCCGGTTCGTATATGGGAAAACAGCACGATCATGGAGTTGGATTCGAGCGTCGGCTTTGCCTCCACGCCTGCCTCGGCCATATGCTTGTTGATGATGCGGCGATTCTGCATATCCGAAGTCAATAGGCATAGCCTAAGACCGGAAACCTGCTTCCAGGTAACGCTTTCCTGATCGGCGAGCGGCGTTCCGCCTGCCGTGATGAGGTGATATCGCTCCGAATAAAGCGGTACCGTGGTCACTCGACCAAGTGGTTCGTTGTCGAGATAGCTGATTCCCGCATCGATCTCGAGGTTTTCGATCTGGCTCAACACCTGAAGCGAGGTGCGCGACGTGACTGAAAAGGTCACATCAGGATGACGCGCCTGGAAGGACTCCGTCAATCGCGGGACCATCGCAAGCGCCGTCGGAATGACGGCAAGCCGGATGTGGCCCGCCAGACCCTTGCGGGCTGCGCGCATTTCCTCACGCATGGTGCGCGTATCGCCAACGATGCGGCGCGCCCATTCGAGGACACGCTGGCCCTCCGGTGTCAGCCCCTGAAAACGCGCCGCACGCACCACCAGAACGACACCCAGTTGGTCCTCCAGCTGCCGGATCGCAGCCGAGAGACTGGGTTGGGAAACGCCGCACTCCTCCGCGGCACGGCCGAAATGCTCTGCTCGCGCCAATGCAATGAAAAATTCCAGCTTGTCGATCATGCATCCTCCCGCGTGACTCGCGACCATGCGGATGGTGCGAGCAGAAGAACACTAAAGCGAGGCGGGGAAACCCGCAAATGGATGCGGGTATTTTCCTGCAAACCGTGCGCTGACGACAAGACCAAATTCCCTCAAACGGGGACAGCCACGTCTGGCCGATTTGAAACAATCGGCCGCCGGGGCAGCCTATTTGCTGTCTTCGGTTAAGCCGGTGGGGAATATCGTCTTCTTCGCCAGCATGTCTTCAATCACCTCTGCGGGCACCGGCCGGCTGAAATAATAACCCTGGCCATAGGGGCAACCGGCATCACGCAGAAATGCCGCCTGTTCGCCGGCTTCCACACCTTCGGCAATGACATCGATACCCAGAGACCCGGCAAGCTGGATCATGATCGAGACGATGGCGCTGTCCTTGGTTTTTTTGGGCAGGTGGGTGAGAAACGAGCGGTCTATCTTCATGCAGGACAGCGGAAAGGTCTTCAGCATGCCAAGACAGGAATAACCGATCCCGAAATCATCCAACGCCAGGCTGACACCCATCTGTTTGATGGCCCGCATGATCCGGACCGATGTTTCGACATCCTGAATGATGAGCGTCTCGGTGATTTCGATTTCCAGGAGCGATGGAGCAAGGCCGGTTTCCTTCAGCACCGACCTGATCTGCTGCACCAGCCCGCCCTGAAACTGCCGCGGCGAGATATTGACCGCCATCTTGACGGGCAAGAGGCCGGCGGCCGCCCATGCCTGCGCCTGACGACAGGCCTTCCTGAGAATGCTTTCTCCGAGTTCCACGATCAGCCCGGTTTCTTCCGCAAGCCCGATGAATTCCGCAGGGCCAAGCAAACCTTCCGTGGGGTGCTGCCAGCGCACCAGCGCCTCCACGCCGCTGATTGCGCCACTGACAAGATCGACCTGCGGCTGGAAGTGCAGCACGAACTCGTCTCTCTTCACGGCCTTGCGCAATTCCTCGATGCGGGTGAACTTCTTCCTCAGATCATCCGCCATATTGGGGGTGAAGGTGGCAATGCTGTCGCGCCCCTTATGTTTGGCTTCATACATGGCAAGATCGGCGGCCGCGACGATTTCCGCCGTGGTTTCCCCATGCTCCGGGAAAAAGGCCATGCCGATGCTGCATGTGACCTTGATATCGTAATTACCAATGCGCAATGGCTGCGAGACCGCGGCACGGATGCGCTGCAGCCGGGCTTCTACATCGTTCCTGCCTTCTTCAAGAATGATGACGAATTCATCCCCGCCTACCCGGAGAACGAGATCGTTTTTCCGGAGGCTTTTCGCAATGCGCTCGGCGGTTTTCGACAAAAGCGTATCGCCGATGCTGTGGCCGAGCGTATCGTTGATCTGCTTGAAATTGTCGAGATCGAGGAAGCCGATGCCGACCCGTCGGTGCGTCTTTGCCGCCGCCGCCAAAATTTCAGGCAATCTCGTATCGAGGAAACGACGGTTTGGCAGCCGGGTCAGCATGTCGTGATCAGCCAGAAAGGCGATATGTTCCGACGCCCTTTTGCGGTCAATCGCCAGGCCCGCCATACGCGCCGCAGCACCGATAAACTCCAGCAGCGCCGCCTCCGGCTTGCGGCTGGCCAGCATGCACCAGACGAAACCATGCGCCTTGCCTTCGCTGGCGGGGATATCGAAACTGAAGGCGATGTGTTCTGCCGGATGGGTGAGGCACTCAGGATCACTGACGCTGGAAACAAGTGCGGCCAGCCCCTCCTCCTGCGCAAGTGCGGGCGAGGCATAAACGGAGGGCTCCCCATCTGCCGCATCAAACACCCGCACGGCGCAGGCCAGTCCGGTTGCGAGATTTTCGATGGCCTTGACGAACTCCTCGAGAAAATCCTCAATACGCGCGGCGGCGACGATCATTTCCAGAATATGCGCCTGCGCCTGAAGCAGTCTCTCCGAAGCCTTTTTCTGGGTTATATCCCGCGAGGCGCCGACCACGCCGATGATGTTGCCAGCCTTGTCCTTCAGCGGCACGCGCGACATCATGAGCCAGCGGTCGATATCACCGCGCATGGCGCGTTCCTCGTAACCGAGATCCGGTTCGCCGGTGCGCATGACCCGCGCCTCGGTATCGGGAATGCCGGCACGCCGCGCTGCCTCACCGTTAATATCGTAATCGGTGAGCCCGATCAGTTGCTCGACCGTATCAAAGCCGTTTTCGGTGACGATGGCGCGATTGGCGAAAAGGAAGCGTCCTTCCAGATCCTTGGCATAGATAAAATCCGGTACGTGGTCGATCATCGCTTCCAGAAGCGCGTGCCGGTCGGAAGGATTGGCATTCTCGCTCATGGCAGGAGTGGCAGATGGCGTGACGCCGCGCTTTTTTCGCGGCATCAGGTTCTGCTCGGCTGTCTTCGGGCCTTTGGAACGCACCTCTCCGCCTCATTACTTTGCAAGGAAGCAGAATAGTAGGTTTATACGTATTATATAAATATGAACGGCGAAAAGAGATTGCCGGGAAACCTGCCTTTTGCAACTGGCTCCATGACGTCCCGCCTGCCTGAATAGGAACGGCGCAGCAGAAGCTGCGCCGTCAGCCTATAGGAGGCAATTCGTTGTCCGTCACACAACCGGCGTCGGCAGCTCTTTGCCGGCAAAATGCGCATCGAGATTGGCGAGAACAAGATCGGCCATGGCGCGCCGCGTCTGGTGCGTGCCGCTGCCGACATGCGGGGCGAGTGTGACGTTATCGAAGGCGAAAAGCGCTTCCGGCACCCGCGGCTCATCCTCGAAGACATCCAGCGCCGCGCCACCGACTACGCCGTTCGAAAGCGCTTCGACCAACGCCTTCTCATCCACCAGCGAACCGCGCGCCACATTGACGAGCACACCCTGCGGTCCAAGCGCCTTCAGCACATCCGCATTGACGATATGGCGCGTTTCTGCAGTGGCGGCGGCGGCGATGATCAGCACGTCGCAATTGGCAGCCAGCGCTTCGATGCTGTCATGATAATCATAGGCGACATCGCGACGGCTTCTCGCCGTGTAGGAAATGCGCGCATCAAAACCCTCAAGCCGCTTTGCGATCGCCTGACCGATGCGGCCAAGGCCGAAAATGCCGTAACGGCGGCCGGCCACACGGGTGGAAAGCCCCATATCGCCCTTCAGCCATTGGCCGGTGCGCACATGCTGATCCGCCTGCGGCAGCTTGCGCGCCTGCGCCAAAACGAGGCCAAGCGCGAGGTCGGCGACATCGGCCGTCAGCACGTCTGGCGTATTGGAGACGCGGAAGCCGCGCCGTTTCGCGTCAGTCAGATCGACCTTGTCGAAACCAACGCCGTTGATGGCGACGATTTCAAGATTGGA
Source organism: Agrobacterium radiobacter (assembly GCF_040801995.1). NCBI lineage: Bacteria > Pseudomonadati > Pseudomonadota > Alphaproteobacteria > Hyphomicrobiales > Rhizobiaceae > Agrobacterium > Agrobacterium radiobacter. Next base: position 1,958,449 of record NZ_JBEGHX010000002.1, on the reverse strand, counting down.
AAGCGCCGCGCCGATATCCGCCGGCAGGCCGATATGGCCGCCGGTGACGACGCCGCGGATCGCCGCGCCCTTTTCAGCAAGGAACGCCGCCTTGTCTGCGGCTTCGAACAGGCGATGCACGGTGAAGCGCTCGGCAAGTTCCTGTTCCAGTGCCGGGATAAGCGGGCACAGTTGCACGATTTCAGTGGTCATGGAGTTTCCTTTGCGCCGGTGAACTACTTCACATCGGCCTTGACGAATTGCCGGAGTTCCGGCGTTTGCGGATTGGCGAACAATTCAGAAGAACGGCCCTGCTCCCAGATCTTGCCCTTGTGCATGAAGATGGTCTCGGTCGCCACGCGGCGCGCAAAAGCCATTTCATGGGTGACGAGGATCATGGTCATGCCGTCTTTCGCGAGGTTTTCCATCACGGTCAGCACTTCCTCGGTCAGCTCGGGATCGAGTGCTGAGGTCACCTCGTCGAACAGCATCACCTTCGGCCGCATGGCAAGCGAGCGGGCAATCGCCACGCGCTGCTGCTGGCCGCCGGAAAGCTGGTCGGGATAGGAATCGAATTTCTCCGACAGGCCGACGAGTTGCAGAACCTCGCGGGCAATGTCCTTCGTTTCCGATTTTGCCACATCCTTGACGATGCGCGGAGCGAGCATGATGTTTTCGCCGACCGTCAGATGCGGGAAAAGATTGTAGCTCTGGAACACGATGCCAACATCGGTGCGCAGCTTGCGCAGCGCTGTGGCATCTCCGCCCAGCGCATGGCCGGCGATTTCGATGCGGCCCGAATTGATCTTCTCCAACCCGTTCATGCAGCGCAGCAGCGTGCTCTTGCCCGAGCCGGAGCGGCCGATGAGGGCGAAAACTTCACCACGGCCGACCGTCAGCGACACGCCTTTGAGGACTTCCAGAGCGCCAAAGCTCTTGTGAACGTTTTCAACGATTACTTCCGGCATGAAGCCTCCTTTCCAGCCAACGAGACAGCTGGGACAACGGGTAGCAGACGATGAAATAAAGCACGGCCACCGCGACGAAGACGCGGAACGGCTGGAACGTGGCATTGTTGATGAGCTGCCCCGCTCTCGCCAGTTCGACGAAACCGATGATCGATGCGATGGACGTATTCTTGACGACCTGAACGGCAAAACCGACGGTCGGCGGCAGGGAAATGCGGATCGCCTGCGGCAGGATGACGTAGCGATATTGCTGGGCGCGGGTAAGCGCCAGCGATTCCGATGCTTCCCACTGCTGCTTCGGCACCGCCTGGATGCAGCCGCGCCAGATTTCGGCGAGATAACCCGACGTATAGATCGTCATCGATGCGCCGGCGGCAATCAGTGGCGGCAGTTCCAGTCCGGCAAGGCTGAGGCCGTAATAGGACAGGAACAGGATCATCAGCACCGGAATACCCTGAATAACCTGGATATAGGTGCCGGCGGCAATGCGCAGCGCCTTGAAATTCGAGGTGCGGGCCAGCGCCACGAAGAAACCGACGAGGCCACCGCCGATGAGCGCAATGATCGTCAGAAGCACGGTCCATTGCAGGGCGGTCAGCAGGAAGCCGAACTCGTTCCAGCCGAAAGTTCGAAGAGTCATGACTGCACCTCCGGCATGGCGGTCATCGTCTTGCGGGCCACGCGGCGGCCGAACAGCCACATGCCGACAAGGGCAAGGATGAGCCGCAGGCTGAGCGCCAGCGCAAGATAGATGAGCGTGACGACGATATAGACCTCGAAGGAGCGATAGGTCTGCGATTCCACGAAGGCTGCGGCGGCCGCAAGCTCATGGGTGGAAATGGCCGAGCATATGCTCGATGCCAGCATCATCAGCACAAACTGGCTGCAAAGCGAGGGATAGACCTTGGCGATGGCAGGCACGAGGATGACGTGACGGTAGATCTGGTATTTTGTGAAGCCCAGAGCCTCGCCCGCCTCGATCTGCGACTTGTGCACCGCCTCGATGCCGGCGCGGATGATTTCCGTCGAATAGGCAGCAAGATTGATCGTCATGCCGATCAGCGCTGCCGTATCCGCCCCGACGCGAAAGCCGAGACCGGGCAAACCGAAATAGACGATGAAAAGCTGCACCAGAAACGGCGTGTTGCGGATCACCTCCACATAACCGTCCACGATGATACGGACGATGCCGCCATTGATGGAGCGCAGCGAGGCTAGAAGAATTCCGAAAGCGCAGCCCAGCACGATGGAGAGGACCGACAGCTTGATCGTCAGCCATATGCCGTTCAGAATCTCATTCTGATATTGGGCGAGCGCGCCGAATTGAAAAGTATAGGACATGCGTCACTCCGTTGACATTTCCCGGCCCGCCGGAATGTTCCCCGGCGGGCGCGTTGAAAGGCTCAATCAGAAGCTTGGCAATTGCGGCAGCGGACGGCCGGTCCACTTCACCGAGATACGGTCGAGATCGCCCGACATCTTCATGAGATAGATGGAAGTGTTCAGCCACTGACGCAGCTCGAAATCCTCGATCTTCGTCGCCATGGAATTGCCCTGCTGGAAGAAGGTGAAACCAACCTGCAGACCGGCTTCCGGACGCTGCTTGATGATCGCTTCGCCAACCGTGGACGGCAGGGCCACGGCATCTACCTGACCAGCAAGCAGAGCCTGGGCGCTGGTGGAATCGTCCTCATAGACAACGATTTCAAGACCTTCGACATTAGCCTTGCGCAGCGCGGTTTCCTGCGAGGAACCGCGATTGACCGAAACGCGCTTGCCCTTGAGGCTGTCGAGATTTTCGAACTTCTGGTCCTTGCCGGAGATGATGTCCATGTTGAACGCGCTGTAGGGCTGCGTGAACATGACGGTCTTGGCGCGTTCGCCGGTCGGCGCAAGCGTCGCGACAAGGAAATCGACCTTGCCGGTCTGAAGTGCCGGGATACGCGCCGGCGGTGTCAGCGGCACCAGTTCCACCGGCAGCGACAGGTAAGAGCCGATCAGATTGGCGACATCAACGTCATAACCGGAAGGATTGCCCTTCTCGTCCACCATGCCCATCGGCGGTGCACCGGTGAGAACGCCGATCTTGACCTTGCCACGCGCCGTGATCTCGCTGAGCGAGACGGCATGGGCGGACGTGGTGGCAGCAAGCGAAGCTGCGACAACACCGACTGCAACGGTCATGTTCTTCAGAAATCTGGATATGCTCATGGTTTCTCCTCCAACCCTATAGTGGCTGCCCAAAGTGGAACAGCGGCCTTGCGCAAACCGGAAAATGTTCTCGATAACATTTTAACGCGATTGACTAAAAACTCCTCCCAAGAAACCGCGAAAGCACAAAACCAGATGAATTCCCTATGAAATTCAACAATTTCGGCTGGTTATCGATTTTCCTCTGCTCGACACCGTTTCACGTTCTTGGCAGGACCAATAATGCATGTTATCGGTATCATTGCAAGTCCGATCTACAGAACTGTTTCGGTCGGCATTCATTCGGGAGGAAACATGTACACACGCTCGGCAATTTTCGAAGGCAGGATTCACCCCGGTCGGGAGGAGGAGTTTTTCCGCATCGTCGAGGAGAAACTGCTGCCGGTCTGGAAGCGCATGCCGAACGCGCAGGCCGTGCGGGTGATGCGCACCGAGCGCACCGACCCGGATGCGGCCTCGATCATCATGGTGCAGGAAATCGACTATCCGTCGATGGAGGCGGTGGAGGAAGCACTGGTTTCTCCCGTCCGGCTGGAAGGCCGCGTGCTGACGGATGAGATGATGAGCATGTGCGACGGCCGCTTTTACCATCTGGTCTATAGCCGCGTCGCATAAATCCGGTGCACGCCGCACCGATCTGCAATCATGCGGCGTGCTTTCCCTTGATATCTTCGTGTATGTCTTGTCCTGAACCGGTTCGAATTTAGGGAGACATGCTTTGGTGGAGCGCACGCCCTTGGCCGCAGCGTTAGTCACGTCAAAAAAAGCTACCATGAGCGACGTCTCGAAACTCGCGGGCGTCTCCAAGATGACCGTCTCGCGGGTGCTGGCCGATCCTGCGCTGGTGTCTGAAGAGACACGCCAGAAGGTGATGAAGGCCATCGAGAAGCTCGGTTATGTGCCGGATCGAATCGCCGGATCGCTTTCCTCCCGCCGTACCAATTTCATCACCGCCATCCTGCCGACGCTCACCAACTCCAACTTCGCCGATAGCGCTCAAGGGCTCGCCAATGCGCTGCGCGCGGCCGACTACCAGTTGCTGATCGGTTACACCATGTACGATCTGCAGGAGGAAGAGCGCGTCATCCGCACCATGATGGAGCGCCGCCCCGACGCCATTGTCGTCGCCGGCACGGTGCATACCAAGATGGCAAGCGAAGTCTTGATGCGCGCCGGTATCCCCATCGTGGAAATCTGGGACGTTCCCGAACATCCGATCGATCATGCTGTCGGTTTTTCCAATTACGAAGTGGGAAGAACCGCCGCCAAACATCTGATATCACTTGGATTTAAAAGAATCGGCGCGCTCGGCTCAAGAGCCGATGGCGACGTGAAGGACTGGCGCGGCGAAACCCGCCTTCTCGGTTTTGGCGCGGCGCTGCGCGAAGCCGGCATTGCCGACGACCTTATCATTCGCGAAGGCAGTGCGCCGGTCTCCTATGACCACGGGGCAAAGACGCTCGGCTCGCTGCTGGCCAAGGCCCCGGATGTCGAGGCCATCTTCGCCGTCTCGGATATTTCCGCCGTCGGCGCACTGATGGAATGTCATCGCCGCGGCATTCATGTGCCCGAACGCATTTCCATCCTCGGTTTTGGCGATTTCGATATCGGCAGGCAATGTTATCCGGCGATTTCTACGATCAGGGTCGACGCCCAGATGATCGGCCGCAAGGCGGGCGAATTGCTGCTTTCGATATTGGAGGCAGAAAAGGACGCTGCCATTCCCGAGGGTGCACGGGTGGATGTCGGGTTCGAGCTGATCGTGCGGGAGACGACGAAGCGGGCGGGCGGCTAATCCACTCTCTTCCCTCACTCCTGTGCTTGTCACAGGAACCCAGCCGACGTGCGTCTGCGCGGCGAAAGGGATTTTTCAGCCCAAGGACTTGGGCTGACTGGATCCCTGTGACAAGCACAGGGATGAGAGAAGCGCGGTGTATCGCCCTTACCGCGCGCCCCAGGTATCCGTCAGCCGATACCCCTCCGGCCATGGATCAGAGGGATCAAGCATGTGCTGGTGGATGCCGGTAATCCAGCCGCGGCCGGAGATTTCCGGCAGGATGGCCGGACGGTCGCCGACCTTGGTGGTCCCAAGAATACGGCCGGTGAAGGTGGAACCGATCAGCGACACCGCCGTCAGCGTTTCGCCTTCCTTCATTTCGCCGCGCGCATGCAGCACCGCCATGCGGGCCGAAAGCGCCGTGCCGGTCGGCGAACGATCGACCTTGCCCGGCTGGATGGCGACTGCCGCCCCTGCCCGCAGACCCTCCGCCGTGCGCTCCACCTTGCCCGCGAACAGGCAGAATGAAAAATGCCGCCAGTCCGGGTTTTCGGGATGGTCGAAGCCCAAAGCCTTGTTGGCGGCATTGGTGATGCGCACGCCGAGGCGGGCAATGTCATGCGCCTCTTCCGGCTTCAGTCTGAAACCCATAGCCTCGGCATCGACGATGACGAAGCTGTCGCCGCCATAAGCGGTATCCACCTTCAGCATACCGAGGCCCTCAACCTCGAGTTCGGCATCGAGTTTCGCGGCAAAGCTCGGGAGGTTCTGCACGAAAATGCGTTCGGCCTTGCCGTTGCGGCATTCGGCACGCACTTTTACCAGCCCGCCGGGGGCTTCCAGAAGCATATGGGTTTCCGGTTCCTGCATCGGCACGATGCCGCCATCCAGAAGCACGGTGGAGACGCAGATGGAGTTGGAGCCGGACATGGGCGGCGTGTCTTCCGGCTCCATGATGATGAAGGCGGCGTCCGCGTCAGGATGTTTCGGCGGCACCAGCAGGTTGACGTGGCGGAACACGCCGCCGCGCGGCTCGTTGAGCACAAAATTGCGCAGGGTCTCATCGCGGGCGATGAAACGGCTCTGTTCCCAGATCGTCTCACCCGGTGGCGGCTTTACGCCGCCGACGATCACATCCCCCACCTCGCCTTCCGCATGGGCGGAGATGACGTGAACGGTCTTGATACTGCGCATTGAATTCTCCTCAAGAGCATTTCCAGTAAAAGTGCGTAGCGGTTTTACGTCCGGAAAATGCGGAAAACGAAAGATCGAGAGCGCGTCTGAACGCGCTCTAGGAAAGCCAGGCGGGAAGACGGGAATCAGCTCGGCCGGTCAGCGCGCTTTCAACGCAATCGGCAAGGCTGCCGAAGCGCACCGCGCGGCCGCTGAGGCCGGGCCCGTAATGGGCGTATTTGCCGGAATTGGTCATCAGGGCGCGGGTCTTCGTTGGGAAGACCGGCTCGGAAATGGAGCACCAGCAGAGATCAGGCAGCACCTGCACGCCGCTGCCATGCAGGCTTTGCAGCGTGCCGTCCTGCCCGGCCGCATCGATGACCTGCTGACCGGCAGTGACGATGACGGCGACATCCGCATGGCGCCTGCGGCCGGCAAATTCAGCCGCAAGAGCGTGGCACTCCTCCAGCGAGGCATGCGGACTGCCGATGGCGACAAGCTGCACCTCTTCCGGTCCTTCGTTGAGAAGCGACCAGCCGGCGGCCATATCGGCAAGCGAGATGGTGACGGTGTCAGCCGTGTCAATCGGGGTCAACCCGGCTTCCGGCGTTACACCCTCGATATGCAGCATGGGTGCTGCGGAGGTGGTGCCAAAAGCAGCGCAGAGCGCCTTCAAATCATCCCGAGACGGCTTTGCAGAGCCGAGGCCGCGCAGCAGCGGAATACAATCCGGCGCTGCCTTACCGGCGAGATAACCGACGAGCGGCCAGAAGGCGTCGTTGATGCCCTCAGGCAAAGCCACGTCGACAATACGCTGCGGACGACGGTTTTCTTCGAGATAAACGCCTGACAATGGCGCCCTGCCCGTCAGTGCAATGCAGAGATCGAGAAAGTCAGGATGTTTGGCAGTGCGTGCGCCGAGCACCGTATTGGCGAAGATCACCGCGTTCGATTCGGCCCAGGCGATCGATTCGCCGGCACTCGGCGCGCTGTCGAGCAGGTAAGGCGAACAGGTGAAAGTGGGTCGACAGCCCATGCGCACATAGGCATCCGCCAGTCTCGCGGCCGGATCGCCGAAATCATCAGGCACGCCCTGCGCCCGCCAGTGCGCCTTGTCCACCGAAATGGCGTTCATGGTCGTCGGCACCCGCACCCTGCCGCCCATATCAGCCATCTTTTCCGCGAAGGTGAGGTTGGCGGGGCTGGCATAGATACAGCCGTCAATGTGACCCTGCGTGATATCGATGAGCGCAGACGCCCCCTGCTGGGCCGCCATGGCGACGATGATGCGCATGGCCTGGCGCACGGCGATGCCATCCCGACCCTCGAGCCTCGCCCGGTCCTCATCCTCAAGGTCGAGATGGGCAATCGCCGGAGGCGCGATGGCAAGCGACAGGCCATCGGCCTCGATGCTGTTTCCATCAATGCGGACATGGGCGGCCCGGGAAAAGCGGGCGAAATTTTCGGCGTCGAGGCGGATGACCGGCAGCGCCCTGTCGAACATTTCCGCCGCCACAAGTGCGCCCAGCGTCAGCACATCTTCCGCCTCGCAGAAAACCAGTGCGGACGGCGCGCGGCCGGTGAGGATGAGATCGAGCAACACGCCCGACCCCGTGCACGAGCCGCGGCTGGTCGGCATGAACAGCACGCCGCCGGTGAGACAGATGCCGTGCAGCGGGTGATGCACATCGATCACCCTGCCGGTGGCGGGATCGACACCACCCCAGAAACTCAACGCTTCTGTCGTGGCGATCACGGGGCCTTCGGCCGCACCGGCCAGGATGCTGCGGGCTTCAGGAACGGCTGTTGTCGAAACGGCAGAAGACATTGGAAATCTCCGTCAGAAACGTTGCGGCGAAAATGCCCTTGTATCGATGGCGGATTTTTGCCCCGTCAGAAGATCGGCGACGATGCGGGCCGTGCCCGCCGATTGCGTCAGCCCCAGATGCCCGTGGCCGAAAGCATAAACCACCCGTGCCGTGTGCCGCGCTTCGCCGATGGCCGGCAGGCTGTCCGGCAGCGACGGGCGAAAACCCATCCATTGCTTGCCGCCCTCGGTTTTCAGGCCCGGCAAGAAAGTTTTCGCCTTGGCCAGAAGCGCCTCGGAACGGGCGAAATTGGCCGGAAGCTCAAGCCCGCCCAGCTCGACCGCACCGCCGACGCGGATGCCGGAAGAAAGCCGCGTGACGACGAAACCATGACCGCCGAAGGTCACCTGCGTGCGCAGATCGAAAGCCCCGGACGGCAATGTGGTATTATACCCCCGTTCCGTTTCCAGCGGAATTTTTTCCCCGAGTGAACGGGCGATGCGATGCGAAAAGGCGCCCGCAGCCAGCACCACCTTGGCGGCCTTGCGGGTACGACCGTCATGGCTCACCACCTCGACACCATCTTCAAGCGGCCTGAGCGACGCGATATCGAGGCGTTCGATGCGCCCGCCTATGGCGCGGAAATGTTCGGCCAGCGCCAGCGTGTAGAGCTTCGGGTCGGCGATGGAATACCATCCCGGCGTGAACGTGCCGCAGGTGAAACGCGACGCGATGCCGGGCTGTATCTCGGCCATCTGTTCGGCATTGAGATGCCGGAACTCGATACCGTGGCGCTCACGCGCCTTCCAGCCGGGAAGCGAACTTTCGAACTCCGCATCGCTTTCATAGACTTGGAGGTTGCCCTCTTTGCGCAGCATGGCTGTTGTCTCGGTCTTTTTCAGGAATGGCTCCAGCTCGACCTTCGACAGATCCATCAGCGCCGTCTGGGCGGCGGTGGAATGTTCCACCTTCGATGCCGCACAGGCCCGCCAGAACCGGAACATCCACGGCGCGATCTTCAGCGCATAGGAGGGCGGCACGCTGAGTGGACCGAGCGGATCGAGCAGCCATTTCGGCGCTTTCCAGAGAATGCCGGGCGATGCAAGTGGCAGGATATCGGTGAAGGCAAAGGCGCCGGCATTGCCGGCTGAAGCGCCCGCTGCTGGTCCCTCACGGTCGATGACCGTGACCGAAAGACCGCGGCCCTGCGCCGCGATTGCCGCCGAGAGGCCGACGACGCCGGCCCCAATGACGATGACATCATGTGCAGGCATTACCGCACGCTCGCCAGGAACTTCTGGGTTTCAGCATGCTGCGGCGCGCCGAACAGCTGGTCCGGTGTGCCGATTTCCGCCATCACGCCCTGATGGAAGAAGGCGACGCGGTTCGAGACATCGCGGGCGAAGGCCATTTCGTGGGTGACGCAGATCATCGTCATGCCTTCATCCGCCAGCATCTTCAGCGTATCGAGCACCTCGCCCACCAGCATCGGGTCAAGCGCAGAGGTGACCTCGTCGAACAGCATATATTCCGGCGACATGGCAAGCGCGCGGGCAATCGCCATACGCTGCTGCTGGCCGCCGGACATGCGGTTCGGATAGACCTTCAGCTTTTCGGCAAGGCCGACATGGGTCAATTGCTTGACCGCGATTTCCTCAGCCTTCTCCTTGGAAATACCGAGCACCTTGCGCGGCGCCAGCATGACGTTTTCAAGCACGGTCAGATGCGGAAAGGCGTTCCATTGCTGGAAGACGATGCCAACCTTGCGGCGCAGCTTGTTGAGGTCGGTCGACTTGGCGTGCACCTCGGTGCCGTCGATGACGATCTTGCCGCTGTCGATCGGCTCGAGGCCGTTGATGCAGGTGAGCAGCGTCGACTTGCCGGAACCGGAGCCGCCGATGATGGTGACGACCTCGCCCTTGTTGACGGTAAGGTTGATCCCTTTCAGAACCTCCAGCGGGCCGAAGGATTTGCGGACGTTTTCGATCTCAATCATTGGGGGACCACCGTCTTTCGAGATACCCGCCGAAACGGGCGATGGGGAAGCTGATAAGGAAGTAGATGGCGCCGCAGATCATCAGGATGGTCAGCGGTTCCTGCAGGCGGGTGACGAGGATCTGCGAGGCGCGCAGAAGCTCGATGAGGCCGAGCCACAGCACCAGCGCCGAATCCTTCATGACGCCGAGCGTCAAGCCGATCCAGGAGGGCAGCGACACGCGGGTGGCAAGCGGCAGCACGATGTAGCGCATGTCCTGCGACCACGTCATGCCGAGCGACCGGCAGGCACGCCGCGTATTCGACGGCACCGCACCGATGCCGCCGCGCACGATCTCTGTGCAATAGGCCGCCGTATAAAGCGACAGCACCACGCAGGAGGTGGTGAATGGCGGCCAGCCGAGCTTGGCGATCGACTGGAAGGCATTGCCGAGCACCAGCTGGATAAGCAGCGGCACGGAACGGAAAATATCCAGAATGAAGGTCAGCGGCAGCGACCAATAGGGGCCGAACTGGAAGCGGATGATGCCGAAGATGATCCCCATGATGGTGCCTGCCGTGACGGCGACGGCGGTGACGGCAAGCGTCATGCCGGCACCCTTGGCCAGGAAGGCGAGATCACTCCAGGTGAGAGCGGTTTCAAACATGGCTCACCTCTCTCAATAACGGAACAGACGCGCGGCCAGTAATCGGGCGGCAAGCGTGACGATCTTGGCGATCACGTAATAGATGACCGCGGCGAGCGCGAAGAATTCAAAGGTGCGGAACGAACGGGCGTTCAAGGCCTGTGTGACGCCGGCGAGATCCGTATTCATGCCGACGGTGACACCGAGCGAGGTCATGAGGATTGCCCAGACCATCTGGTTGGTGGCAGGCAGAAACGCGACGCGCAGCATCTGCGGCATGATGATCAGACGGAAGGTCTGCATCGACGTCATGCCGAGCGAACGGCCGGAACGGGTCTGCGTATCGGGAATGGCTTTCAGCGCGCCACGGAAATTCTCCGCGAGATAACCGGCATTGTTGAAGGCGATACCGACCAGAAGCGCCGTATAGGGGCTCAGATGAATGCCGAAATTGCCAAGGCCGAAATGGGCCATGTAAATCTGGAACAGCGCCGGCGTGTTGCGGGCGACTTCCACCCAGACGGAGGCGAAAGCGCCAAGGATACGGTTGCCGGAGAGCCGGAACAGCGTCAGCGCGATGGCGAAGGTCAGACCGATCACCATCGACAGAATGGCGATCTGCAGCGTCACCACCGCACCGTCCAGAAGCTGCGGCAGAGCCTTCAGCGCCTGATTCCAGTGGAATGTATAGTTGAACATTAAGTGTCCCGCCTTTTCAGAAACGATCAACGGCGCGATCATTTCGACCGCGCCGTTTACGAAAAGTCCTGATCAGCGATAAACGCCGTTGACGGTGAGCGAAGGAACTTCGCCGCCAACCCATTTTTCATAGAGTTCGGCGTAACGGCCGGTGCGAACCTGCTGGTTGATGAAGAGGTTCAGGTAGTTGATGAGGCCGTATTCATCGCGGTTGGTGAAGAGCGCGACATAGTCGATGTCGTAAGGCGCCTTGCCGACCACGGAGATGCCGGCGAACTTGCCGCCCTTCACGTTGGACTGGGCAACCGTCGAGGTGGAAACGGTGGCGTCGATCTGGCCCTGGCTGAGTGCGAGGAACACGTCTGCCTGCGTCTGGTACGGGCGGAATTCACCGGTGCCCCATTCCTTGACCGACTTTTCGAGCGCGATGGCTTCGAACGTGCCGGCGGTTGCGCCAACGGTCTTGCCCTTCATGTCTTCGAACGACTTGATGCCCGACTTGTCGTTGGCGGTAACGGCCATTTCGAAGGCGAAGTAAGGCACGGTCATGCCGACTGTCTTGGCACGCTCCAGCGTATCGGAGGTGGACGCAACGCCAACGTCGACGCGGCCGGACATCAGCGCCGGAATACGCTCGGGAAACGGCGTTTCGACGATTTCAGCCGTGACGCCAAGCGCCTTGGCGAGATCGTTGCAATAATCGACGTCAAAGCCGATCGGATTGTTGGCGTCATCACGCGCGCCCATCGGCGGGAAGTCGAGCACAACGGCGCAACGCAGCGTGCCGGACGAAATAATGTCGTCAAGCTTGTCGGCCTTGGCCGGGGTGATAGCGGAAGTGGCGGCCAGCAGGCCGGCGAAAATGACCGATTTTTTCATTCTTGATTTGCTCCCAGAATTGGTCTGCCCTTGAAGGCGCGGTCACTATTTCCCCAAGAAAGCGATAAATCAACATAAAAATACAATGAGTATACAAAAAGAATTTTGTGCACGTGCGAACTGATGAGGTTCAATGGATTAGTTTCGAAAGCTGGCGCGAGGAGCCGACAAGGTGAGCGGAAACATCAAAGGCCCCTCATCCCTGTGCTTGTCACAGGGATCCAGCCAGCCCAAGTCTTTGGGCTAAATAGAGTCTTTCCGACGCGCAGACGCGCGTCTGCTGGATTCCTGTGACAAGCACAGGAATGAGGGCCTAAGGAATCTTTGTGTCCGATAAAGTGGATTCCCGCTCTGACACAGCCGCACCGAAAAGACACGTTGCATTACCCCAGCCATTGTATACTTTATGTATTCAAAATGTGCGAGCCGATATCGGAGGATTATGATGAGCGACACCACCACCTTGACCATCGACGAACTATTTCAACGGGTGGAGGCGATTTTCCGCAGGGCTGGCTTAAATGCCGTGCAGTCGGGAGCGCTGGCGCGCGTCATCACCGCCGGTGAGCGCGACGCCTGCAAGTCCCATGGCATTTACCGCATTGAAGGCGCATTGCGCACCGTCAAGGCCGGCAAGGTGAAGCCCGATGCCACACCTGATGTGGCCGAGGAGGACGGTACGGCGATCGTGAAGGTCAATGCCAATGGCGGCTTCGCCAATCCTGCCTTCGAGCTTGGCCTGCCGGTTCTGGTGGAACGCGCGGAACGTTTGGGCGTCGCCGCACTCGTCATCAATGACTGCACCCATTTTTCGGCGCTCTGGCCCGAGGTGGAGGGACTGACCTCGAACGGGCTGGCCGGACTGGTGATGTGCCCGAGCTATTCCACCGTCGCGCCGACGGGAGGAACCAAACCGCTGCTCGGCACCAACCCCTTCGCTTTCGGCTGGCCGCGCAAGGACACCTCGCCTTACGTCTTTGATTTCGCGACATCCGTTGCCGCCCGCGGCGAGATAGAACTGCACCGGCGCGCGGGAAAACCTTTACCCGAAGACTGGGCGGTCGATGCAGACGGCAATCCGACGACGGACCCGGAGGCGGCCCTTGCCGGCGCCATGCTGCCCTTTGGCGGCCACAAGGGTTCTGCCATCGGCACCATGATCGAGCTTCTCGCCGGCATCATGATCGGCGACCTCACCAGTCCCGAAGTGCTGGACTATCTCGGCACCACCACGCTTGCGCCCTTCCATGGGGAACTGATCGTCGCCTTTTCCCCGGAGGCCTTTGCCAAGGGGCGGCCGGGAGACCCCTTCCAGCGCGCGGAAGTGCTGTTTGACGCCATCATCGGCCAGGGCGCCCGCCTGCCCTCCGGCCGCCGTTTTGCCGCCCGTGCCAAATCGGAAAATGAAGGTATTACGCTGACCGCTGCAGAAGTGGCCGGGCTCGACCAACTGCTGGAGAAGGGACTGGACGCGGTCTCCTGACCGCAAAGCGGAAACAAGAAGGCTCGCGAACGCGGGCCTTCTCGCAATGACAAAGTCACTCAGCGTTTTTTTGCAACTGCACAGCATCCCCCGCCCCGTCACCCCGGACCTGATCCGGGGTCCAATGCGATCAAGTCTTTGATCACGAAAGACTCATTCCTCACGGCGCAGACGCGCCGTGGCTGGATGCCGGGTCAAGTCCAGCATGACGGAGGGGAGACATCAAACCTCCTGACATGCAAAAAAGGCCCGCATTTGCGGGCCTTTTGTTTTCACATCAGCGGCTGCTTAGGCAGCCTTGCAGGCCTGCACGGCACCCGGAAGCTTGCTCCAGTCGGCATACCAGCTGTTGAACAGCTTGAACTGCGCTTCGACATAACCGCGCTGGCTGTCCGTCAGGGCATCGGTTTCGTTGAAGTGCAGCGTGTATTCCTTGTCGCCCTTCAGCACCATCATGTGCTTGAAATAGAGAACCAGATCCGGGCCTTCATCGAAGGACGAGAGAACGGCGAGCGCCTGTTCCAGTTCCAGCGCACGGGCGCGGGCATCCGCATCACCCTTGGCGGCGGCCTGCGACAGCTTGCAGAGGTGAATGACTTCCTTCGGCAGCACGTTGCCGATGCCGGTGATGGCGCCGGTTGCACCGCAATTGACGAAGCCGTGGAAAACGGCGGTATCGACGCCGATCATAAGAGTGACGTCGTCATCACGGCTGGTGATGTTTTCAGCAGCGTAACGCATATCCGCCGGGCCCCCGAATTCCTTGAAGCCGACGAGGTTCTTGTGCTCGGCGCGTAGCGCGAAGAAGAGATCGGCACGGGTGGCGAAGCCATAATAGGGGCTGTTGTAGATGACGGCCGGGATTTCAGGAGCCGCCGCGAGGATGGCCTTGAAATGCGCCTTCTGGGCAGAGATGACCGAACCGCGCGACAGGACGCGCGGAATAACCATCAGACCCTTGGCGCCAACCTTCTGGGCGTGGGCAGCATGGGCAACGGCAGACGCCGTGTTGACCGCGCCGGTGCCGACGATGACCGGAATGCCAGCCTTCACCAGGCGCTCCACGCCTTCCATGCGCTGCTCATCCGTCAGGAGCGGCCAGTCGCCCATGGAACCGCAATAAACCACGGCCGACATGCCATCGGCGATCAGTTCCTTGCCCTTGCGAACAAGCGCATCGAAATCAGGGGTGCGATCATCCTTGCAGGGGGTCATCAAGGCGGGAATCACGCCGGAAAAAATGCTGGCCGTCATTACTAGCTCCTAAGGGACATGTTTTTCGGGAATGGACGCACGTCCGCGCCACCCTTTCGACAGGGACATTACTATCTTGTATTTTATTTGTCGACAAGAAATCGACAAGCTACAGATTTATTTCCAGCCGCTCGTTTCGCACCAGCAGTTTCTGCACCTGCCGCACGATCTGTTCGGCGTGCTCCCGCGCCAGCCTTTCGGAAAGAGCGATATCGCGAGCGGCAATCGCCGCGATCATCTCTTCATGATCATCGACGAAACGCTTGGGCAGACGATCATCATAGGACTGGTAATAAAGCCTGAGGATGCGCCGTCCCTCATCCAAAAGCCGCTTGAACAGGCTGGTGAAATAGGGGTTGCGCCCGGCTTCGGCGATGGAAAGGTGAAGGGCGGCATTGGTGGAAATCATCGCCAGCGCATCCTGCTCCTCGACCGCAATGGCGAATTCCGCGTTGTGGGCGCGGATTCCGGCCAGATCTTCCGGACGGTGATATTGCGCGGCAAGCTGGGTCGTTACCCGGTACATCAACACAAGCGCATCGAAATAGGTATGCATGTTGAGGAAATCGATATTCGACACCATGGTGGAGCGGTTCGGCAGCGTATCGATCAGCCCCTCGCCCGAAAGCCGCACCAGTGCCTCGCGGATGGGCGTGCGTGACATCTTGAACCGCTCGGCAAGCTGCACCTCGTCGATGGGACTGCCCGGCGGCAGAACCAGATCGAGAATCTCGTCGCGCAGCAGATCATAGACCATCTTCACGCCGGAGCCGCGCTTGCGCTCGGCAGAAGCAATTATATCCGTCATCATCAAATCCCTCTTGTCGACATAAAGAGTACTATTATATTTTTTCGCAATCAACGCCGCGCAGCGCCGTCGCCTCTTCGAATGGCGGAATAATTGTTCAAAAACAACAAAAAGCCGTCGCGAAAATTGCCCGCGACGGCTTTTAATCGTTCGGTTTGTGGCGTGGGCGTTATTACCCCGCTTAAGGAAAGACGATTTCTCTAGGGAGCCAAGAATACGCGGCTTGTCCCTTCTCCCCGGCGGGGAGAAGAAACGCCCAGCAATGCCGCCCCTCTAACAAGACGTTAGTTGCGCAGGCCGGTGGCCACGACGGAAATCTTGAAGGCACCATCAAGCGTGGGGTCGAAGGAAGCGCCCATAACCACGTCGGTCTCTTCGCTCACAGCTTCGCGCACCAGCGTCATCGCCTCGTCGATTTCATAAAGCGTCAGATCGTTGCCGCCCGAGATGGATACCAGCGCGCCACGCGCCTCCTTCAGCGAGGGTTCGCCGAGCAGCGGATTCGCGATGGCTGCCGCCGCCGCTTCCGAGGCGCGTTTCGGACCCTTGGCCTGCGCCGTGCCCATCAGCGCCCGGCCGCCATTCTTCATGACATAGCGCACGTCGGCGAAATCGAGATTGACGAGGCCTTCGCGCAGGATGAGATCGGTGATGCAGCGCACGCCAAGCGACAGGACCTTGTCGGCCGTCTTCAGCGCATTCTCGAAGGTGGTGCCGGCATCGGCGATGCGCAGCAGGTTCTGGTTGGGAATGACGATGACGGTATCGGCCGTGTTGAGCAGGTTGGCAAAGCCATATTCCGCAGCCCGCATGCGGCGCGCGCCCTCGAAGCTGAAGGGAAGCGTGACGACACCGACGGTCAGGATATTTTTCGCCCGGCAGGCTTCGGCGATGACGGGGGCAGCACCCGTGCCGGTGCCGCCGCCCATGCCCGCGGTGATGAAACACATGTCGTAACCGCTCAGGTGATCCATGATCTCGTCGAGGGAATCGATCGCCGCCTGCCGGCCGACCTCCGGATCAGCGCCCGCTCCAAGCCCGCCGGTCAGTTCGGAGCTGAGCTGCACGAGACGCGGCGCATCGGTTTTCTTCAGCGCCTGAGCATCCGTATTGGCGGCGATGAAATCAACGCCGCCGATGCCCTCGGCAATCATGTTGTTGATCGCGTTGCCGCCACCGCCACCGACGCCGACGACGGCGATATTGGGCGTGTTGCGGGCAATGGTGGCGCGCGGAGACTGGGTCATCGTCTTATTCTCTTTCTAAACTCATAGGGTCCCGCGCCGTTTTTTGACCGCGGCACGCGAATGATCGGCAAGGTCCCAGCGCTTCCTCCCCGAGCGGGAAAGAGGCTGTAACGCTTTGAATTTTCATGCAGGCCTATCGCCCCATAATGGCGAAAGACCGGCGTTCCAGGGGGCGAAAGATGCTCCACGGCGACGTTCTCCGACCCCTTCCCCGGATGAAAACCGAACCGAATCAACTGCTTCGCTTCCTAGAGGTGATAGCCGAAAAGGCGCGCCGTTTACACTCCATTCACTATGTTTATCTCACTTTGGAACGAGTTACGCCGACAAGTGTTTGCTTGCCGACCGCGCTGGAGCGGCGGGAGATAAAACGGAACCGGCCCTTCCCGCTCCAGGCATAGTTGACGCATCGAAGGCCCGAAAACCGCGCTGCACTTTTCGGTCCGGTGCTCTGAAGCACACAGAATGGAGACAGGCATATGTTGGCAGACGTCTTGCAGAACGAACCGGGTTTCCGCACGGAACAGCCGCGTGTGCTGATCGTGGAAGACGAATTCCTCATCGCCATGGATATAGAGGATTCCATTTTGCAGGCGGAAGAAGAGGCTGATGTCATCGGCATCGCCAACCGGCTGGAAGAGGCCGTGGCGCTTGGCAGCCGCGCCGATATCGCCTTCGTCGACGTCAATCTTGCCGACGGACAGACCGGCCCGGAGATCGGGCGGCGGCTTTCCGAAGACCATGGCGTGGTGGTGATCTTCATGACGGCGAACCCCGAAGTCGTCGTCAATCTCGGCATAGGCGCCGGCGTGATCGCCAAGCCCGTGCCGCAGGATGCCGTGGAGCAGTGCCTTGCTTATGCCCTTGCCAGACGCGCAGGCACCCATGCCGTAACGCCCATCGGCATGATGGCTTTCGACTGAGATAATCCTGAAAATAAAGGGAAGTTTCCGAAAACAAAAAAGCCTGCCGCGGGAGGAGGTGCGGCAGGCTTTTTGAAAAGATGAACAGCGATATGGGAGGAGGAAAACCGCTGTCCCCGAGGCAATCCTTTGGGAGGAGGAGTAGGATCGCCCGCATTACCGAAAGGATGTGGGAGGAGGTACATCCGTTTCGATGATTTGAAGATACCATTTTTCTGCGCGTTTGACAGGCACAAGGTTGCAGCGCAGATATGCGTTTTGTGCATGGCAATATTCCTCGTCGAAAATTCCTGGCGATTGGTTCGCTTCAGTCGTCCTCAGGCGTGGAATGACATCGCTTTGCACATACTCAACGTCATCCTCGGGCTTGACCCGAGGATCCTGACCCGTGGAAAGCAATGGATCCTCGGGTCAAGCCCGAGGATGACGGAGGAGAGGCCTCCAAAACAAAAACGCCCGCAAAGCGGGCGTTTGGGCATTCAATAGCGGCAATATCGTTATGATTACTTACCGACGGCGGCGCGGGCGACGCTGGTGATCTGGCTGCGATCGATACCGAGATCGTGCAGTTCACGGCTGCTCATACGGCCGAGTTCGTTGATGGTCTGACGATATTTGCGCCAATTGTTGAAGCTGCGTGCTACGTTCATGACATTACCCTTTCTGAGGTTTAGGTGACGTCAGTAACGTTTTCGTCCCGGCGTCCTTTGATGTCCTCTATATGCGCTTTTCGGTGACGCATTAACAGGCAGAATAAGGCAATCCACCCATGCACTGCATGCACGGGTTCCCCATGACGGTTTGCGGCGAAAAAGAAACGTGACTGAAATTCAGACAGTTCACCGGGCGTGGGACCATCCCTGCCGCTCAGAACTTGTAGCGGACGCCGAAGACGTTGGCGTTTGTGGCGCCTTTCATATTGCCCAATGTTTTGCCACCGCCGGAACGGTGGTGAAGACGCCAGAAGAATTCCGTCGAGGAATCCTCGCTGAAGGACACGTTGATTTCCGGCCCCAGATAAAACAGGACATTGGCATTGCCGTCGTCCTTGATTTCCTGTTCGCGCTCGCGGCCCCGCTGCGCATCCGTGACAAGGCTGAGGCCGGCGGTAAAGCTTGGCGTGATGAACAGCCGCTCTCCGAGCCTGATCTGCTCGTAACGCGCAACCGAACCCACCCAGACTTCACCCGTAAAGCCCTTGCCAAATCTGGCAGCGGCGCCGATTTCGCCGCCGAGTTTCACGTTGCCGATATGGTAGGGATAAAACTGGTAGCCGCCGCCCAGAATGGCGTTGCGCTCATATTCCACCGGAAAGAGGGCTGCACTTTTCAGCATGTCTTCTTTCGTCATGGCGCCGCCAAAACCGAATATCGCTTCGCTCGTCTCCGACGTCATATCTTCCGACGCGAGGGATGGTGTTGCCGCCAGAGCGATCATGGCTGCCAGTGAAAGACGTGCTGCAATATTCATTTTGCTACTCCTGAACAAAGCCCGCTTACCCAGCCGTCCTCATAGGCATATTCACGGAAGGCGAACATACCGTTACCGAACACAATTAATTCAACTTGCGTGGAAATGGGCAGAACAAGCGGAAAATCCGGCTGTCGTCAGCGCAGGAACCGCCTGAAACGGCGAAGCGCAAAAACGAAGAGCGCGGAGCCGATGGCCAGCAGCGCCAGCAATTGCGGCCAGACCACATCCAGCCCCGCCCCTCTGAAAAGCACCGATTGCGCCAGAATGACAAAATGGGTGTTTGGCGCAAGAAGCATGATGTACTGGATGATATCAGGCATGCTTTCACGCGGCGTCATGGCGCCCGAGAGCACCTGCAGCGGCAGCAGGAACAGGATCAGCAACATGCCGAATTGCGGCATGGAACCCGCGACGGTCGCGAGGAATATGCCCATTGAGGTCATGGCGAAGAGTTGCAATGCCGTTCCGAGCAGGAAAAGCGAAAGCGAGCCTTCGATCGGAATGGCGAGCAGCCCCCTGACGACCACGAACAGGGAAAATGCCGAGGCCACCAGCACGACGAGGCCCATGGACCAGACCTTGCTGAGCATGATTTCCAGCGGCGTGACCGGCATGACCAGCAGATGCTCGACCGTGCCGTGCTCCCGCTCGCGAATGAGCGCCGCCCCCGTCAGCACGATCGACAGCATGGTGATGGCGGTGATGATATTGTTGATCGAGCCGAACCAGGACTTGTCCAGCTCCGGGTTGAAACGGGAGCGCAGGGTGAGGTCCACCGGCACCGCAGTCGCACCGCGATAACGGTTGACATATTCCTGAACTTCGCTGGTCACGATGCTCTGCACATAACCGCCGCCGCTGAAGGCCTGGCTCATGCGGGTGGCGTCGATATTGAGCTGGATGGCCGGCTGCTGACCCGCCATCAGCCGGCGCTGGAAATCCGGAGGGATGTTGAGCGCGAAAGTATCGAGCCCGGCATCCATGCGCTTGTCCATTTCCGCGATGGAAATCTGCTTCGGCGGTGCGAAATAGGGTGGATAAAACGCCGTACTGATGCGGCCGGAAAGCGGTGACTGATCCTCATCGACAATGGCGATGGCGGCATTGTTCAGCGTTTCCGGCAGCGCGCTGGAGCCGGTGTAGATCTGCAGCGTGAAGGCATAGACAATCAGGAGCAGCAGCATGCCGTCACGCGCAAGGCCACGCAGTTCCTTGATGCCGAGCTGGAAGATGTTGGACGAAAACAGCCTCATGACGCCTGTTTCCTCAAAAGTGCGGCACCGGCACTAAGCAGCAGCGGAATGGCTATGATGAGCGGCAGGAACGAGCCGGAAAGCCCGGCGAAATCAAGCCCCTTCGAAAAGGTCCCGCGCGAAATGGTCATGAAATAGGTGGCCGGATAGATGTTACCGATAAAGGCGCCGGCGCCCTGCAGCGAGGAGACGGGATCGATCATGCCCGAATATTGCGTGGCCGGAATGAGCGTCAGCAGGGCCGTGCCGAAAATCGCTGCGATCTGGCTCTTCATGAAGGATGACATGAGAAGGCCAATGGAGGTGGCGATGATGACGTAGAGCAGCGCTCCCGCCGCATAGGCGAGATAACTTCCGGTGAAAGGCACCTGGAAGACGAAGACCGCAAATGCCGTCAGAAGCAGGAAATTGAGCATGCCGAGGGCGACATAGGGAAGCTGCTTGCCGATCAGGAATTCCAGCCGCGTGGTCGGCGTCACATAGAGATTGACGATGGAGCCAAGCTCCTTTTCCCTGACGACGCTGAGCGCCGCCAGCATGGCGGGAATAAGCATGAGCAGCAGCGGAATGACCGCCGGCACCATGGCGACGAGGCTTTTGACATCAGGATTGTAACGATAGCGCGTCTCGATGCTGAAGCTGTTCTGCGTGGCGGCGCTGCCGTAAATCTCGGCGGCCTTCCGCGCAAGCCATGTCTGGTGCATACCCTGCACGTAACCGCGCACCGTCTCGGCGCGCTGCGGCATGGCGCCGTCGATCCAGGCGCCCACCTCCACCGTCTTGCCGCGCAAGACATCCCGGCCAAAGCCGGGGGGAATTTCAATGGCAAGGCTGAGTTCCCCATCACGCATGCGCCGATCCATATCGGCATAGTCGCGGATCGGTTCCTTTTCGATGAAATAACGGGAGCCGGCAATATCGAGCACGTAGTCACGGCTGATGGTGGAATCGTCGCGGTCCAGCACCGCAAAGGTCAGGTCCTCGACATCGAGATTGATGCCGTATCCGATGACAAACATCAGGATAACGCTGCCGAGCACCGCCAGCGTTCCGCGAATGGGATCACGCTGCAATTCCAGCGCCTCACGGCGGGTATAGCTGAACATGCGCCTGAAATCGAAAAACCTCTTGCGGACGGGGGCGGCATGTTGTGTCGTGGGCACCTCAGCTGCCGGAGCGGACGGTGCAACGGGTTTCACTTTTTTCACACCCGAGGCATCCTCGAGATAGGCGACGAAAGCCTCTTCAAGCGTTGCGGCATTGCGGCTTTTGGTAATCGCATCAGGCGTATCGCTGATCAGCACCTTGCCGGCATGCATCAGCGAAATACGGTCGCAGCGCTCCGCCTCGTTCATGAAATGGGTGGAGATGAAGATGGTGACATTGTCGTTGCGCGAGAGATCGGCAAGGATTTGCCAGAACCCGTCGCGCGCCACCGGGTCGACACCGGAGGTCGGCTCATCGAGGATGAGAATGTCAGGCGAATGGATCATCGCCACCGCCAGCGACAGCCTCTGCCGGATGCCGAGCGGCAGGTCGTCCGGCAGGGTTTCCATGACCGCGCCGAGATCGAATCGCTCCGCCATTTCGGCGATACGCGGCTGAATGGTGTCTTCCGGCAGCTTGAACAGGCGGGCGTGAAGATCGAGGTTCTGCCGCACCGTCAGTTCTGAATAAAGCGAGAAGGCCTGGCTCATGTAACCGACGCGGTGGCGGATCGCCATGTCGCTCGCATCCACCTTGTGCCCGAAGAGCTTGGCCTCGCCTTCGCTGGCCGCCAGAAGCCCGGTCAGCATCTTCATGGTGGTGGATTTTCCGCAGCCGTTCGAACCGAGAAAGCCGAAAATCTCGCCGCGCGGAATCTTGAAGCTGACATTGTCGACGGCGGTGAAATCACCGAAGCGCATGCTGAGATGCGACGCCTCGATGGCGTAATCGCCCTCACCCGTCACCTTGCGCGGCGCGATATGGACCTCGTGGTAACCCTTGCGCTTTTCTTCGGGAAGAAGCGCGATGAAGGCTGCATCGAGATTGGGTGCCGACGTGCGCTCGAGAAGTTCGGCGGGCGAACCGGTAGCCAGTATTTTGCCGCCATCCATGGCGACCAGCCAGTCGAAACCGGCGGCCTCTTCCATATAGGCCGTGGCGACGATGACGCTCATGCCCGGACGCCCGGCCCGGATGGAATCGATCAATTCCCAGAACTGCCGGCGCGACAGCGGGTCAACGCCTGTGGTCGGCTCATCGAGGATAAGCAGGTCCGGATCGTGGATCAGCGCGCAGCAGAGCCCGAGTTTCTGCTTCATGCCGCCGGAAAGCTTCATCGCGGGGCGATCGGCGAATGGTTCGAGGCCGGTGCTCTTCAGCAATTCGGCAATGCGCGCCTGCCGCTCCCTGCTGCCCTGTCCGAACAGCCTGCCGAAAAAGTCGATATTCTCGAAGACGGACAGGGTGGGGTAAAGGTTCTTGCCAAGACCCTGCGGCATATAGGCGATACGCGGGCAGGTATCCTCACGGTGGCGCGGATCGGACATGTCGCCACCCAGAACCTCCACCTTGCCCTTCTGGATGGCCCGCGCGCCGGAGACGAGCGACAACAGGCTCGACTTGCCGACGCCGTCAGGCCCGATGAGCCCTACCATCCTCCCTGCGGGAATCTCGACCGATATATCGGCCAGCGCAATGGTGCTTCCGAAGGTCAGCCGCACATCGGTCAATCGCGCGACCGGTGCGTTCCTGTCATTCGTTGCGGGAGGCGCGACCATGGTGGCCACCGTCACTTGACGAGATTGCGTTCGAGGTTTTCCGGCCAGGCGGCCTGCGGATCAAGCCGTACATAGGCCATGCCGGGCAGTCCGGTTTTGACATACTGGATATATTTCTGCAGCAGTTCCTGCGGAATTTGCGCCCGCACCCGGAAGGTGAGCTTCTGGCGTTCCTCTTCGGTTTCAACCGTCTTCGGCGTGAACTGCGCGACATCGGCCACAAAGGAAACTTTCGCCGGGATGGTGTATTGCGGTGCCGCATCCAGTATCAGGCGCACATCGGAGCCCATGGACGTGCGGCCAGCCTCTGCCGTCGGCAGGAAGAAGGTCATGTAGACGTCTCCGAGATCGACGAGGTTGAGAACCCGTCCACCGGCGGACAGCACTTCTCCGGGCTGGGCGATCCTATATTGCACGCGGCCGTCGCGGGGCGATTTCAGCGTCGCATCGGCTATGTCAGTCTCAATGCTTTCAATATCGGCCTGCGCCGCATCGACAGCCGCCTCGGCATCAACGATCTGCGCTTTGGCCGCGTTGATTGCCGCATCGGAGGCGGCAAGCGAGGCCTGCGCGGAGGCGAGTGTGGCGCGGGCGGACAGCTCGGCGGCTTCACCGTCGTCGACGATCTGCTGCGAAACGGCATTGCCCGTCAGCAGCTGCTTCGAGCGCGCATAGGTCTTGGAGGCGGAATCAAGCTGGGCCTTGCGCTGTTCCACGATCGCCAGCGCCGAGGTCTTCTCCGCCTCCCGCTGTGCGACAAGGCTGTTGGCCGTATCGATTGCTATTTTCGCACGGCGAAACTGTGCTTCCGCCTGACGCTTCCGCGCTTCCAGCTGGGCGGTGTCCATCTGCGCCAGCACCTGTCCGGCCTTCACGAAATCGCCTTCGCGCACCATGATGTCCTGAAGGCGACCGGCGGTCTTGGTGGAAATGTCGATCTCGACCGCCTCGATCCGACCGTTGCTGGACGCGAAACCGGAAGGCAGCCCCTCCCCCTTCAGCTTCGACCAGGCAAAGTAAGCGGCAACGGCAACAGCCAGAACCACCAGACCAATGAGCAAGCCTTTTTTAGACATCCGTCTTCCCCATGAACCCTTCAGGTTTCAACCGTAATACGTAAAAACCGAAGAAGCCAGCCACCATCGCGTTTAGAATTCGCACCCGACATTTCTCCTAGCCAAGCGAGAACAGATCGGGTCAAGGGCTGTTTAGGTGTCGTGGTGTTTCGTGGCCTTGACACAAGTCAAATGGGCCCAAGGATGTTTCGGGCAGGAAGCTGGGAGGGTGCAAATTGCGCTCGTCAAACGTTCTGCTGCTGTCGTCGCGACTGTCCAGAGGTTGCTGACACCACACTCGTCGTCATCCACGGGTTTGACCCGAGGATGACGACGGAGAGGTTTTAGGGCCACTGCCGGAAGTCCCGAAGGCAAGTGCGTTTCTCACAGCCGCCTTCGGACTTCCGGGCAAAGACAGGGCCAACCTTAAACCGCCCGCGCCCGCTTCACTTCCACCTGCGTCCATTCCGGCAGCCAGTCGCGATGGGCCAGCAGCAGATCGTCCACCAGCGACCATATCTGGTCGAGGTCGAGTTCGGCTGCGGTATGCGGGTCCATCATCGCGGCATGGAAGATATGCTCGCGATTTTCGCTCATCAGCGCCCGAACCGTCAGTTCCTGCACATTGATGTTGGTGCGCATCAGCGCTGTCAGTTGCGGCGGCAATTCGCCGATGAAGGTCGGCTGTATGCCGTTATGATCGACCAGACAGGGCACTTCCGCCGCGCAATCAGATGGCAGCGAGGTGATGCAGCCATTGTTGCGCTGGTTGCCGTAGATGACAGAAGGCTCGCCGGTCCAGACCGAGTTGATGATGGAGGAAGCATATTCCTTCGATTGTTTGACCTCGATCTTCTCGGCCGAACGATAGGCCGCCGCCTGCCCTTTCCAGCGCTCGATCTGCTCGATGCAGCGCTTCGGATATTCATCAAGCGGGATGCCGAATTTCTCGATCAGGTCTTCGCGTCCTTCCTTGATGAAATAGGGCGTATATTCGGCAAAATGCTCGGAACTTTCGGTAACGAAATAACCGAGCCGCGTCAGCATCTCGTAACGCACCTTGTTGGGGCAGCGCGGGTTCCAGCCGGGCTTTGGCGCACGGCCTTCGCGATAGGCGCGCACGAGATCGGGATAAAGGCTCCTGTAGCTGCCATCCGGCTGGCGATGTTCGAATTCGAGGAAAAACGCCATGTGATTGATGCCGGCCGAACGGTAACGGATTTCCTCGTATGGGATATCGAGATCATGGGCGAGTTCCATGGCCGTGCCCTGAACCGAATGGCAAAGACCCACCTGCCGGATCGTCGGGTACTTCTCGGCAATCGCCCAGGTATTGATCGCCATGGGGTTCACATATTGCAGCATGATCGCGTTCGGGCAGACGGCCAGCATGTCCTCGCAGATCTTCCACAGATGCGGCACGGTGCGAAGACCGCGCATGATGCCGCCGACGCCGAGCGTATCGGCAATGGTCTGGCGCAGGCCATATTTGCGCGGCACCTCGAAATCGGTGACCGTGCAGGGCTCGTACCCGCCTATCTGGAAAGCGACGACGACGAAATCCGCGCCGGCAAGCGCCTTTTTCTGGTCGGTATAGGTCTCGGCCTTCGCCTTTGCCCCCAGCGTCGAAATCAGCTTGTTGACGACGATGGCGCTTTCTTCCAGCCTTTCACGGTTGATATCCATGAGTGCGATGGTGGCGCCCGAAAGGGCCGGACGCTGCAGCACGTCGCCGACGATGTTCTTCATGAACACCGTGGAGCCTGCGCCGATAAATGTGATCTTGGGATCTCTTGCCATGTCTACCTCCGGCATTGGAATTCAAGCGATTTCGAAGGCGGCCCGTACAAGCCGCTGAGTATATTCTGTGTTTGGGTTTGTCAGCACATCCTCGACAGGACCTTGCTCAACGATCTGCCCGCGCTGCATGACGATGACGCGGTGGCAGAGCGCGCGAACCACTTTCAGGTCGTGGGAGATGAACAGGTAGCTCAGACCCCGCTCGTCCTGCAGCTTGCGCAGCAGATCGATGATCTGCGCCTGCACGGAAAGATCGAGCGCCGAGGTCGGCTCATCGAGCAGGATGAATTCCGGCTCCAGCGCCACGGCGCGCGCAATGGCGATGCGCTGGCGCTGGCCGCCTGAGAACTCATGCGGGAAACGTGAGAGGATGTTACCGGGCATGCCGGCCGCCTCCAGCGCATCACGCACCCGGTCCAGCCTTTCTGTCTTGGTCCGGCCAAGGCCGTTGATGATCAGCCCTTCCTCGATGATCTGGCCGATGGTCATGCGCGGATTGAGCGACGCGAAGGGGTCCTGAAACACGATCTGCATGCGCGAACGCAGGGGCCGCATCTCAGCGCGGGAGCGGCCATCGACCCTCTCCCCATCAAAGATCACCTCGCCGCCCACCGGTTCGTTCAGCCGCAGCAGGGATTGGCCGAAGGTCGTCTTGCCGGAACCGGATTCGCCGACGAGGCCCAGAGTCTCATGCCGATTGAGGGTGAGCCCCAGGCTGTCGACGGCGATCAGTTCCTTCAGTTCCGGTTTGAACAGTCCGCCATAACGCATCATGAAGGAGACACGCACGCCGCTTGCCGTGAGCAGCACGCCGGAATTCTCCGGCAGCGGCTTTGCCGTTCCCTGCGGTTCGGAAGCGAGCAGCCTTTTCGTGTAGGGGTGCTGCGGTGCTGCAAACAGCTGTTCGGTGGTGTTATGTTCGCGCATCTCGCCATGCTGCATGACGTAAACGTAGTCGGAAAACTGCTTCACGATCGTCAGGTCATGGGTAATGAGCACCACGGCCATGCCGCGTTTTTTCTGCAGATCGCGGATAAGGTTGAGAATCTGCGCCTGCACCGTCACATCGAGCGCGGTGGTGGGTTCATCAGCAATCAGCACATCAGGATCGTTGGAGAGCGCCATGGCGATCATCACACGCTGCCGCTGGCCGCCGGAAAGCTGGTGCGGATATTGTTTCAGCCGCGCTTCCGGTTCCGGTATCTGCACCTGCCGCAGAAGATCGAGCGCCCTTGCCTCCGCTTCCTTGCGGCTGAGTTTTGAGTGCACCCGGATCGCCTCGACGATCTGGCTGCCGATCGTATAGATCGGGTTCAATGAACTCATCGGCTCCTGAAAGATCATCGAAATGCGATTGCCACGCAGCGCCCGGCGCTGGCGTGATGAGAATTTCAGGATGTCCTCGCCGTTGAAGCGCACCACCGCCGATTTCGAAATCGTTGCCCGCTTCGTCAGAAGGCCCATAACGGTGCGAGCCGTGACGGATTTCCCCGAACCGGACTCGCCGACGATTGCGATCGTCTCGCCGCGATAGAGCTGGAAGGAAATATCTTTCACCGCCTCCACCGTTCCGTGCTCCACCTTGAAGGTCACGGCAATGTTGCGGGCATCGATAATGGCATTGTCCTTGCGGTCATCGGCATCGAGGCGGATGGCGGGGGCGTAGGCGTTGTTCTGGGCAGCTACCATGTCACGCTCCTCTCAATAGGGATCGACGGCGTCACGCAGGCCGTCGCCCAGCGCGTTGAAGGCAAAGACGGTGACCAGCACGAACCCGACCGGCGCGAGGATCCATGGATAGGAACCGATGACGGAATAGGTCGCGGTATCCTGCAGCATCAGCCCCCAGGAGATGAGCGGCGGTTTCACCGCAAAACCGAGGAAACCGAGGAAGGATTCGAGCAGCACGACGCTCGGAATATGCAGGGTGACGGCGACGATCACGTGGCTCATCACATTCGGCAGAATGTGCTGGAAAATGATGCGCCGGTCGGTGGCCCCGACGGCAATCGCCGCCCGGACATAATCGATACGCGCCAGCGCCAGCGTCTTGCCGCGCACCTCGCGTGACATCTGCGCCCAGCCGAGCGCCGACATGACGCCAACCACGAAGACGAGGAAAACGGTGGTCGGTGCGGTGACGGGAATGAGCGATGTCAGCGCGAGATAAAGCGGCAATTGCGGAAAGGCGAGGACCACCTCCACGAAGCGCTGCACCCAGGCATCCAGCGGCCCGCCGAAATACCCTGATATCAAGCCGACACTGGTGCCGATGACGGTGACGATGGCAACGACGCTAAGCGCAATCGCGAGCGAGATGCGCGAACCATATATGGCGCGCGACAGCACATCGCGCCCGAACTTGTCGGTTCCGAGAAAATGCACCGGCTGGCCGTCGGTCGAGCCGAAGAAGTGACGGCTCATCGGGATGAGGCCCAAAAGCCTGTATTCCGCGCCTTCGACGAAGAAGCCGAGATAGACGGGATTGTCGTAGTCCGGCCCGACGATAGGCTGGAACGTCACCGGATCGAGTTCTTCGGTCTCGGCAGTCGCATAAACCCGGGGGAAAGGACTGATATTGCCGTCCTTGTCAGAAAAACGCACCACCTGCGGCGGCGAGAAGCTGGCATTGGTTTCCAGCGGGTTCATCGGCGCGAAGAAATCGGCGAAAATTGCGATCAGGATCAAGAGCACGACCAGCACCAGCCCCAGCATGCCGGTGAAGGACCGCCTTAGACGCCGCCATACCAGGGCGAGATAGGACTCGTTGCCCTGCGTGCCGCGTTCGGGCTTGGGGGTGGCGGTGGTTTCGGTCTTCATGTTGTCAACGGCCACCATCTCAAGCCCTCCCGAATTCGCGAACGCGCGGGTCGAGCATGGCGAGCAGCATGTCGGCGATGATGTTGCCGACGATCAGCGTGGCGGCGAGCACCATCATGAAGGTCGCGGTGACGTAGACATCCCCCACCGCCATGGAGCCGACAATGGCCGGACCGACGGTCGGCAATGCGAAGATGATGGCGGTCTCGATTTCGCCGCTCAGCATATAGGGCAGCACAACGCCCTGATACATGACGAGCGGGTGCACCGCATTCGGCACGGCATGGCGCATGATGACCGCGCCTTCCGAAAGACCCTTTGCGCGCGCCGTTTCCACATATTGCGCATTCAGCGTATCGAGCAGATTGCCGCGCATCACCCGCATGTTGTAGGCGAGGCCGCCGAAGACGGCGATGGCGACCACCGGCCAGACATGGCTGACCAGATCGACAAATTTGCCCCACGACCACGGCGCACCGCCATATTGCGGCGAGAAGAAGCTGCCGATCTCAGACACATCGAAATGAAACACCATCAGATAGACAAGGATCAGCGCCATCAGGAAGCGCGGGATGGTCATGCCGAGAAAGGCGATGGTGGAGAGCAGGTTGTCGACCCAGGAATATTGCCGCGTAGCGGCCCAGATTCCGAAGGCGATGCCGAGAACAGATGCGAAGATGTGGCAGACCAGCGCCAGCGCAATGGTGCGCGGCAGGCGTTCGCCAACCACATCGGCGACCGGCTTGTTGTAGTAGAAACTGTAGCCGAAATCGCCACGGGTGATGATACCGCCGATCCAGTTGAAATATTGCATCACGAGCGGCTTATCGAGGCCGTGTTCGATACGATAGGCCTGCGCCTGCGCTTCCGCCTGTTCGAAGGAAGCCCCGCCCTGGTTCATCAGCTGCGAGCGGATGTAGTCTGCATAATCGCCGGGCGGCGCCTGAATGATGGCGAATGTCACCACACTCAGGATCAGCAGCACCGGAACGGCGGAGCCTATGCGTATCGTCAGGAATCTCAGCATCGAACGGTCTTCCTCCGTTTGGATGGGCCGTGTGTCTCCGGCCGCGCTTCACGCGCGACCGGTACCGGGTGTGCTCCGGGAGGAGTACTTCAAGGTATTCGCATTTCCGGACGGAAACCGGGGTCCGGTTTTTCTGGAAATGCTTTAGTTGATCGGGCCGCCCTCACCCGGCTTGCCGGGAAGCTGCTGTGGGAAGAGTTCGTATTTGCCCTGCTTGTCGGCCGCGACCCACAGCCGTTCACGGATGATGGAATCTTCGGCCCAGTTGAACATGAAGATCGGCGTACCCTGCGGCACGTTGGAGAACCGCTTGTTGACGATGAGCGCGCCGGGATATTCGGTGAGGCCAATCGTATAGAGGTTCTGCGTGTAGACCTTCTGATATTGCTTCATCAGTTCCGCCCGCTCGGCATTGTCCTGCGAGGAGATGAACTTGCGTACCAGATCGGCCATCTCTTTCTCGAACGGCATCAGATCGAGTTCCTTGCCCTCGGGCGAGCGGTGGTTCCAGCTTGTGCGGGGGCCGACGGGTGCCAGCTGCTCGGTATTCTGCACCACGGAGGAAAGCTCGGTGGAGTTGCGGCGCACCAGCCAGTCGAACTGCCCGCCATAATGGGCGGCATCGCGCTGGTTGGAATCGAGGCTGTTGATGACGACGCGCAGGCCGAGTTTCGCCATCTGGCCAACGAGACCTTCCGCAAGGCTCTTGTCCGTCGCGTAGCCGTTATTGACGAGAAGGGTAATCTCGACATTGCGGCCGCCGAGCGTTTCCTTGGGGAAATTCAGGAACCCATCGCCATCGGTGTCCTTCAGGCCGATTGAGGCGAGCGAGGCCTTGGCGGCTTCGAGGTTGAAGGGGTAATAGACCGTGGAGGCGCGATCATAGAAGCTGGTGCCAGACGAAATGCCGCCCGGATAGATCGCCGTGAAAGGCCCCTTCACAAGCGAGTCGCCGATCGCCTTTCGATCGAGAGCGGAAGTGACCGCCTGGCGAAATACCTCATTGCGGTTCAGCTCACGAATGGCCTGTCCGCGCTCATCCGGATTGCCCCAGCCATTGGCGGAAAAGTTCATCTGCAGATTATAGCCGATGAGGCGCGGCCCAAAGGCAAGGCGGGCCGGCGCATTGGGATCTGCGGCGCGTTTCAGTGATGCGACGAAATTCTCCGGCTGTTCAAGATTGGAGAAATCGCCCGAGCCCGCAACGGCCTGCACATCGCGGTCCGCCCAGGTGGAAAGCTTGTAGTGGACCTCGTTGAGATAGGGCAGCTGCTGGCCCTTTTCATCGACCTTCCAGTAATAGGGGTTGCGCCGCAGCACGATGAGATCGTCCGGCCGATATGACACAGGCACCCATGCGCCCATGACCGGCATGTTCATATACTCAGGCGGGAAAGCGTTCTTGAACTGGTTATAGGTGTTCTTGGAATATTTCGGATGCTGGGGCTTCAGAATATGCGACGGCCCGGGGCAGAAGCTCGGATAGGCCATGGTGTAGAGATATTGCTTGGGAAAGGCAGCCTTGAAGGTCCATTGGACGGTGTAATCATCGACCTTCTTCAGCGTCGTTCCCTCACCGAAAGCCTCCGGCGAGGCGCCGCCGCCAAGCGGTGAAACATTGGGGTCGATGACGGCATCTTCCCAATAGAATATCACATCATCGGCGTTGAAGGGTTCACCGTCCGACCATTTGGCCCCCTTGACGAGATGCATCGTC
Organism: Agrobacterium radiobacter; assembly: GCF_040801995.1. Lineage (NCBI taxonomy): Bacteria > Pseudomonadati > Pseudomonadota > Alphaproteobacteria > Hyphomicrobiales > Rhizobiaceae > Agrobacterium > Agrobacterium radiobacter. The sequence continues at coordinate 1,926,709 of NZ_JBEGHX010000002.1, read as the reverse complement.
AGCTTGTGGCCGTCTTCAGACCATTCCCAGCTTTTCGCCAGATTGGGCAGCGGCTCGGTATCCTTGGCATCCACCTGGAAAAGCGGCGCGGTACGCGTCAGGCATTCGGAAAGGGCGATATCGATGCCGCCCCAGCCCTGGCTCTGGCCGGCAATATAGTTCCAGCCCTCCGGCCGGCCGCCGACCACATGGCGCATGGTATCGCCATAAACGCCCATACCGTCAGGCATGTTGCCGGTCTTGTAGACGAGTGGTTCTTCCGGCAGGCGTTCCTTCAGCGGCGGCAGCTTGCCGGTCTTTTCGAATTTCTCGCTGACCCAGTCCGGCTCGCTGTAGTCAGGCAGCGCCTTGAATTCGAGGATCGAGTCGCGCGCCACGTAATTGATCTTGCCTTCGGCCGGAAATTGCGGCGGCTCGGGCGGCGTGGTGGTCTCGAAGGCATTCGCATTGAGTGCGATCATCGAAACACTGAGCCCCAGTGCCGAGATGATACCGATCTTGCGTTGAAGTAACATCGTCATTCCTCCCAAATGGCAGCTCTTCGACCGCCCACCCTCTGTGATCGTTCCGGTCGTGGCGGCGGACTCCCTTCCGCCGCCAGACCTGTTCCCATGTCTTTTCCTCAAACAGCCTTTTTCAGCGCCGATTTCTCGGCGCGCAATTCCTCGATGGAACGCACGTTGCGGCGTGCGGCGCCGGCCCAGTCGCGGGTCTTGACGCTCGATGTCGCAAGCCGCTCCTTCGCCGCCGGTACGGCATCGGCATATTGCGGCAGCCAGCGCGCTTGCGCGACAACCATCTCGTCCACCATCTGCCAGACCTCCTCCGGCGTGGCGACGGCGCCCACCAGCGGGTCATGCAGCACGGCGAGCTTCAAAAGATCGATATCGCCGCTCACCGCCGCATGGACAGACATGCGCTGCACATTGATGGAGGCCATGCAGGTGGCTGCACAGGCTTCCGGCAATGTTACGCCCGAGACCATGTTGATGCCGAAACGGTCGACAAAGCCGGGCGATTCGATGATGGCATCCGCCGGCAGATTGCTGATGACGCCATTGTTCTTGACGTTGAAATGGCCGCGATAGACCCGTCCCGTCTCCAGCGCTTCCAGAATATGGCTTGCGTGTTCATTGGAGCGCTTGGCCGGATCGATCGGCTTGGCGGCTGAGGCGAGGAACTGCGGAAACTCCGTTTCGAACCAGTTGCGCGTCTCGGTGGAGTGACGCAGATAACCGCCGGTTTCGCCGTGAATCCAGTCGGACATGTCAATCCAGCGGGAGATTTCATCCGGGCGCTTGCGATACCACGGCAGATATTCGGAGAGATGGCCGTTGCTTTCGGTCGAATAGACGCCGAAACGCTTCAGCACGTCGATGCGCAGCTTCTCCTGCTGCGAAAAGACCGGATGCGCTTCGAAGGCCGCGACCAGCTCATCCTTGCCGATCTTGCGGCCGTTAAGCCTCAGATCGATGAACCATGTCTGGTGGTTGATGCCCGAGCAGATGTAATCGAGTTCGGAGGGGGATTTCGCACCGAGGATTTCGGCGATCTGTTCCGCGCCATGCTGCACGCCGTGGCAGAGGCCGACCGTATCCACCTTGCCGTATTCGATGGCCGCCCAGGTATTCATGGCCATGGGGTTGGCGTAGTTCAGGAATTTCGCACCCGGTGCTGCGACTTCGCGTATATCCTTGCAGAAATCGAGAATGACCGGAATGTTGCGCTGACCATAGAGAATGCCGCCGGCGCAGATGGTATCGCCCACACACTGGTCGATGCCGTATTTCAGCGGAATGCGGATGTCGTCGGCATAGGCTTCGAGCCCACCGACCCGCACGCAGCTGATGATATATTTCGCGCCCTCCAGCGCCCGGCGGCGGTCCGTATGCGCTGTCACCTTTACGGGAAAACCATTGGCCTCAACGACCTTGTCGAGGATCGCCCTGATCATATCCAGATTGTGCTGGCTGATATCCGTCAGCGCGACTTCGATGTCGCGAAACTCCGGTACGCACAGGAGATCGGTGAACAGTTTTTTCGTGAAACCGACGCTGCCTGCGCCAATAATAGCGATTTTGAAACTCATAACGCCACCTCTGTTGCAAATCGAACGGGTGAAACGGGCCGAAGGATCATGAAATGGCGCTGCAGGAAAATACCCGTGAGAATCCCGGAAAACCGGCCTTCCTCCCAAATTTTTCAGCAACAATATCCCGCTGGCTGTCTCCTCGGATCGGGATTATGCGTATAAAGTTCGATAGAACCAGAGAAGGATTATGCTTTCATGGGTAATTTTGTGCTGCAGGATTTGATCGATCAGGGGCCCTGCATGCGAACCGTCTCGCTGCCGCGCGGCCGCCAGACGCTGCACACCATGCCGACCAGCAGCGGTTATGAAATCCGCCGCAGCGGCAATTACGACTGGGACGGGCGCAAACGCGGCCAGACGCCTTTTACCGTGCTGCAATATTGCATCGCCGGACAGGGCAACCTCCGTTACGAAAACCGCCACTATGTGGTGAGGCCGGGCGAAACCCTGCTGCTGCTCATTCCCCACAATCACCGCTACTGGCTGGAAGAGGGCAAGGAATGGGAATTCTTCTGGATTTCCATGAATGGCGAGGAAGCTTTGCGCATTCACCGCAATATCCTCTCTGTCACCGGCCCCGTCTTCAAACTCAAGTCCGAGACGGTGGACCAGCTCGCCGAATGCTGCTCAAGACTCGTCAATGGCGCGGAGACACCAGGCGCTGCCTCGGCCGTCGCTTACGAGGCGGCGATGACGCTTTATGATGATGTCTTCGGTTCGCACCCTTCCTTCGGCGGCGAATATCGCACGATGCAGCAGGTGCTGAGCTACATAGACGGGCACCTTGGCGAACGGCTGTCCGTCAGCGACCTTGCTGATGTGGCGGGCTTGAGCCGCGCGCATTTCTCCCGCATCTTCACGGCAAGCGAAGGCATGCCGCCTGCGGAATTTGTGCTGCAACGGCGCCTGCGCCGGGCGGCCAAGCTTCTCACTTCGGCTGCGAACATTCCCATCAAGGAGGTATCCGTGCTTTGCGGCTTCGAGGATCCGAATTATTTTTCCAAGGTCTTCCGCAGGCTCTACGGCACCAACCCGAGCGAATTCCGCACCACCGGCATGTATGCGAGCGTTCGGCAGAACTGACAGAAAATGCGACTTGGTTTTGACATGTTTCAGGCGATTAAGGATAGGCGTTACGCCCTTTTTGGAGACTGATCGAGGTGAACAGCAAAATCCGGACGATCCTCGTCTTTCCGATCAGGGCAATCATAATTTTCGCCCTTGTTCTCGACGGCATTTTCCGCCCGCTCTACCGGCCGGTCATCAGGGCCATATCGAACCTGACATTTATCCAGCGGCTGGAAAGCCGCATCGAGCGACTGCCGCGCCTTGCCATTCTCCTCTGTCTTGCCGTTCCCTTTGCGATTGCCGAACCGATGAAGATCGTCGGCCTCGTCCTCATTGCCCATGGCGCCTTCAAGTCGGGTCTGGTTCTGACGATCCTTGCCCACCTTTCCACCTTCCTGATTGTCGAGCGCATCTATCATGCGGGCCGGGAAAAGCTCCTCACCTATGGCTGGCTCGCCTGGATCATGCGCTATGTGCGTTTCGCACGTTCGTTTTACGACCGCTTCAAACTTGCGGCGCTGAACTGGATCCGGCTCCGGGTCCTTGCGCAATAGAGATAGAGCGCAACCGTCAGCCTTTGCGGCGCAGCCTTTTCAGCAGATATTCCGCAAGGGCAGTCGATTGCAGCGACACGAGAATAATGACGATGCCGAACACCACGCGGGTTTCAGGCACTTCATCGAACAGAAAATATCCGACAGCAATCACAAACAGGATCGACAGATAGCTGACAGGCGCAAGCACACTGGCATCCGCGATACGATAGGCCCGCAGGAAACAATATTGCCCCATCTGCGCCAGCAATCCGATGCCGAGCAGCGGAACCCAGTCGAATGACGCAACCGGTTTCCATGTCCAGATCGCCGGAACGGCGGTAATGACGGCAAGGCCCACCGTGTAGAACACCATCATGACCGTGGTGTTCTCCTGCCGCAGCGCGCGGGTCTGGATCACCGCAAACGCCCCGAACACCACCGACACCAGAACAACAATCACACCCGCGCCAAACTCCGTACCGCCCGGCCCGATGACGACCAGAACGCCTACAAATGCAAGACAGGCACCCGTCCAGCGAAAACGGCTCACGCTTTCGCCGAGAAAGGCGACGGCCATCGCCATCGTCACCAATGGCCGGGAGAAACCGACGGCATTGACGGTCGCAAGCGGCAAAAGGGTGATGGCGATGAAATTGCTGGTGAGTGCGATGGCGTTGCAGCAGATGCGGAAAATATTGCGCCAGGGATATTTGACGCGCAGCATTTCTCCCCTGTGCCGCCAGATGAGCGGCAGGATGAACATCAAACCGATCATCGCCCTGATAAAGACCAGCTGGAAGGCGGGATAGGTGACGCCCTGCGCCTTGACGAGCGCAGTCATTCCGCCCGCAACAAGGGTCATGTCCAGCAACAACCAGCCAATGCCCGCGCGCGTATCCGTCTCGCGCGGGTTTTGCTGTTCTTCGCTCTGGGTGTCGCCATTCACGCCGGCTGCACAAGATTGGCCATGAGGCGGAAGGCCCCGGGCACAAGCTTGTCCATCTGGTGGTGCAGCACGAGGCTGGTATGGGTATGCCGGCCCTTGCCGATGACACCCGAAACCAGCGCACCCTTGAGCGGCTGTTCATCGACATCATGCATGGCGAGCAAGGGCTCGTAGACATCATCCCAGCGCGCAGCGAAATAGAGCCCGCGTTCCTTGTCCCAGCCCGCCCAGTCGGCAGCATCGATCCTGTTGAGGCCGGCAAGCAGCGGATGTTCGGGCGCCAGCACCGTTACCTCAGCCTGCGGGTCGGTCACACGCCAGCGCAAGGAAGGTTTGCCGATCTCAAGCCGCCTCACAGGCGTCGTCTCCGGGTTCCATCCGTCGGTCGGCCGGTGATAGAGCGTGACGAGATGACCGCCATCCTCGACGAAACGGTGAAGCCTTTCCGTTGCGGCGGCCAGATCCTTGCGGATGCCGAAGGCAAAGATGCCGATAACGATCGTCGTGAAGGACGACAGGTCACCGCCCAGCGCCTGGGCATCGAGTTCGGTGACATCAAGACCCATGCGCGACAGCCAAAGACCCACCCTGTCGGCACCGCCACCGACATAACCGACGCGTGCGCCCTCGGGCAGCTTGAGGTCCAGTGACAGGATTTTCAAAACGGACGGCGCCAGAAACCTTGCCCTGCCGATATGCGGATAGGCGATGGGCGTGATCTGGAAAGCGGGTTGTGAACCGACAAGCGCTTCGATCTGGGCAAGGCCTGCCTTCGCATCGCCGGTGCGTTCCGCAATCCAGTCGCCGCCGTTTCTGCGCAGGTTCCAGCCGCCCGTATTCCTGAACGACAGCGGCGCATCGGCACCCTTTACATGCGCCTGAAAGACATGGACGTCCTGCCCCTTTCCAAGCGGAACCAGAAGGGCATCCGGCGCGATCGTCAGCGACTGCGCGGGCGTTACGAAAAACGGTTCTTCCAGATCGAAGGCGGCCGAGACCTTTCTGCCCCCAACCGTTGCGGAAAGCAGCAGAGAGGCATGGCCATTGCCGCCCGAGGCTTTCCAGTCGGGCTGGTAAAGCCCGGAAACAGCAGCATCCTTATCGGCGACAAGCGAAAAGACCAGCGTCTCACCACGCGACTGAACGGATGACGACACCCCTGATGGCAGGACCGGCGTGACCTCAACATCAAGTTCAGCCGCCCTGTCTGAAAGCTCCACCGAAAGAACCGACGTTCCGCCCGGAACGATCTCTGCCGGCTCGGCATAGGCCCGTTCGAAAACATCGAGCGCCGTCAGGATAGCGGCATCAACCTGCGCCCGCTTGCGCGCGATCCGATGGCCGTGCAGCTCCTTGAAATCCGCAGCTGCGGTTTCGTCAACCTTCTGCAAAAGCGCCGCCGCCGCAAGAAGCAACGCCGTGATCCGCTCCCTGTCGGGAAAGGCCGAGATTGCTTCGCTTATCGCCTGTTCCGCTTTGACCAGCGCCTTTGCCAATTCCGAATCCAGCCCGGGGAAAGCCGCAAGGTCAGACAGGGAAGACGGCAGGCTGTCGAGGATCGAGTGCTCTTCGCCCGCCGCTTCACTGGCGAGTTCCAGATGCAGCGGCCAGACCTCCTGCGCCCGCTTCGGCCAATGCCCCATTCCCTGCGACGCATGATAATAACGCGACCATTCGCCGATGCGGTCATATTGCGCACCGGTGGCCGCCTCCTTGCCCGGAGCATTGACTATCAGCGTAGTCTCCGGCGGCGGCACTTCGTCATCATAGGTGTCGCCACCGCCAGACCATGCGGGAAGGTAATATTTGGCCACCTTCCACGGTTTCAGCCCCTCGGCGAAATGCTCGGGATAGGCCGCAGGGTCAGCGGCCAGCGTGATCGCGCTTTTCGCCGCCCGCGTCATGGCCCGGTGGTGCCCATGTTGTCCCGGCACATCGAGAAATGTCGGAATGACGATATCCGGCCGCTCCTTGCGGTAGGCGCGAACCAGCCGCTCGACAATGCGCTGCTGCCCCCAGCGGCCGAAGGTCTGGTCGCCATCCTTGGAAAAACCGAAGTCGTGAATGATGTCCGCCGGACCATGGCCGAGCCAGCTGATATCAGCATCGATGACGCGGGCAGCCTCCTCCAGCTCCCGCGACCGGATGACGCCAAGCGCGCCCAGCCGTTCCGGCCCCAGCGCATTCTGCCCGCCCTCGCCGCGTGTGGAGCAGGCGATGATGATCCGCATGCCCAGTTCCATGCGGAAATAGGCAAGAAGTCCATTCTGCTCATCGTCGGGATGCGCGCCGGTGTGCATGACGGTGACGGTGGATTTAAGCGCGCTCAGCTTGCGATGCAGGCGAATGAGCCACGGATCGGCCATCTGCCGTTCGATGCGCTCCCGAGGGTTAAGCATGGGCGGTCTCCTCCAATATTCAGCCGGGTGCCTGCGCTGCAGCTCCCGGGGATGTCTCGAGTTTTGGTGTGACGATGTCGAACAGCGGCAAGGCGGCGGCACCGAGCGCCGCAGTCAATTGCCCGGACTTGCCGTGGATGACCCGTGGCAATTCCCGTTGCCGCCGGCTCGCGACCGAGGTCGGCAAAGGCCCCATCCGCGCAATGATCTCGCTGATGATGATCTCAGGCAGCGCGCCGCCGAGAATGACCGTCTGGGGATCCAGAATATTCTCGAGCATCGCAACCATGGGCGCGAGATGGACGGCGGCCTCCTCTATCCATTCCATCACCACCGGATTGCCAGCCCTGAACAGGGCTTCCAGATCATCAAGTTCCGTATCCGCGACACCCGCGCAGACAAGCTTTTCCTTCAGCACATAGACTGAGGCATAGGCCTCCAGACACCCTCTTTGCCCGCAGGAGGGGCAAGGCCTTCCCTTCGGTGAAACGGTCACATGGCCGATTTCGCCGGCATTTCCGAACGCACCGCGATAGGGCGCGCCATCCTGAATGATGCCGAGGCCGATACCGACGCCGAAATAGATCATGCAGAAATTCGGGATGGCCAGCCCCGCACCGAACAGCCGTTCCCCGACCGCTGCCGCAGTCGCATCGTTTTCGACCACGACCGGCTGACCGCAGGCTTCGCCCAGCATCTGCCGGGCATCAATGCCGCCCCAGCCGGAAAGCGTCGTCGGCCCCACGGAGGTCATGCCATCAATCTCGAAGGGACCGGGCATGACAACCCCGGTGCCAAGCAGCCTGCAGCCGAGATTTTTCGCGACAGCGGCATGCTCGGCGGCAAAGGTCTTGAATATGGCGTCCGGTGTCGTGTCCTTGAGAGGGGTAACACGATGAGTACGCAACACGCCGGCAAGATCGAGGCCTACGGTGACCATATGGTCGGCGGCGATTTCCACACCGATCGTCGCGCCGCCATCTGGATTGACGGCGAACTGGATCGGCGGCTGGCCCCTGCCCGTGCGACGACGGCCGAGTTCCTTCAGCAATTCCTCGCCCATCAGTTCATCAACGATATTGGCGACCGCCTGCGGCGTCAGATGTGTGATCTTGGCAATCTGGGCGCGGCCGAGCGATCCGTGCCGCCGGACGATGTCTAAAACGACTCGCCTGTTATGTTCGCGGCTCCGCTCAGGATTTTTTCCGATTGCTACGGGATAAGCGTCTACCGTGTGCACCGTCATCTCTTCAACTTCCCGTCTCTTATAAAATTCATAGCGTCGAATTGACGATAAGCGCAATATAATAATTCAAGTAAATTATCTTATTGACAAACGCGCGCCTTCAGCGAACCGTAGAGGGCGACCGGGGTCAGGCTTGTTTGGGGCGGAAGAGGAAACTCCGCAGCCGGCAAATCGATGAGCGCGCGCGAAAGCGCGGATAAAGGGAACGATCACTCCGCATCCGGAAGACCGGACGGAGGAAATGGAGGCTTACATGCGCAGGGCAACTCTGTTCGCCGGCTTGGTTGCCGGTTTCAGCACATTTGCATTCAACGCCGCGCAGGCGGTTGAAATCGAATATTGGCAATATGTCTTCGACACACGCGTAAAAGCCATGGACGAGCTGATCGCGGAGTTTCAAAAGGCCAACCCTGACATCACCGTCAAGCAGGTGACCTTTCCTTACGCCGACTACCAGACCCGCGTGATTGCGGCCAACATGTCCGGCAAGGGGCCTGACGTGATGCAGCTGTTTTACGGCTGGCTGGACAAGTTCGCAGCCGGCGGCATCTTGCAGCCGCTGCCGGCAGACGCTTTCCCGCATGACAAGATCGAAAGCGAATTCTTCCCCATCATCAGCGCCATGAAGCGTGGCGACGACTATTATGGCCTGCCGACAGCAGTTCGTTCGCTCGCCCTGTTCTACAACAAGAAGCTCTTCACCGAGGCGGGCCTCGATCCAGCCAATCCGCCGAAGACGCTCGATGAGTTCGTCGCAGCCGCGGAAAAAATCGCCAAGCACGACGCCGCAGGAAACCTCACCGTCGCCGGGTCCACACTCGACATGGGCGGCCAGGACCACCAGTGGTGGCGTGAAGTCCTCATTCGCCAATATGGCGGTGAGCCCTATACCGATAATGACCAGAAGGTCGCCTATAACAGCGAGCCGGGCATTCAGGCCCTGAAATTCTACACCAGCCTGCAGCTTGAAAAGAAGATCGGCCAAGTGGGTTTCATGGATGAGGGCCAGGCGGCCTTCCGCGCCGGCAAGGCCGGCATGACCATCGACGGCACCTTCCGGCTGGGCTCGTTCCGCACCATCAAGGATTTCGAGTGGGGCGTGACCGAACTTCCCACCAATGACAAGAATATCCGCTCCAACTATGCCAGCTACTTCGCCAATGGCATCAGCGCCAAGACGACGGGTGAAGAACTTGAGGCCTCCAAGAAGTTCCTCGCCTATATCTCCTCACCGGAAGCCATGGCGATCTGGCTGAAGACGGTGGGCGAGTTGCCGGCACGGCGCTCGGCGGCGCTGACCGAAGAAAACCTGAAGGACCCGATCTACGCGCCGTTCCTGAAGGGCCTGGAATACGCCCACACGACGCTGTTCATGGATGAGGCCGCCCAGCGGCAGAACGCCATCGACATGACCAACCGCGTCCTGCTCGAGGGCCAGTCGGTCGAAGATTCCATCAAGCAGGCCGCCGAGGCCGAGCAGGAAATCATCGACGCGGCGAAACCCTGAAAACCGCAGGTCCAACCATGACAGCGATAGATCAACAGGGGGCGGCATCCGGCCGCCCCGGCGGCTCCTTCGGGGATCGCCGTTCCATGCGCACGAAACGGCTTTTGTGGATCTGGAGCTTTCTGGCGATCCCGATCCTCTTCTACAGCGTCATCCGTTTTTACCCGACGCTACAGGCCTTCTATCTGTCCTTCACCAACTGGGACCTTCTGCGGCCAGCGAAGTTCATCGGCATCGCCAATTATGTGAAGCTGTTCAAGGACCCGCAATTCTGGAAGGTATTCAAGAATACCTTCACCTATCTCATCGTCGGCACGCCGATCAGCCTGGTGCTGGCTTTTGTCATCGCCTTTTATCTTGACCGGGTCCGCATCCTGCACGGTTTCATCCGCGCCCTTTATTTCCTGCCCTATCTGACGACCGCAGCGGCCATGGCCTGGGTCTGGCGCTGGTTCTACCAGCCGCCGCCGATCGGCATCATCAACGATGTGCTTGGCATGATCGGCATTCCGCAGCAGCCCTTCATCCGCTCCACCGATCAGGCGCTTTATTCGGTCATGGTGACAGCCATCTGGGCGGGGCTCGGTTTCCAGATCATCATCTTCATGGCGGGCCTGCGCGCCATTCCGACGACATTCTACGAAGCCGCCCGCATCGACGGGCTCGGCGAATGGGCGATCCTTCGAAAGATCACGCTGCCGCTCCTGAAACCAACCACCGTTTTCCTCGTGGTGTTTTCCTCCATCGGCTTCCTGCGCATCTTCGACCAGGTCTACAACATGACCACCAATGATCCGGGCGGACCGCTCGGCTCAACCAAGCCGCTGGTACTGATGATCTACCAGACCGCGTTCAATTCCTATGCGATGGGCTATGCCGCAGCACAGACGGTCGTCCTGTTCACCATTCTTCTTGTCGTATCGCTGGTCCAGCTCTGGGTCCTGAGGGAAAAGAAATGAGCGAAGCGCCGCCACTCTCCCACGCCCGCATCCGCCCCGGCCGCATCGTCACCTGGACGCTGCTGTTCATCGGCGGCCTGATCATGGTCTCACCGCTGCTCTTCATGTTCTCGACCTCGTTCAAGACGGCAGACCAGGTCTATGATCTCAGGCTCATCCCGGCCGCGCCGACGCTTGCGAACTATATCACGGTCATGGCCGACGGCCGTTTCCTGCGCTGGTTCTTCAACTCCATGCTGGTCGCGGTCATCGTCACTGTTTCCAACTGCTTCTTTGACAGTCTGGTCGGCTACACGCTGGCGAAATTCGAGTTCTGCGGCCGTTATTTCATCTTCCTCGCCATCCTGTCGACGCTGATGATACCGACCGAAATGCTGGTTATTCCCTGGTATCTGATGTCCAGCCAGCTGGGCTGGCTCGACAGCTACTGGGGGATCATGTTCCCGGGAATGATGACGGCGTTCGGCACCTTCCTCATGAAGCAGTTTTTCGAGACGGTTCCGAACGACTTCATCGAGGCCGCACGCGTCGACGGTCTGAACGAATTCCAGATCTGGTGGAAAGTGGCCCTGCCGCTGGTGACGCCTGCTCTTTCGGCGCTGGCAATCTTCACCTTCCTCGGCAACTGGACCGCCTTCTTCTGGCCGCTGATCGTCACGACAAGCAAGGAGCTTTACACCCTGCCAGTCGGTCTTTCGAGCTTTGCCGTGGAACAGCAGATCCAGTGGGAAATGATCATGACGGGCGCAGCCATTGCGACCATCCCCACCCTCATCGTCTTCATCGTCCTGCAACGCTACATCGTTCGCGGTGTGATGCTGGCGGGCCTGAAAGGATAACATCATGGCCGATATCAACCCGCGCCTGTCCGACACCAGCAGGTTTCCCGATCCTGTCTACAAGGAAACCGTGCTGCGCCCGCTTTTCGATGGCGCCAAGAACCACCATGTCGACGGGTTCCGCCGCATCGACCGCGCGCATCTCGTCATGCTGCGCGAAACCGGAATTCTGGATGCTGAAACGGCGGCGAGAATCGCCGGCGCGCTCGAAGACATCGACAGGACCATCGAGCCATCGGAGCTGGTCTATACCGGCGAGGTCGAGGATTTCTTCTTCCTGATCGAAAAGGAACTGAAGGCCCGTATCGGCGTCGATGTCGCCGGTCGCCTGCACACGGCCCGCTCGCGCAACGATATCGATCACACCCTGTTCAAGATCGGCCTCAAGGAAAAGATCGACACGCTCACCGCCAAGGCGCGTGTTCTGCTGAAAGCGCTGATTGATGCCGCCGAGCGCAATCAATCCACCCTGATTGTGGCCTATACGCATGGGCAGCCGGCCCAGCCCACCACTTTCGGCCATTATCTCTCCGCCGCCATCGAAGTCCTCATTCGGGATATCGACCGTTTCGCGGAAGCTCGCCGAATCGTCGATCTCTCACCCATGGGCGCCGCCGCCATCACCACCTCCGGCTTTCCCATTGATCGCGCCCGCGTCGCCGAGCTTCTCGGTTTTGCCGCGCCGCTGCGCAATTCCTATTCCTGCATCGCCGCCGTCGACTACACGACGGCGACCTATGGCGCGATCGAGTTGATGTTCCTGCATCTCGGCAGGCTCATTCAGGACTTCCAGTTCTGGACGAGCTTCGAAGTCGGCCAGATCTACGTGCCGAATTCGCTGGTGCAGATATCCTCGATCATGCCGCAGAAGCGCAACCCGGTGCCGATCGAACATCTGCGCCACCTCGCCAGCCAGACGTTCGGGCGGGCGCGGACCATGCTCGACGTGATGCACAACACGCCCTTCACCGATATGAACGACAGCGAAGGTGAAACGCAGGGCATGGGTTACGAGGCCTTCGCTTCGGCCGGCCGGGTTCTCGATCTCCTCGCCAGCCTTGTCGGCCAGATCAGCATCGACCCTGAGAGGGTCGACCAGAATATCCGCCGTTCCTGCATCACCATCACGGAACTGGCGGATTCGCTCGTCCGCATCGAGGACCTGTCATTCCGCCAGGCCCACGAGATCGCCGCGACTGTCGCCAAGAGCGTTGTGGCGCTGAAGGGCGATCTGCCGAATGACGGCTACCAGCCGTTCCTCAACGCGTTCGAGGAACTGGCGGGGCGCAAAACCGGCATCAGCGAAGAAAAGTTCAGGCAGATCGTCTCGCCGGAGCACTTTGTCGCGGTACGCGGCCGCTTCGGCGGCCCTGCCCCCGAACCGATGCGGGAGGCGATTGCCGCCTATCGCGGCAAGCTTGCTGCATTCGAGGCGGAAGCAAAACGATCCGCCGATCACGAAGCGGCAAAGGCCGCCGAACTGGCAGAGAAATTCACCGCCCTGACGGGAGCGCGATAATGGCGACAATCGAACTCACTCAACTCGTAAAGCGCTACGGCAAGGTGGAGGCGGTCAAGGGCATCGACCTTGCCATCGAAGATGGCGAATTCGTCGTTTTCGTCGGCCCTTCCGGCTGCGGAAAATCGACGACGCTGCGTATGATCGCAGGGCTCGAAGAAATTTCCGACGGCACGCTGAAGATCGGCGGGAACGTCGTCAACGAGAAGGAACCGAAACAGCGCAACATCGCCATGGTCTTCCAGAACTATGCGATCTACCCGCATATGACGGTTCGCCAGAATATTGGCTTCGGGCTTTATACCGCAAAGCTCGACAAGGCGGAAAAGAACCGGCGTATCGAAGAGGCCGGGAAGGTGCTGGGGCTTGAGGCGTTGCTCGACCGTCGGCCAGCGGCTTTGTCTGGCGGCCAGCGGCAGCGCGTCGCCATCGGCCGCGCCATGGTGCGCGATCCCGCTGCCTTTCTTTTCGACGAGCCGCTCTCCAATCTCGACGCCCAGCTGAGATCGCAGATGCGCATTGAAATCAAGCGCTTGCACCAACGTCTTAAAACGACAACCGTCTACGTTACCCACGATCAGGTGGAAGCCATGACCATGGCGGACCGGATCGTCGTCATGAAGGACGGCCATATCCTGCAGGTTGGCACGCCGACTGAACTCTACGAAACACCCGTAGATGTGTTTACCGCGCGCTTCATCGGCAGCCCCTCGATGAATCTCCTGCGAGGGACCAAAACAACCAACAGCGTTACGCCCTCCGCCACGGGCGAGCTTTTACTCGGTGTGCGGCCGCATGATCTGCTGGTTGGAGAAACCGACGCCACACAGGGAACGTTTACGCTTGAAGGAACGGTAACCGCGGTTGAGCCTCTTGGCCCGGAAACACTGGTTCATCTGGACACCGACACTACCTCGGTGATCGCAACCTCTAGAGGCAAATCCATTCCGGCAGTCGGCACCCGGCTGCAATGCCGGGCGGAAACAGGCGCGCTCTATCTTTTCGATGCGAAGACGGAAAAGCTTCTGGGCCGCGCATGATGACAACAGAAAAATCAGCCGTCATCAGCATTGGCCGCATCTATTGCGACCTCATTTTCACCGGGCTTGACGAATTGCCGGTGCTCGGCCGGGAACTGTTTGCACGCGACATGGAAATCGCCGCCGGCGGCGGGGCTTTCATCGCCGCCGCGCATCTCGCCCATATCGGCCGTCCCGCTGCGCTGCTTGCAAGGCTCGGCACCGACACCTTCTCGCGCGATATCGGTGAGAAAATGCAGGAGAGCGGTGTCGATCTGCAATTTCTGGAGCATTCGGCGGATGCGGGGCCGCAGGTCACGGTGGCGACGGTGGTTGGCCACGACCGTGCATTTTTGACACGCCGCGCCGGCGCCGCCCGGCCTTCGACACTGGATACCGCCCTTGCGTGGGACAAGGCACGGCATATGCACATCGCCGAATTCGCTACTTTGCACGAAATCCCCGATCTCGTCGCGCGCGCCAAGGCGAGCGGATTGTCCGTCTCGCTCGACCCGAGCTGGGACGCCTCGCTGATCTACGACAAGGGTCTGCTCAGGGCCTGTGCCGGTGTCGACGTTTTTTTGCCCAATCTTGAAGAGGCCGAAGCAATCACCGGGCATTCGGAACCGGAAACGGCTATCCGGAGATTGGCGGAGGCTTTCCCGATGGTCGCCCTCAAAGGCGGCGCAGAGGGTGCATGGGTGTCATCTGCCGCCGGAATTCACCATAGGGAAGCCCAGAAGGTCCCGGTGGTCGATACGACCGGCGCAGGCGATGCCTTTAATGCCGGTTTTCTTGATACATGGCTTCAGGGGCAGGACGAACAGCAATGCCTCGAAGCCGGCATCGCAGCGGGCAGTCTTGCCGTGCAGGCGGCAGGCGGCGCACCGAAGGTGACCGCCGCCGCGTGAGACGCCCTGCCCACATCACTCCCCGCGCGGAAAACGCTGGTTCTCTTCCAGCACATTAAGGTCCATATGGTTGCGCATGTAGCGTTCGGAGGCCTTTTGCAGCGGCTGGTAATCCCACGGGTAGTAAGCGCCGTTGCGCAACGCCTTGTAGACCACCCAGCGCCGCGCCTGGCTTTCCCGCACGGCAGCATCGAAAACAGGCAATTGCCAGCGCCGGTTGATTTCGCTGGCAAGCGATGAAAGCATGGCACTGAAAGCGGGATCGCCGGCAAGGTTGGTGCGCTCTTCCGGATCGGCTTCGAGATCGTAAAGCAGCGGCGGATCAGCCTCGCAGACCGACAGCTTGTAGCGCCCATCACGGATGGCGACGAGCGGCGCGATCGAGCCTTCGGCGGCATATTCCATCGGCACCGGGCCGCGCTCTCCAGTTCCCGCAGCCAGCGCCGACAGGTCTTCGCCATCGGTCCAGCGTTTGAGCGAGGTGATATCGAGGCCCGCAAGCCCGCAGAGCGTCGGCGTGACATCGAGCGTCGAGACGGGCGTGTCGATCAGGGCCGGCTGCCAGCCGGGTGCGGCGATCATCAGCGGCACGCGGGCGGAGCCCTCAAAGAAACACATCTTGAACCAAAGCCCACGCTCGCCCAGCATGTCGCCATGGTCGGACAGGAAGAGGATGATGGTGTCCTCCTCCATCCGTGTCGCTTTCAGCACGTCGAGAATCTCACCGATCTTCTCGTCGATATAGGAGATATTGGCGAAATAACCGCGCCGTGCACGGCGTATCTGCTCCGGCGAAATATCGAAAGCCTCATGATCGCAGGCTTCCAGCAACCGTTTCGAATGCGAATCCTGCTCCTCGAAGGCAATCGCCGATGTCTGCGGATCAAGCGCCGGGCAATCCTCGTAGAGATCCCAGAATTTGCGCCGCGCCACATAGGGGTCGTGCGGATGGGTGAAGCTGACGGTCAGGCACCAGGGGCGGTCATCGAGCCGGCGCGACAGATCGTAGAGCTTGCGGGTGGCGTGATAGGCCACCTCGTCATCATA
The DNA here is from genome assembly GCF_040801995.1 of Agrobacterium radiobacter. Lineage (NCBI taxonomy): Bacteria > Pseudomonadati > Pseudomonadota > Alphaproteobacteria > Hyphomicrobiales > Rhizobiaceae > Agrobacterium > Agrobacterium radiobacter. Next base: position 1,910,621 of record NZ_JBEGHX010000002.1, on the reverse strand, counting down.
TTCCATCTGATTGGTGATTTCAGCGACACCCGCACCGGTGACCGAGCCGAGATTGTGATACCACCAGTCGATCCGTTCGCCGGGCTTGGTATAATCAGGCGTCCAACCGAAATCCGCCGGATAGATATCCGTCGTCAGACGCTCTTCGAAGCCATGTAATTGGTCCGGTCCGACGAAATGCATCTTGCCTGAAAGGCCGGTGTAATAACCCGCCGCCCGCAGATGGTGCGCATAGGTCGGAATGTCGGAAGCGAATTCGGCAGCGTTATCATAGACCCGCGTCCGGCTGGGCAACTGCCCGGACATGAAAGAAGCGCGGGCCGGCGCGCAGAGCGGGCTTGCCGTGTAAGTGTTGGCGAAGCGGACAGACCGCTCCGCCAGTGCTTTCAGATGTGGTGCGTGGATAAAATCGGCCGGACCATCGGGAAAAAACGTCCCGTTGAACTGGTCGGCCATCAGGATCAGGATATTGGGACGCGGCATTTCGACTTTCCGGCTTAGAGACCAAGCTTGCCTTTGACGGCGTCCGCACCCGGCTTGCCATCCAGCGTGGTGACGCCTTGCAGCCAGCCATCCAGCACCTTCGGATTGGCCTTCAGCCAGGCCGTCGCCGCCGCTTTGGAATCCTCACCGCCGAGAATGGAGCCCATCAGGCTGTTTTCCATGCCGATATCAAACTTCAGGTTCTTGAACAGCGTCGCCGCATTCGGGCACTGCTGCGCCCAGCCGGTGCGGGCCAGCGTATAGACTTCCGCGCCGCCGAAATTCGGGCCGAAATAGGCGTCACCTCCGGAGAGATAGGCGATATCGATCTTCTCATTCATCGGATGCGGCGCCCAGGCGAGGAAGACCACGGCCTTCTTGTCCCTGCCCGCCCGTTCCACCTGCGCCAGCATGGCCTGTTCGCCGGATTCAACGAGCTGCCAGCCTTTCAGGCCGAAATCATTGGCGTCGATGATCTTCTGGATATTCTGGTTGGCCGGCGCGCCCGGCTCGATGCCGTAAATCTTGCTTTCGAACTCATCGGCATGTCTGGCGAGATCGGCAAAATCCTTCACGCCCTTTTCCGCCATATAGGAAGGCACCGCCAGCGTGAACTTGGCGCCCTCCAGGTTCTTCGTCATCACCTCGGCCGCTTTCGCCGCGTTCAGATCGTCGACGAAGGACTTCTGGGCCGGCATCCAGTTGCCGAGAAAGACATCGATTTCGCCATTTTTCATGGCCTGGTAGCCGATCGGCACCGAAAGCGTCTTGACGTCGGCTTCATAACCCAGCGCATCGAGCACGACGGAAGCGACACCGTTAGTAGCAGTAATGTCGGTCCAGCCAGGATCGCTGAGGCGAATGGTCTTGCAGGCGGCGTCATCGGCCGCCTGCAGCGGGGTGGAGAATGCCGCCACGGACAGAATGAGACCGGCGGCGATGCGGTGCAGATGAGAAACGGTTTTCATTGCGGCTCCCCTTTTATTAGTCCAGTTTATTGAACACCACATTGTTTTTGCCTGTGAAGCGGGTATTTTTCGATGACTGATATAAGGAAATTTAATGTCTGATCGGCCGCTTGACCTCGGATGGATGCGCATTTTCACCGATGTCGCGCGCCGCGGCAGCCTCACGGCTGCGGCGGCATCGCTGCGACTGACCCAGCCGGCCGTCAGCTATCAGATGCGCAAACTCGAGGATGAGCTGGGCGTGGTTCTTATCCGGCGCAAGCATCGCGGCATCGAACTCACCGCCGAAGGACAAAAGCTGTTCGACATCGTCTCGCGTAATGTCGACGCCATCGATCTTCTCGCGCAGCAGCTTCGCCGGACGGAGGACCGGCAGACTATCCGCCTGCACACGGACTATGCCTTTTCGTCCCTGTGGCTCATCCCGCGCATGCATGGCTTTCGAGCGCTCAACCCCGACATAAACATCCAGATCGTGGCAACGCAGGACCCTCTTGGTCAGGGCAAACATGATAGCGACGTGATGATCATTTTCGGCACGCGGCAGGAAGCCGGCGAAGGGGCGGTGTTGCTGCTCTCGGAGAAGGTCACGCCGGTCTGCTCACCTGCCCTGCTGACCGAAACACCGGCACCCGCGACCGTCGCGGATTTTTCACGGCGAAAGCTCATCCACCTCGAAAATACCTCGCAAGCGCACTGGTTCGACTGGGCTGCCTACTTCAAGCATTTCGGCGTGCATCGCGGTGCCGAGCATGATGGCGGCGATATCAGCTTCAACAATTACACCATGGTGGTGCAGGCAACCATCGGCGAACAGGGTTTCGCGCTCGGCTGGGCAGGACTGGTCGATCCGTTGCTTGAGGCCGGCGTGCTGGTGATGGCCGGCCCGAGCCTCGATGCGCCGGGACGCGGCTACTGGCTGATGCGGCCAAAAAGCAGCGACAGCGCGGTGAGAAAACTCACCGGCTGGCTGATCGACGAGCGGCGATGACGCCGCCCGCCACCCTGTACCGTTTCCTGTTCAGATCGGATAATGCAGCGGCCCGTCCTGCAGCGTGACCCAGCGTAGCTCAGTGAATTCCGCAATGCCCGCCGTACCGCCGAAGCGGCCGTAACCGGAAGCCTTGACCCCGCCGAAGGGCATCTGCGCTTCATCGTGAACGGTCGGGCCGTTGATGTGGCAGATGCCACTTTCAATGCGGGCGGCAATGGCAAGCGCCCGTGCCTGATCCCTGCCGAAAATTGCGGCGGAAAGACCGAACTCGGTTTCGTTGGCGATGCTCACCGCCTCATCGATGCTGCCGGCGCGGATGATGGAGACGACGGGACCGAAGCTTTCCTCCGCATAAAGTCGCATGGCGGGCGTGACGCCATCGACGGCGATCGCATCCACCATCGTGCCATTACCGCCGCCGCCCGCGGCCAGCCGCGCGCCCTTGGAGACGGCATCATCCACCAGCGCCCGAATGCGCGATGTCGCTTCGGCGCTGACCAGCGAGCCGAGCGGTGTTTTGCCCTCACGCGGATCGCCGGCCGTGAGGCTCGACGCTTTTTTGGCGAAGGCCTCCACAAATGCATCGGCAACGCTGTCGAGTACGATGATGCGCTCCGTCGACATGCAGATCTGGCCCTGGTTCATATAAGCGCCGAAAGCGGCAGCCGCGACAGCCGCATCGATATCGGCGTCATCAAGCACGATGAACGGCGCCTTGCCGCCAAGCTCCAGCAAAGCGGGTTTCAGATAACGGCCGGCGGTTTCGGCAATCACCCGGCCAACGCGGGTCGAGCCGGTGAAATTCACGCGTCTGACGGCGGGGTGTGCGATCAGCGTATCGACGATCTTTGCCGCATCTTCCGGTGCATTGGAGACGGCGTTGAGCACGCCCTTCGGCAGACCCGCCGAAGCGACGGCTTCAATGATCAGCGCATGGGTGCGCGGGCACAGTTCCGAGGTCTTCATGACAACCGTATTGCCGCAGGCGAGCGGCGTGGCGATGGAGCGCACGCCGAGAATGACCGGCGCATTCCACGGCGCGATGGACAGCACGACACCGGCGGGCTGGCGCAGTGCCATCGCCATGGTTCCGGGACGGTTGGAAGGAATGACCTCGCCCTTGATCTGGGTCGTCAGGCTTGCCGCCTCCACCAGCATATCGCTTGCCAGTTTGACGTTGAACCCGGCCCAGGCATCGGTTGCGCCGATTTCTTCCTTCATCGCCTGGGTAATGTCAGGCCCGGCGGCGAGAAGCGCCTGTGCGGCAGCCAGAAGCAGGCGGCGGCGTTCACCGGGAGGCGTTGCCGACCAGACCGGGAAAGCGGCCGCCGCGGCATCGGCTGCCCGGGTGGCGTCCTCCACCGTTGCCGCCGCAGCACTCGTCGCCAAGTCGCCGGTGATGGGGTTGCTGCGTTCGAAACGCTTGCCGCTTGTGGCCGGGCAATGGTCGCCGCCGATGAAAAGATTGACTGTCTGCATGGTCTTCCTCCTGAATTCAGACAATGGCGGCGGTGGTGCCGCCAAGAAACGCCCGTTGCACGGCGGGATCGGCGGACAGGGCCTCAGCCGTGCCTGCCCCGACAATCCGCCCTGCTTCCAGCAAATATCCGCGATCGGCAAGTGCGAGGCTTTCGCGCACATTCTGCTCCACGAGCAGAATTGAAAGGCCGCTCTTCTTGATCTCCGCCAAAGCGGCAAAAAGCTCCTGCGTGACGATGGGCGCAAGGCCAAGGCTCGGCTCGTCCAGCAATAGATAATCCGGCGCTGACATTAGCGCACGCCCGATGGCGACCATCTGCTGTTCGCCGCCGGACATGGTGCCGGCAAGCTGCTGCCGCCGCTCGGCAAGGCGCGGAAACAGCGAGAAAATATGCTCTCGTGTCGCTTTTTCCGCTGAACGGGCATGGCGGGGATTGGCCCCGAGACGGAGATTGTCTTCCACCGTCAGCGCCGCGAAAATTCCGCGTCCCTCCGGCACCAGCGCCACGCCCCGCTCCACAATCTGATGGGCGGGGACAGCGGCAAGCGACGCGCCATTGACGCGCACTTCGCCGGAGACCGGAGCCACCATGCCGCCGACCGCCTTCAGCAAAGACGACTTGCCCGCACCATTGGCACCAAGCAGCACCACCGTTTCGCCCTTGGCAACATTGAGCGATATGCCGTCAACCGCGAGATGTTTGCCGTAGCGGATTGTCAGTGCGTCTATTTCAAGCATGCGCCGCTCCCAGATAGGCGGAAATGACCTGCGGATCGTCAAGCACCGTTGCCGTCGGCCCATCGGCGATCTTGCGACCGGCCGCCATGACCACGGAGCGCGGGCAGAGTGCGTGCACAGCAGCCATGATATGTTCCACCAGCAGGATCGTCGTACCCTCGGATGCCAACCGCCGGATCAGCGCTATCCCTTCCTGCAGTTCGGTGGGATTGAGACCTGCAAGCCATTCATCCAGCAACAGAAGCTTCGGTTCGCCCGCCAGCGCACGCGCCAGTTCAAGGCGTTTCTGATCGATATAGGTGAGGTCGCCGGCCGGCATGGTTTCCCGCCCGGCAAGGCCTATTCTTTCGAGGCAGGCGCGCGCGACCTTCTCCGCCTCGATACGGGACAGGCGTTGTGGCCCGAACATGGCCGATACGGCAACGTTTTCAAGCAGGGAAAGCGACGGCAAAAGCCGCACGAGCTGGAAGGTGCGCGCCACGCCGGCGCGCGCAATCACATCCGGCCGCCGGCCTGCAATCTCCTGCCCTTTGAGCCGGATAGACCCTTCAGTGGGCTTCAGCGCCCCGGAGACGAGGTTCATCAGCGTCGTCTTGCCGGAACCGTTTGGCCCTAGCAGCCCGACGACCTCGCCGGCCTCGATGGTGAGGCCAAGGCCATCCACCGCCTTCAGCCCGCCAAAGGTCTTGCGGATATCAGTGATTTCGAGAACGGCGCTCATGCGGCTTTCTCCTTTTTGCGCAGCTTCTCCAGCGCCGCCAGCACCCCATCCGGCAGAACAAAAACGATGAGGATGAAGAGAGCGCCGAGAATGATGGAAAAATGATTGGGGAAGTTCGCGCCCAGCCACTCGAACAGCAGGAACAGCGGCACCGCACCGAGAATGGGTCCCCAGCGGCGTGTGGCTCCGCCGAGCAACGCCATGATGACGGTGAGGAACGATACCTGCGGATTAAAGACGATGGCCGGCTCGATATAGACCCAGCGCGGGGCCTGAATGGCGCCGACCAGCGTGATGATCGTGGCGGACAGCACGAAGAGCGTCAGCTTGGTGCGGGCCAAGTTGATACCCGCATGGGCGGCCACGACCTCGTCGTCACCGATTGCCTTCAGCGCCAGTCGGAGCTTGCTGCGGTCGATGAGGATCGCCAGCAAAAGTGTGACGACAGCCAGCGCCAGCAATTGCCAGAGTACGTGTTGCGGCTCCAGCGGCAAGAAGATGTAACGCCCGAGCGTGCCGGTCACATTCACCTCATACCAGGTGATGAGCTGGCGGATGAGCTCGGCAAGACCAAAGGAAAAGATCACGAAATAAATGCCGGCGACGCGCAGTGTGGAAAGCCCGACGACAAGCGCCAGCGCCGCGCCGACAAGGGCCGCACACAGGAGCACCAGCGGCCATGGCAGAACCTCGCTCAGCACCGCGACCGTATAGGCCCCGACACCGAAAAAGGCGACGGTGGCGAGCGAAATATAGCGCGTCGGGCCGGAGAACATCGCCCAGGCGGAGGCAAGCGTCGCATAACCGAGAAGGCCGATAATGACGCCGACGCCATAGGCATCGAAAAAGAAGGGGGAAAGCGCCAGCAGTGCAGCTGCGGCAAGGCCGATGAGAAGCGGGATCATTTGCCCCTCCTTGCGAAGATGCCTTCCGGACGCCAGAGCAGCACCACGAGAAAGAGCAGATAGGTGGCGGCAAGCGTGAGGCCGGGATCGACATAAACGAGCACGAAGGTTTCCACGAGACCGAGCAGCAGGCCGGCCACCAGCGCGCAAAGCAGATTGCCGACACCGCCCATGATGACGACGACAAGCGCCTTCATGGTGAAGACCACGCCATAGGAGGCGGAAAAGGTCTGGTACATCGAAATCATCACCCCGCCGGCCACGGCGAGTGCTCCGCCAAGCGCAAAGCCGATCGAGGCCACACGGTTCACATCAATGCCGACCAGCGGCGCGGATTTGGGCGCAAGCGCCACCGCCCGCAGGTTGAGGCCCCAGCGGCTGTGGGTGAGCGCCAGATAAAGCCCGCCGCCAATCGCGACCGACAGGATGAACGACAGGAGCCGGTTCAGCGCTACCGTCGTGCCGAAGATGTCGACGCCATCGGAGAGATAGGAATAGGAATGGTAGTTGCCGCCGAACACCACGAGCATGATCCCCTGGATAACGAAGAGCAGCCCGAAGGTCGCCAGAATGGAATCGACTTCCAGGCGGCCGGAGCCGCCCGAACGGCGCACCAGCGGCCGCATCATGACCCGGTAGATCACGAAAGACAGGGCGTAACCGAGCGGCACGATGATGAACAGCGACCAGAGCGGCGACAGGCCATAGCTGGAAAACAACACGAAGGTGATGAAGGCAGCCGCAATCAGCACCTCGCCATAAGCAAGGTTCATGATGCGGGCAATGCCATATTGCAGCGAAAGTCCAAGCGCGATCAGCGCATAGGTCCCTCCCAGCATCAAGCCGAAGATGAGGGTGGGGAATGTCTCCAGTATGGAAGATGGCCGAAGCCTTCCGGCCGGGGTTCGCGGCCCCGGCCGGCAAAGGCTCACCATTGCGGCTTCGGAACGACCGGCTTGGCCGCACCCGGGCGGTCTGCGGGCGCAATCGCCACAAAACGCTCACCCTGCCATTGCCCCGCCCACCAGAGCTGGCGAAGCTGGTTGTCTTCAAGCTTGACCGGGCCGATGACGGTGTCGAAGCTTCCCGTCGAAAGTTCATTTGCCACCGCCACCTTGTCGAGGCCGACGCGCTGGATGGACTGGGCCAGCATTTCGAGGCTTGCATAGGTGATGGCGCTTGCCCAGCTGTCCGGCTTGGTGCCGATGAAGGCTTCGTGGCGTTTGAAATAATCCTCGATCTTGTCGCTGCTGCCATCGACGCCGCCGATGCTGATCACGCCCTCCTGCTTGCCATCGGAGACCTTCGGGAAGATCGGGAAAGCACCGCCGACGCCGACATAAAGGACCTTCGGGTTGAACTTCGCCGTCTGCGCCTGTTTCGTCACCGCAAAACTATCGGGCGGATAGGAAAAGGCGATGAAGCTGTCCGCACCGCTCGCCGCCGCCTCGTTCACAAGTGCTGCGAAATCGGAGGTGCCGACCGGATAGGTCTTGTCATAGGCAAGTGTGAAACCCGCTTCCTTCAGCGCCGGCCGCGCGGCCTTGATGAGATCGATGCCGAAACCGTCAGCCACGGAAATCACCGCGACCTTGTCGTTGATCTGGCCGGCATCGCGCGCAGCTTTCAAGACATCGGCGAGCGCATTGGCATAGTCATGACCACCGCCCAGCATCCAGAAGCTCTTTTTCCAGCGCGCCGCGAAATCGGGCGCCTTGTCGGTAACGCCGGTCACGGCCAGCTGTGGATAACCGAAACGGTCGTAAAGCGGTGCGACGGCCAGATTGAAGCCCGTGCCCCAGGGCGGCAGGATGAAATCGACCTTGTCCTGGCTCGCCAGACGCTCGGTGAACCGCACCGCATCCTCGGCCGAGGAGCGGTCGTCATACTCGACCACTTCCACCGGCAGGCGCTTGCCATCCGGCAGGGTCAGGCCACCGGCATCGTTGACCTCTTTCACCCATAATTTGTAGTTCGGAATGGTGGTGATGCCAGCACCCGTGGCATTGGCGCCGCTTTTTGAAACGGCATAACCGATCTTCACCGAGGTACGATCCTGCGCAATGGCGTGACCGAAAGATACCGCCGACAAGGCAGCACCGGAGAGCAGGCAGAACAGCGTTCTGCGCTTCAGATTATTCATGATGTTCCTCCCAAAGCGCCTTATCGGGGTTGCCGTTCTCCTCAAGGCTTTCCCCTGCGCTGATCAAAGTTTAGCAATGACAGCCGCATATAAAATGCACTAATGTAGTGCATTATTGTACTTTTGGAGGCCGGAATGCCGCTGCATAGCCAGATTGCCGGCAATCGCGTGGAGATCACGGCGCGCACCCTCGCCTCGACGCTGCGCATCTCCGAGTTCCGGCTGGAATCGGACAGCGCCCATCTGCTTCTCCTGTCCGCCGGGGAAGCGGAAATTCTCCAAGGTGAAAAGACGCTGCCCGTTGTGGCACCGGGGCTCGTCTGGTTGCCCATGGGCCCCACTGGCCGCCTGCGGCTGACTGCCGGAAGCCGTGGATCTCTGCTGAGGACGAGCGAAATCGGGCTTGCCCATGCGATGCCCACCGGCACGAGTGCGAGCGCCGTGCGCAATATATTGCAGCGTGTTCTGACGCAGGTGCCGGCGGAAAGGGACCGGCAGGAACTTGCGGGTTATCTCGAGACCATCGCCAGCGAAAATGTCCGCGCGACAACCGGTTCGGACACGATCATCGCCAGCCTGCTCTCCGTCACCCTCATTCGCATCTGCCAGCACGCCATCGCCGATATTGCCGCGGCCGTCTCCACGCCCGGCAGCCTCACCGAGCGTTTCGTGCTACTGGTCAGCCAGCACAAACGCGATCAATGGGGCGTGGAAGACTATGCAAGGCAACTCGGCGTCAACCGCGAACGCCTTGGATTTGCGGTGCGCAAGGCGACGGGGCTTTCGCCGCAGGCCTATATTCACCGGGAACTGCTGTCCGAAGCGCGGGACCTTCTTCTGAACTCATCGCTGCAAGTGGCTGAAATTGCGTTCCGATTGGGATTTCAGGACCCCGGTTATTTCAATCGCTTCTTCACCCGCAACGAGGGCACGTCTCCCGGCCGGTTCAGGAGAACGGCAACGCGAATGCAGAACGTGCCGCCGCCGTCTTATGCGGCCTGGCCATGACCTGACAGGCGGGGCTGAGAATTAGGCCGCTTCCAGTTCCTTGATATTGGCAAGGTCCGCTTCCAGCCTCACAGCCGCCGCCTTAATGTCGAAGGCGTTCTGCAAGTTCAGCCAATATTCCGGTGTGGTCTTGAAAAACTTTGCAAGGCGCAAGGCGGTGTCGGCGGTGATACCAAGTTTCTCTCCCGCAATCCGTTCTATGCGGGTGCGCGGAATATTGAGGTGCCTTGCAAGAGCGTAAGCCGACATCCCCAGCGGCTCAAGATAGAGTTCCCGCAGGATTTCGCCCGGATGGATCGGAGGCGATTTACTGATTGTCATGCTCGCTGGCCCTCCTTGGCCGATTTTTCATGAGCCTCTCCACGAGAATTCCAGACTAGTGATAGTCGGTTATTTCCACGCTTTCCGGCCCTGCTTCCGTCCAGACGAAGCAGATGCGCCACTGCTTGTTGATCCGGATCGAATATTGGCCCTCATGATCGCCGGACAGCTTTTCCAAACGATTGCCGGGCGGTGAGCGAAGGTCTTCTACCGTGGTCGCCGCATCCAGGATCGTGAGCAGCTGCTGGGCGCGGCGTACGAGATCGGCGGGAAAGCCCTTCTTCACAGATCCGTCGTCAATCGATGCGGTCAGCTTGTTTTTGAAAGAACGGATCATTGCTGGCCTCGTGATGTTGATATCATAAACAGATACGCACAGAAGTCAACAGAACCGTATCTTAAAGAGATACGCCTATTGCCACCCCGCCACCGTCCGATGCCGCCCGATCGGCAGCATCATCGGCTTGCCAGAGGTCGGATCTTCGATGACCCGGCTTTCGATGCCGAAGACGTGGCGGACATTCTCCTCTGTCAATACGTCCTCCGGCGTGCCGAAGACATGCAGCTTCCCGTCCCTCATGGCGACGAGATGATCGGCATAACGGGCTGCGAGATTGAGATCGTGCAGCACCATGACGATGGTGGTCTCACGGGTCTGATTGAGGTCGGTCAGAAGATCCAGCACCTCGACCTGATGACTGATATCGAGGAAAGTGGTGGGCTCATCCAGCAGCAATATGTCGGTCTGCTGGGCGAGCGCCATGGCGATCCAGACACGTTGCCGCTGGCCGCCGGAAAGCTCGTCCACCGGCCGCTCGGCCAGTTCCACCGTATCGGTGGCGACAAGCGCTGCGGCGACGGCCTCGTCATCCTGCCGCGACCAGCGGGCGAACAGACCATGATGCGGGTGCCGGCCTCGGCTGACGAGATCGGCGACCACAATGCCCTCCGGCGCTATCGGCGATTGCGGCAGGAGGCCCATGCGCCGTGCAAGCTCACGCGAGGGAAGATGATGGATCGACTTTCCATCGAGCAGAACCTGGCCGGCGCGCGGCGTGATCAGCCGCGACATGCTGCGCAGCAGGGTGGACTTGCCGCAGGCATTGGCGCCAACGATGACGGTGATCTTCCCGCGCGGGACAGTGAGGTCCAGCCCGTCGATAATGAGGTTTTCGCCATATCCGGCCGAGAGGCGGCTTACGGAAAGGGAGTGGCCGGTCATAACGAGCCTCCGCTGCGGTTGACCCGCACGATAAGGTAAATCAGATAGGGTGCGCCGAGCGCGCCCGTGACGACGCCGACCGGATAACGGCCCGGCAACAGGAACTGGCCGCAATAATCGCCCACCAGCACCAGCGCCGCCCCGACCAGAGCCGCAGGAATGAGCAGCGAGCCGTTGCTGCCGACGATGCGCGCCGCAATCGGCCCGGAGAGAAAAGCGACAAAGGCGATCGGCCCGGAGACCGCCGTTGCGAAGGCGATCATGCCCACGGCGGCGATGATGACGATGATGCGGGTTCGCCCCACCCGCACGCCGAGCGCTGCGGCCGCATCGTCACCCAGTCTCAGAGCTTCCAGATCACGCGCACGGCTGAGGAGCAGGCCGCCGAACAGGATGAGCGCGACGAAAAGCGGCAGCAACTGGGCGATCTTCGCGCCGTTGACGCTGCCGGTCAGCCAGCGCATTGCCTCCTGCAGCGTCCAGGCCGGCGCGACGGAGAGAATATAGGCAATGAAGCTTTCAAGCATCGCCGACACGCCGATGCCGACAAGGATCAGCCGTGTGCCGGCCACGCCATTTCGGAAGGACAGGAGATAGACCAGAAGCGCGACGCCCAGACCGGCGGCGACGGCGAAGACCGAGACCAGCGGCCCGCTCATCTGCAAAACGACGATGGCGAAAACGGCTGCGGCACTCGCGCCGGAGCTGATGCCGATGATGTCGGGGCTGGCGAGCGGGTTGCGCAGCATGATCTGGAAGGCGACACCGCCGAGCCCGAAGCTCAGGCCTGCGAGAACCGAAAGCAGCGCGCGCGGCAGGCGCAACTGGCCGACGGTGAAGGTGACGCCGGCGATATCCTCCCCCAGCAGAACGCGGATGACATCACCGGGCGGCGTGAAGGATTGCCCGAGCATCAGCGTTATTGAGAAAGCGGCGATCAGGAGCGCGGACAGGGCGAAGACGACAAGGCGACGCCGGCGCTGGCGGGCGTGGCGGTTGAAGACGAGAGTTTCGATGACGGGAGCGTGCATGGTCACAATTCGCGCACCCTCTGGCGTCTGACAATCCAGATGAAGAAAGGCGCGCCGACGAGGGCGGTGACGATGCCGACATCAAGTTCGGACGGCCGCGCCACAATGCGCCCGACAATATCGGCGGCAAGCAGCAGACAGGCCCCACCTAGGGCCGAGAACGGCAAAAGCCAGCGATTGTCCACGCCAACCAGCAGGCGGCAGAGATGCGGCACCACCAGCCCGACAAAACCGATCGGCCCGCAAATGGCGGTGGCCGCACCGCAGAGCAGAATGGCGCCGAAGGACGCCACGGCTCTGGCTGCCATGACATTCTCGCCAAGCCCGGCCGCGATTTCATCGCCGAGCGCCAGAGAATTCAGCTTGCGCGCCGAAAGCAGGCTGATGATGAAGCCGGCGGCCAGAAAGGGCAGCACGGTCTCGATGCGCTCGAAGGTCGCCCCACCGACGCCGCCGATCTGCCAGGAGCGGATGCCGCCGGCAATATCGCTGCGCGGCAGCACGACGGCGATGACGAGCGACGAAAAGGCGACGGAGGTGGCGGCGCCCGCAAGTGCGAGTTTCAGCGGGGTCGCGCCGCCTCGCCCCAAAGAGCCGACGACATAAACGAAAACCGCAGATGCCCCCGCCCCCGCAATTGCGGTGATGATGAAGGCCTGCGCCGTGGCGATGCCGAACCAGACAATGCCGATGACGACGGCTAGCGACGCCCCCATGTTGACACCGAGAATGCCGGGATCGGCAAGCGGATTGCGGGTAACACCCTGCATGATGGCGCCGGCCAGCCCGAGTGCGGCCCCGGAAAGCAGCGCGAGCAGCGTGCGCGGCAGGCGCACCGCAACCGCCGCTTCGGCAACCGTCTCGACGCGGCCGCTGAGCCCACCAACAATATCCGCAAAAGAGACGTCACGCGTGCCGATGGCGACAGAGAGCGCACAGAGCAGCGCGAGAAGCGTCAGTACCGCGCCGAGCCATGCGGTTCTCGCGCGGCTGGAGCGGCCGGCGAGCAGCACCGTTGTCGCTTTGCCGGGTCCGGACATTGTCACTGTGATTTCCCGGAGGATTTGTCGGCGGCCTTCGCCAGGAGATCGGCATAGTCCTTCAATACCCATGAAATCGACAGCGGTGTGGGGTTGGAGGCCGTGCCAAGCGGATCGCGGCCGAGCATGACGATCGCATCATTGGCGACGGCCGGCATGCGGGCGAGAAGCGGATCGGCGCGCATGGCGTTCAGCAGCGGCTGGCTGCCATAGGTCACGACGATATCGACATCGTCAAAGGCATCCACACGCTCGGCGCTGACGCCGGCGGCGAATTGCCCCGGCTTCGTCGCCTCCAGGACGCTTTTCGGCGAGGCGAGCCCCAGATCGGCGAAGAACTTCACCCGGGTGTCATTGGCCGTATAGAAATTGACGACGCTGAGATTGGTGGCGTCGAGATGGGTGACGAACATGGCCGACTTGCCCTTCAGCTGCGGGTAGCCGGCGGCGACCTGCGCGATTTCGCCCTCGGTGCGTTTGATGAGCGCCTCACCTTCCACCGCCATGCCGAGCCCGGCGCTGTTGAGCCGGATCATCTCGCGCCAGTCCGTCGCCCAGGGGGAGACGGGATAGGCGACAACAGGGGCGATCTGGCTCAGCGTATCGTAATCGGACTGGCTGAGGCCGGAATAGGCGGCAAGGATGACATCCGGCTGCGTTGCCGCCACGGCCTCGAAATCGATGCCGTCACCCTCGTCGAACAGAACAGGCTTTGCCGCGTCGAGTTCGGTGAGCCGCTTTGCCACCCATGGCAGCAGGCCGTCGCCATCATCATCGCCGAAATTGGCCGCCGCAAAACCGACGGGCACGATGCCGAGCGCCAGCGGCACCTCATGGTTCGCCCAGGCGACAGTTGCGACCCGCTGCGGTTTCTTCGCAATCGTGGTCGTACCGAACGCATGTTTGATGACGATGGGATAGCTGGCCGTGTCCTCCGCCGAGGCCATATCAGGCGCGATCATCGACAGGAAAAGCACAAATACCGGCACGAGGCAGCGAAACGGGCGAAGCATGGCAAAGCTCTCAAAGGTTCAAAAGTGGACTTGAACTCTCAGCTTCAAATGCCCCCGTCAAGCCCAGGCAAGAAATGCCGCCGCAACAGCGGTGAAATTTCCGGGGTTTTGTACAAAACCGCAAAAAGTTACAATACCGGACAAACTTTCTCAAGTTATTGGGCGCTTCGAGAGTGGGCCGTGAAAACGGCGATCGGGGCATCAAGGTCTGGAACATACCAATGAATATCGAAACCGAAGGCAGACACTGCAAAACCGCGCGACGTCGTTACCAGGAGGCGGCCCTGCTTGCCTGCACGGCGCTTGTTGCCACCCTGCCCGGCTCCCTGCTGGCGCAGGAATCTGCCAATACGGGCGGCAGCACGGTTCTGGAACGCATCACCATCGACAGTGGCGACAATGACGACCAGAAATCGATCGTTGCCACCCGCACCACGAGCGGCAGCAAGATGGCGTCCGATATTCTCGACACACCTGCCGCCGTTTCCGTCATCACCGCCAAGGAAATGCAGCAGCGCGGTGTGCAGACCGTGGAGGAGGCGCTGCAATATACCGCTGGCGTGACCACGGATTTTTACGGCTCCGACGACCGTTTCGACTATTTCAAGATTCGCGGTTTCGATGCCTATACCTATCGCGATGGCCTCACCCTCGGCCGTCCCTTCGGTGCCCTGCGCGAAGAAACCTATGCCTATGAGCGGGTGGAAGTGCTGAAGGGCGGCAATTCCACCACCTTCGGCGTCTCGGATCCCGGCGGCTCGGTGAACTATTCCACCAAGGTGCCGAAACGCACCCGTTTTGGTGAAGCCTATGTGACCGGCGGCTCCTACGGCCGCGCCGAAACCGGCTTCGATTTCGGGGACAACATCACCAGCGACGACACGCTGTCCTATCGTCTGACCGGCAAGCTCAGAAATGCCGATGCGGAATATGACTATTCCCGCGATGACGAGAAATTCTTCATGGGCGGCCTGACCTGGCGTCCGACCGACGTCACCAGCCTCACCGTCGTTTACGATCATCTCAACAAGGATGGCGTTCCCGGCGGCGGCGGCCATCCCGTCGGCTCGCATTTCGACCGGAGCCGCTTCTTCGGCGAACCGGACTACAATTATCGCGGCACAAACCGCAATTCGCTGAACGTGATGTTCGACCACGATTTCGGCTCGGGTCTGACCCTGAGTTCCAACGCCCGTTACAGCAAGGCGAATACGGACTTCGGTTATGCCTATATCTCGTCGACGCCGACCAACGGTTCGACCATCGCCAACCGTTCCTATTTCGGCAACGACACCGAGACCGAAAACTTCCTGATCGATACGCGCCTGCAATATGACACGCGGTTTGAAAATGTCGAAAGCCGCAGCCTCGTCGGCGTCTTCTACAACGACTACACATCCGGCAGCAAAAACTACTTCGGCGCTGCGCCGAACATAAACTGGATGAACCCGGTCTATACCGGCGCACCCTCCTCGGTGCCGCTCTTCTCCAACTCGCTGACGGACCAGAAAACCAAAGCCATCTACCTGCAGCAGGACCTGACCTTCTTCGACAGGCTCACCGTCAGCGCCGGCCTTCGCAATGACTGGATCGACACCGACCAGACCAACCGGCTGAATGGCACGACGGCAAGCGGCGACATCAGCGAGCTGACCAAGCGCATCGGCGTGTCCTACAAGGTCACCAACGAAATCGCGCCCTATATCAGCTATGCCGAATCGGTGGTGCCTGCATCCGGTCTCACCGTTGAACCGGAACGCGGCGAACAGATCGAGCTCGGCGTGAAATACCGGCCGCACGCTTTCCCGGCCCTGTTCACCGCCTCGATCTACGATCTGAAGAAGAACAACATCACCGTCACCAGCCCGATCACCAGCCTGCCGACCACCATCGGCGAGGTGCGCGTGCGCGGCCTCGATCTTGAAGCGAAGGCAGAGGTAACAGACAATCTCAGCCTGACGGCGGCCTATTCCTATCTCGATGCGGAGATCACCGAAAACGGCACCGGCGGCAATGTTGGCAACCGGCCGCAATTCGTCCCCGAGCATCAGGCTTCACTGTGGGTCAATTATACGCTCGAAGGTAACGACCATTTCGGCGACATGACCTTCGGTCTCGGCGGCCGCTATACCGGCGCCTATTATTTCGACAATTCGAACAAGATCGAAACCGGAAGCAGCGTGACCGTGGATGCGGCATTCAGCTACAAGATTCAGGAAACCGCCTCACTGGATGTCAATGTCTCCAACCTCTTCAACGAAAAACACGTTTCGTATGGCGGGTTCGGCGCTGACTTCTACAATCCCGGCCGGGCGTTTTCCGTGACTTTGCGAAAGACGTGGTAGAAAAAAATATCTGATTTCAAACTACTATACGACAATCCTAATGTTTAACGTCATCCTCGGGCTTGTCCCGAGGATCCAATTCAAAGCAGCCTGTGCAGACGCCGCCAGGCGGCGGGCGTGTTGCCCACGGACTGGCGGAAAGCCTTGGTCAGATGCGCCTGATCGGAAAAGCCGAGCTGGGCGGCGATATCGGCCACAGTCAGATCGCCTTCCAGCAGAAGTTTCTGGGCCGCGTTGATGCGACGTTCCAATTGCCATTGCAGCGGCGTCTTGCCGGTGCTCTGGCGAAACACGGTCGCGAACCAGCTTTCCGAAAGCCCGACAATATCGGCCATCTCGGCAACCGTCATACGGTCGTCGCCACGCTTTTCGACCTGGGCAAGAAGCTTGTTCAACTGCGCCTGCGTCAACCGGCCATTCACCTGCTCCGGTGAAGGGCCGGGAATATCCAACAGGCCGGCAACGATGCTGCCGACGAGACTTTCCGCATAGACCGCATGTTTCGAGGGCTCCGCCAGCTCATCGACAAGTAGCCCGGCAAGGGTTTCCACCGAGCCGATATCCTGTATCTCGACCGGGCGGCGCAGCGCCGTCATCGCCGCCGAACTGCCGACCGAAGGTGACAGGAAGCGCAACAGCCGGTCCTTGTGAATATGCAGGTTGAGATGCGAGAACCGGTGCGAGGCGTTGCTGCTCGTCCACATCGGCACGCCAGCCGGCACATAAACAGCGCGTGTCATCGGCCGCGAATGGTTGCTGAACTCGCCGTTCCGGTTGGACATGCTGATGCGCGAAGACACATCGTTGAAAAAAATCAAGATGCGCGGATCGGCGGCAAGATAATAACCCTTCGCCCCCATCTGGCTTTCCGCCTCCCAGAAAGCACTGACGAGCCCGTCCAACTGGCGCCACTTCACCGGCGCAGTGACGCTGATCCCTTCCGTGTGCCAGGTCATGGAATGCCAGAAACTCAATGCGGGTACCGTCCGGTTGTCGGGTTTGGGTTGAGGGCTTGGAAGACAGGCGCGCGGCGCCAGTCATCGCGCTCCGCCCCAATAACATGACTTATGAATTCATGTTAATAGCAAAGATCGTTATGAAGAGAAACATTCACTGACACGACTATTCTGGAACCTCTGCCCAGGACACCCGTTGAACTCCTGACAGGAACGCAACAATGGAGACTATCATGGACAGCAAGAAGGAACCGGGCAACTTCGCGGACAAGAAGCGCGAAGAGAAGGGCCGCGGCGTCATCGTTGCCGGGCCGGATGCGCATGAGAATGAAAAAAGCGGCATAGCGCCCTCGGAAAAGGCCGAAAAATCCTCTCCCGGCAAACCGGTTTCGTCTTCGGACAGGCGATAGGGCAGCACATCCCACTACGAGCGGAATGCAGAGGCGAATAACCTCCCCTCATGCCGGATCGCGTAGTGACTGATTCAATCTCGCCAACCCACCGGCCGCAAAAACACCTCCCCGATCGCTCAGGGAGGTGCATCACCATTTAACGGTCGGCCTTCCTTACAGAAGGTCGAAACGGTCAGCGTTCATCACCTTCGTCCAGGCGGCGACGAAATCACGCACGAATTTCTCCCTGCTGTCGTCCTGTGCATAAACTTCCGCATAGGCGCGCAGGATGGAGTTCGAACCGATGACGAGGTCGACGCGGGTGGCGGTGTACTTGGCTGCCCCAGTCTTGCGGTCACGAATCTCATAGAGATTGTTGCCGGTCGGAACCCAGGAATAGGCCATGTCCGTCAGCGTCGTGAAAAAGTCCGTCGTCAGCGCGCCGGGCGTGTCGGTGAACACGCCATGCGCCGTACCGGCATAATTGGTGCCGATGACGCGCAGGCCGCCGATGAGCACGGTCAGTTCCGGCGCGGTCAGGCCCAGAAGCTGCGCGCGATCCAGCAGCAGTTCTTCGGGGCTGACAACATAGTCCTTCTTGACCCAGTTGCGGAAACCATCCGCCAGCGGCTCAAGCGGAGCAAAGCTGTCGGCATCCGTCTGCTCGGCGGAAGCGTCACCACGGCCGGCCGCAAAAGGCACGGCAATGTCGAAGCCGGCCGCCTTGGCCGCCTGTTCCACACCGTAATTGCCGGCGAGAACGATCACGTCCGCAATACTCGCGCCGCTTTCACGGGCAATCTGCTCCAGAACCGAAAGCACGCGGGAAAGACGGGCGGGCTCGTTGCCTTCCCAGTCCTTCTGCGGTGCGAGGCGGATGCGTGCGCCATTGGCGCCGCCGCGCTTGTCCGAACCTCGGAAGGTGCGGGCGCTGTCCCAGGCGGTCGAGACCAGATCGGCAACGGAAAGGCCAGACGCCGCGATCTTCGCCTTGACGGCAGCGACATCGTAGCTGGTGGAGCCTGCCGGGATGGGATCCTGCCAGATCAGGTCTTCCGCCGGAACGTCAGGGCCGATGTAACGGGACTTCGGCCCCATGTCGCGGTGCGTCAGCTTGAACCATGCGCGGGCGAAGACGTCCGAGAAATGATCCTGGTCGTCCTTGAACTTCAGCGAAATCTCGCGGTAGATCGGGTCGACCTTTAGAGCCATGTCGGCATCGGTCATCATCGGAATGGTGCGGATCGAGGCATCCTCAACGTCCACGGGCTTGTCTTCTTCGGCGATGGTGATCGGCGCCCATTGTGATGCACCGGCAGGGCTGTGGGTCAAGGTCCACTCATGCTTGAACAGCATGTCGAAGAAGCCGTTGTCCCACTTGGTCGGCTCGCTCGTCCAGGCACCTTCGATACCGGAAACAACCGTGTCGCGACCAATGCCGCGGCCCTTGGTGTTGATCCAGCCAAGACCCTGAAATTCCGGGCCTGCGGCTTCCGGGTCGGGGCTGAGGTTGGCGGCGCTGCCATTGCCGTGCGACTTGCCGATGGTATGGCCGCCGGCGGTGAGAGCCACGGTTTCCTCGTCATCCATACCCATGCGGGCGAAGGTCTCGCGCATCTGCGCCGCCGTTGCCAGCGGATCGGACTTGCCGTTCACACCTTCCGGGTTGACGTAGATGAGGCCCATCTGCACGGCGGCAAGCGGGTTTTCCAGCGTCTCGGGCTTGGTCACGTCGCCGTAACGGCCATCGCTCGGCGCCAGCCATTCCTTTTCGTCACCCCAATAGGTGTCCTTTTCCGGAGCCCAGATGTCTTCACGGCCGAAGGCGAAACCGAAGGTCTTCAGACCGGCGACGTCGTAGGCAATGGTGCCGGCGAGCGCGATCAGGTCTGCCCAGGAAATCTTGTTGCCGTATTTCTTCTTGATCGGCCAAAGCAGGCGGCGGCCCTTGTCGGTGTTGACGTTATCAGGCCAGGAATTGAGCGGAGCAAAACGCTGGTTGCCGGTGTTGGCGCCACCACGACCGTCCGTTACGCGGTAGGAACCCGCCGCATGCCAGGTAACACGGGCCATCATGCCAACGTAGCTGCCCCAGTCGGCCGGCCACCATTCCTGGCTGTCGGTCATCAGGGCACGCAGATCCGCCTTCAGCGCCTCGACGTCGAGCGTCTTCAGGGCTTCGCGATAGTTGAAGGAGGTGCCGAGCGGATTGGTCTTGGTATCGTGCTGATGCAGGATGTCGAGGTTCAGCGCATTCGGCCACCATTCGGTAACTGATTTACCGGAGGCCGTGTTGCCTCCATGCATGACGGGACACTTGCCAGCCGGTTTTGAAGTTGCGTCCATTTCGCCCTCCGATGGGTTTAGCAATTAAACGAAATAATCAATTCGACATGTGCAGCCTGTTGGAGCCAGAGCCTGCGGCAGGTCATGGGAAACCGTGCAGCGAGGCTGATGATCTCTGACAGCTACAGCTTCTTTCTGTCATGAAGATGACTAACAGCCGGGTTCCATAATTTCCAATTGTATATTCTAAAGGCTGCGATATGCTGAGCTTATGATTGCGCTCTCCATGAAACATCTCCGTTATTTCGACGCTCTGGCCAAGATCGGCCATTTCGGTCGGGCGGCGGAGGCATGTGCGATTTCCCAGCCGGCGTTGTCGCTGCAAATCCGCGAGCTGGAGGAACTGATCGGCGCGCCGCTTGTCGAACGCGGCAGCCGCCAGATCCGGCTGACGACGCTTGGCGAAGAATTTGCCGAGCGCACCCGCTCGATCCTGCGTTCGGTGGACGAGCTGCAGGATCTGGCGCGTGCGGGCCAGGGCCCGCTCAGCGGCCGCCTGCGCATCGGCGTCATCCCGACGGTCGCGCCTTATCTTTTACCACAGGTCATCAAGACTCTCACCCGACATTATCCCGGACTGGAGGCCCGCCCGCGCGAGGCGGTGACGCAGAAGCTTATCGAGGACCTGCTGGAAGCCCGGCTCGACATGGCGATCGTCGCCCTGCCCGTTTCGGAGCCCGCGCTGGAAGAGGTTCCGCTGTTTTCGGAGGAATTCATTCTGGTGCGGCCGATGGAGGATGCGGGCATGCCGGTGCCGAGCGCCGACAAGCTCGGCGAAATGCGGCTTCTGCTTTTGGAGGAAGGCCATTGCTTCCGCAATCAGGCGCTTTCCTTCTGCAGCACGACCAATGCGCCGCCGCGCGTGCTGATGGAGGGCTCTTCGCTCTCCACCCTCGTGCAGATGGTCGGCGCCGGCATCGGCGTTACGCTCATTCCGCAGATGGCCGTCGATATGGAAACGAGGCAATCCACCGTTTCGGTATTCCGGCTTGCGGAACCGCGCCCGTCGCGCACCATCGGCATGGTCTGGCGCAAGAGCAATCCGCTTTCGGCCCAGTTCGCCCATATTGCGGAGATCGTCCGCGAATGCGGCCTCCAGAAGCTCGGCCTCGCGGCATAGGGACTTGGCTCGGACGATCGCGCGCCGTAATGCGCGCGATCTTCATATGGAGCGGCTGGCCTATCGCGAAGCGGCTTTCGCGCGCCCGTCGTCGGTCCATTGCGGCGGCGCGCCGAACTTGTCGGCCACCATGCCCTTCAAGCCACGTGACCGGCCATAGGCATCGCACTCGACATATTTCGGTTTTCCGCCCAGAGCCGACCGGATTCGATGGCCGGAAGGAATAGAGAGGTTCAGGCCGTCGGAAACTTTGCCTGTCACGAGAATACGCGAGAAGTAGTTGGAGAAATCGGTGGCAAGCTCGTAAGCGTCGCCGATTTCCGATGCGCGGGCGTTACCAGTGATGGAATTCGCGCCCTTGGACCAGACAGCCGCCGCACGCTGAACGCCGCCACTATCCACCGCCTCGGCCTCGACGGCCAGCCCGCCAAGCCCGAATGGGAGACGCGGCACGCTGACCGGCAGGACGAAGCCGCTGCCGAGCGTCACGGCCGTCGATACCCCGGCCATGGTCTTGTCGGTCGGCACCAGATCGGTGATGACCGTGCGCACCGTCATATCCGCCGGCTGTCCAAGAGCGGCGATTCGGTATTTATCGCTGAGCGCCACGCAGATGGCGCGATCCAGCGCATTCGAAACAAGGGCACGATCCTTTTCCGATGTGATCCGCGACGAGGCGGCGAAGGAGAAGGTGGTCGGCACGATGGCGACGGTCTTGACCCCGGCCAGCCCGGTGGCGTCCACGAAGGTTCGCGATTTGGTGAACTTTCCCTTGGCCGGGCTGAGCTGCGCATAGGAGGTAAGCGTGCCACCTTCTTTCAGTGGCACGGAGGTGCAGCCGGACATGATGATGGCGAAGGGCAAGGTGGCGAAGGCGACACCGCGGCTGCGGGACGCCTTGTCGCCGGAACCCCGGGCAAACAGATTCCACTGTTGTTTCACTGCACGTACTCCGGTTGGGATGATTGATCCTGTGCCCCGCACGGTACGACAGCTAAAATTGCGGCAACATTACAATCACCAGCCTCTGGACAGCGCGCAACGCGACGATCAGAAACGTAACCGGAAGGTGCTTCCGAAAGCGCTGCTATCCAGAAAGATTCGCCCGTTATGGTTGGCGACAATCTGCTTGACGAGGCTGAGGCCAAGCCCTGCCCCGGTGCTGCGCGGTGTGATGCGGTAAAAGGGCTCGAAAATCCGTTCCCGCTGGTCTTCGGCTATCCCCTGCCCTTCATCGGAAATCGCGATCTCACCATTGGCGAGAACCGAGATATGGATCATCCCCCTGTTGCCACCATAATCGATGGCATTGCGTACGATGTTGCTGATGGCGCGCGGCAGGGTGAAGGGGTTGCCCATCACCTCATATCGCGCGATCTGCGTATCGAAGGAGATGTCATAACCCGCCGAAAGCGCAAGCGGCGCAAGATCGGCGACGACGGTGCGGGTCATCTCGACGAGCTCCACCGTCTCGCGCCGGTCGTTCACCTGATCGTTTCTTTCGAAAGCGAGAAGCTGTTCGGTGGTTTCGCCAAGCCGCGCGACATCCTCCATCAGGCGTTGCTGTTCCGGCCCCGGCAAGCCCTCTATCCGGGTCTGCATGATCGCAATTGGTGTTCTAAGCTCATGCGCCGCATCGATGAGAAAACGCTGGCGCGCCCGAAACTGCTCTTCCAGCCGTTCGAGGATGCTGTTGAAGGCAAGGATCAGCGGAACCACCTCGCGAGGCACATCCTCGACGGGAAGCTTTGAGCCCGGCCGCCGCGGATCGATCTCGGGGGCCTTTTTGACGACGGAACTGAGGCCGGAAAGCGCCTGGCGCACGATGCGGGGAACCGAGAAGAACACGGCGGGCAGGATGACAGCCAGCAGGGGAACGTAAATCTTGTAGGTTCCGGCAAGAAGCGTCAGGAACTGCCCGCCTACATGCGTCGTTCCGCCGAACATGACCCTTACCGCACCCCATTTCGTTTCCATGCTTTCAACCAGGGCGACCTCGACGATGCCCTTTCCTCCACGAATATCGGCATCCGTCATCAGATGCAGATACCGCGACAATTCCTCATAAACGGCAGGCACGGCGCCGTAGGTCGCCACCCGCCCATCCAGCGTGGAGGCAACGAACCAGAGTGTTGAGTTCTCCGCCTTCAGGGCCCGCAATGCCGGGCTCTCGGTAATGACCAATCCCTTTTGCGGATCGAGCGAAAGTGAACCATCAAGCGTGGCCGAGAGGTCGTCCCAGAGCGCAATATTGGGGGAAAGCATCATCACGCCGTAAAAACAGAGCCCGATGATGACCACGGCAATCATGGCAGAGACGACGACGCTGAGCTGCCAGCTCAGTTTCCACCACAAGGACGGGTTGGACGTGCCCTGCGCTTTCATGCTTCTTCCTTCAACAGATAACCGATACCACGAATATTATGGACGCCGACGCCTGCGGATGCATCGAGCAGGCGTTTTCGCAGCCGCGATATATGCGCGTCGAGCGCATTGGACTGGATCTCCTCCTCGTAATTGTAAACGGCTGCCTCGAGCGTGGAGCGCAGCACGGATTTGCCCTTGCGTTTCGCCAGCGCAATGAGAACCGCAAGCTCGCGTCTTGGCAGATCGAAGGGAACCGAATTGATCGTGACGCTGAGATGGAGCGGATCAATGACGATGCGGCCAGCGGTGATCTGGGCCGGCGCAAGGTTTGCCGGCCTCCTGAGAACCGCGCGCACCCGCGCCAGCAACTCGCCGACGAGAAACGGCTTGCCAAGATAATCGTCTGCGCCGCCGTCCAGCCCCGCGATCCGCTCTTCCGGCTCGTTCATCGCCGTCAACAGAATGATCGGCGTGTCGATACCTGCGCGGCGCAGCTGCGGAACGAAGGAGAGCCCTTCCCCGTCAGGCAGGCGACGGTCGAGCAGAATGGCGTCATAGACGTGCTGACGCGTCAACTCCATCGCATCGCCGAGCCACATGGTATGGTCGATGACGATCCCCTGCTTGCCGAGCGTCGCCGTCAGCGCATCCGCCATTTCCTTTTCGTCTTCGATCAACAGAAGTCTCATGCGTCACCGTCCCTTCGCCTTCCGTTTTCTGCCAGAAAGGTTGCGGCAGTATTGCGGCGAAGACGACGCTGGAGCATTTACAACCAGGATCCATAATGGTTTCACCTCTGGAAAATTCATAAAAACAGAACTTTGGAGCACTAGGCGGTTCCGTTTAGGCAGGCGCGCCCCGGAGGGTAATGCTGCTGCAATTATGGATGCCTATCCAGAAACCATCCGCCTCGACAGAGGCAATGCGACCGCCTGAGCGGCGGTCCCGGGATGGAAAGGATTTCAGTATGTGGATGAAGAGAACCATCAAGGCGGGGATCGCGCTTGCAGGTTGCGTTCTCGTTGTCACCGCTCTCGATCCGGCGCGCGGCGGCGTCGATGCGAATGAGCGTGTCAAAGGCATCGTGAACGGGCTCGTCGAAACCGCTTCGATGAGCCCCGCAGGCACGCCATTCGAGCTGACGGCCGCGGAAACGGCAAAGATCGGCACGCGCCCGATGGTGGAGCGGCTTGGCATCAGCGGCGAGCTTCAACCGATCACCCGTGTGGTGATCCGCGCCCGTGAGGCCGGCAAGATCGTGGAAATGAATGTCCGCGACGGAGATACGGTGCAGGCGGGCAAGCTGCTCGTGCGTTTCGAAACCGATGAGTTGCAATCGACGCTTTTGCTGCGGCAGAGCGACCGGGATGCGGCTGAGGCCGAGCTGATGCTGGCGATGCAGGCCCTGACGAGAACCGAACAGCTTGCCCTGAAAAACATCGCGTCGGCAGAACAGCTCGACAAGGCGAAAAGCGATGTCGCGGTGAAGACGGCAAGGCTCCAGAGCATTGCGGCGCAGGCGGATATCGCCCGCCTCGCCCTTCGCAATGCCGAAATCCGCGCACCCTTCAGCGGCACCGTCACCCGTCGGCTGGCCGAGGCGGGATCGCGAGTCGGTGCGGATGGCGAGCTTCTCACACTGGTCGATACCAGCGTGCTGGAAGCGAAGGTTCTTGTCGCCACCCGCGACATACCGCGCGTGGCGCTCAGCCAGACGGCGGAACTGGCGATCGACGGCCTTGGCGGCCAGATCGTCAAAGGCACGGTCGACCGCATCAGCCCGGTTGCCGAAGACGGCACCCGTTTCGTCGCCGTCTATCTGCGGCTTGCCAATCGGGACGGCCGGCTGTGGGGCGGAATGTTCGCCAGCGGATCGATCCTCCTGCGTGAAAAGAACGATGCGCTTGTCGTTCCCGCAATCGCGCTGCGCAAGGACGAGACGGGTTACCATGTGCTGAAGGTGGAGGATGGCCATCTTCGCCGCCAGACGGTCGCAGTCGGAGCGCGCTGGAACGATGGCGACCTGGTCGAGATCGCCGCCGGCCTGAAGGATGGCGAGACCATCCTCACCGCACCGCTTCCCGAACTGGGGCCTGACATGGCCGTCACCATCGACAAGGCAGGCTGAAATGTTTTTGACCCGCATATCCGTTACCCATCCCGTTTTCGCCACCATGATGATGGTGGCGCTTCTGGTCATGGGCGCCTTCTCGCTGCAGCGGCTTGGGCTGGACCAATATCCCAATGTTGACGTTCCCGTGGTAGTCGTCGTCACCTCTTATCCGGGTGCGACGCCGGAGACGGTGGAGACCGAGGTGACGCGCCCGGTCGAGGACGCGCTGAACGCCATTGGCGGCCTCGACGAGGTCACGTCCACCTCCTATGAGGGGCGCTCCGTCGTGGTCGCGAAATTCAAGCTCGAAGTGCAGAGCTCGGCCGCCGCGCAGGAGGTCCGCGACAAGATCGCCGCCATCGAGGCGAATTTTCCGAAAGACGCCAAAAAGCCCGTCATATCGAGGTTCGACCCCGCCGCCGAGCCGGTCCTGTCGGTTGCGATCAGTTCGACGTCGCTCGATGTGCCCGCCCTCACCACGCTTGCCGACCAGAGGGTGGTGCGGCAGCTGACGACCGTTGCCGGCGTCGGCCAGGCAACGCTGGTTGGCGCCCGCAAACGGCAGATCGATGTGACGATCGACGAGACGCGCATGCGCGCCCTTGGAATCGGCATCAACGAGGTTGTGAATGCGCTGCGCGCCGGCAATACCAACAGCCCGGCCGGAAGCGTCGTCGATCCCGTCTCCGAACGGACGATCCAGGTGCAGGGCCGTATCGAGGAGCCGCAGGCGCTGCTGGATATGGTGGTGGCAAGGCGCGGCGGCGCGGCCATCGAGCTTCGCGATGTCGCCAAACTTTCCGAAGGGGCAGCCGATGCCGAAAGCCGCGCCCTCTATAACGGCCGGACGGCGCTGGCGATCGACATCGTCAAGGTTCAGGGCGCCAATACCGTTGAGGTGGCGACGGATGTGAGAAAGCGCCTCGATGCGCTCAACGCCGAGCTTGCCCCGCAGAACGTGCAGCTGCGTATCGTCACGAATTCATCGATACCCATTCGCGAATCCGTCGGTCAGGTACAGACGACGCTGATCGAAGGTGCGGCGCTCGCCGTCGCCATCGTCTTCCTGTTCCTCAATTCCTGGCGCAGCACGGTGATTACCGGGCTGACATTGCCGATCGCCATCATCGGCACGCTCGCGGTGATCGATATCCTCGGTTTCACGCTCAATACGCTCAGCCTGCTGGCGCTGACGCTTTCCATCGGCATTCTCGTGGATGACGCCATCGTGGTGCGCGAAAACATCACCCGCCATCTCCATATGGGCAAATCCCACCTGCGCGCAGCCCTCGACGGCACCAATGAAATCGGGCTTGCGGTCATCGCGACAACGGCGACAATCGTGGCGGTCTTCCTGCCGGTTGCCTTCATGGATGGCATCGTCGGCCGGTTTTTCTACGAATTCGGCGTCACCGTCTCCGCCGCCGTGCTGATCTCGCTTTTCGTCGCCTTCACACTCGATCCGATGTTATCAAGCGTCTGGTACGATCCGGACGCCCAACCCGATGCAAAACGCGGTCCGATAGGCCGACTGATCGCGCGTTTCGACCGCGGCTTCGAATGGATGGCCGGTCAGTATCGCCGCGCCATCGGCTGGACCCTGCGGCACCGGCTCGTCACCCTGCTTGTCACATCGGGCATATTTATCGGCAGCCTGTTCATGGTGCCGCTGGTCGGCACGGAATTCGTTCCGAATGCCGATGAGGGCCGCTTCCAGGTCAACATCACCGCGCCGGTCGGCTCCTCTCTGGACTATACGACGACCAAGGTGCGGCAGGTCGAGAAGGCGCTGAGGGAATTTCCGGAGGTCGAGATGCTTTATTCCACCATCAACACAGGCGGCGCCGCCGGCAAACATCGCGCCGCCATATTGGTGGGCCTGGTGCCGCTCGATATGCGAAGCCGAACCCCGCTCTCCCTTGCCGAGCCGGTTCGCAAGCGCCTGTCGGCCATACCTGGCATTGAGGTCACGATCCTGCAGAATGGCCTTGGCGGCGGCGAAAGCCCGGTGCAGCTGAGCATCCTCGGCGACGACCGGGCTGTTCTTGAAAAAATCGCCGCCGGCCTAGTCGAAGACATGAAAAAAATTCCGGGCCTCGTGGATGTGACCTCCAGTGCGAAGGATGTAACCTCTGTCCTGTCGGTACGCCTGAAGCCTGCGGCGGCGAGCGATCTCGGCATTGCCCGCTCCGATCTTGCCACGGCACTCTCCCCCCTTATCGGCGGGGAGGATGTGTCGAAATGGACGGATACGGACGGCAATACGTACGATATCGTCATCCGCCTGCCGGCCGAGCGGCGGTCCGACCTGGCAAGTCTCGGTGAATTGATGATCGCAACCGGCCGCACGGCGGCGAACGGTGCGCCGCTGATGGTGCGTCTCGATCAGGTTGCCGATATCGGCATCATGCCGGCCCCCGCCGAAATCCGCCGCATCGACAATCGCCGCGAGATACTGGTTTCGGCCAATATTGCCGGCCGCACGCTTGGCGACGTGACGGAGACCCTGCAGGGCCTGACCGCCGGTCTTGACCTGCCGAACGGCTATCGCATCCGCTTCGGCGGCGACGCCGAAACCATGCAGGAAACCGTCGGCCATATGGTCACGGCGCTCAGCATGGCCGTCATCTTCATCTACATCGTGCTCGCCTCGCAGTTCGGCAGCTTCTTGCAACCGCTCGCCATCATGGCGTCGCTGCCGCTGTCGCTCGTCGGCGTCCTCATCGGGTTGATGATCGCCGGCAGCACGATCAACATGTTCTCGCTGATCGGCTTCATCATGCTGATGGGCCTCGTGACCAAAAACGGCATCCTGCTGGTGGATTTCGCCAATCGCGAGCGACGGCGGGGGCTCTCGCTGAACGAGGCGCTGGAGAATGCGGGTGTCATCCGCTTCCGTCCGATCATCATGACGACGCTTGCGATGATCTTCGGCATGATCCCGCTCGGCCTGGCCGTTGGCGGCGGCGGCGCGCAGCGCGCGCCGATGGCCCATGCGGCGGTTGGCGGCCTCATCAGTTCCACGCTGCTGACCCTGATCGTGGTGCCGACCATCCTGTCCTATCTGGACAGCATCATCAGGCGTTTCGCCCGCCTGTTACCGAAAGCGCCGGATGAAACGGGGCATTCGAACCATGAGGCGCAACCTTCCCAAAAGCAGCCGGCCTGACAAGGTCGGCTGGACACCAATCCGGCTGACAACGGGAAGGCGACACCGCCTTCCCGTCATTCCGAATGGTGCCCCTGTCGTCATCTCAGCAAAAGAATCGCAGCCGGGCCCGCCAGAAGCAAAGCGATGGCGATAATCGGATGGAGATAACGCAATAAGAAGCGGAGAACGGGACGACGTAAATTCATGCAACGGCTCCTGATGACAATCATCAGGCAAGGGTGGGCATGTCCTATTGCGGTGGCATTACAGTACCGGCTGCAGGAAGGAATGCCGGGCAGATGCGGTTACGGTCTCTCGCCGCTCTGGCGTTTCTTTTTCCCCTTTGGCCGGAAATCGACCAGCAGTGATTTCAGTTCGATATCGCGAACGCGTCTTGCCGCCTCGTCAGGGCGCACCCATTCCAGCAGGCGTTCACCGTGCTCCTTGAAGGTCGCGTCCGTTTCCGTCACCTCTATCTGGAAGACGTCGACCATGCAGGGAACGACATCGCCATTGTCGAGCATCTTGAGATAGGTATAGCGGCCCACCGCATCCTTCTTCACCCGGCCACGTACGCCCGCCTCCTCCCACGCTTCGATCGCCGCCGCCTGATGCGGCTTCTTGCGCTTCATCGGCCAGCCGCGCGGAATGATCCAGCGCTGACTGGTACGGGATGTGACGAGGAGGATTTCGACATCCACGCCGTTGGCGGCATAACGGAAACAGAGCGCGGCATATTGCTGCCGGAAAGCACCGGTGAAGAGCTTTTCGGGAACCGCAGCCAGCTGCTGGAGCAATGTGAGTGGACGGGCCGGACGGGTTTTCCGGCGTTTCTTGGAAGATTTCATATCCGTTGATAGTGCTGATTTTCCGGGTTGCATCAATGCCCCGCGTGCATTTATGACAGTTTTATGACAATCACCCCCCCACAACTGATAAAGCGCCATTGAGGGCCAATTCGCATGATGAGTATTTTTCGCAAGCTGATGCCGCGCGAGGACCGTTTCTTCGACATGTTCAGCAAACATTCCGAAACCGTCATCAAAGCGGCTGAAGCCCTTGACCAACTTTTAAGCGGCATCAACGTCGAGAAGAACTGCGACCTCATCGTCGCCCTAGAGCATCAGGCGGACGACATCACCCGCGAGGTGCTGCTTGCGGTCAGGCGGAGCTTCATCACTCCCTTTGACCGTGGCGACATCAAGGACCTCATCCAGTCCATGGATGACGCCATCGACATGATGCACAAGACCGTCAAGACCATCCGCCTGTTCGAACAGAGCGAATTCGACCCGCTGATGAAGGAGATGGGCCACGAGATCGTACGCGCGGCGGGCCTGATTGCAGAAGCCATTCCGCTTCTCAACAAGGTCGGCACGAATGCGCATCGCCTCTCGGCCATCGCCGAAGAGGTAACCCGCGTCGAAGGCCGCTCCGACGAGCTTCACGACCTGGGTCTGAAGGACCTCTTCCGCCGGCATGGCGCGAGCGGCGATGCCATGGCCTATATGATCGGCAGCGAAATCTACGGCGAACTCGAAAAGGTCGTCGACCGCTTCGAGGATGTGGCCAACGAGATCAGCGGCATCGTGATCGAGAACGTCTGATGGATGTCGCGCTTGCCCTGCCGCTGCTCGTCGGCCTTATCGCCATCGCGCTGTTCTTCGATTTCCTGAACGGTTTGCATGACGCCGCCAATTCCATCGCCACCATCGTTTCCACCCGGGTGCTGCGGCCACAATATGCGGTCGCCTGGGCGGCCTTCTTCAATTTCATCGCCTTCCTGTTCTTCGGCCTGCATGTGGCGGAAACGCTCGGCACCGGCATCATCGATCCGGCCATCGTGTCGCCGCAGGTCATCTTCGCGGCGCTGATCGGCGCGATCGTCTGGAACATCGTCACCTGGATTTTCGGCATTCCCTCCAGCTCCTCGCATGCGCTGATCGGCGGCCTCGTCGGTGCGGGTTTCGCCAAGGTTGGCTTTAATTCCATCGTCTGGTCGGGCCTGCTGAAGACCGTGGGGGCAATCTTCATGTCGCCGGCCATCGGCTTTTTCCTGGCGCTCGTTCTCGTGCTTGCCGTGTCCTGGCTGTTCGTGCGGCAGACGCCCTTTGCGGTCGACCGCACCTTCCGCGTCATGCAGTTCATCTCCGCCTCGCTTTATTCGCTGGGGCACGGCGGCAATGACGCGCAGAAGACCATGGGCATCATCGCCGTGCTGCTTTTCAGCCAGGGGCATCTCGGCGAAAGCTTCTACGTGCCCTTCTGGGTGGTGATTTCCTGCCAGTCGGCCATGGCGCTCGGCACGCTCTTCGGCGGCTGGCGTATTGTCCATACGATGGGATCGAAAATCACCCGGCTGAACCCGATGCAGGGTTTCTGCGCCGAAACCGGCGGCGCGCTGACGCTGTTCGGCGCAACATGGCTCGGCATTCCGGTCTCCACCACCCACACGATCACCGGCGCCATCATCGGTGTCGGCGCTGCACGCCGTGTCTCGGCGGTGCGCTGGGGGCTTGCCGGCAATATCGTCATCGCCTGGATCGTGACCATGCCGGCAGCCGCACTGATCTCCGCTGCCGTTTACGGGCTGACCTCGCTGTTCTGATAGCTCCAATGCTGTCCCGATTTGCCGCACCTATCGGAACAAAAGCCACCCTGTGGCTGTTGTTCCGGGAGACCAATGCGGATCGCGGACATGGCACGGCAGGTTTTCTGGAAGGGTTATCTGAAGCTGTCACTGGTGACGGCCTCCGTCTCGCTGACGCCTGCGACGACCGAAGGCAACAAATACCGCTTCCACATCCTCAATCGCAAAACCGGCAATCGCGTCGAAAGCCGCTATGTCGACAGTGTCACCCACAGGCCGGTCGCCGCCAGGAACCAGGTGAAGGGTTTTCCGCGCGGCGAAGACGATTATGTGCTGCTGGAGGATGACGAGATCGACGCGGTGGCGCTGGAAAGCACCCGCACCATCGATATCAAGACCTTCGTGCCGAAAGGGTCGATCGACTGGATCTGGTACGACCGTCCGCATTTTCTGCGCCCGGAAGACAAGATCGGCACCGAAGCCTTCAGCGTCATTCGCGAAGCCATGAAGGCGAACGATGTTTTCGGCATTGCGCGTCTGGTGATCTACCGTCGTGAAAGGGCAGTCCTGCTGGAACCTTCAGGCAAGGGCATCATTCTGTGGACGCTCCATTATGGCGAGGAGGTGCGCGAAAGCATCGACGCGCTGGAGCCGAAGATGAAAATCGACCGGCCGTTGCTGGAGGCCATGGAAAAACGCATCGGCAAACAGGTCACGGGTTGGAAGCCAACTCTGGTGCAGGATCCCATTCAGAAAAAGATCAAGTCCCTGCTGAAGACCAAGGGCGAGGAGGTCTCCTCCTCGCCAAAGAAAACCGGCACGAAGGCCCGCACCGGCGGCAATGTCATCAACATCATGGATGCGCTGAAGAAAAGCCTCGCTTCCGAAAAGAGAAGCTGAGGATCGGCGTCTTCACCGGGCCTTTTTCGGCAGCGGTTCGGCGGCGGCAAAAAAGCCGTCCCACGGGTCTTTTTTCAACGCGGAAAGACGAGCCCCGATATTGTTGACGGTGAAATGAGCCGGGCCGATCTCGGCTGTCAGTTCCGACCATTCGAGCGGCGCTGAAATGGCGGCTCCCGGCCGGGCGCGTGTCGAATAGGCCGCAACCGCCGTATTGCCCCGGCCATTGCGCAGATAATCGATGAAAATGCGGCCCTGACGTTTCGCCTTGGTGGCGACGGAGAGATATTTCTCCGGTTCGGCCTTCGACATATCAGCCGCCATGGCCTTGGCGAAGGCCTTGACCGGGGGCCAGCCCGCCTGCGGCTTCAGCGGTGCGACGACATGCAGGCCCTTGCCGCCCGAGGTCTTGACGAAAGCGGCAAGCCCGGCCTCTTCGAAACGCCGTTTCAGTTCCAGCGCCGCCTCGATCACCTCTTCCCATGCCACATCCTCGCCGGGGTCGATATCCATGGTGATCATGTCAGGCTTTTCCCAATTGGCGGTGGTCACGCCCCATGGGTGGATTTCAAGCGCGGCAGATTGCACGAGCGCCATCATGCCGTCAAAATCGGTGATGCGGATCAGCGGTTCACCGCCCTTGTCCTTGGGGTCTCTGATCTGCTCGACCGCCTTGTTGATGCCGCGCCAGGCATGTTTCTGGAAGAAACGCTGCCCTTCTATACCCTCCGGGCAGCGCAGCAGTGCCAGCGGCCGGTTGACGACAAAGGGCGCGATGTGCCGCCAGACCTGCGCATAATAATCGGCAAGCCCCTCCTTCGTCACGCCATCGTCCGGCCAGTACAGCCGGTCCGGATGGGTGAACTTGATTGTCGATTGCGGCGCCTTGGTGTCGGACACGGCCTTCTCCTCGCGTTCGATTTCTCCTGCGGGCTTGTCTTCGCGCAGCCCCCGGAAAGAGGCATGACGCAGATTGCCATCTCCAGACCATGCGCGAAACTCCACCTCCGCCACCAGTTCCGGCTTGACGAAATGAAGATCGCGTCGGGCAAGCGCGGTGAGTTTCTCACCGAACGGGCTTTCCTTGCGCTCAAGCGGCTTCAGCTGGCCAAGCAGCATCTCCGCCACTTCGCCCGTATAACCTGTCCCGACACGTCCAACATGGCGCAGCTTGCCATTTTCATAAACACCGAGCGCCAGCGATCCAATGGCGTGGTCCGATGTCGAGGAGACAGTATAACCACCGATAACAAATTCCTGTCGCATCGAGCATTTGGATTTTACCCATTCTCCCTTACGCCCGGAAACATATTTGCTGCTCTTGACCTTGGAAATGACACCCTCAAGACTGAGCCGACAGGCATGGTCGAGGACAAGCGCGCCACTTTCTTCAAAATGCTGGCTGTAACGGAGATAGGGATCGCCCGCCGACAACAGCTTTTCGAGCAGCGCCTTTCGTTCGCTCAATGCCGCACCACGCAGATCGCTGCCATCGAGATAAAGAAGATCGAAGGCGTAAAATACGAAACGGTCGCTGCGTCCTTCGCTCAGATCCTGCTGCAAGGCGGAGAAATCGGAAGCCCCGCTATCGCGTTCCACGACGATTTCGCCGTCGATCAACACCGTTTCCACCGGCAACGCCTTGATAGCTCCTGTCACGGCCCCGCCGAATTTCTCCGTCCAGTCCAGCCCGCTGCGGGTCAGGAGCTGGAGCTTGCCCTGATCGACGCGCGCCTGCAGACGATAGCCGTCAAATTTGATTTCATGCAGCCAGCGATCTCCGTCGGGCGGTTTCGGCTTGAGCGTCGCGAGCGCCGGCGGCACAAAGGACGGCATCGTCTGTTTGCGCGCGCCTTTGGGCAGCGCATGCGCCTGTTTTTTGCCCGACGTCGAAGCGGCGGTCTTTTTCGATACCGGCTTGGAATTCCAAGTATCTTTCGGTTTGGCCGCGACTTCCTCGACGCTGCGCCCGGTTTTCACCGATTCCGGCCGTTCCTCCAGAATATCCGCACCGCCTTTATGTCTGGCTTCCTCGTCGTCGCCCTTGATCAGCAGCCAGTTTTCCCGGCTTTCGCCCGGCTTTCCATGCATGCGCACCAGATGCCAGCGTCCTTTCAGCTTTTCGCCTTCCAGTTCAAATTCCAGATGACCTTTGCGATAACCTTTCCGGGCGTCACCGATCGGCTGCCAGTTGCCGCGATCCCAGACAATCACGGTGCCGCCGCCATATTGTCCCTTGGGGATAACACCTTCAAAATCACCATAACTGAGGGGATGGTCCTCCACATGCACGGCAAGGCGTTTGTCCTCGGGATCGAGACTCGGGCCGCGCGTCACCGCCCAGCTTTTCAGCACCCCATCCATTTCCAGCCGAAAATCATAATGAAGACGGCGCGCATCGTGTTTCTGGATGACGAAGCTCGATCCCTGCTGTTCGATCTTCGCACCCTTGGGCTCCGGCGTCTTGTCGAAACTGCGCTTGGCGTTATAGGCCTGCAATCCCATGGATCAGCTCGCTTTCCGCGACGCCTTGCGGCCTGCTGCCGTCGCCTTTTTCTTGCTGTCCGCTCCCGCACCGGCGCTGCGGCGCAGGGCCTCCTTGAGATCGATGATATTGTCCTCCCGGCGTGGCGGCTGTTTCGCGATTTCCCGGCCTTCGATCTTGGCTTTTACCAGTTCGGCCAGCGCATCATTATAACGGTCGCTATAGTCTGCGGGATCGAACGTGCCGGCGCGCTTTTCGATGATGTGACCGGCAAGTTCCAACATTTCCTCATCGAACTCGATGTCGGGGATCGACTTGAAGACGGATGTCTGCGAACGGACCTCGTAGCTGAAATTCAGCGTCGTCGCGACGAGAGCCTTGCCGCTCGGACGGATCAGCAGGACACGGTTGCGGCGGAAAAGCACCGCTTCGCCGAGAGCTGCGACATTCTCGTCGTCCATCGCTCTGGCAAGAAGCGTCAGCGCCTCTTCACCACCCTCCCCGCCCGGCGCGAGATAATAGGGCTTGTCGAAATAAAGCTTGTCGATCTCGTCACAGGGCAGGAAGTGACTGACACGAATGACCTTGTCGCTTTCTGGCATCAGCTTCGCGATCTCGTCGCCCTCGATGACGATATGATCACCATTGTCGAGCTCGTATCCCTTGACCTGATCGTCGCGAAGAACCGCCTCGCCGGTATCACTATCAACATATTGCCGCTCGACGCGGTGGCCGGTCTTGCGGTTGACGATATTGAACGCGATTTTCTCCGCCGAGGTCAGCGCCGAATAAAGGCCGATTTCGCAGTTGAAATCGGCAAAGGTCAGATGGCCTCTCCAACTGGCTCTCCGGTTCATGACCGTCGTCCCTCGTCATCGCTGCGGGAGGGTATTTCCCGGCGTCGGTCGCCGGCCAGAATGCGCTCGATGGCGGGTACATCCGCCTCCGCCAGAACCGGCACCGGGTCGGACGCCATGGCTTCCAGCACCTCCGGCGAAAGGCCACCATTGCGGATCACCCACTCCATCGCCTCGCGGGTCTGCCGCTCCGCTTTCAGCTGCGCATAAAGCGCCAGTATCAGCCGGTCGCGGACATCGAAGCTCTTCAAGCTACTGTCTGAACGTTCTGCCTGCCGTTTCATCTCGAAATCCTCAAAGGTCTATCCGGCATTGGCGGGCATCGCCTCAGGCAATGCCCCTGCCGCCGGTGACGCCATAAACCTCGCCATTGATGAAGCTCGCATCCTGCGACGCCAACAGCACGTAAACGGGCGCCAGTTCCACCGGCTGTCCCGGACGGCCGAAATCGCTGTCCTTGCCGAAATTCTTCACCTTCTCGTCCGGTTGGCCGCCGCTCGGCTGAAGCACCGTCCAGAACGGCCCCGGCGCAACGGCATTTGCGCGCACGCCCTTTTCGATGAGCTGTTTGGCAAGCGCTTTCGTATAGGCGACGATACCGGCTTTGGTGGTGGCGTAGTCCAGCAGGATGGCGGAGGGCTCATAAGCCTGTATCGAGGCGGTGGTGATCACCGACGACCCCGGCTTGAGATGGGGAACAGCCGCCTGCGCAATCCAGTGCAGGGCATAAAGATTGGTCTTCATGGTGCGGTCGAAATCGTCGGTCGACAGTTCTTCTATGTCTTCGCGATATTGCTGTCTCGCGGCGTTGATGACCAGAATATCCAGCCCGTCGAGATCGCCGGCCGCTTTCTCAACCAGTTCGCGGCACCATGCCTCATCGGTAACATCGCCGGGCAGCGCAACCGCCACGCGGCCCTCCGCCTCAATCAGCGCCACGACCTCCTCGGCGTCGGACTCCTCTTCCGGCAAATAGGAGATCGCCACATCAGCACCTTCCCTCGCAAAGGCGATGGCTACCGCGCGGCCGATGCCGGAATCGCCACCGGTGATCAGCGCCTTGCGCCCGGCAAGCTTGCCGGTGCCCTTGTAGCTTTTCTCACCATGATCAGGGAAAGGCGTCATATTCGTCACCAGACCCGGCATCTCTTGGGTCGGGGTCGAAAAGGGCGGGCGCGGATACTGGCTGCGCGGGTCCTGTGGCTCGAGGCGGTCTGTCATCGCGGTCTCTCCCGTCAATAGAAGTTCATCCGAGGCGCGTTCATGACAGGGGATCAAACCACTCCCGTCAGGCTGGTCGTCGGCACCGCCGGGGCAACCGCAGCATGGACGCGCCATACGCAACCCTAACGATCTGCCGTCGCTCTCGTTCCATCGGATGTGGGAAAGGCGGGGCGACGGCGTCCTGCGCCGTCGCCTCTTTTATCAAACGGAATGTTTCTTCCGCGTGGTGGTTCTTACGACCTGCGCGGGCGCGACATCCGGTTTGCCGAAGAGATAACCCTGCGCCTGCGCGCAGCCCTCGTCGACGACCATGCGATATTGCGCATCCGTTTCAATCCCCTCCGCCGTGACCGGCAGATCGAGGCTGCGGCCAAGGCCGATCACCGCGCGCACGATGGCGCGGGCATTGTCATCATCACTCATGGCGGCGATGAAACTGCGGTCGATCTTTATCTTGTCGAAGGGGAAGCTCTGCAGGTTGCTGAGCGAGGAATAACCCGTACCGAAATCGTCCATGACGATGGCGACACCGAGCGCCTTCAACTGGTTGAGGATGATCAGCGTCGTCTTGCGATCTTTCAGAAGGGCAGCTTCCGTGATTTCCAGCTCCAGCCGGTTCGGCGAAAGTCCGGTCTGCATCAGGACGGAGCAGACGACATGACCGAGATTGGCCAGCGAAAACTGCAATGGCGAGACATTCACCGCGACCTTCAGATGCGGCGCCCAGCCGGCCGCCTGACGGCAGGCCTCGCGCAGCACCCATTCGCCGAGGGAGATGATAATCCCGCTTTCCTCGGCAATCGGAATGAAGACATCCGGCGGCACCACGCCCCGTGTCGGGTGCTGCCAGCGCACCAGCGCCTCGTAGCCGACGACCTGGCCGCATTCGACTGACAGCACCGGCTGATAGTTCAGCAGCAGCTCGTTGCGATTGATGGCAAGCCGCAGATCCGTCTCGAGCTGGCGGCGTTCGCGCGCCTCCTGATCCATCACCGGGTCGTAGAAAGCCAATATGCCGCGTCCGCCCATCTTCGCGCGGTAAAGCGCCAGATCTGCGGCATGCATGATGCTTTCATGATCCCGGCCGTCCCGTGGGAAAACAGCGATGCCGATGCTGACGCCAACGGAGGTCGGATCGTTGGCGACATTCATCTTCAGTGCGAACATGCCAAGGATCGTCTCTGCCAGCAGGCGCGCCTCTTCCGCCCTGGTGTGCCGCGCGGTCAGGATGACGAACTCATCGCCACCGAGACGGGCCACCACATCGCCTGCCCTTGCACATTCATCGAGAATGGCGGCGACCTTTTTCAGGACGCGATCCCCTTCGGCATGGCCGAATATGTCGTTGACCGCCTTGAACCGGTCGAGATCGAGCGCCAGCAGCGCAAATTCGTCATCCTCGTCGCAATGCTCGATCTGCTGGTGAAGACGGGTCTGGAACATGGTGCGGTTGGAAAGGCCGGTCAGAACATCATGGCGGGCGAGATATTCGATTTCCCGCTGCGCTTCCCGCTTTTCCGTCAGGTCACGGATGGCCATCACCTCACAGGGGCGGCCGCGATATTCGATCGTGCGTACGCTGAGTTCGAATATCTGCGCCTGCCCGGCGCGCTCGCGCACCGCCTCCACCGGCGTATGGCGCGGCAGATAAGCAGGCTGTCCGTCGATAGCCTTGAAGAGATCGTCGGGGTTCTGTCCGACCAGCGATGCTTCATCCCTGCCCAGAAGGCCGGCAAAACGGGTGTTCAGCTCCACGATCCGCCCATCGCGGACGACGGCGAGGCCATCAAGCGTGGCATCCACGAGACCCTTGAGATCGACAAGATAACGATCCACCAGGGCGGCAGCGGCGGTGGAAGACAGGATCAGGAACGTGACGCCGGAAATGGCGCAGATCATGATCAGCCGGGCGACATTGTCAGGATCAGGCCCGGATACGGACGGATCCGGCGAAAGCACCGTGGCCGACATGGTCGTGAAATGCAGCGCGCAGATCGCGAAAATCGCCGATGCGGCCGGCGCGGCGATGCGCTTCCAGGAACCGATGCCACGGAAAAGAAAAAAGGCCAGCAGGAAAGACACCCAGGCAACCGCAAAACCGCCCAGCACCGGCCCCCACCGGTAGCTGATCGTGGCGGCGACATCCATTCCCGCCATTCCGACGAAATGCATGACGGCAACCGACAGGGTAATGAGCGTGCCGACGATGACAGGGCTGTAAGCGGCCTGCGAGCGGGCGGTGAGCGCCAGCCAGAAACCGATAACGGCGAAAACCGCCGACAAAGCCGTGAAGGCGAAATCATAACCGATCGGAACCGCGCCCTTATAGGCGAGCATGGCGACGAAATGCGTGGCCCAGACGCTGAGGCCTCCGGCAAAGGCGGCAACCAGCACCCAATAGGGCTTACGGCCGGCCGGACTTTCCTCCGCACGCAACAGAAGGTGAAAAAAAGCAAACATGCCAAGCAGGCAGATAACAGCTGCAAGAAGAACGACCGCCCGGTCGTGCTGTATGGCAACGCATTCCAAAACCGTGAACATGCTGCACTCTCCCAGCCTCTGAAGAACCGCTCACGGTGGCACTATGGGAGTGCTTTATTTATAAATCTCTAATGCAACTATTGATAATTGTATCAATATTTTCTCGCGCAAAGGAAAAGAATTCGGGCCGGCGTGCCAAGCTGTAACACTTTTGGCAAACCGACCCGAAAAAGTGATCGACCGAAGCTTTTACTTCCAGCTTCGATAATCTGCCGCGGTGCATCCGAAAGGCGCCGGGCCATCGGTGAAACGCTCCTGCAGACGGGCGCAACCCCACTCGTTCAGTGCTGCCGGCAGCATGTTGTTGATGTCCATTCCGGGCGAGTTGAATTGCGACGGAGCGCTTGTGACATACCACAGCCAGTAACCGAACACCGCAACGATGATGACGGCAACGATGGCAACGAAAGTGCCCAGTCTGCGCAGCAGACCCGGCCCTTTCTTCATCGCCGCGGCCTGGGCCGCGGCAGCCCCCTGTGTCTCATTCGCGACCATCGGGGCAAGCGATGCGAGAGCTTCCGCCCGCTCCTGCTCCGTAAGGTCGATCCGTTCCAGCTGATCGTCGAGCAGAACCGGTAACGCGCTGTTACCATGCAGGACCGCGAGCGCCACATCATGTTTACCAGTATGGCCGACGACAACGGGAATGCGACCCCGCTCCAGATGCGTAAAGGATTGCCGCTTGGTTTTATCGTCCCTTACAGTATCGGCATAAGTCACGAAGAGACGGCTGCGTTTTTCGGCAACGGCCGTCAGCGCGACCGGGATGACGGTCAAAGGCGCGGGCTTGCGCAGCTGCAGACGAACCCGCAGGACACGGACAAGTGTGAACAGCATCGCAAGACTGCCGAAACCGAGCAGGGCGACGAACACGCCGAGCGTGATGATACGGTTCCAGAGCATGTCGAGGCCCAGCGAAATCGTTGCGAGTTCCGGGTTCTTCGCGGAGATGACCAGCCCGGTTTCATAATCGCCGGAATGGAAATCGACGAACATGACCTCGACATCCTTCTTGTAGCTCACGCCCGCCTGTTCATAGGAAAGATCCGCCTCGCAGGTCGTGAAGATCGCCTTGCGCGTCTTGCAGCTGCCGTTGATATCGCCGTTTTCAATCTCCAGCGGGTCTTTGCTGATCTGATAGTCGCGCAATATGCCCGGGCCTTCGGCCACGAGCATGACGACCGTGATCACCAGAAGCACGGGAATGGAGAAATAATAGGCCGCCGGCACCGAAATGACGCCACGTTTGAGGCTCAGCGGCCGCGACGGAAGTTTTATCTGTGCAAGGTTCATGGTCGTCAACGCATTCTTCGGGAGGTGGGTGAGCGGAGTTCGCGACTCTCGCCCGACGGAAGGAATAGTCATCGGACGGTCTAATCCGATGAAGTCCTTGAGAAAACCCCCTGAAATTGCGGGGATGATACCGACAATCCACTGCCGCGGCCGGGCTCCGCGGTTGGCCACTGATAAAAAACGGGCGGTAAAACCGCCCGTCACAGGTTTTTCGGAGGCTGTGGTTTGCCCTTAGTCCTTCGTAACCTTTTCCAGCCGGGTTGTCTGGCTGGGATGGCCCACATAATCCTTCACGCGCGCATTCAACACGATCGGCTCGAATCTCTCGAACATCGGCAGCACCGCCGGCTTCTGGGCGACGAACATTTCCTGCATCTGGGTGTAGATTTCCCCGCGCTTCTTGGCGTCCGGTTCCAGCGAAGCCTTTGCCGTCAGGGCAGTCAGTTCCGGAATGTCCCAGGCCGAGCGCCAGACGAAATTGCCGGCATTGTTGGCGGCAAGCGAGTTGTCGGGATTGCTGGAAAACTGCTCCATCGAGCCCAGCACATTCGGCATGTAGGCGCCGGTCTGCGGAATGAGCAGGTCGAAATCCCGCGCGCGATGGGCGGCAATCACGTCCGAACCGTTACCCTGCTGGATATTGACCTTGATGCCGATCTCGCTGAGCGAGGCCTGGATCGCGGTGGCGAGGTCGATGCGCGGCGTCTGCGCGATCGTCTTCAGATTGAGCGTGAAGCCGTTCTCATAACCGGCCTCCTTGAGGAGAGCCTTCGCCTTCGGAACATCGAGCTTCCAGTCCGGGCTCGGAATGGCATATTCGAAGTTTTCCGGCACCGGCACCGTGCGCGCCCGGCCATAAGGACCCATGATGGTCTTTTCCATGCCCTTATAGTCGATGCCATAGGCAATCGCTTCGCGGACCTTGGGGTTGGACAAGGGCTCCTTGCCGGCATTCATGGACAGGACGTAGAAGCCGCCCGTCGGCACACGCTGAATCTGGAAACCTTCCTTGTTGTTGAAGATTGCAAGATCGGCAGCCGTCAGCGCGCTGGCGATGTCGATATCACCGCGCTCCAGCATCAGGCGTTCCACCTGGCTTTCCGGCACATGGCGAACGATGACGCGGCGCATTTTCGGGCTGCCGGCCACATAATCCTTGTTGGCCTCGAGAATGATGATCTCATTCGGCGACCAGCGATTGAGCGTAAAGGGACCGGAACCGGCGGAATTGGTTCTCAGCCAGCCATTGCCCCAATCGTCATTGGTTTCATGCGACTTGAGTTCCTTGCTGTCGACAACG
Organism: Agrobacterium radiobacter; assembly: GCF_040801995.1. Lineage (NCBI taxonomy): Bacteria > Pseudomonadati > Pseudomonadota > Alphaproteobacteria > Hyphomicrobiales > Rhizobiaceae > Agrobacterium > Agrobacterium radiobacter. Next base: position 1,868,574 of record NZ_JBEGHX010000002.1, on the reverse strand, counting down.
CTGGCGATGACCATGGCCAGACGATAAAGAAGCAGTTCAGACGTCGTCTCACCGGAAAGATCGATGCGTACCGTTTTTTCATCCGGTGCGCTCACCAGCTTGTCGATATTGTCCGCGTTGTAACCCACGCGCTTGAGGTTGGCTGCGGCAGCCTGGTTCATCTTCAACAGCCGGCTGAGCGAATAGACGACGTCCGCCGAAGTTACCGGATTGCCCGAGGCGAAATTGGCCTCGCGCAGATGAAAGGTGATGCCCTTGTCATCTGTTTCCCAGCGTTCGGCAAGCTGTGGCGAAACCTTTCCAGAACCATCCACCGAAATCAGGCGGTCATAGAGGTTGGCCATGATTTCGTTGGCTTTTGCTTCGGTGGCCTGATGCGGATCAAGCGACAGCACCTGGGCCAGCGACGTTCCGATGACAAGCTGGTCATTGGGTGTTTTGGCCAGGGCTGGCGCGGCCTGCACCAGCATGGCCCCAAGGGCGGTGGTGAATGCGAGACGGATCAATGATTTTCTCATACCTGCTCCTCCTACAGATCGGTAATTCATGTTTGGGAAAAAGCCGCGACGCAGCGGGGCGTCGCGGGCCGGAATGGTCAAAGATGTTTGTTATCAAGCGCTTCGATCAAGGCGGCGATGTAGCCGTAGCAGAAGGCGAAAGCGACACCGACGGCATCGCGCCCGGCAATCGTCGGCACGTGGTCTGGCATGATCATGTAGCGATAGCCGAGTTCGTGATAGAGTTTCAGCGACCGCACCATGTCCATGTCGCCCTCATCGGGGAAGGTCTCCATGAAGGACAGTTTGCCGCCGCTGATATTGCGGAAATGGACATTGAAAATCTTGTCGCGGCTGCCGAACCACCTGATGATGTCGTCGATCTCCTCACGCGGATTGTCGAGCATCTCACCGATCGACCCCTGGCAGAAATTCAGGCCATGATAGGGGCTCTCGCGCATCTGCACGAATTTCTTCAGCCCTTCGACCGTGCCGAGTACGCGGGTGACGCCCCTGTAACCCGGAGGTGTATAGGGGTCATGCGGATGGCAGGCCAGGCGCACGCGGTTACTTTCGGCCACCGGCACCACACGCTCGAGGAAATAATCGATGCGTTCCCAGTTCTCGTCTTCGGAAAGAACGCCAGCCAGGCCCGGCGCGGCATCATGATCCGCCTTGTCCCAGCGCCAGGCTTCATTGAGCGATCCGCCGCGGCCACGCTCCATTTCCGTGCGCGGAATGCCGATGAGGTTGAGATTGTATTTCGCGGCAGGGATTCCGGCCCTGGCGATATCTTCAATCATCTTGCAGACCGCATCGATCTGCCGGTCACGATCCGGCCCGGCCAGCAGGATATCGGGATACGACGCCTGTTCGATGGGCCGGGACGGCAGCGGCAATTGCACCATGTCTAGGACAAGGCCAAAGCTTTCGACCTTGTCACGGTGGCGTTCAAAGTCCTCAAAAGTCCAGCTCGCGGGTTTTCCGGGCGGATCAGCGTTGATGTTTTTGACGCCGAGCTGCGCCCAAACCCTGAAATCCTCGTCATCGCGCGCAGCAACCTGGGTGCCGACATACATCGATTCTCTCCTCTCTCCATGCAAGTCATCATATGACATCGCATGAAATAAGATGAGTGTCGAGATACTATTGCGCTTCCGACAGCAACCTGTATCGGCGCTGGCTCGCAAGCATATGTTCGCGCATGGCTTTTCGCGCCGCGTCGGGATCCTGTTCGACGATGGCGAGGAGGATTGCCCCGTGCTCGGCCTGCACTTTGCGAAGATAATTCGCGTCACCGGTTTCCGGCAGTGTCGGGAACTGCCCACGCGGTATGGAGCGCGAACCGAACTGACGCAGCGCCTCCAGATAAAAGCGGTTATTGGTGGCGATCGCGATGGCCGTGTGGAACTCGTAATCGGCATCGACGGTGGTTTCACCCGCATCGATGGCGCGGGCCATTTTCCGGTGCGCCGCAGAGATTGCGGCTTCCTGCTGGGCCGTGCGGCGATAGGCGGCGATTGCCGCCGCCTCCCCTTCCGTCGCAAGCCGGAACTCGAGCATTTCCAGCGTTTCCGCGATGGTGCCGACCTCGGATTGCGTCAGTTTCACGCCGGCCCATTCACTGGCATTGCTGACGAAAACACCTTTACCCTGGATCGGAACGACATAGCCGGCAGAGCGCAGATCGGCAATCGCCTCGCGAACCACTGTCCGACTCACGCCATAGCTGCGCTCCAGCTCCGGTTCCGTAGGAAGCTGATCACCGTTTTTCAGTTTTCCACTGCGAATTTCTGCGCTGAGATTATCGATGATCTGTTGTGCCCGCCTCTCCCGCGGCCTCACCCTGTCGCCCATCATGCCACTCTTCCCTCTTGCAGAATACGAATCCCTTCGCTACTCATATGATGACATGACAGCACGTCATATGTTTTCATGTTAACTCAGGGAGGAGTTGGGATGAAGTACCATCAAGAGTTTTTGCAATGGAGAATTGCGCGTCTGCGGCGAGCAGCGTGCAAAGGCTCCACCGCTGACGGCGTTCTCACAGGGAAGTACGGCCAGCAATGACGGAGATCTCACTGCGCGGGCTTGGACATCGTTTTCTGCAACTGATCGTCAGCCTCTTCATCCTGCTCTGCATCACCTTCATCATCGGTCGGGTCATGCCGACCGATCCGGTCGGGGCGATCGTCGGCGAACTTGCGGACCCGAAGGCCTATGAGGCCATGCGAGCACGGCTGGGGCTCGATCTGCCGCTTTACCAGCAGTTCTTCATCTACCTGCGCGGACTGCTGCATGGCGATTTCGGCATTGCAATCCTGACCGGCAACCCGGTGACCCGCGATCTAGCGCAGGCGTTTCCCGCGACCTTCGAACTCGCCACGCTGGCGATCATCATCTCGACGGTCGTCGGTGTCCCACTCGGTCTTGCCGCCGCCCTCTTCCGCGATACCTTCATCGACAAGTTCGCGCGCGTTTTTGCGCTTGTCGGGCATTCGATACCGGTCTTCTGGTTCGGCATCGTCGGGCTGGTGATTTTCTACGCGAACCTCAACCTTGTCGCAGGCCCCGGCCGGGTCGACGTCTTTTACGAAGGCCTCGTGGAGCCGAAGACGGGATTGATGCTCATCGACACCCTCCTTGCGGGTGAGACGGAAATCTTCTGGAACGCGCTTGGACACATCATCCTGCCCGCCATCATCCTCGCCTATATGGCCATGGCCTATATCACCCGCATGACGAGGGCCTTCACCCTCGAACAGCTCAGCCAGGATTATGTCATCGCGGCACGGGCCAAGGGCGTCAGCCCCGCACGCACCATAACCCGTCATGTGCTGCCCAACATCGCCGTGCAGCTCATCACCGTTCTGGCGATTTCCTATGGCAACCTGCTGGAAGGCGCCGTGGTCACGGAGATCGTATTCTCCTGGCCCGGTATCGGCCAATACATGACGAATGCGCTGCTCATCGGCGACATGAATGCGATTCTGGCCGCCACGATCGTTATCGGCTTCATTTTCATGTTGCTCAACTTCCTCGCCGATCTGGCCTATACCACGCTTGATCCCCGTACACGGGAGGCCGCACGATGACCGATATCGCGCATAACAATACTGTTGATCGACCCAGCGCCCTGTCGCGCCTGTCGACCACCACCATGCGGACGCTTCGAAAGCTCGCAGACGAACCGCTTGGAATGTTCGGCTTCGCCATTCTGGCCATTCTGGTTGTCGTCGCCATTTTCGCCCCGCTCATCGCGCCTTACGATCCTGCCCGTCAGGCGCTCGAAAACGCGCTCCAGCCTCCCAGCTGGGCGCATCTGGCCGGAACCGACGAATTCGGCCGCGACATTTTCAGCAGGCTTGTCTACGGCACCCGCATCACCATCCAGACGGTTTTGTCGGTCTCGATCATAGTTGGTCCGATCGGCCTTGCCATTGGCGTGATGGCCGGTTTCTTCGGCGGCCGAACCGACGCGATCCTGATGCGCGCGACCGATATCGTCCTGTCCTTCCCGTCGCTCGTGCTGGCATTGGCCTTTGCGGCCGCCATGGGCGCCGGTCTCGGCACGGCGATCATCGCGATCTCGCTGACGGCATGGCCGCCGATTGCGCGTCTTGCCCGTGCGGAAGCGCTTGTCGTGCGCAATACCGATTACGTTGCCGCCGCCCGTCTCTATGGCGCCTCGCCGCTACGCATCCTGTTTCTATACATCGCGCCGATGTGCATTCCCTCGGTCATCGTTCGCCTGACATTGAACATGGCGGGCATCATCCTGACCGCCGCTTCACTCGGCTTCCTTGGTCTAGGAGCCCAGCCGCCGCTGCCGGAATGGGGTGCAATGATCTCCAGCGGCCGCAAGTTCATGCTCGATTACTGGTGGGTCGCCGTCATGCCCGGCATCGCCATCCTGCTGACGAGCCTTGCCTTCAACATCGCCGGCGATACGCTGCGCGACCTCCTGGATCCGCGCCATGCCCGTTCCTGATAGCTCCCCCATTCTTTCGGTCCGCGACCTCAATGTCCGTTTCGGCCGCAACACCATTCCCGCCGTGTCCAACGTCAATTTCGACGTCGGGCGCGAAAGGGTCGGCATCGTCGGTGAATCCGGCTCCGGAAAATCCACCACCGGCCGTGCCGCCATGCGGCTCCTGCCGAAAAGCGCTACCGTGACGGCGGAGCGGATGGACTTTCTCTCCGAACCGCTGCTCACAAAATCCGAACGCCAGATGGGCGCGATCCGCGGCAGCGAGATGGCGTTGATCATGCAGGATCCGCGTTATTCGCTGAACCCGGTGCTGCCCATCGGAAAGCAGGTGGCGGAGGCCGCCGAACTGCATCTGGCGCTGACCGGCAAGGCGGCGAGAGGTGCCGCGCGCGACATGTTGCTGCGCGTGCGCATCAACGATCCCGACCGCGTGATGGCGCTTTATCCGCACCAGATATCGGGCGGCATGGGCCAGCGCGTGATGATCGCCATGATGCTGCTCGCCAAGCCGAAGCTGGTCATCGCCGACGAACCGACCTCGGCCCTCGATGTCAGCGTCCGCAAGGATGTGCTTTTGCTTCTGGACGAGATGGTGCGCGAGAATAATTCCGGCCTGATCCTCATCAGCCATGACATCCGCATGGTCGCGGCGTTCTGCGAACGCGTGCTGGTCATGTATGGCGGGCGCGTCGTGGAAACGCTGACAAAGCTGGAGGATGCGCAGCATCCCTATACGCGCGGCCTGATCGCGGCGATGCCCGATCCCCGCAATCCGGTGCGGCGTCTCAAGGTGCTGGATCGTCAGGCAATCGATGCGGAGGTGATGCGATGATCACGGTAGACAAGCTCGACGTCGTCTACGGCGAAAAGGAAAAGCGCAATCACGTCGTGCGCGGCGTCAGCCTCACGGTCAACAAAGGCGAAACCCTTGGCATCGTCGGCGAAAGCGGTTGCGGCAAGTCGACCTTGCTGCGGTCGCTGGCGGGGCTGGAAGCCGGCTGGACCGGCTCGATCAGCTTTAACGGCAAACCGGTCGGCAAGACCCGCAGCCGCGACGAACTGAAACTGGCCCAGATGGTGTTTCAGGACCCCTATGGTTCGCTGCATCCACGCCACCGCATCGGCCGGGCGCTCGCCGAACCGATCCGCGCGATGGGCCTTGGCGATGGCTGGTCGAAGGTTCCCGCCGCCCTGCAGCAGGTGGGCCTGCCCGCACATTTCGCCGAGCGCTTCCCGCACGAACTTTCCGGCGGCCAGCGCCAGCGCGTGGCAATTGCCCGCGCGCTGATCCTCGAGCCGCCGATCCTGCTGCTCGATGAGCCGACATCCGCGCTCGACGTCTCCATCCAGGCCGAAATCCTGAACCTGCTTGCCGACCAGCGCGAAGAACGCGACCTGACCTTTGTTCTCGTCAGTCACGATCTCGCGGTCATCGCCCATATGTGCGATCGCGTGCTGGTCATGCAGAACGGCGTTTTTGTCGATGAGTTGACCAAGGCCGATCTTGAAGCGGGCGTTACCCATTCGGCCTATTCAGGCGAGCTGTTCGAAAGCAGTTTTCTCTGAAATCCTCCGTCGCGACATGGTCGGCAACGGCCTGAACCGCGACGGGGCTCCGTTCAGACGGACACCGGGTCCGCGGCTCGTGCCAGCCGCGGGCGCGATAATCAGTTCAGCCGATCTCCGTTTTCATCCGAAAACAGATGGATGCAGTCGAGCGCTGGCGAGACCCTTATCTCGTCGCCGACGACCTGCCCTATGCGTTCACGAAAGACGCCGAGCACCCTAGAGCCGCCGAGTTTCATGGTGACCTGCGTTTCCGATCCCAGCGGTTCGACGAGCATTATCTCCGCCGGTACGCCGGACGCATCGAGTGAGAAGTGCTCCGGGCGGATGCCATAGACGGCCCCTCTTCCCGCCAGACCGGCCGCAGCAGCCGGCAGTGGCAAGACCACCCCCCCGGTTTCAAAACCGCCTGCCGATATCGTCCCGGACAGAAAATTCATCGATGGCGATCCGATAAAGCCGGCGACGAACTGATTTGCCGGACGGTCGTAAAGTTCAAGCGGCGTGCCGACCTGCTCGACCCTGCCGCCATTCAGGACCACGACCCTGTCCGCCATCGTCATCGCCTCCACCTGGTCATGCGTCACATAGATCGTGGTGGTCTTGAGCTTCTGGTGCAGCGCCTTGATCTCGCCGCGCATGACGACGCGCAGTTTCGCATCGAGATTGGACAGGGGTTCGTCGAACAGGAACACCTGCGGATTGCGAACAATGGCCCGGCCCATCGCGACACGCTGGCGCTGGCCGCCGGAAAGCTGGCGCGGATAACGGTCGAGCAGCTGTGTGAGGCCGAGAATATCCGCTGCCCAGTTCACCTTTTCAGCGATTTCCTGCTTGCTCGAACCACGATGCTCCAGCGAGAAGCCCATATTGCTGGCGACCGTCATATGCGGATAAAGCGCATAGGACTGGAATACCATGGCGATATCGCGGTCCTTCGGGTCGAGATCGTTGACGATCCGCTCGCCGATCCTGAGTTCGCCGCCGGTAATCGTTTCAAGACCGGCTATCATCCGCAGCAATGTGGACTTGCCGCAGCCGGAGGGGCCGACAAGGACGACAAATTCGCCATCCCTGATGTCGAGATCGACGCCGTGAATGGTTTTCACCGCGCCATAGCTTTTGCGGATGTCGGACAGGGTAACGTTAGCCATCAATCAATTCCGGTTCTTCAGCCCTTGAGGCCGGTATGGGCGAGGCCTTCGACGAACTGCTTCTGGGCAATCACGAAGACGATGAGCACGGGCAGCGCGGTGAGCGTCGCTGCGGCAAGCTGGATGTTCCACATCGGCCCGCCATAGGCGTCGGTATATTGGGTCAGCGCCTGCGGCAGCGTGAACATTTCGGCGCTGGAAAGAAAGACGATCGGCTCGAGGAACAGGTTCCAGGAATGCAGGAAGGTGAAGATTGCGACCGACGCCAGCGCCGGTTTGGCGAGCGGCAGCGCAATCTTGCGGAAAATCTTGAAACGCCCGAGACCGTCGACACACGCCGCCTCTTCCAGCTCGCCCGGCAGCGTCACGAAAAACTGCCGCATGACGAAGGTGGCGAAGACACTTGGCGCGCCGAAGATCGGAACAAGGATCAGCGGCCAGTGGGTGTTGACCATGCCGGCCTTCAGGAACATCTGGAACAGCGGCACGATCGTCACTTCCGAGGGGATGAGCAGGCCAAGCAGCACGATCATGAAGATGGCATTGGCGCCCGGAAACCGGATCCGCGCAAAGGCATATCCCGCCATGGAGGAGACGATCATCGTGCCAATCGTCACGACAGCGGCAATATAGGCGGAGTTCCAGTATTGCCGCACGAAGGGCTGCAACTCGAATACCTTCGAGTAAGTCGTCCAATCCTGGTTTTGCGGAAAGAACTGCGGCGGGAAGGCGAAGATGTCGCTGATCGGCTTGATCGACGATGTCACCATCCACCAGGTCGGGAAGACGAACGGGATCAACAGCACGCACAACAGCCCGTAAAGCGCCACCTGCATGCGGGGGGAAAGGTCAGCTTTCATAAAAGACGATCCTTTTGCGCATCTGCCACTGGGCGAAGGTCAATACCGCGACGATCAGGAACAGCAGGATGGACAGCGTCGAGCCGTAACCGAAGAAATGGAACTGGAAGGCCTGCTGATAGAGGTAATAAACCAGCACCGTGGTCGAGAGACCCGGCCCGCCCTGGGTGAGAACCGCAATCTGCGCAAACACCTGCAGCGAGCCGACGATGGTGATGATCGAGGTCAACAGGATAGTCGGGCTGATCAGCGGCAGGGTGATGCGACGGAACTGCTTGAAGGCGGGCGCACCGTCGATGCGGGCCGCCTCGTAGAGTTCCTTCGGCACGCCCTGGAGCGCCGCCAGAAACAGGATCATGTTGAGCCCGACATTCTTGAAGACCTGCACGACGATGACAGAAATCATCGCTGTCGTCTCCTCGCGCAGCCAGTTGGGCCCCTCAATGCCGATCATCAGCAACATGCCGTTGATGCCGCCATTTTTCTGCAAGAGGAAGCCCCAGACAATCGTCCAGGCTACCAGCGAAACGACCACCGGCGAGAAGAACAGGGTTCTGAAGATCGCAATACCGGCAAGTTTCTGATTGAGCAGCACGGCAAGCAGCAGCGCCAGCGACAGGTTGAACACGACCAGCCCGGCGGAGAAGATCGCGGTCGCGCCCAGCACCTCACGAAGATTGCCGTCCTCCATCAACATCCGGTAGTTCTGCGTACCGGTATAGGTGAAGGTATTGGCGAGCACATTCCACTCATGCAGCGAATACCAGAACACCAGCCCGAGCGGGATCAGCACGAAGATGATGATCCCGATCAGTTGCGGGGCGATGAACAGAAAGCCTGCGAGGCTGTCGCGCCGCGCGATGGTCCAGAACGCCGATACCGGGCGATCTGGGCGACGGGTAATTTCCTGCGCGACAGCCATGGCTTTCTCCTTAGCGCTTCAGGAGCGGCCCGATCTGGCCGCAGATTTTTTGAAGCGCACCCGCGACATCGGCCTCCGGCCGCCAGACCGCGTCAAGGTTCGAGCGCACGATCTGCTGGATCTGCGCAAAGCCGGTATGGCCGGGCATGACCTTGCCGGTGGCGATGCCTGATATGACGACCTTTTCGATCTGCTCCTGACTGAGCAACGGATTGGTCTTTTTCAACACCTCCGCATTCAGCAGCGACTTGCGCGCCGAGGGGAAGAACTGGCTGAGCTTGGCGGAATTTTCCGGATTGGTCATGTAAGCGACGAATTCGGCTGCAGTCTGCGCATTCTTGCCGGACTGCATGACGCCGATACCGGCCTGTCCAATCAGCGCGTATTCGCCGGCCGGCCCCTTCGGCAGCGGCACGAGGTCCCAGCCAAAAGGCTTGTCCTTCGGCAAAAGCGAGGCGCGGCTGATCTGGGTAATGGTCATGGCCGCATTACCGGCGAAGAAATCGACTGTCTCGCCGGGGCCGGGCATGGCCTTCTTCTCGAAGATGGCGTCGTGGATGAATGAGACGGCATCCGCCATCGGCTTTTCCGCCATGGTGCAGGTTGCACCGTCAGCGCTCCAGGGGGAAGCACCCCAGCCGTTCCATACCGAGGTGAGATATTGCCAGCTCTGGTAATTGAAATCGCGGACGACAAGCCCGCCCTTGCCCGCTTTTGCAACGGCGGAGGCCGTGGCGATGGCGTTTTCCCAGGTCCATTCGCCGGCAGCGATCATGTCCGCCGGGATCTTTGCGCCTGCGGCCTTGATGAGATCGTTGTTGACGAAGACAGCAAAGGGTGAGGTCGAGAACGGATAGGCGAAGAGCTTGCCGTCCTGCGACCAGCGTTCCGTGGCGCCGGCGCTGACTTCCTCGAGATTATAACCCTGCGCGGCCTTCAGCGTGTCGGTGAGCGGGTAGAGCGCGCCTGACTTGACGAAATCATAGGCCGAGGTCTCGAAAATCCACGCCATGTCAGGCGCATTGCCGCCCGCAATCTGGGTCGTGAGCGCAGTCGTATAGGTGTCGAAAGGCAGGGACTCATAGGCCACGCTGACATTTGGATGGTCCTTCTTGAAGCCGGCCGCGATGTCGTTGAACAGCTTCAGATGCGCCTCGTTGGCGCTCCAGATCGTCATGCGCAGCTTGATCGCATCCTGCGCCGCGGCTGTTCCGGCCAGTGCAAACGAGCCGATGAGGGCCAGCGCGCAGGCGGTGGATTGCATTTTCCAATGATTGTTCATTCCCAGTCCTCCTCCAAAGATGGGTTCGATCGAACGGCAAGTCCGCCGTCCTAATAGGCCGCTATGTCCGGCCAGCGTATTTCGATACCTTCGCGGGTCAGCGCCGTCTGGAAGGCATGAAGATGGTCGTCGTCTTCCTGCACCTGATGCGGTGCGAGACCTTTTTCCAGGCAGTAGGCCGCAAGCATTCCAGCCACTTCGCCGATATTCCATTCGACCGGATGCAGCCGGTAGCAACCGTTGGTGATATGCGTCGTGCCGATATTCTTGCCGGCCGGAATGAGGTTCTTCACGCGTTCAGGGATCAGCGCGCCGAGCGGAATCTCGAAGGGGCAGGAAGGCACGTCGATGTAATTGTCGCCGCCGGTCGATGGATGCAGATCGATGCGGTACATGCCGATGCCGATGCTGTCGCGATAACGGAAAGCCCCCCTGTCACCGCGAACCGTGTAGGAAAGGTCCTGCTCGACGATGCGCGTAACCGGCTTGATGCGGCGGCTTTCACGAATATAGGGCGCCATGGCGAGGCCATGTTCGGTGCCGGTGATATCGCCTCTCAGCCGCAGCCCGCGGAAACCCTGCCCGCCATCAAGACGCGGCGCTTCCGTCTGCAGCCAGTAGAAGACCGAATAGGAAAGGTCTGCCGCCGCCTTTAGATGCCGCGCCTTTTCCTCTTCCGACACATCGATGATAGTGCCGTCCATATAGTCGATCATCGGCCAGTTCACGAGGCAGATGTCGGACTTGTAGAAACCGGGCGTAAAGTTCTTCCGCGCCGCGATACGGCGGAAAATCCAGAGGTTTTCATCGCCGCCGCCCTTGCGCTGGTCGGCATCCACCAGCAGCGGATCGTCATCGGGATTTGGCGTGAAGGATCGGGTGGTATGATCAAGCGTGCGCGGATGCGGCGCGGTGAAGCCGAGGAGCGGCCCGCCCCAGAAGTGCGGCTGGTAAGAGCGCCAGTAATCGTAATTGTCAGGCTTGTCGATCGTCTGGTCACCGTCGACATGGTCGATGGCAAAGCAGATCGATACGGCCTGCACATTGTCCGGCTGGGCTTCAGCCGGCGCGCTGGGTTCACCCGTGTCCGACTGCGCCTCGAAACCCTTGGCATATTCCGTGCCCGTCATCGGCAAGAGATCGCCGAGTTCGGTGGCATCAAGGATGTAATCGGCGGAAATGACGATTTCAGCGCCGCTGTCGCGATGGCGGACGGTTACTGAGCGAACCCTGTCGCCCTCGACATCGGCCGCGACCGGACGCCAGGGCTTGAGCACCGTCAGGCGGCCGGCGCCGATATAGGGCATCAGCATGCTTTCAGTGACCGCGAGGCTGACACGCGGCTCGGCGCAGATGCGGCTCACCCATCCGCCACCCGGATTGAGATCGCCCCAAGCCCGTGCGCCTTCCGTCAGCGGATAATGGTCACGATAATATTGCCGCACACCGTTGCGCAACGCCCGGTAAGAGCGGGTGATGCCGAATTGCTCGACCCATGTATGCTCGTCCGACGGAACGGCCTGACTGGTCAATTGCCCGCCGATCCAGTCATATTCCTCGGTCATGATAACGCGCTTTCCGGCCCGTGCGGCAGCCAGTGCCGCCGCCACGCCGCCAAGGCCGCCACCGACCACGAGAATATCTGCTTGCATGTCTTTCACGTCGTCACATCCGTTTTGTTGACTGGGGACTTGTTTGCGGAGGCTGCCGGGGCCGGGCCCAATGTTTCCCCTCTGACGGGTTCACATTTGAGAAGGATTTGGCTACCCGGACTGCCGGTCTCGATGCGGTTGACGAGCATGGCAGTCGCCTGCCGGCCCATTTCCTCGCGGGGAATTTCATAGGAGGTGAAGCGCACCGGGCTGCGTGCGGCCCTGATATGGCTGCCAAGCACGATCATCGAAAAAGCCTCGGGCACGGCAAGCCCGCGCGCCCTTGCCAGGGTTTCGACACGCACGGCATCGGCCAGCTCTATGAAGAAGGCTGCCGTCGCCCCGCTTTCAAGGATGGCATCGAGGATCTTGTCGGCCGGCCGGTTGACGGCCTTGATATGAAGGGCAAGCGTGGCTGCATCACCGAGCGCCGCACTGAAACCACGCCAGCGGTCGGCGATCGATTCCGCCGGGCCATCGAGGCCGATATAAGCGAGCTTCGAGTGCCCCAGCGCTCTGGCGTCCTCGACGAGCTGCCGTGTTCCCGCGGCATAGTCGCCGCCCACATAAGGAACCGGCCCGCCAGCGTCTTCACGTCGGCCAATGGCCACGAAAGGATAGTCTTCCGAGACCAGCCGGGCGAGTTCCTTACGGTCGAATTCGCGACCGAGAACCAGACAGCCATCGGCGATCCTGAGCCTGTTGCCTTCCGAAAAAATCTTGCGGTTATTGCCGACGCCGGCGCTGGTCAGCAGCAGAAGATCATAGGCCTGCTGCTGCGCCTCTTCCTCGATACCCAGCAGGAACGGCGTGAAGAAGTCGGCCTGCGCGCTCGGGAAAGCCGGCTCGTAGGTGAAAACGCCGAGGATGCGGTTCAGCCCCTTGGCCATTCGCCGCGCGATCGGGTCGGCGACATAACCTGTCTGGCGAATGACCGCCTGTACCCGTTCGCGGGTTTCAGCCGGGATGCGGGCAATCGCGGCCGGTGCGCCATTCAGAACAAGCGATACCGTTGCCTGACTGACCCCAGCGAGCTTGGCGATGTCGTTTTGCGTGAGGCGTTTATGATTGGTCACGCGATGCCCTCCCCGACATCCGATCGTTGCTAATACGTATTAGCTGCTAATGCGCATTAGCACGATTTGTGGGCACCGAGTCAAGCGATAAAGATGCACTTGCTGAGGGAGGCCGCGGGGTTGTGACAAAAAGCACGCCCCGCGGCGGCAGTACTGGTGGAAGCGGCTATAACAGCCGTAAAATAGGAATCAGCCCGGATTCACGGACCCGCAGGTGCTTTCTCACCGGTGAGCTTCTGTTCAAGCAGCCATGTCCACATCGCCTCGTCCTTCAGCACTTTCCCTTCGACCGCTTCATGGTCCGTATCTTCGAACACGGTGAGCCGGACATTTCGTTTCAGTTCCTGAAGGCGTTGCACGAGGACCACCGTGTCGGACAGCGGAATCACAGCGTCATTTGCGCCATGAAAGGCCCAGAAAGCTACCCTTTCATTCGTTCGATTGAGGTAATGCCGGATACCGCCGCCGGCGATCGGAACAACCGCGGCAAAAGTTTCAGGAAACTGCGCGGCCATCGACCATGCGCCGAACCCTCCCCGGCTATAACCGATCAGATAGATGCGCTCGCGATCCACCCGATGATCGGCCACCACCGCCTGAAGAACACTCGCCACGCGCTCGATCGGATAGAGCAATTCTTCACTCGGATTTTGCGGCGAGAACACCAGAAAAGGAAAATCGCGGCCTTCTTCAATCAGTTTCGGCAGGCCGCTGCGGCGCAGCTTTTCGATGTCGCCGCCGCCCTGATCGCCGCCATGCAGCCAGACGACAAGAGGATAGGTCTTATCCGAACTGGCGTAGTCCTTGGGCGTGTAGAGCAGATAGTTGATATCAGAGGCGATGGTGACATCGGATTTCATCGCCTTCTGTTCGGCCTGGGCAAAAGTCGAGGCAGCGATTGCGGCGACAGCGATCAGGCAAAGTTTCAGATGCTTCATGGTCTGGTCCTCCCAAAACGCGCCTCCTCCCGAGGCGCGATTATTGAACTCGCGGATCACCGGGTTGGTTCAAAGGTTTCGCTGCAGAATGAGAAAATGCACTGAAACGAATTGAGAATATTCATATATTTCATAATAATACCGTTATTTCCTCATGCGTAATCTGATTTGCGATTGCGGGATCGGGCACGCCCGGCAACCAGCAGCCACCTACGAACTGCAAGCGACCTTTCGGAACGATAAATCTCACCACCGACCGTGTTTAAACGACGGGAAAAAAGGCGTTCAGCATTTGTTCTGGATTGGTGTTTGAGTCTTTGCTAATCATTGCGACAACAGGGCAGACAATGGCCGGCGATTCCGACGACTGCCATCTCTGAAGATGTCCTCACCATGGGGACAGGCAGGTATCAAGGATTGTTCGCATGGCGGTTGCCTATCTGGAAAAGCTCAACGAACAGCAGCGCAAGGCGGTGGAGCATGGCGTTGGGCTGACAGACGGCCACACGGCCGGGCCTCTGCTGATCATCGCCGGGGCCGGTTCGGGCAAGACCAACACGCTGGCCCACCGTGTCGCACATCTGATCGTGAATGGCGCCGATCCCCGCCGTATTCTGCTGATGACGTTTTCGCGGCGTGCCGCCACGGAAATGTCGCGCCGCGTGGAGCGTATCTGCAAACACGTCCTCGGCGGCAATTCGGGGGCTCTCACCGACGCGCTGGCCTGGTCCGGCACATTTCACGGCATCGGCGCACGCCTGTTGCGCATTTATGCCGAACAGATCGGGCTCAACATCGATTTCACCATCCACGACCGCGAGGACAGCGCCGACCTGATGAACCTCGCCCGGCACGAGCTGGGTTTTTCCAAGACCGAAAGCCGCTTTCCGACAAAAGGCACGTGTCTTGCCATCTATTCGCGTGCGGTGAATTCACAGACGCCGCTCAAGGAGATATTGCGCCAGCATTATCCCTGGGTCGCCAATTGGGAGAGCGAACTTAAGGCACTGTTTGCAGCCTATGTGGAGGCAAAACAGGTCCAGAACGTGCTCGATTACGACGATCTTCTGCTCTATTGGGCCCAGATGGTCAGCGACCCCATTCTGGCTGATGATATCGGCAACCGCTTCGACCATGTCATGGTCGACGAATATCAGGATACCAACCGGCTGCAGGCCTCGGTGCTGATGGCGCTCAAACCCGGTGGCCGCGGTTTGACCGTAGTGGGCGACGACGCGCAGTCGATCTATTCGTTCCGGGCGGCGACAGTGCGAAACATCCTTGATTTTCCGGCTTCCTTCAGCCCGGCGGCCGACATCATCACGCTCGATCGCAACTATCGCTCGACACAGCCGATCCTTGCGGCCGCCAACGGCGTGATCGATCTGGCGCGCGAGCGGTTCACCAAAAACCTCTGGACCGAGCGGGAGTCACTGGAGCGCCCGAAGCTCGTGACGGTGAAGGACGAAACCGAACAGGCGAATTTCATCATCGACCAGATTCTTGCAAACCGCGAAACCGGCATGACGCTGAAACAGCAGGCCGTGCTTTTCCGCACCTCCAGCCATAGCGGGCCGCTCGAGGTGGAACTGACCCGCCGCAACATCCCCTTCGTCAAATTTGGCGGCCTGAAATTCCTCGACAGCGCCCATGTGAAGGACATGCTGGCCGTGCTGCGCTTCGCGCAGAACCCGCGCGACCGCGTCGCCGGTTTCCGGCTGCTGCAGATGCTGCCCGGCATCGGACCAAAGAAGGCCGGCAATATTCTCGATGCCATCGCGACAGACCCCGAGCCGCTGCTTGCCCTTGCTGAAATTCCGCCCCCTCCGAAGACCGGCGATGACTGGACGACCTTCACGCAGATGCTGGTGGGCCTGCGGCAGGCCCCGAATAGCTGGCCGGGTGAAATCGGGCAGGCACGGCTGTGGTACGAACCCCATCTCGAACGCATCCATGAAGACACCGACACCCGCAAGGCAGATCTGCTGCAACTCGAGCAGATCGCTGGCGGCTACCCCTCACGCGAACGTTTTCTGACCGAGCTGACACTCGATCCGCCCGACGCCACCAGCGATCAGGCCGGCGTGCCGCTGCTCGACGAGGACTATCTCAGCCTGTCGACCATCCATTCGGCAAAAGGCCAGGAGTGGCGTTCCGTCTTCATCCTGAATGTGGTCGATGGCTGCATTCCCTCCGACCTCGGGGTCGGCACCACCCAGGAACTGGAGGAAGAACGCCGGCTGCTCTATGTCGCCATGACCCGCGCCAAGGACAGCCTGTCGCTGATCACGCCGCAACGCTTCTTCACCGGCGGGCAGAACCAGCAGGGTGACCGGCATGTCTACGCCGCAAGAACCCGCTTCATACCGGCGACCCTGCTGCAATTTTTCGAAACGATGACCTGGCCTCTGGTTTCAGCTGCAGCTTCGGAGCGTAGCGCGCAGCAAATCCGGATTGATGTGGGTGCGCGGATGCGGGCGATGTGGAAATAAGAGCGGGGGTCCCGGGAATATCGACCTGCACGATGCGCAAACGGACGAGGCCGGCGCCGACTTAGCTTCTGGGAGTTCTTCCTGACACCCGATCACTCTCTAAACGTGAAAAACAGGCCGCGGCCCAACAGGCTTTCGACATGCTGTTCGACGGAGATTCCGTCGCTCTTGTGTGGGCGATCAATAAAGCGTTATTGACTGTCCCTACCGATAAAGCCATATCACCCTGAGTAGGCAGACCAGACAGGATCCGCATAGTGCAACTAGAAGCATTCTCGATATCAGGCTTAAAAAAGATAACTCCGGCTCGTTTCGGCGACAGCAGGGGTTACTTCAGCGAGGTTTTCAAGAGGGAATGGTTTCGCGAAAATGTAGCCGACGTGGAGTTCGTGCAGGACAATGAATCCCTGTCCGCACAGGCCGGGACCGTAAGAGGGCTTCATTTTCAGACAGAGCCTTTCGCACAGGGCAAGCTCGTTCGCTGCATTCGGGGCCGGCTGCTGGATGTCGCGGTGGATATCAGAACAGGATCGCCCACCTTCGGACAATGGGCGGCTGTCGAACTCTCACCCGAAAATGGCGAGCAGCTGTGGGTTCCGGCGGGATTTGCCCACGGTTTCATGACGCTCGTTGACGACACGGTCATCTCATACAAAGTGACGGCGCCCTATAGTGCGGCCAACGACCGCGGCGTTAAATGGGATGATCCTGCCATTGGTATCAATTGGCCGAAGCTGGAAGGCTACGTCCTTTCCGAGAAGGATGGCAAGCAACCGCTTCTGTCGGAATTGCCTGAATATTTCACTTATCAAAACACTGGAAACTGATGATGCGCGTTCTAGTTACCGGCGGCGCCGGATTTATCGGCTCGGCCCTCGTACGTTATCTTGTGAGCGAGATCGGCGCGGATGTTCTCACTGTCGACAAACTGACATATGCAGGAAATCTGGCGTCCCTCAAGCCAATCGAAAATGCACCCAATCACCGCTTTATTCAGGCCGACATATGCGACCGGGCGGCGATGAATGAGGCATTTGCGACATTCCAGCCGGATTACGTGATGCATCTGGCCGCCGAAAGCCATGTCGACCGCTCTATAACCGGCGCCGCTGATTTTATTCAAACCAACATCAACGGCACTTTCACGATGCTGGAGGCCGCGCGGCAATACTGGAGCGGCCTTGCGGAAGACGCCAAGGCGAATTTCCGCATGCTGCATGTTTCAACTGATGAGGTTTACGGCTCTCTCGGCGATCACGGTCTGTTCGAGGAAACAACCCCTTACGATCCTTCATCGCCCTACTCTGCCTCGAAAGCCGCAAGCGATCATCTTGCCACAGCCTGGCAGCGCACATATGGCCTTCCGGTTGTCATTTCCAACTGCTCCAATAATTATGGACCATTCCATTTCCCGGAAAAGCTCATTCCACTGATCATTCTCAACGCGTTGGATGGCAAACCGCTACCAGTCTATGGAAACGGCGCGAACATCCGCGACTGGCTTTATGTGGAAGACCATGCCCGCGCCCTGTGGCTCATTGTTCAAAAGGGGCTTGTTGGCGAGAAATACAATGTCGGCGGCAGAAACGAGCAGAAGAATATCGATGTGGTGAACTGCATCTGCTCCATTCTCGACGAACTGCGCCCTCAATCCAAACCCTATGCCGAGCTCATCAAATACGTTACCGATCGCCCTGGTCACGATGCGCGCTACGCCATTGATGCAACGAAGCTGGAAACCGAGCTCGGCTGGAAAGCACAGGAAAACTTCGCCACTGGCATCCGCAAGACCGTGCAATGGTACCTCGACAATGAATGGTGGTGGCAACCGCTTCGCGAGGGTGTTTATGCCGGAGAGCGCCTTGGCGTTCTGACGAAGGGCTGAACGAATGCGGCTGGCAGTTACGGGCAAAAATGGTCAGGTCGTCAGCGCCCTTCAGGCACTGGCGAGCGCCGAGCTAGAGATCGTGGCTCTGGGTCGACCGGAACTCGACCTAGCACAGCCTGAAACTGTTTTAAAAGCGCTGCGAGAGGTAAAGCCCGACGCTGTGGTATCGGCTGCTGCCTACACCGCTGTCGACAAGGCAGAAAGCGAGCCGGACATCGCTTTTGCCGTTAATCGGGATGGAGCAGGGGCCGTCGCACAGGCGGCAAGTGACCTTGGTATTCCCGTCATTCATCTTTCTACGGATTATGTTTTTGATGGCACGAAGGCGACGCCTTATGTCGAAAGGGATCCGACAGGCCCTACGTCCATCTACGGCCGCTCGAAGCTCGAAGGCGAACAAGCCGTTTCTGAGGCTACCGGCAACTACGCTGTTCTGCGAACCGCATGGGTCTATTCGGAATATGGCAACAACTTTGTAAAAACCATGCTCCGGCTGAGCGAAAGCCGCGACGAGATCAATGTGGTCGCGGACCAGTTCGGATGCCCAACCTCGGCCAACGATATCGCCACCGCTATCGTAGCAATCGCAAGGAAACTCCTGGACGATTCCTCGATCCGTCTCCGTGGAGTTTTTCATCTTTCCGGAACCGGTGAAACGAACTGGGCGAATTTCGCGAAACAGATATTCGCATTTTCTGAAGAAAACGGCGGGAAGTCGATGATCGTCAACGACATCACGACTGCACAATACCCTACACCAGCGCGGCGTCCGGCAAACTCGCGGCTTGATTGCAGCAAGCTGGAAGCGGTTTACGGCATAAGGCTGCCGAACTGGCAAACATCAACGCGCGCGGTCGTCACCGCTCTTGCGCAGAGCAAAAAGGAAACGCCATGAAGGGCATCATTCTGGCCGGAGGCAGCGGCACGCGCCTGCATCCGATGACATTGGCGGTCTCGAAGCAGATCCTACCGGTCTACGACAAGCCGATGATCTATTATCCGCTGACCACGTTGATGCTGGCCGGCATCCGCGAGATTCTCATTATCTCTACACCCCATGACATGCCGCTTTTCCAGTCTCTTCTGGGTGATGGCTCAAAATGGGGTCTTTCCATTGAATATGCGGTTCAACCCAGCCCGGATGGGCTGGCGCAGGCGTATATGATCGGAGCGGATTTCGTGGCGGGTTCGCCATCGTGCCTTATCCTAGGTGACAACATATATTATGGTCACGGATTGCCGGAGCTTCTGCAGGCAGGCACGAGCGTCAACGACGGAGCGACGGTTTTCGCCTATCATGTGAATGACCCCGAACGTTATGGCGTGGTCGATTTCGATAGTGAAATGCGCGCCCTCTCCATCGAGGAAAAACCGGCGAAACCCAAATCCAACTGGGCGGTCACCGGTCTTTATTTTTACGATGCCGATGTGGTCGATATCGCCGCCAATCTCAAACCGTCCGCGCGCGGCGAATACGAGATTACAGATGTAAATCGAACCTATCTCGAGCGTGGCAAGCTGAAAGTATCCATCATGGGGCGCGGTTATGCGTGGCTTGATACTGGCACGCCAGACAGCCTGATCGAAGCAGGCGAATTCGTGCGAACGCTGGAAAAGCGACAGGGATTTAAGATTGCCTGCCCGGAAGAAATCGCCTTGTCTAAGGGTTTTATAACCGATGTCGAATTCTCGAAAGTTGCTGATAGTGCGGGAAAAGGGGATTATGGAACATATCTCAGAGGGCTTGTGAAAAGCTAACTAGCTTTTTCATGCAGTTTCTTCAAAATGTGGGATGTGCCGCTGTAAGGCATTCTTCAACTATAAAACGCTTATGATGGCGATCTTTTTAATAGCGGATCCCCCTAGCGATCTAGTCAAAATCGCTTGATTGAGCCAAACTGTGATGTTAGAGGCTGCCTATGTGAAAAGGCTGAAAGGGTCGCGCTCTATCGCCTAGACATGCGCAATGATCTTTTTGTAAGTTTTATTGCTAGCTTAAATTGCCACCGTCTGGTCGGTTCTTCATAGGGTTGAATAGGAATTTCCTATTCTTCGGCCGCAACTAGAGTGCTGTTAGACTTGTCGACCTATTCTCTTTCAGATGTCACAGTCATTTCTGTCTGCTATCACAGCGATATGGTCATTGGTGACATGATCGCGTCTGTTCCAACGGTCACTCCTATTATATTGGTCGATAACGGCTGCACTAATAAGTTTGACCAATTACCTCAGGATCGGACTGTCAGCATCATCAAAATGGCTGAGAATCAAGGCTTCGGACGGGGATGCAATGCGGGTGCCCAACTCGCTAAGACATCTTTATTGATGTTCCTAAATCCAGACGCTCGTCTGAGCGACGGCGCTCTTCAAGCGCTGGTTGATGCCGCCAACCAATATCCGAGTGCCTCAGCCTTCAATCCACGTATCGTGAACAGCGATGGCAGCGCTTACTTTAAACGGCGGTCGTACTTGCTACCGCGCAGGGCATGGATGAAAAGGGGATGGCCGCCAAAAGATTGCGAAGTTCCAGTTTTGTCCGGAGCGGCGTTAATGGTTTCCAAACGTTATTTCCATGCCGCGCAGGGCTTTGATAAGGAAATATTCCTCTATCACGAGGACGATGATCTGTCGTTGCGATTGCGAGAATTCGGCACGCTGGTTTACGTTCAAAAATCTGAAGTTATTCATGCAGGTGGGCACTCATCGGGGCGTTCCGCAAATGTTGCCTATCTTAAGGCGCTGCATATGGCTCAGTCACGTGTCTATACAGGGCGTAAATATGGCAGGCCTTTTCCGGCGCTGACAACTTTCTTTAGAGCGGTTCTGCTTTTGGGATCGCCTGTAAATCTTGTTTCCAGCCGGCGAAGAGCGAAGGCTCTGGGCATGGTGGTCGGTTCAGCGATGATGTTACGGTCATCGTGGCGAAAAAAAACGATGTCCAAAACATAACGTCAGCTTGCCTGATAAGATATTGGCGGTTTCTCAAATTCTTGGCCAAAGATAGATATGATCAAGTTGCATTGGTGGAAAATCGGTCGCGAAATAAATAGGGTGGGCCATCAACTGCTCCAGCTTCCCGTCGAGATGGTGAAATTAGTGGTGTTGCGGCGATGGTACGATACCGTCACTTCACGATCTATAAATAGAAGCCTAGGAGACTTACCCCTAACTGACGAAGTCGGGATTTATCTCATTTTCCCTCGAAACGGCGTTCAACTCTCTCATTTAACCATGCTGAGGGAGATGCGGCAAGCAGGGATAGCGCCGATCGTCGTCACCAACGTTCCTTTAGCTGACGCGGACAAAGCGCTATTAAAGCCTCTTACAGCAAGGATTATAGAACGGCCCAACGTTGGCTATGATTTCGGGGGATATCGAGATGGCGTATTGGATATTGCCGGACACTTGCCAGATTTAACACACCTGTGGCTCCTGAACGACTCGGTGTGGCTCGTACCGCAACCGGTGAGCTGGTTCGACCAGGCGCGGGCACTTGAGACGGATTTTATGGCGGCAACGTCGAACTACGCCATGCCGCGCGTAGATCCTCACAGATTCCGTGAAATATCTTGGCAACATAGCCCAAACCATAAAAATTTTCATTATGCTTCCTACGCCTTGGGTTTTGGAAAAGGCATATTGCAATGTCCTGCTTTTCTTCAGTATTGGAGGAAACTAAACATCAGCAACGACAAGACGCGGACTGTTCGACGCGGAGAAATAGGCCTGTCCCAATGGGTACTGCGCCACGGATTCTCCCATGACGCAACTTATAAAATTGATGAACTGGATATTGAGCTAGCAAGCTACGACGACGATGAGGTTGATCGAATAGCTCGCGAGCTTGTTATTCCAGATGACGCTTTGCTTGAGTCTGTTCACACTAGGGTTATGGCTCAAGATCCCAGAACTATTCAGGGGCGAACAGATCGTATCGCGCTAATCCTTACCGCCGTATCTCGTCGTGCAAGCGCCTATGCCCTCCCCGGCTATGCATTGCGTCGCGGATTTCAGTTTTTGAAAAAGTCTCCGCTTTGGCTCTCTCCTGCTGGCGCTACAACAAGCCTGCGGCTGATCGACCGTATCGAAGGTCCCGTTGGCGATGAGATCCAAGCAGAAGCGCAAACTCTAAACGCGTTTCCCCAAGACATCGAATAGAGATAAGCGCAGCATTCGTTTAGCTTGATCTGATCGGGTTCAGATCAAGCTGGTTGGCTTACCTCTGCCACATTGATGGTGGGTAATGCAGGGATGAATGGCTCATGTATCTCGACTTCTACGAGAGATTAATCCATGAATGTGCCGTCGGCAACCGATAAGTCTGCGCTCGGCGCTGGATAACAAACTTAGAAGCATATGAACGGGCGTTTCTCACTTATGGCGAATGAAAGAAACTCAGACAATACGACTGGCACCTTGCGATTCCATCAGAGCATTTTTCGACGCATGGCATTCCATCGCAGCGGAAAACCACGAGGATGGTTTCGGGCTATCGCATTTTCAAAGAAATCGGGCGACGTGAGACCACTTTTTCGCGGAGCTTTCTATAAAAAGAATGGGAATCTTAGGCCAGATTTTGCAGCCTTCGTAAACCTAAACCCCCACTACTTCAAAAGCGTTTTTCCTATCGCGCAAATTCAGCTCTCAGTAGACGCAAACGATACACCTCGGAAAATTTTCTCGCGTCAACAGTCTGAACTGACATCAGATGATGCAAGAGAGCTAATAGCGCGACTGCAATTTTTGCCTTTAGTCTCTGTCGTCATGCCAGTGTACAATACTCCTACCATCTGGCTGCGACGAGCAATTGAATCTTTGCAAGAGCAATTCTATGAGAATTGGGAACTTTGCGTTGTGGACGATTGCTCGACACAAGATCAACAACGCCTTTTGTTGACGGAGTTGGCAAAAACCGATCCGAGGATCAGGTTTGCCGCACTACCTGCTAACGGAGGAATCTCAGTCGCGTCAAACCATGCGCTCGAAATGGCGCGGGGAGAGTATGTGGCCCTTCTTGATCACGATGACGAGATTACTCCTGACGCGTTGCTTCGTATGGTCGAGTCAATCAATACCAATCCGCAAGCCGATTTTTTCTACAGCGACGAATGCAAGATCGACGACACGCCAGATCGCAGGCTCTCTAGTTTCATCCTGAAACCAGACTGGTCGCCCGAGATCATGTTCAATTTCATGATCACCGGGCACCTTACAGTCTATCGCACTGCGCTTGTGCGTGAGATCGGCGGATTTCGAAGTGAATACGATTTCTCACAAGACTACGATCTCGCATTGCGCATGGCTGAGGTTTCGCGCGAGATTGTACATGTCGAACGTATTCTTTATCTCTGGCGAGCGATCCAAGGCTCCGCTGCGTCGGGTGGGAAGGACTTTGCTCGACTAAGTAACATCGCCGCGCTTCAAAATGCACTTGATCGACGGGGGATACGGGGCAATGTCGAGATGTTGCCTCACGCAAACTGCGTTCGAATTCCGATCCCCGAAGAAGGGTCGCGCGTATCCATTGTCGTCCCTTCTGACTCGGCCAAAAACCTTCGTCTTGCACTCGACGCTATTCGCGAGGGTACTGATTACGACAATTACGAAGTACTCATCGTCTGCAATAGCACCGTTGCTGCGCAACTGAGGGATGAATATGCTGACTGGCCGGCGGCAAGATTTGTTCACTATGATAAAATCTACAATTTCTCAGACAAATGTAACGAGGGCGCACGAGCAGCGAACGGCGACATAGTCGTATTTTATAATGATGACGTCTTCCCCATCGGCCGGGACTGGGTTCAACGGCTGATAGAGTATCTATGGGTCCCGGGTGTCGGCGGAGTATCACCGCAACTCCTTTATAAAGATGGCACAATACAATATGCCGGGATGATTTCAGGTACACCGGGCATGGCCGGAACCGCTTATCACGCGCTCCCTCTGGACCACACCGATGAATTTCTTTCGATGAACCGGCTTGTCCGTAACATTTCGATTTTATCTGGCGCTTGCTGCGCATTGAAACGAGATGTTTTTCTTGAACTCGGTGGATTTGACGCGAGAAACACCCCGGACGGACACTCCGATCTCGACCTGAGCTACAAACTCCTCGCCCACGGTCTGCGCTGCGTATACACGCCGTACTCTCTCCTGACACATATAGGCAATCATTCGTGGAACGCGAAGGAAACGAAATACAAGGCCGACATTTTTTGCCTTAAGCATTGGGGCGGCTATGTGTCACGCGACCCTTATTTCACAAACTCCATGCGTGAAACGCTTTATCCCGACTTTACCTTCAAGTATCATATACACGCGGATCACATCGCCTCCGGCTTGAATTACACTGGCCCCGACGTTCTCTTTGTTTCACATGAACTCACTAATACTGGCGCACCGCACATGCTACTTGAAGCAGCCAAAGCTGTTAAAGCTGTTGGCGGCTTCCCAGTCGTTGTTGCAGCCGCAGACGGACCGCTTCGCGAAGCATTGGAAGACAACGGTATTGTTGTTATCATAGACGCATCTGTTACCTCCTGCCATTTCCTTTTCGAGCGCTTCGCACGGAATTTCGATCTTGCGATTGTGAATACTGTTGCTCTCCGGCCGGTTGTAGAGCAACTCGCGTCAATTTCGATTCTGAGAACGATCTGGTGGCTTCACGAAGGTGAGGCACTATTGTCACAACTATCAAACGTACCAGCAGGCCTCTGGAATAAAGTCGGCGTCGTGTGTGTCAGTAATTATGCTAAAAAATTTCTGCCCAAGAGCGTATCCGCGAGTATTCTCGTCAATGGCGCGCCGGACCACTCGGCCAATTTCCTCGAAAATAACTGCTCATCTCCAAAAGAACTGAGATTTGTCTTGGTAGGCACGATGGAGCCTCGCAAAGGGCAGGACGTTTTTGTTGAAGCGATTATTGACCTCCCGGAATTGATGCGAAAAGATTGTCGATTTATTATCGCAGGAAAGCTATGGCCCGGCCATGGCGCGTTCTGGAAAGAAATTGAAACCAAAATCTCCAGGTATCCGGAGATCAACTATGTTGGAAATCTTTCCCATGACCAGACAATTTCACTGATCGCATCTTGCGACGTGTTGGTCGCTCCTTCACGTGATGATTCGTTCTCTCTCGTTGCCATAGAGGCAGCACAGCTCGGTAAACCAATGATCTTCAGCGACCATGTCGGCGCACACGATATTTTAGATGATGTTTGCTCCTTCGTGTTCCCCTCCGGCAATGCCGACCAGTTACGCGACAGGATGATACAGGCCTACGAAGATCGAGCGAGACTTGAAGAGATGGGACGCGCGGCTAGGCAGACATATGAACGTGAGCTGACTCAAGAGAAATTCGCGAGAAATTTCATGGCACTAGTAGAGGCCAACATCTCCGGATGGACGCAACACTAATGTCAGTTGTGCAGTAAACAACCGCGTAGACGTCTTCTAATTGAACGGCAACGAGTGCCATGCAAGCTCAATAAGATATAGACAGCACCGAAATGTGACTTAACTAGACCATTCCGGATGCAACAAATTAAGGTGACTATGAGTATGTTGAACATCCCAACTGACACGCCGAGTTATGTCCCATCCACCGCGTGGATGCGACATGGACCCTTTGCTATGTGGCTGGTGCGCGCTATGCAACCGAGACGCATAGTTGAGTTGGGAACACATCACGGCTATTCCTATTTCTGTTTCTGTCAGGCAGTAGAGGCCGACAACCTAGCAGCAGACTGCTTTGCCGTCGACACTTGGGCAGGCGACGAACATGCGGGCTATTATGACGACAGCGTATACACCGCAGTTCGCGCAGAAAACGAGAAATATAGTAGATTTAGCACGCTCTTGAAAAAAACTTTCGCTGAGGCGCTAGAAGACATTCCAGATGCATCTGTTGATTTGCTACACGTAGACGGGAGACACTTTTATAACGACGTAAGAGAAGATTTTGAATCATGGATCCCGAAACTATCGAACCGTGCGATCGTACTTTTCCATGATACCGAAGTGCGTGAACGGGATTTTGGGGTTTGGCGATACTGGTCAGAGCTTGCACCTAAACATCCCTCGTTGAACTTCACTTATCAACATGGTCTTGGCGTCCTTTTTTGGGGGGAACAGATCGCAGATGGCTTAAAGTCATTTGCAGCATTGATTGGTCATGAAGATTCACGCACGCTAATTGCGGACTATTTTGAAGTGCAAGGGGAAGCGTTCGTACAAAGACGCGAACACGAACGGTTATCACAAGAACTCACGGCTAGCGCGGACAGGTTGCGCTCCGAGCTTGAAGCTACCCAGCAAAATCTAACCGAGTTGACGTCGGCGCTAACTTCTGCACAAGAAGAACTTGCCGGGGCTAGATCGGAACTCGCTCAAGCCCGACGTTATCCACTACGACAACTAAAAGCAAAAATGGAGTTCAAAGTATTGCGACTACTCGCAAAGGCTGAGCGATTTATTTCGGTGGAAGCTGCCGAAAGGTTTCGGCGTTCGGCGATGAAACGCGATCCCGACCGCTCAGGCCATTGATCTCGGAAGAAACTAAAGTTTTCTGCGGAAATCTGGAGTAGTTTCTGTTTTTTTCGGCATTGAAGAGCCTGCTTTTCAACAGACAATTCAATGGCAAATTTAATGATCAAAGATAAGTGTGAGCGTTGCCTGCTTCCAAGACATCTGAGGAAAGTTACGCCGCCTCTATAGAGTTTTATTTGTTTTCGCCTTATAGGGGGCATAAGCGCGGCGCAGGATACGAAAGCATATGCACAACTCAATCTCATGCATGCAAGCCGGATTTGATATGCCGAATCTGCTACCTATCGCTGTAGATCTTGATGGTACATTGGTTCTTTCCGATACGCTTCACGAGACAGCCGCGATCGCTCTGTTCCGTCGCCCGCTCGGACTTTTACGCTCGCTGCCAGCGCTTGCCAAAGGGCGTCATATTTTCAAGGGCACGCTTTCAAAGGAGGTCGATGTCACAGAGGAGATTTTTCCACTGCGGGAAAACCTTGTAAAATGGCTGCGAGAGAAAGCTGCCGAAGGCCATGAACTACATTTGTGTTCTGCCGCAGACCAGACAATCGTTGACAAGATAGCACAGCGCCTGGGTATTTTCAGTTCGGCCACTGGCTCGGCAAAAACAAATCTGAAGGGCAAAGCAAAGGCCCAGTACCTCACGGAGCGTTTTCCTGAAGGGTTCATTTATGTCGGCGATCACGCGGTTGACATGCCGGTCTGGGAGGCCTCGCAGGGGATAGTACTCGCCGGAGTAAGTACCGAAGTTGCCCGACGGGCGAGGTCGCTTGGCAAACCAGTTATCAAGGAGTTCGAGACGCCGCCGCTCACACTTAAGGAGTTCCTGAAGGCAATACGCGCCCATCATTGGACCAAGAACATACTGATGTTCGTGCCTCTAGTACTGGCGCACGAGTGGTCGAACCTGCCCTTGATACTGGAAACTATACTGGGATTTTTTTGCCTGCTGGCTGTTACCTCCGCGACCTATCTACTGAATGATATTGCAGACCTCAATGCCGACCGACAGCATTGGTCCAAGCGTAACCGTGCATTGGCTAGCGGACGCCTTTCCATTTCCTCGGGTTTCATGATGGCATTCGGACTGCTGCTTGGGGGATTTCTCGTTGCGTGTCTGGTGTCATGGGAGTTTGCCGCCGTTCTCTTCGCCTACCTCCTGATCACCGGCTCCTACTCGCTGAGACTCAAACGGGTGCCGTTGTTGGATACCATGATCATAGGTGTGTTATTTACCACTCGCCTCATCATGGGCAGCACGCTTCTCGACAATCCTCGGCCGGCTTGGCTCCTTACATTCGCCGTTTTTTTCTTTTTCTCCTTGGCAACCGCCAAGCGACACACTGAAATTGTGCGCGCCGCATCAAGTGGGGCCTCAAGTTTGAAGAGTCGCGGTTATGAACTCGAGGACGCCACACTGACGCTAGCTCTGGGTGTCAGTTCTGCAATGGCGTCGCTCGTCGTCTTCATGATCTTCATTCTTCAGGAATTGACGCCAGGGCTAGCCTATACATATCCGGTTTTTCTCACGGGCATATCGTTGGTTCTGGCAATCTGGCTCGGCCGTATATGGCTTTTATCACATCGAGGTCAGATGAACGATGATCCTGTCAGCTTCGCCATTCGCGATCGCGTGAGCATCGGGCTCGGCGTCTTAATCGCCTTGCTGTTTCTGGTGGCTTTATGACGAAGTTCAGCCGGCAAGATGACTTCCGTTCCTGGGGCAGTGTCATTAAAGCCTGCCATCATGTTGCGTACCCCATCTGGCGCGATCAGCTGAAAGCCACGGTGCTGAATGGCCGACAAGAAGGCCTGTTTCTACTTGGTGCGGGTTTGAGGCGGTCGTACGGCGACAGCGGCCTCAATCCAGACGGCGGTATGATCGATATGACCGGCGTCGACAAGATAATTCATTTCGATCCACAGACCCGCGTTCTGCGTGCGGAAGCCGGCATCTCCTTCGATAGCCTGCTTCAGATCATCGTGCGCCAGGGTTTCTTCTTACCCGTGACCCCCGGAACACGTTTTGTAACGCTGGGCGGCGCAGTCGCCAATGATGTGCACGGCAAGAACCATCACATCAATGGCGCGATAGGGCGCTGGGTTCGGCGACTTGGACTCCTGCGTTCAAACGGAGAAGAACTCGAACTTTCATCAACGATGAAACCTGACCTGTTTGCTGCAACAATAGGAGGACTTGGCCTTACCGGTCTAATAACTTGGGTGGAGTTGGAACTTCTTGCGGTTGAGAGCGCGATGATCGACGCGGAGAACATTCCGTTTGAAAACATCGATTCCTTCTTCACGCTAGCCAAGGAAAGTGAGCATAGGTTCGATTACACCGTCTCTTGGGTAGATTGTCTGGCTAGAGGCGCATCGCTGGGGCGTGGCGTCTTTTCGCGGGGCAACCATGCGAAGCATGGTTCACGCTTGCCGGACAATGGCAATACCAAATTTACCTTTCCGATGAATCTACCCAGATTCGCGATGAACAGCTATTCCATAAAAATCTTTAATGAACTCTATTACTGGAACGGCAAGCGTAAAGCCGGCCCTGCGCGGATAGGCCTGCACCCGTTCTTTTACCCTCTGGATTCGATTGGTCGCTGGAACCGCCTTTATGGCAGGAGCGGTATGTATCAGTATCAGTCTGTTGTGCCACCGAACGCCCAGGTCGATGCCAGCAGGGCGATGCTGAAGGCGATTTCCGATAGCGGACAAGGCTCATTTCTCGCCGTTTTGAAGACATTTGGCTCAGCCAAATCGCCCGGTCTTTTGTCTTTTCCCAAGGAGGGCACCACGCTGGCGCTCGATTTCCCAAACTATGGCGAAGATACATTAAAGCTAATGGAAAAGCTCGATGCTATCGTGTTGGAAGCCGGTGGTCGACTTTACCCCGCCAAAGACGGGCGGATGTCGGCAGAGATGTTCCAAAAGGGTTATCCCGCATGGGAAGAATTCGCTAAACACGTCGACAACGGATTCAGCTCGCATTTCTGGCGGCGCGTATCGCAAATATAAAGGACTAAAAATTGCGCGTCATCATTTTGGGTGCGACCTCGGCGATCGCGACTTGCACGGCTCGCCTCTACGCCAAAGAAGGGGCGTCGATCCTTCTCGTCGGACGTGACGAAAACCATCTGTCGCAGATCGCTGTTGATTTGAAGGCACGGGGTGCGGAAAACACGGCCGTTGCCATTAGCGATCTTGCGGCCTGTAACGATGTAACAAGCCTATTCGGCGGTTTTGTAGAACAGCTAGGCGGTGTCGATCATGTGCTCATCGCCCACGGTATCCTTGGGGATCAAAGCGCAGCCGAACGAGATATCCCGGCTGCAGAAGAAATCTTGCGGGTCAACTTTAATTCCGCGGCGGTATGGTCGCTGGTGGCGGCCAATGTGCTTGAGGCCCAAGGGCGTGGCAGCCTTGTCGTCATCGGCTCAGTTGCCGGCGATCGTGGCCGACGTGCAAACTTCATCTATGGCTCGGCGAAGGCTGGACTCGAAGTATTGGTGGCGGGCATCGCCCATCGCTTTGGCAACAAGGGCCCCCGTGCGGTTCTGATAAAACCGGGCCCGACGATGACGCCGATGACCGAAGGGATGGACCGCAAGGGTGTGCTTTGGGCAAAGCCTGAACAGATTGCCGCTATAATCCATGCCAGTGCTTATCGTGGTGGGCCTATCACCTATGCCCCGGGTTTCTGGCGCTACATTATGCTGATCATCCGCAATCTGCCGACAGCGCTATTCAATAGAATGGAACTCTAATGCCGAAGATCGTTGTCACTGGCGCCGCAGGCCTTGTCGGCCAAAACGTAATTGCCAGGCTCAAGACCAACCCCGACCTGAAAATCGTCGGGATCGATAAACACCCGGGCAATACGGCGCTGCTGCGTAAACTTCATCCGGAAATCGAAGTGATCAATGCTGATCTTGCTGTCGAAGGCCCGTGGATGGATGCGTTTGCAGACGCGGATTGTGTGCTTCTTAATCAAGCCCAGATCGGTGGTCTGGTAGAGCAGGAATTTATTGACAACAACATCACAGCCACGGAGAAAATTGTCGAGGCGATGCGCCGACACCGCACGCCCTATTTTGTCCACATCTCATCCTCCGTCGTCAATTCGAAGGCCGACGATTTTTATACACGGTCGAAAACCGCGCAGGAGCAATTCATCAACACCGTAAACGACATACCGCATGTCGTGTTGCGCCCGACGCTGATGTTTGGCTGGTTTGACCGCAAACATCTCGGCTGGTTGCGCCGTTTCATGGATCGTGTGCCCGTTTTCCCAATCCCAGGCGATGGTAAGTTCATTCGCCAACCGCTTTACGCGGGCGATTTTGCCAAGATCATCATTTCATCGATCAATAATAAAAAGACCGGCACCTACGACATCTCCGGTCTGGAACAGACCGACTACGGCGATGTCATCCGGCTGATCCACCACACGGTAAAACCAAAAGCCCGTATCGTGCACATTCCCTATCGGCTTTTCTGGTGGCTATTGTTCGTTTATGGAAAGCTTTCGAAAAAACCGCCGTTCACCACCAGCCAGCTTGAGGCGCTTGTGATACCCGAGACTTTCGCAGTGATCGACTGGCCGGCAATTTTTAACGTGGAGGCAACGCCACTTAAGACGGCAATTGCGGAAAGCTACCTCGATCCTCGTTACAGCAAGATCGTGCTGGATTTTTAGGAGAAGACGATGAGCCGTGTTGTAATCATCGGCGCCGGCGCCATGGGGCTTGCAGCCGCGCATCGTGCGGCGCAACTAGGGCATGAGGTCGATCTGATCGAGGCTGATTCCGTACCGGGCGGCATGGCGGCGCACTTCGATTTCCGCGGCTTGTCTATCGAACGATTTTATCACTTCGTCTGCAAATCCGACGAGCCGACATTCAAGCTAATGGACGAACTCGGTATTGGCGGGAAGATGCGGTGGCGTCCGACTTCGATGGGTTATTTCATCAAAGGAAAAATCCACCCATGGGGTGATCCGTTTTCCCTGCTGCGCTTCCCGCATCTGAGCCTGATCGCAAAAGTTCGTACCGGTTTGCAGATGTTTTTGACGACCAAGACGAATAATTTTGCCTCCATCGAGCACAAGACAGCGCGCAAGTGGCTGGAGGGCGGCTCAGGCAAGGAAGTCTATAACACGCTTTGGAAGCGGCTTATGGACCTGAAATTCTACGAACTAGCTGACAGCATTTCAGCTTCATGGATCGCCACCCGCGTGCGCCGCATAGGCAATTCACGCAGATCGATTTTTCAGGAAGAACTGGGCTACATTGACGGAGGCAGTCAGACGCTTGTGGATGCGCTGGTGTCCGCCTATACGGAAAAAGGCGGCCGCATGCATCTGGGGACTGCGGTCAACAAGGTTGAGACAGAAAACGGCAGGGTCACCGGCGTCACCGTCGGCAGCCGCTTCTTCGAGGCCGACGCGGTTATATCCACCGTACCAACGCCTCTGATCTCGAAGATGATACCGGATCTGCCGGAAGCGTCGAAAGCGCAATATGACGCCATTCGTAATATTGGCGTGGTCTGCCTGATCTTTCGTCTGAAAAAGTCGATAAGCAAGCATTTCTGGATCAATATCGTCGACGACAATATCGAAATCCCAGGAGTAATCGAGTTTTCCAATCTCCGCCCAGTCGAAAACACGGTGGTCTATGTACCCTATTATATGCCGGTGACACAGGCAAAATGGCATTGGAGCGACCAACAGTTCATAGACGAAGCTTTCGGTTATATCCGCAGGGTGAACCCGCAGATTGCGCAGAGCGATCTGATTGATGCAAAGGTCGGCCGCCTAAAACATGCGCAACCGGTCTGCGAACCGGATTTTCGCAAAAAGCTGCCGCCAATCGAGACGCCGATCTCCGGCCTGCAGATTGCTGATACCTGCTATTATTACCCGGAAGATCGCGGTATCGCAGAAAGTGTCCGCTATGGCCGCATGATGGCGGAATCCATAAGAAAATGAAGACGCTGCTTGCGAATTATCTGTCGAGGCCGTTCATTCGCTTCGCCATTTCCGGTGGTATTGCGGCGGGCGTGAACATCCTGTCTCGAATTCTGCTTTCGGAGATCATGCCGTATTCCATAGCAGTGACGATCGCTTATCTCTTCGGCATGACTACGGCCTATGTTCTAATGAAGGTGATGGTGTTCGAGGCGTCAGGGCAACGTGTTCACCAGGAATATGTTCGCTTCACCCTCGTGAACGCTGTAGCGTTTGCGCAGGTCTGGCTGGTGAGTATAGGCTTAGCCACGCATTTATTGCCGATGATCGGCTTTGAAAGCCATGCCGAAACGGTCGGTCATATAATCGGAGTTTTGAGCCCTATAGTGACCAGCTACTTTATGCATAAGTATTTTACGTTTTCACCACGTTAGAAAACACTGCATCCTGAATTTAAAGCGATAATTATCTAGTGATTCTTGAGAAATAGCGTGAGGACGCAGCGCGTCCCCTCGTTTTAAAGATTTTAACTTCAACAGCCGTCGTTTATAGAACTTTACTAGTTTTGAATAAGAAGCATATTGATGGTACGTTGCTGTATTTGATCGCCGACCTGAATATGCGCGATATTACCATATGCGGGGTAAGTCCACACCGACATTTGTTCAACGCCCGATTCACGCGTGATCGTGTATTTCAACGGTCCGCGACCGTAATTAATCAGCATGCTCGGATTTAAGTTGATCGAGAGAAAATCATTGTCCTGCGAACCCATCAGTTGGCTTTCGCCATTTGAGCAAAGGTCGGCCTGGCAGACTCTTATTTTAAGGCCACCGTCCGCTTTGCCGCCACCATTCGCAATCTGAACTGCTACTGCGTCCACTCGCATGGTTCCCGGCGTAACTATCGCCCCCACCAAACTCTCACCTTTTTGGAGCGGCAGCGGGGCATTGGAGCTATCGTCCAAAGATGCTCTGATTTCCACAACGCCGTCTCCTCGAACAGGGCAATTATCAGGATACTGATTGCAACCGGCAAGAACGAGATTTAATGCTACGATCGCCCATGATTTAGGCATGACGCTGAACTCCATTTCAATTACATCAAACAACTATACCTAGCATAGCCACCCTGAAAGCAACCATTAGTATGTTTAGAGATATTTGTGCAATCCCAAGATACCCAACAACCTTTCCAGGAAGATTAGTGTACATCCACCAAAAAGAAATTGCCAAAAGAACTGCGGCTAAAGGTTGCAATCCGTGAAGCGCAGGCAGTGCTCTTACGCCAAAGACAGCGACCAACATGCTGCAAGGCAGGACAGCTAGTAGTATGCTTTCCAACGGGGCTTTCCGAACAACCTGCAACCCGCCGAGTAAAGCCGGCACAACGACGAAGGGGCCAACGGCTCCCACCATCCCGACAATCGCTATTTGCGCCCAAGCGTCCGGACTAATCCAAGAAACCGGCATCGGGAGAAATGCGTCTCGCAAATTTAATACTCGCGCAAAGACAGCGTCTTGTAGACTTGCGGCATGTAAATTCTGATTCACCAAATCCGAAGGAATTTGGAGATATATCCGAGTCCAGATGAACCACGGAATCAAAATCAGCGACATGCTTATAATAAACGGAATAGAACTTCGCTTCATGGATGAAACGGAACGACCGCTGCAGAGCAAATATAATGAGAAACAAAAGCAATATACTATCGCGTAAGGGTGAGACCAATAGGCCGCCCCTGCTAGTAGGCCAGCAACGTAGTAGTGACGCCGTTTCAGCAGCATAAATCCACTTAGTATCAAGAAAAACCCTGCAAGCGATTTTGGCCATACGAACAAAGTCTGACCCAGGAAATATGGGCTCGTCGCGAAAGCGACGCAAGAAAGCATTGCCAATTCAATAGGCAGTTTAAGACGCTGCAGCACCAGCACAAACGCCAGAATCAACGCGGCGTTAAACACCACCGCAAGCCTCAGGAAGCTTCGATAGCTTACGTCGTCGCCCAGAATTCCGACGTTGGGCCAGCGCGTTCCCACATACCGAAACTTTGGTAACGGCTCGACCCGCTGGGATGGCGGGTGTAATGCGGCATGAATGGGAATGGCCGCTAATGAAAGCAAAATGGGCCGGTTAGACAGCTCTTGACCTGGCATCAGCGGACGCTCTTTCGCAAACTGAATGTCACGAAGGAGAAATTCGGCTGCAACAAAAGGGATATAGTTGTCTGCAGGAAAATCGCCGAGGATACGTTGTATCTTAACGTGCAAGTTTTCGCTCTTTATCACATAGGCGCCATCAGGAAGCGGATTTGGCATTGTGACAGGAACAAAGGTCGCACCAAGTGACAGCCAAGCTATGCACGCCCAACTGCAAAGCCCCAGGAGGGTCCAGCGTTGAGATCCAACCAACAACCGCGCCAACACGTTTCTACGCCAGCACTGCAGAACGGATAGAAACAAAATCCCCACCAAGCCGGTTCTAGCGTTAATTCCATACGGCCAGGGCAACGAAACAACCATCACGCCAAGCAAGGCGAAGCAAAGTATACCAAAAGCTACGGAATAGGTGAGGAGCGTCAGGCCCTCGATTTGGCGTCCCTTGCTCGACAGACCCAGCAAAGCGGAACCTGTCGTCACCAGAAGCATGATGGCTAATGTAGACACAAAAACATCAGAAATAACAGTAAGCAAACTCTTCCCCCAGCGCGGAACTTATGTCCGGAACCTCGGCACGCTCCATTGAAACGAAGACACAGATCCTCTTTATATTGTCTGAGAATCTACGCTCCAGTTTGACAGCAACCCCTCGCTGTTTTTAACAGGAATTTTGATGGGCAAGAAGATTCGGCCCTAGAACCAGTTGTCGTCAAAAATTTTCAACGGGATTGAGTGTCGGAGACTTCATCGGCACCGCCGGAATGAATATGTTTTCGCGCAAAATGAGATTATCGAGAAATGCCAGTCGGTCTGACCCGATCAGAATAGCGCGATCATCAGCAGCAACGTCGCTAGATATTTCGTATCCGTTCGGTGAAGGTCGCAGAGATAGAAGCAAGCCAGCTATTCTCGCGGCAATGCCCCCAAATTCTTCGACTGTCAAGCCTGTCAGCGTCGGCATTTTCCCAATCGAAGAATTTTTTATCATGAATGAGAGCTGGCTCGGGAAAACTGCACAGCCAGGATAAGTGGAATTTCTGCCTGACTTCGGCTTAGATGCCGGGAACAGGAGATACCATGACGAGACGACCGCGCCGGAACCATAGCCCGGCTTTCAAGGCGAAGGTGGCACTTGCCGCCATCCGAGGTGAGCAGACGCTGGTGGAGTTGTCCCAGCAGTTCGATATGCACGCCAACCAGATCAAGCAATGGAAAGACCAGCTCCTTGAGGGGCGACAGGCGTTTTTGGTGATGAAGAAGGCGGAGCCAGTGGGTCCGGCCGTCGACGTCAAAACGCTGCACGCCAAGATCGGCGAACTGACACTGGAGAACGATTTTTTATCCGGTGCGCTCCGCGAGACGGGATTGCTGGGCGGAAAGAAATGATCGACCGCGAGCACAAATTGTCGGTCGCACGCCAGGCGAAGCTTCTCGGCTTCAGCCGTAGAAGCTTATATTATCTACCGCGTCCAGTGTCCGACGGCGATCTGACCTTGATGCGGCGGATCTGCATCGCAGCAGTCGAGGAAGCGCTGGCCCGTTATGGCAAGCCCGACATATTCAATACCGTCCAGGGTTCGCAATTCACCTCGATGGACGTCACGGCGGTGCTGAAGAAGGCGGATATCGCCATCTCGATAGATGGCAAGGGTGCGTGGCGGGACAACGTCTTCGTCGAGCGGCTCTGGCGTTCGATCAAATACGAGGAGGTATACCTTCATGCCTACAAGACCGTATCCGAGGCCCGCGTCGGCGTCGGCCGCTATCTGACCTTTTACAATACTCGACGCCCACATTCATCCCTTGACCGGCAGGCACCGGATAAGGCCTACTTCAACGCGCTGACACCAATGATGGTGGCGGCATAATCGAGGCGGAAATCCACTTAATGAAACGCCCGAAACTGTTCAAACAAACCGAGCCACCTCTTCCCTCGGCTATCTGGAGAAGGAGCGTGACGTAGACGCACCAAAGCGCAGCCGAGCGCTTGAGCACCGGCCACCAATTGTGGATCAACATAAGGGTGCCCTGATTGTGCGTTGTGGGTGCCTGGTTACGCTACCGCCACCACTCGTTGTTTTTCGATTGCCCCCGACCGACAACGCAGCTAATCGAGTTAATCGCACCTGTTTGGTTTATAGTGCGCTGGGGAGGCAGTTTTGAGCGACGGTTTTTTGCATCGGTATTTTCTAAACAATGGCCACAAGCGCCTGCATAAGTGGGTTCATTATTTCGATGCCTATGAGCACCACTTTGAAAGATTCCGCGGCAAGAAACCGACTGTGCTTGAAATCGGCGTATTTGGCGGCGGATCTCTTGCGATGTGGAGCGAGTACTTTGGTGATGGCGCAAACATCATCGGCCTCGATATCAACGCTGAATGCAAGGCGCATGAGGCCGATGGCATCAAGATTTACATTGGCAGCCAGGACGACCCTGCCGTTATTGAAGCAATCCTAAAGGAAAACCCAACGATCGACATTGTAATCGATGATGGCAGCCATCGGATGGATCACTTAGTGGCGACGTTCGGTCTTCTGTATGATCGAATTTCGCCCAAAGGCGTTTATTTCGTGGAAGATACCCACACATGTTACTGGCCGGAGTACCAAGGTGGGCTCAACGAGCCGAATTCTTTCATGGAATTCACCAAGGCAAAACTTGATGAGATTAATGCAGTTCACACCAGAGGCGCTCTGGATGTGTCTGCGTTCACAAAATCGACTCGTTCGATAACGATCTACGACAGCATCTGCGTTTTCGAAAAAGCACCTCAAGGGCAGAGGCAGGCCCCGATTACAGAGCCTATGCATTCGTAATTGCCAACCCTGAGCGCCATCAGCAATTCTGAGCCTAAGGAAAATTCGATGCTCGCCTCGCGCCAATCCACAGCACTCCGAATTGCAACCCACGCAGAGAGACGTGTTCTCTGGGGTTTCATCATCATCGCGGTTTCGGTGCGTCTCCTATACTGGTTCTACACGGGCAGAATCTGGGAAGACGCCCTAATTACACTGACGCCCGCGAGGAACCTGTGGGAAGGTTTTGGCCTGACCCACCATTTCAGCGAGCCGAGAGTTCACAGCTTCACATCTCCTATCAGCGTTTTAATCCCGGTTATAGGCGAAGCATTCGGGCAGGGTATCCTCTTAATCCAGATCTGCAGCCTATTTGCTGCGGCGATCACAATACTAATTGCGCACAAAATCTGCGTGCATCTCCAGATCGGGCTGCCGGGGCAGATTTTTGCCTTAGCCTTTCTGAGCTTCAACCATCTCCACATTTTTTTTGGCATGACGGGGATGGAAACGCAGATAGCAACTTGCGCACTGCTGTCCGCCTTCTACTTTTTCTTGACTTCTCAATGGGCTCGATTGGGTCTGGCCATGGGTTTTTGTATGCTCTGCCGGCCCGACTTTATTATTCCATGCTTCGTCATTGGGGCTTGGGTTTTGATATCTAATCCTCGGAAGGCAGCCATCGTCGCGGCGCTTGGAACCTTAGTTTATTTGCCATGGCTGGTATTTACCGCGATTTACTACGGATCACCGATCCCCAACACGATTCTTGCTAAATCGCTTTCCGGCCGAAATGGTTTGTCGGCAAACCTTTGGGATGCGATCAGCTACTCGATGTCATCGTGGCGGGACTTTGCTCCTTTTCTCGAATATTTCGCATCAGCAACCACATTACCATCGGGAATTTTTCTCTCTGTTGTCGTCGCCTGTATTTTCATTGGAGGAATCGGCGCGGTCTATGGATCGTCAAAGAATATCCGGTTTTTCGCAGTAGTCGCCGCAGTGGCCTTATTTTTCGCATATCGGGCGTTTTCGGTCAGAAACTCTTATTTCATGTGGTATATCCCACCGTTTACCGCCCTTTTTGCAATATCTGTGGCCGCTGGCATCGCGGCCATAAGTCACCGGAGCCGTCACGCAGCGATAGCGATATCGGTCGCTCTGTCCGTCGCCTATATCGCGCCCCTCCCGTTCATGACTGAGCTGGATCGTCGCGTTCAAACTGACGTCGAAGAAGCTGTCCGCATCAAGGTTGGGCAAAGACTCAACGAATTGATGACATCCGAAGACACTGTCGTCATGGAGCCATTGGGGTACATTGGCTTCTACGCGCGCAACAAAACAGTCTACGATTACCCAGGGCTCGGGTCAAAGATCGCTGTTGCCGCGATCAAAAATATGCCCATGGAGCCCTCGCTTTCTGCACTGATAGCCTACCTCAAACCGACCTATGCAGTGTTAAGGCCCAGCGAGTTGGACAACCTACGGCAACTTTTCCCTGAAGAGGCGAAAAAATACGCTGAAGTCGACAACTTCAAATCGCCGGCTACGATGAATTTTGAGATAGGCCCGATGTCTTACTGGTGGCGAGGAGACAGCGATTTCTCAATCTTGAAAAGAGCCGAATAGGCCCTTCAGGGGGCTCATTCAGGCCACCACCTTCTGTGTCTACGAGCGTCAACTCGTCCTCGTCCTCAGCGGCGAGGACTGCATCCTTCAGGTCTCTGGCGTGCTGGATCAGTGCGGCTGTATATGCCCCTACAGCCGTTGCGAGAGTATGCACCCTAACAAAGCTGTTGTAGCGCTTGCCGCCAAAATGGCCCGGATCGTCTGGGTCGTCCTGACCAAGCCTGGAGCGCTTTACGAACGCAGAGATCCTGCATTTACCTGACGCTCCTGGTTCGATTGCAAGGCTCGGGATTAGTGATGACGAAACAGTGGATCAACATGCCGTAAGCCCTGTGCAAAAAAGCGGGCTTCGTGCCCGAACCATTTATTGGGAACGGCGTGTGCGGATCTCATCATGGCCTGGCTGCAACCGCAGCCCACTCGCGAGAGGCCGGATACATTTATGCAACTGGAATCGTCATTTACGATGTTGCGTACCCTTGCACGGACGAGGCGGACTATACATTCTTTCCCAAAAGGTCTTTCAAAGCCGCATTGTCCAGCATCGCATCTGCCAGGAGCCGTTTCAGCTTCGTGTTCTCGTCTTCCAGCGTCTTCAATCGCTTGGCTTCGGATACGTCCATGCCGCCGAACTTGGCTTTCCACTTATAGATGCTGACATCGCTGACGCCGTGCTTGCGGCAAAGCTCCGAGACCGGCGTGCCAGCCTCGTGCTCCTTCAGAATGCCGATGATCTGTTCGTCTGTAAAACGATTGCGCTTCATTCCCTGGCCCTCTCAATTGACGTGCCCCCGTTAAATTGGGCCATTTAGAACTGGAATTTTCCACTTATGATCCCTGGTGGGAAAAAGAGGAGAATTCGATGAAGGCCTCGAAGTTTTCGGAAGCGCAGATTGCATTCGTGTTGAAGCAGGCAGAGGATGGCACGCCGATCGGCGAGGTCTGCCGCAAGGCAGGAATTTCGGACGCGACGTTTTACAATTGGCGCAAAAAATACGCGGGCTTGATGCCCTCGGAGATGAAGCGGCTGCGACAGCTTGAGGAAGAGAATGCCAAGCTGAAGCGGATTGTTGCCGACTTGTCACTGGACAAGGCCATGCTGCAGGATGTGCTTTCAAAAAAGCTTTGAGGCCTGCCCGCAAGCGCAAGCTTGTCGACACGATCAAGGCTGACTGGAAGGTTTCGATCCGGCGTGCATGCTCGGTATTGAAAGTCGACCGGTCGCTCTATGTCTACAAGTCCAGGCGTGGCGAGCAGGCCGAGTTGAAGCTCAAGATCAAGGACATCTGCCAGACGCGGGTACGCTACGGCTACAGGCGTGTGCATATCCTTATCAAGCGTGAAGGCTGGCCCGTGAACCCGAAGCGAATCTATCGTCTTTACAAAGAGATGGACCTCCAGCTCCGCAACAAGGTTCCCAAGCGCCGGGTCAAGGCGAAGCTGCGGGCTGACCGCACGGAGCCGACCCATTCCAACCATGTTTGGGCGATGGATTTCGTTCATGACCAACTGGCCACTGGTCGCAAGATCAGGGTTCTGACGGTCGTCGACACTTACTCGCGCTTCTCGCCGGCAGTCGATGCCCGCTTCAGTTACAAGGGGGAGGATGTCGTTCAGACACTAGAGCGGGTCTGCCGCCAGGTCGGATATCCGACGACCATTCGCGTCGATAACGGCAGCGAGTTCATCTCTCGAGACCTTGATCTTTGGGCCTATCACAAGGGTGTCGTGCTCGACTTCTCCCGGCCAGGCAAGCCGACCGACAACAGCTACATCGAGAGTTTCAATGGCAAGTTCCGCGCCGAGTGCCTGAACGCTCACTGGTTCATGACCCTTGACGACGCGCGGGCAAAGATGGAGGATTCCATTTTCATCTTTCCCAAAATTTCTTTCCTTCCGTTATTCGCAGTCGTCTGGCGATCTGGCACCTTGGTGCCTCGACTTGTATGCGGCTGGAGCGATTGCCCCCGACCATAATCCCGATTCATGGTGGCCAGGCGTCTGCTTGAAGCGCGTTACCAAACTACAACTCGGCGTCTGATGTCCATCTCTACGCACGGTAGCCGCGCTTCTGCTTCAACTGCCCGTCGGCAGTGGAACCTTACTTGGCGGCGACAGCTAGTGTAGCCCCTTCAGGGACCTCGCCATCTTCAATGAACCGCCATAATGCTATTGCCAGTTTGCGAGCCAAGGCGACTATTCCGACCTTCCCGGACCGACTTCCATGCCCCGAGAAGCGGGAGCGATACCATCGCGTCAGTTTGCTTTGTGGTTGGTACTTTAGCCAGCACCAGGCCAATTCGACGAGCATCACTCGAGCCTGTTTGTTTCCGGCTTTACTGATGCCTTGATCCCGATGGACCTCCCCACTGGAATAGGGGCTGGGTGACAGTCCGAGGTAAGAGGCCAGATGCTTTCGGTTCTTGAATGTTCTATGGAACACTTCGACGACCAACTGCGTGGCGCCGACTTCGCCGATGCCGTCAAGCTGCTTCAGCACCCTGATCTTCGCGTTGCCGTTGATGGCTCCTTCGGTCTCGCAAGCCTGAATGCGCTCCTTCTCCAAGCTCTTGAGCTGCGAGTGCACGAGATCGAGCCGTTCAAACTGGCGGCAAAGCTCACGGAAGATGAACCGCCCTAATTCCCTGCCATCGCCGGTCCGGATATTCGAAAGTGCCTCCTTCCAGCGTCCTCCCCAAAGACCAGGAACAGAGCGGATACCGTGGAGCACAAGCAAGGCGCGGATACGATTGACGTGCCGCGTGCGCTCCTTCTTCAATTGCGTGCGTTCCCGAGAAAGACGCTTGGCGTCTTCTTCCGCGACTGAGGGCAGCCGAACAGGTCGACAAACCGATCTGTCTCCGAGCAGATATGCCTTCAGCGTGAACACCATCGCTTCGACATCGACGCGATCTGTCTTCACACGTCGGCCTCGTCGCGAAACCAGAAAGCTGGATGGGTCGAGGATTGTAGTATCGATGTCGCGATCGATAAGAAAACGGGCAAGCCAGAAGCCATCATAACCTGCCTCGAAGCAGACCCGCATCGAGCCCACGGCACATCCGTCATGCGACCGAGTTCCTGCCAGGCTTTCGATCCGTCCGAGCGCCGACAGAAGAGCTTCGGCATTACCGCCGGCTACTGCCGTAGTCTGCACCTTATCTGAGCCGGGCAGAAGATAACCGATCAGCCATGTGCGTTGGCTGAGTTCAAGGGCGACATAGCAATCGTTGGCACGTTCGGCGCTCATGATCATCCTCCTTAAAAAGCGGAGGCAGATTATCAAGCTCCGCGGCGAGCTTGCATAGGATCTATAACGAATTCCGGCCACACAGCGCGATAGGCAACAAAGTGCCGATTTCGCTCATGAACGGCTCATCGGCACCACCGTCGCACTGAGTCTTAACCCCGGAAAATTCCAGCTCCCGCTGGCCCAAATTCGGGGAGCACCTCACAATGGGCCAGAGCTTACTTCAAAATGGATTATTTCAACGGGGCAAGGTCAAATTCTGTCGATCCCCAGGCCTGGCTGACGCAGACGCTCGAGCGCCTTGCAAACGGCTGGCCTAGCAGCGAAATCCATACCCTTATGCCGTGGAGCTACAAGGCCTGAACGGCCTCAGCTTGCCGCTTACTTGATTTGCGCACAGCGTCGAGAAAAGCCTGGCTGGCGTTCTCCATTAAATGCCAGCTGACCCGCAAACGGGCACCGACAGTAAAACGCGTGGTGTTTGAAACAGGACCGCTCTCGGTGTGGTTCTATCATGCGCTTAGAGCCGAGGGCCTTCCTGTCATCTGCATTGATGCACGACACGCTAAAGCGGCTCTCGACATGGCGGTGAAAAAAATGTACGCGAACGACGCCGATGGGCTGGCCCATCTGGCGGAAGTGGGATTCTTTCGCGAAGTCCGGGTGAAGGGGTTCGACAGCATGTTAGCGCGCACGCTTGTTGCGGCTCGCACCCAGTTGGTTCACATGACGACCGAACTTTCCAATTAGATCCGCGGCATCATGAAGACGTTCGGTCTGGTCGTCCCAGCCGGCAAAAGAAGTGTATTCGAGAAGAACGTTCGAAATCTACTTTCCAG
Organism: Agrobacterium radiobacter; assembly: GCF_040801995.1. NCBI lineage: Bacteria > Pseudomonadati > Pseudomonadota > Alphaproteobacteria > Hyphomicrobiales > Rhizobiaceae > Agrobacterium > Agrobacterium radiobacter. Next base: position 1,825,060 of record NZ_JBEGHX010000002.1, on the reverse strand, counting down.
CCATCCTGATCTCGCCCATATCGTGCTTCCGCTTCTCGATGCACGGAAAGGTCTCCGCGCCCGTGGTGCGGACGTCGGCAAGACGAGGAACAATTTCCCAGTTTAAAAAAGATCGCAGGAAGAACTACTAAGGTTTTAGGCAATCCTTCTCGCATCTTTCCAATATTGAAATTGGGCCGAAGCGCCGAACTTCTCTGAATTGTTCGGCAATGTATTTATCCAATAGGGTGACCCCACTGCTAATTGAGCTTCCATTTTTCTCATCTACATCATCAAAACTGCGATCCTGAAAAATGAATCGAACCTTCCTACGCTTAATATCTTCCATCATTTCAGCTTGGACAACCTCAGTTGTCTGAACTCCAGGATCGTATTGATGCCATCTCGTTGCCGGAAGCCGTTGAGCCAGGAAGTAAAGTGAAATATCGTTTGCAAAGACCTTGTCATGACGTCCGGTAACCGACAGGATTCGCTCATCCGGCAGGGTGTTGGCTGCAATAAATTCTGCAGCGTCCATGACCTCGCCACGGGAGCCGAACGGAAACACTGACGATAATAACTCCGATCGTTTCCCAGATAACAATAAACCCGCGTTCCATCTCGCTTCAACAGTTCTTCCGGTAAAAATAAACGCCACGAGGAGGATTGCTGGCAATGAGAATTTAGCTATCCGACTTAGCTGGGACTTAGGTCTCTTTAACGCATCGATCACTAGAGGCACCAACACGCAGGCCGAAACGCAAGCGATCAACAAATGCTCGGGAGATACGCGAACAAATCCTTTCATGTAAGAGATCACAGTTATAGAAATAAAAACAATGACGCCGATTTGCTTACGGCGACTTTCGCCCGAGTTTCGCAATCGAGTAAACCAAAGCCCGACAAGCGAAAAAAAAACGATTAAAACGGGAGAATAGATAACGATTGTTCGCACAGGGTCCAAACGGAGATCACCCGGTTTTGGGAATGGCAATGATCGCATTTGAACATAGTTTCCTGCGTTGTATGACAAGAGATCATTTAAGGCGGGCTGCAGAATTCCCACCGACCAAAGCGCAAAAGCAGCCCCGACAAGCCACAAAAGCGCAACGGAAGCATTTCTGAAGACAACGGAGAGTGCGGCTGCGAGACCGACTCGCCCCTGAAAAAAATCAATAAATGCGACAATCGCAATCGGGGCGCCGAACACCGCAGCGGCGGCAACCCCAAGATCAAACCGGAAAAGAAATATGAGAGCGGCAATTGCCCACGAAAAATTGGCAATGTGAAGCGGATGATCAACCAGATGCCGCTCCGTTGCGATTCCTCCCGCCAAGAGTAAAACCATACAGGGCATCAAAGAGTAAAGTTCTATGCGATATGAAATCAATAGGAACAATGCCCAAATCAATGAAGTCGATATTATCATTATATTTTTAGCATTGCTTATCGCGCAATAGACCAGAGTCACAATCGCGGCGCTTATCAACGCATCATATACCCTGGATGCGAGCGCCGTTACACCAAAGAATTCATATATTGCTGCCACTACGAAAAATTGGGCTGGGCCATAGTTCGTGTAGAAATCCCTTGATGGCCACTCGCCATGGAGAACCCTATAAGCACCAGTCAAAACTATGCCTTCATCGTATAAATTTAAGTGAAAATTTGACGTAAAAAAGAAAACAAAAAAGCATAATATAAATATTGTCAAATGAACAACGTGGGTAGAAATCGTAAAACATGCACACCGCACTGCTTTATCTAAAGTATATATCATCCATCTACCCTCGCGACACTCTTCGCAATCGCCAAAATTTCGTCGACCTTGTAACCGATTGAAATGTAAATTCCTACGAATTATTTTAGCACTAGAATTAAACAATTCTTTCATGATTGGCTTGCGATGCGATGTGACGTTTCCGCGGAAAATTCCAGCTCCCGCGGGCCCAAAATCGGGAAGCGCCTCATGCCTCGTCCTGCCAGGGGCATCATTTTTATAAAGAGGCACTCTTTCCGCGATTCCGCTAATGAACTGCCCCCATGTCGACCGGACAGTCGGCATAAGCAGAAAGGCTCAAGCCAGACTTGAGGACATATGTGGACGCCTCCGGGCGCAAGAAGAATCTTTCGGTATGACGTCGAAGTTTGGTGCGGACATGTGTTCGGCTGCAGCGAATTAATTGACCCCAAATCGCTCAGCAGAGCCCGAAATCACAACCGATTTTGTACAAAGTCGAGCTAAGAGCCTGACCGAAAAAGAGTTGAGTGAAATCAGTCATTTGTGGTTCTGTTTGTTTGCTTAGGACGAACGGAGACCACAATGGGTTGGACTGATTTCACCCGTCTGCAATGTGCCCGACGCGCGCGCCGCTATGCAAGTGACCTGACGGACCGGGAATGGGGATTGATCTCGCCCTGCCTACCTGGACCAAGGCGTTTGGTCAGGCCGCGCAGCACCGATCTTAGCAAGATTATGAATGCGTTGCTCTACATTGCTTCGACGGGTTGTCATTGGCGAATGCTGCCCAGGGATTTTCCGCATTTAACAACTGTGGAGGCCTATTTTTACGAGTGGCGAGCGACGGGTTCATGGGGACAAATCAACCATCACCTTTTGATGGAGGTGCGCGAGCTGGATGGCCGGGAAGCTTCGCCGTCTGCGGGCGTGATCGGCAGCCAGAGCGTGAAAAACACGGAAAGCGGCGGAATTTCGGGCTATCACGCGGACAAGAGGATCAAGGGACGCAAGCGTCATATCGTCGTCGACACACTCGGACTAGGGTCGGCCTCATGGTTCATAGCGCCGATATTCAGGATCGCGACGGCGCGCCCGCCGGCTATTTCGGACCCAAACTGAAGGGCGCACTGCAAAAAATCGCTGCGTTCACTCTCCAGATCGTCAAGCGGACCGACAAAACCAAGGGCTTCGAGGTTCTGCCGCGTCGCTGGGTCGCGGAGCGCACCTTTGCAGGCTTGGCAGATGCCGGCGACTGGCCAAGGATTGGGAAAAGTCCGTCGGATCAGCTGAGGCTGGATCATTATCGCCCACATCCGGGTCCTGACGCGCCGCTCGGCAAGATATGGATATCATTGAAGCCTTTTCGAGTCCGACTCTAACACCTCGCATCTATGCCTCCGGTGAGACGATGAGATTCGGGCGCGTTTCAAAACGGGGCGACGACTTTCTCCGACGCAGCCTGTATGAGGCAGCCAATCTGCTGCCGACGCGAATTCCGCGGTTCTGCGCTTTGAAGAACTGGTGGTTACGCGTCGCGCGGCGTAGCGGCTATCGGAAAGTTAAGGTAGCTGTAGCCCGGAAGCTGGCCGTGATCCTTCACTCAATGTGGATGTCCGCCGAATCTTTCCGTTGGTCATCGCAAGAGCCGGGCGAGATGGCATGATTACAGTGATATCCATGACTAGCTGAGACCGGCGAGATCGTCCGGTCAGGACGATGGCGCGGTCAAGACCGATCCCGGGAATGCGAGTGCCGTATTATCCGGGCAACCACGAACACCACATGGGTCGACCGAGCCTATCGAACGCCATGATGAGGCGACCAAACTGCCGACGTCGAAGAGAACCATGAGCCTGACCTGTGATACCCTCGGCGATCAACTTGACAACCGCGATTAGAGAACGTGCCGGGAGACGATCCCACGTAATTCCAAATCCTGCAAAGGGATCATTTCGCATAGACACTTCTTTTGGTACTGCCGGAACGGTAGCGGTGACACGAATGTTGACAGACAAGAAACGCAGGACTATTTGCTACAATCCATCGGAGCAGACCGAAACGAACAAACGAACGCTACAAGATTTGTTTTTCGATAACGCACGGTGTCGTTCGCTTTGATATCTGTTATTGTGCGCGATTGTGCACTTTTAGGCTTCTGCGCATAACCAAACGGCACACTCGCAACAGTCCGCCAATAGTGAGTGGCGTTGCTTTTAGTCTGCGTATGAATGTTGAAATAGGATGGTAGCTTCCTTGATTGGATCGTTTTTATCGCCAGACGACAGAAAGTTGCTGACGCGACTTTTTAAAGAAAACTTCAAAAAACACGTTGGATGGTATTCCGCGGCGATAGCAGCAATGCTGGTCGTAGCTGGTACAACATCACTTAGCGCTTGGATTATGCGCGATATTGTTAACAGCGTTTATCTGAAGCAGGGTTTTGATGTTGTTCTTGAAATCGCCTTTGCCGTCGCCGTTATCTTTATTGTTAAAGGCTTTGCCACCTTTGTTCAAAGCTATTATCTGAGTAAGGCGGGCAATAGCATTGTTGCGGAGCAGCAACGAAAAATATATGATCGGCTTTTGAAACAGGGAGTATCCTTCTTTCAAAACTTGCCGTCATCTGAGTTACTTGTTCGTGTTACATACAATGCGCAGGCCGCGCGCAGTGTGATAGATACTATAGTAACATCCTTCGTACGTGACCTGTTTTCCCTTATTGGCTTGATCATCGTGATGTTCGCCCAGAACTTCCTTCTGAGTGCCATTTCCATGATTATTGGTCCATTGGCGATCTTCAGCGTTCGTCTAGTCCTGCGTCGTGTTCGCAAGATCATGGAAGCGGAGCTTGCGTCGCTTGGCGAAATTGTCAACGTCGTGCAGGAAACGAGTATTGGCGTTCGCGTTATCAAGGCATTTTCGCTTGAGAAACTGATGCGCCAGCGTATGAACAAGGCGGTGTCAGATGTTGAGCATCGTGCCAATGGGATTGCTAAGCTCGAGGCAGCAACGAGCCCGATCATGGAAACCCTGTCTGGCCTTGCTATCGCAGTGGTAATTGCTGTCTCTGGATACACGGTGCTCGAAAAAGGCGGCTCCCCCGGCGATCTGATGGCATTCATTACCGCTCTTCTCCTTGCCTACGAACCGGCTAAGCGACTTGCGCGAATGCGCGTACAGATCGAAGGCGGGATGATCGGCGTGCGTATGATGTTCGAGGTGCTGGATGCCCCGCTAACACTGACGGAAAAGAAAGACGCAGTAGCGCTCCCGAAGGCAAGCGGGGATGTCGAGCTCAAGAACGTCAGCTTCGAGTACGTGTCCGGTCAACCGGTTCTCAGGGATGTCAGCGTCCTTTTCGAAGGCGGCAAGATGACGGCGCTGGTCGGCCCCTCTGGCAGTGGCAAGTCGACTATCATCAACCTCATGATGCGTCTTTACGACCCGCAGAACGGCTCCGTTGAAATCAACGGCACGGATCTGCGCGATGTTTCCTTTGCCAGCCTGCGCGAGCATGTTTCTTATGTCGGCCAGGAGACCTTCCTGTTCTCCGGGACGATCAAGCACAACATTTCCGTCGGCCGCGACAACGCGACTGAGGACGAGATCATAGCGGCAGCAAAGGCCGCAAATGCGCATGATTTCATCATGAAGATGCAGAACGGATACGACACCAGGCTGGGCGAAAACGGCTCCGGCCTGTCGGGCGGCCAGCGACAGCGTGTGGCGATTGCACGCGCAATGCTTCGGGACGCGGATATCCTGATCCTTGATGAAGCGACAAGTGCACTGGATTCCGAATCCGAGGCTCTCGTGCGTGATGCGTTGGAACGCCTGACGCTCAACAAGACATCCATCGTGATCGCCCATCGCCTTTCCACAATCAACCGCGCCGACAAGATCGTCGTCATGGACAATGGTGAATTGGCCGAACAGGGAAGCCGGCGTGAATTGCTGGCGAATGACGGCCTTTATAAACGACTTCATAGTATCCAGTTCGACGCAGACGTCGCTTAACACCAAAATAAAACGGGCGGCCAGTGCCGCCCGAATTTTATGTCAGCTGCCATTTAGGCCGAGAATAGCCGTTCCACTACCAAGCGATTTCCATGTCGCTTGCGGCCCTTGCCAGAAGCGGCAATATCTCCGCCACGCGCTCGTCCCTGAGACGTGTAGAGGGCCATTCTGCCACCGCTCAACAGCGGGACAAAAGGCCCTATCGTGTCAGGCATGGCGTTGCCAAATTCCGCGTGGCACCGGACGAAATCGGCGACGTGCGAAATCTTGGCCTGTAGCTGGACATCAACGGCCAACGCATGCAGAGCGGTCGACATCCAAGATGATTTTCCCGATCGCAACGCTTGTTTCCTACATCAGCCGCTTCATGCGCCTCACGCCGGGCGACGTCATCACCACGGGCACGCCACCCGGGGTCGGCCTAGGAATGAAACTGCCAGTCCTCCTAAAAGCCGGCGATGTGGTCGCACTCGGCATTGATGGCCTTGGCACACAGCGTCATATCGTGACAGCATTCGGCGCGTGAAATCAGCAGGAGACGTAAGTGAATGACGGCAATCGAGAAACTGGCGGAAAGCTTTATCACAGCGAGCCGCAAGGGGGCGAAGATTTCTCTGGCGGCGGTGCTGGCGGAGGGTCTCATTCCCGGCACGCTTGGAGAGGCTATGGCGGTCCAGCGGGCTTTTTCTGAAAGCCGGGCAGAACCGGTTGCCGGCTGGAAACTGGCGATTCGCGCGGATGGCGAGGCCATTGGGGCGCCCATGCTCGATTGTGTGCGGGTCGATGAAACCAATGCCGCTTCTTTTCCCCATGACGGCACCGAAGGCATCGAGGTTGAGATCTGCTTTACGCTTTCGGCGGATATTCCTGCGGCGGCGGCGGGGCCGATGACAAGAGCCGACCTGATCGGATTTATCGACAAGGTTCACCTTGGCGCTGAACTTCTCCGCTACAGGCTGGTGGAGAAAAATCAGGTGCCGTTTCCGCTTTTTCTCGCGGATCGCCTTGCCAACCACGGCTTCGTCATCGGCCCGGAAGTCGATAAGCACATCGTGGACATCTTTGCCGGAAATGGCGAGAACCTGCCGCAGCTCACCGTTACCGAGGGGTCGGTATCGCTGTTCGATGCCGAGGTAACACATCCGAATGGCGATCCGCTCGCGCCGCTGGTCGCCTTTGCCAATGCGGCATTCAACACCGGCGAGATGCTCAAGGCGGGCAATGTCGTAACGACGGGCAGCCTTTGCGGCGCGATACCAAGCACACTTGCCGAGGAGACACACATTTCGCTGAAATCGGTTGTCGCCTTCACGATGTCCGGTCCGAGACCATAGGCGTCCGGTCAGCCGGACGTTCTTTTTTCAGCCTCCTGCCGTCTTCATCCCCGCCGCAACTTCCGATGCCATCGGAAGGTCATTTCACCCGCCCGTGCTCGCCGAGAAAATCGAGCAGCGCCCGGATGCGGGCGGGAAGCGGCCCGCGCTGGCCGACATAAACGGCATGAAACATCTCCGTCTCACCCGTATCCAGGTGATCGAGAACCGATATGAGCCGGCCGGCGGCGATATCCTCCCGCACGGTGAAGGCGGCAAGGCGGACCAGCCCGACACCGGCAAGGGCAAGACGGCGAAGGCCCTCGCCATCGCTGACCTGCACGCGCCCTGTCGCCGGAATGACGACGGTCTTTCCGGCGTCACGCAACGGCCACCCGTCGACTGACCGCGCGTAACCGAATCCGAGCCGATTGTGATCTTCCAGATCGGCGATGGTTTGCGGCACGCCGCAGCGCTGCAGATAAGCCGGGGCGGCAGCAATGATCATCCCTGTCTCACCGAGTTTCCGGGCAACGAGAGTTGAGTTTTTGAGCGGCCCGGCGCGCACCGCTACATCCATGCGTTCCGCAAGAAGGTCAACCACCATATCCGTTTGGACAATATCGAGCGTGATGCCCGGATGAAGCGCCAGAAACCGTGGCAGGATGGGCGCAAGAATATGCGTTGCATAAGAAGCGCTGGTGTTGATCCGCACGCGGCCGACAGGCTGTTCGCCCTCACCGGCGGCGCGTTCGGCCTCTTCGAGATCGGCGAGGATACGGATGGCCCTTTCATAGAAGGCGCAGCCCTCCGGCGTGATCTGAAGCTGCCGGGTGGAACGGTTGAGCAGGCGCGCGCCCAGGCGGCCTTCCAGCCGTGCGATCAGCTTGCTCACTGCAGAAGGCGTCATGTTCGCCGCTGCGGCCGCGCGGGAAAAACCGCCGAGTTCGACGACCCGCACGAAGATTTCCATCTCCCCTGCCCGGTTGATCTCCAGTCGCGCCATGATGACTTCATCTCACAAGTGATAGTATTTTCGGCATTCTATTTCATTGAAGAGCTAGCGTCTATCTTCAGACGGCGATTGAAACGCATCGCAATCTTCATCTGCCAGATCATGACGGGATGGACACAGCGCGGCGCTGCCAGAGCCCCGGCCGTGACCATTTCGAAGCAACAAAGGAACGCCCCATGGAATATCGTCATCTCGGCCAATCCGGCCTGAAAGTGCCGGTCTTGAGTTTCGGCACCGGAACTTTCGGCGGCTCCGGCCCGCTCTTCAGCAACTGGGGCAATTCAGACGCCACGGAAGCCCGGCGCCTGATCGATATTTGTCTGGAAGCCGGCGTCAACCTGTTCGATACCGCCGATGTCTATTCCAATGGCGCATCGGAGGAAGTGCTCGGCGAAGCCGTCAAGGGAAGGCGCGACAGCGTTCTGATCTCGACCAAAACCAGCCTGCCGATGGGTGACGGGCCGAACGAGGCCGGGTCGTCCCGCTTCCGGCTTCTGCGCGCGGTGGATGACGCCCTGCGCCGCCTAAAGACCGACTATATCGACGTCCTTCAGCTTCATGCCTTCGATGCCTTCACACCGGTTGAGGAAGTGCTGTCGACGCTCGATACACTCGTCCGCTCCGGCAAGGTGCGCTATACTGGCGTCTCGAATTTTTCCGGCTGGCAGATCATGAAATCGCTTGCCGTCGCGGACCGTTATGGCTGGCCGCGTTATGTGGTCAATCAGGTCTATTATTCCCTGATCGGCCGGGATTACGAGTGGGATCTGATGCCGCTCGGCGCGGATCAGGGTCTTGGCGCAATGGTCTGGAGCCCGCTTGGCTGGGGGCGGTTGACCGGAAAAATCCGTCGCGGCACGCCGCTGCCCGAAGGTAGCCGCCTGCATGAGACCGCCAGCTTCGGCCCGCCGGTTAATGATGAACATCTCTACCGCGTGATCGATGCGCTCGACGTTGTCGCGCAAGAAACCGGCAGGACGGTGCCGCAGGTCGCACTCAACTGGCTGCTCAGACGTCCCACTGTTTCCACGGTCATCATCGGCGCGCGCAATGAGGAACAGCTTCGCCAGAACCTCGACGCCGTGGGGTGGGAACTGACGTCCGCACAGGTAGCGAAGCTGGACGAGGCCAGCGAGACGACTGCTCCCTATCCGCATTTCCCGTATCAGCGCCAGGAGGGCTTTGCCCGGCTTAATCCACCGGCCATAACACGTCAGACTATGCCGTTCTAAGGCAGGGTCAGGCCGCCTTAACTACAGGCGGCCTGACAGATGCGGAGCTTCAGCCGGCTTTGTTGGCGGAGCCTACATCCACCCGGCCCGAAAACCAGTTTGCCAGGATTGCACCGGAAATATTGTGCCAGACGCTGAAAATGGCGCTCGGAACCGCGGCAAGAGGCGAGAAATAGGCCGTCGCAAGCGCCGCACCAAGGCCCGAATTCTGCATACCCACCTCAATCGCAATGGCCTTGCGCTTGGCAAGTGACAGGCCCGTTGCCTTTGCCGCGAGGTAACCGAGGAGATAGCCAAGCCCGTTATGCAGCACGACGACGGCAAAAATCATTAGCCCGGACTGGGCGATGGATGCCTTGGATCCTCCCACCACCGCCGAAACGATGAGGACGATGCCGATGACGCTCACCAGCGGCAATGCCGGAACGGCGGTCTTGACGAGACCGGGCAGCAGCTTCTGCAGGGCGGCGCCGAGAGCGAGCGGAACCAGAACGACCTTGACAATGCTGAGGAACATGGCCCAGCCGTCAACCGGCAGGAACTGGCTCGCAAACAGCCAGACGAGGAACGGCGTCACCAGCGGCGCGGCAAGCGTGGTGACCGAGGTGCAGGCAACGGACAAGGCGACATCGCCCTTAGAGAGATAGGTCATGACATTGGAAGAGGTGCCGCCCGGGCAGCAGCCGACCAGAATGACGCCCGCCGCGACTTCCGGCGGCATGGGAATGATGCGGGTGAGCAGCACCGCCAGAAGCGGCATGATGAGAAACTGGCCGAGCACGCCGATCGTCACATCGAATGGTCTTTTTACGACCTCCCTGAAATCATCGACCGAAAGTGTGAGCCCCATCCCGAACATGATGATCGACAGAAGCGTGACGATCCACGGCGCAATCTGCTTGAACGTATCCGGAAAAAAGAAGCCGAGCACGGCAAACAGGATGACCCAGGCGGCAAAGGTCTTGCCTACAAAAGCCGAAACGGCTGCCAGTGTTTTCATTTCCATACTCCCAAGATGATCATGAAACCCCGTCTAGACTCCTATGGTGTCCTGTCAAGGTCATTACTCGGTTGCTAGACCTCGCGGTCGAAAACGATCCCTCCGCCGCGATGCCGCCGTCGCCACAGGACTGCAATTTGGACGAAGGCTCATCTATCCGCTTCCCGTTGCGCCGAAGAGAGCCCGAGGGCCGCGCATACAAGGTCTCAGATGCTGGACTGCCTTTTCGTCGTGCATCCCGTTGCCTGTGGCTTCGCGGTCGGATTTTCCGAGGTGTCGGTTTGCGGCACGAGCGACAAGACCGCTTGCCGCATCGCTGTCCTGCATACGCTTGAGCAGTGCTGCAAACTCTTCCGGAGCAAGGGTAAGATACTCGCGAAGTGTTGCGAGGTGTTTGCGTCTCAAAGGCTCCGCCGCAACGATCTTGAGCAGCAATCCGGCGATCAGCGCTTTTGCCTCCTCGTTCCAATGCGCCTCTCCCGCCATTCCCGGTTCGTCGAACACGAGAGCGTCGGCAAGGGCACTGGCATCTTCGGCGACATCGAGGTTTTGGGGATCAAGCATGGCCAGGGGATTGAAGGCTGCCGAGGGTCTCCCGGTGACCCCAAAAGGATCGAGCACGTGAACCGGCCCGAATTTCTGACGCGCACGGCCGGTGATCCTTGCATTCTCGCCTTTTCGATCGACGCAGATAACGGAACGGTCGGCGGTCAGCAGGTTTGGAATGATCGTGCCCACACCCTTGCCGGTACGTGTCGGCGCCATGGTGAGGAGATGGGCCGGGCCGTCATAGCGCAGAGGTTTGGCTGATTTCCTATCACGACCGATCAGGAGGCCGGAGCCGGATGCGGTGAGAGCAGCTATCTCCTTGTCTGTCGCAAAGCGGGCGGAGCCATGGGTATCATCGTCACTGTCCCCGAAATGCAAAATGAGCGCGCTGGTGATGAACCGGAAGGTGATGACGGCAAGCGCCAGCAAGGTGAGGAAATCGGGGAGGATGTAGACAAGCGAGCCGCGCCCGAAACCCGTTTGCTCGAGGAAATGACGGCCACCCATGCCGATCACAAACGTGACGATGATGAGGATGACGACAAATCCGAGAAGCGGTTTCCAGATCCGGAACGGCATGGCAATCAAAGCCAGGACTGCCCAAAGCGGATCACGCGCGGCGGCTCGCATCATGTTTTTGAATGCGCCCCGGACAAGTCGCAATCGGTTCATGGAGCACCCTGCCCGCCGTCGCCACACTCTCCTGTGCCCGGCAGTCCTGGTCCGATCAGATCGTCAAACAGCGCCTTGTCATTGTCGCGTGTCAAAAAGCCTGGTAGTTCGCGACGCAGCCACGTACCGAGTTGCTTGCTGAACTCCTGATCATTCGAGGTCCCCAGGTGATGCAGAACGAGCGACCCGATCAGGACCTTGCGGCGCGTATCGTTGTTGCGCTCGGTTTTCGAGAGACGCGCCTTGAGCGCGGACCGTTGCGCCTCCAGTTCAGCCAGGCGTTGTGCGATGGTTTTCCTTGCCACGATTATTCCTTTCGATTGCGGCCGCACCGGAACTGCCGCTGTTGACCACAGCTTCGCTCCCGGAAGACAGACCAGTTTCTATGAGGAGATCGACATTGCGATTGAAAGAAAAGGTCGGACCCTATGGTTCATGACGCTGCGGTGGCTGCTACCTGAGCTCAGGAGAGTTTGTGCTGCCGCTGAAGCTCAGTCGCAGGCGTTCGCGGCCTGTTCGAGCTTTTCGATGTGCTCGCGGCAAAGCGTCTCAACCAGCTTGTGAAGTTCTGCGGTCCGCTCCTGAAGCCAGGTGAGCGCCTCTTCGGAAACCTCGAAACGCTTCGAATAGCGCGCCTTGACGTAGGCCTCATTCAGGATGTTGTACCATGTGGTAAATCGCTGACGATCGCGCGGCCAGATGTCGATCAAACGGTGATCACGACCTTCGGAAAGTCCACGCAGGAATTTAAGGTTGTGCGACGCAGGGGAATAGTTTGTCAGTGTCAGGAGGTAGCAGTTGTAGGCGCTCTCCACTGCCTGATGGAGTTCGAAAACAGCATGCTTCATCCGCTTGTCTTTCAGATACAGCGACGTATCGAGAAACGAACGAGCAGCAGCCATCTCTTCGTTAAAATGCTCTTCGGCTACTCTCAGCGCATCGGCAGGTCTAAGCTGTTTTGGTTCAGCCAGCGGCCTGTCGTCGAATTCGTAAAGGACGATGCCTTCACGGGCGAGATCAACAAAGAAAGGTTGGCCGTCATTTAAAAAATTGCTGATCTCGCGGGCGCCGTGCATGATGAGTCCCACGGGCGTCTCGATCTCCTTGTCCCACATCAGCCGGTCGGTCGCCTTGTCCCAGTATTTGGGATCGGCCAATTCCTTGTTGCTGACGATGACAAGAATGTCGAAATCCGAGCGATAGCCTTTCGACGTATGCGGTTCATCCACCCAGGTGCCACGCGCGTAAGAACCGAACAGAATGATTTTGAAAATCCGCCCGTCTTTCTTGGCGTCAGACTTGGAGCGCTCCACCAGATCAGCAAACTCTTCCTGGATAATTCCGACGACGCGCGCAAGCTCGCGTTGCTTTCGTTCCGGCAAATGTTCAAGGCTGGTCTTCATGTCTGCTCCGTTTCTGGACGGTATCCTGTATGGGCCATTGTAAACTTCTTTGAAACTCCGATTTTTGGTAGCCGCCAATCGAATGCCTGTCTTACGGGACTATCCGCTGCGCGTTACCTGCGCCCGCTCCTGTTTGTCGAGCCGCGCCTCCAATATCTCCTTCCACTTGTCCGGCTCCCTTTGACGCCTATCCCTCCTCCGCCGTGCGATCAGCCTGCGTCTATCGCCCTCCCTTGATTGACGCGATTGTGTCCCTATTCAAACACGAGCAATTGCCACTTGGCGACTACTACTTTTAGTAGTCGAAATGCCTGTTCGATGTTGCTAGCGTTACCACCGGTAAACAGACAAGGGCGCACTTACGACTTGCACCGCAGTTGAGCGCTGAATTTCCCCGTTTGCGGATCGGAGATTTCGGTTGGCGATTTATCATCTCAGCACCAAACCTGTCTCGCGCTCATCCGGCCGCAGCGCTGTGGCATCCGCCGCCTATCGTTGCGCGGTTCTCCTCACCAATCACCGCGATGGTCTCGTGCATGATTTTACCCGGAAAGAAGGAGTGGAGCACATCGAGATCGTGCTGCCGGAAGGTCTTTCTGCCGATTGGGCCTTGGATCGGTCGGCTTTGTGGAACGCTGCCGAGTTTGCAGAAAAGCGTAAGGATGCCCGCGTTGCCCGCGAATTCGAAATCGCGCTTCCGCGTGAGCTTTCGCCAGAGGGGCGACTGAAGGCTGCACGCGCCTTTGCCCAGGATCTGGCAAACCGCTATGGCGCGGCAGTGGATTTTGCCATCCATTCGCCAGGCGAGCATGGTGACATCCGGAACTACCATGCGCATGTGCTGATGACGACGCGAGAGGTTCGCCGGGTCGGCCTTGGCGAGAAGACCCGTCTTGAGCACAAGAACGCAAGGCTGTTGGCAAACGGTATGGCGACAACCGACATGCAGATTCAAGATATCAGGCAGTCATGGGAAGGCATCGCCATCCGTCAGCTTCAACGCGAAGGTCTGGATGTCCGCATCGATCATCGCTCCCTTGCTCAGCGCGGCCTCGAATTGTCGCCGACCGGGCATATGGGCGTGCATGCCTCGCAGATGGAACGGCGAGGGATGGCAGTCGAGCGCGGCCGGCTGGATGACAAGGCAGCACGGCGAAATGCCGCGCTGATCCGTCAAAAACCGGAACAGGTTTTGACGCTGATCAGCCATGAGAAGAGTGTGTTCGATCGGCACGACATTGCCAGGACCCTGCATCGCTATATCAACGATGACGCCCAGACGTTCCGGAACACTTTTGCGGCTGTCATGGCATCACCAGCGCTCGTCGAGCTTCAGGCTGAGCGCATCGATCCTGAGACAGGCAACGTGTCCAATGCGCGCTATTCGACGCGGGAGATGATCGATCTGGAGCTCGCAATGGCGCGGTCGGCGAAGCGATTGCATCAGGCGCATTCCCATGGCGTCGATCATCGCCATGTCGCGCGTGCAATCGAGAGGCAGGATCGCTCTATCCGGAAAACCTCCGGCGGAATGGTGGCTGCGAGCGATCCGTCAACAGGATTGTCCGACGAACAGCGTCATGCGATCAAACATGTTACGGGCCCAGAAGGCATCGCGGCCGTGGTCGGGTTCGCTGGTGCTGGAAAGTCCACCATGCTCGCAGCCGCTCGCAAGGCGTGGGAGGCTCAAGGCTATCAGGTCCATGGTGCGGCGCTGGCCGGAAAGGCAGCCGAGGGTCTTGAGGAAAGCTCTGGCATAGAGAGCCGCACCCTGGCGTCATGGACTTACAGCTGGGACCATGGGCGGGATCTGATTGGCAGCTGTGACGTGTTCGTCATCGACGAGGCCGGCATGGTCGGCAGCCGTCAGCTTGCCCGCTTTATCGCAGAAGCAGAAGAGCGCGGTGCAAAGATCGTTCTTGTCGGCGACCATGAGCAACTGCAGGCAATCGGCGCCGGAGCACCCTTCAGGGCGATAGCCGAGCAGATTGGCCATGTCGAACTTTCGGACATTCGCCGCCAGCGCCATGATTGGCAGAGACAGGCATCGGTTGCCTTTGCGACCCATAAGACGGCCGAGGGCCTTGCCGCCTACCGGGATCGCGGTGACATCCACTTTGCGGAAAGCCGCGACGCGGCGATGGCACAGATCGTGCGTGATTATGTCGCCGACAGTGAGAAGCGTGCCGATGGCACCCGGATTGCCATGGCGCATCGCCGTGCCGATGTGCGCGCCCTCAATGCCGCCATCCGTTCCGAGCTTCAGAACCGACAAAGGCTGGAGCGCAGCCACGGGTCGAGCGCCGGTGGGGACCGTGGGGATGGTGAGGTTGTTGGAGAATGCACGTTCCAGACCAATAACGGCAAACGCGCCTTCGCCGCCGGTGACCGGATCATCTTCCTCGAAAACAAACGCGACCTCGCTGTGAAAAACGGCATGCTTGGCACGGTCGAGCATGTCGAAAAGGGCAAGATCATCGCCCGGCTCGATGTCCGAGGTGGCGACAGTGTCAGCATTCTGACCGACAGCTACCAGGCGATCGACCACGGCTATGCAACGACGATCCATAAAAACCAGGGCGCGACGGTCGATCGCTCTTTTGTGCTGGCGTCCCGCACCATGGATCGGCATCTGACCTATGTTGCCATGACCAGGCATCGCGAAAGCGTGCAGCTCTATGCCGACAGCCAGGAGTTCACCAAGGCCGGCCGGCTGGTCGATCACGGCATTGCGTCCTACAAGCATAATCCGCAATCACGCGACAGCTATTTTGTGACCCTGGAGAACGACAAGGGCGAGCAGCGCACAGTATGGGGCGTCGATCTCAAGCGGGCCATGCAGGAGGCATCTCCCGCAATCGGGGACAGGATTGGACTGCAGCATGAAGGCGCCACGCCTGTCACGCTTCCGGACGGTACGCAGGTCCAGCGAAATGCGTGGCGCGTCGTTACGGGTGATGAACTGGCCTACCAGCAGTTAGAAAACCGCCTGTCGCGTTCCGGCGCGAAGGAAACCACGCTGGACTATGTCAGGGACTTTGCCGAGCGGCGGGGCATCGCGGAGAAGCTCGGGGTCAAAAGCGAGATTGAACTTGCTTCCGCCCGAGATGAGCGTCAAGAGGTCCTGTCCCGCGCGGCCCATCCGGTGCGGGAGCAGCAGGACCGGCCATCAGAGCGTCAGCGGGTTTACGAGGAACGTGCCGGCGATCTGGTCGGCCCTGTTCGCCGCGAAGATCGTCGCAATCAGTTCGCCGGAAATATCGATGACGGACGGCAGGGCGACAGGACAGAGGACAATAAAGGATATCGCCGCATCCGGTGGTCCGATCTCATGTCGCAAGACGGCGCCGCCCCTGCCCCGACAGAAGCTGCCGGCCAGCAATCGTCGCTGGAAACCGGTAAGCAAGCTCCGCTGGTACCAGCAATCACCCGTTACGAAAGCAGCATCGAAGAGGTGGCGCAGATGAGGGCAATGTCCGTCATCGATCAGCAATTCGATACAGTCGAATCTCTGGTGCGGCGCGTGTTCCGTGATCCGGCCGAGGTCTCAGCGAGACTGCGCACCGCGATGACCGAAAAGGAAGGCAATGGCAAGATCATGGCGAAGGCCATGGCCGAGCAGCCAGAACGCTTCGGGGAGCTACGTGGCAAGTCGGGTCTGTTCGGAAACAACAAGGAGCGGAAAGAGGCGCTGCAATATGCCAGGTCTCTCTCTGCCCATATCGGCTATGTCTCCGAGGCGTGGGAGCGCCGGCTTGGCGAAGAACGTCAAAGCGAACAATGGCAGCGCGAAAAGCGTGACGCGATCGAGGTGCCTGGCCTCACGCCCCGCAGTGCCGAAATCCTTGCGAAGATGGAGAAGATGCCGGTCGAGAGGCAAAGCAAGTTCATCAAAGAGCTGCGATCGTTACCTGAGGGCCGAGCCGCGCTTGATGAGGCAAAGCCGGTGGCCAAAGCACTCACCCAGCGGTTGGGAAGCTCCGATCCTCGCAGGATTGCCGAAGAGCTTGCAGCACGCCCGGAGCTCGCGAAGCAGGCTGAGCAGATCAAGACAATCGCCGGCCTGGTGCATCGTGCACGCCATGCAGAACTCAGCCATGACCACGCACTGAAACAGCAACTGGCCGGTCTCAGGGGCTTGGACTGAGCCGATAGTGTGCGCTGGCAACAACACTGGCGTCAGCTTTGATAATCCGTAAGCGGTCAGCCGATGGCGTGGGACTTGAAGTTCCAGGGCATGAGTGCCTCGATTTCAGATACGGGCCAGCCTTGAGCGATGCGGGTCAAGGTCTGGGAGAGCCAGTCAAGCGGATCGACGTTGTTCATCTTGGCTGTCTGCAAGAGGGTGGCGACCGTCGCCCAGGTGCGTCCACCACCCTCGCTGCCGGCGAATAGACTGTTCTTTCTCGTAATTGTTTGGGGCCTGATCGCTCGCTCAACGATATTGGAGTCGATTTCGATCCGGCCGTCCGTCAGGAAGCGCTCCAGTGCTTCGCGCCGGGTGAGCGCGTAACGGATTGCTTCGGCGGTCCTGGACTTGCCAGAGACCTTGCCCAGTTCCTTTTCCCAAAGATCAAAGAGGCCGGAGACGATGGTTGCAGATTTTTCCCGACGCAGCATGGATCGGCTGTCGGCATCCCGGCCGCGGACCTCATCCTCGATGCGCCAAAGCTCGGTCATCGCGATGATCGTGTCCGTTGCAGCCTTTGAGACACCACTGATGTGAAGGTCGTAAAACTTGCGGCGAAGATGCGCCCAGCATCCTGCGAGCCGGATCGTTTCATTGCTGCCGTCTTTGGCGCGCGTCTTGGCGAGACTGGTATAGGCCGAGTAGCCGTCAACTTGCAGGATGCCACTGAATCCGGCGAGATGACGAACCACGCAGTCAGCGCCCCTACTGTCCTCAAACCGATAGGCCACCATCGGCGGGTTGGTTCCACCATAGGGTCTATCATCGCGAGCGTACGCCCAAAGCCAGGCCTTCGTCGTTTTCCCGGACCCAGGGGCAAGAGTGGGTAATGTCGTTTCGTCGGCGAAGATCCTTTCACCCTCCTTGACGCGCTCAAGGATGTAATCGGCGCAAATCTGAAGTTCGAAGCCCAGATGCCCCATCCACTGGGCCATCAACGATCGGCTGATCTCGACACCGTCGCGTAGATAGATTGCCTCTTGCCGGTAAAGCGGAAGGCCGTCGGCGTATTTGGAGACGGCGATATAGGCGAGCAGCCGCTCCGTCGGCAGGCCGCTTTCGATGATGTGCGCCGGTGCCAAAGCCTGGAGCACGCCATCGTGGCCGCGGAAGGTGTATTTGGGGCGGCGCGTCACGATGACCCGGAACTTCGGCGGCACGACATCCAGCCGTTCCGAGCGATCTTCACCGATCAGGACCTTTTCCAAGCCCACGTATTCAGCAGGGATCTCCGGCTCGATCACTTCCTCGATGCGTTCAAGATGAGCGGCAAAACCCTTGCGCGGACGTGCTGCTCGTTTCGGCTTGTCCTTGGCCGCTTGATCAAGCTCGCTCTGGATTTCCGAAAGACCGGTCTCGACTTCCTCGAAGGCAAAGGAGACTTGCTCATCGCTGACACCAAGACGCAGCCGCTCAGAACGGGTGCCATGTTGCGTGCGCTGCAGAACCTTCAGGATCGATGTGAGGTTGGCAATCCGCTCGTTGGCATTCTTCTCCACCGCCTCCAGCCGAACGATCTCAGCTTCAGCAGCTTTCAGCCGCGCTTCTTTCGCCGCCTGCTCGCGCGCCATCGCGAGAACCATCGCTTTCAGCGCGTCCACGTCGTCCGGCAGGTCGTGAAGGGGCAAATCCATGCGAAGGAGTAGAGCACAAAAACAGCTGTTTTCCCAACCATTACAGCGGCATGATTCATCTTGTCGCAGGTGCTGTCAGCCCGTCAACAAGGGTCGCCTGACCTTGGTCGGGCGGATCTTTTTCCAATCCATTCCGGCCAGCAACGCCATCAGCTGCGAATGGTCCAGACGGATCCGTGCCGTCGATATGCCGGGCCAGCAGAAGCCCTGATCTTCCAGGGTTTTCGAATAGAGGCAGACACCACTGCCATCCCACCAGACAATCCGAATACGATCGGCCCGTTTCGACCGGAAGACGTAAAGCGCGCCATTGAATGGGTCGAGTCCCCCATCCCGCACCAGCGCCATCAAGGACGCAGCCCCCTTGCGGAAGTCGACCGGCTGGCACGACACATAGACCACCACACCCGAGGCGATCATGCCTTGCGTACCGCCTGCAGAACCTTCACCAGATGATCAGGATCAAAATTGCCGCCGACGCGCACCACCATATCCGCAATGACAATATCCACCGAGCCGCTGCTTGCCGTTTCAACGCGCGCGAACTTGATCGCCTTGCCCGTTCCTTCCGCCAATGGCGCAACAACTCCCGATGCCAGTGCCTTGCGACGCCACCCATAAAGCTGCGAGGGATCTGAACTGCCCCCCATTTCGACCGGACAGTCGGCATAAGCAGAAAGGCTCAAGCACAGGCTTGGGTATAGGCTTATGTCTAACGACTATCGACACGTTGAATTGCTGACGGGTGATGTTCGCCGCAGGCGGTGGACAACCGAGCAAAAGCTGACAATCATTGAGCAGAGTTTCGAACCCGGCGAGACGGTATCTTCGACCGCTCGCCGTCATGGCGTCGCGCCCAATTTGCTTTATCGGTGGCGCAGGCTCTTGAGCGAGGGAGGTGCTGCAGCCGTGGATTCTGACGAGCCGGTTGTCGGAAATTCGGAAGTGAAGAAACTGGAGGATCGCGTCCGGGAGTTGGAGCGCATGCTCGGTCGCAAGACGATGGAGGTCGAAATCCTCCGCGAAGCCCTTTCCAAAGCGGACTCAAAAAAACGGATATCGCGGCCGATCTTGTTGCCGAAGGACGGTTCGCGATGAAGGCCGTCGCAGACACGCTGGGCGTCTCCCGTTCCAACCTCATCGAGCGGCTGAAAGGCAGATCAAAGCCGCGTGGGCCATACAACAAGGCCGAGGATGCAGAGCTTCTGCCCGCCATCCGCAGGCTGGTGGATCAAAGGCCAACCTATGGCTATCGGCGGATCGCCGCGCTCCTCAATCGCGAAAGGCGAGCCGCCGATCAGCCTGTCGTCAACGCCAAACGGGTCCATCGCATCATGGGCAACCACGCCATGCTGCTGGAGAAGCACACAGCCGTTCGCAAGGGCCGCCTCCACGATGGCAAGGTCATGGTCATGCGCTCCAACCTGCGCTGGTGCTCGGACGGCCTGGAGTTCACCTGCTGGAATGGCGAGGTCATTCGTCTCGCCTTCATCATCGATGCCTTCGACCGGGAGATCATCGCTTGGACGGCGCTCGCCAATGCCGGAATATCCGGCTCGGACGTCCGCGACATGATGCTGGAGGCGGTCGAGAAACGCTTCCATGCAACCCGAGCCCCGAATGCTATCGAGCATCTGTCTGACAATGGTTCAGCCTATACGGCGCGGGACACGAGGCTGTTTGCGCAAGCACTCAATCTGACGCCCTGCTTCACGCCGGTCGCCAGCCCACAGTCGAACGGCATGTCGGAGGCCTTCGTCAAAACCCTGAAGCGGGATTATATCCGGATCGCAGCACTACCGGACGCAGAAACAGCGCTCCGGCTCATCGACGGATGGATCGAGGACTATAATGAAATCCATCCTCATTCCGCGCTCAAGATGGCTTCCCCTCGGCAGTTCATCAGGGCTAAATCAATCTAGCCGACCTGTCCGGTGAAACGGGGAGCACTCCAGGATCCAGGCCTTCAGACCGGGCAACCGCCGAGACATTCGCCCCAGGCTGCAGCGTCGCGGCGACGATCCGTGCCTTTTCGTCATCCGACCAGGCACGCGGCTTGCGCCGTCTTCGCACGGGCTCCGCGGTCAAAACCTCAAAGGTTCGAGGGTGATTCACACTGTCACTCATAGAATTCTCCGCATGACTCATGCAGAAAATCGCCGATCAGCAGTACGAAAGATACGTGGGGTGGCCTACCCGCTTACGATAATCCTCAAATTACCAGAACATGAAGCGAGCCAGCTTTTCGCCGATTCCGCGCCATGTTTCACCGGTTGTGGCTGTGGTCTTCCAATTAGCCACCACAACGATGTCCACGCTGCCGTAGAAAGTAGTTTCAGGGAAAATTGCTATCAGATTACGCGCTATTGGCATTTTTTTCAGAGCTCAAAACAAGGGCCTCCTGGCAAATGAAGACGAGAATTGCATACCTTCTGTCCTTCGGGTGTGCCATGTAACTCGTCCAGAAGCCGGCTCAAGATTGCCCTGACGTCGTCATCACTGTTGTGCTCGATATAAAACCGGGACAGATTTTTACCGGTTTCCTGTCGTTGGGCCCGTAGCAGATACGCTGTCGCCGTGGTCCAGAAACCGGGAGTGTCCTCCGGAAGCGACTCCGGAAGTTTTGCAAGACCGCGGCGCGAAATCTTCAAGCTGAGCAGCGTATTGTCGGTCTCCAGCATCGTGCCGAGAAGGAAGAAAAATGCACGCCTCGCAGCCAATGCCGATATGTCAGGCACGTGTGCAATATAGAACATTCCAGGCTGCACTTGGAGCTTATCGGTTGATGAAATCATGGCCATGCGGTCGGGCTGCGTCCCTCTTGCCCATCCCCGCAGGAAGTTACTCAGGATGGGGTTGTTGGGCAAAGCCTCATGTTTGATGGACTCATTATCAAGGTTGATTTCTGGGAACGGTGTGTCGGCAAGAAGAGGTTGTGGCTGAAACAATGCGGCATCAGGCGCGAACAGCACCCAATGGAATTGCGAATAGATAACGTCCGGTTTCGCTTTTGCGTCATAGCGCCTAGCCTGACGCGCAAACTCGGATAAAACGGCCTTCCTAAGAAAACTTTTGTCTTCGGCGGAAACAAAGCCCTGCAGCTCCGGAGCCATGATACTCCAGATTGCCTGCTCGGTCGGCCAACCGTTGCGGAATTTCGCATCTCTAATAAGAGGACTCCAGTCGTTCAGAGCCTTCTCAATATCCACACGCATCCGTGGCGTACCGATACGATAGAGAAACGACCAAACGCGCAGTTTGGCGTTTCGGACCTCGTGCAACCTGTTGGCGGACGGATCAATAGTGCGGGACGCAAATAAGGCGGTATGCGTTGGACCGCTGCTCGCTCTAAGAAAACGCTCTTGGTTCCGAGTCAGGGTGGGGAGCCATAGCAAGTTAGGCAACTTTCCAGCGGGAATATCGGGAGTGATCAGGCGGGTTGAAAAGCCGTCCGGTTTGCTTGATCGAATGCTCTGAAAGAAATCGAAAAATAAATCATAGCCAAACGCCTCGTCTTTGATTGCCGCATCGAACGCTGGCAGAACCGTGTTCGTCACGAGCTTTTCGGCGGGCTCGGGATAAAGATACCTCGCACTCCATATGTTGCTGCCACTATCCGCCAGGATGATAAGCCCAACAACAAGGGGGAATAGTTCCAAGCCGGTGAAAAAAATTAGTAGCCAGTCTGGGTTGGTAGGCGAATAAGGCGTCAGGTGATTGCGGCGACGCACCTGCTCCCAAATGTGTTTTTTATCCGTTTTGATTATGCGTTTGATCAGAAATCGAAGGGTGAGCCTTCGGAAGAAGACCGCAAAGGTCAGCCGCAATGCCAGCACAGACAAAAGCGAGACAGCGGCTATTCGAATGTCTGTGCCTGCTATTATTCCCAATGTCAGATAGGCGGTAACAAGAGTGAGTCCGAAAATGGTAAGGCCGAACCACAGATTTGTCGACCGCATGATGTGGTATGACGGCATCAGCGTTCTGGCGAAATCGAACGAGAAAGGCCAGCGCCCCTTCTCAAGAGCTTCGTGATAATATGAGTTGAGATCGATTGTTCCAAGATGTGATGGTTGATCTTCCAAGGGGAAGAGCGGGATTTTTCCATTGAAATAAGCCGCTTTCCCCTGACTATTTCTCCACAAAATAGCGTTGCCGCGCTGCGCTTCGGCGAGCCAGTCGAAATAGTGTTTTGCCGATTGCCAGCCACAGACCGTAGCGAGAAGGCCTGGATTTTCCGAAAAATTCGCTCCCTGTTCAATGGCGTTGACCATTGCAGCGATGCCTTTTCCCTCCGTATAGTCTGACAACGGGATTGTATCACCCTTGGGCGGCAACAGTCCCTCAATACCTCTTGCAAGCGCTTGGATGAAGTTTGCATGTTCGGCAAAACTTAGCTCACTGGATGCGCGGTTTAATAGTTCTGTCCATTTGTCGACGCGCCAGTTGCCTTTCTGCGCAACTCCGCGTGTCCGTTCTCTTCCAAAGCTGATAAGTTCACCCAACTCATCCAGCAGCCGCAGTAGACTTTCTTTTCCAGCTTTCTCCTTCTGCGTGGGCTCCCAAAAAAACGGCGCTACGGCGCGTTGTGAGTAATTTTCAGGCTCGGGCGGATTATCGGAATTTTCAGAACTGCCGGAACCCTCTGCAATTCCGTCAATGCTTATGTCGTCAGGCGAAGATGGATAGGCGATTAGCACCCCGGCCATCCGGGACTTTACGATCGCAAGTGCCTGCTTGCGAGCTTCGACCAGAAGCTGAAACCCTGTCGGATCCTCATCCGGGCGAAAATCTCTGAGACGTCGCGAATAGGCTTTGCGGATTGCCTCCTCGTTACTTAGGGGCTTGATGCCGAGAAACGCCCAACAATCACCACTCATTGCGGCTAGCCCCACATTTGATCGAGCGCGTCCAACTGTTTGGCAAACGTTTCCCGCAGTGGTCTCGCATCCCGCAGTCTCTGATTATCCAGAGCCGCGATGAACTGCGCCATTAACGCTGATATCTGTTGGCGTTGCTCGCCGATTGCCTCGGCATACAGGCGCTCCGCCCTTGCGACCAGGGCGAGGTTTTCTTGCTGCTCGCGCGGAGCCAACTTGATTTTCGATAGCTCCTTGAAGCGCAGGGCGATTTCGGCTTCGGTCAGACTGGATTGGTTTTGGAACACTTTACGCTTAATTTCTCCTGTCGAGCGAATCTTGACCTCTACCTCCAGCGCGCCGCTGACATCATAAGTAAAGCGGACCCCAATGCATTGAGATCCGGCCTTGCCCAGCGGTACCGGCACCTCCAGATTTCCGATCAGAATGTTCTGTGAAGGCCGCATGTTCTCGCCTTGATAGACCTGTACATCAATCTTGGTCTGCCCATCGACGGTGGTGGAGTAAAACTGCTCGCGACTTTGCGGAATGATCGCGTTGCGTTCGATAATGGGCGACATCAGCAACTCGTTTAGGCCGTAGGCTTGCTCAACCGACGCAATACCCAATGTATAGGGGCACACATCAGTCATGATGATCTCGTCAAGCGCTTCGTGCCGTGCATGGAGCGCAGATTGAACTGCCGTTCCGATGGCAATGGCGTGATCGGGATTGGGATGCGACAGTGGAAACCGCCCGAACAGGCGGGTCGTCATGGTCTTGAGCAGCGGCATTCGCGATGCGCCACCCACCAGAACAATCTGGCTGAGCGACGACGGATCTGTTTCGGAATCGCGAATGACCCTTTCAATCGGCCTCCGCAACCGAGTGATCAACGGCTTCCACAGCTCCTCTGCCTCCAGTCGCGTAATTTTGCCCTCAACGTCTTTTCCAAAGACGTTGATATGATAAACCGCGTCCTGGGTCTCGCTCAGCGCTGCCTTAATCCGCTCAGCCTCGTTCAGAAACCTGGCCCGATCCAGAGGCCGCTGGCTTTCGAAATCGAGATCGTGGAGGTTCATGAGGTGTGAAGCCAAGCTGTCCCTGAAATCATTACCACCTAGCAGAGAGTCCCCAGCGGACGCCCGTATCTCCATAACCCCGTCGAACTTGTGTAATAGGGAAACGTCAAACGTGCCTCCTCCGAGATCAAGGATCAGAAATTGCCCATCCTCTGAGCTCGCAATTCCATGGGCCAGCGCAGCGGCAGTCGGTTCGTTTATAAGTCTCGTAACATTCAGCCCTGCAAGATGCGCGGCATTGATGGTGGCCTTACGCTGCGGATCGCTGAAATAGGCCGGGATAGAAATAACCACATCAGATACTTCGGTGTCGAGCGCGGCCTCTGCGTCTCTTTTCAGGCTTCTCAGAACAAGCGCAGACAGCTCCTCGGCGCGCCACGCCTTCTTCGCAAGTTTCACCTCATGATTTGTCCCCATCCACCGTTTGAAGGATGCCACCGTTCTGTCCGGGTGAGTAATCAGTCTGTCGAGAGCTGGACGTCCGACAATAGCATCGCCGTTATCCGCGATACTGACCACCGATGGTGTCAGAAACTCGCCCAGCGCATTCTCGATCAGTTTCACGCCTTGGTCGGTCCAGTGTGCCACTAAAGAGTTTGAGGTTCCAAGATCGATACCGATAAGCGCCATTAATCGTTCCATGTCCTGATAAAAGAAAAGACGTCGCGCCAGTCGCTCACTGAGGCTAATTTCCTGCAGCTAACTTCTTGTGAATTGGCATATTGAACCGCCCCAGAGTTGCCAATGCGCTTCACACCTTCCTCGGCAATCGGTCCTGAGCCGGTGCGGGTGTAGTGGACGAGTTGGAGTTGATAGACTATTTATTCAGATAGATAAGCAAGCATTTCCCGTCCTTTTTTCCTACAAGACTGATCGGTCGGACATCATCACCTCCATCGATGGATATCTCTACCGGCAAGCCTTGGTTTTCAAAGGACTGAAGTTCCTTTATCAACTCTTCAATGGTTTTCCCTCTATTAGCCCAATCCTTATGATCTGTGTCTTTAACGTTCATTATCAATCCCCTATACGATTCAGATTTGAGTCATAAGTTCCGAGGCGCGTCCCCTTACCTCCGAGGTCCTTAACGGAAGTGGCCATCTTCCAAGCGCCTCCATTATGACCATCCAAATCCCTCGTTATGAATAGGTTCTGTTGACAAAGTAGCTTGAGGTGCTCGTTAAGAACTACTTTTCTGCGTCGCCCAAAAAAGCTTCGATGCTGACTTCGTGGAGCCTTTTATGCGCTGCTACAGAAATCAGCCTGACGTCGGGATTTTCCTCCACCGCTCTTCCATACCAATATTTTGCGGCATGCAGGTCACCAATCTTCTCATAACACTCTCCCAACCGCTCCCCGAGATATCCGGCATCCAACGACTGGTCGCCATCTGCCATGAAAAGATAAATCTTGATCGCGTCCGCTGCCTTCCCAGTTGCGATCAGGTCTTTCGCTATTCGGTCTAAATGATTGAAGTCATACAAGAATTTTCTCCTTTTTTTGCAACGTGTTACCGTCTTAACTAAGGTGCACAACTCATGAACCAGAGCAAGTGTGGCAACCATATTTTTGCGGCGGCCAACACGAGAAAGGCGGCGAAGGATTTTTGGGTTTTATCGTATCGGGTGGCGACACGACGAAATTGCTTCAGCCGGTTGAACAGCCGCTCGATACGATTTCGGTCCCTGTAGACTGTGAAGTCACAGGCGGGTTGGTCTTTGCCGTTGGCCCTCGGAGGAATAACGGGCCTGACCCCGTGGATCAGCAACTCTTCGCGCAGAGCGTCGCTGTCATAGCCCTTATCAGCGAGAAACAGCCTCGGCTTGGCAACCGGCATGGCTAACAGATCGGGAACGGTATTGTAATCCGAAGCTTCACCGCCTTGTCAGGATGAAGCCGAGAGGGCGTCCCTGACCGTCCGCACGGGCGTGGATTTTTGTCGAAAAGCCGCCGCGTGATCGACCAAAAGCCTCCTTATAAGTCCCTCTTTTGCGCCCGCAGCCTGAGAATGGCCGCGAACCGTGGTGCTGTCAATCATATGCTGCCAGTCATCGGTCAAGCCCAGTTCGACAAGCGTCTCCAGCAGGACATCCCATACGCCTTGTTCTGCCCAACGGCGGAAGCGCACGTAGACGGAATTCCACTTGCCATACCGCTCATGCATGTCGCGCCAAGGGCACCCGACCCGCAGAACATGCAACATTCCGTTGAGATACTGCCGATTATCGTGAGAAGGGCGAGATTTCCTCCCGCGCTCAGTGGGCAGCAGTCCTCCAACAATCCGCCATTCCAAATCCGTCAGGTCGCCGCGAGCCAAAATCGCTTCCTAAAAGGCAGTCTTGAATCATGCTCTATGAATAGACCCGCCTCCCTGCGACTTCAAGGTATATCAAGGTATATAAAGACCACAACCGCATCGAACGAATGTTCAACAGGCTCAGACAGTTCCGACGGATTGCCCCCCGTTACGACAAGACCCGAACTTCCTTCGAAGCGTTCCTTTCGCTGGCCGCCGCAAAAATCTGGCTGCCGCACTTCACACAACGCCTTTAGCCCAGCAATGGCTCAAATCGCCTGTAAGCCCACCATCGCCTATCAACCGGAACCTGCGGTCCATCCGATGGTGGAGACGTGAAGACAGTCATTATTGTTTCATAACCAAAATCCGAGATGACCTCCGATGCGACCACCTCCATGCGTTGTCGGTCATCATCGCTGAAATCGTGATCGATCAAGAATTCCAGCACAATCTTGTTGCCGCTCCAGCCGCACATAACGGCGGCGAGCGTCGGTGATACGGCCCCGAGTAAGGCGCGTTGCACACTAAGTCGAAGTCGTATTTCTCGATCAGGTCCGGACATCGAATCCTCCG
Source organism: Agrobacterium radiobacter (assembly GCF_040801995.1). Lineage (NCBI taxonomy): Bacteria > Pseudomonadati > Pseudomonadota > Alphaproteobacteria > Hyphomicrobiales > Rhizobiaceae > Agrobacterium > Agrobacterium radiobacter. The sequence continues at coordinate 1,797,503 of NZ_JBEGHX010000002.1, read as the reverse complement.
TTAGGAGCGATCTTATCGCATTATCACTGATAACTTTGTCAACAGGACCTAGTTCGTCTTCTCATCATACGGCGCGGCCTCGAGTTCATTTGCAGCATTGAGGATCCATACGTCATCCTGATTGTGGTAAAGTAACCACTGTTCAGCGGGGTCATCAGTATTGAGCCACGTCTCTAAGACCCCACCTAAATCAAACTCGAACCGGCATCGCATAGTATCTGGTATGTAAGAGACCGAACGTAAAATTTGGCCGTCGAGAAAATGCGCGGCCCTCGACATCTGAGACTGGTCTGAATTGCTACTCGCCAATAGAGCAGCATTATCTAAAACGTGCCAGCGACAACAATAAATCCACAGATGCCATTCCCCGTGAACTGATATACTTCGCCGCTTTTTCCTCGTGGTGGGCTCTATACGCCGTATACCTGCCCTTCCAAACTCGAAAGTTAGGAAGCTTCCGTGCCCCAATCGCACCAGCCAAGCTGGCTCACCTATTATGGGTTGGAAGATATTTTTGAGAAGTTCGCCATTCAAAGTCGCAATACCTCTAATTCAAGTCAAACATGTCGACTGCAATTTGCTTTATCTCGTGAAACGAATAGCCTTGTCCCGTAATCTCGTCGTGCAGCCTTCTGCGCTGGTTTGGGCTTAGTCCTAGCATTCGCACTATATCGTCTACCTGCTTGTTTTGGGCCTGATTGTTTCCAGGTGTCCCCCCTTTGCCAACGAAATGTAACTCAGCTTTGGCTATAGCCTTATATGTTTCAAGAGAAATCGAAGCACCAGATGTCGAAAAGAAATACGTGCCTGCGCCACCTATTTCAATCTGACATGTTCCCCCGTGTATTCCACATTGTTCCAACTGAGCCAGAACCCGAGGATCATCCCGATAAGAGGCGATTGCAGTCGCCGATTGGGCATCTGTGGATGACAAATTGCCGTCGGAAGCCATCTTTGCAAAGACACTGCCGATAACTTCGGTGACCGTCTTGCCTGCCTCAATTGCTGCATTCAAGCTGTTGGTGGAGATATAGACCTCGAGATCGACGTGCTTGTCTTTGGTGACTTCATAAGCCTTGTTTGGATCGCGGTTGAGTTCGTCGAGCGGCACGGTAGAAGCACCGTCCTTTTCCAGCACCGCTTGCTGCTCCTGGTCACGAATGACAATATCGCCTGGCCCGACAGTGGCGCGTACCGTCTGGCGAGTGTCGTCGAGCCGGTAGGAACCTTCCAGCGTATGGTTGGTGGTGGCGTTACCGGCTGCGTCCTTTCCACTGGAAAGATCGATACCAAGATCAACACTGAAACCTTCGTAACCCTTCTGGCCTTCAAAGTTGTCGTGGGTCAATGTGCCCGTATCGAGTATGAGATCACCGGTTGCAGAGATGATCTTTCCGGCACCCAGATGGGTATTGCCGCCGACGGTGACGTCCATCGCTCCATTGGAAACGAGGCCGGACTGCTCAGTGATCCAGTTCGTTTCTCCAGAACCGCTGCCACCGCCAACTTGCACCCCGGACAGAAGCTGGCCTCCGCCGAGGCTGAAGCCGGCCGAGGTGGAGTGGTTGGAGTTTGTACCGGTATCTGGCACGGACAGGATCGTGAGATCACCACCGACATTGGCAGTGACCGTGTCCCCGGAGACCACCGCACCCGCGAGACGCGTATCGTTTCCTGACTTCAGAGTTATGTCACCGGTTCCGCTGACATGACTATTGACTTGAGTTGTCCCATCGGCGTTGGACTTGCCGACCGACGCATTGGCCCCGCCCGTCAATCCGGCGCTGACACCGTTGATGCCGACGCCAGCGGAAACACCGAAGTTTGCACCGCCTGACATGCTGCTCGTCGATGAGCTGTTGGTTGCCTGGGCGCTTTCGAGAATGATATCCTTGCCGGCCTTAAGCGTAATATCACCGGCTTTTTCATTGTCGGAAATCACGATCTGTCCATCTGAACCGTAACCTGCAGCGATTTGTGCGCCATGGCTCGTCAAATCCCCGGAGACGGCCTCAATCGTTACCGACTGCGCTGCGCGTATCTCGGTCGGAACCGGGACAGAGGATTGCGCGGTTTCCCTTTCTTTCTGGTAGCTGAACCCCACGGTCAGCGACGCCGAGGCAAGGTTGCCGCCCTTGGCAATCTTATCAAGCGCATCATAGGCTTTCAGCGAGGCAAAGGCAGCATTCGCGGCAGAATAGCCATCATTGATGGTCGTAAGCTTCTGTGCTGCGCCGCTTACGCTGGTAGCCGCGTTCACCACAGAAGTCGCCACCGACAGACTTACGCCCGCGAAAAACTCCTCATGCAGGCTTTCGTAGTTGGACTTGTCCTGCGCGGAAAGCAGATTGACGTTGTGCTCAGCGAGAATAGCCACGTCCCGCTCAGCGGATACCCGAGCCGCTTGCAGGTTGGCGTCGCGGCCCGCTGATATCGTGAGGTCACGGCCAGCAAACAGGATGGATTTGGCATTAGTCTCTGATGACTGGCTGGTCTGATCGACCGACTTGCCGTAACCGATACCGATGGATGCGCTGCCATTGCCGGATTTCACCTGAATGCCGAAGCCCGAGCGTTTTTCCTTCTCCTGCGATGAGGCATTTTCTGCCCCAGGAGTGATATTGACGTCGCGGGCTGCATCAAGCGTGATGTCACTGCTGGCTGCGATAGAGGAGCCGATCACATTCACGTCGTTTTCGCGTGCCGTGAGCGTGACATCGGTCCCCGCCTTCAGCGCAGAGCCAACGTTAAGGGTAGATGATTGGCTCTTTTCTTTCTGCTCCTTGCCCCAGAGCGAAAGGAAGCCACCGCCGGAACCGGCGAACAGACCGGATTTCTTGCTGGTGCTCTCCAGCGCGTGCTGCTCCTCCGCCCCGATGATGGCGACGCTGTCGCCCGCGACGCTGATCGCATCCCCGGCCGTTATGTTCGACCCCGCTATGACGGTGTTGCCGCCAGCATCCAGCTTGATGTTGCCGGAGGCGGAAAGCTCGGAGCCTACTGTCGCTTCGTCGTAGTTGTACTGCGTCGAGCTTTTTTTGGAGAGCAAGCCCTTGCTGGAGGAACTCTGTTCGAACTCCGCCGTATTCTTGCCCGACGCGATCAGCAGATCGCCCCCTGCGCTGACGTTGATATCGGCTTTGTTGGTCTCATCGCCAGCAGTTACGTTCGACGCGGAGACAACGGTATCTCCACCTGAGACGATGGATACACCCTTCCCGCCACTGACCGATGATCCGACGGCAGTCTCGGTTTCCGTGTGGCTTGTCGTCTGTTTCTTACCGCCGAACAGGCCACCCTTTTTCTTGTAGGTGTAATCGATCGTGGCGGTGTCGACAGCTTCGGCAATTGTCACGTCGCCAGTCGCTTTCAGACCGACCGTCCCATCAGCGGCAATCGTGCTGCCGATGAGGTTGAGGCTGCCACCCGCATTGGCGGTGATCGATCCGCCCGCGGTGATCTCGGAACCCTGACTTGTGGTTCTCACAACCGTCGTCGTGCTGCGCTTGTCACGTAAGGTGCTGGTTGTCGACCTCTCGGTAACGGAGATATTGATGTCTCCATTCGACGTCAGTCCGAGATTGCCGCCGGCCGTCACCTTTGCGTTGGCGAGCAGAATGCCCTCGTCGCCCTTGATTGAAGCATTACCGCCTGCGCTGAAGGAGCCGCCGATTGCCGCAATCGATGAACCGGAAACGGTAAGATCGCCAGTCGATGCAATCATCCCTGATGTTGCAAGCAAGCCAGTGTCGATCGTTACCTGATTGCCCGCGATCAGCGCGCCAGCGGAGTTCAATCTTTCCCTGTCGTCAGCGGCAAGATGCAGCACCGGCGCAAGAACGGTCGTGCCGTTCACCGTCTGCCACTCATAAACAACGACGGATTCGGTGAGGCTGGCGATCTCTTCAGCCGTCAGCGGTTGGCCGAGCTGGCGCTGGTTCGCTCCCAGATAGGCGGCTCCGTTGTCAAGCAGCTGTTTTATCTGGGTAATCGAATCCTGCCCGGTAAAACCGGAGCCTGTCGCCAATCTGAGCTGCTGCTCAATATATTGGTTCTCGAAATAGGCGTCGCCGAGGAACTGGATCTGACGATCCGGCTGGTAACCGATGCGGCCAAGGAAATAGCCGGAACCGTAGAATTTCGAGACATCGAGGAAGGCGGCACGGGTCTCATAGAGGAATGTCTGGCCGGGAACGGTGCCACCAAACCCGCCGGACTGCGGGGTAGCAACGGCGCCAAGCGTGAATAGCGCTCCGCTCGCCGTTACGCCGGCCAGCAGTGCGATCGGATCGCTCGAAGGCTGAGCCGTAGCAACGGCGGTATGGTCGGCGATTGTTCCAGCCGAAGCAGTATTGTTGACGGCGGCAAAACCGGTGATACCAAGCGCCCCGCCAGAGCGGATCGCCGCGGTAACGCCACCGATCGCCTCAACGCTTTCCACGGTTCGTCCCGGCCCGATATCCTTTGACGCATCCCGCGTTCCGAACGGGCTGGGGCCAGGCACGGCGACCTGCCATGAACCTTCCCAACCACCTGTGTCGCCGCTCGTTTTTGTTTCCTGCCACTCATAAATGACATCCGGATAGTACTGGCAGCCGCCGTGCTGATTGCAATTGAGCGAAGTCGTGCGCTGCAATTGCAGCCCGAGATTGGTCAGCGTGCCCGAGCCATTCAGCGTCATGCCGGAGCCGGCTTCGACTGCACTATAGGCATTGGTAAGATCGACCGTGTCGACAGAAAGTGTGTTGCCCGCCTTGATCAGCGCTCCGGGACTACCTGAGGATATGAGCTGATCCTCGACGACGTCCCGGTAAACGCGATGGATGGGGCTACCGATGACGAATGAGCGGTTATAAAATTCGATGGGCGACGAACAATCCCCGCACTCTCTCGCATAATATATGTCATACGCGGAAACGAGCGCGTTAGAGAGGAACTGTGTTGTGTAGGTAGGTGCAGTTGTTCTTTCGTTGCGCAGATTTGCAGTAATGATCGACATGTTGTGACCGGCTGAGATGAAGCCGGAACTGTTGACAATGGCCGCATTACGCCCGCCATGAGCGTTTCCCGCAATCGTGAGATCATGACCGGCGACAATCGCCCCCTGCTCGTTGGCAAGCACGCCACCCACGAAAAGCGCCGCGTCATTGCCGGTATATATCAGGCCAGTGGCAGTGTTGGTGAGATTGCCGGTGACATTGAACGTCAGATCGTTACCAGCGGCAAGCTGGCCGGCATTGACAAGCTGGGGGAGTGTTAGCGTCAGATCACGTGCGGCCAGAAGATTGGTAGCACCGTTGGCGACGAGGCTATCTGCTGTGATCGCAATATCGCCCGGCACTTGAGCGGAACGAGATGTGCTGCTCGAAGCGACGGCATTGAGCCGCGTCCCCGTCAGATCAGTCACTCCGGATGAGGTAAGATCGATACCGCCGAACGTCAGCGTGCTATTGGCCAGATTGATATTACTAGCATCAATGTAGAGTGTACCCGATGTTGCAAGTCCGCTCCTGTTATTGGAAAGGTCGGCATGTTGCTGCCTGATCCTGATGTCGCCACCGGCGGCTGTGCGTTTATCGAGGCTGATTACACCGCCGGCTGACGATAGCGAGACGTTGCCATTGGCTTCCAGACTGCCATAGCGGATGTTGCCACCAGCCGAGGCCTGCAAATTCTCTTCGGCAAGCACGAGCCCTGAAATCCCAAGATCAAGGCCGGAAAGCAGCGCCAGATCGCCTTTCGAAAGGAGCGCGCCCGCTGCAATCGAGCCTGAAGCAGCCGAAATCGACATCGCCGCGGCGGACTGGGCCGTGCCGCTGATGCCGATGGATCCTGCCCCCGACCATAACGAAACAGGTCCCGCAGCGGAGACGTCGGCCACCGCAACACGTCCATCTGCCAGGATAGTGATCGCGCTACCAGCGCCAAGGGTGCCGACGACATCAACGAAGCCGGCCCCGCCATCGATCAGGATGGCCTCTTCTGCGCCGATCGAAGCGATGTTGACGTCTTTCCCCGCCTTGACCGAGACTGATTTTTTCGAGGTCAGACGACCGGTCGAGACACTCCCCTTCGAAGAGACGCTGACACTTTTATTGCCGGACGTATTGCCGATCGAAATCTTGCCGTCTGCCGATAGCGAAAGCTCGCCTGTGTTGGCAGCCATGTCGCCGCGCATGCGAACGCCAGCGCCCTTCTCCGTGACGACCATCTTGATGCGGCCGGCCTGCATGGCCCCAAGTGCTGAGCCATCGATTGCGTATTCAGGTGTCCCGGAGGTGGCATCGAGCGCTGTTGCCTCACCCGTGGCATAATCGAATTTGCTCTTCCCGGCTGTCAGGCGCAGGTCCTCGCCATAGATCGTTCCGTCGATCTGGATGGTACGGGACACGACATCGAACAGACTGACTGCGCCATCACCAAGCGCAAAATTCCCACCGCTAGGACCGAAGGTGACATCCCCTGCGTTGACCGTGAATCCATTGAGACGTCCATCGGAGCCGATGTCAGGTACACCCGTCGTCAGCGTGGCGCGTGGCGTGTTGATGAAACCGCAGCCGTCGCAGGTGATCCCGTTCGGATTGGCAATGATGACATCGGCCCTGCCACCGAACACTTCGGTTGGACCGAGAAGCGAACTGCGGTTTTGCGACGTGACCTCATTGAGGATGACCGTGGCGGAACCTTTGCCTTGAAGGTTTGGATTACCAGGTGTCGCGCCACCCAGCTTTGACGTACCGATCTCACCGTTGTAGTTGTTGAGAATAACGCCCGGCGTGCCGACGTTGAAAGTGTTGTACTTATTGTGCGACAGACCTTGGCTGTTGGGTCCGACGATGTCGATGAGCGGTACGCCGTTCGGAGCAGCCCCTATCCCGGGGCGATTTTCAAAAGATCCTCCGACTTCCGGCGATATGTCCTGTGCGTGAAGAAGCACTGGCTGAAGCAGGAGCGTAAAACTGACAACGGTGGCAATGATTTTTTGAGCCAGCGTCCCGGCATTAGCGAACAACGCGAGGTCGGTTGTCTTGCGTGGAAGACGCTTAAACTGTGATGTCATTGTTGCTCGCCTCTCGTGGCAGACGGAATTTGGGGCTTAGCGGTCTTTTCTGCTCGTGTCGGCCGGGGATGGCTTGCTGTCGAGTTTCTTGTAGACATCTGCCAGCTTCGATTGCGGAGCTGGGCATTTTTTGCTTTTGGCAATCTCGGCAAGGACCTGATTGCGGTTACGTAAGGCGTCGATCTCCAGTTTTTCCGGCGATTTCGGATCCATGAAAAAAAGGGCCGGCCAGAACAGAAGAACACCTGTCGCACCGAGGATCACGTTTTTACCCTGCGCGTCGGATCGTTCCTTCACCGTCGCCAGCACCTGCCGCTCATTGGCCTCGAACTCGCGCTTTATGCCGGCGCAGTCGAAAGCACTGTCGGCCGGGTTGGTCGACGACACCGGATGTGCAGCCCGGCCACCGCAACCGGATACGACAATGGCTGTCGCCAGCAGGGCGGAGATGAAAGATAATTTGGGGGTGTGAAAAGAAGAGCTGATCATAATATTCTCTTTTGAAGCCTACCAGCGTGCCGTCACGCTGGCGAAAATGAGATTTCCGCGCCCGCCATTGACGCTGCTGGAAAATGTCTGGGAGTAGCCAAAATCGGCGCTGATGTTTCCGCCCACGAGTTTCGCGCCAACGGTCCAGCTTGCGAGGTGGCCGTCGGAGATATCGAAGCGATCCTGTGAAAACACGCGGCCGTAATCGAGGCCGAGGTAAGGGCGTAATTCGCCCAGAACGGGCGCCAGACTCGTGCCCTCCCATGGCATTGTCCGCCATACCAATTCGTTGCGGCTGAAAAATCCGTTATTGCCGAATATGACGCTTTCCCTAAGCCCGCGTACGTTGCTGGAGCCACCCAGGCCGATCTGCTCCGCGCCAAACATGTTATCGGGAGAATATTGGGTATTGAGGAGCGTCGTTAACTCGAAACGCTGGCCAGCCGCTTCGAACGGCCGCGTCGCGCTGACGGTCGTGTTGAGTTTCAGGAACCGGGGATCGGCCGTGCCGGCTCCGGGCTCTCCGGCCTCCACGGCGTCAAAGATATCGAGACCCTGATCAAGGGCAAAATCGATGGCGATGACGCCACCCAATATTCTTTGTGAACGCGACAAGCCCAGGGTGCCTATGGTGTATCGGCGGCTTCCGACCTCAATCCGGTTACCGAGAAGGAAGTTGTCGGTCTGCTTATAGGTGAGACCGCCTCTGAGGGTCGTGATGGAGTCCTTGTCGCGCAGAATGACACGGTCGATGCCAAATCCAACCTGACCGGAATTACCGGAGGTTTCGATAGACCCGAAATTGCCGGGGATGGCGCTGTCATATTCGTACCAGGAACCATTCGCCGAAAACGTCCAGTAGCCATAGGGTACGCTTGTATTGACCGAATAGCTGTTGCTGTGGCCGCGACCATCATCGTCCCATGGGTAGTCCGGGCCGCTGCGCCCATAGGAAAACCCCAACTGGTCATTGATACCCAGCAGGCCGTCGAGGCCGAACGAAACGTTTGTCTGGGAGTAACCGGTGCTCTTCTGACCCAGATTGTTGTTGGAAATACTTGCGTACCAGCGCTTGGATGGTTTGTTCTCGACGTTGAGAATGGATGTTCCATCCTCCTTGCCCGGCAACATCGAAGTCTTGGCGTTATTGGACGACAGACGGTTGATCTGGTCCAGCCCCTGCTCAACATCGCGAATATTAGCAACCTTTCCTTTCATGCCGGGAAAGGCCGTAGCGAATGAACCGTTCTGCTCGGCCGGTTGACCATTGAGGTAGATATCCTCGATCGTGCCTTCGACAACGACCAATCTCAGCAATCCTGTTCCGGCAATATCCTGCGGCGGAACATAGGCGCGTGACGTCACGAATCCCTTGTCTAGATAGATGTCGGTGATGGCCTTGAGCAAGGCGGTAATATCCGCAACACCGATGCAGCGATTATCGTAACGCTCGGTCACTTTTCCGACCGCAGCGCCAGACAGCCTTGTCGCACCTTCGATCTCTACACGTGAAATATCGAAGCAAGGACCAGCGGATTTCGCGTCGCCTCCCGGCGCCCGGCTCTCACGACCAGCGACGCCATCAGGAGTTATCTGTTTCAGGTTTTCAAGCCTCTGCAACTGCTGTTGCTGGTCCTGCCGGCGGGAAAAATCATCGGCGGGCGACTGTGCAGTTGCCTGCCCTGACGCGAGCAGGCTTGCAAAAAAAGAAATGGCAAAGGCGCACCTGAAACTGCTAGACGCGCTCCGCTCCGCCCGCACAGCGATCGGGGAATTGGCGGCAACTCGAACCGCCGAAACAACTGCGAGACAAAAACCCGCAAAGAGTGACGGTCGGGAAGCAGAAATGAGAGCAGCAACGGGCATGTTTAGGAGGCCTGCATTTGAAATGAAGTTTGTCGCGGCAATGCCGCCCATGCTTCACTCTGCAGCTGTCCTCGCTGTCGATCCCCTACCGGGTGCATAGATCAGTTCATCTGATCCAAGAAGCGTTAAAGTAGTAACTTTCTTTGCGAGACGATAGTCTCTAGTCATTTTCTCAAAGAACCGCGCACGTTAAAATCCACGTAATAATCAATCCTACCAACATCATGGCAAGAATGTTACTTTTCATCCGTGATTTTTCAAGACAATCCGCCGAATTTCCCCGCTACGGATCCTTTGATTCAAATAACAACCAGAAGTTATTGCAATAGGTATCACCCTGCAAGCCCCTCACAGGTACCAAAGTTAAGGAAAACTAAAATTGCTTCACAGCCGGCGACATATTTGGGCAATGAGATGGCTCGATCTCGATCGCTGAATTCGGAGTTCATCCAGTGGTCAACCATTGCGGTTGCGGACTAACAAAGGGACTGTTTTAGCCTCACGCACCCCCGGTCCGAGCCTTGCGGAGCGCAAACGTCTTCAGGTTCGGGCGGGCTCCCACAATTCCACGGGATTGCCTTCGGGGTCGTGTATCCTGGCGAAACGTCCAACCTCCGAATCCCATTCGGCCCTAGTTCAACCTCTATACCTTCGGCCGTGAGCTTCGCGATGAGGGTATCGAGATCATCCACCCGGAAGAACACACCGCCAATTCCAACGGCTCTCGCCATGACTTTCTCCCTCTCATCGATAACGGAAGCCATGCTGCGCAGTCGCTCCCAAAACATCAAGCGGAACGGCAGTCGCAGAGGCCATTAAGACCGGTGGAGCATAGTGGCTCTGCTCTGCCGGAGCCACTCAACCGAATCCAAAAGAGCTTTCTTCCCGCTTGCCCGCCAGCGTCGCGTGGCCTTTAAAAAACCCCTTGACCTCAACCATGGTTGAAGTTCTAGAAGTGGTGTCACCTTGTTTTCGCAAGGCTCTTTCCATGCTCTTGAGCGAACAGTTGACAAAGGATACCCCATGGCTTTCCAGCTTCCCGACCTCCCTTACGCCCATGATGCGCTCGCCCCCTCGGGCATGTCAGAGGAGACGCTGAAGTTCCATCACGATCTTCACCACAAGGCCTATGTCGATAATCTCAACAAGGCGATATCAGGCACCGAATGGGAAAACAGGAGCCTCGAAGAGATCGTCCGGGGCACCTATGAGAAGGGTGCGGTGGCGCAATCCGGCATCTTCAACAATGCCTCCCAGCACTGGAACCACAATCTCTTCTGGGAAATCATGGGGCCGGAAAATCATGCGATCCCCAAGGTGCTGGAAGATGCGCTGACGCAGTCCTTCGGCTCGGTCGCGCTGTTCAAGCAGAATTTCGCGCTCGCCGGCGCTTCCCAGTTCGGCTCGGGCTGGGCGTGGCTGGTGGTGGACACCGATGGTTCGCTGAAGATCACCCGCACCGAAAACGGGGTCAATCCGCTGTGCTTCGGGCAGAAGGCGCTTCTCGGCTGCGATGTCTGGGAACACAGCTATTATATCGATTTCCGCAACAAGCGCCCCGCTTACCTCGAAAACTTCCTCGACAAACTGGTGAACTGGCAGGCGGTCGCCACGCGCCTCTGATTTGAGCCCCACCGATCCGGCTGGTCCCGCTGCCCTGGGCGGCCGGTCGGATCAGGCGCAGCCGGACAGCCGCCGTCCGGCTGCAACTCCATTCGAGCGTCCCCATGTCCTACGTCGTCACCGAAAACTGCATCGCCTGCAAATACATGGACTGCGTGGAAGTCTGTCCGGTCGAGTGTTTCTACGAAGGCGAGAACATGCTCGTCATTCATCCCGATCAGTGCATCGACTGCGGTATCTGCGAGGGGGAATGTCCCGCCGCGGCGATCCGGCCGGATACCGAAGCGGGACTGCATGTCTGGCTCGACCTCAATCGCCACTATTCCGGCATCTGGCCGCGCGTGTACGAGAAAAGGTCCCCGCCTGACAATGCCGACATCATGAATGGTGCTGCGGCAAAGATATCCATTTTTTCGAAAAATCCGGGAGCGGGCGGTTAGCCCGGCACACCATGTCTCATAATTTCAGGCTGATCGCCGGCGGCGTCGTCAATCACGCGCATATTCCGCTGAAAGCTTGCGCGTCTCCCATGATCTCCCCGCGTGAATTCAAGGATTCGATGGCAAGCCTTGCTTTCACCGTGGCTGTGGCCACGGCCGCCCACGCCGGAGAGCGGATCGGGCGAACAATCACCTCCTTCATGCCGCTCAGCGCTGAGCCGCCGCTTCTGATGATCTCCATCGATGCCAGCAGCCGCATGGTAGATCTCATCGCAGCAAGCAGGCGCTTCTCTGTTTCGGCGCTTGCCAGAGGGCAGGAAGAAGTTGCCGACGTGTTTGCGGGAAAAGGCAACCTGCGGGACCGGTTTTCCATCGGCTGCTGGGATATCTGGCCTTCAGGAAACCCGAGGCTTGCCGATGCGCTGTTATCCATGGATTGCGAACTTGTCGGTTCCATCGATGCCGCAGACCACATCCTGTTCCTGGGCGGCATCATCGAAGCCGTCAAAAATCCGCTGAGCAAAGCCCTCCTGTGGAGCGAACGCGCCTATTCCGCCCCTCCCTCGCGATAAACCGGGACGACCCTTATCGCCATGACCGGCAACTGCTAGAGAAAAATTGCCTGCTGTCGGCGTCTGTCGCCATTTGCGCGGGCAAAGATGCCAGGAGCGACACCGTTTCTCCTGCGAAAAGCGGTGCTGAATGCGCTGGCGGATTCATAACCGATCTCCTCCGCGATATGATCGAGGGATTTTATCCCGCGCATCAACGCGTCTCTGGCAAGCGCCATTCGCCAGCGGGCCAGATATTCGATCGGCGCGCAGCCGAGCATTTCATTAAAACGCGCTGCGAAGGCCGAGCGCGACATGCCGGCGATCCCAGCCAGTTCGGCCACAGTCCAGTTCGCGCGGATATTGGCGTGCATGGCGGACAATGCGCGGGCAAGCCCGGGCAAACGCATCCCCTTCACCAGCCCCGCCGGAATTGCCTCGCTGCCCGCGTTCGGCCGACGCAGCACTTCAACCAGCAGAACCTCCAGCATGCGCCGGATGATCAGCTCTTTGCCCGCATCCTCGCGCACGCATTCTTCCGACAGCAACTCGATCAAGCGCGCCAGCCGGGATGCTCCGCCCTCGCCCGCCGGTACATGGATCAGGTCGGGCATCAGCGACAGCAGAAGCGCCGCATTGACCCGCTCGAACATGAAGCTTCCGCCTAGCGCGACAAAATCAGGCTCCCCTTCCTGTTCACCATGCCGCACCGCCCGGCCCTGCGGCTCGACCGGAATAGAGTCGACGTCGGGATCGCTGCAAAGCGAGAAGGCGGGCGTGGAGGGTAAAAGCAGGAAATCACCCTTCGTCAACCGCAGGGGCTCCCGGCCATCGATCATGACCCATGCCGCACCGGCAAGAACGACGGCAAAACCCGGCGCGCCATAGGCGTGATAACGCACACCCCAACGGCCCCGGCCGGAGATTGGCTTTGAAACGGCGGCGCTCGGCCGCAAGAGATCAATGATATCGCTAAGAGGATCCACTGTCTGGACGATCGATAATGAATTGCAGTGCCTAGAGCATATATCATCCAGAACACATCGTCTATGTCAGGTCATATCGAACAATGGAGACTTATGATGACCAAGACGATCCTCATCACCGGTACCTCATCCGGCTATGGCAAGGCGACCGCCGAATTTTTCCTCTCGCGTGGCTGGAATGTCGTTGCGACCATGCGGCGTCCGGATCCCGATCGCTTCGGCGGCAATAATGACCGGTTGCGCGTCCTGCCGCTGGATGTGAGGGACGGGCAAAGCGTCGCGGCCCTGATCGATGCGGCAGGTCCGGTCGATGTGCTGGTGAACAATGCCGGCATTGGCATGGTCGGCGCTTTCGAAGCAACGCCCATGTCGGCAATCCGCACGATCTTCGACACCAACAGCTTTGGTGTGATGGCAATGACGCAGGCGATCATTCCCCAGATGCGAAAGCGCCGGTCCGGCGCGATCATCAACGTCACATCCAGCGCCACGCTCGCATCCTTTCCGCTCGCCGCTGCCTACACCGCCAGCAAGCAGGCAATCGAAGGTTTCTCCGGTTCGCTTGCCCATGAACTCGGTCATTTCAACATCCGGGTGAAGCTGGTGGAACCGGGCTATGCACCAACCACCCGTTTCACGACAAATGCCATCCTTCCGCTGGAAGAGCTGCTGCCGGACGATTACATGGACTTCGCAGGCCCAATTCTCGAAGGCTTCGCCAAACCGGCCATGACGACCAGCGAACAGGACGTCGCCGAAGCGATCTGGAGCGCCGTTCATGATGTGTCCGGCCAGCTCCGTTTTCCCGCTGGCCCTGACGCAATTGCGCTGGCTCAGGCGGGGTGACGTCCGATAGCGACTTCACCGTGTGGCGATAGCGTCGAACAAGCGAAGGACGTGCTTCGTCGCTTGTTCGACGGTAGCGACGGCGCCTTCAAGGCGCTCGTTCATCGTGCCCATGCTTGCCGGCATCCATCTTCAGCCAGCTGGCGAAAGCTTCGACCTCATCCGTCTGGATCGCACCGACGCCGGCCTCGGCGAGTGCGCCCCACACCGCCTCCGGTTCTTTGAGCGCCCGCGTATCGTTGAAATCGAGGCAATGGGCGACATCCAGCGTGTTGATCCACAACCGGATATTCTGACGCTCCATCTCGGCACGGCCTTCGGCCAGATCGGCAATATCGGTGAATTTCACCTCGATCATCGGCGCCTTCAATGCCTCGATGCGGCGCAGATCCTCGGCAAACCTGCCCTTTCTCACCGGAAACATCGGCATATGCGGGATCTTGCCGAACCAGTCCGTATCGAGCACCTCGAAACGGCTGGCCTCAGGATCGATATCGGTCTTCACCAGCACCTGGTCTTCAACACCGAGCCGCAGCACGGTTTCCATGACTTGCGGCAGATCGCGGGTGAATTTGATGTCGATATTGACGGTGATCTTGCCCTGTGCCTCTTCCAGCAGTTCTTCCAGTGTCGGCACACATTCATAGGTCACGTCAGCCGCATCGCCACCCGCGCCGGCCTTCAGCCTTGCTGCGCGAACCACCTCGAAAGGCAGCGCGCTCACGGTCCCCTTGCCCGTCGTGGTGCGGTCGAGCGTTTCATCATGAATGACGACCAGCCTGCCATCGGCCGTCACCTGCGTGTCGATCTCGATCATCTCGACACCCGCCGCAACCGCGGCCCGGACGGAGGCAAGTGAGTTTTCTGCCGTAGCAGTCCAGAAACCACGGTGGGCGATGGTCAGGATGGCCGGATTGTCGCGCGAGCAGAGTGCAAGCACATTGCAGGGATTGGAGGTATTTCGGGAGGTAGCGAGGGTTCGGTGCATGGGTCGACTTTCAGGTCTCATGGTCGGCTGATTTTGTCGCCTTCAATTAATACACATAAGGCGTAATATTTATGACAAGGGCTGGGAATAATGTCCCAGTGTACCAAAGCCCCGTGTTGCCGCCGCCCCGCACAGCCGTTATCCAAGGCCATGACAACAGATCAGACGCCGCACCAGAGCTTCGACCGCCAGCCGCTTGCCAGCGAGAATGAGCGCCTCATTCTCGATATCGTCCGTCGCCACGGCCCCATTGCCCGGGCATCGATCACCGGCCACACCAACCTGACGCAGCAATCCGTGCACCGGCTGATCGAAGGTCTGCAGGAGCGCGGGCTTCTGCGAACCGGCGCGCCGCTCAAGGGCACGCGCGGCCAGCCGAGCCCTACCATCGAGCTGGTGCCGGAAGCGGCCTATTCGCTCGGCATTTCCATCAACACCGACTCCGTGGTGATCTGCATCGCCGATTTTCGCTGCGACGTGATTGTCGAGAAAAAACTTGACATGCTTCCGGAGGACCGGGATGAGACGCTCGCCGCCTTGTCTCTGGCCCTGGAGCGGTTGCTGGCGGAACGCGGCATCCCGCGCGAGCGTCTGCTTGGCCTCGGTTTTTCAATGTCCGGCTTCTTCGTGTCGGAAGACCGCGCCTTTAATGCGCCGGAACCTCTGCGCGACTGGTCGCTGATGGACCTGAAGCCGATCCTTGAGAAACGGTTCCGCCTGCCGGTCTGGCTGGAAAACAACGCCACCACTGGCGCGATCGGCGAAAGCCTGCGCGGCGTCGGCTCCTGGTGCCAGACCTTCGCCTATCTGTCCTTCAATTACGGTTTCGGCGGCGGACTAATCCTTGGCGGCCAGCCTTTTCACGGCTTTCACGGCAATGCCGGCGAATTCAGCGGCATATACAGCCCGGACGAAGCGCCCAAACGTCCGGCCCTGCAATATCTGATCACCACCCTGCAGAAAAACGGCGTCGGCATCCATTCGATCGAGGCGCTTTACCAGCAGTTCGACCCCGAATGGCCGGGCGTCGAGGAATGGCTGACCGAGACCATGCCGCAGGTGGACCGTCTGGTGGCGAGCCTGATCTCGGTTCTTGATCCGCAAGCCATCGTCTTCGGCGGGCAATTGCCGCACGCGCTGGGCCAGATGATGATCGAACGCACGCACATGCCCTCGGAGCGCGAACACCGTTACGGCGTCGGCCCGAAGGAGGCCAAACTGGTTCTTAGCGAAACGGTCGGCGATCCCTCTGCAATCGGCGCTGCGCTGCTGCCGCTCAGAGTCCGCTATTTCCTGTAGGCTGGCCCAAGCGGCCTGATGTAATCCCGCAACAATCATCACGGAAACGTGAGGCCAATTTGGCCCCCGGGTTTTTACGGGCTGGCAGCAAAGGCCCGATGGCAGTAAACATGATCATAATAATCATGTTTCTTGCGATATGAGGCGGCGCGTATATTCGCAGCCGCATCATGCGACAAGCCAATACGTCACCGGGTCGATTGATGAGCAAAGCCCTGTTACAGGTTCTCGATGCCGAGGAGGAAAGCCGCCTGATGCGGTTCTTCCGCCGGCGACTGCAGAACCGGGAAGATGCCGCCGATGCCATGCAGGAAACCCTGCTGCGGGCGCTGGAAGTCTCGCATGCCACGCTGATCGACAATCCGCAGGCCTATCTCTTCCAGATCGCCCGGTCCGTCGCCCGCCTGACGGCCATTCGCCAGTCGCGCGAGCGGCCGTTATTCGCCCCTTACGAAGCGGGTTTTGCCGTTGCCTGCGAAGAGCCGGGGCAGGAACGGATCGTCGCCGGACGGCAGCACCTGATTTTGATGGCACGGGCCATCGAGGCCCTGCCGAGACGCTGCCAGCAGGTCTTCGTGCTCAGCCGCCTGCATGGCCATTCCAATGGCGAGATCGCCACCCGGCTCGGCATTTCCCGCAACATGGTGGAAAAACACATTATCAAGGCGCTGCTGCACTGCCGTCAGGTCCGCGTGCAAATAAAAATGTAAACCTGCATCAGGTGTTCGCATCCTTTTTCACTCTATAAGGGAAAAGGAATACACATCAGCACGCAACAAACGGCAGATCAGGACATGAATGAGCGCCCGGACGGTCTGAAGGATGACGGCTTGACCGATGACGGTCTGGCCGAGGAGGCCGCGCTGTGGGTGGCGCGCATGCAATCAAAAGATGCGACGGAAGCGGAGCGCGCGGCGTTTCATGTCTGGCTGCGGGCCGATGCCGCCCATGCTGCCGCCTATGAGGAAATGCAAGGCCTCTGGGGAGAACTCGCCGAGATCGATCTTGCGCCGGCCGAGCGGCAAAAACGCCGAGGGGCCCGCCGGGCGATGCTTGCGGGCCTGGCCGGTCTCTGCCTCATCGGGCTTGCGGCGCTGTTTGCGGAAAAAAGCGGATTAAAGGACCGCTGGCAGGCGGATTATTACACCGGCATCGGCGAAACGCGCGTGCTGGCGCTGGAAGACGGGAGCCGTATCAGCCTGAATACCGACACGGCAATTGCCGTCCATTATTCGCAAAAGGAACGGCGCATTACCCTTCTTCGCGGCGAGGCCTATTTTGATGTCGCGAAAAATCCGGAGCGCCCCTTCATCGTGGAGGATGGAGCGCTGACGGCAAAAGCGCTCGGCACGCATTATTCGGTCCGTACCGGCAATGGCGCACTGCCGCAGGAGGTGCAGGTGGAGGAAGGCCGGGTGGAGGTGACGACAGGGGCCGAGGTCGCCGTGCTCACGCCCGGAGAGGCCGTGACCCTTGGTGGCGACGGCAGGCTGGTGCGCGCGCGCAAGGATGTCGCCAACAGCATGGCATGGCGAGAGGGCAAGCTCGTCTTTTCCGGCCAGCCATTGCGTGAGGTTCTCGATATTCTCTCGCAATATCGCCGGGGTCGTATCGTCATTCTCGATGAGGCGGCGGCGAAACAGCGCGTTTCCGGCATTTTCGACCTGAAGGATACGGATCAGGCGCTCACCATTCTCGAAGAAAGCCTTCCCGTTTCGGTGTCACGGCTTTCCGGAATGCTGGTTTTCGTCCGCTCCAGATAAAAATAACTTTTTTGCGGCTCCGACGTCAGGAGGCGGCCCGCCTTTTCACTCTAGGCAATCAGGACCCGTTTCAGCGGGCGGCATGATCACGAGTGAAAGGGAATGACATGAATTTGGGCAAGCAGGCACGTGGCTGGTTCTGGCTGACGACGACGGCGATCATAGGCGGTATCGTCGCGGCAGGTCCGGGCGCCACGACCGCCAGCGCGCAGACACCGCCGCCCGCAAGCGGCGCATCCGCGACCGTCACCGTCTCCATTCCCGCGGGGCCGCTGGAAAACGCCATCCTCAGCTTTGGCCGCCAGGCCAGTCTGCGCATGGTCTACCCCTCCGCGATCACCAGAGGCCGCAGCACTGCGGGCGTCAAGGGCACGCTCAGCGTATCGGCGGCCGTCAGCGGGCTTCTCTCCGGATCGGGGCTGAACTATGCGCTGGCCGGCGGCAATACGGTTCGCATTTTCGATCCCGCCGGCCAGACCGGTGAAGGCGGCGGTTCTGCCGCCGCCGGCAGCACCCTGCTTGCACCAATCACCGTGCAGGGCACCGGCCTTGAAGGCGCCAGGGGCATCATCGAGAGCAATGGCTATGTCGGCAAATCCGGCCGGACCGCCACCAAGACCGATACGCCTGTTGCCGAAACCGCGCAGTCGATCACCACCGTCAGCCGCAAGCAGCTCGACGATCTGAAGCCGCAGAACCTCTCCGAAGCGCTGAACTACACGCCCGGCGCGCGCATCGGCCAATATGGTGCGGAGCCGCGCTTCGACGCCTTCAAGGTGCGCGGCACCGATCTCAGCACCACAGGCATTTTCCGCGACGGCCTGCGGCAGGTCAGCAGCCAGAACGGCAGCGCCCGGCTTGAGCCCTATGGCGTGGAAGCGGTCTCCATCCTGCGCGGCCCGGCCGCCTCCATCTATGGCGCAAGCAGCTCCGGCGGCATTGTCGATATCATCTCGAAGCGCCCGACGGAGGAGACATTGCGGGAGGTGGAGCTGCAATATGGCTCCTATGGCCGCGTGCAGGGCGCTTTCGATCTTTCCGGCGCTGTCGATGACGAGAAGACCAAGCTTTATCGCCTGACCGGCGTGGCCCGCGACGGACGCAACGAAATCAGCGCCATCAAGGACGACCGGCTGTTCATCGCGCCGGCCTTCACCTTCCAGCCGGATGCCGGCACCAAGCTGACACTGCTCGGCGAATATATGGACAGCAGCACCGGCGGCACCTGGGGTTACATCAACAACTACGGCAGCGACGGCAAATCAATCGGCGCGACGCCGGTTTATGGCGGCGATTCCCGTTTTAATGACTTCGAGCAGAAACAATGGCGTATTGGCTATGAGTTCGAGCACGAAATCAACGACAATGTCACCTTCTACAGCAAGGCGCGTTACTCCGGCCTTTCGGCCGACCAGCAATGGGTCTTCGCCAATTATCCCGGCATCACCATCGAGGATAATGAAGGCGTTTCCGCCGATAATTATCTGAAGACCGAATTCGACACCGGCCCGGCGAAACATACGCTGCTGACGGGTATCGACTTCAGCCACATGTCCTACACATCGAAACAGGGCAATGGCGCCAGCCCCTTCACCGACACCTTCACCTATGTGCCTGATGTGTCGCTGATACTGAAGCAGAGGATGAACACCCTCGGCATCTATGCGCAGGATCAGGTTGAAATCGATCGCTGGCGCCTGACGGCCGGCATCCGCCACGACTGGCTGGATACCGAATATCAGTCCCAGACCGCGGGTGCGGCAGCGGCTCCCACCTATGATGGCGATGAAACAAAAACGACCGGCCGCGCCAGCCTCGGTTATGTCTTCGACAGCGGCGTGATGCCCTATGTCAGCTACGGCACCTCCTTCGTCGCCAATCCGGGCGTCATCATCACCACGGGAACGGTCATCGGCCAGGCGCAGCCGACGGTCGGCAAGCAATATGAACTCGGCGTAAAATATGCCCTGCCGCAATATAACGCTTTGCTGAGCGCCGCCTTCTTCAATCTCGATCAGGACAATGCCACGGTCTACGAAACCTCGTCCGGCATCAACCTGCTGCGGCAGCTCGACCTGCGCTCGCGCGGGGTGGAACTGGAAGCGACCGCCTCGCTCGACAATGGCTGGAGCCTTATCGGCTCCTACTCCTATAACGACGTCGAAATCACCAAGCTGACGTCGGAAACAGTTGGCAGGCAGCTCAATTCCTCGCCCTACCACACCTTCTCGCTCTGGGCCGATTATGAATTCCAGGGCGGCGCGCTGGAAGGCCTCGGCATCGGCGCGGGCCTGCGTTACGTGGGATCGAGCTTCGGCGACAACCAGCACACGCCCATTCTCGACAATGAATCCCGCACCTTCGTCGATGCCTCGCTGCGATACGATCTCGGCAAGGCCCTGCCCTCGCTGGAGGGTGTGAAGCTGCAGGTCAACGCCACCAACCTCCTCGACGAGGTCAAGCAGGTCTGCACCACGGGCTTCTGCTATTACGACGAGGGTCGCAAGATCGTCGGCAGCATCCGGTATCGTTTCTGATGCTGCAGCAGAACCCCCTCGCAGCAAGACCGTCACCCGCCGCCGTCTTCGTGGCGGTCGGCGGGCTTTATGTCGGTCAGAGCGTCATTGGCGGGCTGACCTTTCTCGGTCTGCCCGCAGTGCTCAGAACCGCTGGCCTGCCGCTGGACCAGATCGGCCTGCTTTATCTCGTCGTTCTGCCCTGGGCGCTGAAATTCCTCTGGTCGCCGCATGTGGAGCGTTACCGCCTGCCGCCGGTCGGCAGGAACCGTTCGCGGATAATCGTCGGCGCGGGCATCGCCGCCTGCGCCTGCGGCCTCGCCACCCTCGCCTTCACCGGCCCTTCGCCGGTCTCCGTCGCAATCGTCATCCTGTCGGTGATCGCGCTGGTGACCGCGACGGTCGATATAGCCTGCGATGGTTATGCGGTCGAAACACTGGCGGCCGAACATCACGGCTGGGGCAATGCGGCGCAGGTGGGCGGCTCCTATCTCGGTTCGGCCATCGGCGCGGGCCTTTTTCTGGTGCTGGTGGAGCGGTCCGGCTGGACGAGCGCCACGCTTGTGATGGCCGGACTGGTCATCCTGCTTGCCCTGCCCTTCCTGTTCGGCCCGGCGGCAAAAACGGTGGTGCAGACGCGGGATCACCTGCCCTCCATCAGAAACGCGCTGAAGCGGCGCGAGGTGCGCACCGGCCTTCTGGTCGCGGCCGTTTATGTCGCCGCACAGAAATGGGGGCTCGCTATGCTCGGCCCGTTTCTGGTCGATTATGGCTTTGATCTAGCCACCATCGGCGCATTGAATGGTGTCGGCAGCATGATTATCGGTTTCGCCGGTGCGCTGCTCGGCGGCACGCTGGTCAGGCTTTACGGCGCATCGCGGGTTCTGCTCATCGCCATCTTCGTACAGACGGCGCTGCTCTGCGTCTTCGCCTATTTCAGCGTCCATCGCGACGTTTCGCAATGGGTGGTCATGGCGGTTGCGGTAGCAAGCTCCTCGGGCATCATGTCCATCGGCTTTGTAGCGCTCTACGCCTGTTTCATGGGCTGGTCAGACCCACGGCAGGCCGGGGTCGACTTCACCCTCTTCCAGTGCATGGACGGCATCGTCAGCATGGCGGGCGGCTTGGGTGCCGGCGCGATTGCCGAAAAATTCGGCTATCAGGCCTCCTTCGCGCTTGCCGCCATCGTTTCCGTGCTCGCCGCACCCGTCATATTCCTGCTGATGCGGCGGCAGAATTCCTGAAACGAGACCCTTTCGGGCGCGGCGGCATGACCGCGCCCGCACTGTCGCAGCCTACTCGACCACTACCGATAATGCCGAACCGGTATAGACCGGCCGCACTTTCACAGTGCCCGCATCTATCGACGTAAAGGTTCCGCTCAGATCGTTGGCGGAGATAACGTCGAGCCGCGTTCCGGCGGCCGGTGCAGCGCCATCGAAAACGAGCTTCAGCGTTGCGCCCTCAAGCACCGCATTGCCCTTGATCCGCAACGGAGCCTTTTGCGCAAGCATCAGCGTGCCGCCCGACTGCATATAGTCACCGCCGATGACAACGTCTTTGCCTGCCTTGAGCGAAAGCGCGCCGCCGGTGACCAGCACATCGCCGGTTCCAAGCGCATCGGCAGACGACGCCACCAGCGTTCCCTCCCTCAAAATGGTACCACCGCCATAGCTGTTATTGCCGCTGAGCGTCAGCGCCCCGCTGCCGGATTTGACGAGACGCCCCGCCCCGGCAATATCGTTCGTCCAGCGGTCTGCCGCATTGAACCCGCCGGCGGCGGCATCCATGGTCACCTCGACATCGCCGTCAAACGCGCCGTAGCCACCGGCAGCGGCCACCAGGTTGATGCGGCCCCAGCCATTGCTGTCATCAAGCAGCGGATAGCCGGCCTCGATGCCGGTGGAAAATAACACCGCGCGCCGTTCTGTGGCATCGAGATAAGGCAGGCGCGTCTCCAGCAGCACTTCCGCGCCCTTCGGCACCACCATCGGCGCACCGCCCACGGCCTTGTCGCGGCTGAACGAGAAAGTCATGCGCCGGCGATAATCCGCCCCGTTCTTGGCAGCATTATAAAAGCGGTCGGCATCCGGCCCTGCGCCATGGGCGAAATCGACGAGCGACTGTCCCTGCGGCAGGCGCTTAGTGAAATAGGCCTGCAAGGCTTCGTGCGCCGCCTTCTTCACCTCGGCATTTTTCGGATCCTGCAACATGGCCGCAGCCATAGCGGTTGCCGTGATGCGCCCGCCGATCACGTCGAGCGGCGAATGCATGCCGGCGACGATACGGCTCTCGCCAAGTTCGGAGGCCGCCGTCAGCAATTCGGAAAAGCGCTCCGGCGCAGCATAGGCATAAGCGATGGCGGCGAGATAGGCGGCATTGGTGTGCCCGCTCGGGAAACCGCCATCCTTGCCGCGACCGCGGGTTTCACGCACATATTTCAGTGCCGGCACGATGACACCGGGATCGCTGTCATAGTTTTCGAATGAGCGGTCGCCGATCGTTTCCTTACCCGTCTCGATCACCTCGCCCTTGGCGTTCATGCGCCAGGGACGCGGTGAGGAATAGAAATATTTGGCCGGCGATGTCGTGCCTTCCGGACCGCGGATCACCTTCATGAAAGTGACGAAATCCTTCAGCTCGCTATCCGCCGCACCCGCCTCGGTGCCCTTGTCGGCCTCCTTGCGGGTGATGACCTCGTTCGGATCGAAATCCGCAGGCGTGTGATTGATCGTCGTCGTCGCACCCGCCCCTTCGCGATACCATGCGGCAAGCGGGCCCAGGCCGTCGATGACGCTGTAGCCCTGCGAGCGGCGGTCGTTCATATAGGCTTCGAAAGCGGCGGCGCGCGTGCGGTTCTCGCCGGTCACGGACAGGACGTAGCGCATGTTTTCCTGCCAGACAGCGGGATCAACGATCTTGACATGGCTGAAATCCGCCGGGCCATCGCCATTGGCGCCGCCATCGGCCCATTTTTCATCGCCAAGCGTCCAGATGCGATTAAAACCGGAGAGGATTTCAATGATGGGATTGTCCCGGTCGTCATAGGCCCGGACTTCCTCGCCCTTCTCATTCTTGCCGGTCTGGTTGCGATAATTGTCGGCAAGCGGCAACGGATATGTCGCGGCCGGTTCCGGCACCGTGATGGCATAACCACGCCCCACCGGTTCGGCGGCATCGAAAGCCTGCGCGCCGGGAACAAAAAACAGCAAGGCGACCGAGGCGAGCAGGGTCGAGCGTGCGGAAAAGAAAGACGACATCTTCAGTCTGGCCATGACGAATCCTATGATTTTCAGCGAGTGACGCGTGACGAAAACAGGCGGCGCGACGTTCCGCGCGCCTCATCGTCAGGTTTAAACAAAGCATATTTCAGTTTTTCGATGGCCGACGGGAACGGCTTCTTGCGGCGGTTCCCTGGCGACGATGCGCGCCTCCGCAGGGAAACGGCGGAATATGCCCGGAGTATCACTCCGGGCATATCGTCCGACGGCTTCTCCATTCCGCCAGAAGCGGATGGCCGTGCCGTTATTTCTTGACCGCGACAGCCTCGTTGATCTTGGCGACGTCATCCTCCAGAACCTTGTAGGTCTGGTCGAGCGTCAATTCACCGACGATGAGCTGGCTCATACGCTGCACGATCTGCTGATACATGGCGCTGCCGCCCTTGGCGCGTTCGAATTCACGCGCGGCCTGCGGCACATTCTTCTTGTTGTCGAGGAAGACCTTCATCGCCGCCTTGGCGTTTTCGCTCTTCAGCTTGTATTGCGGATCGACGATCTCGGCACCCGTCAGGATGACATAGTTCTCGGCAATTTCCCGCTGCACCTTTTCGGAGCCGAGGAATTCGATAAAATGGGCGACATCCTCGGGATATTTGGTGCGCTTGAAGCCGACGATTGCGGTGCCGCCGGGCATGGCGTAGCAGCCGGCATCGCCGCAGGGCGCATTGATCGCGGTCCATTCGAAACCGTCGCCGATCTTGTTCTGGAACGGATTGACCATCCAGTTGCCGGCGAGATAGGTCACGACATTGCCGTTGACGAACTCGTCACCCATGTTCTTGTATTGGGAACCGCCGGCCGCACCCCACATCTCCTTCGGGAAACTGCCGTTCTGCGTCCATGAAAAGAGATCGGCGATGTATTTTTTCGCCGCATCATCAGGGAAGCTGAACTTGCCGTCCTTCACATAGGTCGAGCCGTAAGAGAAGGCGCCGCCGGAAAAGCGGTGGCCGGAACGGTCCATGGTGAAGGGGATCTGCACGCCGGTCGCCTTGGCGACGCGGGCGGACGCTTCCACGATCTCGCTGAACTTGGCGGTCGGGCCGGGCAAGGGTTCGCCGGCCTGCTCGAACAGCGTCTTGTTGACGAAAGGCAGGTTCAGCGTCTGCGACGCCATATAGCCGTTGATCGACTTCGGATCGTTGACATTGGGCAGGCGAAGCTGGTCGAGGCTGGAACCGTGTAGTTTCGCGAAGGCTTCCGCATCCTTCATGTAAGGCCGCATGTCGAGATAATAGGGCGCGAGCTGCCAGTCGGTGATCTTGGCGATATCGGGCCCCTCGCCCACCGCCAGCTGCACCGGCAGCTGCTTGGAAACCGCGTCGTAACCCGACGATACGAAATTGATCTTCACGCCGGGATTGGCCGTCTCGAACTCCTTGCTGAGTTCCGACATGCGCTGCACGTAACCCTGGTCGTCATCCGTAAAAAGGAACGTAATCGTGCGGGTCTCGGCCTGGGCCGTCGCAAGACCGGCGACGGAGGCCATTACGAGGGCGCTGACGCCCGAAAACAATTTCATCATGCTCATCCTCCCAATGAAAACATTTTCATAAATCGAATGGAAGCTCCTCTGCTTAATTCGATTTATGATGTTTTGCGACTTGACAGAATAAACGTCAAGCTGTTTGTTTTGGCGAAATCGCACAAATCGGCGCAGAAAAGCGAAAGCAGGTTTGTGAAAATAATTTCATTATAGATCGACGGGAGGCGATCCATTATGACGGATGGACCATTTGCGGCGAATGCGTCGCAGCCGACATATACCGTCACGGATGGCGAGACAGTGACCGCCTGGATCGTCTCCGATCTCGTGGAGACGTCGTTTCCCGGCATCGCAGCCCCCGCCGAAGACCGCGTGAACTATCGCTTCATCAATGGTTTCGTGGATGTGGGCGACCTGCCCTGCCGCAAGGCTTTCCAGGAAACCATGATCGGCCGCGATATCGCGCCCGATACCGGGTGGCCGGTGTCACACCTCAACCTGCCAGGCTCCAACCGCCGCGTCGAATTCACCGGCTTCTGGCATGTTCCGACCCACGTACAGCGCTGGCTGAAGGGCACCTTCCGCAGCGAGACCGCAAGAAAGGCGCATTTCCGGCTGCGCACGTGCGGCGGCGTGCGCATCTGGGTGGGCGGCGTCGAACAGGTCCGTTTCGAACCCTTTATCCGCAATGTCGAGAGCAGCAGCGACATCACGCTCGATCTGTCGGCCGGCGATAACGAGGTGCTGCTGCTCTGCGAAGATCTGGCGGAGCGCGACATCATCTGGTTTTTCGAGCTTGAGGTCATCGATCCGGTGCCGCTCACCGTCGTGCTGCCGGTGCCGCTCGACCGGGAGGAGACGAAGCGTCTGGCCGCACTGGTGCGCGACGTTCACCCGGCGCGGGATGTATTTTCCGGCACGCCCCTCGAACTGGTCTTCGGCGCGGCCCCGGCAAACGACCTGCCGGTGCATATTGCCGTCAAAAGCCATGGCCACGAGCGCGCCACGCTCGCGGAAGTGAAAACCGTGCTGAAGGCCGGGCAATCCGCGCTGACGATCCCCGGAACGTCGGGCATTCCGGACGGGTATCACGGTGTCAGGATCACCATGGGTTCGGGAGCGGGGACGGTCACCCGCCTCATCGACGCCGCCTTCATGCATGATATCGCGCCGGAAGCATCCAATGCCGATATCAACGAGCGCAAAAAGGCGGCCCTCTCCTTTAGCGCCCGTTTCGGCGCCTGGCGCATCGGCCGCGCGCTGGCGATGGTCGCCACCGGCAGCGATGACATCGAGACGATTGGCGGCATCGTTGATGCGACGCTGCATTCCATCGACAGGCGCGAAGACTGCTCCGATTTCGTGATGATCCCGCTGCTCTGGCTGGTGCGCGCCTATGGCGACCGGCTGCCGGCCGACATGCGGGCGCGGATCGATGCAACGATCCTCGGCTATCGTTACTGGGTGGACGAACCGGGCAATGACGTCATGTGGTTCTGGAGTGAGAACCATGTTCTTTGTTTCCACACCAGCCAGCTGCTGGCCGGCGACTATTTGCCGGATGCCCTTTTCACCGCGTCGGGCCGCTCCGGCCGGCAGCAGGCGGCGCTGGCCGCCGACCGTCTGGAGCGCTGGTTCGACAGCGTCGAGGCGCATGGCCTCGCCGAATGGAACTCCGCCGCCTACTACCCGGTGGATTTCATCGGCCTTCTTGCCATCGAACATTGGGCGGGGCCGGAACTTGCCGCCCGTGCCCGCCATCAGCTCGATCTCATTTTCGAGATGATCGCGTTGCACACACTCGGCGGCGTCCCTTCCGGTTCGCAAGGCAGAGCCTATGACAAGGAACTGCGCGCCGGGCCGCTGACGGAACTGGCGCCCTTTGCTGAGGTCGCCTTTGGCAAAGGCTGGCTCAATAATGGCGTCGCCTCGCTACCGATGTTCTGCTGCGGCGACTACCTGCCGCCGGCGCATCTTGCCGCCCTCTCCCAGCTGGAAACCGGCCGCATGGTCGAGGCGCGGTATGCGCAGGGGCTGGAGCCCGGCAAGCTTGTGCTGTTCAAGAACGAGGCCGCCCAGCTTTCCACCGTTGTCGACCACAAGACCGGCCGCAAGGGCCACCAGCAGCATGTCATGGACATCAAGCTTGCCGGCCATCCGATGGCGCGGCTCTGGGTCAATCATCCCGGTGAAGACGATCCATGGGGCACGCAGCGCCCTTCCTATTGGGCGGGAAGCGGCATCCTGCCGCGTGTGGCGCAGCATCGCGATCTGGCCATGCTGATCTTCGACACGGACGATCACCGCAATGACTGGACCCACGCCTATCTCGGCCGCGACGGGCTGGACGAAGTGCTGACGGAAGGCAACTGGCTCATCACCCGTTCGGGCCGCGGTTTTGCCGCCCTTTACGCGACCAACGGACTTCAGCCCATCACCTCTGGCGCCACCGCAAACCGCGAGATCAGATCACCCGGCCGCCGCGCTGGCTGGGTGGGCGTCATCGGCTGCGGCGACAAGCAAGCCTTCGCCAGTTTCCGCGAGAAAATTCTCGCCACACAGGTCACCTTCAATGCCGAAAGCCGGCTGCTCTTGGTCACGCCGCCGGGCGGACCTGAGCTTACCCTGACCTGGGACGGCGCCTTCACCATCGGCGGTCAGGCCATGGCCTTCGACCATGACCAGCCGCAACCGCAAATCACCTTCGAAAGTGCCGATCCCGCCTCGGACGGCGCGGCGCGACCCTTCTACTCCTAAGCGGAATTGACAGATGAACCAGCCAAGCATGGAAAAAGACACTCTCAGGACGACGATCGACAATGTCGCCGCCGCCTTCAGCCGCCTCAAGGGCATTCAGGAAGGTCTGGTCAGCGGCAGTTCCGATGGCAAGATCCAGTTCGATGAATGGGACTGGGAAGTGGGTGTGGGCCTTTACGGTTTCCTGCGCCGGGCGCTGGCCGCCAACGACCAGAAGGCATTGGACGACCTCGTCACATGGTATGGCTGGCAGATCGAACGTGGCCTGCCACCCCGCCAGATCAACAGCTCCGCGCCGATGCTGCCGCTCGTCATCCTGACCGAACATGTCGACCGGCCGGATTTCCGGGCGCTGGTGGAAGACTGGGCCGACTGGCTGGTGCATGAATTGCCGAAAACCGAAGATGGCGGCTTCCAGCATGTCGTCAAGGAACGCCTGAATGAAGGCGAACTCTGGGACGACACGCTGTTCATGGCATGTCTCTTCCTCGCCCGCGCCGGCGTCGTCTGCAAACGCCATGACTGGATCGACGAAGCGGTCTATCAGTTTATGATCCATACGCGTTATCTGTCGGACCCCGTCACCGGCCTCTGGTATCACGGCTGGACCTTCAACGGCCGCCATAATTTCGCTGACGCCTTCTGGGCGCGCGGCAATTCCTGGATCACCGTCGCCATTCCCGAACTCTTCGAACTGGTGCCGACGCTTGCCGGAAAGGACAAACGTTTCCTCGCCAATGTACTGGCGAGCCAGGTGCGGTCGCTCAGGCAATACCAGCGTGAGGACGGCATGTTCCACACGCTGCTCGACGATCCCACATCGCCGGTCGAGACATCGGCGACGGCAGGCATCGCCTATGGCATTCTGCGCGGCATTGAGGCCGGCATCCTCGGCGAAGAGAACCGGCCGCATGCGGAACGCGCGCTGAAGGCGGTGCTTGGCAATATCGACGATGAGGGCGTCGTCCACGGCGTTTCCGACGGTACGCCGATGGGTCATGATCTCGACTTCTACCGCCGCATTCCCAATCTGCCCACACCCTACGGGCAGGCGCTGACGATGCTGCTTTTGATCGACGTTTTTCTGAAAAGGCCGCAGGCATCATGAGCATGAACCAAGAAATCACAGCCGCAGCCGATGGCCGCGACGCCACTACCGCCATCCAGCAGGCAATCGACACCGTCTCGGCCGCAGGCGGCGGGCGTGTATCGCTCGCAGCCGGGCGCCATGTCAGCGGCGGCCTTGTTCTTAAGAGCGGCGTGGAACTGCACCTTGCCGAAGACGCGGTACTTGCACCCGTTTCCGATTACGAGGCCTATGCGGATACGACGGTTTCGGTCATCGCCGAGGATTCCAACCGCGGCATGCTCATCGCGAGCGGCGCGCACGACATCGCCGTCACCGGTCCCGGCCGCATCGAGGCTGGCGGTGAGAACTTCATCATCGGCGACGACAAGGCCATGGGCACCTATGTTCCAGCCCAAAAACGCCCGCGCGTGATGGTGCTGGAAGCCTGCCACAACGTGCGCCTTGAAAACCTCCACGTCAGCGCTTCACCCATGTGGACGCTGCATATGGTCGATTGCGAAGACCTCCATTTCCGCAATCTCCGCATCGAAAACGACCGCCGCCTGCCGAATACCGATGGCATCGTGCTGGATGCCTGCCGCCGCGCATTGATTGAGGACTGCTTTATCTCGACTGCCGATGACGGCATCTGCCTGAAGACCAGCGCCGGACCGGATGGCAAGGCGGTGGGGGTCTGCGCCGATATCACCGTTCGCCGTTGCACCGTTTCCAGCATGAGCTGCGCGCTGAAACTCGGCACGGAATCCTTCGGTGACTTCACCAATGTCGTGTTCGAGGATTGCAGCATCGTCCAGTCCAATCGCGGCGTCGGCCTTTTCTCCCGCGATGGCGGCGCGATGCGCAACATCCGCTTTTCACGGATTAAAGCCGAGTGCCACGAAACGCCGGGCGGCTTCTGGGGTTCGGGTGAAGCGGTCACCGTCACCGTTGTCGACCGTCGCCCCGAACGGCAGGCCGGCAGTGTGGACAATCTGGTCGTGGAAGACTTGAGCGGCTCGATGGAAGGCGCGATCAACCTCGTCGCCACCTCGAAGGCCGGCATTCACAATGTCCGGCTGGAGCGCATCACGCTTGCGCAGCAGCCCGGCAAGCTCGGCACCGGCCTGCAATATGACCTGCGCCCCACCAATGCCGATATTGCGCCAAACGCCGATGCGGCTGGCCGCGCCAATGCCTGGACGCAGGATGCTGAGGGCCGGATCGTCGGCATGGAGGATTATCCGGGCGGCATGCCCGCGATCTACCTTGAGGGCGTTCACGGATTTTCGGCGCATGACGTCGCCATCAAAAGAACGACGCCCTTGCCCGAGGGCTGGAACAGGCAGGAGATCGTCGCGACGACGGGCTCGGATAAAGGGAGCAGGTGATGGGAAGTCTGAAACTTGAAAACCTCAACAAGGCGTTCGGCGCCGTTCATGTGCTGCATGATATCGATCTTCAGATCGAAAACGGCGAATTCGTCGTTTTCGTCGGCCCTTCAGGCTGCGGAAAATCGACGCTGCTGCGCATCATCGCCGGTCTCGAGGACGTCACGTCGGGCACAATCGCCATCGGAAATCGCGATGTCAGCGCGCTTTCTCCCGCCGAGCGCAAGATCGCCATGGTCTTCCAGTCCTATGCGCTTTATCCGCATATGAGCGTGCGCAAGAACCTTGCATTCGGGCTGGAGAACCTGCGCTTCAAGCGGGCGGAAATCGAAAGCCGCATCAACGAGGCGGCGCGCATGCTGGCCATCGAGCCCTATCTCGACCGCAAGCCGAAACAGCTTTCCGGCGGCCAGCGTCAGCGCGTCGCCATCGGCCGCGCCATCGTGCGCGAGCCTGATATCTTCCTGTTCGACGAACCGCTGTCGAACCTCGATGCGGCGCTGCGCGTCCAGACCCGCGCCGAAATCACGAGGCTGCATCGCGATATCAAGACGACGATGATCTATGTCACCCATGATCAGGTGGAAGCCATGACCATGGCCGACAAGATCGTGGTGCTGCGCGCCGGGCGCATCGAGCAGGTGGGCAGCCCGCTCGAGCTTTTCGACAATCCGCGCAATCTCTTCGTCGCCGGTTTCCTCGGTTCGCCGCGCATGAACATGCTCAAGGGCGTCATCACCAAGGGCGAAGACGGCGGCATCGCCATCGACGCCGGCTACGGCGTGTCCCTGCCCTGCCTTGTCGATCCGGCAACCGTCAGTCCGGGACAGGCGGTTCTGGCGGGCATACGCCCCTCGCATTTCACCATCGCGGATGCCGGTCTGCCCTTCGAGGTGCAGTACCACGAAAGCCTCGGCACCGAGACCTATCTCTACGGCAATATCAAGGGTGAGAAGGAGCAGATCATCGTGCATCAGGCGGGCCATTTCGCGCCCGCTTCCGGCTCGGTGCTGAAGATCATGCCGGCGCGTGAGAAGGTGCATGTCTTCGATCCCGCCACCGAACTGGCGCTGCCGCGCCTTGCGAGCGAAGGGAGAGGGTAGCATGGCCAATCCGAAGCTCGCGAGACTGTCCGACCGTGTGCTCGATGCCGTGATGGCGATTGCCGAAGTGCCGCTCAACTTCATCGAGCGGCTGATCGGCAAGAGGCGCATGCCCTATATTTTCCTGATGCCGAACCTCGTTCTCTTCGGCATTTTCACCTTCCTGCCGATTGCGATTGCCGTCGGTTACGCCTTTACCGGCGGCACCGAACTTTTGATCACCGACCGCCCCTTCGTCGGTTTCGAGAATTTCGGCAAGCTGCTGGATTGCCAGAGCTATATGGACCCCGGAAGCTGCCGGGAATCCCTGTTCTGGACGGCGATCTGGAACACTTTGTGGTTCGTCGGCTTCAACGTCATCGCCACGCTGCTGGTCGCGCTCATCACCGCGCTCATCCTCAATCGGGCGATCGCCGCGCGCGGTTTCTTCCGCGCCATGTTTTTTTACCCGGTCCTGCTGTCGCCGGTCGTCATCGGCCTCATCTGGAAATGGTTCCTCGACCGCAACGGCCTGCTCAACGCCTTTTTCCAGATGCTGGGCGTGCCGCCGGAAATCTTCCTTCTCGATGTCGGCTGGTCGCGTTTCTTCGTCGTGGTGGTCTCTGTCTGGTTCCATATGGGCTTTTATACGCTCATCCTGCTGGCGGGCCTTCAGGCCATCCCGAAGGACCTCTATGAGGCCGCCGCCATCGACGCCGCTTCGCCCCGGCGCACGCTCTTCCGCATCACGCTTCCGCTGCTTGGTCCCAACCTGCTCGTCGTGCTCATCCTGTTGATGATCCGCTCGGTGCAGATCTTTGATGAAGCCTGGGTTTTGACCAATGGCGGCGGGCCGGGCACGGCAAATACATTCGTGGTGCAATATATCTACCAGATGGCCTTCGGCAGCGATCTGAGGCTGTTCGGTCTTGCATCCGCCGCATCGGTTCTCATGGGCCTTGTGCTTCTTGCGCTGACGCTCGTGCAATTGCGCCTTGGCAAAAAGATGGAGTCCTGACCATGTCCAACGCCGTCTCTTTCCTCACGCGCACCCGCCGCCCCGGCCGGATCGGCCTCACCGATATCCTCTCCTGGGTCTGGCTCATCGGCGGCACGCTTGCCGTCCTCATCCCGGTCGTCTGGGCCGCCATGTCTTCGCTGAAACCGGAAGCCGAGATCACGCGGTTTCCGCCGAGCCTTCTGCCGCGCGCCGCCGTGCAGGTGGAGGTGCAGGGTTACGACAAGCCGCTCAGCCTGTGGAAAGCCAGCATCGATGGCGTGGAACGGGAAATGGCCATGATCCGGCGCGTCGGCCTCAAAGCCCAGATGGTCGACCCGGCCAATCCCGGCCCGCCCGTCAGCGTCGACACGCGCGGAATAACGCCGGTTCAAAAACTGACCATTGCGACGGAGAACTTCACCGATCCGCTGACACAGTTCAGCTTCTTGACCTTCCTCAAGAACTCGGTCTTCGTCACCTTTGTCGCAACGGTCCTGACCTTGATCGTCAACGCCATGGCGGCATTTGCACTGTCCAAATACCGTTTCCGTGGCGAGAAGGCGATCTTCGTGCTGATCATCTCGACACTGATGATCCCGCTCACCGTCGTCATGGTGCCGGCCTATCTTGTCATCGTCGGTGTCGGCCTCGTTGACAATCTCTGGGGTGTCATCATCCCCACCGTCGCAACGCCGACGGGCGTGTTCCTGCTCCGGCAATATATGCTGACCATCCCCGACGAGCTGATCGAGGCGGCACGTGTCGATGCCGCCAGTGAATTCCGCATCTTCTGGCGCATCATCCTGCCGCTGACGGCCCCGGCGCTTGCGGTTCTCGCCATCTTTTCGGTGCTCTGGCGCTGGAACGACTTCCTCTGGCCGCTGATCGTTCTCAGCAGCCGCGAAAACTTCACGCTGCAGGTGGGCCTCAATGCCTTCCAGGGCGAGTTCTCGGTGCAATGGCACTATATTCTCGCCATGACCTTCCTCAGCCTGGCGCCGGTTACCGTCGTGTTCCTGTTCCTGCAGCGCTACATCACGACGGGCATTGCCGGCACGGGAATGAAATAAACCCTGACATCACTTGGGGGGCGGTGCGATGCTGCCCCTCAACACCAGCCGACAACCGAGCTCGAGCCGGTGCGCCGGACGTGTCGGATCGGCCGCCATAAGCCGCTGCTCCAGCAGCGCAAGCGCCGCACCGCCCAGCCTGTCAGCGGGCAACTGGATGGTGCTAAGCGGTGGCGCACTGAAGGCTGCCGGCATGATATCGTCAAACCCCAGCACCGAGATATCGTCCGGCACCCGAATTCCTGCCTCCGTCAGGGCCTTCAGACAACCGAGCGCCAGATTGTCGGCGGCGCAGAAAATGGCGGTGGCGTTTCTGAGCGGCTTGTCTTCGGCCAGCAGACGGCGGATGGCGGCCTCCCCCCATTCGGGCTCGTAACTTTCCACCTCGATGACCATATCGGCGGGAACTGTCAGGCCCGCCGCAAGAAAGGCGTCGCTATAACCGTCATATCGGCGGCGGATCGTCGTGCGGCCCTTCCAGGTAATGTGCAGAATATTGCGATGCCCGAGCGACAGCAGATGCTCGATACCAAGCCGCGCGCCAAAACGATTCTCGGCCGTCACCGTATCGACGATCATGGCCGGATCCTCGCCATTGATCAGAACCACCGGCCGCGCAAGCGCCGACAGCGCCTCGACCAGCTGCGGCCTGTCATCGTTCAGGATCACGATGCCATCGACATTGTCTGCGTCCGCCGCTGCAGCCACCAAGGCGGGATCGAGCCGGCTCGTCGCGCTCACATAGGGAACGATACGAATGCCGCGCCGCTCGCATTCGCGCCGGAAGCCGTTCAGCATCGTCCAGCTGACCATGTTGAGATCGCTCTGCGGTGCTGCATCATTGGTCATGGCGAGCAACACGACGCGCAGGGTGGCGATCGTTGCCTTCTGCCTGCGGTTTTCGAGGTAGCCGAGCGTGCGGGCCGCCTCCAGCACCCGGTCGCGAACCTGCGTGGTCAAGGGTGCCGTGCCATTGATGGCGTGCGAAGCCGTGCTCAGCGAAACATTCGCCTCCCGCGCCACGTCCTTAAGCGTCGTTTTCCTATCCGCTTTCATATAGGGAAAATTCAACCACTCTTCTTCAGACGGTGCGGGCAGAAAGCCTGCCTCGCGCAGTCGATCTGAAGAATACCCGTGCCTGTTTACTGCTCTCTCGTCAGCGGAAGACTACAGCATCATCCGTAAATGCGGAATTGATTTCTCTGGGTTTTTACCGATCGTTTATCCCCCGGAAACGCCGCCCGCAGCAAACCGCGGGCGGCAAGGCGGTCAAAGCGCCCGGGAGATATGGTCGATGCTATCCTTCAAGGCAGCGGCCGGATTCTTCAGCTCGTGCACTTCCGCCGCAAAGGGCTCGAAACTGTAAGGCCCCCTGTAACCGGCCGCCTCAAGCGTTCTGATCTGGGCAATATTTTCCAGCCGGTCGCCGCCATCCACCAGCACACGGTGGGCGTCCAGCATATCGGCGACGGAGACGGCGGGGTCGGTCACGCCGGAAATATGCACGAGGCCGGTACGTTCGGGGAAGAACTCTGTTTCGCCCGCAAGATGGTGGTGGAAGGTATCGTGCACCAGCCTGTAGACATCACCGCCGCCCGCAGCATCGATGGCCCTGATGGCCTCGGCCTTGGTGCGCAGCGACGAGACAGGGAAACCGAGCGGCTCGACAAGGCCGGTCAGTCCGCGTTCCTCAAGGATCGGCTTCATGGCCTTCAGCGCCGTGACGAGATCGTCAAAAGACACCGCCGTGCCGTCGTTGAGCGGGCACATGACCAGCGCCTTCGCACCGCTTGCCGCTGCATAGTCCGCCATGGCAACAGCCCGTGCAGGTAGGTCGCCCGACCAGACGTTGAAGGGATAAAGCGCGTTGATCGAGATGATCGTCACGCCTGCCTTTTCGGCCGCCGCCTTCACGGCAGCCGGCTCCACCGTGCCGACGATGTCAGGCACATCGTTGCGGATTTCAACTTCGGTGAGGCCGAGTTCGCGGGCTGTCGCGAAGAATTCCTCAAGGGAGAGCTTCGGCGCGGTGATGTGATTGATGGCAAAACGCATGAAAGACCTCACTGATAAAGGGCGGGACGCGTGGGAAGCTTAATTGCGACGGCTGCTCCGTCGGTCTCCTGCGCAGCGACACAGGCGTCGGCGGTGATGGCGGCCACATAGCCATCCCAGGAGCTGGGCCCCGATGCCGTGCCCTTTACCGCCGCATGGATGAAGTCCTGCAATTCGACATCGTAACTGGCGATGAAGCGATCCTTCCAGTCGGTCAGGATGTCGTTCTGCAGCTTGGCGCCAAGCCGTGTCTGCACCGACATCGGCTCCGGCAGGCTGGCAATACCGTCCTCACCCACCACCTGGCACTGGATATCGTAGCCGTAATGGCAATTGACGAAGATTTCGACGTCGATGATCGTGCCCTTCGCCGTCTCCAGAATGACGATCTGCGGGTCTTTCAGCCGCGCATGGCTTCTGGCCGCCGAGCGGGGAAAGAGGACCCGCGCCGAAACATAGTCATCATCAAGCAGCCAGCGCAACACGTCGATCTCATGGATCATCGTGTCGTGGATCGCCATCGGGGTCACATATTGCTCCGGAACCGCCGGGTTTCGGTGGGCGGCATGCACCATGATCGGCGCGCCGATCCTGCTGTCGACGGCCTGTTTCAGCGCGACATAACCGGCGTCATAACGGCGCATGAAGCCCACCTGAACCAGCCGTCTGCCATGGGCCACCTCAGCATCGACGATGCGTCTTGCACCTTCCGCCGTTGTCGCCAGCGGCTTTTCGCAAAAGCACGGCTTGCCGGCGGCGATTGCCGCCAGCACATATTGCTCATGCGTCGCGCCCCAGGAGGTGACGAGCACGGCATCCACATCGGGTGAGGCGATCAGCTCCTCGCCGGTGGCGAAGATTTCCGCATCCGGGGCGATGTCATTGCGCACCGCTTCTGCCGATCCATGATTGACATCGCTCAGCGCGACGACCTTTGCGCCGCCGAGGACCTTGTTGATGCGGCGGGCATGGTCGCGGCCGATGGCGCCGGTGCCGATGACACCAATTCTCACAGTCATTTTCAAAACCTCACTTCCGGTATTTTTCGATGTAATTGTTGATCTCGGCACACATGAACTTGCTCGATTCATCGGCCCTGTCCTCCCAGGCGAAGACACAGGAGGTCATGATGCCGTCGAAACCGATTTCGGAAAGCGTGCCGAAGAAGTCGTCCCATGGCACTTCGCCCTGGCCGATATTCAAGTGCTGATGCACCCGCGCCTGCGTGCCCGGCGGGTTGAGGATATAACGCAGCCCGGAGCTCGCCTTGTGGTTAAAGGTGTCGCCCACATGCACATGCGCCAGCACATCCCTGGCTTCCCGCAGCATCGCCCTGGTGTCGTCGCCGAAATAGAAGGTGTGCGGCGCGCAATAGAGGAATTTGACGTTCTTCGAATTGACGGTGCGGATGATGTCGAGCGCCGGCTGCAGCGTCTCGCACCAGTCTTCCGGATGCGGTTCGACATGCAGGCTGATGCCTTCGCGTTCGAAGATCGGCACCAGCTCTTCCATCGAGCGCCACCAGGCATCCTCGCAGGCCTCGATCATCGAGCCGGTATGGCAGCAATAACAGGAGCCCTTGTCGGGATGCGGACCGCGGCCGAATTCGGAGTTCATCGTGTCGACCTCCAGTTCGATGGCGATCTCGATGGCGCGTTTCCAGTGTTTGACCGCCGCCTGCCGTTCGGTCTCGTCATTGGAGGCCCAGCGATACATTGGCAGCAGCGAGGCGATACCGACATCGGCCTCCTTCAAAGCCTTCTTGAAGGACCTTATGCGTTCAGGAAAGACGCGCGGCGCCTTGAACCATTCGAGGAAATCGGCGCGCGGGCTGAGCTCGATCCAGTCGAAGCCGAGTTCCTTTACTTTGGCCGGGAGGGCTTCGAGGCTGAGATGGCGGTGCATGAAAGGGTCGATGGCGATGCGCATATACGCTTCCTTGTCATTATTGTCTGTCGAAGGGCCCTTGCGGGCCGGTTATGCAAGGCCGCGGTCCGGAAGAGGGGACCGCGGCCTTTGGCCGACTTTTCGCGGGCGGCCATGTTTGTGCTCTGCTGACGGCATTCGGTCAGCATTCCGGCCAAAACTCCGGTTCAGTTCCGGGCCTGATAGTCCCCAAGGTTTTCCGGCATCACCAGTTCGAAGGGCACCCAGAGCGTCTTTTCGACTTTTTCACCGGCAGCGGCTTTCAGCGCCGTCTGAACGGATACTTCGCCCTGCTTCGTCGCGTTCTGGTAAACGGTGATGTCGAGATCGCCCGCCTGCATGGCGGCGAGGCCGTCAGGCGTGGCGTCGATGCCGGCGATGACGACATCCTTCATGGAAACGCCCGCCGCCTTCAGCGCCTGCACGGCGCCGATCGCCATTTCATCATTGTTGGCGATGACGGCATCAAACTGCACACCCGCCGTCAGCCAGGAAGAGACGAGATCCTGCGCCTGCGTGCGGCTCCAGTTCGCCGTCTGCTTTTCGAGGATGTCGATCTTGCAGTCCGGCCGGGAAAACACCGTTTCCACATCCTTGGTGCGCACCAGCGCGGCATGGTTTTCCAAAGGCCCCATCAGGATGACGGCCTTGCCCTTGCCGCCCATCAGCTTGCAGGCCGCTTCCGCCTCCATGGTGCCGGAATCGAGCTCGTTGGAGCCGACAAAGGCCGTGCCATCGGGCAGGCCTGTCTCCAGTTCGGCTGGCGGATGATTGACATAAACGAGAGGGATTTTTGCGGCGGACGCGGCTTTGGTGATCGCGGCCGTGGCGTCACCGTCAACGGCATTGACGATGATCGCATCGACGCCATTGGCGATAAAATTCTGCACCTGATTGAGCTGCTTCGAGGGATCAAGCTGGGCATCCTCGACCAGAAGTTCGATATTTTTATCACGCCCGGCCTCGGCCCTGATGCCGTTCAGCAGGATCGTCAGAAACGGGTTATCGAAAGACGTCATGGAGACCGCAACGCGGGTCTCGGCAAGAGCCGGCGTTGCGAAAATGCAGAGCGCCGTCGCCATCAGTAATTTTTTCAAGGTTTCCTCCCGCGGAAATCGCCGCTGGTTGCATCATCCTGTGTCGCCGGAGCCGGCCATTCCGCCGGCTCCGGCGCGTTCGGCCCGCCCGGCGGCGCTCCCCGGGAGCGGAGAAGCCGCCTGGGCGAGGCCATGGCTCAATTCTCGGCCTGATAGTTCTTGAGGTTCGCCGGCGTCACCAGCTCGAAGGGAACGAAGACCTTCTTGTCGACCGCATCGCCCTTGGCGAGTTTCAGCGCCGCATCCAGGGCACCCTTGCCCTGCCCGGCGGCATTCTGGAAAACGCTCACATCCAGATCACCCGCCGCCATGGCGGCAAGCGCGTCCTGCGTGGCGTCGATGCCGGCGATGATGACGCTGTCCATCGACCGGCCGGCCGCCTTCAGAGATTGAATAGCGCCGATGGCCATTTCGTCATTGTTGGAAATGACGGCATCGAACTGCACCCCGGCAGAGAGCCAGTTGGTCATCAGATCCGACCCTTGAGTACGCGACCAGTTGGCGGATTGTTCCTCGACAAGCTTGATGAAGCTGCAATCGGGGGTGGCCACCACATCCTTGATATCCTGCGTGCGCATGCGGGCCGCCTGGTTGGAAAGCTCGCCCATCATCACCACCGCCTTCGCTTCCGTCTTGCCGGCCGCCTTCAGCAAACGGCAGACTTCCTGCGTCTGCAGGGTGCCCGACTGTTTTTCATCGGAGGCAACGAAGGCCTGTTTTTCCGGCAGGCTGTCGAGATTGACCGGCTGGCGGTTGACATAGACGAGCGGAATGCCGGCGGCCGCGGCGGCCTGCGAAAGGGCCACGGTCGCATCCGTATCCACCGGGTTGACGATGATGGCGTCGACGCCGGCGGCGACGAAGTTCTGCACCTGGCTCAGCTGTTTGCCGACATCGTTCTGCGCATCCTCGATCTGCAGCGAAACACCGCTCATGCCCTTGGAATAATCGACCATGCCATTACGCAGCACGGTCAGGAAATTGTCATCGAACAGGGCCATCGAAACGCCGATGGTCTCAGCCGACGCGGTGGTCGCCAGCATGGTGGCAAGCGTTGCAATCGCTAAATGTCTTTTCATGTCGTTCTCCTCCAAAACCCTTGAAAAGAAGCCGGCCACGCAACCTTCGTCACATCGTGCTGCAACCGCGCACCGGCAAAGGAATACCGGTCACCGGAGACGGTCATCTGCGGCGTGCGGCAATCCTGAAACATCGTTGGTGTCGTGGACCAGCCTCCTGCCCGTTCCACATGCGGGCAAGATTTCCCAGTACGCGCCCGGCGTCAACGGGTCAGCACCAGCCGAAACCATCAAGGCTGATAGAAAGAGACGCGGAATTTATGATAGAATCCATCAAACCATCAAAGGCTTTCAGGAACCCATAGATGGGCGGGCACAAACCGCTGCCCCGGCGTTTCCGCCATGCCATGTTCTATGGTGTGCACCATGGTCGCGACAAGGTCAGTGCATAATTCGCGAAGCGGCGTCTGGAATATGCCGCTGATACGCTTTTCCAGCAGCGCCTGACGTGACTCGAGCGTCAGTTCGTTGACGAGACAGACAATGCTCTCCTGCCGGTTTTCCTGCTGCAGCGCCTCGATCACGCCTTCCATGCCGCCGCCAACGCAATAGATGCCGACCAGGTCCTTGTGTTTGGCGATGGTGTCCATGACAAGCTCATAGGTCAGCCGCCGGGTTTCCAGCGTGATCAGCGCGTCCATCACCTCGAATTCCGGCGCATATTCGCGCATATAGCTGCGAAAGCCGGTTTCGCGCAGCGAATGGCCGTGAAAACGGTGGCCGCCAAGTAGCAGAAGCACCTTGCCCCTGCTGCGCGCCAGCCGCGAGATCATCCAGGCCGCCGTGCGTCCCACTTTCATGTTGTTGGCGCCGAGATAGGCTTCCCGCACTCCCTGGGCGAAATCCGAAAGCAGCGAAAATGTAGGAATGCCCTTCGCCTTCAGGGCCTCGACGGCGGCAGTGACATCGTGATGGTCCGGCCCGGTGGCCGCCACGGCCTGCACGCGGCCCTTCATCCCCGTCAAAAGGGCTGCAAGCTCGCTCGGCTCGCCCGACTGGGCAAATTCGATGCGCAGATTGAGATGGCGATCCCGGACGTTGCGCGCCGCAAGCTCCAGCTCGTCGGCAAAGGTCTGGTAGAAGGCGTGCCGTTCCTTGCGCAGGATGATGCCGAGACTATAGGAAGGCAGATCGGCCAGCATGCGCTGGCGAATGATGTTGGTTGCGTGAAAACCGATCTTCTCCGCCGCGTCGAACACCCGCCGGGAGGTTTCCTCACGCACCGGCAGCCGACCGTTCAGCACGCGGTCAACGGTGGCGACGCTGACGCCTGCGGCCTTTGCCACATCTGTGATGGTCGGACGTTTCATGCGAGCACCCCATAGACGGAAAGATTCCTGTCATGTCTTGCAAAACATGTCACGGATGGTGATGGAATCCAACATGTGCGAAGGGATAAGGGCGTGGAGCACTTTATCAGGGAATAATCGACCGGGGCCTGCATCGCAGGGCCGGCTTGCTTGGCCCAGCACGCCTCCTCCCCTCATCTCTGTGCTTGTCACAGAGATCCAGCCAGCCCAAGTCCTTGGGCTGAAAGGAGTCCTTCCGCCGCGCAGACGCGCGTCGGCTGGATTCCTGTGACAAGCACAGGAATGAGGGGGCTGGGATGTGTCAGAGCGAAAAAATCACCTGCCGAGTAACCTGAATGGCCACTGTCACACGTAAGGAAGCTGCGGCAGCGAGCATTCGTACCGTTTTACGGCGGTATTCGTACCGTATCACGATGCCGAATGCCGCTATCCCGTCAGACCCGCTCCAGCGCCACGGCAATACCCTGCC
The DNA here is from genome assembly GCF_040801995.1 of Agrobacterium radiobacter. NCBI lineage: Bacteria > Pseudomonadati > Pseudomonadota > Alphaproteobacteria > Hyphomicrobiales > Rhizobiaceae > Agrobacterium > Agrobacterium radiobacter. The sequence continues at coordinate 1,756,007 of NZ_JBEGHX010000002.1, read as the reverse complement.
CGACGCCGATGCACATGGTGGCGAGCGCAAGGCGCTTGCCGGTCAGCGAAAGTTCAAGCGCCGCGGTGCCGGCAATGCGCGCACCGGACATGCCGAGCGGATGGCCAAGCGCGATGGCGCCGCCATTCGCATTCACCCGTGCATCGTCATCCGCAATGCCGAGTTGCCTGAGCGTCGCAAGGCCCTGGCTGGCGAAAGCCTCGTTCAGCTCGATCACGTCAAGCTGTTCCTGCTTCAGCCCCAGCCGCGCCAAAAGCTTGGCCGAGGCCGGGGCCGGGCCGATGCCCATCACGCGCGGCGGCACGCCTGCGGCGGCACCGCCGAGAATGCGGGCAATCGGCGTCAGCCCGTATTTCTTCGCGGCTTCCGCCGATGCGACGATGAGTGCGGCCGCACCGTCATTGACGCCTGATGCATTGCCCGCCGTCACCGTCGCGCCTTCGCGCCTGTTGACCGGCTTCAGCTTCGCCAGCGATTCGAGGCTTGTGGCGCGCGGATGCTCATCCTTCGATACCACCAACGGATCGCCCTTGCGCTGCGGGATCGTCACGGGCACGATTTCCCTGTCAAGGCGGCCATTGGCCTGTGCGTCGGCCGCCTTCTGCTGGCTGCGAACGGCGAAGGCGTCCTGATCCTCGCGGGAGACCTGATAATCAATGGCGACGTTATCCCCGGTTTCCGGCATGGAATCGACGCCATATTGCGCCTTCATCAGCGGATTGACGAAGCGCCAGCCGATGGTGGTGTCATAGATTTCGGCATTGCGGGAAAAGGCGCTGTCCGCCTTGGGCAGAACGAAGGGCGCGCGGCTCATGCTTTCGACGCCGCCGGCGATCATCAGTTCCGCCTCGCCGGATTTCACGGCGCGCGCGGCCGCGATGAGGGCGTCCATGCCCGAACCGCAAAGGCGATTGATGGTGGTTCCGGTCACCGAAACCGGCAGGCCAGCCAAGAGCAACGACATGCGTGCAACGTTGCGGTTATCCTCACCCGCCTGGTTGGCGCAGCCGAAGATCACGTCTTCGACGGCTTCCCAGTCAACGGACGGGTTGCGCTCAACAAGCGCCTTCAGGGGAATTGCACCGAGATCGTCGGCCCGCACCGGGGAAAGCGCGCCGCCGAAGCGGCCGATCGGCGTGCGGATATAGTCGCAGATGAATGCATCGGTCATCGGTTTTTCCTCACAGTTCCGGGGCGACGAGATCAACGACCTCGCCATCGACCGCCAAAGGCGCGCCGGTCATGGCCTGCAATTCCTCAAACGTCATAGACGGCAGTTTTTCACGCAGCACGAAACGGCCATCCACCACGTCGATGACGGCATGGCTGGTATAAATGCGGGTGATGCAGCCGACGCCGGTCAGCGGGAAGGCGCATTTTTCAACGAGCTTCGGCTCGCCGTTCTTGGTCACATGTTCCGTAATGACGAAGACCTGCTTGGCGCCATGCACCAGATCCATCGCCCCGCCGACGGCCGGCACACCCTTGGAGCCGACACGCCAATTGGCGAGATCGCCATTCTGCGCCACCTGGTAGGCGCCGAGGATCGCCACATCCAGATGCCCGCCGCGCACCATGGCGAAGCTGTCGGCATGGTGGAAGAAGGCGGCGCCGGGCTTCAGCGTCACGGCCTTCTTGCCGGCATTGATGAGGTTCCAGTCCTCTTCGCCTTCCGGCGGCGCTTCGCCGAAATTCAGGATGCCGTTTTCAGTGTGGAAAATCGCCTGACGGCCGGGCGGCTGGTAACGCGCCACCATTTCCGGAAAGCCTATGCCGAGATTGACGTAAGCACCGTCCTCGATGTCCTGCGCCGCACGCCAGGCGATCTGGGCGTTGGAAAGCTTGATGTCTTCGCGGGTGTCGATGGTCGTGGTCATGCGTAGGCTACTCCCGCGCGAATGAGGACTTCTTCCTGTTGCGGATCGGGGATTTCCACGACGCCGTTCACGAAAATACCGGGCGTGACGACCTGCTCCGGATCGATCTCGCCGGCGGCGACGATCTTCGAGACCTGCGCGATGGTGGTCTTCGCGGCCATGCACATCAGCGGGTTAAAATTGCGGCCAGCCTTGTTGTAGGTGAGGTTGCCATAGGTATCGCCAAGCTCGGCCTTCACAATCGCGAAATCCGCCTTCAGCCAGCGCTCCTGTACGTAGGATCGCCCGTCGAATTCCGCGATGACCTTGCCTTCAGCCAATTCCGTGCCGAAGCCGGTGGGGGTGTAGAAGGCCGGAATGCCGGCACCGCCGGCGCGGATGCGCTCGGCAAGCGTGCCCTGCGGCACCAGTTCCAGCTCGATTTCGCCTGCCAGATAGCGGTCGGTGAAGGCGCGCGGATCGGACGAGCGCGGGAAGGAGCAGATCATCTTCCTGACCATGCCCGCGTCGATCATCGCGGCGATGCCGATACGACCGTTGCCGGCATTGTTGTTGATGACCGTCAGGTTCTTCGGGCCCTTGTCGATCAGCGAATGGATCAGCTCGATGGGCGCGCCGGAGCCGCCGAAACCGCCGATCATGATCGTCGCACCATCACCGATGCCGGAAAGCGCCTCTTCAGCGCTCTTGATTGTCTTGTCCATTAAAACCTCCATCCAGCCGGACGGATGGAACCCGCAAGGCTGCCTGACCGTGAGGTAAATCCGAAACCACCTCGACGGCAAGGATTTTGTGCGTTATATGATTTTTGTTCGTATATCGCACAAATGGAGCCGAGACATGGCCGTCAACGAAAGAGACATGATGGGCGGTCTCGCCAAGGGATTGCGGGTTATCGAGGCCTTCAGCGCCGAGCGGCCGCGCCTGTCGATTTCCGATGCCGCAGAGATTGCCGGACTGGACCGCGCCACGACGCGGCGCTGCCTGCTCACGCTTTCTGAACTCGGTTATGCGGCTTACGACGGCAAGTTCTTTACCGTGACGCCGAAGGTGCTGCGGCTCGGCACCGGCTGTCTTGCCACCATGCCGCTGCCGCGCATCGTGCAGCCGCTGCTCGACCGACTGTCGGAAGAGATCGGCCAGAGCACTTCCGTCTCCATTCTGGACGAGACCGAAATCGTTTATGTGGCCCGCGCCGCGCAGCAGCGGGTGATGTCGATTGCGCTGATGCCGGGTTCGCGCCTGCCCGCCTATTGCACCTCCATGGGCCGCGTTCTGCTTTCGGCGCAGACAGCCGAGCGGCAGCGCGACATTCTCGAAGCCTCCCGGCTGGTGGCGCGCACGGAAAAGACCATTACCGGCATGGACGCCCTGCTCGCCGAAATCGAGGCCACCGGCCATCGCGGTTATGCGCTGATCGATCAGGAGGTCGAGATCGGCCTTCGCTCCATCGCCGTGCCGCTGAAAAGCGTGCGTGGCCAGACGGTTGCCGCGCTCAATGTCGGGCTTGCCGCCTCGGTCGCCTCAATGGAGGATCTGGTGGAGCGATACCTGCCCGCCCTTCTTGCCGTTCAGCGCGAACTGGCAAGAATGCTGGTCTGAGACGGCACCTGCCGAACGCCGGAATCCCCCATTTTCCGCTGCTCCGCCAGCCGCCAGGCGCGCGGCGTCATGCCGGTCTCGCGCTTGAAGAACCGGTTGAAATAGGCCGGATCGGCAAAGCCCAGTCCCTCGGCAATCATCTGCACGCTCGAGACCGTGAAGATCAGTTCCTGCTGGGCAATCTCGATCTGGCGTCTGGCGATCAGCCGCTGCAGGCTGAGGCCGGAAACGGAACGGACGAGGCGATTGAGATGCGTCTCGGAAAGACCGAGCTTTTTCGCATAAAACTCCGCTTTTTGCGGCTCGCGAATATGGCGCGCAATCAGTGACAGCAGCAATTCGAAACGCTGTTCCGCAAGACCTTCGCCGGTTCCCTCAAGCAGAGGCCGCACCGCCCGCGCCAGAAGCGCCGTCACGATGGCCAGCTGACCTTCGATGATGGCATCCCGGCCTGTTTCACGGGTTTCATATTCGGCGGAAATCTGTTCGAACCCGCTGCGCAGGCGTTCACCATCGGTAAAATCCCGCAGGGGAAACAGGACCGGCCGCTGAAAATTCCGCAGCAACAGCGCCTGCACCGATGCCGGCAACGCGCCCGGCAGCACGGTGACGATCACCCCGCCAATATCACGAGAAAACCGGAAGCCGTGTTCGAAACCCGGCGGGACGACAATGGCGACCGGCGGGTGGATCGCCTCGATGCGACCATCCAGCAGCGCATCGCCCTCACCACCCCAAATGTACAAGATTTGTTGAAAGGCAGCGTGACGGTGCAGGCCGATTTCAAACCGGTGAAGGCTGCTTCTGGAAAAAAGCGTCTCGCAATGAAAGCGGAAATCAGTGCCTTGCACCGCTTCTTCGCCATACAAACCCTCACTTGCAGCAAGCCGCATGTTCCTTCGCTCCTCCTCACAATGGTCGGATTGTGCAATTTGCGGATCAGAAAGTCCATTGAGCTTTCCGCATCCCCTCGGCAATTTGTTGATAGGAGACAAGTTCGGGAGGAAACAATGCGCACCCAGGTCGTCATCATCGGCTCCGGCCCATCAGGGCTTCTGCTTGGCCAGCTTCTGGCCAGAGAAGGCGTCGAGACCGTCATTCTCGACCGGGTCAGCAAGGAGTACATCCTCGGCCGTGTCCGCGCCGGCGTGCTGGAAGAAGGCACGGTGCAGCTCATGGAAAAGGTCAGCGCGGATAAGCGCCTGCGCCGCGAAGGCCTGCCGCATGACGGTTTTTCTCTCACCTTCGACGGCCGCGACCACCGTATCGATCTCTTCGACCTGACCGGCGGCAGCCATGTGATGGTCTATGGCCAGACCGAGGTGACCCATGACCTGATGGATGTGCGCGACGCAGCCGGCCTCGTGACCATTTACGATGCATCTGATGTCGAGCCGCATGATTTCGATGGCGCCAGCCCCTATGTCACCTATCAGAAAGACGGCGTAACCCACCGTATCGATTGCGATTTCATCGCCGGCTGCGACGGTTTTCACGGGGTCAGCCGCAAATCGGTGCCTCAGGGCGCGATCAAGGAATTCGAGAAGGTCTATCCTTTCGGCTGGCTCGGCATTCTCGCTGACGTGCCCCCCGTCAACCACGAACTCATCTACGCCAACCATCCGCGTGGTTTTGCGCTCTGTTCCATGCGGTCGCACACGCGCAGCCGTTATTACATCCAATGCTCGCTGGACGACCGGCCGGAGGACTGGAGCGACGAGCGTTTCTGGGACGAAATCCGCCGCCGCCTGCCGGAAAACCATGCGGACGCGATGGTGACGGGCCCGTCCTTTGAAAAGTCCATCGCGCCGCTCCGCTCCTTCGTCTGCGAACCGATGCGGTTCGGCCGACTGTTCCTTGCCGGAGACGCCGCCCACATCGTGCCGCCCACCGGCGCCAAGGGCCTCAACCTCGCCGCCAGCGACGTGCATTATCTGAGCGAGGCGCTGATCGAATTTTACCGCGACCGGTCAGAGGCCGGCATCGACGGCTATTCGCAGAAGGCGCTGTCCCGCGTCTGGAAGGCCGTGCGTTTCTCGTGGTGGATGACGACGATGATGCATCGTTTCCCCGATACCGGAGATTTCGGCCAGCGCATACAGGAGGCGGAGCTGGATTACCTCGTGCAATCGCGCGCGGCGTCGACCGCGCTTGCGGAGAATTATGTCGGGCTTCCCTATTAGGAGGTCCACCAGACACGCGGCTTTTTATCTGCACCGTTTCCACACCCGTCACGCCGGGGCTGGATGCCGGATCAAGTCCGGCATGACGGAGGAAAGCTTCTCAGACTTTTCCACCCCCGCCCCTCGTATCAGGAACCAGCCTCCGGCCTCCCATCCAGCAACTCGCCCGCCGCCTCGCGGATGGCCTGCATCAGCAGCGAAAGCGGCAGCGTGGGCTGCGTATCGGCCCTCACCGTCAGCCCCACCGGGCCGCTGGTATCGCCGGTCTCAACAGGCAGGATTGCGAGAATACCATCCGCCACATCCGCCGCCACCACACCCTCCGAGATGATCCAGATCGCATCGCTGGTGCGCAGGAAGGCGCGGCCGAAGGCGTCCGATACGGTTTCGATGCGGATCGGCAGGGCCGGAACGCCGTTGGCGATCAGGAACTGCTCGACGACGGGGCCGATGACCGATTGCCGTGTCGGCATCAGCACCGGATATTCATGCAGGTGATCGAACACCGAAAGGCCGGGCGATAACAGCGGGTGGCCGGTGCGCACCACGAAGCGGACCTTTTCCGAATAGAGATGCTCAAAGGAAAAGCCCGCCATTTTCTGCGGCGCGGCCAGACGGCCGACAACAAGATCGAGATCGCCGACCCGCAACTGTTCCAGCAGCACGGCGTTTTCACCCGTGACGATCTTCACCGGGCTGCCGGTTTTCTCCGCCAGAAACCCGGCCATCGCCTTCGGCATGATTCGCACCGAAACCGTAGGCAGAGCGCCGACCCGCACCGGCGGACCGGCGCGCGCCGCCTCCTGCGAAACGGAATCAACCGCCTGCCGCAGCGCCGTCATTGTCGCACCGGCATGGCGCAGGAAGACCTCGCCATAACGGCTGATGCGGATGCCGCGCCCCTCCCGGTCGAACAGCGAGACACCGAGAATATCTTCCAGCTCACGGATCGTCTTCGTCACCGCCGGCTGGCTGACATGCAGGATTTCCGCAGCCCGGATGACGCTTTTCTGCCGCGCCACCTCCACGAAAGTCTGCAGGTGGCGGAACTTGATACGCTGATCGACCATCGCTCATATAATCCACAGGTTATGATTTTCATCGATAATGTCATTTTACTTAACCGGAACACGCTTGCAATATCCCTGACAGGAGGAGCACATCATGCATTTTCTGCGCTGCGGCGAGACCGTGATCCATTATCGCGTCAAGGGATTGGACACAGGCAAGCCGGTCATCGCCTTCATCAATTCGCTCGGCACCGATTTCCGCATCTGGGATGCGGTAATCGAAGCGCTCGGTGATGATTATGCCTATGTGCTGCATGACAAGCGCGGCCACGGGCTTTCCGATGTCGGGCACGCTCCCTATTCAATCGACGATCATGCCGGTGACCTGATTGCGCTGCTCGATCATCTCGGTGTGAAAAACACCGTCATCTGGGGCCTGTCCGTCGGCGGCCTGATTGCGCAGGGGCTTTATGCCCGCCGTCCCGATCTCGTCCACGCGCTTGTACTCAGCAACACCGCTCACAAGATCGGCACGGCCGAGATGTGGAATGCCCGCATTGAGAAGATCGCCGCAGACGGCCTTGCTTCGCTTATCGATCCTGTCATGGAACGCTGGTTCACACCCGCCTTCCGCCAGCCTGAGAATGCCGCCTATGCCGGCGCGCGTAACATGCTTTCGCAACAGCCGGAGGCCGGTTACAGCGGCACCTGCGCCGCCATCCGCGATGCGGATTTTACCGAAGAGGCCGGGCGCATCGCCGTGCCGACGCTTTGTGTGGCGGGCGATCAGGACGGCTCGACACCGCCGGAACTGGTGCAATCGCTGGCGGGTCTCATTCCCGCAAGCCGCTTCGTCACCATCGCCGGCTGCGGCCACATTCCCTGCCTTGAACAGCCGCTGGCCTACGCGCAGGCGGCCTGCATTTTTCTCAAGACCTTGCCGGAGCATTGACCGATGGCGGACCATATCGACAAGAACGAACGTTTCGAACAGGGCATGAAAACCCGCCGCTCCGTGCTCGGCGACGCCCATGTCGACCGGGCGCAGACCATGACGTCCGGCTTCGACCAGCCTTTCCAGCAGCTCATCACCGAAGCCGCCTGGGGAACGGTGTGGTCCGGCAACCACTGGACGAAGCGCGAGCGCTCGATGGTCACCATCGCCCTGCTCGCTACGCTCGGTCAGGATGAGGAGCTGGCCATGCATGTGCGCGCCACCGCCAATACCGGCGCCACCGAGGCGGATATTCGCGAGGCGCTGCTGCATGTGGCGATCTATGCCGGCGTGCCCGCCGCCAACCACGCTTTCAAGATCGCCAAGCTTGCCCTGGCCGGTATGAAAGCCGATAGTTCCAGCGAGGAGGAGACGAAATGAGCAACCAGCCGCCCGAAACCGGGCCGTTCTTCGCACGCAACCGCGATATTCACCCGCTGGCCTATGCGCCCGGATACAAGACCTCCATCCTGCGTTCGCCGCAACGCGCGCTGATTTCGCTTGAGGGCACCAAGAGCGAGATCACCGGGCCGGTCTTCGGCCATGGCATGCTGAACCCGCTGGATAACGATCTCATCCTCAACTATGCCCGCCCCGGCGAGATGCCTGTTGGCCCCCGCATTCTGGTGCACGGCCGGGTGCTGGACGAACGCGGCCGCGGCGTGGATGGCGCACTGGTGGAATTCTGGCAGGCCAATGCCGGCGGCCGCTACCGCCACAAGAAGGAAAGCTACCTCGCCGCCATCGATCCGAATTTCGGCGGCGTCGGCCGCACGATCACCGATGAAAACGGCTATTACTGGTTCAAGACCATCCAGCCGGGCGCTTATCCTTGGCCGAACGGCGTCAATGACTGGCGGCCGGCCCACATCCATTTCTCGGTCTTCGGCCACGGTTTCGCCCAGCGTCTGATTACCCAGATGTATTTCGAAGGCGATCCGCTGATCTGGAAATGTCCGATCGTCAAGACCATTCCGGATGAGGACGCGATCAGAAGACTGATCGCGCCGCTGGACATGAATGCGACGCTGCCGATGGATATGCTCGCCTACAAGTTCGATATCGTCCTGCGCGGCCGCCGCTCGACCCTTTTCGAAAACCGCATGGAGGGCAACTGACCATGGTTCAGCCGCTCAACTATTTCAAGGAAACCGCCTCGCAGACGGCCGGCCCCTATGTGCATATCGGCTGCACGCCCAACTTCGTCGGCATCGAAGGCGTGTTCGAAAAAGATCTCGGTTCCGGCCCGCTTTATAACGACAAGGCGCGCGGCGAACGCATCAGCGTGCGCGGCACGGTCTATGACGGCGCGGGAATGCCGCTCAAAGACGCGCTGATCGAAATCTGGCAGGCCGATACCGATGGGTATTACAACAGCCCCAGCGAAACGCGCGGCAAGGCCGACCCGAATTTCATTGGCTGGGGCCGCTCGCCCGGCGACATGGATACCGGCGAATTCGTTTTCGAGACGATCAAGCCTGGTGCGGTGCCGTTCCGCGACGGCCGGCCGATGGCGCCGCACATCACCTTCTGGATCGTCGCACGCGGCATCAATATCGGCCTTCAGACCCGCATGTATTTCCCGGAAGAACAGGAGGCCAACGCCGCCGATCCGGTTCTTGCCCGTGTTGAGCAGAAGAGCCGCATCGCCACGCTTGTCGCCCAGAAGGAGCAAGGTAACGTCTATCGTTTCGATATCCGCCTTCAGGGCGAAGGCGAAACCGTGTTCTTCGATATTTGAGCGAGACGGAAGATGAGCCTTTCCCCCTTCGAGCATCCGTTTCTGTCCGGCCTTTTCGGCGACAGTGAAATCGTCGAACTGTTTTCGGCAAGAGCGGATATCGACGCCATGGTCCGTTTCGAGACGGGGCTGGCGCAGGCGGAAGCGGAGGCAGGCATCATCTCCGAGGATGTGACGGAAGCGATCGTCTCGGGGCTTTCCGACTTTGCCGCCGATATGACCGGGCTTCGCAACGGCGTCGCAAAGGACGGCGTTGTGGTTCCCGAACTCATCCGGCAGATGCGGGCCGCGGTCGCCGGTCAGGCGGCGGACAAGGTGCATTTCGGTGCAACGAGCCAGGATGTCATCGATACCAGCCTGATGCTGCGGCTGAAAATGGCGGCGGAAGTCATTACTGCCCGGCTCGGTCACCTCATCGATACGCTGGGAGATCTCGCCTCCCGCGACGGCCATAACCCGTTGACGGGCTATACCCGCATGCAGGCCGCCATCGGCATCACCGTGGCCGACCGGGCGGCAAGCTGGATCGCGCCGCTGGAACGTCACCTGCTGCGTCTGGAAACCTTCACGCAGGGCGGTTTTTCCCTGCAGTTCGGCGGGGCTGCCGGCACGCTGGAAAAGCTCGGCGACAGTGCCGCAGCCGTGCGCGCCGATCTTGCAAAACGGCTCGGCCTTGCCGACAGACAGCAATGGCAAAGCCAGCGCGACGGCATCGCCGAATTCGGCAATATTCTCTCGCTTATCACCGGTACGCTCGGCAAGTTCGGGCAGGATATCGCGCTGATGGCCGAACTCGGTGGGGAAATCCTTCTCTCCGGCGGCGGCGGCTCCTCTGCCATGCCGCACAAACAGAACCCGGTCAATGCCGAAACGCTGGTAACGCTCGCACGCTTTAATGCCGTGCAGATATCGGCGCTGCACCAGTCGCTGGTGCACGAACAGGAAAGGTCGGGCGCAGGCTGGATGCTGGAATGGCTGTCGCTTCCGCAAATGGTGACGGCAACGGGCGCCTCGCTGCTGATCGCCGAGCGATTGGCGGGGCAGATAGACAGGCTGGGCGCAGGCAAAAACTAGCCGCAAGGCGGTCGATTTGGTGTGCAGACAGGGCTTCCGGGTGCTGCCGAACGGCAGGCCGGAGGCGGCGCGACGACGCGTGGAAAGCGCTTGCGCTTTCTCGCATTAGTCATTGATAAAAAAGACTTTATTCAGAAATACAGAGAATGAAAAAACAGCGCGGAAGCTGCTTTTTAACCGGACATATCGCTTGACACAAAAATGAACTAACTGGTACAAACATTAAGATTAAGAGGACGCCGCCGACAAGGGTTTGAAGCCTGCAGCGGCACCGACAAATGGAGGGCTTTGGCACCGTAAGGTTTCCAAAGCGATGCGGACAAGGCGAAACGCCTGTCCGGACCCGAACGGGTTGGGAGGAAGAATGTCTTACAGTCTCGATTTTTCGGCGGTCATAGACCGCCTGCCCGAGCTGCTTTTGGCGTGTCTGGCGACGATCGGCCTTGCGATTGCGGGCATGTCACTCGCCACCGTCATCGGCGTTCTGGGCGTCGTTGCCCGCCGTTCGCGGTTCAAGCTGCTGCGCGGGCTCGTCATCGGCTTTGTGGAAGCCATCCGCAACACGCCGTTTCTGGTGCAGATATTCTTCATCTTCTTCGCCCTGCCGCAGATCGGTATCAAGCTCAACCCGACGGTGACGGCCATCATCGCGCTGGCTCTGAACGGCGGCGCCTATGCGATTGAAATCATTCGCGGCGGTGTCGATTCCATTCCCAAGGGCCAGGTTGAAGCGGGACTGGCGCTCGGTCTTCACCGCACGCAGATCTTCCGCCATATCATCCTGAAGCCGGCGCTGCGGGCAGTCTACCCGTCGCTCACCAGCCAGTTCATCATGCTGACGCTGACCACCTCGGTCTGCACCTCGATCGCGGCTTACGAACTGACCTCGGTGGCGCAGAAGATCGAGGCGGATACGTTCCGGTCCTTCGAGGTCTATTTCTCGATCACGCTGCTTTATCTGGTCATTTCCTCGCTGATGATGGGCATTTTCTCGCTCATCTCCCGTGCATCCTTCAGCTATCCGGTCAAGTGAGGAAAAGACAATGGCATCCATCGGCCCCAACGAACTCTTCTTCCTGCTGCAAGGCCTGAAATGGACGCTTGCGCTGACCATCATCGGCTTTATCGGCGGCGGCGTTTTCGGCCTTTGCGTGGCGCTTGCCCGCGTCGCCGACAGCCCGGCAATCCAGCGCGCCAGCACCGGTTACATCGCCGTTTTCCAAGGCACGCCGCTCCTGATGCAGCTTTTCGTGGTTTATTACGGCGTGGCGCTTGCGGGCTTTAATGTCGATGCCTGGATTGCGGTCGCCATCGCCTTCACGCTGCATGCCAGCGCCTTTCTTGGCGAAATCTGGCGCGGCGGCATCCAGGCGGTGCCGAAGGGCCAGACGGAAGCCGCCAATGCGCTTGGCCTGCATTATATATCGCGCATGAAGGACGTGGTCCTGCCGCAGGCATTCAAGATTTCGCTGCCGGCCACCATCGGTTTCCTCGTGCAGCTCATCAAGGGCACCTCGCTTGCGGCCATTGTCGGCTTCGTCGAGCTGTCGCGTGCCGGCCAGATCGTCTCCAACCAGACGTTCCGCCCGCTCACCGTCTTCGCCCTCGTCGGCATCATCTATTTCCTGATCTGCTGGCCGCTTTCCCTGTGGGGCGCCAGCGTTGAAAAGCGGCTGCAGACCGCAACCCGCTAAGTCGTGAAGAACTCATCAGCTTTGTAAGGAGGAGCCAAAGATGAAAACCACCAGCATGAAACTCTCTCGTCGCGCCCTGCTCGCGCTCGCCGCGGCAACGGTTGCCCTGCCCTTCGTCGTACCGGTCGATGCTTTCGCCGGCACGGTGGAAGAGGCCAAGGCCAAGGGCAAGGTCGTCATCGGCATTCAGGGCGACAACTCGCCGTGGGGCTTCGTCAATTCCAGCGGCGTGCAGGACGGCCTCGATGCCGATATCGGCAAGGCCTTTGCCGACTATCTCGGCGTCAAGGTGGAATTCGTGCCGCTCGCCGTGGCCAACCGCATTCCCGCACTTCTGACCGGCAAGGTCGACCTCCTGTTTGCGACCATGGGCATGACGGCCGAACGCGCGAAGACCATTCAATATTCCAAGCCCTATGCCGGCAACGTGCTCTCCGTCTACGGCCCCAAGGACAAGAAAATCGGCGGCTATGACGATCTGACCGGTATTGACGTCGGCGTGCCGAAATCCAGCGCCATGGATACGGCGATTACCGCCGGCGCCGGCTCCAAAGCCAATATCCTGCGCTTCGATGATGACGCCGCCAATATTCAGGCGCTGATTTCAGGCCAGGTCGAGGTCGTCGGCGGCAACCAGTTCTACGGCGACCGCCTGAACAAGGCTGCCGAAGGCAAATACGAACCGAAGTTCGACCTGACGACGCTTTACAACGGCGCCGGCACCCGCCCGGGTGAAAAGGACTGGAACGAAACCGTCAACGCCTTCCTCGACAAGATCAAGTCCGACGGCCAGCTCGCCAAGATCTACGACAAGTGGATGAAGCGCGAAGTTCCGGCCTTCCCGGACAGCCTGCCCGACATCCCATTCACCGTGAAGTAACGGCTGTCTGGATTTGGGAGGAGAAAAGCAATGAGGATCTTGAAAGCCCTCACGGGTTGGCGAGCAACCGTTGCGGCGGGACTGGCGGCAGCTTTGCTGCCGGTTCTGACGCCCGCAGCGGCGGATGCCAGAACCCTTGACGAGGCAAAAGCCAGCGGCAAGGTCGTAATCGGTATCCAGGGCGATAATTCGCCCTGGGGTTTCATCAATTCCACCGGCGTTCAGGAAGGCTATGATGCCGATCTGGCGAGGGGGTTTGCAGATTATCTGGGGCTGAAGGTGGAATTCGTGCCGCTCGCAGTCGCCAACCGCATTCCTTCGCTGCGCACCGGCAAGGTCGACGCCCTGTTCGCATCGATGGGGATGACGCCGGAGCGCGCGAAGAACGTGCAATATGCGCAGCCTTACGCGCATAATGTCATGTCGGTCTATGCCACCAAGGACAAGAAGATCGCCAGTTTCGACGACCTGACGGGCATGACCGTCGGTGCGCCGAAATCCAGCCCGATGGACACGGCCTTGACCGCCGGCGCGGGTTCGAAAGCGAATATCCTTCGTTTCGATGACGACGCCGCCACCATTCAGGCGATCCTGTCGGGCCAGATCGAGGCGATCGGCGGCAACCAGTTCTATGGCGACCGGCTTTCGGCCGCCGGCGGGAAGGATTACGAGGTGAAGTTCGACCTCGTGACCCTCTATAACAGCGCCGCCACGCGCCCCGGCGAAAAGGACTGGAACGAAGCGCTGAACGCCTATCTGGACAAGATCAAGGCCAATGGCGACCTCGCGAAAGTCTACGCCAAATGGATGAAGCGCCCGGTGCCGCAGTTTCCGGCCTCGCTTCCCGACATTCCCTACACCGTCAACTAAAACTGATGCCAAGCATGAAGGAAAGTTCCATGCCGCAATCCGCCGCTCAGGCTCCGCTGATCGCCCTTGAAGGGGTAGGAAAGTGGTATGGAGCCTTCCACGCGCTTAAAAGCGTCAATATGACGGTTCGCAAAGGCGAAAAAATCGTCCTTTGCGGCCCGTCCGGTTCGGGTAAATCCACGCTCATCCGCTGTATCAACCATCTGGAGGAGATCCAGGAGGGCAAGATCACGGTCGAGGGAACGACGCTGTCGGATTCCAGCCGCGCCATCGATGCGGTTCGCCGCGAAGTGGGCATGGTGTTCCAGAGCTTCAATCTCTTTCCGCACAAGACCATCATGGAAAACTGCACGCTGGCACCCATGCGGGTGAAGGGTCTTTCCAAGGCCGATGCGGAGGCGACGGCGCGCAAATATCTGGAACGCGTTCGCATTCTCAACCAGGCCGACAAGTACCCGGCCCAGCTTTCCGGCGGCCAGCAGCAGCGCGCGGCAATCGCCCGGGCGCTGTGCATGGAACCGAAGGCCATGCTGTTCGATGAGCCGACCTCGGCGCTCGACCCGGAAATGGTGAAAGAAGTGCTCGACACCATGATCGGCCTTGCCCGCGACGGCATGACGATGATCTGCGTGACCCATGAAATGGGCTTCGCACGGCAGGTGGCCGATCGGGTGATCTTCATGTCGGAAGGAGAGATCATCGAGGAAGGCCCGCCGGAGGAATTCTTCCGCGATCCCAAGCACCAGCGCACGCGCACGTTCCTCGGCGAAATTCTCGCCCACCACTGAGGTTCGCGCGCTCTTAAGGCGGGCGGGAATAATCCCGCCTCTCCCACACCGTCCGATGAGCGACACGTGATCATGACAGAGAAAACATCCTTCAAGGTCGGCCTGATAGGCGCCGATATACAACTTTCCAAATCGCCCGCGCTGCACATGCGCGAAGGGGCGGCCCATGGTCTCGACTATTCCTACGAGCTTGTCGATGTCACCGCCCGCAAACTGCCGGCCAGCGCCCTTCCCGACCTGCTGGACGAGCTGGAGGCGTGCGGTTTTGCCGGCACCAACATCACCCATCCCTTCAAGCAGGCCGTCATACCGCATCTGCACGAACTGTCGGACGATGCCCGCATGCTGGGCGCGGTCAACACCGTCGTCTTTAAGGATGGACGCCGCATCGGCCACAATACCGACTGGTACGGCTTTTACGAAAGCTTCGTTCGCGGCCTGCCGGATGCCAAGCGTGACCGGGCGCTTCTGGTCGGCGCCGGTGGCGCGGGTGTGGCGGTCGCCCATGCCGCGTTGAAGCTCGATATTATCAGTCTCGACATTTTCGACCGGGATTTCCCGCGGGCGCAACAACTGGCCCGGGAGCTCAATGCCCGTTTCGGCGAGGGCCGCGCGCATGCCGTGAACGATCCCGCCGCCTCGCTGCCCTTTGCCGATGGCCTGATTCACGCCACGCCTATGGGCATGCCCGCCCATCCCGGCATGCCGGTCGCGGCCGATCTCATCGAACAGCGGCACTGGGTGGCCGATATAGTCTATATGCCGCTCGTCACCGAGCTGCTGGCGACGGCGGCGAAAAAGGGCTGTCGCACCCTGCCCGGCGGCGGCATGACGGTGTTTCAGGCCGTCGGTGCGTTCCGCCTCTTCTGCGGCCGCGAACCGGATGCCGGGCGCATGACCGCGCATTTCACCGAGCTTTGCATGGCGGAGGGCGTAGCATGAGCCTTTTCACCATCCTCAACGGCCCAAACCTCAATCTGCTCGGCCAGCGCCAGCCGGAAATCTACGGCTACGAGACGCTCGCGGATATCGAGGCCAACTGCCGCAGTATCGCCGAAGCCGCCGGTCACACGCTGTTTTTTGCCCAGAGCAATCGGGAATATGAGCTGATCGACTGGATTCATGAAGCCCGCGGCAAGTCCGCGGGCATTGTCATCAATCCCGGGGCCTTCACCCACACTTCGGTGGCCATCCTCGATGCGCTCAATGCCTTTGAGGGGCCGGTGATCGAGGTTCACATTTCCAACATCCACAAACGCGAGGTCTTCCGGCACCATTCCTATATCTCGACCCGCGCCGAAGGCGTGATCGCCGGTCTCGGCATCGAAGGTTATGACGTGGCGCTGCGCCACCTCATCGGCAGTCTTTCGCATCCGTCGTGATATGGCCGGGCGTCAGCACATAACGCAACACCATGTCGCTGACATGCCGCGACAATGTCTCCTGACCCTTGTCCGTATAAAGGCTGTCGCCGAAGATGAACGAGAAGGTCGCGACGTTCGACACGTTGAAAAAGGACAGCGCGCTGATCTGCCAGTGCAGTTCCAGCGCATCGATGCCCTCACGAAAGATGCCGCGCTTCTGGCCGCGCAGCAGCACGCCTTCCAGCGCGACGATGGCCGGGCGGTTCAACTGGCGGATCGTTTCGGAAGACTGCATGTGCCGGCCGTGATGGATGTTCTCGATCATCACCATGCGGATGAAGGCCGGATTACGCCTGTGGTGATCGAAGGTGAACCGACAGAGCTTGTCGAGCGCCGCCGCCGGCTCCAGATCGTCCAGCTCCAGATCGCTTTCGCCGCCGCGCACCTTGGCATAAGCCTCCTCCAGCACGCGCTGGTAAAGGCTCTCCTTGTCGCTGAAATAATAATAGATCATGCGCTTGGAGGTTCGCGTGCGGGCCGCGATCTCGTCAATGCGCGCGCCCGACAGGCCGTTTTGCGAAAACTCTTCCATCGCGACCGAAAGAATGTCCCGGCGCACCCCTTCCGGGTCACGCTTCGCCTGCCGGGTATCGCGGGCGCCGCTCAAGGTCGTGCTTTTGCTCATGCTTCATTCCCTGGACGGGGCTGCCATCCGGCGGCGTCCCCTTTATTAACCAATTAGTACATAAGGCTGAAAAGGAAGGCAATATGGCGAGCTATGACACAACAGGACACGGCATGCCAATGCGCACATCCATCGCAACCGTGTCGATCAGCGGAGAGTTCCCGGAAAAACTGGCGGCCATCGCCAAGGCGGGCTTTTCCGGCGTGGAAATTTTCGAAAATGATTTCCTGACCTATGACGCCTCGCCGCGCGAGGTGAAGGCGCTGGCCGCCGATCATGGTCTGGATATCACCCTTTTCCAGCCTTTCCGCGATTTCGAGGGCATGCCGGAACCACACCGCGCCCGCGCCTTCGAGAGAGCACAGCGCAAGTTCGATATCATGGGCGAACTCGGCACCGATCTGATGCTGATCTGCTCGAATGTCTCGCCGGTCTCGCTCGGCGGCATCGACCGCGCCGCCGCCGATTTCCATCAACTGGGGGAGCTTGCGGCGAAACACGGCGTGCGCGTCGGTTACGAGGCGCTGGCCTGGGGCCGCCATATCAGCGATCACCGCGATGCCTGGGAAGTGGTGCGCCGCGCCGACCACGCCAATGTCGGCATCATCCTCGACAGTTTCCATACGCTGTCGCGCAAGATCGACCCGAATTCGATCCGCTCCATTCCCGGCGACAAGATATTCATCGTGCAGCTGGCCGATGCGCCGCTGATCGACATGGACCTGCTCTATTGGAGCCGCCATTTCCGCAACATGCCGGGCGAAGGCGACCTGCCGGTCGTGGACTTCATGCGCGCCGTCGCCGCAACCGGCTATAGCGGCCCGCTGTCGCTCGAAATCTTCAACGACCAGTTCCGCGGCGGCTCCGCGCGCCTGCTCGCCGAAGACGGTCACCGCTCGCTCATCAACCTCATGGATCAGGTGCGGCGTCTCGAACCCGATATCCGCATCGATGTGCCCGCCATGCCGGAACGGGTTGAGACGCAAGGCGTGGAATTCGTGGAATTCACCACCGCGCCGGAAGAAAAGGCCAATCTGGAGGCTCTGCTTGCCACGCTTGGTTTTGAGAAAACCGCACGGCATCGCAACCGCAGTGTCGATCTTTATACGCAGGGTGACATCCGCATCGTCATCAATACCAGCGATGACGGCGACAGTTTCGCCGGTGCGTCCTATTCCATCCACGGCACCAATGCCTATGCCTTCGGCCTGAAGGTGGATGATGCCGGGGCGGCGCTTGCCCGGGCCGAAGCGCTCGGCGCACCCACCTTCGCCGAGCCGCGCAAATCAGGCGAAGTCGCCGTTCCCGCCATTCAGGGTGTGGGCAACGGCGTCATCTATTTCCTTGATGCTTCGCCGGCGCTCGCCTCCATCTGGGGCAAGGAATTCGTCTCCACGGGCATCCCGGAAGGGGAAAGCGATGCCGGATTAACGCGCATCGATCATCTCGCGCAAACAACGCATTATGATGAGATGCTGACCTGGCTTCTGTTTTACACCTCGCTGTTTTCCACCCGCCGCACGCCGATGGTCGATGTGGTCGATCCGGGCGGGCTGGTACGCAGCCAGGCCATCGAAAGCGTTCCCTCGCCGCATTTCCGCCTGACCATGAACGGTGCGGATAATCGCAAGACCTTCGCCGGCAAATTTCTGGCCGAAGGTTTCGGCACCAGTATCCAGCACATCGCCTTCGCCACCGACGATATTTTCGCGACGGCCAAGGCGATGCAGGCGCGCGGTTTCCACGCCCTGCCGATCTCACGCAATTATTACGACGATCTGGAAGCCCGTTTCGGGCTGGAGCCGGAGTTTTCCGATGCGCTCAGGGCGGCAAGCATTCTTTATGACCGCGACGACAATGGCGAATATTTCCAGATCTACAGCCGCACCTTCGGCGAGGGTTTCTTCTTCGAAATCATCGAAAGGCGCGGGGCCTATGGCGGTTATGGCGCGATGAACGCGCCCTTCCGTATTGCCGCACAACGACGGCTTGCCCCGCCGGTCGGCATGCCGAAGGAATAAGTCCCGGCGCAGAATCGGAACAGGCCGCAGCCGGCAGGAATGCCGCTGCGGCCTGTTTTCATTCACGCCAATGTCGTTATCTCGTAGTCGCGTGGAATGGCGGAAGTCATTGTGAACCACTCCGACGCCCGCGTCCGCTGCTGATGAAAATCGAAGGCGGCACGATCGGCAAAAAGCTCCTCCACCTCCCAGATCAAGGGATCGTCCGTCTCGGACACGTCGAAGGAGATACAGCCGGGTTCCGCTCTGGTCAGGCGAAGATGTTCGGGAAGATGGCGCCGGACAAGTTCGACATCATCCGTGGACAAACACCGTAGAAAACCCCTCAGCCTGACTGCGCCTGCCTTGTTGTTCACGCCCGGCATTTCATTCTCCGTTGCTCTTCATCCATTTTGTCAGCGGCGGCCGGCTCGTCACGATCGGCCGGGACGGCGCGCGAATACCGCCACACTCCCCAGCTTTGCAAGCTCACTATAGGTTTATCCGCCTGACTGCGCCTGGCCACACGGTTTTTAACGACAATTATCCTGGAATACACGCATCATTGCGAAGCATTCTTCAGGAACCCGCGCTCAAAATCGATGCAGCTGCGCATTTGTAGAGCAGTACACAAAAATTGTTCAACACTCTGGACATGATTGTTCGGTTTTGTTAGCTTTTTCGGCAAAACAAGGGTGGGGAATTTAAGTTTCATGCGCATCGTCGAATCTGCGGCCGACGCCAATCATCCGGCCGGTACTGATGAGGTTGCCTTCGGCGCTTCGGTGACATCGAATGTGCCGCGTCTGCGGGCGACGGCCTATGTGCATTCCGCCGACAAAACGGCCTGAAGACATGCAGCTCCTCGCGACATCCCCGTCCTTGCCCATGGCGTCGTCCAGCACCCGCCTGCCCGAGACATTTTACCCTTCCCCATTTTCAGATGGCCGCGCCAGCTTTGCCGCGTGCGCCACGCCGGAGACGCTGACATGACTGCCGCACACGCAAACGCCCTCCTCTCGGTCGAAGGCCTGAGCGTCGAGTTCGGCAATAGCCGCGTCGTGGACGATATCTCCTTCAGCGTGAAGCCCGGCCGCACGGTCGCGGTCGTCGGCGAATCCGGATCGGGAAAATCGGTCACATCGCTGTCCACCATGCGCCTTGCGGACATGATGGGCGCGACCTACCCCACCGGCAAAATCCTGTTTGAAGGCAAGGACTTGCTGAAGGCTTCGCAGAAAGAGATGCGCTCGATCCGCGGCAAGGAGATCGCCATGATCTTCCAGGAGCCGATGACCTCGCTCAATCCTGTCTTCACCATTGGCGACCAGATCTGCGAAGTGCTTGTCCTGCATGAGAAGATGGGCAAGCAGGCGGCGATGGCGCAGGCGCAGGAACTCCTCGAAATGGTGCGCCTGCCCGACGCGGCCGAACTTCTGAAACGTTATCCGCACCAGCTTTCCGGCGGCATGCGCCAGCGCGTGATGATCGCCATGGCGCTCGCCTGCCGGCCGAAGCTTCTGATCGCCGACGAGCCGACCACGGCGCTTGACGTCACCATTCAGGCGCAGATCCTCAACATCATGCGCGACCTGCAGAAAAAGCTCGGCATGGGCATGGTCTTCATCACCCATGATATGGGCGTGGTGGCGGAAATGGCCGACGACGTCGTCGTCATGTGGAAAGGCAAGAAGGTCGAGGAAGGTCCTGTAAAAGATATCTTCGCCAATCCGCAGCATCCTTACACGCGCGCCCTGCTTTCCGCCGTTCCGCGCCTCGGCAGCATGGAAGGCGAGGAGTTTCCAAAGCGCCTGCCCCTCACGGTGCTGCAGGACGGCCAGCCGATCGTGGTTGGTGAGGAGCGCGTGCAAAACACCGCGAAATACGACGCCAAGCCGCTGCTGTCGGTCAAGGACCTGTTTGTCCGTTTCGATATCCGCAAGAACCTGTTCGGCAAGGCGACCCACCGTTGCAGCGCCGTACAGAAGGTGAGCTTTGATATTCATGCCGGCGAAACGCTGGCGCTGGTCGGCGAATCCGGGTCGGGCAAATCCACCATCGGCCGCACCATCCAGCAGCTGCAATCGGCGGTGTCAGGCGAAATATCCTTCAACGGCCGCAGCTATTCGCAGATGTCGGCGGCGGAGCGCTTCCGCATGCGGCAGGAAGTGCAATATATCTTCCAGGACCCCTTCGCCTCGCTCGATCCACGCAAGACGGTCGGTTTTTCGATTGCCGAGCCGATCAACACCCATGGTTTGATCAATGATCAGAAGGCCGTAAGGCGGCGTGTGGATGAATTGCTGGAGCGTGTGGGCCTGAGCTCCGAGCACGCATCGCGTTATCCCCACGAGTTTTCCGGCGGTCAGCGCCAGCGTGTCTGTATTGCCCGTGCGCTGGCTTCCGATCCGAAGCTCATCATCGCCGACGAGGCGCTGTCGGCGCTCGACGTCTCCATTCAGGCGCAGATCATCAATCTGTTCATGGACCTGCAGGCCGAACGCGGCCTCGCCTATCTCTTCATCAGCCATGACATGGCTGTCGTGGAAAAGATGAGCCACCGCGTCGCCGTGCTTTATCTCGGCCAGATCATGGAAATGGGCAGCCGCCGGCAGGTGTTCGAAACGCCGACGCATGATTATACCCGCCGCCTGCTGTCGGCCGTGCCGGTCGCCGATCCGACCATCGAGCGCCGCATCGCCATGATCGAGGGCGAAATCCCCAATCCCGTGCGCCGTGTCGGCGACGAGCCGGCCATTCTCGCCCATGAGGAAATCAATCCGGGCCACTTCATCGCGAAGAGCGCCTGAATAACAACCAGAACCACAACCATCTGAAGAGGAACAGGTAGATGACAATAATCAAGAAGGGGATGACGACAACGTTCGTCGCGCTTGCCATGGCCGCCACGGCCTTCACCGCCGCACCGGCTCTTGCCGCCGGCAAGATGACCATTTCCAGCCCGCAGGATCCGGGCAGCTGGGATCCGATCGACACCTTCCTCGTGCAGTGGGCGGCTGTCGCCACCAACATCTTCGACGGCCTGACCTATCGCGGCCCGGATCTGAAGGTTGTGCCCGGCCTTGCCGAATCCTGGGAAGAGCTGGATGAAGGCAAGCGCATCCGCTTCAAACTGCGCCAGAACGTCAAGTTCCACAATGGCGAGCCCTTCAACGCCGCCGCCGTCAAGTTCACCTTCGAGCGCCTTCTCGGCGAACAGGGCGCCAAGGGCCCGCAGCGCTCCAACTATGTCGCCATCGAAAGCGTCGACGTCATCGACGACTACACCGTCGACATGAAGCTCAAGGCGCCCGATCCGGTGCTTCTGACCAAGCTTGCCGGTTATGGCGGCATGATCGTTCCGCCTGAATACATCAAGGAAAAGGGCGAGGATAATTTCAACCTCAACCCAGTCGGCACCGGTGCGTTCAAATTCGTTTCCTACGCACCGAAGACCAACATCAAGCTGGAAGCCAACCCGGATTACTGGGGCGGCGCGCCAAAGCTTTCCGAACTGGAATACCGCTTCATCGCCGAGCCGGCGACCGCCGTTGCCGAGTTGCAGGCCGGCCGCGTCGATCTCGTCATTCCGCCCACCATCCCGATCGGCATGATCCCGGTTATCGAGGGCGATTCCAAGCTTGAGATCGTCAGCGTGCCTGGCCCGACGGTCGATGCGCTGCGTTTCAACACCCGTGACGGCATCACCGCCGATCCGAAGGTGCGCAAGGCCATCATCATGGCCGTCGACCGCGGCACCATCGTCAAGTCGATCCTTGCCGGTCAGGCCTCGGAGATCGCAAGCTTCCAGAGCGCGCTGTCCTTCGGTTACGACGCCGATCTGAAACCGCTGCCTTACGATCCCGAAGGAGCAAAGAAGCTGCTCGCGGAAGCCGGCGTCAAGCCGGGTGCGGCGCTGCAGATCGATATCCGCGGCAATGACGCGACGATGAACGAAGTGGCGCAGGTCATTTCCAGCTATCTCTCCATGGTCGGCATCACCGCCACCATCAAGCCCTATGAAACCAACGTTCTCCTGAACGACATCATCCCGCAGGGCAAGACCGGCGCGATGTTCCAGCAGAAATGGGGCGGTTGGACCTTCGATTACGACAACACGGCCTATTCCATGTATCACTCGGGTGAAAAGTGGAACCCTTACGACAAGGACGAAAAGCTGGACAAGCTGCTGGAATCCCAGCGTCCGCTGACCGACCGTGCCGAGCGCGAAAAAATCCTCAAGGAAATCGGCAGCTATACCTCCGAACGCGCGCTGGAAATCCCGCTTTACAACACCAATGCCATTTACGGCATCAACAAGCGGGTCAAGGGTTTCGTCGCGCCGCCGGATAACCGCCTGAAGCTTACCGACGTGACAGTCGAATAAGCGGGTTGATCCTCTGACACGCCGCCTTGTCCGCCTCTCGCGGGCAAGGCGGGATTTCTCTTCCCCGTTTCCTCGCAAGGTAAAAAACGTGGCCGGTTTCCTCATCAAGCGATTGCTGCAGGCGATTTTTGTCGTCATAGCCATCACCCTTCTCGTTTCTTTCGCCATCCGCCTGACGGGCGATCCGGCTGTCACCATGTTCCAGGGCGGCGGCAGCATGACGGAAGACGATCTGGCGCGCATCCGCGCGGCGCTGGGCACCGACCGGCCGTTCTTCGTGCAATATTTCAGCTTCCTGAAGGGCCTTGTGACGCTGGATTTCGGCCGCAGCTTCACCGGCAGCACACCGGTCTCACGCCTCATCGCCGATGCCCTGCCCGCGACGCTGCTGCTCGCCTTCATCTCCATGGCGGTGTCGATTGCGCTTTCCATCCCGCTCGGCATCAAGGCCGCGACCTCGCGCGGCAAGACGGCCGATCAGGTAATCCGCATCTTTTCGCTCGTCGGCCTGTCCTTCCCGAATTTCTGGCTCGCCACCATGCTGGTGCTCTTGTTCTCCATCACGCTCGGCTGGCTGCCGCCCAGCGGCATGGGCGGTTTTGCCAGCTACATCATGCCGTCAGTCACCATGGGCGTGATCCTGACAGCCACCAATGTGCGTCTGGTGCGCACGGCCATGCTCGATACGCTGCGCTCGCAATATGTCATGGTGGCGCGCGCCAAGGGCCTGAGCGAAAGCAAGGTTCTCTACAAACACGCGCTGCGCAACTGCGCCATTCCGCTCATCACCTATTTCGGCCTGCAATTCGGCGGACTGCTCGGCGGTATCGTCGTCATTGAGCGTGTCTTCAACTGGCCGGGCCTCGGCACGCTCGCCTTCGATGCGGTGGGCGCGCGCGATTATCCCGTGCTTCAGGCCGTCATCACCGTGCTGTCGCTGATGATCGTCGGCATCAACCTTCTGGTCGATATCGCCTATGGGCTTGTCGATCCGCGCATTCGCACGGAGTAAGTGACGATGGCTGCCAAAACCTCGCGCCTGTCGCGCTTCACCAATCTCGAATTCGTTCTCGGCGCGTTCCTCACCACCGTCATCTGCCTTGCGGTCGTTTTTTCCGACGTGCTGTTTCCCGGCGGCGCGGACAAGATCGACCTGATGGCGCGCCTTGCCAAGCCCTTCGCCAATGCCGCCCATCCGCTCGGCACCGATCCGCTCGGGCGTGACGTGCTCGCCCGCGTCGTCGCCGGCGGCAAGATTTCGCTGCTTGTCGGTTTCACCTCGGTCATCGGCGCGGTCATCTTCGGCGTCGCGGTCGGCCTGGTGGCCGGATATTATCGCGGTTTCTGGGACATGCTGGTCATGCGCTTTGCCGATATCCAGCTCGCCATGCCTTTCATTCTGCTTGCCATCACCTTCATCGCCATTGTCGGCGGCAGCCTCACCAACACCATCATCCTGCTGATCGTGTCTCAATGGGTGCAATATGCCCGTCTCGTACGCGGCTCAGTGCTGACGCTACGGGAACGGGAATTCATCCTGTCCGCCCGCGCCATCGGCGTGAAGGACTGGCGCATCATTCTCCAGCACCTTCTGCCGAACCTCATCGGCCCGGTCATCGTGCTGATGACGCTCAATGTCGCCAACAATATCCTGCTGGAAAGCAGCCTCACCTTCCTCGGCCTCGGCGTTGATCCGACCATTCCGAGCTGGGGCGGCATGCTGGCGGATGGACGGACATATTTGCAGACGGCATGGTGGGTCAGCGTTTTCCCCGGCCTTGCCATTCTGCTCACCGTGCTTGGCCTCAACCTTCTTGGCGACTGGCTGCGCGACAGCCTCGACCCCACCGGCAGAACCTCGAGGTAACAGCGATGAGCCAGATTTTCGACCAGACCTTCGAACGCACTCTGGATGCGCTTCTCGCCAATGCCGAGCCCGGCCAGTCCTTCGAGGCATGGACCTTCGATGACGCCAAAAGCCGCCGCGACGCCGAAAACAGGCTGAAGAAAAAGGGGGTCAGCGCCCGCATCCGCAGCGCCTACAAGCCGCTCCTCTTCACCTTTCTGGAAGAGATCAATCTGGATGGCGTCGACACCATCGAGGTGCGTTACCCGGTGCACGCAAATGCACCCGCCAACCGCTTCCGGCTGGAAGCCTATCCGCTGGCGGCTCTGGTGGGCGATGCGAAGATCGATTTCATCGGCCGCGAGGACGACGCCTTCCACTACGACGTTACGCTGAGCCGCAACGGCAAGAAGGAAACCCTGAAGGTTCTCGCCCCAAACCGGGTTCACGCCGATATCGTCGGCGAAACCAATGTCTCGCCCACCGGCTGGTTCCGGCTTGCGGGCGATGCTGCGGGCGAGCGGCTGGAGACGGACTACGAGCGGTTGTTCGAAGCGGCGATCGATGCCGTCGCCAGCCACGGCTGGGGCGATGAAGAACCCTATTTCGAAGAGCTGAACATCCGCGTCGCACACCCGGCCGAAGATCTGCCCCTCTCCGTCGGCGATGAGGTCATCAGCCTGCGTGAAGCGCTGCATGAGGATTTCTATTTCTCGCTGCTGGAATTCTTCCAGAAGAAGTCCGGCCGGACGCTGGGTGACCGGGGCCTGAAGCCCGGCCAGATCGTGCCGGAAATCGTGAAAAGCCAGGGCGAAGTCTCCGTCCGCATCGAGACCCGCGCGCTGACCACCGCCTTTCTCGATGGTGGCGAGCAGCGGATCGATACGGCCCGCGAACCGGTCGCGGCAGGCCAGCTGGCGGCGCTGCTGGCGGATATCGGCGGCGAGGCCTTCGAGGCCCGCTCCCGCTCCGGTCGCATTCTTGCCGCCCGTTATCTCGCCGGCAGCGATGCCGCCGTGATGATCAGCGGCGGTCAGCACCCCAACGAGACGACAGGCATCGTTGGCGCCATCCGCGCCGCCCGCAGGCTTGCAGAGCGTAAGGGCGCGCATTTCACCATTTCGCCGCTGGAAAATCCTGACGGTTACGCGCTGCACCAGCGGTTGCGCGTCGATAATCCCCGCCATATGCACCATGCGGCGCGTTACACGGCGCTTGGCGACGATCTCGAATATCGCACGCAGGAAAATTCCGGCAGGCATATCAACGAGAAGGAAATCCGCTTCAAGGCGCAGGAGATGAGCGGCGCCAGCCTGCATGTGAACCTGCACGGTTATCCCTCGCATGAATGGACCCGGCCACTATCAGGTTATGTACCGCGCAATTTCGCCATGTGGACGCTGCCGAAGGGCTTTTTCCTCATCATCCGCCACCATGCGGACTGGGAAAGCCAGGCCGAAGCCCTGCTCGACCGGGTGACCCGCCATCTTGGCGCCATTCCCGGCCTGCTCGATTACAACAACCGCCGGATCGCACTTTACGGGACCCATGCCGGCGAAACCGGTTTCCGCATCATCAACGGCTTCCCGTGCCTGTCCTCGATCGACGACCGCCACACCGTGCCGATGACGCTGATCACCGAATATCCCGATGAAACGATCTATGGCGACGATTTCATCACCGGCCACACGGCGCAGATGGAAACGGTTCTTTCCGCCTATGAGGCATGGCAGGAGATTCTCGTCGGGGAAGTGGCCTGATATTGCAGGCCGCCCTCGATGGGCGGCCTATTTTCCCACCGTGCCGGCGAGTTTTTGGTCCCGCTGCTTCTGCAAAAGCCTCTTGCCCTTGCTCAGAATATGCAAATTAGCGGCGTCAAGCTTGTTGTACCCGGCCTGAATAATATCGAGATCGGCAACGTGACCGATTGCTGCCAGTTCATGCATTACGTCGCCAATAGCGACATCGACACTCGGCTTTTGCAGGTTGACCACATCCTCCACCGCAGCGTGCATGCCTTGCGCGTCTCCGCCCATGACGTGATACAGCGTCAGCGCCTTGCGAAGAAATACTTCGCGGCGCTCGATCTTATTGTTGAGTATACTTTCGCCAACGCGATCTCGCATCAACTCAACAACTCTATTTTGATATTCGCCCATCAGACACCAAATAAAGTTCACAATATGCTTCGCGAGGCTACAAACAATCCCCTTAGAACTGGTTAAGGCACGAGGCTTGCGCGGGTATGACCGTTATTTTCGAAACATGTTACAAAAGCTGGTTTTCATGAGGAAGCATTTCGATACCACCTGCCGCGAAAACACCGGTCATGATGGCTGGGGCGGCGCTATACATTGAGAATCACGGGATGATCACTATTGTGCGATCTCGCATGAGACAAACCCTGCGGGACGGGTATTGATAACCGTCAGGTTATTTATCACCCCCCTTATTTCATTTTACTTTGGCCACCGCACTCATCAATCTGGCAGCCTGGATCGGTGGATGGGAGCCACGGATCAATTGGGAGGAATTCATGAAATTACGGATCACCGCCGCCATCGCGGCCATTTGTTTTAGTTCCGTTGCCTATGCCGATACGATCAAGGTGGGCGTGGTCGGTCCGTTCTCCGGCCCCTTCGCGCTGCAGGGCAAGAACTTCAAGGCCGGCATAGACGCCTGGTTTGCGCTTCACGGCAACAAGATCGGCAACGACACGGTCGAAGTCGTTTATCGCGACGTGCCGCAGGCCGATCCGGCGCAGTCCAAGGCGCTGGCGCAGGAACTGGTGGTCAAGGAAGGCGTGCAATATCTCGCCGGCTTCTATTTCACCCCCGACGCCATGGCGGTTACGCCGCTTCTGAAGCAGGGCAATGTGCCGATGGTCATCATGAACGCCGCGACATCGGCCATCGTGACCAAGAGCCCCTATGTGGTGCGCACCTCATTCACCACCTGGCAGACCTCCACCCCCATCGCCAAGGTGGCCTTTGATGGCGGCGTGAAGAAGGTCATTTCGCTGGTCAGCGATTACGGCCCGGGCGTCGATGCGGAAAATGCCTTCAAGGCCGCCTTTACGGCCGCCGGCGGCGAAGTGGTGGAAACCATCCGCATGCCGCTTTCCACCAATGATTTCAGCCCGATCATGCAGCGCGTGAAGGATTCCGGCGCTCAGGGCGTCTTCGCCTTCCTGCCGTCGGGCCCGACGACGCTCGGCTTCGTCAAGGCCTTCAACGATAACGGCCTGAAATCTTCAGGCGTCAAGCTCTTCGCACCGGGTGATCTGACGCAGGAATCCGACCTGCCGGCGCTTGGCGAAGCCGCACTCGGCATGCAGACGACCTTCCATTACGCCGTCTCGCATGATTCGCCTGAGAACAAGACCTTCGTGGAAGCCGCCACCAAGGCGATCGGCAATCCGAAGGAACTGTCCTTCCCTTCCGTCGGCGCCTTTGACGGCATGTATGTCATCAGCAAGATGATCGAGGCCACCGGCGGCAAGCAGGATGCGGAAAAGGCAGTGGACGCGGTGAAGGGTCTTTCCTGGACAAGCCCGCGCGGCCCTGTCAGCATCGATCCGGAAAGCCGCCACATCACGCAGAACATCTATCTGCGCGAAGTGGCCAAGGCCGATGACGGCGCCTATTACAACAAGGAAGTCCAGACCTTCGAAAAGCAGGGCGATCCGGGCCTCGCCGCCGCGAAGTAAACGACAGCTTTGACGACGTTGTCGGGCCGCCAGTAGCGGCCCGTCTCCGGCCCGGATGGGCATTGCAGCACCGGGAGGGTTTTTCAGCATGCAGACGGTCTTCAG
This sequence comes from Agrobacterium radiobacter, assembly GCF_040801995.1. Lineage (NCBI taxonomy): Bacteria > Pseudomonadati > Pseudomonadota > Alphaproteobacteria > Hyphomicrobiales > Rhizobiaceae > Agrobacterium > Agrobacterium radiobacter. The sequence continues at coordinate 1,727,198 of NZ_JBEGHX010000002.1, read as the reverse complement.
CATCCTCATCGATGCGCTTGCCTATGGCATGGTCCTGTTCATCATCTCCATCGGCCTTTCGGTCACGATGGGGCTGATGCGGGTGGTCAATCTGGCGCATGGCGCCTTCGCCATGATCGGCGGTTATCTCGCCTCTTATGCCGCCCACGGCCTCGGTCTCGGTTACGCCGTGGCGATCATCGTCGCCATTGTCGGCACCATCGTCATCGCCATTCCGCTCGAACGTTTCCTCTATCGCCGCATCTATGGCGCACCGGAGCTGACACAGGTGCTGATGACCATCGGCATCACCTTCTGCATCATCGGCATCGCCAATTTCGTCTTCGGCCCAACGCTGAAGACCATTCCGCTGCCGCAGCAGCTGGCTGGCCCCACCGATCTCGGCTTCCGCACCATCGCCACGCATCGCATCTTCGCCATTGCCTGTGGGCTGGCCGTGGCCGGCGCATTGTGGTTCACCTTCGAAAAAACGGCCTTCGGCATCAAGCTGCGCGCGGCCGTCGACAATGCCGCCATGGCGGCCGCACTCGGCGTGCGCACCGAAATCATCTATGCCGTCAGCTTCGCCATCGCCGTCGGCCTTGCCGCCATGGGCGGCGTCATCGGCGCGGAACTTTTGCCGGTCGAACCCTATTATGCGCTGCGCTACATGGTCACCTTCCTGGTGGTGGTTTCGGTTGGCGGCGCAGGCTCCATTCCCGGCGCGCTGATCGCCTGTCTGCTGCTCGGCGCGATCGACACGACCGGGCGGTATCTTGCCCCCGAATATGGCGAATTCTTCTTTTATCTGGCGGTCATCGTGATCATCACGCTGTTCCCGCGCGGCCTTCTCGGAAGGGCGAAATGAGATGGCGGTGCTCATGAACGACGTGACTGAAACGGCAGAAATCCCGAAGACGCGTTCGCCGCTGCGCGCGCTCGCAGGGCCGCTCCTCATCATCGCCGCCGCTGTCGCCGGTTATTACCTGTTTCCGGATAATCTGGCGCTGCTCACCCGCATCATCGCCATCGCGCTGCTGGTGCTGTCGATCGATCTCGTCACCGGTTATTGCGGCGTCGCGACACTTGGCCATGCCGCACTCTTCGGCGCGGGCGCCTATGCCGCCGGCATTGCCGCGGCCCATTTCGAGATCACCGATCCGCTGCTGATGACCGCCATCGGCGCGGCGGCGGGCGGTGTGGCCGGGCTGGTCTCCGGCACCGTTCTGCTGCGCGCCCACGGCCTGCCGCAGCTCGTTCTCTCCATCGCCGTCATCCACCTGTTCCACGAGGCCGCCAACAAGGCCTCCGGCTGGACCGGCGGCAGCGACGGGCTATCGGGCGTCTCCCCCGACGCCCTGTTCGGCACTTTCGAATTCGATCTTTTCGGCCGCACCGCCTATATCTATGGCGTCTGTCTGCTGCTTCTCGTCTTCCTCGCCCTTAAGGTGGTGGTCAATTCGCCCTTCGGCATGTTGTGCCGCGGCGTCAAGCAGGACAGCACTCGCATCCAGGCCATGGGCGGTTCGGTCAACGGCACTATTTTGAAGATGTTTGTCATATCAGGCATCGTGGCCGGTATTGGCGGCGCGCTGAACGCCATCTCCACCCAGGTCGTCGGTCTCGACAGCCTCAGCTTTACGCTCTCTGCCGAAGGGCTGGTCATGCTGGTGCTCGGCGGCGCGGGCGCGCTCTACGGCGCGCTGATCGGCACCGTCACCTTCATGTGGTTCGAGGACGTGGTTTCCGCCGCCAACCCGTTCCACTGGCTCACCATTGTCGGCCTGCTGCTGATCGCCGTCGTGCTTTTTGCGCCGCGAGGGCTTTATGGCGCGGGTGAGCAGATCATCACGCGCATCCGCGGAGGCCGCAAATGAGCGCCATTTTCGAAGTCTCCGGCCTGCAGAAGAATTTCGGCGGCCTCGTCGTTACCAATAATGTGTCGCTGTCGCTTTCGCCGGGAGACCGCACGGTGCTGATCGGCCCCAATGGCGCCGGCAAGACAACCTTCGTCAATCTCGTCACCGGCAACCTCAAGCCCTCGGCGGGCACAGTACGCATCGCCGGTGAGGACGTGACAGGCCTCAGTTCCAGCCAGCGGGTAAAGCGCGGCCTCGTCCGTTCGTTCCAGGTCACCCGGCTGTTTCAGAACATGACGCCGGAGGAACATGTGGCCCTCGCTATTCTCCAGCGTGAAGGCAAGACGGGCCGGATTTTCGGCCGATACCGCGCCATGCCCTCGGTGATGAGCGAAGCACGCGACATTCTCGGCACGCTGGGTCTGCTTGGCCTTGCCGAAACCCGGGTGCGCGAAATCGCCTATGGCCAGCAGCGGCTGATCGAGATCGCGCTCGCCATGGCGCTCCGCCCGAAAATCCTGCTGCTGGACGAACCGGCCGCCGGTGTGCCTTCCACGGAGACGGCGCGGATCGAACAGGCGCTCGACCGGCTGCCGGCCGATCTCGCCATATTGATGATCGAACACGACATGGATCTGGTCTTCCGTTTTGCCAAACGTGTGGTGGTGCTCGCCGCAGGCGCAGTCATCTTCGACGGTTCGCCGGATGAAGTGACCAGCAATGCGCAAGTCCGCCAAGCCTATCTGGGAAGTTACGCCGATGCCCGCAGCGCCGCTTGAAATCACCAATCTCACCGCCGGTTACGGCCCGACAAGGGTCATCGAGGGCCTGTCGCTTTCCGTGCCATCGGGCTCGCGTTTCGCCGTGCTCGGCCGCAACGGCGTCGGCAAGACCAGCCTCTTCGCCACACTGGCCGGCCAGACGAAACGCTTCGCCGGCGATATCCGCCTCGGCGGACAGGATATCGCCACCCTGTCGAGTGCCGCCCGCGCCAAAGCCGGTCTCGGTTACGTGCCGCAGACCCGCGATGTCTTCCCCACACTGACCGTTGAGGAAAACCTCTTCGTCGGCCTCAAGGGCAGGCCGAAATCGGCCATCGAGGAAGCCTACACGCTGTTTCCGCGCCTGAAGGAACGGCGCCGCAATCTCGGCTCGCAGCTCTCCGGCGGCGAACAGCAGATGCTTTCCACCGCCCGCACCATTCTCGGCCAGCCGCGCGTGCTGCTGCTCGACGAACCGCTCGAAGGCCTCGCCCCCGTCATCTGCGAAGAACTGATGGCGGCCTTCTCCAAGCTCGCCCAATCCGGCGAAATGACCATTCTTCTTGTCGAACAGCGCATCCAGATGGCCATCGACTTCGCCGACCACGCCATCATCATGGAACGCGGCCGCATCGTCTGGGAAGGGCCATCAAGCGATCTTGCGGAGAACCCTGGTATTATCGATACGCACCTTGGGGTTGGCGGGCTGCACTGAGTCCCCCTCACCACCCTCATTCCTGTGCTTGTCACAGGAATCCTTCCAGCCCAAGTCCTTGGCCTGGAAGGACTCTCTCGCCGCGCGGACGCGCGGCGGCTGGATCCCTGTGACGAGCACAGGGATGAGGAGAGTATGCTGCCCATTCCTGCCCCAAATCCCGTCCATCACTCATACCTTAAAAAACCCAATGGAATAAAAATTCCATTGCAGTTAAAGTGCACACGATTTCAGTCTGCATGAGGGAATGACAATGACGGCAATCGAGGCGCCAGACTCCGTAAAGGCTTTTGAGGAGCGGCTGCTCCAGGTCGCGGAGGGTTTGCCGAAACGATTGCGGCAATGCGCCGATTATGTCGCTTCCAATCAGGATCGCATCGCCGTTTCCACCGTTGCCGAAATGGCCGAAGGCGCCGGCGTACAGCCTTCAGCCTTCATGCGCTTCTGCCAGATCATGGGTTTTTCCGGTTTTTCGGAAATGCAGCGCCTGTTCCGTGATTCCTATGTCGGCGGCTGGCCGGATTATGCCACGCGGCTCGACCATCTGCGTGAAAAGGGTGATGAAAGCGCCTCCGGCCTGCTTGCGGAATTCGTGGAGGCCGGCCGTTCTTCTTTGGAAATGCTGCTGAAATCGGTCGATACGCGGCAGCTTGACGAGGCGGTTGCAGCACTGGCAAAGGCGCGTACCGTGCATATCATCGGTTTGCGGCGCTCTTTCCCCATCGCCAGCTATCTGGCCTATGCCTTCGAGAAGATGAAGGTGCCGGCGGTTCTGCACAGCGCCGTCGGCGGGCTTGGCAATATCAGCGCAATTTCCCGCGACGACGCCCTGATCGCGATCACCTTTTCCCCCTATTCCGCGGAAACGCTGGAACTGGCGGAGAACGCCCGCGCCAACGGCATTCCGGTTGTGGCGCTTTCCGATTCCGCCGTCAATCCGCTCCGGAAGTCGGGCGCAACGCTGCTGACCGTCACGGAGATCGATTTCGGCGCGTTCCGCTCGCTTTCCGCCACGCTCTGTCTCGCCATCACGCTGGCGGTTGCTGTGGGAACACGCAAGACGGCCTGAATATTTTTATTGAAAACGGAAAAAATAGAATTTATGATCCAAATCCATGAAACGGGCGTTCCATAATCGTCCGTCTCGTGACGGGATATGTGAGCGGAGGAGGCTCACCGAAACGGGATGGAGATAGGTGGCGGCATGATTGCCTGATCCGCCCGACACCATGAGGCACACCGCGCAAAAGCGCGGTGCTAAGGAGGAAGCTTTTGAAAAAACTTGATCTTATCACGATCGGGCGCTCGTCTGTCGATCTGTACGGCTCGCAGGTCGGCGGCCGTCTGGAGGACATGGCCTCCTTTGCCAAATATATCGGCGGCTCTCCCACCAATATTGCCGCCGGCGCTGCGCGCCTGGGACTCAACAGCGCCGTCATCACCCGTGTCGGCGACGAGCATATGGGCCGCTTCATCCGCGAACAGCTGGTGCGTGAAGGCGTCGACGTGCGCGGCGTGAAGACGGACCCGGAGCGACTGACCGCGCTGGTGCTGCTCGGCATTCGCGACCAGAACCAGTTCCCGTTGATCTTCTATCGTGAAAACTGTGCCGACATGGCGCTCAGCGAAGACGATATCGATCCCGCTTTCATTGCCGAGGCAGGCTGCATCTGCGCCACCGGCACGCATCTGTCGCATCCGAAAACGGAAGCGGCCGTGCTGAAAGCACTGAAACTCGCCCGCGAAAATGGCGCAAAGACCGCGCTCGATATCGATTACCGCCCCAATCTCTGGGGTGTGGCCGGCCATGGCGATGGCGAAAGCCGTTTCGTGGAATCGCAGAAGGTTACCGCCAAGCTGCAATCCACCCTGCATCTGTTCGATCTGATCGTCGGCACGGAAGAGGAATTCCACATCGCCGGCGGCTCCACCGATACGCTCACGGCACTCAACGCCGTGCGCAAGGTCTCGAATGCGACGCTGGTGTGCAAGCGCGGACCGATGGGCGCCGTCGTCTTCACCGGCGCTATTCCCGATAGCCTCGATGATGGCGAGACGGGCGAAGGATTCCCGATCGAGGTCTTCAACGTTCTGGGTGCGGGTGACGGTTTCATGGCCGGGCTGTTCCGCGGCTGGCTGCGCGGCGAAGACTGGCCGACGACGCTGAAATACGCCAATGCCTGCGGCGCTTTCGCCGTCTCCCGCCATGGCTGCACCCCGGCCTATCCGAGCTGGGAAGAACTGCAATATTTCTTCAAGGCCGGCATTCGCAACAGGGCGCTGCGCAAGGACGAGGCGCTGGAGCAGGTACACTGGTCCACCAACCGCAAGGGCGACTGGGAGACGATGCGCGTCTTCGCCTTCGATCATCGCATGCAGCTGGAGGCCATCGCCGACGAGCTTGGCGTCAAGCACGAGCAGATCGGCGCCTTCAAGAAACTCTGCCTTCAGGCCGCACAGCAGGTTGCCGGCGGTGAGGCGGGTTATGGTATACTCTGCGATGGCCGTCTTGGCCGCGATGCGCTGTTTGCCGCCAGCGGCTCCGGCCTGTGGATCGGCCGTCCGGTGGAATGGCCGGGCTCGCGCCCGCTCACGCTGGAACCCGATCTCGGCAAGGATTTCGGCGGCCTTTCGGAATGGCCGCTTGAAAATGTCGTCAAGGTTCTGTGTTTCTATCACCCCGATGATACCGAGGAGATGCGCGCCGCACAGGAAGAGACCGTGATGCGCCTGTTCGAGGCGGCACGTCGCAACCGGCTGGAAATGCTGCTGGAGGTCATTCCCTCCAAGGTTGGCCCGACCGACGATTTGACCGCCGCCCGCATCATCGAGCGCTTTTACGAGATCGGCGTCTATCCTGACTGGTGGAAGCTTGAGCCGATGAAGACCCGCGCCGCGTGGAAGAACGCCTGCGACGCCGTGCATCGCAACGATCCTTATGTGCGCGGCATCGTCGTTCTCGGCCTCGACGCACCGCAAAGCGAGCTGGAAGAAAGCTTCCGCCTTGCGGCCGGTTTCGATCTGGTCAAAGGTTTCGCCGTTGGCCGCACGATATTTGCTGACGCCGCCCGAGGCTGGCTTTCCGGCAAGATGACCGACGAGGATGCGGTCAGGGATATGGCGCAGCGTTACACCAGCCTGTGCCGTATTTGGGATGAGGCGCGCGCCAAAAAGGGAGAGGCAGCGTGAAGACAATCAGATTGACGGCTGCGCAGGCCATGGTTCGTTACCTGGCAGCGCAGATGAATGAACATGGCGAAACCTATATCGCCGGCATGTGGGCCATTTTCGGCCATGGCAATGTCGCCGGCATCGGCGAAGCGCTTTATGGCATCAGGTACGAACTGCCGACCTATCGCGGCCAGAACGAGCAATCCATGGCGCATGCAGCCATTGCCTACACCAAGCAGCTGCGCCGCCGTCGCGCCATGGCGGTCACTTCCTCCATCGGCCCGGGTGCGGCAAACATGGTGACGGCGGCAGCGCTCGCTCATGTCAACCGCCTGCCGGTTCTCTTGATCCCCGGCGATGTCTTTGCCAATCGCGGCCCCGACCCTGTGCTGCAGCAGCTCGAAGATTTCGGCGACGGCACCATGACGGTGAACGACTGCTTCCGCCCGGTCAGCCGTTATTTCGACCGCATCATGCGGCCGGAACAGTTGCTGACAGCCCTGCCCCGCGCCATGCGCACCATGACGGACCCGGCCGATTGCGGCCCGGTCACGCTCGCTTTCTGCCAGGATGTGCAGGCGGAAGCCTATGATTACCCTGAAAGTTTCTTCGAAAAGCGGGTCTGGCGTCAGCGCCGTCCTGAGCCGGATGTCGTGGAATTCGAAGAGGCAGTCGCCGCCCTGAAGGCGGCGAAGAACCCCATCATCGTTGCCGGCGGCGGCGTGCATTTTGCCGGCGCAACCGAGACACTGAAACGCTTTGCCGAAACCCACTCCATTCCCGTCGTTGAAACGCAGGCCGGCAAATCGGCGATTGCGTGGGACCATGATCTCAATTTCGGTCCCGTCGGCGTCACCGGTGCGGAAAGCGCCAATATCATCAGCGAGAAGGCCGATCTGGTCTTCGGCGTCGGCACGCGTTTTCAGGATTTCACCACCGGTTCCTGGGCGCTGTTCAAGAACCCCAACCGCAAGATCCTAGCGCTCAACGTTCAGCCCTATGACAGCGCCAAGCACGATGCGATCAGCCTGACGGCGGATGCGAAAATCGGGCTTGAAAAGCTCTCCGCCGCCCTCGGCAGCCACCGTTTTGCAGCGCCGGATGCCCGCCTCAAGGCTGCATGGTTCGAAAAGGCCGATGCCGATACGGCAGCGCCGGGCGAGGACAACGCCAACAGCCTGCCCACCGATATGCAGGTGATCGGCGCGGTGCAGCGCCAGTCGCGTGACAACACCGTCGTCATGTGCGCGGCCGGCACCATGCCGGGCGAGCTTCACCAGCTGTGGAAATCCAAGCTGCCGCTCTCCTATCACATGGAATACGGCTTCTCCTGCATGGGTTATGAAGTGGCCGGCGGCCTCGGCATCAAGATGGCGGAACCGGACCGCGACGTGATCGTCATGGTCGGCGACGGCTCCTATATGATGATGAATTCCGAGCTTGCCACATCGGTCGCCATGGGCGTCAAGATCACGCTCGTCATCACCGACAACAGGGGTTACGGCTGCATCAACCGGCTGCAGATGGAAACCGGCGGCGCGGAGTTCAACAATCTCTACGCCCACACCAACGTCAACCCGATCGCCATCGATTTCGTGGCCCATGCCGGCTCGATGGGGGCGGATGCTCGCAAGGTCTCCACCATTTCCGAGCTGGAAGCAGCGCTCGCCAGCGCCCGGGAATCCACCCGCACGACCGTGATCGTCATCGATACCGATCCCTATCCGACGCCGCAGGCCGGCGGTCACTGGTGGGATGTCGCGGTGCCGGAAGTGTCCGACCGCGCCGAAATCGGCCCGGCCCGCGCACGTTATGAAAACCATGTCAAGGAAAGACAGTAAGATGATCCGTTACGGAACCAACCCGATCGCCTGGTCGAACGACGACGACCGCACGCTGGGTGCGCATATCAGCCTCGAACAGTGCCTTGATGAAACCGCCAAAATCGGCTTCGACGGCATCGAGAAGGGCCACAAGTTCCCGACCGACCCGGAAGGCCTGAAGGGCGTGCTTTCGCCGCGCGGCCTCTCTTTCGTCTCCGGCTGGCATTCGCTGAACCTTCTGACCGACGACATCGAATCCGAAAAAAAGGCCATGCAGCCGGCGCTTGATCTCTTGAAGGCCATGGGCTCGAAGGTCATCATCGTCTGCGAGACCTCCAACGCCATCCACGGCGATGACGGGAAGGCGCTGGTCGACCGTCCGCGCCTTGCGACCGAGAACTGGGCGAAATTCGGCGCGGGCGTCGAGGCGCTGGCCGCCTTTGCCGCCGAACAGGGCATCACCCTCGTTTATCATCACCACATGGGAACGGTGGTGGAGAGCGAAGAGGAAATCGACCTGTTGATGAAACACACGGGTCCGAAGACTCACCTGCTGCTCGATACCGGCCATTGCCTGTTCGGCGGCGGCGATCCCGTGCGCGTCGCGCAGAAATACATGGGTCGCGTCGGCCATATCCATGCCAAGAACGTGCGCCCTGCCATTGCCGATCAGGTACGGGGCGAGCGGCTTTCCTTCCTCGAAGGCGTTCGCCGCGGCGTGTTCACCGTGCCGGGTGATAGCGAAGGCGGCGTGAACTTCCCGCCGGTGCTGAAAGTGGCAGCCGAGCATGGTTACAGCGGCTGGCTGGTCATCGAGGCAGAACAGGATCCTGATGTGCGCAACCCGTTCGAATATCAGAGCCTTGGACTGAAATCGCTGAAGGCGTTTGCGCGCGAGGCGGGGCTGGACAAGGCCGAGGCTGCCTGAAGCCTTTCCTCATTCCTGTTCCCCGGGACAGGAATGAGGGAACGTCGGAACAGCCGCCCGATAAATTGTACGACTGACCAAAAAGGAACACCACCATGACCTCACTTCTGCGCAAGCCGGTCGCGACCAGCGGCAAGGTGCACGATATCACGCCCCAAAGCGCGGATTGGGGTTATGTCGGTTTCGGCCTCTACCGCCTGAAGCCGGGCGAAACGGCGGCGGAGAAGACCGGCGATACGGAAGTCATCCTCGTGCTGGTCGAAGGCAAGGCGACGATTTCCGCAGGCGGCAAGGAGTTCGGCGAACTTGGCGACCGCATGAATGTGTTCGAGCGCAAGCCGCCGCATTGCGTTTATGTTCCCGCCGGCTCCGAATGGTCGCTGACGGCCACGACCGACTGCACCGTCGGCGTCTGCACCGCACCCGGCGAAAAAGGCAGCCGTGAGGCGCAGCAGATCGGCCCAACCGGTGTGCAGCTGACCGAACGCGGCAAGGGCGCCAATACCCGTTATATCTTCCCCATCGCCATGGAAGAACGCGACGTGGCCGACAGCCTGCTGGTAACGGAGGTCTTCACGCCATCAGGCAACTGGTCATCCTATCCGCCGCACCGGCATGACGAGGATAACTACCCCGACATGACCTATCTGGAAGAGACCTATTATCACCGGCTGAACCCGGCGCAGGGTTTCGGCTTCCAGCGCGTCTTTACCGAAGACGGCTCGCTGGACGAGACCATGGCGGTGTCGGATGGCGATGTCGTGCTCGTCCCGAAGGGCCATCACCCCTGCGGCGCGCCCTATGGTTACGAGATGTATTATCTGAACGTGATGGCGGGGCCGATGCGCAAATGGCGCTTCAAGAACCACCCGGATCATGACTGGATTTTCAAGCGGGATAACCCGTAAGGCATTTTAGGCAAAAACCGCAGCCTCCTCATCCCTGTGCCTGTCACAGGGATCCAGCCAGCCCAAGTCCTTTGGCTGAAGGGATTCTTTCCGTCGCGCAGACGCGCGTCGGCTGGATTCCTGTGACAGGCACAGGAATGAGGGAGTGCGCGAAGATACGTCTTGAGACTGTCTCGGCACACAACAAACGCAATTAACGAATTGAATTAATTAATATAATTTCGGGAGGAAAATACCATGGCCGCTCTTGGCGTGGGCCTTATCGGCACGGGATACATGGGCAAATGCCACGCGCTCGCGTGGAACAATGTCACCAGCGTCTTCGGCGATGTGGAGCGCCCGCGCCTCGTGACGCTGGCGGAAGTCAATTCCGAACTGGCAGCAAAAAAGGCGGCCGAGTTCGGTTTTGCCCGCTCCACCGGCAATTGGCGCGATCTGCTTTCCGATCCCGAGATCGACGTCATCTCGGTCACCACGCCGAATGCGTTCCACCCGGACATGGCGATTGCCGCCCTTGAGGCCGGCAAGCATGTCTGGTGCGAAAAGCCGATGGCGCCCGCCTTTGCCGATGCGGTAAAGATGCGCGATGCCGCCCGCCGTTCCGGCAAAGCGGCGGCCATGGGCTACAACTACATCCAGAACCCTGTCATCCGCCACATGCGCCGCCTGATCGACGAGGGCGCGATCGGCAGGGTCTATCACGTCCGCGCCGAAATGGACGAGGACTTCATGGCCGACGCCACCCAGCCCTTCTACTGGAAAAGCGAGGCGTCCTCGGGTTACGGCGCGCTGGACGATTTTGCCGTGCATCCGTTATCGCTGCTCTTTGCCCTGTTCGGCCATGCCGAAAGCGCCATCACCGATATGGTGAAACCCTATGAGACCCGCCCGCTTGCCGGCGGCGGCGGCGAGCGCGCCGTCGAGACGCATGATCTTGCCAGCGTTCTCTTGAAGCTTGAGGGCGGCATTTCCGCCGTGCTCATCGCCAACCGCTCCGCCTGGGGCCGCAAGGGCCGCATCGCCATCCAGATTTATGGCTCCACCGGCTCGATCCTGTTCGACCAGGAGCGGATGAACGAATTCCAGCTCTACACCACGGACGGACGCCCCGAGGAGCAGGGTTTCAGAACCATCCTCACCGCCCCCCACCACAAGCCCTATGACCGCTTCATCCCCGCCCCCGGCCACGGCCTCGGCTTCAATGATCTGAAGGTGATCGAATGCCGCGAACTGATAGCGGCGATCGAGGGAAAGAAGGCCCATATCATCGATTTCGAGGAAGGGCTGAAGATCGAGCGCAGCATCCACGCCATGGCCCGGTCGTTTGCCGAAGGGCGCTGGGTGACGGCGGAGGAGATTGCGGAATAGGGACGGGTATGAGGTGAGCGCCAAGTTTCACCTCTTTCGTCATGCTCGGGCCTGTCCCGAGCATCTGCAACGCCTTGATTTTATTCGACGTGATTAGATCCTCGGCACAGGGCCGAGTATGACGTCGAGAGAATGTGCACCCCTCACCACCGACTTCAAGGGGACTGCAGCCTGTCTGGAAATTTAAACCGGACAGCAGTGGGACAAGCCCGAGGATGACGCTGGAAAAGGATTACCCCTTGACCGGCGTTTCCGGCACCGGCGTCAGCACCTTGCCATCCCTGAACCAGCCGAGAATATTATCCGCAACCAGATCGGCCATCGCATTGCGCGTAGGAACCGAGGCGGAGGCGACGTGCGGCAGCAGGGAAACATTCGGCAGCGACAGGAAGGCTTCCGGCACCTTCGGCTCGGCATAGAACACGTCGAGGCCGGCAGCTCCCAAAGCACCGTTTTTAAGCGCCTCAAGCAGCGCATCCTCATCGACGCTGGAGCCGCGCCCGACATTGACGAATACGCCCTCAGGCCCAAGCGCCGTCAGGATTTCGGCGTTGATCGCCTTATGCGTTTCCGGCGTGCCGGGCACGATGCAGATCAGGATGTCGACAGCCTCCGCCATCTCCTTCAGCGAACCGTAATAGGTATAGGGTAGGCCATCCCGCTTGCTGCGGGTGTGGTATCCGATCTCCACCTTGAAGGGCTCCAGCCGCTTGGCGATTTCCTGGCCGATACGGCCCATGCCGAACAGACCCACCTTGCGGCCGCGCAGCGAGAAGGGAGAGAGGGCAAACGGCCCTTCGCCAACCCATTTGCCGTCACGCAGCCAGGTCTCGGCCTGGTAGAGCCGGCGCACGGTATTGATCAAAAGCGCAATCGTCGTATCCGCCACTTCATCGTTCAGCACGTCGGGCGTATTCGTCACCACGATGCCGCGTGTGGCGGCATGTTTGGCATCCACGCCATCATAACCCACACCGAAATTGGCGATGATCTCCAGCTTCGGCAACGCATCGATCCATTTGGCGTTGACGACGCCGGAAACGGCGACGGCATTGATGCGCTCCGCCGCACCTTCAGGCAGAACCGGCTCGGCACCGGCAGGCACTGTCACGATCTCGACCTTGCCTTCGAGGCGTTCAAGAACGCGCGGGTTTATCTTGCCGGGAACGAGAACGACGGCCTTTTTGTCAGACATGAGCGGATATTCCTCCTGATAACATTCCGATATCAGGAGTGGGTTTCAGGCGAACCGCTCGCCATCCCACTCCTATGGGCGGCGATCTTTTCAAACAACGGCGGCCATGAAAAGGGCAATAAGGGGATGCTATGGGGGCAGACGGAAGTTTCATGCTGATTTTTTTGCGACACATGCACGTCCGTCATGCCGACCTGATCTGCCGGTATTCGGTATAAATCTCGAGAGAGGTTGCGCCTGAATGGAGGTCAAGCGCGAAGGATATGGTTTCTCGCGACGTCATCCTTGGGCTTGTCCCAAGGATCTAATCACGTCGACAAAATCAAGACGTTGCAGATCCTCGGGACACGCCCGAGGATGACGTCGGCGCAGGTGGCGGGACCATCTTCCTAAAAAAGAGTCCTTTCCGCCGCGCGGACGCACCTCGGCTGGCTTTCGGGTCAAAGCGTGAGACGGGGAAGTGCGACGCCAAGACCACTTCTGCGCATCAGGTCAGGCTCACACCCGCGGCCGCACCGGCCCGGTCGATTGCCGGATACGCATTTCCGGCTTGATGAGGTGAATGCCGTCAGGCTCATGGCTGCCCGCCAGCCTGTCGAGCAATGCGCGGGCCGCTAAGCGCCCTACTTCGGCCTGGCCGTTGGAAACGGTGGTCAGCGCCGGGGTGGCGATCGCGGCTTCTTCCAGATCGTCGTAGCCGGTTACCGAGATATCGACACCCGGCACCAGACCCGCACGGGAAATGCCGTTCATAAGACCGATGGCGACGAGATCGTTCCAGCAGACGGCGGCGGTCGGCTTCTGCGGCAGCGACAGGAAATGCACCGCCGCCTCAAACCCGCCCTGCTTGGAGCGCGGGCCGGGAATGCGCAGGTTCGGATCAACCTCGATGCCCGCCTTGCGCAGCGCATTGACATAACCCTGGTAACGGTCACGGCCGGTCGAGGTCTGGTCCGTGCCGCCGACCATGGCGATGGTGCGGTGGCCGAGGCTGATCAGGTGGTTGGTGGCAAGCGAAATGCCGTAGCTGTCATCGCCGCGATAGGTCGGCATGTCGACGCCGTCCATCGAGCGCGCCACCAGAATGGCGGGCATGCCGTTTTCTTCGGCCAGCGTCATGTCCTCGATCGGCGTGCCGATGGCGGGCGACATGATGATGCCGTCGGAACCGAGCTGCAGCAGCGTCTCGATGAAGGTGCGCTGTTTTTCCACCGAATCATAATGGTTGGAAAGAATGAAGGTCTGGCGGCTGCGGTCCAGCTCGCTTTCGATGGCTTTGAGGATTTCCCCGTAAAACGGGTTCATCACATCATGGAATACCACGCCGACAATGCCGGAGCGCGAGGTGCGCAGGCTGGCGGCGCGGCGGTTATAGATATAACCCAGCGCCCGCGCCTGTTCCTTGATCTTGTCCCGCGTGTCGGCAGCGACCAGCGGGCTATCGCGCAATGCAAGGGAAATGGTGGCGGTCGAAAGACCGAGACTTTCGGCAATCGTAGACAGTTTGACCTTTTGGGCCACGGCATTCCTCCCCAAACGCGTGTCACTGACGGATGTCTCCGTTTAAATTGCAATTAAACAATTTAAACAAAATCCGCAACCCGTTTAAGGAATACCCGCAAAACAGATGGTTCTTTTAAAAATTTCAACAAAATTATTGAAGATTGGCGTCTATTGCCTTGAGAAGTTTAACAACGTTGCGAATATCCTTGGCCGAAAGCCCTTCAATCGCCCTCGCTCCGCAATCGGCTATCGAGGTGTTGATGTGGTCGACGCTTTTCAGGCCCGTTTCCGTCAGCTTCACCAGCGTCACGCGGCCATCCTCGTCGTCGCCGCTGCGTTCCACGAAACCCTGGGCTTCCATGCGGCCGATGGTGCGCGTCATGGTGGGCGCCTTGACGCCGAGTTTCTGGGCGATCTGCCCCGGCGTCAGGCTGCCTTCCTGCGCCAGCGCCAGGATGACGCCGTCCTGCCCGGCATAAAGCCCGCTTTCGGCAAGGCTGTGGCTCAGCGCCGTGCGCATGGAGCGGGCGGCCTGGGTAATGGATTGCGCCAGCTCCTCGGGGTTGAAGTTCTCATCCCTCTTTTTGGCGTCCTTTACCTTCTTGCCGCCCTTTTCCTTCTTGGCGCTTTTGTCCTTATGCCCGGATTTGTCCTTGCTCATATGCGAGTGCCTTTTACCCTGTGGCGGAACCGATATATGTTGCTGGAAATCCTTACCGAATACACGCGCGGACTGCCAGATGCCAAACTCATACACGCATTATCACGACGAAAACGTAACAGACCCTCATCTTCGCGCAACAGGTGCAATTTCCGTGCTGCCGCTCGGCGCACATGAACAGCACGGCCCCCACCTGCCCTTCGAGACCGATACGCTGATTGCCGAAGGCATTGTCGCCCGCCTCGCCGCCGCCCTGCCCCGCCATCTGCCCGTCTCCTTCCTGCCGGTGGAACCGGTCGGATATTCCATCGAACACATGAATGTGCCGGACACCAAGACCTTGCGTTACGATGAGGCCATCGAGCGCTGGCTCGGCATTGCCGAGGCGGAATATAAAAAGGGCGTGCGCAAATTCGTGATGCTGAACGCCCATGGCGGCAATTCACCGCTGATGACCATTGTCGCCACCGAGGCCCGCGCCCGTTTCGGCATGCTGGCGGTCGCCACAAGCTGGACCCGGTTCGGCGTGCCGGCCGATATCATGGAGCCGCAGGACAAGGCGATCGATATTCACGGCGGCGATATCGAGACATCCGTCATGCTGGCGCTTCACCCCGAGCGGGTGGCGATGCAAAAGGCCGCCAGCTTCGCCTCCCGCCAGAGCGATTTCGCCAGCCGCTTCAAACACCTGCGCGCCTATGGCCCACACGCCTTCGGCTGGCTGATGAGCGATCTCAACCCTGACGGGGCTGCCGGAAACGCCGCCGCCGCGACAGCGGAAAAGGGCGAAAGGCTGATTTCCCACGCTGTGAATGGCCTTGTCGAACTGCTTGAAGATATCCACGCTTTTGACATAACGTTATTTCATAACAAAATTTGAGTGACATGGCCGAATTCGGCCAAAATCTCTTTGAACTGCCAGGGCGTCGCGCCTATATGGACGACGACACATCTTCCTGAGGCTTGATAGCCTCTCTCCACGCGGGGTTTTCCATGACCGAAACAGCACCAGCCAAGCCCATTCCAGTCACCGTCCTGACGGGATATCTCGGCGCCGGCAAAACGACGCTTCTCAACCGCATTCTCTCCGAGAACCACGGCAAGAAATACGCTGTCATCGTCAATGAATTCGGCGAGATCGGCATCGACAACGATCTGATCGTCGAGTCTGATGAAGAAATCTACGAAATGAACAATGGCTGCGTGTGCTGCACGGTGCGCGGCGATTTGATCCGCGTCGTGGAAGGCCTGATGCGCCGGCCCGGCCGTTTCGACGGCATCATCGTCGAAACGACAGGCCTTGCCGATCCGGTGCCCGTCGCCCAGACCTTCTTCATGGATGACGATGTGCGCGCCAAGACCGAGCTTGACGCCGTTGTGGCGCTGGTCGATGCCAAGCACCTGCCGCTGCGCCTGAAGGACAGCCGCGAGGCTGAAGACCAGATCGCCTTTGCCGATGTCGTCGTCGTCAACAAGACCGACCTCGTTTCGCCTGAGGAAGTGGCCCGCATCGAGGATATCGTCCGCGCCATCAACCCGTCCGCGCGCATCTACAAGACCACCCGTTCCGGTGTTGATCTTGCCCGCGTTCTCGACCAGGGCGCCTTCAATCTGGAGCGCGCGCTGGAAAACGATCCGCATTTCCTCGAGCACGGCCATGACGACCACGTCTGCGGCCCCGATTGCGATCATCATCACCACGATCACGACCACCATCATCACGATCATGGCCATGATCACGGGCATCACCACCACGATCACGACCATGGGCACGATCACCACCACGGCGCGGTTTCGCCGATCCATGACGTGACGGTGCAGTCTGTCTCGCTGCGCGGCGGCGAGATGAACCCCGAACGCTTCTTCCCGTGGATCCAGAAGGTCACCCAGACAGACGGCCCCAACATTCTGCGCCTCAAGGGCATCATCGCCTTCAAGGGTGATGCGGAGCGTTACGTGGTGCAGGGCGTGCACATGATCATCGAGGGCGACCACCAGCGCCCGTGGAAGGAAGACGAAAAGCGCGAAAGCCGCCTCGTCTTCATCGGCCGCGAACTGGACCGTGAGAAGCTGGAAAAGAGCTTCAACGCCTGCCTCGCCACGGCTTGACACCTCTGACGGGGCACCGCGCCGCTCCTGGCGTTTTTGGTGCCCTTCCTCACTCTCGACGTCATCCTCGGGCTTGACCCGAGGACCCATTGCCGCCAGCATATGGATGGTCGGATCATCCACGGGCCTGCCCCCGGGGGGCCGACCATGACGCCACGGGTTGAAACCGCACCAACGGGTCCTCCCGACCTTGGTCAGCGACCGAAATCCATCAAACGAAAAACGCACATACGAAAGACCGATGCCCCATGCCGACTGTTGCCCCGCTTGATATCGAAGGCCACGTGGTCTCGACCCATTTTCTCGGCGACATTCCCCTGTTTGCCACCGCCGCCGGCACTATTCACCGCCTGGATGGCGGCGAGAAGGTGACGCAGGCGCATGACGGGCTTCTGACCTGCATTCGCGATCCCTACAGCGCCACGCTGCTTTCCGGCGGCGAAGACGGCCGTGTGCTGCGCATCGGCCATGATGGCACCATCAGTGAGCTCGCCAATGTGCCGCGCAAATGGGTCGGCGTCGTTGCCGGCGGGCCGCAGAAGGCGGTGGCTTATGGCGTCGGCAAGTCCAGTTTTGTCCGGCTATCCGACGGTACGGTCAAGGAATTCAAGGAAGAGCGCACAGTGGAGGCCATCGCGTTTGCGCCGAAGGGCCTGCGCATTGCTGTTGCCCGTTATAACGGCGTGACACTGCATTGGGTGGCAAGTGCGGGCGATCCGGTCGATCTGGAATGGAAGGGCGCGCATACCGGCGTCACCTTCTCGCCCGATGGCAAGTTCCTCGTCACCACCATGCAGGAAAATGCCCTGCATGGCTGGAAGATGGAAGCGACCAAGGGCGGCATGGAAGCCCGCCACATGCGCATGACCGGTTATCCCGCCAAGGTGAAATCCATCTCCTGGTCGGCAAAGGGCAAATGGCTCGCCTCATCAGGTGCGCCAGCCGCCATTGTCTGGCCATTTGCCGGCAAGGACGGCCCGATGGGCAAGGCTCCGGAAGAACTCGGCAGCCGCGCCAACATCATGGTCACCAATGTCGCCTTCCACCCCGTGGAAGACGTGCTCGCCATCGGCTTCATCGACGGTATGATTCTTGGTGTGCGCCTGGCCGACGGCAAGGAAGCCCTGCTTCGCCGCCCCGGCAAGGGCGCCATTACAGCCATGGACTGGAGCGCCACCGGCAAGCTGCTCGCCTTCGCCTCGGAAGCGGGCGATTGCGGGATCATCGATATTTCGGCGTGAGGGCCAACACCCTGCCCCTCATTCCTGTGCTTGTCACAGGAATCCAGCCGACGCGCGTCTGCGCGGCGAGAGACCTCTTTTTTCAGCCCAAGGACTTGGGCTGACTGGATTCCTGTGACAAGCACAGGAATGAGGGATGATCGGGCCGCAAGGCCAGATGAAATCCTCCCTACCCCCGCCCGAACACCCTAATCCGCCACCTGCCGCCGCGTCAGAAACAAGAGCAGCAGCGCAGCACCCGCACCGACCGAAGCAAGCCGGATCGAGGTGCCGAAGCTTGCATATTGCGACACGAACCCCATCAGCGGCACCGCAAAAAGTGCTGCAAGGAAGATCGAATTCATGTAGAGCGCCGTCGCCCGCGCCGTGCGCCCGCGGGCAAAGCCCTGCACGAAGGTGAGAGATGTGCCGGCGAAAAGGCCGTAATAGGAACCTTCCATGGCAGCCCCCACCAGCATGGCCGGCAGGGTCGTGACCGAAGCGATGATGTTGAAAGCAACGATCGCCGTCACCGCCGCGATGCTCAGAAGCAGCCGCGCGCTGATCCGGCGCATGATCCTCGGCGCGAGCAGGATAAGCAGGACTTCCATGGCGCATTTGACGCTGAGCGACAGGCCCGGCGCATAGTCCGGCAGGCCCACCTCACGCACCAGAAATACCGGCAGGGCCGAGGCGCAGAGAGCATGGGCGAAAGACATGCAGAAACTGGCCGTCGTCGCCATCAGCAGCGGCAGGTTGCGCCCCGCATCGGCTCCGCCCTCATCCCGCCGCTCCATGGGGCAAGTCTGCCCACGCGGCACGATGGCAAGCGCAAGCGCCCCCCAGATGGCCGCCATCAGCATCGCATTCACGAAGACAGCTTTTGCGCCGGCGAAATCGACGATCAGAAAGGCTGCGGCCGGCAGCAACATCCAGGCCAGCGACACCATCATTCTGAGGAAGGCGTTATAAGCAGTGGTATCGAGCGCCTCCACCCGGCCGTGATACCGGCCATAACTGAAGACGAGGGTGGTGGCGGCGTTGGAAAGCCCCATGCCCGTCGCCGTTACCGCCACCAGCAGCGCCAGATGCCCGAAACTCGCGGCCGCCGCCGCCACGAAAGCACCTGCAATGGAGAGCATGAGCAGCGGCTTGATCCGCACGCCGGCATCCACCCGCTCGCCATAAAGACGGCTGGCGGCGATCGAGGCCACCATCGCCGTCACGCTGTAGAGACCGAGCGTCGCCGGCGGATGGCCGAGCACCTGAATGATGTAAAAACCGATAAACGGTACGATGGCGGCATTGGTGCTGCCGGCGATGAAAACCAGCAACGCGATCAAATAGGCCTGACGGTCAAAAGCGCCCGGCGAAGTGCTTTTCTGTAGCATGGGAATCGACTGGAGACTGGCAAGCGGGAGTGGATTGGAACCCACCATCACACCAAAATGCTCTGCGGTTCAAGCCCGTTCGGAAAGCCGGATGCGGTTTCATTGCAGATGAAGACGAAACCGCTTCATTTACGCTGGGTGTGTCTATCGACCTGGGGTGGACGCCCCCCAACCGCAAGCCCTTGTCGCTCAATTAAAAGCACCCGCCCAGGGAATGTTCTCGCCGCCGGGCAGGTTATGGATCGATATTGTGCCGGACTGTCGCCCCCGATGCGGCCGTCGCAAAGACGGGCGCTCCCTCTCCGGAAACGAAAATCCGTCGATCAGAACTTCACGCCGAGACCGACGCTGACGACATGTTCGCTGAGCTTTCCATCGGCGGAAATGCCCTGGACAGTGTAGGTTTCCTTGCCGAAATCGTTGTAACGATATTCGAGACGGCCGAATACGTTGTCAGTGAAGGCGTAGTCGATACCGGCGCCAATCGTCCAGCCATTCAGCATCTTGCTGGCATTGCCGAAGGGAGTCTTGATCTCGCTGTCCGTCGCGGTGTAACCACCGGCGGTGTAGATCAGGGCGCGGTCGACGGCATAGCCGGCACGCAGGCGCGCGGAACCGTTCAGGCCCGAGGACACCTTGCTGAGGTCGATCGTCTTGTTGCCCCATGCATAACCGAGATCACCCTCGACACCGAGAATGACGGATGGCGCGACTTCGGCATTGTAACCGGCAAAGCCCGCAAAACGAGCACCATCGAAACTATGCTTGTCGGTCTCACCGTCTTCAGTCGTTTTCAACCGGTTCCAGCCATAACCGCCCGAAACACCGGCGTAAAAACCGTCCCAGGAGAAGGCAGGCGCGGCATCGTCGACGACAGGCGCCGCGGGAACGTCGCTGACGGCATCTGCAGCAAAGGCTGCGCCGGAAAGAACGCCGAGCGCGGCGAGTGCGAGAAATGATTGTTTCAACATGAAATAGCTCCTTCAAAACTTCCTTACCCGCCAAAATGCGGGCCGCGAACATACCCGCCACCGAAATCACAATCACAAATGGCGAGCCGGGGGCACGTGCTAATTGAAGCATCCAAAAGTTAAAAGCAAGTAACAACGACAGAAAAAATGAAAGCACTGAAAATATAATCAGATTTTTACTTTATAAATTTATTTATTATCTAAATACAAATTAGAATTTATAAATATAACTATATTTGCATGCACCGCTTTCCCCCAAAGTTGTCACGGATCGGCGAACACAACATGCTGATGGACCATCCTGAACAAAAAAAGAGGGCCGCAAAGCCCCCTTCCAGTCATGCGATGCGCCGTTTGTTCTTGCCGGAAATGCCATGCGTCAAACACACGCAACTCGAGGGTCATTGCCGGCTTATGCGCTGCGCATCGTCTGTGTCGAAAATCCCTGATGATTTTCGAGCTGTCCCGTTGGAGCGGGATGGAGAAAAGCCCGATGGTTTCGCCATCCCGTTCCAAATTTCAGTTAGTGCCGGCGCTTCTTGCCGCCGTCATTCTTGTTGTCGATGACATCGACTGACGTCTTGTTGCCGTTCAGCAGGCCGTTCAGGATGCCGGTCTTGTTGCCGTTCAGAATCCCGTTATTGGACAGGATGCCGCTGACGCCGAGATCGATGCTCGGCGAGACGACGACAAGGGCGCCGCCCTTGTTGCTGTTGCCGGACAGGATGCCACCCAGAAGACCGCCCGCATTGGCCTGACCAACGGAAGCGACAGTAAGAATAGCGGCTACACAAGCGAACTTTGCAATCATTTCTCTCTCCTCTTTTGTTTGATCACGCCATCTGGCGTAACTGAACTGTATATTTAGAGGATTCTAATTCAAGCAAAGGCTAATATTACAATAAACAGTTAACTTTAATATTGGTGATTTTAATAGAATTTTACATATCTTCTTATGGAATACGCTACCTCTATTCCGGTATTGGCGCACTGAATTTCGGTTACGAAAGTAAAACGGCGCGGAGACTTTATTAACCATCCAAATATAAGATATTGCTTAATTAGCGACCGGAGATGCGAATGCGGCTGGGGGGATATAACGCGCTTGTTCTCGGCCTTGCCTGCGCCTGCGGCGCGTGGGCGGGTGAAAAAGCCGATGAGCATAATGTCACCTATAAGTCCGGCATTGCTTATGACACCAATTATTTCGCCGACACCAACAGGCTGAGCGCAATTTCGCTGCGTGCCGGCTTCGGGCTCAACGGCAAGGTCGTGCTTGATGGTGCGGAGCTGCGTTATTCGCTCGAACACGAGGAGGTCCGCCTCCCCCGTTACCGCTTCGCCAATGAACACAACACCATCGCGGCGCTGGGACTGACGAAACGTTTTTCGGAAAAGCTGGAATGGGCCATCGAGCTGCGCGGCACCCGCAGCGATGCCGGCGACATCTTCCTGCATCTGCCCGAAGAAGAGATTGGTTACCGGCAGCTCGATCACAAGCTGGAGGCCTCTTCCCAGCTCGGCATCCTTGCGCTCGGCGGCAAGAGCACGCTGACGGCAAGCTTTGCCAGCCTGATGAAGGGCAAGGCGCGGTTCCGTCCGGCCTATTTCATGCCCACCCGGCTGGAGGCAAACGAGGCGCTTTTATCGCTGAAGGCCGAACATGCGCGGCCGCTGGCCGGCGGCGAGGCGGGCCTGACGCTTGCTTATGACCGTATCGTCGTGCCCGAGGGGCAACAGGAGAAATATGAACGTTTCCCTGCCAATACGCTGCGCGGCTCGCTGGCCTATGGTTACAAGTTCTCCGATCGTTTCGCGGTTCTGGCCGAGGCGGGCTTCACATCCATTTCCGGTGACGAGATCAGCGACCAGGTAAAGCGTACCCGGCCCTATCTCCGGGCTGAAGCCGAGGTGAAGGCCACCGAGCGCATCGCCTTCGGCGTCGGCTATTCACAGGACTATGCGCTTTTCGATCCGGATGATCCGATCGCCGAGTTTCACCGTCGCTGGCAACTCGTCGTGAAAAGCAGGCTCACCGAAAAGGTCGGGCTCGATCTTGCCCTGAACCGGGTCCACAAGGACTGGATCTATTATAATTACGATACCAGCGAGCGCAGGCTGGTCGCCACGCTATCCTTCGATACCGGCAAGAACAGCAAGCTGGAGCTGGAGTTCAACCGCCTGCTGCATGGCGAGCGCGAGACCGACCTCGCCTATAGCGGCTCCAGCATCACGTCGCGTTTCAGCGGCACCTTCTGAAATCCCTTGACGGCCCGCGCGAAGGATCAGACGCATCAGGTCGAAATTCGGTCCCAATTTCTGCTAGAGTCGGGTCTTCAAGATTCGAAGGCAGGACAGACCGGATAATGAACAGACGCTTTTTGCTCCTCGCGGCCGGCCTCGCCTGCGTTCCCGTCGCGGCTGCTGCGCATCCGCACATCTTTGCCGAAGCCCGCATGGAAATCGTCGAGGGGCCGAACGGCACCGTTCAGGAAGTGCGCAATATCTGGCGTTTCGACGAGATGTTTTCGGCAAGCGTGGTGATGGATTACGACAAGAACAGCGATCTGAAGCTGGACAAGGACGAGCTGGCCGAGATCGGCAATACGGTGCTGGAATCGCTCGCCGAATATTCCTATTACACCTTCATCACCGCCAATGGAAAACCGGTGGAGTTCTCCAAGCCCGACGCCATTCACGTGGACTACAAGGACCAGCAGATCCTGATGTTCTTCTCCGTGAAGCCGACCAAGCCGCTCGCCGTCAAGGGCAAGCTCAGCTTCGGCGCCTGGGATCCGACCATGTATACGGCGATCGATTTCGCCAAGGACAGCGATATCGCGACACAGGGCAAGGATCTGAATGCCTGCAAGCATCATATCGTCCGCCCTGATCCCGACGAGGTAATCTCGCAGAACCAGGGTTCGCTGACCGACGCCTTTTTCAACGATCCGACCGGCACCGACATGACCAAGCTCTTCGCCACCCGGCTGGAGGTCTCATGCTGAGCCGCAGGGCACGCCTTGCCGCCGTCGCCATCGGCCTCATCACCGTGGCCAGTGTCGCCCACGCGCAATCGCCGCTCGGCATCGGCTCGGCCGAGCCTTCCTTTTCCGTTGGTGGCCCCTTCGCACCGCTGATGCAATGGATCAACGTGCACCAGCAGATGTTTTACCGGGCGCTGACCGGGGCGCTGAAGGCCATGCGCGAGGACAGCTGGGCACTCGGCTCGCTGATCGGCCTCTCCTTTGCCTATGGCGTTTTCCATGCCGCCGGTCCCGGCCACGGCAAGGCGGTCATTTCGTCCTACATGATCGCCAATGAAACGCAGCTAAAGCGCGGCATTCTCATTTCCTTCGTCTCGGCCCTCATTCAGGGTTTGATGGCCATCGGCCTTGTTGGGGCCGCCTGGCTGGTGCTGCGCGGCACCTCCATCACCATGACCAAGGCGACGCAGGCGATGGAGATCGCCAGCTTCGCCATGGTGGCGCTGTTCGGCGCCTGGCTCCTGGTGCGGAAGCTTTGGTCACTGCGCATCCGGCGGGAACCCGTCCCCGTCTTTGCCACGGCGGGTGAAGCCACGGCCGGCAGAACCACCGGCATGGGCACGGGGCTGCGCTTTCAGGGCAAGCCGGTTTTCGCGGATCATGAGCATAACGGCAACGGTGATCTCTGCAACGCCTGCGGAAAATCCCATGCGCCCGACCCCATGCTGTTGAAGGGCAAGAACTTCAGCCTGCATGAAGCATGGTCGGCCATCATTGCGGTCGGCCTCAGGCCATGCTCGGGCGCGATCATCGTCATGAGCTTCGCGCTTTTGAACGGGCTTTATCTCGGCGGCGTGCTCTCCGTGCTCGCCATGTCGCTCGGCACCGCCATAACGGTGTCGGCTCTCGCCATCATGGCCGTCTCGGCCAAGGGGCTCGCCGTGCGTTTCGCCGGCCCCGGCAGCCGCAAGGCGGCCGGCATCAGCCACGCGATCGAAATCGCCGGCGCGCTTTTCGTGCTGATCATGGGACTACTGCTGCTCGGCGCTTCGCTTCAGCTCTGATCATCGCGGCTGCGCTGGTAACGGGCGCGCAGCCAGAACAGTAGGAAGAAACACAGCACGGCAACCGCGCCGAAGGCGGCGGCGAGCCACGGCGAATAATCGCCCAGCCACAGCATGATCTTCGGCATGACGAAGAACACGAGCCCGAAACCGACGATGATGAGGGCGGCGGCAATTGCCGGCGACCAGTCCTTTTTCCCCGATGTCGGTTTTTCAGGCATTGGCAAGCTCCGCGCGGATATCTTCAAGCTTGCGCTTCTGCGCCCCGTCGGCTGCAAAATTGTCAGGCGAAAGCCAGGCTTCAAAGGCCTTGCCGATCAGCGGCCATTCGCCGTCGATCATCGAAAACCACGCCGTATCGCGGTTCTGGCCTTTCGAGATCATATGCTGGCGGAAAACGCCCTCGAAGGTGAAGCCATAACGCTTCGCCGTGATCTTGGAGGGTTCGTTTTCATTGTGGCATTTCCACTCGTAACGGCGATACCCCAGATCCTCGAAAACATGTTTCGCCATCAGGTAATGCGCTTCGGTGGCAAGAGGCGAGCGCTTCATCTTCGCGCCATGGGCGACGGAGCCGACCTCGACCACGCCATTGGCCGGATCGGGCCGCATATAGCTCGCCATGCCGACGATATCGCCAGTGGCATTTTCCACGAAGACCAGCGTGACCCAGTTAAGTTTTTGCCCCGCGCCGATGAGCCAGTCGCCAAAGGCGTCGGCATCAGGGAAGGCGTTTTGCGGGAAATATTTGAGAAGCGCATTGGTGCCCTCGCCGCCAAGGGCTGACCAGAGCCTTGCGAGGTGTTTTTCGCGATCAAACGGCTCGGCCGTGACGTAACGGCCCTTTAGCACCACCGGCTGCGGCGGCGGACATCCCCTAAAATCACTCAGATCGCGCATTCTCTTCCCCATTTGCTGGGAGAAGGATTAGGGCAAGCGGGGCGGGATGACAACAGGGCATGTGGGGTGGGATGCGGTGGTCTCGGCGGGTGTGGCTCACCCCCTCTGCCCTGCCGGGCATCTCCCCCACAAGGGGGGAGATCTACCTGCGGTAAAGTCTCGCCCATCTCAACGTTCGAGAAGGAAGTGGCGAAAGAGCGTCTTGCCGATCTCCCCACCTGTGGGGGAGATGCCCGGCAGGGCAGAGGGGGTGAGCCACACGCTCAAACCTTCATGCCCAAGCCTAAAGCACTACCTCAAACCTTCGCAGCCACCACCGTCGCCTCGATATGGTCCACCAGCGCATCCGGCAACCCAAGCCGCCCGGCAAGAAGGTCGAGATACCCCCGCTCCGCCCGCGTATCGGCCTCGATGGCAAGGCGCGAGGCGGTGTAAAGCTCCACCTTCTGCTCCTCCGTGCGGGCGGCGGCCACCAGCGCGTCGATGTCGAGCGGATCGGCCAGTTCCTTTTCGAGGAACCGCTCCGCTTCGTCATCGATGCCGGAGACCTGCACCTTGTCCATGATATTGGCGCGCTCCTTCTCATCGATATGACCATCCGCCTTAGCGGCCGCGATCATCGCCTGGATGAGCTTCAGCGCAAAATCATTGGAAAGGGCCGGTGATTGCGGGTGGAAGGCGGAATCTGTGGGCGGGGCGAGAAGCTCCGGCTCGGGTTTCGGCGCAGCTTCCGGGGCCTGGCCAGACTTGTAATTCTTGTAGGCGAGATAGCCGAGGCCAGCGATGGCGGCGACACCGCCGATGGTGGCGACATTGCCGGCGAGCTTGCGGCCGGTCTTGGTGCCCAGAATTGCGGCGGCAAGGGCACCGGCCTTCAGGGGATTGTTCTTGGCGATATCGGCGGCCTGCCCGGCTCTGTCACGGACGCTTCCCGAAAGGCCCGGCACCTGAGAGCCGAGGAATTGTTCAAGAAGCTTCTTGGCGTCGAACATCAAAATCTCCTGTAAAGGTCAAATCTACAGGGGAGATAGGAAGTCGTGGGCCGAATACAAATGTCAAACCCGCTCACGCCTTCGTGAACGGGTTTGACGGGACGCAAATCAGGCGCGCAGTGCCGCGGCTTCGGCAGCAAGCTTGGTGATGCCCGCCCAGTCGCCGGTCGCCACCAGTTCGCGCGGGGCAACCCAGGAACCGCCAACGCAGACGACGTTCGGCAGGGAGAGATAATCATTGGCGTTCTTGAGCGAGACGCTGCCGGTCGGGCAGAACACGGTGCCGGCGAGCGGTGAAGACAGCGCCTTGAGGTAAGGTGCGCCGCCAGCCTGTTCGGCCGGGAAGAACTTCAGCACTTTATAACCCTCGTCGCGCAGCGCCATGACTTCGCTGGCTGTGGCCGCACCCGGAAGCAGCGGCACCTTGGAACCGCGCGCGGCTTCCAGCACGCTTTTATTGATGCCGGGGCTGACGATGAAGGTGGAGCCGGCTTCGGCCGCCGCTTCGAAATCCCGGGCGTTGAGAATGGTGCCGGCGCCGACATGCGCGCCTTCCACTTCCGCCGCAACCGCGCGGATGGCGTCGAGCGCCGCCGGCGTGCGCATGGTGATCTCGATCGCCTTCAGGCCGCCTGCGACCAAAGCGCGCGCCAAATGCACGGCGGAAGCGGCGTCATCCACGATCAGCACCGGCACGACCGGCTGGAGCTTGAGGATGGAGAGCAGTTTTTCGGAGTCCTGGGCCAAGATGAGCCTCCTTGCGCGTTTGAAACGATTGAAATTCCGTCTACGGATTAGCCTGCCTCGGCTTTCATGTCGAGGCGCGCCAGCCGCATTTTTATCCAGATACTTCAATCAATTCGCTTCATCATAATGTCATAGTGCGATAATCTGCAGCACCAGTTCGCGGAGACAGCATGGCCAAGGAAATTGAACGGAAGTTTCTGGTTGCAGGCGGTGAATGGCGTAATGAGGTAACGCATAGCATGGCTTTCCGGCAGGCCTATGTCGCCTCGATGGAAAACCGTTCGGTTCGGGTGAGGATCGTCGACCAGCGTGACGCGACCCTGACCATCAAGATCGGCGCCAGCGCCCTTGTCCGCGACGAATATGAATATTCCATACCCCTCAAGGATGCCGAAGAGCTGATGGCAAGCGCGCCGGGCGTGGTGATCGAGAAAACCCGCCACACCGTCGATCACGGCGGTTTCACCTGGGAGGTGGATGTTTTCGAAGGGAAATATCACGGGCTGGTCGTGGCGGAAGTGGAAATGCATGACGAAAATGCCGATCCCGCTCTGCCGTCCTGGCTTGGCCGGGAAGTGACCGGAGACAAGCGCTTCTCCAACCAGTCGCTCGCCATGGACTGTCCGAACGGAGACCTGTCGGATGCCCTTCAGAATTGATCCGAAAAAGCCCTTCGACGACGAAATCCGTCGCGCCGGGCTGGAACTGATCGACGATACGATCACGATCCTGCGCGACCAGCCGTCGGGATCGCACGAGGCGGTGCACGACGCCCGCAAGCGTTTCAAGCGGCTGCGCGCCCTCTACCGCCTGATCCGCGAGGCGGCGCCGGATTTCGGCCGCGAGGAAAATGCCCGTATTCGCGATATCGCCCGCTCCCTCGCCTTTGCGCGGGATGCGACGGCGCTGGTGGAGACGGCGGAATATCTCGAGACCTTCGCGCGCTCGGACGCGCAGGGCGAAGCGTTGCGATCGATCACCGCGATGCTGCGCAAGCGCCGCGACGACGCCATAGAACATGAGGCCGGCCTCGACGAGGCCATTGCCGCCGCCATCGCCGGCTGCGGGGAAGCGCGCAGGAAGCTCGAGGCCCTGTCGCTGCCGGATGAGTTGAAAGACACCGCCCGGCTGATAAGAACCGCCTGGGCGAAACAGCGAAAAAGGGCGCGCAAGGCGCTCACCGATTGCCACGAACAGGCCGACGTCGAACATTTCCACGAATTGCGCAAGGCCGGGCAGGCCTACTGGATGCATCTCGGCCTGATGCGCCGCCTCTGGCCTTCCGCCATGCGCGCCAAGCGGGCCGATACCAAGCGGCTGGTCGACATTCTTGGTCACGAGCACGATCTTTCGGTTCTCGCCGCCGTCGCCGACCGCGAGCCGGACCGTTTCGGCAATGGCGAGCGGCTGGCTCTGCTGCTCGACGCCATCATCCAGCGGCAGCAGGCGCTGCGCACGGAAGGGCTTGCGCTGGCAGGCGAGGTGTTTTCCGAATCCGCCCGCACCGAAAGCCGCATTATCGGCCTGCTGTGGCGGCGGGCGGCGAAGTAGCCCAAACTTCTCGTTCGGTGCTCACCACCTCCGTCATTCCGGCCTTGAGCCGGAATCCAGCCCGCCCAAGTCCTCGGGCTGAAAAGACTCTCTCCGCCGCGCAGACGCGCGTCGGCTGGAAGCCCCCAAACCCTCCCGATTTGACGATTTTCAAAATGACCGGACCCGTTGATAAATATTGCTTTGCGGCCGCCGTCGCTGTATTTCAGCGCCCATGACCGACACGACCATTCTCCCCCGCCCGGAAACCTCTGGTGATTTCCTTGTGGCCGCGCTTTATCATTTCGCCCGCCTGCCGCGGTTCGAGAGCCTGCGCGAGCCGTTGTTCGAGCTCTGCCAGAAGAACGGCGTCAAGGGCACGCTGCTGCTTGCCGCCGAAGGCATCAACGGCACCATTGCCGGGCCGGATGCGGGCATTCACGCCGTGCTTTCCTTCCTGCGCGCCCAGCCGGAATTTGCCGCGCTGGAGCACAAGGAAAGCCGCGCTTCGCACATGCCTTTCGTGCGGCTGAAGGTGAAGCTCAAGAAAGAGATCGTCACCATGGGCGTGCCTGATATCGATCCGAACCGCATCGTCGGCACCTATGTCGACCCGCGCGACTGGAACGAGCTGATCTCCGATCCGGATACAATCGTCATCGATACCCGCAACGATTATGAGACCGCCATCGGCGTCTTCAAGGGCGCGGTCGATCCGCAAACGAAAACCTTCCGCGAGTTTCCCGACTGGGTGAAGAACAATCCCGGCCTGCACAACAAGCCGAAGATCGCCATGTATTGCACCGGCGGCATTCGCTGCGAAAAGGCCACCGCCTTCATGAAGGAACAGGGGTTCGACGAGGTCTATCACCTCAAGGGCGGCATCCTGAAATATCTGGAAGAAGTGCCGCAAGAAGAAAGCCTGTGGGAAGGCGCCTGCTTCGTGTTCGACGAGCGCGTCTCCGTTGTCCACGGCCTTGCCGAAGGCGACCATCAACTCTGCCACGCCTGCCGCAACCCGATTACGCCGGAAGTGCGCCTGTCTCCCAAATTCGAGGAAGGCGTATCCTGCCCGAGCTGTTACGACGAGCGCAGCGACGAGGACCGCCAGCGGTTCCGCGACCGGCAGCAGCAGATCGAACTGGCAAAGAAGCGCGGCGAACAGCATCTGGGACGGTAAACCGGGTCAGCATCAGAATGCACAGGGGCCGGGTTTCGATTGAGCGGATGCCGCGTATTTCTTCTCCCCGCCGCAATCTCAGTTGATCAAGAATTGCTAAACGACATCGGCGCGCCTCTCACGCCCCCGCTCTCAGAGCAAATAACGGCGCATCCTGCCCATCCAGCATGTCGGTAATCTCCTCGGCTGCGACCGGCCTCGAGAACAGGTAACCCTGCAATTCATCACAGCCGCACAGATGCAGGATGGCCGCCTGCTCTTCCGTTTCCACGCCTTCGGCCGTGACCGGAATATCGAGCGACTTCGCCAGCGCCACGGTGGCCTGCAGCATTTCCAGCGACCGGCCGCCCTTATCGAGCGCCATGATCAACGAACGGTCGATCTTCATCCGGTCGAAACCGAAGCGGCGCAGATATCCGACGCTGGCGAAGCCGGCGCCAAAATCGTCGAGCGCAATATGCAGGCCGAGCTGTTTCAGCTTGTCGATCGCCGCACTCGCCCGTTCCGGATGCTGGATGAAATAACCTTCTGTCATTTCCAGCCTCAGCCTTTCGGGCGGTGTTTGCGTCGCGTCAAGAATATCCGCGATATGGCCGGAGAAGGCCGGATTGCGGAACTGCACGGGAGAGATATTCACCGAGAGCTTGATGGACGGCCATTGCTGCGCCGTCTCGCAGGCCTTGTGCAGGACGAGAAGGCCGAGCCGGTCGATCAGCCCGCTGGTTTCGGCAGCGGCAATGAAGATATCCGGCGGCACGAAGCCATATCCCGGCCTCTGCCAGCGGGCCAGCGCCTCCACCCCGGTAATGCAGCGCGTGGCGGCGCTGACGACCGGCTGATAAACCACCTGTATCTCGTCGTTCAGGATGGCGGAGCGAAGATCGGCTTCGAGCTGCAGCTTTTCCTCGCGCAGCGCATCCATCTTCAGTTCATAGGAAACGTAACGCCCGCGTCCGTTTTCCTTGGCCTGATACATGGCCATATCGGCACGCCGCAGCAGTTCCTCGCCATTGATATCGCCGGCGCGGGAAACCGAGGTGCCGATGCTGCAGCCGATGCTCGCCACCCTTTCACCGATGCTGAAAGGCTCGGTAAAGAGTTCGAGAAGCGCCAGACACAGTTTTCGGCCTTCAGACCAGACGTCGTTGCCCTGGATGGCAATGGCGAATTCGTCGCCGCCGAGCCGCGCCAGGACAGCGCCTTCCGGCACCAGCACCCTGAGCGCCGCGGCCACACCCTTGATCAGCCGGTCGCCGGCGGCATGGCCGTAGGAATCGTTGATTTCCTTGAAGCCGTCGAGATCGAGATAGAGAAGCTTGATATCCGTCTTGTCGTGGCGGCCGTTGTCGACCATGCGGTTCAGTTTCGCAAAGAGACCCGCGCGGTTGCTAAGCCCGCTCAACCGGTCGCGCAGCGCTTCCTCCCGCGCTGCCGCCTCATCCGCTTTCAGCCGGTCCAGCGTGGCCGAACCGATGATGAGCAGCACGAGGAAAAACGTGCCGGCAATGCCAAGCGCGGTGAAGACCACCGGCCGCGCCTCATGAAAGCTGACATCCCCCGGCAGGTGCGAGCGCCAGACGAGCCGCGCCAGCACCTCGCCTAAGGGATTGACGATATCCACATGGTTGGCGGCAGGTCCGTCGCCATATTGCAGTTCCAGCCCCTCGATGACGTAGTTGCGGGCAAGCTTGTCCACCGTCGCCTGCTTGAGGTGACGGGCAAAAACCAGATAACGCCGCTCCGCATCAACCGGCGGCAGCGCCCCGGATTTCAGCCGCACGAGCGCGACACCGGCTGCAGCGATGCCATCGCCGGTTTTGACGAAACCCGTGACCTGCGAGGTGATGCCGGGACGCATGGAACGCACGCGATCGATCATTTCCTTAAGGCCGCCGGCGAAATAGGCGTTTGGCCTCCATGTCGCCGGCTTGCCGTTCTGATAGGCCATGCGGACCCTGTCGTCCTCGTCGATGATCACGGCAGTATCGAAAAGATCGTTATTGATCGTCATCTCGCCGTAATTGCTCGCCACCCAGTCAAAACGATCAGGGGCATAGACATATTCGGCGGCATCATCCCAGGCGGCGTAATCATTCAGCGTTGCGCCGAGCTGTTCGCGAAAGGTGACGAGAGCACCCGCCGTCGTCTCGCGCGAACGGGCATTATCGAGCGAATTCGCCTTTTCACGCACCTGACTGAGGGCGGACAGGACCAGCGCGGTGACGATGAGAAGCACCAGCGCGAAGGTGGACAATACGACGCCCACGGCGGTTCTGCGCCCGACCGGCAAATAGTCCCCAATGTTGCGCGGCGCAATCCGCATAAAATCCCCTTCGAAAGCATCATCTTCCGAAGGAAACATTCAGAAGCCGTTAAACCGCATCGTGGCTCCGCCCCAAAAAAACACGGGTATAAAACGACAGTCCGGCAGCGACTCTGAAAAATTCTTCCCTGAAATGCCCAGGGTTTTTCATGGAACGCTGATTTGCGCCCGCCCGGAAACAAAAAACCTCCCCCGCGAACGGGAGAGATTGTCATTTTTTACAGTGCCGGAGCGGCTTACCAGGACGGGATGACCGTGCCGTTGTACTTTTCCAGAATGAAGGCCTTTACTTCCGGGCTCTGGTAGGATTCCACCAGCGTCTTCACCCAGGGCTTGTCCTTGTCCTGCGCACGAACGGCGATGACATTCGCGTAAGGGGACTTTTCGCTTTCGATGGCGATGGCGTCCTTCTTCGGGTTCAGGCCGGCTGCCGTCGCATAGTTGGTGTTGATGACCGAAGCGTCGGTGTCATCAAGCGAGCGCGGCAGCTGGGCGGCATCAAGTTCGACGATCTGGATGTTCTTCGGGTTTTCGGTGATGTCGGCAGGCGTCACCTTCAGGCCGGCTTCTTCCTTGACCTTGAGAACGCCCTTGGAAGCGAGAACCAGCAGTGCGCGGCCGCCATTGGTCGGGTCGTTCGGAATGCCGACGGTTGCGCCGTCCTTCAGCTCGTCAAGGCTCTTCACCTTCTTCGAATAAACGCCCATCGGGGTGGTGATGGTGGTGCCAACGCTGACGAGATCGAACTTGCGGTCAGCGATCTGGTTGTCGAGGTAAGGCTGGTGCTGGAAGGAGTTGGCCTGCAGCTCGCCATCGGCCAGCGCCTGGTTCGGCACGACATAGTCGGAGAATTCGATGATATCGATATCGAGGCCCTTGGCGGCCGCGATCTTCTTCACCTGCTCCATGATCTGCGCATGCTCGGCGGGGGTTACGCCGATCTTGATGGTCTCGGCCAGCGCCTGACCGGCGGTGAAGAGAGCGGCGAGCGAAGCCGCGAGGATGAGTTTCTTCATGGGTGTCTCCTTGGGTTGTTATTATGAACGCAGTTAATTCTTGCGGGTCCGCTTGTCGAAGCTGCGCGCCAGCCTGTCGCCGGCGCTCTGCACCAGCTGCACCAGCACGATCAGCACCAGAACCACCGCCAGCATCACGTCGGGCATGAAGCGCTGGTAACCATAGCGGATGCCGAGGTCGCCCAGCCCGCCGCCGCCGACCGCGCCAACCATGGCCGAATAACCGATGAGGCTGACCAGCGTGAGCGTGAGCGCCAGCGTGATACCGGGCTTGGCCTCCGCCAGTAGTACCTTGGTGACGATCTGCAGCGGGGTGGCGCCCATGGCGCGGGCAGCCTCGATCAGACCCTTGTCCACCTCGCGGATCGCCGCTTCCACCAGCCTTGCGATGAAGGGCACAGTTGCGACGGTCAGCGGCACGATGGCGGCGCTGGTGCCGATCGACGTGCCGGCAACGAGGCGGGTGAAGGGAATGATCGCCACGACAAGAATGATGAAGGGTGTGGAGCGCGCCGCATTCACGATGAGGCCGAGGATGCGGTTGGTCATCGGCGCGGGAAACAGTTCGCCCTTGCCGCTGGTGGCAAGGAAAACGCCCATGGGCACGCCGATCAGCGAGCCGACGATGCCGGCGACCGCGACCATGTGCAACGTCTGCCACAGGCCCTTGAAGAGAAGGTTGAACAGCATATCAGGCGACATAACCGAGCACCTCCGTGTGAAGACCGGTCTCAGCATAAAAGCGGCTAGCGCGGGCGGTGACGTCAGCCGAGGCCGGATAGGAAACGACGAGCGAGCCGAAGGGCTGGCCGGAAATCTCCTCGATGGTGCCGGCGAGAATATTCACATCAGGACCGATTTCAGCGACGAGGCGCGCCGTCAATGGCTGGAACGCCGTTTCGCCGAAGAACACCAGACGCACCAGCACACGATCGCCTTCCGCTGCCTGCGGCTTGAGACCCGAAGTGACCCAGTGCGGCAGCTTCACGCCAACCGAGGACGACAGCAGGCTGCGGGTCGTCTCGTGTTTCGGCGCGGTGAAGATATCGAAGGTCGTGCCTTCCTCGACGATCAGGCCCCTGTCGATGACAGCCACCTGCGAGGCGATGGTCTTCACCACCTCCATCTCATGGGTGATGAGCAGCACGGTCAGGCCCAGTTCGGCATTGATGCGCTTCAGAAGTTCAAGAATGGACTGGGTCGTTTCCGGATCAAGCGCCGATGTCGCCTCGTCGGAGAGGAGCAGCTTCGGCTGGGTGGCGAGCGCACGGGCAATGCCGACACGCTGCTTCTGGCCGCCGGAGAGTTCCGCCGGATAACGATTGGCCTTGTCGGAAAGCCCGACGAGATCGAGCAGCGGCGCAACGCGGGTTTCGATCTCCCTTTTGCCCATGCCGGCGATTTCGAGCGGCAGCGCCACATTGTCGAAAGCGGTACGCGACGACAAAAGGTTGAAGTGCTGGAAGATCATGCCGACGGAACGGCGCAGCGTGCGCAGGCTCTTTTCATCGAGCGCCGCGACATCGACGCCATCAACGACCACACGGCCGGTCGAGGGCTTCTCAAGGCCGTTGGCGAGGCGGATCAGCGTGGACTTGCCCGCACCCGAGCGGCCGATGATGCCGGTGATGGAGCCTTTCGGCACGATGTAATCGATACCGGCAAGGGCTGCGAAGCCGGGCTTGCCGTCGGCGCCGCCAAAGGTTTTGGTCACGCCTTCAAACGTGACCATCGGCTCCTTTGCCGCCCCTTCCGGGACCGCCTGTTCTGAACGCGCGGGCGATGCCGCACTGGATGGAAAACTCATTGTGAACTCTGGGAATGCGTGACGGATCGGGTCTCAAAAAATCCTGTTGCGGTGCTGAACCGCTCTCTTCATGCAGCCTTCGGGCACATTCGATTACAGCTGATTTTCCGGGTCATTTCGTCAGGCTTTCACTCAGAAATGCCGGGGATCGGCAATTCGATGGCGCATACTTGCCTGCACACGCCACCTTTTAACAGGGATGTTTTTTCAATTATCTGAAAAGAGAGAAAAAATCTACCGCAAAGCCGCCAAGGCGGCCCTGCGGCAGTCAAGATTTCACGACGATATGAAAATCACACGCGGCTGGTGAATTCCTCGAGCGGGCGGCGGACCTTTTTCAGGTTCACCAGCCAGTCGCCTTCCGGTTCACGGTAGCCGAGCGGCAGAATGGTGACGGAGCGCAGGCCCTTTTCACGCAGGCCGAGGATTTCATCGAGCTTCGCCGGGTCGAAGCCTTCCATCGGGGTGGAATCCACACCCTCGAAAGCGGCCTGCGCCACGGCCATGCCGAAGCCGATATAGGCCTGACGGGCGGCGTGTTCGAAATTCACCTGCTGCTCGCGCTGCGGATAGGTGGAGAGCAGCATCTGGCGATAGGCTTCCCAGCCTTCATTCTTGATGCCGCGTTCTTCATTGACCAGATCGAACATGTGGTTGATCCGCTCTTCGGTGTAATTGTCCCATGCTGCAAAGACCAGCAGATGCGAACCATCGGTCACCTGCGCCTGGTTCCAGGCGATCTCGCGGATCTTTGCGCGCACTTCAGGATCGGTAACAACGATCACTTCGAAGGGCTGCAGGCCGCTGGAGGTGGGCGCTAGCCGCGCCGCTTCCACGATCCGTTCAACCTTGTCTTCAGACACGGCCTTGGAAGGATCCATTTTCTTTGTGGCATAACGCCAGTTGAGTTTTTCGATAAGCATGTTCGTTTTCCCTGGGAGGACCATCCCGCCCTGCCCCTTGACCGGCAGAACGGACGCTACGCCGTCGTAGCCCGCCTGACATAGGAGACGGGACGGCGCGTGCAAGCAGGCACCGCGCGGTAACCGGTAAAAAAGTTGGGAAAACTGATAATAAGGGAGCAGAACTTTATTGCAGAGAGCGGTGACGCATCGCCTGCTACCGGATACGGCGCGTAAAGTTCATGCACGCCCGCCCCCAACCCTCATTCCTGTGCTCGTCACAGGAATCCAGCCGACACGCGTCTGCGTGGCGAAAAGACTCCTCTCAGTCCAAGGACTTGGGCTGGCTGGATCCCTGTGACGAGCACAGGGATGGGGGGAAGCCTCACCCCTTCGTCACGCCATGGTTCCCCTTCGGAAAACCCGAGGCCAGTGCGCTGTACCACTTGCCGCTGTTCTTCAGCGTGCGCACCTGCGTGTCGTAATCCACATGCACAAGGCCGAAACGCATGCGATAGCCCTCGGCCCATTCGAAATTATCCATCAGGCTCCAGGCGAAATAACCGCGCATCGGGTAACCGTCGCGGATGAGATCGGCAACGATGCCGAGGTGTTCGGCGTAATAATCAAGGCGCGGCTGGTCATTCACCTCGCCGTTTTCGACGTCCATATTGTAGCAGGCGCCGTTTTCGGTGATGTAGCATTCCGGCAGGTCGTAACGCTTGTAGAGCGTCTCCACCAGCGACTTGAGCGCCGGCGCGTAGACCTCCCAGCCGATATCGGTCTTCACATCGCTGACGGCGGGGGCCGCTGTAGTCGCGGGGAACTCCGCGCCCGGCGTCGCATCGTCGGCAACGCGCATCGGCGTGTAATAGTTCAGGCCCCACCAGTCGAGCTTCTGGCTGATGATGGCAAGGTCTTCCGCCTCCACCACAGGCATGCGGTCGCCCAGCGCTTCCATCATCTCGGCCGGATATTCGCCCTTGAAGACAGGGTCGAAAAACGCGCCGTTGTGGAACTGGAAGGCCCGTTCGGCCGCCTTGAGATCGGCGTCGCTATCGGAAGCCGGGATGACGGAATGGGCGTTGAGCACCAGCCCCACCGGCACCTTCGGCGCGACATGGCGGGATGCCTCCACACCGAAACCGTGGGCGAGGTTGATGTGGTGCATGGCGGCAAGGGCCGCCTCCATGTTGCGCTCACCCGGCGCATGAATGCCGTAGAGATGGCTGAGCCACACCGCGCACCAGGGTTCGTTGAAGGTCGCCACCGCATCCAGCCGGTCGCCGAGGCGGGCCATGACGGTCTTGGCGTAACGCTGGAAGGCGTGCGCAGTGGAACGCGAGGCCCAGCCGCCGTCGCCCATCAGCGTCAGCGGCAGGTCCCAATGATAAAGCGTCGCATAGGTCTTGATGCCGCGCGCCTTGCAGCCATCGACGAGGCGGTCGTAAAAATCCAGCCCCTTCTCGTTGATCGGACCGAAACCATCGGGAATGATGCGCGGCCAGGCGATCGAGAAACGATAGGCCTCGACACCCATGTCCTTGATGAGATCGAGATCCTGCTCCCAGCGATTGTAATGATCGCAGGCGACATCACCATTGTGACGCCCAAAGACATGGCCCGGCATGTTGCAGAAGGCATCCCAGATGGAGGGCTTGCGGCCATCAGCCCTGGTGGAGCCTTCGATCTGGAACGAGGCAGTCGCGACGCCGAACAGGAAGTCGCCGGGGAAACGGGCTGCTAGCGTTTTTGGATCGGTCATCGGAGGGCCCTTGTCGTCCATCGGGTGTGAAAAGATCAGCAGCGGTTTAGACCATGCCGCCTGCGAGGTACAGTCGGGCCGCAAAGAATCTACAACGTTTCAGGCTGCGCAGTTAACAAGTCCAAAGCGCTTTGCATGCGCCAATGCCGCCGCAGCGGTTAGCCGGCGGCGCAAGACATCGGCCCGGCGAATGCGGGGGAAATGGGAAGTGGTGGAAGTTGTTGCATTCACCGGGCCGCCGCATCGGGACCGCAATCGCGGCCCCTCGGTCACAGTCTTTTCACGACACCTATCCGATCAGCCCTTCCCGCCTCTGGCCCGGCGGGATGCCTTTCAAAAACACGGTCTGCCAGAACCATGCTTGTCGATGCCGGCAGCCGGTTCGCGAAAGGCGCCGCGCGTCTCGCCCTTCCGTTCCGGTTGCGGGAGAATGATGCGGCGGAAATGGCTGATGGGGACGGACGGGAACGTATTTTCTTGGAAACTGCTGAAAAGTGAAGAGCGGTGGCGGAAAGCCTTCCCCGCTTTGGGTGGATAACGGAGAGCATGTCCCCTCATACGATCCTTAGGGCCTGCCTTGCTCCACACTCGACGTCATCCTCGGGCTTGACCCGAGGATGACGTCGAGTGTGTCGTGACGGCGATCGTCAACCCGAAACGGCGAAAGCGGGAGATGTTCTCCCGCTTCCTTTTGAGAATCTATGACCCCGTCAAACGTAACGATTGACCACGTTTTCGAGATATTCCTGACGACCGGATTTCGGCTCGGGGTTGATATCCTGGCTCTCGACCAGCGCTGCGATTTCCTCGAGCTTCAGCTCGCCGCGCAGCATCTTCTGGGCTTCAGCCGAATCCCACTTGGCGTAACGCTCGGAAAGCGGCTTCGACAGCGCACCGTCCTCGATCATCTTCGCCGCCGCCTTCAGGCCGCGGGCGCAGCAATCCATGCCGCCGATATGGCCGATCAGCAGATCCTGCGGATCGAGCGACTGACGGCGCAGCTTGGAATCGAAGTTGGTGCCGCCATTCTTGAAGCCGCCGCCGGCCAGAACATGGTAATAGGCAAGCGCCATTTCCGGCACGTTGTTCGGGAACTGGTCGGTATCCCAGCCGGACTGGTAATCGTTGCGGTTCATGTCGATGGAGCCGAAAATGCCGAAGGCGTTGGCCATGGCCAGTTCGTGCTCGAAGGAGTGGCCCGCGAGGATGGCGTGGCCCTGCTCGATATTAACCTTCACTTCCTTATCGAGACCGTTCTTCTGCAGGAAGGCATAAACGGTCGCTACATCGTAGTCGTACTGGTGCTTGGTCGGCTCCTGCGGCTTCGGCTCGATCAGGATCGTGCCTTCAAAACCGATCTTGTACTTGTATTCCACCACCAGATTGAGGAAGCGGCCGAGCTGGTCGAGCTCACGCGAAAGATCGGTGTTGAGCAGGGTCTCGTAACCTTCACGGCCGCCCCACAGAACGTAGTTCGCGCCGCCAAGCTTCTTGGTGGCGTCCATGCAGGTCTTCACGGTTGCGGCGGAGAAGGCGAAGACATCCGGATCGGGATTGGTGGCGGCGCCGGACATGAAACGGCGGTTGGAGAAGAGGTTGGCCGTGCCCCACAGAAGCTTCACGCCGGTATCGGCCTGCTTCTGCGCGAAATAGTCGACGATCTCGTTGAGGTTCTTGGTGTTTTCGGCAAAGTTCTTGCCTTCCGGGCGCACATCGGCGTCGTGGAAGCAGTAAAACGGCGAACCGAGCAGCGAGAAGAATTCGAAAGCCACATCGGCTTTCAGTTTTGCCGCCTGCATGGTGTCTTCGAACCACGGACGCTCAAAGGTCTGGCCGCCGAAGGGGTCACCGCCCGGCCAGGTGAAGGTGTGCCAATAGGCGACCGCAAAACGCAGGTGATCTTCCATGCGCTTGCCGGCGACGACTTCGTCCGGGTTGTAATGGCGGAAGGCCAGCGGGTTGGTGCTGTCAGGGCCTTCATATTTGATCTTGGCGATATCGCCGAAAAAACCTGTGGTCATGGTGATCCTCCTCTGGGGTGGGTTTAGGTGGTGTTCAAAAATTCGAGGTCTGCGCGGGCCGTTTACCCCCCTCTGTCCTGCCGGACATCTCCCCCACAAGGAGGGAGATCAGCAAGATGCGCTCAACCGCTTCGATCGCGACCTCACAGGAGGACGTGACGTAGCCGCTTGTCGATCTCCCCCCTTGTGGGGGAGATGCCCGGCAGGACAGAGGGGGGTGAACGGCGCACGCAAAACCTCAATGTGAAAGCGACCGAATGGCCGGATAAAGCGCGTGGTAACGCCGATAGGCGGCCTCATAGGCATCGCCAAGTGCGGCCACCGGCTCAATGGTGCGCGCCGTTTCCGGCTGGGTGCAAACGGCAACCGGATCGGCCCCCGTCGCGGCGATGAGGCCGAGGCGGGCGGCGCCGAAGGCCGCGCCAAAATCGCCCTCGGCCGGAATATCCACGGGCACACCGAGCGACGTGGCGATCGAGGCCAGCCAATAGGCCGAGCGCGAGCCGCCGCCGATGGCGGTGACGCGGGAAATCGAGGTGCCGGCAGATTTCAGCGCTTCGAGATTGTCCCTGATCGCGAAGGTGACGCCTTCCAGCACAGCCTGCGTCAGCGCCTTGCAGTCGCTTTCATGCGAAAGGCCGATGAAGGAACCGCGGATGGCGGCGTCGTTATGCGGTGTGCGCTCACCGGAAAGGTAGGGCGCGAAGGTGACGCCGGTCGGCGCAAGCAGCGTCTCGCCCAGCTCACCGGTCAGATCGGCGGCGGATCGCCCGGTGAGGCGCGAATACCAGTTCAGCGCATCCGTCGCGGAAAGGATAACGCCCATCTGGTGCCAGGTGTTGGGCAGCGCGTGGCAGAAGGCGTGCACGGCGCTTTCCGGCTTCGGCAGGTATGATGCATTGGCGGCGAAAAGCACGCCCGATGTGCCGAGCGATACGAAGGCGTGGCCTTCCTTCACCGTGCCCATGCCGCAGGCCGAAGCGGCATTATCACCTGCGCCGCCGGCAACGACGGCACGGCCGGAAATGCCCCATTCGGAAGCAAGCTCGGCGCGCAGCACGCCCGCCTCATCCGTGCCTTCCACCAGCGACGGCATGTACTTTTCATCCAGCCCGGTGGCGGCGAGCAGTTCGGAAGACCATTTGCGCGCGCCGGTATCGAGCCAGGAGGTGCCGGCGGAGTCGGACATTTCAGAGATGTATTCGCCGGTCAGCCACAGACGCAGATAATCCTTCGGCAGCAGCACCTTGGCCACTTTCGCGAAGATATCGGGTTCGTTCTTCGCCACCCAGGCAAGCTTCGGCGCGGTGAAGCCGGGGAAAACGATGTTGCCGGTGATCTTGCGGAAACGCGGATCGGCATCCAGTGCGGCGGCCTCGGCATGGGAGCGCGTGTCGTTCCACAGGATGCAGGGGCGCAGCACCTTGCCATCGGCATCAACTAGCGTCGCACCATGCATCTGGCCGGAAAGGCCGATGCCCTTAACGGCGGCGAGTTCCCCAGGAAACTTCTGCTTCAGGCCGGCAACGGCGGTTTTCGTGGCAGCAATCCAGTCCGCCGGGTCCTGTTCGGACCAGCCATGATGCGGGCGCGAGACGTCCAGCGAGCCGTTGGCCGAGCCGATGATTTTCTGATCGCCGTCCATCAGCAGGGCTTTGACGCCTGACGTGCCAAGATCGAGACCGAGATACATGTATTTCTCCATTCCGGCGCGCCATGCGCCGCTTTCAGCGTTTTTTAAAAGTCGCCGCATTTCCGGACGGAAAACCAGCGGCCACTTTTCCTGGAAATGCTCTCGTCAGGGCAGATTGTCCCTGAGGAATATGTCGATACGGATCCGTTCCTGCGCGGCGATGACGGGCAGGCCATCGGCGCGCGCCTTCAACACGCGGATGGCGCTGCGCACCTCGTGGCCGGCATCCTGGTTGAGCACGGCATCAAGCAGCCCTTCCCGCAGCGCATTGGCGGTGTTTTCCGTCAGTTCATGGGCGATGACCGAAAGCGCTCTTTCGCCATCTGCGGCCCCAAGCGCCCGGATGAGGCCGCGATTACCCGCACCGAGACTGTAGATGCCTGACAGTGAGGCATTGCCGAGCGCCTCGCGCACCAGCGTCTCGACGGTCAGCGGATCGTCCCTGCCCTCCAGCACCGGCAACAGCCGCAGCTGGGGAAATTCGGATTCGATCACGGCGCGAAATCCTTCCAGACGCTCGCGGTGGTCGCGCACCAGCATGGAGCCGGCAACAACAGCGACATCGCCGCCGCGTCCGGAGAGGAAACGCCCCATCAGGCTGGCCGCCGTGCGCCCGGCCGCGACGTTGTCCACACCGGCATAATGATCGCGCCGCGAACCGGAGAGATCGGACACCAGCGTCACCGTGGCGATGCCGTCTTCCGCCAGCCGGTCGGCGGCCTCAGCCACATCCTCGGAATCGGTGGCGACGAAGGCGACGCCCGAGGGTTTTTCCCGGCGCGCAACTTCCAGAGCTTCCGTCAGTGCCCCGGCATTAAACGGCGGCACCTCGATGACACGGATGGCCGTGCGCTCC
Source organism: Agrobacterium radiobacter (assembly GCF_040801995.1). Lineage (NCBI taxonomy): Bacteria > Pseudomonadati > Pseudomonadota > Alphaproteobacteria > Hyphomicrobiales > Rhizobiaceae > Agrobacterium > Agrobacterium radiobacter. The sequence continues at coordinate 1,684,853 of NZ_JBEGHX010000002.1, read as the reverse complement.
AGATGCGAGCGGCTGGCGGCAGCCCGCACTTCGGCGCGCAGGGTCGCCATGAAGGAATTGTCATTGCCGGGCAGGATGAAGATCATCGAGTAATTGCGGCCCTTGGCCAGATTGGCGGCCGCGATATCGCGCACATAACCCAGCTCGGCAATGGCCGCTTCCACCCGTGCCCGCGTTGCGGCATGCACACCGGGGCGCATGTTCAGCACCCGGTCGATGGTGGCGAGACTGACGCCCGCGCGCTCGGCGATATCGTGAACTGTAGGCTTCATGGCTCCTCCCTCCCCCTTGCATATCCAGCTTTGCAGCCGTCGTAAATCGAAAAATGATGTACGTACCTCACAATTCATCAAATGGCTGCGGAATATCAAGAGCGGCATGCGCTGCGGCTAATAAAGGGTCCGCCGGTAGTCCTGCTCCAGCTGCTCGTCCATCTTCTGCATCTCATCCCCATTCGTCGGCGCACCTGTCGTCTCATCAAAAATGATCTTGATAAGCGAGGGCATTTCCGACCGGACCTGGAAATGTGCGGGATCCCACAGGTGGGAGCGCCTGAACGCCTTGGCGCAATGCATGAAAACCTCGTCCACCTTTACGACGATAGCGAGTTTTGGGGTGCGATCCGCAATGCTCATAAGCTTCAGGATCTCGGGATCATTGCTCAGTGTCGCGCGCCCGTTCACCCGCAGGGTGTCGTCGAAACCGGGCACGATGAACAACAGCCCGACAACAGGATTGGCGATGATATTGCTGAGGGTATCAAGGCGATTATTGCCCGGCCGGTCCGGGATCGCCAGGGTGCGGCCGTCGAGAACCTTTACAAAGCCCGCCGGATCGCCGCGGGGGCTGACATCGGCCTTTCCTTCGAGATTCTGGGTGCCGATGCAGAGAAACGGCGAACGCCTTATGAATTCCTGCGCATGTTCGCCGAGCCTGTCCTGACACTTCTGTACCGCCAGGGCATGTGTCGGCTCGAACAGCCCGCGAAGCGACTGCTCATCCGTGATCGCAAAGTCTGGATTGAGTTCCAAGGCCATCATGATCTCCCCCTCTGAACTGCCCCCGCCCAAGCGGCCGAAATCCGGGTCAGCCGTCCTCCCGGCCCCGTTTTCGCTCCCTCTCAAGCGTATTTGAGGTACGTACCTCAAGAATTGATATACATGGCTTGCCCGCTGCGATCAACAGGAGGAATCGGGATTTTCGGTAGGATATAAAAAAGGGGCCGTCATTTCCGACGGCCCCAGCTCTGCGGTGGATGGGAGGGGATTGTTATCAGTGCGCCGCGTCCGGCGGCGGCGCTGCCTTGGGTTTCTGGATCAGCACGGTCATGAAGATCAGGCTGGAGAACAAAATCGTCAGTGCGAAGAACACATCCGCGAAGGCCAAGATCCAGGCCTGCTGCGAGACCATGCCGACCATTTTCTTGACGGCGACGGAAGCGCCGTCCAGCCCGTAGGAATCATAGTTGGCGCCGACATTGTTCAGCCATTCCAGCGCCTGCGGGTTGGAGTAGCTGATATGTTCGGCCAGCCGCACATAATGGTCGTCGGTGCGCTGCGACAGCATGGTGTTGATGACGGCAAGACCGACGGCGCCGCCGAGGTTACGGGTGAGGTTGAACAGGCCGGACGCGTTGCGGATACGGGCCGGCGGCAAGGTGCCGAGCGCGATGTTGTTGATCGGCACCATGCACATCATCAGGCCGAAACCGCGCAGGATCTGTGGGATCAGCAGCTCGTAAAAGTCCCAGTCTGTCGTCACATGCGTCATGATCCATGTGCCGCAGCCGAAGCTGATGAAGCCGATCGCCATCATCGCCCGCGGATCGAGCTTGGTCGAAACCTTGCCGGCAATCGGCGCGGTGAAGAACATCGCAAGACCTGAGACGAACATGGTCTCGCCGATCATCAGCGCATCGTAACCCCTCACCCGGCCAAGATAGAGCGGGTAGAGATAGGTCAGCCCGTAAAGCCCGATGCCCATGACGAAGGAGAAAAGCGAGCCGATGGAGAAGTTGCGATCCGCAAAGGCGCGGATGTCAACCACGGGGAATTCCACCTTGAAGGCACGCCAGAAGAAGACCACCGCGCCGATGACCATGGCCACCGATCCAAGGACGATATGCTCGTCGTTGAACCAGTCCTTGTTGTTGCCCTCTTCCAGCACATATTCCAGCGAGCCGAGGAAGACCGCCATGGAGATCAGCCCCCACCAGTCGAACTTCTTCCAGAGCGAGTGCTCCGGCTTGTCGAAATCAATGAGGCTCCAGGTGAGGATGGTGACGATGATGCCGGGAATGATGTTGACGAGGAACAGCCAGTGCCAGGAAAAGGCATTGGAGAGATAACCGCCGACCGTCGGGCCAATGGTGGGTGCAAGCGTCGCGACCAGACCGATGATCGGCGAGACGACCGAACGCTTGGACGGCGGGAAGATCGTGAAGGCGGCCGCGAAGACGGACGGGATCATGCCGCCGCCGATAAAGCCCTGGATCGCGCGATAGACGATCATCTGGTCGATATTGGTGGCGGTGGCGCAGAGAGCGCTCGAAATCGTGAAGCCCGCAGCACAGGTGGCGAAGAGCACACGCGTGGAGAGAATGCGCGCCAGCGTGCCCGAAAGCGGGATCATGATCACTTCGGCGATCAGATAGGAAGTCTGCACCCAGGCGATCTCGTCCGAGCCGGCGCCGAGGCCGGCCTGGATTTCCGCCAGCGAGGCGGAGACGATCTGAATGTCGAGAATGGACATGAACATGCCGAAGACCATCGCGAAGAACGCGATGAGCCTGCGCCTGTCCATCGGGGGATCGGCGGGGATGGACGCCCCGCCCGTACCGACAACCGTAGCCGCCATGATCTTGCCCTCAACGGTGCGTCAAAGACGCGCCTTACTTGGCTTCCGGGTTGACTTGCGCCGTTCTGGTGGTTTCCGGCGCCGTGCGGGTATCGACATCAACAACGACGCTGAGGCCGGCGCGGAGATTGTGCTTTTCAAGGTCTTCCTTGGAGAAGACGATACGAACAGGCACACGCTGGATGACCTTGGTGAAGTTACCCGTCGCATTTTCCGGCGGCAGCATGGAGAAGACCGAGCCCGAACCGGGCGAGATCGACTGCACTGTGCCTTCGATCGTCGCGTCGTCAAAAGCGTCGACATGCACGCGCACCTTCGAACCGGGCACGACGCGGGCAAGCTGCGTTTCCTTGAAATTGGCGTCGATATAAAGCTCGTTCATCGGCACCAACGAAGCCAGACGCTTGCCGACCGACACCAGATCACCGTTCTGCACACCGAGATTGCCGATGACGCCGTCATAAGGCGCCTTCAGAACCGTGAAGGCCAGATCGCGGGCAGCCTTGTCCTTGGAGAGCTGCAGCGAGCGGATGGTGCTTTCAGCTTCCTCGCGCTGGGCGCGCAGAAGCTCGACATTGGCCTTGGCCGACGCAATCGCCGCCTCGCCCGCCACGACATTCGCCCTGGCCTGATCGAGCGCTACCTGGGCGCTGTCGGAAGCGGCAACTGTGCCGACATCCTTCGCCTGCAGCTCGCTGGCGCGCTTCTGGGTGATTTCCGCGCCGCGAAGGGCGGCATCCAGCGCACCCTTCTGGGCAACGGCCTGTTCCTGCGCGGCTTCGCCGCCGATGATCTGCGCGTCGATACGCTTCAGCGAAAGTTCCTCGGTGCGGATCTGGGCTTCGGCCTGTTCCAGAGCGATGCGATAATCGCCATCATCAAGCGTCACCAGCGGGTCACCCGCCTTGACTTCCTGGTTCTCGACCACGTTCACCTTGGCGACGTAACCCGAAACCTTCGGCGCTATGACGGCGATATCACCTTCGATATAGGCGTCATCCGTCGACACCATGAAACGGCCATCGACCCACCAGTTGTAACCATACCAGCCGGCGCCGGCGAGAATGGCAAGGGCGAAGACCGGCAGAAGCGGCGAACGCTTCTTGGCCTTCGGCGCTGCAACGGTCTGGGACGGCTGCTGCGGCGCGGCCTCGGCCGGCTTTGCGGGAGAGGTCTCGGCCTTGGCAGAGATATCCGCCTCTTCCGCATCGTTGACGGCGCGAACCGCGCTATTCTTCTGGGCCGACATGAGAATGTACCGTGATAAATTGAAGAAAGTTTTTCGAACTGAACCGTTCGGTTCGATTGACATAATCTCTTTCCTGACACATATCAAGTGTCATCGAACCGATTGGTTCGACGTTCGGTTAATTTTTTTACGTCATTACGATGCTAAGAGGCGGCAGTGATGGCAGGTGAAGACAGGGATATGGAGACGGAAACGGGCTGTCCGGGCAATACCGCTGGGCGTTTTGCGGCGGGCGAAGACCCGGCCAAACGCGACCAGATTCTGGCCGGCGCCTGGCGCGTGTTCAAGCGCAAGGGCTTCGATGCGGCCAGCATGAACGACATCACCCGGGAAGCGGGCGTTTCCAAGGGCACGATCTATGTCTACTTCTCCAACAAGGAAGATTTGTTCGTTGCGCTCGTCGACCATCACCGCAACGAATTCGCCACCTCCATGCGCCATATTCTTGAGGGCACCGAGGAGGTACGCGAGGGGCTGGAACAGTTCGGCAAGGCTTTTGCCAACAAGATGATCTGTTCCGACATGATCCCCGCCATGCGCTCGGTGATCGGTGTCATCGATCGTATGCCGAAGCTGGCGCAGCGTTTTTTCCTCTCTGCGCCGAACAATGTGCGCACGGTGCTCCTGGATTTCATCGAGCATCAGGTCAAGATCGGCCATCTGAAGGTGGATGACCCCGAGTTGGCCGCCCGGCAATATATCGAGCTTTCCACCGGCACCTTCTTCAAACTGCGCCTGTTCGGGGAACTCGAAGGTCCAGTTCCCGAAGAGGAACTGGACCGGATAATCGGCAGCGCCGTCAATGTGTTTATGGCGGCTTACGGAACCGACAAGGCCTGAAATCATTCAGCAACGGGCGACCGGACCGGCAACGGGACAGTGCCCGATGCGCGGTTTGCGCGAAATTTCGATGAAATCTTGCCCATCACAGGGGCGGTCTCCTTGTTTCTCGCGTATTGCGCTATAAATTCCACCCACCGAATGTTTCGGGTGACCTTGTTGCTGAAAGGAAAAATTCCCTGATGGAGTCCGTTCTCCCTCTTCTGTCCGACCCCGCCGCCTGGGTGGCGCTCGTCACCCTGATCGTCATGGAGGTCGTGCTTGGTATCGACAACCTGATCTTCATCTCGATCCTCACCAACAAGCTGCCGCCTGAACAGCGCGAAAAAGCCCGCAAGATCGGCATCGGTCTTGCGCTCGTCATGCGGCTTGGCCTGCTCGGCACCGTCGCGTGGATCGTGCAGCTCACCACGCCGGTCTTCGAGCTCTTCGGCCACGCCTTCTCATGGAAGGACATGATCCTCATCGCCGGCGGTCTTTTCCTGATGTGGAAGGCCACCAAGGAAATCCACCACAATGTCGACCCGGAAGACCACAAGGAAGACATGGTCGGCGGCCCTGTAGGCATGAATTTCGGCGCCGCCATCGGCCAGATCCTGCTGCTCGACCTCGTCTTCTCGGTGGACAGCATCATCACTGCCGTTGGCATGACGCCGCATCTGCCGATCATGATCGTCGCTGTCATCGTCGCCGTCACCGTCATGCTTTTGGCCGCAACGCCGCTTGCCAACTTCATCGAGCGCAACCCCACCATCGTCATGCTGGCGCTCGCCTTCCTGATGATGATCGGCACGACACTGATTGCCGAAGGCATGGGCTTCCATGTTCCGAAGGGCTACGTTTATGCCGCCATGGCGTTTTCGGCGCTGGTGGAACTGCTCAATATGCTGGCCCGCAACGCGCGGCGTCGAAAGAAGGCGGAGGCCGCCGGCAACGTGCATTGACGTTGCCGTAACGTTTCCCTGATTTTCCGAGGCCCGTTTGCAGACGGGTCTCGGATTGAGGAAGGACCGCTCCTCATACTCCACGTCATCCTCGGCTCAAGGCCGAGGATGACGGAAAGCTTTAGGCCGATAGGCGGCCATCCAAAGCCTTCTGCGCGAAGCAGGCTTCCACCAATCGGACTCTTTATTTCCGTCCGGAACCTCAAAGCCGCGGCTTGCGTTTCAATGCATCCTCGCCTTACGCCCGGCGACGGCGCGTTTTTCTCCTTCGAAAGCAAACAGGCAGCATGACAACCGACCAGATCCTCGCCTTCACCGTGATCGCCGGCATGATGGTCGCGTTCATCTGGGACAGGCTGCGTTACGATGTCGTCGCCTGCAGCGCATTGCTGGTGGCGGTGGCGGTGGGGGTTGTGCCTTTCGAGAAGGCTTTCTCCGGTTTTTCGGATGATATCGTCATCATCGTCGGCAGCGCGCTGATCGTCAGTTCGGCCGTGGCGCGCTCCGGCATCGTGGATATGACGATCAAGAAATATTTTCCCGAAATGCACTCCAAGAGCCTGCAGCTTGCCTTCCTGATGATCGTCGTCGCCGTCATGTCGGCCTTCATCAAGAATATCGGCGCGCTCGCCATCATGATGCCGGTCGCTTTCCAGTTTGCCCGCAAATCCGGCAGCCCCGTTTCCTATTATCTGATGCCCATGGCCTTTGCCGCACTTCTGGGCGGGCTGATGACGCAGATCGGCACCTCGCCCAACATCGTCATCTCGCGGCTGCGCGAGGAGATGACCGGGCAGAGCTTTTCGATGTTCGACTTCACCCCCGTCGGCGCGGGACTGACAGTCATCGGCATCATCTTCCTGACTTTCGGTTATCGCCTTCTGCCGGTCCGCAACCGCCAGCAGGCATCGGTGGAGGATATTCTCGACCAGTCGGCCTATACCGCCGAAGCGACGCTGCCCGCCGACAGCACCTATGCGGACAAGCCGCTGCGCGAATTGCTCAAACAGGCCGATGGCGACGTCATCGCCAGCACCATCCTGCGCGGGCCGAGACGCATCTCCCCCTTCCCCGATGTGAAGCTCAAGGCCGGGGACACCGTGCTTCTCGAAGGTAGCCCGGAAGGGCTTGACCGCATCGTCTCGCAAGCAAAGCTGCTGCTGTCAGGCAAGCCGCTGATGGAGAACGGCCAGAAGACCGTCGATCTCATTTCCATGGAAGCGGTCATCAGCAATGAATCGGTGCTGAGCGGCATTTCGGCGCGCGAGCTTTCGCTCTCCTATACGCGCGGCGTCAATCTGATCGCCGTCAACCGCCGCGGCCAGCGCGTCAGCCAGCGGCTCTCCGAGCTGACATTGCAGGCGGGGGACGTCATTCTCTTGCAGGGCAGCCGCAAGAACCTGCCGCAGGTCCTGCAGGAATTTTCGCTCTTGCCACTGGCGCAGCGGGAAATCCTGCTTGGAGTGCAGCGCCGCGCGCTGCTACCCGTCATCGTGCTCGCCGCCGCCATGATCGCCGCCGGCAGCGGACTGGTGCCGGTCTCAGTCGCATTCTTCGCCGCCGCCTTCCTGATGATCCTCGTCGGCGCGATCCCGCTCACAGAGGTCTATAAATCCATCGACGGGCCGATCCTCGTCATGCTCGCCGCCCTCATTCCCGTCAGCGACAGTCTGCGCACCAGCGGGGCGAGCGAACTGATCGCCGCCTGGCTCGGCCATGCCGCACAGGGATTGCCGCCGTTTGCGGCGCTCGGCATGATCCTGCTCACCGCCATGGCGGTCACGCCCTTTCTCAACAATGCCGCAACCGTGCTGGTCATGGCCCCCATCGCCGCAGGTTTCGCCACCACACTCGGCTTCAGGCCGGAAGCCTTCCTGATGGCGGTGGCGATCGGCGCGGGCTGCGATTTTCTCACGCCCATCGGCCACCAGTGCAACACGCTGGTGATGGGCCCCGGCGGTTACCGCTTCAGCGACTACCCGCGCCTCGGCCTGCCGCTGTCGATCATGATCGTCATCGCCAGCATTCCGATGCTGCTTTACGTCTGGCCGGTTTCCTGAAACTTTTCGGGGAAAAGCGCGGCATCCTTGCATCGCAGCAATGCGTTGAGGCAAGACGGTAAATATCCTTATTTCCTTGACGCCTGCGGCATAATATGGCCTAAGCCGATGCCGAACGGGAATGTGCAAAAGCGCGCGTGACACGCGCCTTTCCGCATGATTTCCTGCCGCATTCAAACGAAAACTCCGTGATATAAGGGCGACTTCGCCCCCATGTCACTGCCACGTCACGACGAGTGAATTTCATGACCACTTCCGGCGTTCGCGTCCGCATTGCACCTTCCCCCACCGGCGAGCCCCATGTCGGCACCGCTTACATCGCGCTGTTCAATTACCTCTTCGCCAAGAAACATGGCGGCGAGTTCATCCTGCGCATCGAGGATACCGACGCCACCCGCTCGACGCTGGAATATGAGCAGAAGGTGCTCGAGGCGCTGCGCTGGACCGGCCTCACCTGGTCGGAAGGCCCTGACGTCGGCGGTCCTTACGGTCCCTATCGCCAGTCCGAGCGCAAGCCGATGTACTGGCCCTATGCTGAAGAGCTGCTGGAAAAAGGCCATGCCTTCCGCTGTTTCTGCACGCCCGAGCGGCTGGAGCAGATGCGCGAGGCCCAGCGCGCGGCCGGCAAGCCGCCGAAATATGACGGCCTTTGCCTCCACCTGAAGGCCGAGGAAGTGACCGCCCGCGTCGCCGCCGGCGAAGCCAACGTCGTGCGCATGAAGATCCCGACCGAAGGTTCGTGCGATTTCCATGACGGCGTTTACGGCGATGTCTCGATCCCCTGGGATTCGGTTGACATGCAGGTGCTGATCAAGGCCGACGGCATGCCGACCTATCACATGGCAAATGTCATCGATGACCATCTGATGAAGATCACTCATGTGGCGCGCGGCGAGGAATGGCTGGCATCCGTGCCGAAGCACATCCTGCTTTACCGTTATTTCGGCTGGGAACAGCCGGTGTTCATGCATCTTTCGCTGATGCGCAACGCCGACAAGTCGAAGCTCTCCAAGCGCAAGAACCCGACCTCGATCTCCTATTACTCCGCTCTCGGCTACCTGCCGGAAGCGCTGATGAACTTCCTCGGCCTGTTCTTCATCCAGATCGCTGAAGGCGAAGAGCTTTTGACCATGGAAGAACTGGCGGCGAAGTTCGACCCGGAAGCGTTGTCCAAGGCCGGCGCCATCTTCGATATCCAGAAGCTGGACTGGCTGAACGGCCGCTGGCTGCGCGAGAAGCTCACACCGGAAGAATTCATTGCCCGCACGCTGGAATGGGCGATGGAGAATGCACGCCTGACCGAAGGCCTGAAGCTTGCGCAGAGCCGTATTTCCAAGCTCGGCGAATTGCCCAACCTTGCAGGCTTCCTGCTTTCAAGCGACGTTGGCCTCACGCCCGCGTCGTTTGCCGGTCTCAAAAGCAAACCGGAGGAAATCCACGAGATCCTCACCACGGTTGCCACCGACCTTGAAAAAATGCCGGACTGGAACGTGGAAGCGATCGAGGCCGAGCTGCGCGACATTGCCGAACGCACCGGCAAGAAGCTGCGCATCGTCACGCCGCCGCTCTTCGTTGCCGTGTCCGGTTCCTCGCGCTCGCTGCCGCTGTTCGATAGCATGGCGCTGCTCGGCCGCTCCGTGGTGCGCCAGCGGCTGAAGATGGCGATTGCTGTCGTGGCCACGATGGTTGGCAGCGGAAGCTGATAGTTTAATGCTGCCGGGTAACGGCAGCATTCTGAAATATACCCCTCTGCTCGGGGCACCCCCTCCGCCCTGCCGGGCATCTCCCCCTCAAGGGGGGAGATCAGATGGCGCACCCGCCCGTTCCATGGGCAAGGTGTACGCCGCTTGTCGATCTCCCCCCTTGAGGGGGAGATGTCCGGCAGGACAGAGGGGGGTAAACCCAGAGTGGGATGGGTAACCGTAACAAGCAAAGCCCGCTAAAGGCGAAGAACAATGAACGACAAGACAACCGAAACCACCGCCCTTTCCTCCGACGCGACAGAAGTGCGCCGCCAGAAACTTGCGCTGCTGCGCGAGCAGATCGGCGACGTTTATCCGGCGCATTTCCACCGCACGCTGACCAATGCGGAGCTGGCGGAAAAATATGCCGATATCGAAGCCGACGTCGAAACCGGCGACACGGTGACGGTGGCGGGCCGCGTTTATTCCTCGCGCAATTCCGGCATGTTCATGGATATCCATGACGCCTCCGGCAAGGTGCAGATCTTCTCCCACAAGGATACGACGCCGGAAGTGGCGCGCAATCTGCTGCCGATGATCGACATCGGCGACATCATCGGCGTGACCGGCAAGGTGCGCCGCACCAAGCGCGGCGAGCTGACGATCAACGCCGAAGAAATCACCATGCTCACCAAGTCGCTGCTGCCGATGCCGGAAAAATGGCACGGTGTCTCCGATATTGAGCTGCGTTACCGCAAGCGCCATCTCGATATTCTGGCGAACGAGGACTCCAAGCTGCGCTTCCTGCAGCGCTCGAAGATCCTGTCCGGCATCCGTCGCTTCATGGAGGCCGAAGGCTTCCTCGAAGTGGAAACGCCGATGCTGCAGACAGTTTATGGCGGTGCGACGGCCGATCCGTTCAAGACCTTCCACAACACGCTGAAGATGGACATGTATCTGCGCATCGCGCCGGAACTGTTCCTGAAGCGCACGCTGGTATCCGGCCTTTCCGACAAGGTCTTTGAAATCAACCGCAACTTCCGCAATGAAGGCGTTTCCACAAGGCACAATCCTGAATTCACCATGATGGAGTGCTATTGGGCCTATGCCGACTACGAAGACATCATGGGTCTCGTGGAGCGGCTGTTCGAGACGCTGGCGATTGCCCTGCACGGCACGACCGAGGTTGAATTCCAGGGCCAGACGATTTCCTTCAAGGGTCCGTTCAAGCGCGTGCCTATGCCTGACGCGGTAAAGGAAGCGACCGGTATCGACTTCCTCGCCATCAAGACCGACGAAGAAGCCCGCGCCGCCGCCAAGGCCGCCGGTTTTGCCGTCGAGAAGGACTGGACCTGGGGCGAATGCCTTGCCTTCATCTTCGAGGAGAAGGTGGAAGGCACGCTGATCCAGCCGAGCCACGTCACGCATTTCCCGAAGGACATCTCGCCCTTCGCCAAGGAAGTGCCGGGCGAACCGCGCCTCGTGGAGCGTTTCGAAAGCTATTGCAATGCCTGGGAAGTGGGCAACGCCTTCTCCGAACTCAACGATCCGGAAGAACAGCGCCGCCGCATGGTGGAGCAGCTGGAGCAGGCGCATGCCCGCGGCGAAAAGGACAAGCAGCTGGACGACGAGTTCCTCGACGCCATCGACCAGGGCATGCCGCCCGCCGGTGGTCTGGGTATCGGCGTCGATCGCCTGATCATGCTCTTGACCAACGCTCCGTCGATCCGCGACGTCATCCTCTTCCCGGCCCGCCGCAACAAGGCGGACTGATCGGACGAAACCCGGGGGCGGCCTCGCGGCCGCCTGCCGCTCCCCGATTGTCTCGCTGGTGGCGAAGGGGACGTATTTTTTCAGCGTCATCCTCGGGCCTGTGCCGAGGACCTAATCACGTCCAATAAAGTCAATCCGTTGCAGATCCTCGGGACAGGCCCGAGGATGACGCCGGAGTGTGTGGCGAGATTTCGCTCCGTTTGCCTGTCGGTTTTCCTCTCCATACATAGACACGGCAAGTAACTATCCGGCCATCTGTGAGCGGATCGAATAAATTCATATAACTTTTAGTAGAATATACTGGCGACATCGCCTCAACTTGTGATACCCATTCCGCATCATTCGCATTGTGTTTGACGGCTTTCGATCAAGGGCCGCCGGGGGAGATACGCATGCCCGAGAATGAGCTTCCCAGATACCAGCCCGATATGTTCGCAACACCTGAAAAGGAATGCGACGTGGTGATGAAGGGCGGCATCACCTCCGGTGTCGTTTATCCCTATGCGGTTCTGGAACTGGCGCGCCGATACCGTTTCCGCTCGATTGGCGGCACATCGGCCGGGGCGATTGCCGCCGCTTTCGCGGCTGCGGCGGAATATTCCCGCACAGTCAGGAAAGATCCTGACGGGTTCACCCGCCTGCAGGCCCATTGCGACACGATACCCACTATTCTGGACAGGCTTTTCCAGCCGGAGCGCCGTTTTCGCCCCCTGATGCGTTATCTGCTGTGGGCGCAGGCCGGTGGCTGGCCGGGCAAGGTTTTGGGCTTGCCCATGGCTTTTCCGCTGGCAGCCATAGCAGGCATTGTCATCGGCGCCGGCATCTTGTGGGCTCTGGGTGGCGGTTGCGCCGGGTCCATTCTCGGCGGGTTGGTGGGCATGCTGGCCGGCATCCTTGGCCAGATCCTGTGGCTGGTTTTTCATCGGTTGCCGAAGGACGGCTTCGGCTTCTGTTCAGGACTGACGGTTTCCGATCGGGAGGTTCCGGGCCTGACGGAATGGCTGCATGCCTCGATCCAGGACATTGCTTTCGGCAGCGACGCTGCGACAGCGCCGCCGCTGACCTTCGGCGATCTCATTGGCGCGGAGCCGGAGAAGCCGGTCATAAACCTGAAGATGGTCACGACGAACCTGTCGATGCGGCGGCCGCACACGCTTCCGACCACGAATCTCATGGTGGCTTACGACCCGAAGGAATGGAGCCAGCTGTTCCCCGCTGGCGTGATGGACTGGCTAAAGCAGATCGCGACACCGGGCGGCCCCTTTCCCGAACTCAAGGCCTTTCCGGAGCCCGCCCAGCTGCCCGTCATCATCGCAACGCGCATGAGCCTGAGTTTCCCGGTCCTGTTCAAGGCCATTCCGGCCTATACCAATGATCGCGGCACGCTGGATATAGTGCGACGCATCAGCGGCGACGCTCGGCCCGTCATGAAGGCGAAAATCTGGTTCTCCGATGGCGGCATCAGCAGCAACTTTCCAATTCATCTTTTCGACGCCCTGCTTCCGTCGCGTCCGACTTTCGCCCTCAGCCTTGATGAATTGCCGAAATCCATCGCCGGCAGCAAGAAGCGCGTCACTATCCCGCAGGCGGCCGGCGAAGGGATAGGCGTGCCCGTTCACAAGATGGAAAAAATGAGCGGCTTCCTGGGCAGCATCCTCAGTTCGGCGAAGGACTGGCAGGATCAATCCCTTGCCACCATGCCCGGCCAAAGGGGGCGCATTGCCCGCGTTTTCCTCAATGAGGAGGAAGGCGGGCTAAACCTCACCATGCCGCCGGAACGCTCGGCAAAACTGATGAGCTACGGCCTCGAGGTCGGATCGCTTTTTGCAAATGGCGCGCTGGATTTCGACGAGCATCGCTGGCGACGGACGCTTGTTGCCTATGACCGGCTGGAAGACGCGGTGTTTGCGACTGGGCGCCTGTGGAGCGAAGGCAAATATGAAGAATGGCTGACGGGTTACATTGACGAGATCAAAAGCTACGAAGCCGTGACGAAGGGTGAACGGGAAAAGCTGATCGCCCGAATTGCCGCCTTTGCCGCCCTGTCGCAGAGTTTCTCTCCGGCAATCGTCAACAAGCGCAAGAAATTTCCAAATCCGGCTGGCCGTCTGCGGATCGGACCCGATATCTGACGCACCGGGGGCAAGGTCGCCGGAAGGTTTCTCCGAGAACCGCCCTCGCCCCCTTAGTGACTTCCGGCCTTCTTCTCCGCACCCGGTTCTTCCGCAGGCGCATTTTCGGTCGCCGGCTTCTCTTCCGCCGCCTGTGCGGTCGTCGAGCCTTTTCCGAAGATCAGCGATTTCAGGTAGGACAGGCTGAAGATGCTGCCGCCATCGGCTTCCGGTGTCGAGGTCAGAAGTTCATCGGTGGTGGGTTCGCCATGCGCTTCGGGAGACGGGGTTTCGCCATGGGTTTCCGCACCGGCGCCGCCTTCCTTGGTTTCCGCCGGCGCGCCGCCGTGGCCGCCTGCGCCATCATCCTTGGTTTCGCCGTGGCCCGTCGCGCTCTTTGCGGGTTTTGCGTCGTGGCCTTCAGAGCCGGCATCCAGAGCCGGGGTCGCACAATCTGCTGAATCGCTGAGGCTTGCCGCCAGCGCTTCGGTATCTTCCAGCGGCAAATCGATGCGCAGCCCGTAAAATTGCCCGGCGCCGTTTGCCACGCCATCGTAATAAAAAGCCGAATAACGCCGCGCCTCCGCACCCTCAGGGATTTTGGCGAGGTCCGGAATGAAAACCACCTGTGCGGCAATGGCGCGGCCGCGCATTTCCGAGCGCAGCTGCGGACCGTTCTTGTCGAGCACGGAGACCTGAACCAGATCGGGTTTCTGCTTGTCGTAAACCGCCCTGGCGACGCGAAGCGCGGTCTTCAGCCGCTCGGTACCATCACCGCCCTGGGTACGAATGAATTTGCGGACCCATAAAGAACCGTTCTTGCGAATGTTGACTGTCTGGACCGCGTCGCAGGAGAGCCCGTTGGTGGAAGCGTAGGATGGACCAAGCAGCCGATCGCTGCCGATGAATACGGCAGCAGAACCGGTCGCACCCGCCAAAAGCAGGATCCCGCCTCCAATCATAACGAGCTTGCGCGAAAACCGCATTCGTCCGAATACAGCTTTCACCCGCAACATCCTGACATCAAGTACCCCGTCTTACGCCCTCATCCCAAAACGTGGCTCGATGGATGAGGAACACACGCGGGACAAGCTACGGACCACGCTGTCCGAGCCCTGCGATAGTGCCGCTTTCTCATTGAAAAAAGTTTAATCCCACTGGCGCGTCGCCGGCAAAAACGCACCATTTTCAGACATTCTTGAAATCCACTAATTTGCGAATGATTTGCAATAGCGTTGACAAGGGTGATTTTATAACAGATGGTATTGCGAATTAATCGCAACAAAATCTGGTGAGCCCCGTGAACTTTCAAAAAATCCGGCATGCAGTTTTCGCCCTCTCGCTTTTTCTCCCCGGTGCGGCCCTTGCCCAGGAAAAACCTGTTGTCGTGACGACCTTCACCATCATCGCGGATATGGCGCGCAACGTGGCGGGCGATGCGGCCGAGGTGGAAAGCATCACCAAGCCGGGTGCGGAAATTCACAATTACCAGCCGACGCCGCGCGATATTCTCAAAGCCCGCAAGGCCGATCTGGTGCTTCGCAACGGCCTCAATCTGGAATTGTGGTTCGAGAAGTTCCTGGTCAACCTTTCCGGCGTGCCGAGCGTGACGGTGAGCGAGGGCGTGAAACCCATGGCGATCAGCGGCGGTGCGTACCAAGGAAAACCCAATCCGCACGCCTGGATGTCCCCTGATAACGCCTTGATCTACGTGGAAAATATCCGCAAGGGCCTGACGGATATCGACCCTGCCCATGCCGATGTCTATGCCGCCAATGCCAAGGTCTATTCGGACAAGATCAAGGCCACCGTGCAGCCGATCCGCGACACGCTTTCCGTCCTGCCTGAAAACAAGCGCTGGTTGGTAACGAGCGAAGGCGCTTTTTCTTATCTCGCCCGTGATTTCGGCCTGAAGGAACTGTTCCTGTGGCCGGTCAATGCCGACAGCCAGGGCACACCGCAGCAGGTTCGCGGCGTGATCGACGCCATGCGCGAGCACAATATCAACGTCATCTTCAGCGAAAGCACGGTTTCCGCCGATCCCGCCCAGCAGGTGGCCAAGGAAACCGGTGCGGCCTATGGCGGCATTCTTTATGTGGATTCGCTGAGCGAAGCCGATGGTCCGGTTCCGACCTATCTCGACCTCCTGCGCGTGACGAGCGAAACCATCGCCAAGGGGCTGTCTTCATGAGAATGGGCAGTAAAAAATCAGGCGGCGGCCTGACGGTTCAAAATGCGACAGTGACCTATCGAAACGGCCACACCGCATTAAGAAATGCCAGCTTTTCCATCCCCCGCGGAACGATCACTGCACTTGTCGGCGTCAATGGCGCCGGCAAGTCCACGATTTTCAAGGCGATCATGGGTTTCGTGCCTTTGGCCGCCGGTTCCGTCTCTATCTTCGACCTGCCGGTGAAGGAAGCGCTCAGGAAAAACCTTGTCGCCTACGTGCCGCAGGCCGAGGAGGTGGACTGGAGTTTTCCGGTGCTGGTGGAGGATGTGGTGATGATGGGCCGTTATGGCCATATGAATTTCCTGCGCATCCCCTCGAAAAGCGACCACCAGATGGTGGAAGAGGCGCTGAAACGCGTCAACATGCTCGATTATCGCAAGCGCCAGATCGGTGAGCTCTCGGGCGGGCAGAAGAAGCGGGTGTTTCTGGCCCGCGCGCTGGCGCAGGAGGGTCAGGTGATCCTGCTGGACGAGCCTTTTACCGGTGTCGATGTGACAACGGAAGAGCAGATCGTCACGCTTCTGAAGGCGCTGCGAGACGAGGGCCGGGTCATGCTGGTCTCCACCCATAATCTCGGCAGCGTGCCGGAATTCTGTGACCGCGCCGTCTTCGTCAAGGGCACGGTTCTGGCATCGGGCAAGACGGCGGATACCTTCAACGAGGAGAACCTGCAAAAGGCCTTTGGCGGCAGCCTTCGCCACTTCGTGCTTGGCGGGGCCGACCTGCATAACGACGCCGATCCGCGGCGGGTGAAGGTCATTACCGATGATGAGCGGCCCTTTGTGATCTACGGCAAGAACGGCCAGAACGGGCACGATCCTGAGGCTCCGAAAGAAAAAGTCGATGATAAACAGCCTTCTTGAGCCCTTCACCTATGGTTATATGCTGAACGCCATCTGGGTCAGCGCGCTGGTAGGCGGCGTCTGCGGTTTCCTCTCGGCCTATCTGATGCTGAAGGGCTGGTCGCTGATCGGCGATGCTCTTTCCCATGCCATCGTTCCCGGCGTTGCGGGCGCCTATATGCTGGGCCTGCCCTTTTCGCTCGGTGCGTTCCTTTCCGGCGGGCTTGCGGCCGGCTCCATGCTGTTCCTGAACCAGAAGACGCGACTGAAGGAAGACGCGATCATCGGGCTGATCTTTACCTCGTTTTTCGGGCTCGGGCTGTTCATGGTGTCGCTCTCGCCCACCTCGGTGAATATCCAGACCATCGTGCTCGGCAATATTCTCGCGATCACCACCGAAGACACGATCCAGCTGGCGCTGATCGGCGGTATCAGCCTCATCGTGCTGGCGCTGAAATGGCGTGACTTCATGGTGGTGTTCTTCGATGAGAACCACGCCCGCACCGTGGGGCTGAAACCGGAAGTGCTGAAGGTGATCTTCTTCACCCTGCTGGCCGCCTCCACGGTTGCCGCCCTTCAGACGGTCGGGGCCTTCCTCGTCGTTGCCATGGTGGTGACGCCGGGCGCCACCGCCTATCTCTTGACCGACCGTTTCGAGCGACTGATCCTGATGAGCCTGATCATCGGCGCGGCCACCAGCTTCGTCGGTGCTTACCTCAGCTATTTCCTCGATGGTGCGACCGGCGGCGTCATCGTCGTGCTGCAGACGGCAATCTTCCTTGCCGCCTTCGTTTTTGCGCCCAAACACGGGCTTCTCGCTTCCAGGGCCAAGGCCCGCAAGGCGCTGGAGGAAACGCCATGAGCGACTATCTCGAACTCGCCATCCTGCCGTTTCAGCTGCCCTTCATGCAATATGCTTTCGTGATCACGCTGATGATCGCGGTGCCGATGGCGATGCTGTCCTGTTTTCTGGTGCTGAAGGGCTGGTCGCTGATGGGCGATGCGGTTTCCCACGCCGTGCTGCCCGGCGTGGTGGTGGCCTATATTGTCGGCATCCCGCTGTCCATCGGTGCGTTCATCGCCGGCATGATCTGTGCGCTCGGCACCGGTTTCATCAAGGAAAACAGCCGCATCAAGGAAGACACGGTGCTCGGCATCGTCTTTTCCGGCATGTTCGGGCTGGGGCTGGTGCTTTATGTGAAGGTGCAGAGCGACGTGCATCTCGATCACATCCTCTTCGGCGACATGCTGGGCATTACGCCCTCAGACATGCTGGAGACGGGCCTGATCGCGCTTTTCGCCACGCTGTTCCTCGGCATCCTGCGCAAGGACCTGCTGGTCAACGCCTTCGATGCGCAGCACGCCAAAGCCATCGGCCTGCCGGTGCGTATCCTGCATTACGGTCTGCTGATGGTTTTGTCGCTGACCGTGGTTGGCGCGCTGAAGGCGGTGGGCATCATCCTCTCGGTCGCCATGCTGGTGGCGCCGGGCGCTATCGCCTTCCTGCTGACCCGGCGTTTCTCCGCCATGCTGCTGGTGGCGATTACGGTAGCGGTCGCCTCATCGCTTTCGGGCATATGGCTGAGCTTCCTGATCGACAGTGCGCCGGCCCCCACCATCGTCATGTTCATGAGCCTTGCTTTCGTTGCCACCTTCATCCGCACCACCTGGAAGGCCCGGCGGATCGACGCGGCGGGGGAAACAGGCTTCTAAAACAACGATTTTTGCGGGCGTGTGGAACATTTTCCCCTTTTGCGCGTCATTTTACTGAGCCAGTCGCGGGGCGGCTGGCTCGGGAAAATTATGCAAAAGGGGAAGCACCATGCTGAAGTGGGCTCTTATTTTCTTTGTCATTTCTTTGATCGCAGGCGTGTTCGGCTTTACCGGCATTTCGGCAGCTGCGGCGGGCGTGGCCCGAATCCTGTTCTTCATCGCCGTGGTGATCTTCCTGGTCTTCCTCGTGCTTGCACTGATGGCCGGAAGCGCCGTCGTCTGAATGAAAAAGGCGACCGGGTTTTACGCCGGTCGCCTCTCCTCTCTCCCGTAATGGAATTCAGCCTGTCCAACCGCCGTCGATCACATGGATCTGGCCGGTGGTGAAGCCCGCTTCATCCGAAGCAAGATAGGTGACGAGCGCGGCGATTTCTTCCGGCGTGGCGATACGGCCCATCGGCTGGCGGGCGATGAAATCGGCCAGCGCCTGTTCGTAGTTGCCGGTGGCGCGCAGTCGGTCATGCAAGGACGGGCTGTCGACCGTGCCGGGGCAGATGGCGTTGCAGCGGATGCCCTTGGTGACGAAGTCAGCGGCAATCGCCTTTGTCAGGCCCACCACGGCAGCTTTCGAGGCGGTATAGGCGAAACGATTCGGCACGCCCTTCACGCTTGATGCAACCGAGGACATGTTGACGATCGCGCCCTTGCCCTTTTCCAGCATGCCGGGCAGGAAGGCGCGGCAGGTGCGATACATGGCCTTGGCGTTGAGATCGAAGGAGAAATCCCAGTCCTTCTCTTCGCAGTCCAGAATGGTGCCGGAATGAACGAAGCCGGCGCAGTTGAACAGCACATCCGCATGGCCGATATCGGCAGCGAAATCCTTGACGCCATCGCCATCAAGCACGTTCAGAACCCGGGTTTCCGCGCCCTTGAGCGTGGAAAGCGCCTGCTCGTTGATATCAGTGGCGATGACGCGCGCGCCGAGCGAGATGAACCGCTCCGCCGTCGCCCGGCCGATACCCTGACCGGCGGCGGTGATCACCACTGTCCGGCCGTTAAAATCCTGCACCATGAATAGCCTCCCGCTAAGGCGCGCCCGCCCTTCGGGGACCGGACCGCTGAATTTCGATGATCTCAAATATGGATCGACAATTCATATGTAAACGCGGTATTCATATGGCGTCAAGCAAACTTGCGCGGATGTCGGGTATCGGGCAACCATATTTTATGGCGCCTCCACCGGGCACTCATAGAAAACACATCGAGGCCAGATGACCGACGACGACAGCGAAAGATATCGCGCTCCCGCCCTCGACAAGGGTCTCGACATTCTCGAGCTTCTGGCCCGCACCGATGGCGGGCTGACGCAGATTGAGATCGCCAAGTCTATCGGTAAAAGCCCGAACGAGCTTTATCGCATGCTGGACCGGCTGGTGCGCCGCGGCTACGTGCAGCGACTTGACGGCGACCGGTTTTCGCTGACGCTGAAGATGTTCGGGCTGGCGCATTTCCATGCACCGATACGCCGGCTGGTCTCTTTTGCCGCACCTGTCATGCGCGATTTTTCGGCCAGCGCTGAGCAGGCCTGTCATCTGGCCGTTTATGACCGCGGCAGCGTCGTCGTCATCGCCCAGCAGGAATCCGCCACCTATTGGGCCATGTCCATGCGGGTCGGCGCGCAGATGAGTCTGTTCCACACCGGCTCCGGCCATGTGCTCTTGGCCTTCCAGACCGAGGCGCAACGTGAGATCATGATAACCGAGCAGGTGCGCGGCAGCGGCGAAACCGTGCCGCCCTCCCTCGCCGAGCGGCTGGCGGAGGTGCGCAAAAACGGTTTCGAATCCATGGACAGCCTTCAGACCGCCGGCGTGCGCAATATTTCCGCGCCGGTGCTGACGCTCGATGGCACGGCGCTCGCCGTTATCACCTGCCCCTATATCACACCGCTTGGCGGCAAGGCGCCGACACGTGAGGCCTGCGAAGCACTGATCCGCGAGGCGGCAAAGCGGATTTCCGAAGTGGCGACCGGAAACGGAAATTCCTGAAACGCACAAAAAAACGCGACCGGCAGGGACCCGATCGCGTTTTGAGTGACTGGAGATTATATCTCTTAAACGTCGGGGGAACGTGGATGGTTCCCCCTTTTTTGTATCAGGCCGCAGCCAGCGTCAGCTCCTTGCGGACCATCTCGCGCAGCGTCACCAGATCCTTGGCGAACAAACGGATGCCTTCCGAGAGCTTTTCCGTGGCCATCGCGTCTTCGTTGAGCGCCCAGCGGAATGCCTTCTCGTCGAGCGACTGCAGCGGCTCTGCCTTGACGTTGTCAGCCGAAAGCTTGCGCTCCAGCTTGCCGCTGTCCTTGTCCAGCTCTTCCAGCAGCGCCGGGCTGATCGTCAGGCGGTCGCAACCGGCCAGCGCTTCGATTTCGCCGACATTGCGGAAGGACGCACCCATGACGACGGTGCTGATGCCATTGGCCTTGTAATAGTTGTAGATGCTGCGCACCGAGACGACACCCGGATCGGTCTCGGCGGTGTAGTTCTCGCCGGTCGACTTCTTGTACCAGTCAAGGATACGGCCAACGAAGGGCGAGATGAGGAACACCTTGGCTTCGGCGCAGGCAATCGCCTGGGCCTGCGAGAACAGGAGCGTCAGATTGCAGTCAATGCCTTCGGACTGCAGCACTTCGGCAGCCTTGATGCCTTCCCAAGTGGAGGCAAGCTTGATGAGGATGCGTTCACGCTCGATGCCGCGCTCCTTGTAGGCCGCGATGATGTGGCGCGCCTTGGTGATGGAGGCTTCCGTATCGAAGGAAAGGTCGGCATCGACTTCGGTCGAAACGCGGCCCGGAACGAGGCCGGCAAGCGCCGCACCGACAGAAATGGCCAGACGATCGGCAACGGCGGCAACAACGGCGTCGGACTGGCCGCCCTGCTTCTTGCCCCATGCGACGGCTTCCTTCACCGCATCCGCAAAGGCAGGCGTGCCGAGTGCTTTCAGAACGATGGTGGGATTGGTGGTGCAATCCACCGGCTTCAGGCGCGCAACCGCCTCGATATCGCCGGTGTCGGCAACAACCGTGGTGATGGCGCGAAGTTGTTCGAGTTTGGACGTCATATCGAATGATCCTTCATGATCTCTTGAAAACTTGCTCACCCGTCTTTTCGTTCCCGCACCATGGGTGCGCCCAAGGCCGAAATCGCGGTTTGTCCGGCTCCGACTATCGCAAGCGGCACGGCCCAAAGTCAAGACATTTGCGCATCGCAATTGACATAAGTTTCACGCCTGCGATACTCCGCCGACATAAAGAATGGCGGAAACCGTGGCGAAACTGAGAAGAGAAACCCATACGGCCTATTCGGAAGCGGCTTCGCTGAGGCTGCGCGCCGCATGGCTTTATTATAATCAGGGCATGACGCAGAAAGACGTCGCCGAGAAGCTCGGCATTAGCCGCTCCACCGTCATCCGCCTTCTGGACGAGGCGATGAAGCGCTCCGAGGTGCAGATCTGGATCAACGAGGGCATCGAGGATTTCGTTGAACTGGCCGGCCGGCTGGAGGCGGCTTACGGGCTGGATGAGGCCGTCATCATTCCCTCCCCCGATAAAGCAAGCGTCGAGGGCACGGCCAAGGCCGTGGGTCTGGCGCTCGGGCAATTTCTCTCCGAAGCGGTGCCGAACGGCGCCACCATCGGCGTCGGCTGGGGCCGCACCATGACCGCTTCGCTTTCCAGCTTCCGCCCGCCGCGCCGGGAAAACTGCAAGGTCGTCTCGCTGCTCGGCGGTATCGTCGCCGTGCACCAGACCAACCCGCTCGATTACACCTGGCGGCTGGCAAGCGCGCTCGGGGCGGAATGTTACATGTTCCTCGCGCCGCTTTTGGTGGATTCCGTCGAGACCAAACGGGCGCTGATCGAAAAATGCGGGCTGGCGACGCTTTATGATCTGGCCGAAACGCTCGACCTCGCTATCGTCTCCTGCGGCGATATCGGCCCGCATTCGACCTCGCTGTCGGAGGGTTTCATTTCCAAGGCGACGCTGCAGGAACTCATCGACGCCGGCTGCGTCTGCGACACCATGTTCAACTTCATCGATGCGGAAGGCCGCTCCGTCGATCACCCGATCAATCAGCGCGCCATGGCCATCGATCTCGATACGCTGCGCAAGGCCAAACACATCGTGCTGGCCTCCGGCGGCGCCCACCGCGCCATCGCCATCCGCTCCACGATCAAGCGCATCGGGTGCAATACGCTGATAACGGACGAAGCAGCGGCCCGGGCGTTGATGGAATTGGTTTAAGCCTCGTCGGGCCATTCGCGGGCAGTCATCCAACCTCCACCGTCATCCTCGGGCTTGTCTCGAGGATCTGCAACCGATTGATTTTATTCTACGTGATTAGATCCTCGGCACAGGGCCGAGGATGACGATACGCGAGAACTCCGGGCATTTCATGCCTTGGCATATTTGCTCAAAACAACGCCGATCTCTTCTGCAGTAACGAACTCTCCGGCAACGCATCTTCTTTAGTGCGTTTTGTTGCGGGGCTCAAACGGTCGACCAAACTCACACCTTCCCCGTTTCCCAGCCGAGCATCGCCCGCTTGCGGGTCAGGCCCCAGTGATAACCCGTCAGCGCCCCGCTTTTGCCGACGGCACGGTGGCAGGGAACGACGAAGGACACCGGATTGGCGCCGACTGCTGCACCCACGGCGCGGGAAGCCGTGGGCTGGCCGATATCGCAGGCGATGTGCGAATAGGTGACGGCGCGGCCCATCGGGATTTTGAGAAGACTTTCCCAGACCCGCACCTGAAAATCCGTGCCGAGCAGCACGACGCGCAGCGGCCTGTCCGCCGACCACATGGACGGATCGAAGATACGCGCGGCATAAGGCGCGGTCGCTTCGCGATCCTCGACATAGTCAGCATTCGGCCAGCGGCCGGCCATATCTTCGAAACAGGCTCTTTCCTCGCCCGGATCGGCAAAGGCGCAACCGGCAAGGCCACGATCGGTCACCATGACCAGCGCAAGGCCGAAGGGCGAGGTGTGGAAACCGTAACGGATCGTCAGCCCGCCGCCCTTGGCCTTCCATTCACCGGGTGACATGGCCTCATGGGTGACGAACAGATCGTGCAGGCGTCCTGGCCCCGACATGCCGACCTCGATCGAGGTTTCCAGCAGCGGCAGATCCTCTTCACGCAACAGCCTCTTGGCATGATCGAGCGTCACGGCCTGCAGGAATGCCTTGGGCGAAAGACCGGCCCAGCGGGTGAAGGTCTTCTGCAATTGCGTCGGCGACTGGCCGAGCTCTGCGGCGATGGCTTCGAGGGAGGGCTGCTCGCGATAATCCAGCGTCAAAAGCTCGATAACCCCGCGCACCGTGTCGTAGTCCGATCCGATGGGGGTAATGTCCTCGTTCAGCGTAATATTGGCGTTCATCGCAAATCTCCTAACGGGTAAGAGAAAACCATTAAAGCGACTTCGTCTCCACCCGTTTCTTGCGCGGTATCACGATACGCAAGGAATGTTCGTTTCACATCCGCCGCCGCACAGTCGCCAGCGCACCGCCAAACGCCTTCGCAAAGCTTTCCCTGTCATCGGGATTGAGAAACGATCCGATATCGGTCGCCCGGCCTTCACCCGTCACATGCATGGAGACGATGCCGATCTCGTCATGCCGCCTGACCCTGAAGCGCGCCCAGAAGGGATTGAAGCGATGCTCCACCATACGCCCGGCCGGAGAAAATTTGCGGATCGACAGGCTGGTGCGCGAGACGCTGACCTCTTCCCGCGCCTTCGCAGCCCGGTAATTGGCGCGGAAGGCGACATAAAGCAGCAGAAAATCCAGCCCGAAGAACAGGCCGACGGGCCAGGCCCCGGTGGCGAGGAAGAAGCCGCCATAGACAAGGCAGGCCAGACCGGAGACAAGCAGGAGCAGCCGGAAGCCCCTTCTGCCAAGCGAACGGTGCGGAACGAGTTCCGCCGCGAAAATCGGCTGGTCGTTGAGCGTATCCACGTTGCTTTCCTTTGGGCGGGCTGGCTATAGATAGTCCATGACAGTCGCCAAAAAACGATCCAGCACCCAAACATTGAAAAAGTCAAATCCGGCATCCGTCCGCAAGCCGGCGCGGGTGAAAACGGTCTATTCGAAGGATGAGCTGACCGAAATCTTTCGCCGCTTTTCCATTCAGCGGCCGGAGCCGAAAGGCGAGCTGGAACATACCAATCCCTTCACCCTGCTGGTGGCCGTGGCGCTTTCCGCACAGGCGACCGATGTGGGCGTGAACCGCGCCACGCGCGCACTGTTCAAGGTGGCCGATACGCCGGAAAAGATGCTGGCGCTCGGCGAGGAACAGCTGATCGGCCATATCAAGACCATCGGGCTTTACCGCAACAAGGCCAAAAACGTCATTGCCCTGTCGCAGATGCTGATCGACAATTTCGGCGGTGAGGTGCCGAAGACCCGCGAAGAGCTGGTGACGCTGCCCGGCGTCGGCCGCAAGACCGCCAATGTGGTGATGTCGATGGCTTTCGGCGTGCCCACCCTTGCGGTGGATACCCACGTCTTCCGCATTGCCAATCGGCTCTGTCTTGCGCCGGGCAAAACCCCTGACGAGGTTGAAGACCGGCTGATCCGCATCATTCCCGAACAATATCTGTTCCACGCCCATCACTGGCTGATCCTGCACGGGCGTTATTGCTGCAAGGCGCGCAAGCCGGAATGCGAGCGCTGCGTGATTGCCGATATCTGCAAGTCGCCGGAAAAGACCTTCGATATTCCGGCGCCGCTGGTGGAATTACCCGCGCAGCTGTTCGGTGCGGCCGGCGGCGAATGAGGGATCGCGCCGGCTGACGGCCTTGTGCAGATGCACCATCATCGAGGCGGCAAAAAGCGGCGTCAGCAGATTGAGGAACGGCACCGCCAGAAAGGCCGCGATCACCAGCCCGGCCATGAAGACGGTAGCGCGGTGCTTTGAGCGGAACTGCCTAGCTTCCAGGGGTGTTCGGAAACGCATCGCCGCAAATTCGAAGAATTCCCGGCCGAGCAGATAGCCGTTCACCAGGAAAAACGCGATGAGGTTGACGCCCGGCACCAGAAGCAGCAACAGCGCGACGAGGTTGCCGGCAATGACGACACCAAAAAACTTGATGGACGACAGCACGGCCTCGCCGATCGGCATCGCCTCGCCGGGCGGATCGTTCGGATAGCTCTTTTTTTCAACCACTTCGGCGACATCATCGAGAAACAGGCCGGCAATGACGGCGGTGACCGGCGAAATGAGCAGCGCGAGCGCCAGTGCAAGGCCTATTCCGGCGAAAATGGCGAAAACGAAGCTCAGCCAGCCCGCCCAATCAGGCACGCCGGGTATCAGCGTATCCACCCACGGCAGGGCGAAATAAATGAAGATCGAGCGGATGGCGAACCAGAGCGCCGCCAGCACGAGAAGCGTGAGCCCCAGAACCTTCCAGAACACCGACCGGGTTTCGGCGGCAAAGAGATTGTGAAAGGCAAGCCTCGCCGCATCAAAAATCATTCGGAACTCCTCGACGCCTTTAGCGTTGAAACACTCTTATCAGGCGAGAGATAAGCGTTGCCCGTCCGCTCTGCAAGACGGGCGAAAAGACACCAGATGTCTGGATTTAAACCGCAGATGGAATTTCTCTTGAATAAAAGGTATCTCTAAAATATAATAATCTATCTATTATAATTCGCATTCCGGTCCGGTGGAGGACAAGGCCGGAGAAGCTATCCCCCACCGTCAAATTGCGGTTCGCACGCTCGTTTGCGCGCGCGCATGCATCATCGTTCAATAAAGATAAAAGAATGAGGCGTTGGTGGAAAAGCTGCTGTTGAACCTTACGCGCGCCATGAAGGCAGGGACGCCTTCCGAGCGCAAGATCGCTAAATATCTGATCGAACATCTGGACGAATTACCGTTCGAGACGGCGCAGACACTGGCTGTCAAGCTCAGTCTCAGCCCGATGACGGTCGGACGTTTCCTGCGTTCGCTGGGATACCGGCAATTCAGCGACATCCGCGCCGATCTGCGCCATGCCGAAGAAACCGCCGGTGCGGACGAGCCAGCAACGGCAGAAGGCGGCGAACGCCAGTCCAACCCGTTTTCGCAGCTTCTGTCCCAGCAGATCCAGGCCATCCAGACCGCCTTCGACATGACGACCCAGTCGATCTGGCGGCTTGCCATGAACGAGATCGCCACGGCGGGCGATGTCTTTCTGGCAACCTCCCCGGAAGGTCTCGACGCCGGGCGTCATTTTTACGGGCGGCTTCTGGAGAGCCGGGGCCACATCCATTATCTCGGCAGCGACAGCGCGGCCTATGTCGCCCTGTGGGATTTCGACCCCGCTCACACCCTGCTCGTCATCATGGATTGCGGCGGCAGCCTGTCGCCGCTGCAGCGCCTGTCGGCAATGGCGCGCAAGAGCGGTTACAGGACATTGCTGATCACCACACGCTTTTATGAATGGGGGCCGGAAAGCACCGATCTCTGTCTTGCCATGCCGCAGGCGCAGAATGGCGGCCAGGGCCTGCTTCAGCTGGTTTCCCTGCTGGAATTCACCCTCTGTGCGCTTGGCGCCAGCGCCGATGACAGCGGCAGGACAAGGGCAAAGAACCTAACAGCCCTGAAACGCTCACTGCGCGGCTGATTGCGGCTAGCAGCAGCGGCAGCATATGGATCGAGCGGTTGCCGCTCGTTTCTTCTCCCCGCCGGGGAGAAGTCCGCGGCAGCGGGATGAGGGGGCTAGGGTGCGTTCATCGCTGGCGTTCCCCCTCATCCGGCCCTTCGGGCCACCTTCTCCCCGGCGGGGAGAAGAAACGCGCGGCACCCACTCGGCCATGCCATTTGCCTTCAGACAATCAAAGGCTCTCCAGTTCCTGCCGATGCCGGTACATGGCAAGGAAACGACGATAATCCCGCTCATAACGGGGTGCGAGCGCCGGGTTGCCTGTTATTTCCGCATTACCCGGATACATGGCGGCCCCTGCAGCAGCAAGGCTCGCATGCACCCCGCCGGCCGTCGCCGCCGTCATTGCCGTTCCGAGAAGCACCGCGTCAGCGGTTGCGGGAACCACGATGCGCTTGCCCGTCACATCGGCGTAAAGCTCCATCAGCAGCGGGTTCTTCACATGACCGCCGGTGACATGCAGGGTTTCCACCGCATAACCGAAACGCTCCATCGCATCGAGCACATGGCGGGCGCCAAGCGCAATCGCGACGGCTGTGCGCCAGTAAAGACGGCAGAGACTGTCGAAAGACGTATCCAAAGTCAGGCCGCTGATGACGCCGACGGCATGCGGATCGGCAAGCGGCGAGCGGTTGCCGTGGAAATCCGGCAGCACGTGCAGCCGCTCGGCGAAGGCCTCGCCCTCAAGCGCGCGCAACTCCGTTACCCGCGCAACGATGCGGGCATGCAGCGCCGTATCCGGCTCACCGCCTGCCGCATGCATGCGCACGATATGGTCGAGCAGCGCACCGGTGGCCGATTGCCCGCCTTCCACCAGCCAGTGCCCGGGCAGGATCGCCTGCCAATAGGGGCCCCAGAGGCTGTGACCGGGCATCTGCCGCTCCGACATGGCGACAAGGCAGCTCGAAGTCCCGGCGATCAGGGCCACATGCCGGCCGACATCTGCAGACAGGCAGCCGCCAAGCGCGCCAAGCGCGCCGGCATAGGCGTCGATCATGCCCGCCGCCACCTCACAGCCGGTATCGAGACCGAGCTCGTCGGCTGCTTCGGGCGAAAGCGGGCCGATGCCTTCCCCCGGCATCACGGTGGTTTCGGGAAGGCCTGCCCGCTCCTTCAGGTCGGCAAGGCCCGCCAGTTCCAGATAATCCGCCTGCCAGCCGGGATTTTCCTGCGCCAGAAAATTCCACTTCGCCGTCTGCGTGCAATTTGAACGCTGCGCTGAACCGGTCGCCTTCCATGTCAGGAAATCCGCCAGATCGAAAGCGAATGACATGCGCGACCAGCTTGCCGGCATATGTGCCTTCAGCCACATCAGCTTCGGTATCTGCATTTCCGGCGAGACGCTGTTGCCGGCAAAATCCAGCACCCGGTGGCCGGATGCCGTCAGCCGGTCGGCCTCACCTATCGCCCGGTGGTCGAGCCAGACGATGGTGTCGAACCGGTCTTCACCGGTAACGGAAACCGAAACGGGATCACCCCGCCCATCACGGATGACGAGCGAGCAAGTGGCGTCAAAACCGATGGCGGCAATGCTTTGCGGCGAAACACCGGCCTCGGCAAGCGCTGCTTTGACCGCAATGCAGACGGCGTTCCATATATCGGTGGAATCGTGTTCGGCGTGGTTTTCCTGCGGCCTCTGCATCAGGATCGGATGGGTGGAACGGGCGAGTAGCCGGCCGGCCGGATCAAAAATTCCGGCCCGGGCGCTGGCGGTGCCGACATCGACAGCGACGAGATTTTGACGCATCAAGACTGCAATTCCATCCCTTGCGCAACGACCTCCGGACGGCAGCAGGCAGAGTCCCGCTCAGCCTGCATCGCGTTCCGCCCGCCTGTCAAAACCGCCCTTCCCCACATAATTGCCGACAAGTTGGACCAAATCCGGCATCGCGTCAAACACGGCATCCGCCCCAAGCCCGGTGATCTTTTCGCGGAATGCGGGAAAGCGGGCATGCGAACCGCCGGTAAAGGCAAAAACGCCCATGCCGGCTGCCTTTGCGGCGGCAATGCCCGCCGGGCTGTCTTCGATCACGATGCAGTGACGCGGATCAGCTCCCATTTGGCGCGCCGCGTGCAAGAAAAGATCAGGCGCCGGCTTGCCGTTCTTCACCATGGTGGCGCTGAAGACATGGGGCTCGAATTTATCGATGAGGCCGGTCAGCCCCAGCGAATAACGGATGCGCTCCGGCTGGCTGGAGGAGGCGACGCAGCGACGCAGCGGCAGGAGCCTGTCCAGCGTTTCGGATATGCCGTCAATCGGCCGAAGCTCGGTGCGGAAGCGCTCGAACAGCGTCGCGCGCATATGATCAAGAAAATCGATGTCGGTCTCGACGCCGTAATCCTCAAACAGCGTCGCGGTCATGCTGGCGACGCTGCGGCCGAGAAAGCGCTCATAGGCCTCCTCCTCTCCCATCGTCACACCGAGATGGGAGAGCATATCGAGAAGGACGGAGATGGAGACCGGCTCGCTGTCGACGAGAACGCCGTCACAATCGAAAATCAAAAGGGGCCCGGTCTCGTCTTCCATCTCATGGTCACTTTTCAGCCAGCTTGTCATCCAGATAACACTGCAAGGTCTTCGCCGTGCCTTCTTGCCACAACGTCTTCAATGCATGGGCAAAGCGTTTACGGAAAAGCTCCGATTCGGCAACCTCCCCGAAAATGTCGTCAAGCGCGAGGAAGGCCATCGGATCATCCTTGGCCTTGATGGCCGCCGCCTGAAGGCGCTCGGCGCTGGCGTCGTTGAAGGTGATTTGTTTGCCGCTATCGGAGGTACCGTAGAAATAACGGCACCACAGAGCCGAAACCAGCGACAGGCCGACAATATCCTCACCACGCGCCAGACGGTCAGCGGTGGAGGGGAGGATGAATTTCGGCTGGCGGTTGGAGCCGTCCTGCGCCAAGCGCGGAATGGTGTCACCGATCTTCGGGTTGAGGAAACGCCGTTCGATCAGCCCGAAATAGTCGGCGAGATTCGTGTCGGGAACCGGCGGAATGACCGGGATGATTTCTTCTTTTTCGAGCTTTGCCAGAAACGCCCTGATCAGCGGATGCTCCATCGCCTCATGCACGAAATGAATGTCGAGCAGCGCGGCCGGATAAGCGATTGCCGCGTGGCCGCCGTTGAGGATGCGGATTTTCATATGCTCATAGGGCGCGACATCCTTGACGAACTGTACGCCCGCCTTTTCGAGCGCCGGGCGACCTGCGGGGAAATTATCCTCCATCACCCATTGCTTGAATTCCTCGCAGAAGACCGGCCAGTTGTCCTCGATGCCGAAATCGTCGCGGGCAATATTGCGTTCGCGCTCGCCGGTAGCAGGCGTAATACGGTCGACCATGGAATTCGGGAAAGCGACATTTTCGCCGATCCAGTTGGCAAAGGCTGGATCGGACAAGGCCGCCAGGCCGACCACGGCATTTTTCGTGACCTTGCCATTATGCGGAATGTTGTCGCAGGACATGACGGTAAAGGGTTGCAGCCCCCTGTCGCGCCGCGCCTTCAGCCCGGCGACGATGAAGCCGAACACGGTTTTCGGCGTCGCCGGGTTGTGCCCGTCTTCGGCAATTGCCGGGTGCTGCGGATTGAAGGAACCGGAAGCGTCGATGAAATAACCGCCCTCGGTAATCGTCATCGAGACGATGCGGATTTTCGGATCGGCGAGCGTATCGATGATGGCCTTTGTGTCGCCGACCTTCAGAATGTCGATCATCGGCCCGGTAACACGCGCACCGGTGCGGTTATTGTCCTGCTCCACCACCGTCGTCAGGAAATCCTGCGCGGCAAGCTTTTCACGCATCACCGCATCGGAGGGCAGAACACCCGCACCGATGATAGCGAAGTCATGGTCCGCACCCGTGTTGAAGAGGTCATCCAGATAAACCGCCTGATGCGCGCGATGGAAATTGCCAACGCCGAAATGCACGATGCCGGCTGAAAGATCGGTCCGGGAATAGGCCGGAACCGCCGCGGTTTTTCTGGCTTCGTCAAGCGTTGCGAGGGAGAGTTTGCATGTCATGTCACGATCCTCGAAGGGGAAACGTTGTTCGTGCCAAGGCCGGGCGGCAAGCGCCCGATACTCAGCTCATCCAGTTGCCGCCATCGACATTATAGGTCTGGGCGACGATGTATTCGGCCTCATCGGAGGCAAGGAAGATCGCCATGCCGGTCAGGTCTTCGGCACGGCCCATGCGGCCGAAGGGCACGGCCTCCCCGACCAGCCGCTTCTTTTCACCGGCCGGGCGGTTTTCATATTTCGCAAACAGCGCATCCACGCCGTCCCAGTGCTCGCCATCGACCACGCCGGGTGCAATCGCATTGACGTTGATACCGTGCTTGATGAGATCGAGCCCGGCCGATTGGGTGAGGCTGATGACGGCGGCCTTGGTGGCGCAATAGATCGCCACCAGTCCCTCGCCGCGCCGGCCCGCCTGGCTTGCCATATTGATGATCTTGCCGCCTTTTCCCCGAGCAATCATTGTTTTTGCGGCGGCCTGCATCATGAACAGTGTGCCTGATACGTTGATTGAAAACAGTCTTTCGTAGCTTTCGCGTTTGATCTCGACAATCGGTGCGAGGTCGAAGAGCGCGGCATTGTTGATGAGGATATCGAGGCCACCGGTCTGGCCCTCTACCGTGCGGATGGCCGTGTCGATGGAATGCTGCTTGGTCACGTCGAGTTCGACTGCATAGGCGTTCTCGCCGATTTCACGGGCGGTTTTGCTGGCGCGTTCGAAATCGATATCGGCGATGGCGACGGTTGCGCCCTCGCGTATGTAGGCCTCCGCAAAGGCGCGGCCAATGCCACGCGCCGAACCTGTTATCAGCGCGGATTTGCCTTCCAGTCTTCCCGTCATATCGCGATGCCCTTTTCATCGAACCTGTGGATCTTTGTGTCATCCGGCGTGATGAAGACGGTATCGCCATGCCTGCATTCGAACTCACCATCGGTTCTGGCGGTGATCGGGCCGATGCCTTGGACCTCGAGATGCAGGAAGGTATCGGAGCCGAGATGTTCGGCAACCGTGACCTTGCCCTGCCACAGCCCGCTCTCTTTCGACAGCACCAGATGCTCCGGCCGCACACCGGCGGTAGTCGCACCCTTTTGCCGGGCGTAATCGCCGGTCACCAGGTTCATGCGCGGCGAGCCGATGAAGCCGGCGACGAAGAGGTTGGCGGGCGAGCGGTAAAGCTCCATTGGTGAGCCGACCTGCTCGATATTGCCGCGGTTGAGGACCACGATCTTGTCGGCCATGGTCATGGCTTCCACCTGGTCGTGGGTGACGTAGATCATCGTCGTCTTCAGCGTGTTGTGCAGCTCGGAGATTTCCAGCCGCATGGTGCCACGCAGCGCCGCATCGAGGTTGGAAAGCGGTTCGTCGAACAGAAACGCTTTCGGTTCGCGCACGATGGCGCGGCCGATGGCGACGCGCTGGCGCTGGCCGCCTGAGAGCTGCGAGGGCCGGCGCTCGAGATAATCGGTGAGGTTGAGGATGCGGGCGGCATCGTCGACCTTCTTGTCGATGACGGCCTTGTCGAGCTTGGCCATCTTCAGCGGGAAGGCAATGTTGTTGCGCACGCTCATATGCGGATAAAGCGCATAGGACTGGAACACCATGGCAAGACCACGCTCGGCCGGGGCCTTTTCGGTGGCGTCCTTGCCGTCGATGACTATTCTGCCGCCGGAGACGTCTTCCAGCCCGGCAATCAGGCGTAGCAGGGTGGACTTGCCGCAGCCGGACGGGCCGACGAAGACGACGAACTCGCCGTCATGGATATCGAGATCGATCGACGGGATGACTTTTGCCTCGCCGAAGAGCTTGGACACGTTCTGAAGGGAAATGCTGCCCATTATTGTCGTTCCTTATTTCACGGCGCCAAAGGTGAGGCCACGCACGAGTTGTTTCTGCGAGAACCAGCCGATGACGAGAATGGGGGCGATCGCCATCATCGAGGCGGCCGACAGTTTTGCCCAGAACAGCCCCTGCGGTGAGGAGAAGGAGGCGATGAAGGCGGTCAGCGGTGCTGCATTGGTGGTCGTCAGCCGGATGGTCCAGAAGGATTCGTTCCAGGCAAGAATGACGTTCAGGAGCAGCGTCGAGGCAATGCCCGGAACCGCCATTGGGGTCAGCACATGCACGATCTCGTTCCACAGCGATGCGCCATCCATGCGGGCTGCCTCAAGAATCTCGCCGGGGATTTCGCGGAAGTAGGTGTAAAGCATCCACACCACGATCGGCAGGTTGATGAAGGTGAGCATGACGGTGAGGCCAATGCGGGTATCGAGCAGGCCGGCATTGCGGAAGATCAGGTAGATCGGCACCAGCACGGCAACCGCCGGCATCATTTTGGTGGACAGCATCCACATCAGGATGTCCTTGGTGCGCTTGGTCGGCGAGAACGCCATGGCCCAGGCGGCGGGAATGGCGATGATGAGCGCGATGATCGTCGAGCCGAGCGACAGCACCACCGAGTTCATGAACGGCTTGAAGTAATCGCGCTGGGTCTGGACGGTGATGTAGTTTTCGAGCGTGCCCGAGGGAATGAGGCTGAAGCCTGCGATTGCCTCCGGCTCGGTCTTGATCGAGGTGAGGAAGGCGTAGAGGATCGGGAAGAACAGCAGAAGCGCCACGGCCCATGCCGCGATGGAAAAGCCGATCTTTGCGCGTGTGGTTGTCTTGCGGGCCATGATCGCTTCTCCTTAACGGTCGAGGTTCTTGCCGACGGCGCGCATCAGGAAGATGGCGACGATATTGGCGAGCACGACGGCGATGATGCCACCGGCCGATGCGCCGCCGACGTCGTAACCCAGAAGCGCCGTGCGATAGATGAGGAAGGCAAGGTTGGTCGAGGCATAACCCGGGCCGCCATTGGTGGTGACGAGGATTTCCGCATAAACGCCGAGCAGGAAGATCGTCTGGATGAGGATGACGACCGTGATGGCGCGCGACAGATGCGGCAGGGTCAGATAGACGAAACGATTGATGAAGTTGGCGCCGTCCATCTCGGCCGCTTCCTTCTGCTCGCCGTCAAGCGACTGGAGGGCGGTGAGCAGGATCAGCGTTGCAAAGGGCAGCCATTGCCAGGCAACGATGATGATGATGGAGAGCAGCGGAAACTGCGCGAACCAGTCGACCGGCTGCAGGCCGAAGAAGCGGGACAGATCGGCGAGCACGCCGTAACCGGGATGCATGATCATGTTCTTCCACACCAGTGCGGCCACCGGCGGCATGACGAAGAACGGCGAGATGATCATGATACGCACGATACCCTGACCGAAGATGTCATTGTCGAGCAGGAGCGCAATGGCGATGCCGCCGATGACGGTGATCAGAAGTACGCCGCCGACGATCAGCAGCGTGTTCCAGATCGACTGGAAGAAGGCCGGGTCGGTGTAGAAATACTGGTAATTGAACAGGCCGGCGAAGCTGACATTGGCGGGGTTGAGGAGATTGTAGTTCTGGAACGAAAACCACAGCGTCATCGCCAGGGGCACGATCATCCACACCAGCAAAAGCAGCACCGAAGGCGCAAGCATAACCCGCGCCAGACCGCTCGTGTTCCGTGTTGCCATTGCACTAACCTCCCCATGGGCTCGGGCATCACGAAATGCCCCCGGCATATCCGGAAGAACCGGCTCATTCCAGTTTTGATTTGAAAGGCTTAAAGGCCACCGCGCAGCTCGCGGCTTGCGCCCCCAAGGTTCGCTGCCCGGCATTGGCGCCGGACAGCGATCTTCAGGAGGATTACTTGATGTAACCGGCGCGGGTCATTTCACGCGTCGCTGTCGACTGGGCGCTGGCAAGCGCATCGTCGACACTGGACTGGCCGGCAACGACCGCCGAGAACAGCTGACCGACCGTGGTGCCGAGCGCCTGGAACTCAGGGATCGCCACGAACTGACCGCCGGTGTAAGGCACGGGCTTTACGGTCGGCTTGGTGATGTCGGCGGCATCCATCGCAGCAAGCGTCGGCTTGGCGAAGGCGGCTGCTTTTTCATAGTCAGCATTTTTGTAAAGCGAGGTGCGGGTACCCGGAGGCACGTTTGCCCAGCCTTCCTTGGCAGCGACGAGTTGGGTATATTCCTTGCTGGTTGCCCAGGAGATGAACTTCTCGGCGGCATCCGCCTTCTGCGAGCTCTTCGGGATAGCAAGGTTCCATGACCACAACCAGTTGCCGTGGTTCTTCAGTTCGCCATGCGTCGGGAAGAGCGCATAACCGACCTTGTCGGCAACGGTCGAATCCTTCGGGTTTGAAACGAAGGAAGCAGCCACCGTGGCGTCGATCCACATGCCGCATTTGCCCTGCTGGAACAGCGTCAGGTTTTCGTTGAAGCCGTTGGAGGAAGCACCCGACGGACCGGCATCCTTCATCAGATCGACGTAGAACTGAAGAGCACTCTTCCATTCCGGCTGATCGAACTGCGGTTTCCAGTTCTCATCGAACCAGCGGCCGCCAAAGGAGTTGGTGAGCGCACTGATGAAGGCCATGTTCTCGCCCCAGCCAGCTTTGCCGCGCAGGCACATGCCGTTGATATCCGCCTTGCGATCGGTAATCTTGCGGGCAGCGTCACCGATGAATTCCCAGGTCGGGTTTTCAGGCATCTTCAGGCCGGCTTTTTCAAACAGGTCCTTGCGATACATGATCATGGCGGATTCGCCGTAGAACGGCGCCGCATAAAGCTTGCCTTCGCTGGAAAGACCACCACGGATCGCCGGCAGAATATCATCCACGTCGTATTTGTCGCCAAGCTTTTCGAGCGGCAGCAGCCAGCCCTGCTTGGCCCAGATCGGCACTTCATAGTTGCCGATGGTCATGATGTCGTACTGACCGCCATTGGTGGCGATATCGGTCGTCACGCGCTCGCGCAGGACGTTTTCTTCAAGCGTGACCCATTCCACCTTGATGTCGGGGTTCTTGGTGGTGAAGTCGGAGGTCAGCCCCTGCATGCGGATCATATCGCCGTTATTAACGGTGGCGATGGTCAGCGTTTCGGCGGAGGCAAGGGTCGAAAAGGCGAGTGCCGAGCATGCGCCCAGCAAAATGGTCTTCAATGTCATATCTTCCTCCCAGAAGAAAAATGATGAGCATTCGCTTTGCTCTAGGGCATTTACTCACCCGCAGAGCAAAAATGTCAAGCGACATCCTGTGCTGCGGCGCACATGGAAAAATCAAGTCTTTGATTTTAATGAATTAATTTTTGCTCAGTGAGTGAGCAAATATTCGCTTGTCACTTCGTCGGTAATGAGGCCGTTCAACAGACCACCCCTCAACGCCGCCAGAATCGAGGCATTTTTGCGCGTGCCCTGCGCCATTCCGATGACCGTGCAGGTCTCTCGTGATGGGATGGGAACGGAGGCGACGCGCTCGTTGACGGAATGGTCGAGAATGTGGCCATTGGCATCATACATCCAGCCACAGATCTCGCCGACCGCACCGCTTGCCATCAGGGCCTTCATCTCGTCGACACCGAGGAAACCATCAACGCAGAGCGGTGCGTTTTCACCGAGTTCGCCGACACCGACGAAGGTGACATTGGCCGCAGAACCCAGCGCCAGCGTCGAGCGCACCATGGACTGGTCATGCAGCAATTCACGTTCTTCCGCCGAGGAGCACAGGACTGGCAGCGGCATGGGAAAATGCCGCGCCTTGATGGCATCGGCCATGCTGAAGATGACGTTGTAATAGGCAGCCGAGCCATCCGGGCCGATATTGCCTGTCAGTGACACGATGCGGTGCTGCGGACATTCCATCGGCGGCAGTTGGTCCACAGCCGCCTTCAGCGTACGGCCGGTGCCGATGGCAAGCACGATGGGATCGGCATTTTTCAGCCAGCGCTCGATTTCCGCCGCACCGGCCTCGGCAATGCCGACCGTGGAGGAAACGCCAGCGGGATCGCTCGGCACCACCTCGATATATCTAAGGTCGAATTTCTGCTTCAGCCGCTCCGCCTTTTCGAGACAGGCGGCGATGGGATGATCGAGCCGGACCTTGATCAACCGCTCGGCGACGGCCAGCGATACCAGCCGCTGCGCCGATTGCCGGGATATGCCCATGGCAGCGGCGATCTCGTCCTGCGTGCGGCCCGCGACATAATAAAGCCAGCCAGCACGCGCCGCATCATCAAGCCGTCCATGTGCGTCGTTCCGTCTGGCCATGCCGCCGCCCTCTAAGAATTATGCTCGAGCATTTGCTGGCATTTTTTCAGGCCGCCTGTCAAACGGCGCAGCGACTGAGCGAAGCGTTTGGCGGCACCGGGCACCTCTAAAGAAGATGCAAAACATTTCCTCCGTCATGCTCGGGCCTGTCCCGAGCATCTGCAATGCACCGATTTACGAGACATTGGCAGATCCTCGGCACAAGACCGAGGATGACGTCGTGAACACAGAGGCACCTATCCCTGCGCAGTTTCCTCTATATCAAGCCGCTTCCTGCACCAGATGCCCTGCCGAAACCTCGCGGTAATGGCGTTGCGGCGGAACATAGTTCACAGGACGGATCGGGCTTTTGATCTCGTCCGTTGCCAT
The DNA here is from genome assembly GCF_040801995.1 of Agrobacterium radiobacter. Lineage (NCBI taxonomy): Bacteria > Pseudomonadati > Pseudomonadota > Alphaproteobacteria > Hyphomicrobiales > Rhizobiaceae > Agrobacterium > Agrobacterium radiobacter. Next base: position 1,647,322 of record NZ_JBEGHX010000002.1, on the reverse strand, counting down.
GTTGCGCCTGATCTGGCGCCGGGCCGGATCCGGCACCGGAACGGCGGACATGAGCTTTTTCGTATAGGGGTGCTGCGGATTATCGAAGACGGCGGCGCGTGGGCCGATTTCGACGATCTCGCCGAGATACATCACCGCGACACGATGACTGACACGCTCCACCACAGCCATATCGTGGGAAATGAACAGGAAGGCGAGGTTGAGGCTCTGTTGCAGATCGAGCAGCAGGTTACAGACCTGCGCCTTGATGGAGACATCAAGCGCCGACACCGCTTCATCGGCAACGATGACCTTGGGGTCAAGCATCAGCGAACGGGCAATGGCGATGCGCTGGCGCTGGCCGCCGGAAAACTCATGCGGGAAGCGCCGCATCATATCCGGGCTGAGGCCAACCTTCTCCATCAGGTCCGCCGCCTTTTCACGCGCCTGCGCCTTCGGTCCAAGCCGGTGTTCGATGAAGGGCTCCATGATCGCCGTGCCGATGCTCATGCGCGGATCGAGACTGGCGAAGGGGTCCTGAAAGATCATCTGCACGCTGCGGCGCATGGTGCGCAACGTCGTCTTGTCGAGTTTCATCACCTCGTAACCGTCGAGAGTCACGTTACCGGAGGTCGGTTCGATCAGCCGGGTGATCGACCGCCCCGTGGTGGACTTGCCGCAGCCGGATTCACCGACCAGCGATAGTGTCTCGCCCTCAGCCAGGTCGAAGGAGACCTTCTCCACCGCATGCACGGCACCGGACTTGCGACCAAGAAGACCGGAGCGGATATCGAAGCGGGTCGTCAGGTCCCGGACCGAAAGAATGGGCGTGCGACCACCGGAAACCGTGTTCCTGACCTCTTCGACCGGTTGGCTTTCGCCGGTCTTGATATCGATGATCGGAAAGCGGGCGGGCAGCACCCGCTCTTTCATCGAACCGAGCTTCGGCACCGCCGAAAGCAGGGCGCGCGTATAGGGATGGTTTCCGCGATGGAAGATATCGTCCGTCGGGCCGGTTTCCACCACGTCGCCGCGGAACATGACGATGGTGCGGTCAGCCACTTCCGCCACCACGCCCATATCATGGGTGATGAACAGGACCGACATGCCCTCCTCTTCCTGCAATTGCTTGATAAGGTCGAGAATCTGGCCCTGAATGGTCACGTCGAGCGCCGTCGTCGGCTCGTCTGCAATCAGGAGCTTTGGTTTCGAGGCAAGTGCCATGGCGATCATAACGCGCTGGCGCATGCCGCCGGAAAACTGGTGCGGATAATCGTCGAACCGGTTCTTCGCATTGGGAATGCGGACCTTTTCGAGCAGGCGGATAACTTCGGCTTTTGCAGCGGAGGAGGAAATATCCTGATGTACGGTGAGTGCTTCGGCGATCTGCTTGCCGATCGGGAAGATCGGGTTGAGGCTCGTCATCGGCTCCTGGAAGATCATAGAGATGTCCTTGCCGCGAACCTTGCGCATCTCCTCTTCCGGCAGCGCCAGCAGGTCGCGGCCGCCGAGCATGACCTTGCCCTCGATGCGACTCGTCTTTTTATCGAGAAGCCGCATGATCGACAGCGACGTCACGCTCTTGCCCGAGCCGCTTTCGCCGACGATCGCCACCGTTTCGCGCGGTGCAATCTCGAAACTCATATTGCGCACCACGGATTTCCAGCCGTCATCGACGCGGAAGGAGGTGGTGAGATTCTGAACCGAAAGAACCGGGCTTACCGAACCGCCGGTCTGTTCCATTGATGTCGCCGCCAAAAGCATGCCGATCTCCTGAAAAGCAGAAGGCGGCCATGAAGGCCGCCGGGTGTCTTATGCAGCAAGTGCGGTTTCGGCCATCGAAACCCAGTAGCTGATGCCGTAAGGCAGGGCTTCGTCGTTGAAATCGTAAGCGGCGTTGTGCAGCCCGGCGGTATCGCCGTTGCCGATGAAGATGAAGGCGCCGGGGCGGGCTTCCAGCATGTAGGAAAAATCTTCCGCACCCATATGCGGGTTGGGATTGGTGTTGACGGCGTTCGCACCGGCCACGCCCATCGCCACACCGGTCGCGAATTCGGTTTCGTCACTGTGGTTGAAGGTGACGGGATATCCGCGATGGTATTTCACCTCCACGCTGGCGCCATGCGCCATTGCCGTGGCGGTGGCCACTTCCTTCAGCCGCTTTTCGGCAAAATCGCGGGTTTCCGGCAGCAGGGTCCTCACCGTGCCGGTCAGCGTCACCGAACCCGGAATGACATTGACCGCCGTGCCGCCATGGGTGGTGGCGACGGTGACGACCAGCGACTTCAACGGATCAGTCTCGCGCGAGACGATGGATTGCAGCGCGATGATGATATGCGCCGAGGTCAGCACCGGATCGATGGAAAGATGCGGCGCGGCCGCGTGGCTGCCCTTGCCGGTGATGACAATCTCGAAACTATCCGCCGCCGCCATGGTGGAACCCTTGCGGATGGCGAATTGGCCGACCGGAATGCCTGGCTCGTTATGCATGCCATAGACCTGCGAAATGCCGAATTTCTCCATCATGCCGTCGTTCAGCATGGCGAGCGCGCCTGCCCCGCCCTCTTCCGCCGGCTGGAAGATGACCGCGACGGAGCCTTTGAAATTGCGGGTCTCGGCCAGATACTGCGCCGCCCCCAGAAGCATGGCCGTGTGCCCGTCATGGCCGCAGGAATGGGCCTTGCCGGGCGTCTTCGAGGCCCAGGGCTTGCCGCTGGTCTCAAGAATCGGCAGCGCGTCCATGTCGGAGCGGAAACCGATGGTCGGACCATCCCCGTGCCGCCCCTTGATGATGCCGACCACGCCGGTCTTGCCGATGCCGGTCTCGACGATATCGCAGCCGAAGGACTTCAGTTTTTCGGCCACGAATTTCGATGTTTCGAAGACATCATAGAGCAGTTCCGGGTGCTCATGCAGATGGCGTCTCCAGCCGGCAACGTCTTCCTGCATTTCAGCCACACGGTTCAATATCGGCATTCTCTTTATTCCCTTTTTTGTTCCCCGCCGGGTTGTCGGAAAACATATTGCGTTTGGAATTTCTCCTTTTGCAAGTGTGAAATTTGCTGAATGAGCGAAAAATAGGCCGGAAGGCGAATGGCTCAAATTTTGTTCATCAATAAGACTTTGGGGCTTGCTTTTCAAAAACACTGACAATAGCATCATCTGGAACGAATGGATATTATTCAGCAAAGTCAAATACTTACAATAAAATACCTTGCGCATGACGACAGGAAAAGCGTCAAACATTCAAATAGATAAAATCCAAAAAAGGGGAAAACATAATGAAGAAGCGCAGCATTCTCTTTGCCAGCACGGTGGCGGCGATGGCCTTGGCAGGATCTGCCGCCCATGCCGAACGCGGCAGTGACGGTGAACTGAAAATCCTGTTCTGGCAGGCTGTATCGACACTCAACCCTTATCTTTCCGGCGGCACCAAAGAGATCTACAGCTCGTCCATGGTGATTGAGCCTCTGGCCCGCTACGACGAAAAGGGCGAGCTGGTGCCGATGCTGGTGAGCGAGATCCCGACGGTCGACAATGGCGGCGTCGCGAAGGATCTGCTCAGCATGACGTGGAAGCTGAAAAGTGACGTCAAATGGTCCGACGGCACGCCGCTTACCGCTGACGACGTCATCTTCACGTGGAAATATTGCACCGCACCCGACGGCGGCTGCGCGCAGGCGGCACAATATGAAGGCGTGAAAAACGTTGAGGCTATCGACGCCCATACCGTCAAGATCAGCTTCACTGAACCCAAGCCCTACCCCTACTCGGCATTTGTCGGCGCGCAATCGCCCGTCATCCAGAAGAAGCAGTTCGAAAAATGCGTCGGCGCCGCGGCTCCCGGCTGCACATCCGCCAATTTCGGCCCCATCGGCACCGGCCCCTTTGTGGTCAAGGAGTTCAAGCCGAACGACGTCATCAGCTATGTCGCCAACCCCAATTATCGTGATCCGGCCAAGCCCGCTTTCGCCACGGCGACCCTGAAGGGCGGCGGTGACGCGGCATCCGCTGCGCGTGCCGTGCTTGAAACGGGTGAATTCGACTACGCCTGGAACATGCAGGTGGAGCCGGAAATTCTGGCGACCATGGTGGCCGCCGGCAAGGGCAAGCTGGAAACCGCCTTCGGCACGCAGGTCGAGCGTATCAATCTCAACTGGTACAATGCCGATCCTGCGCTGGGTGACAAGCGCTCCACCAAGGAGGGCGGTCCCCATCCGGCCCTTTCCGACCCGGCCGTGCGCCGTGCGCTCTCGCTCGCCATCGATCGCGACATTATCGATGAGACGGGGTATGGCGAGGCGGGCAAGCCGACCTGCAACATCGTGCCGGCCCCGGCGGCTGTCGCTTCGACGAAAAACGACAGCTGGTGCCTGAAGCAGGATTTGGAAGGCGCAAATAAGCTGCTTGATGATGCGGGCTGGGTGAAGGGCGCCGATGGCATCCGCGCCAAAAACGGCGTGAAGCTTTCCTTCCTCTACCAGACCTCCACCAACTCCGTTCGCCAGGCAGCGCAGGAACTGGTGAAGGACATGTGGTCGCAGATCGGCGTTGCGTCCGAACTGCGCAATGTCAGCGCCTCGGTGTTCTTCGGCGGCGATCCGGCAAGCCCGGATACCTTCCAGAAATTTTATGCCGACGTTGAAATGTACACCAACAATTTCGACGGCACCGACCCGGAAAAATACCTGGCGGAATGGCTGTGCGACAAGATCCCCGCCCCCGCAAACGGCTGGCAGGGTCAGAATATTCCGCGTTATTGCAACCCGGAATTCGACAAGCTGGTGGGCGTCCTTTCCAAGACGACCGATTTCGCCAAGCGTGGGGAAATCGCAAAACAGCTGAACGACATGCTGACGGAAGAAGGCGCACATATTCCGCTGATCCACCGTGGCAACGTCTCCTCGCATTCGCTGACACTCGAAGGCGTTCGCATGAATGCCTGGGATTCGGAACTCTGGAACGTCGCGGACTGGTCCCGCAAAAAGTAACACGCAAATGCGCGGTCGCCCCTGAAAGGGCGGCCGCGCTCGTTTTGCGAGACCCTGACGGTCTGGAGACTTTCCGATGTTTACCTTTACGCTCCGGCGGCTTGCCTTTGCCGTACCGACGTTGCTCGTCATCAGCTTCGTCATCTTCGCCCTGCTCGATCTCGCGCCGAACGATCCGACCGGCGACCTGCCGCTGACCATTCCGCCCGAAGTGCGCGAGCAGATCCGCGCCTCCCTCGGCCTCGACCAGCCTTTCTTCATCCGTTACCTGATGTGGCTGCAGCAATTCTTCATCAACGAGCCGCTGAACCTCTTCGAAAAGCTGACCGGCTGGCAGATCGGCGATGGCAGCCGCATGCGCGTGCTCTCCTGGGCAACGCGCAGCCCGGTGGTCGATCTTGTCATCCAGCGCATGCCGCAGACGCTTTGGGTAGTGGGCCTTGCCTATCTTTTCGGCGCGCTTCTGGCGATCCCGATCGGCGTCATTTCCGCCTACAAGCAATATTCGATCTTCGACCAGATCGGCACTTTCGTCTCGATGGTCGGTTATTCGGTGCCGACCTTCTTCACCGGCGTGCTGCTGGTCGTCATCTTCAGCTCTTACCTGCAATGGTTCCCTTCCGTCTATGACACCAATCTGCAGGTGACGGACTGGGGAAGCTTTGTGGCGCAGATCAAACAGATGTTCCTGCCGGTGCTGGTATTGACCCTCTACAATGTCTCGCAGATCAGCCGCTTCGTGCGCGCCTCAATGCTCGACAATCTGCATCAGGACTATGTGCGCACCGCCCGCGCCAAGGGCGTGAAGGAAAAATCCGTTCTGCTCGTCCACGTGCTGCGCAACAGCCTGATCCCGGTCGTGACGGTGATTGCACTCGGCGTGCCGACGATCTTTTCCGGCGCCATCATCACCGAGCAGATATTCCGCGTGAACGGGCTTGGCCAATTGCTGATAACCGCCGTTCAGGGCGCGGATATTCCGCTGGTGCAGACGCTGACCTTCATTTTTGCGGTGCTTATCGTGCTCTTCAACCTGATTGCCGACGTGCTTTACGGCATTCTCGACCCGAGGATCCGCTATGACTGACGCCACCATTGCAGCGCCGACGGTTGCGGCCACCCCAACACAATCCGCCCTTGCCGATATCTGGAAACAGTTCCGCGTCCACAAGGGCGGGGTGGCCGGGCTTTTTGTCTTCATCTTCATCCTGCTTGCGGTCTATGTCGGCCCCTATATCCACACCGTTGCGCCCAACGCCATAAACGTGAAGGCACGTAACCAGTGGCCGTCGCTGGCGCATCCCTTCGGCACCGATAATCTCGGCAAGGACATGCTGGCGCAGGTTCTGGCCGGTGGGCGCATCTCGCTTGCCGTCGGCATCACTGCCATGCTTTTGGCCCTGTTTCTCGGCACGCTGGTGGGTGTGCTTTCAGGTTATTTCCGGAATCTGGACGGGCCGCTGATGCGGTTGACGGACCTGTTTCTGGCGCTGCCGCTTTTGCCGCTGCTGCTCGTCATCCTGATGCTGTTTCGCGATACGCTGCGCGCCGCCTTCGGGCCGGAAACCGGCATCTTCATCCTGATTGTCTTCGTGATCGGGATCACCAGCTGGATGCATACCGCGCGCATTGTGCGCGGCGATGTGCTGACGATCAAAAGCCAGGAATTCATCATGGCGGCGAAATCGAGCGGCATGCGTGAGTATCGCATCATCCTGCGCCATATCCTGCCGAATGTGCTGAGTTCGATCATGGTCTCGGCCACGCTCGGCATCGCCTCGGCCATCATCACGGAATCGGCGCTGTCCTTCCTCGGCCTCGGTTTCCCGTCCGACTTCCCCACCTGGGGACGGCTGCTGTTCGATGGCGCCAACTTCCTGCAGCTGACGCCCTCGCGTGTGCTGTGGCCGGGACTGGCTATCTCGCTGACGGTTCTGAGCGTCAATTACATTGGTGATGCCGTGCGCGATGCGCTCGACCCACGGGCGCTGAAGAGTTGAGGAGACGCGTTCTCTGCGTCACAACAACCTCTCCACCGTCATCCTCGGGTCAAGCCCGAGGATCCACAAATCACGCGCATCAATGGATCCTCGGGTCAAGCCCGAGGATGCCGTCGAGTAAGGCTGCCGACTAGTGATAATTCACCTTTTCCGCATCAAGGATGCTGTCGGCATCCAGCGCGGCAATCGGAATATCGCTGCGCGCGGGAATATCGCCGGAAAGCTGAAGCGCAAGATAACGCCCGCAGCAGACCCGCAGGAACGAGGTGAAATTTCCGAGATCATGCCCGGCATCGATCGATTCATTATAAAGCTTGGCGATAAGCTGCACGCTGTTCATGCCATCCCGCCGCGCGATCTCGTCCAGCGTCGTCCAGAAGAAATTCTCGAGCCGGACGCTGGTGACCATGCCATCGATCCTGAGCGACCGCGTATGGCTTTCCCAAAGCGCCGGGTCTGCCTTGATGAAAAGCTTGCACATGGTTTCCTCCCTCACCACGTCTGAAAGATAGGCGGAAAACGGGGCCGAAAAAAGCCCCCTTTCGCAGGTCTTATTTGCCGAGCACCGCCATGAATTGCGAAAGCCATGCCGGATGTGCCGGCCATGCAGGGGCGGTCACCAGCTTGCCATCGGTAACCGCCGCATCGATGGCGATATCGGCATAGGTGCCGCCGGCAAGCTCGACCTCGGGACGGCAGGCCGGATAGGCCGAGCAGGTGCGGCCCTTCAAAACACCAGCAGCCGCGAGCAGTTGCGCACCGTGGCAGACGGCCGCCACCGGCTTGTCAGCCTCGAAAAAATGTTTCACCGCCGCAAGCACATCCGCATTAAGCCGCAGATATTCCGGCGCGCGGCCGCCGGGAATGACCAGCGCATCATAATCCGCAACCTTGATATCGGCGAAGGTGGCGTTGAGCGCGAAATTATGGCCGCGTTTTTCCGAATAGGTCTGGTCGCCCTCGAAATCATGGATGGCCGTAGCGATGGTCTGGCCCGCTTTCTTGCCGGGGCAGACGGCATGGACCGTGTGGCCGACAGCGAGCAACGTCTGGAACGGCACCATGGTCTCGTAATCCTCGGCGAAATCGCCGGCGATCATCAAAATCTTCTTCGGCATGTTTGCTCCTCCCGTTTTCGAATGCCTTTGGGCACTCTAGCAGTGTGGGCCGAAGCACGGGTATTATGGCTATACTACAAGGCCGATAAAGGCGGCATCACCGGCCCCGCGGCGGCTCCGGCCAGCGACGCACGCCGCCGCCCCAGGTCTCAAAGGCTCTGGAAAGCTTCAGCACGAACAGATCCTCGTAACGCGGGCCGACGATCTGCAAGCCGATGGGCATACCCGATTTCGAAAAACCGCAATTGATCGAGGATGCGGGCTGTTCCGACATGTTCCACGGCACGGTGAAGGCGATATGTTCGAAGGGCCGTGCGGGATCATTGGTGGGCGAGGCCCAGTCGGCCGGATAGGACACGATGGGATTGACGGGTGAAATCACCGCATCGACGGACTGCATCAACCGGCCGCAAAGCTTACGCATTTCCATGGTCTGGTTGAAACCGAAAACGGCGCGTGCGCCGGAAATATCCGCCCCCTTCTGTGCCCATTCATGAATATATGGAAGGATCGCGGCGCGGCGGTCTGCGCTCAGCGCCGCCATGTCGCCCCAGAATTTCGCGCGCCAGAAGTCGTCCAGCCCATCCAGCATCTCCCGCGTCAGCACCGGCTCGACAGGGATGACAATGGCGCCCGCCGCCTCGAACAGTTTCGCGGCGGAAAGCACGGCGTCGCGCACCTCATCCTCCAACGGCAGGCCGCAGCCGGCATCCAGCATCAGGCCGATCTTCAGGCCCTTCACGTCGATATCGAGGTCCATCCAGTCGATGTCATTCGGCGGCAGCGATGTGCCGTCGCGCCAGTCGGGCCGTGAAAGCGTGGCCATCGCATAGGCCGTATCGATAACGGTGCGGGTCATCGGCCCGGCGCAGCGGCCGGTATAATAGGGATCGACCGGGATGCGGCCCTGGCTCGGCTTGAAACCGAACAATCCCGTCCACCCCGCCGGCAGCCGCACCGAGCCGCCAATATCCGTGCCGATATGCAGCGTGCCATAACCAGCGGCCCCGGCCGAGGCCGCACCGGCGCTGGAGCCGCCGGGGTTCTGTGTCGGGTCCCAAGGATTGCGGCTGAGCTTGTGAAAACTGGAAAGGCCTGAGGAGAGCATGCCGTAATCCGGGCAGGTCGTCTTGGCGTAAAGGATCGCGCCATCCTCGCGGCAGCGGGCCGCCACCGGCGCATCTTCAACCGCAGGCACCAGTTCTACCGCTTTGGTGCCAAGCGGAACGGGATGGCCTTTCGTGGCGATCAATTCCTTGAGCGAGACGGGAATTCCATCAAGGGGCCCGAGCGTTTCACCCTTTTGCCAGCGCTCCGTCGAGGCCAGCGCCTGCCGGCGTGCATCCTCCGGATCATAGGCGTAAAGCGCGTTCACGACCGGCTCGAATGCATCGATACGCGCCTCCACCGCCTGCCAATATTCCGATGGCGAAAGCCTCTTACCCCGGTAAAGCGACAGGATTTCGAGCGTGTTGAGGTCTATGAGATCGGTCATGGCATCGTCTCGTCAGAAAAACAGGAAATATGGGCGACAGCTTTCCAGAGCGGTCAGCTTGTATCGCGCGGGTCCAGCAGGTCGCGCAGGCCGTCGCCGAGAAGGTTGAGACCAAAGACGGCAAGTGCAATCGCAAGGCCGGGCATGATGGCAAGCCAGGGCGCCACGCCAAGATAGGTCTGGGCGTCCGCGAGCATTCGCCCCCAGGTGGCGGCGGGCGGCGGCATGCCGAGACCGAGGAAGGAAAGGCCTGCTTCCGTCAATATCGCAAGGCCGAGCTGGATCGTCACCTGCACGATGATCTGGTTGGAAATATTCGGCACGATATGGAAAAGCGTGATCCGGGCGCGGTTCTGGCCGATGCTTGTAGCGGCGGTGACATATTCCCGCGACCATATCTGCAGCGCCGCCCCCAGCGTCAGCCGGGCGAAGACAGGCACCATGAAGGTGGCGATGGCGATGATGGCGGTAAAGCGCCCCGTGCCGATGAAGGCGCCGAGCATCATAGCCGACAGGATCGGCGGCACCGCAAAGATGATATCGCAGACGCGCATGACCACGGTTTCGGTGAAACCGCGCAGCGCCGCAACCGCAACGCCGATGGCCGTGCCGATAGATGCGCCGATGGCGACGGCAGCGATGGAGGTGGACAGCGAGTTCCACGCACCCGCCATCAGCATGGACAACACGTCGCGGCCGAAATGATCCGTACCGAGGCCGCCATAGACGAATGGCGATTTCAGCTTCTGGACGATCTGCATCTTTGTGGGGGACACCGGTGTCCAGACCAGCGACAGCAGGGCGACTGCGACCAGAAAGATCGTAACGGCGATGCCGACGGCAAAGGCAGGGCGGCGGCGGATCAATCGCATCATCGCGCACCTGCCCGCAGTCTGGGGTCGATGAGGAGATAGGCGATATCGACCACGAAATTCATGATGATCACGAGCGCCGAAAAGAACAGCACGACGGATTGCATGACGACGATATCGCGCTGGGTCAGCGCCTGATAGGCAAGCCGCCCGAGGCCCGGAAGATTGAAGACATTCTCGACAAGCACCGCGCCTGCGATAAGGAAGGTGAATTGCAGGCCGATCATGGTGACAACAGGGATCATCGCGTTCGGCACCGCGTGCCGCCACAGTGCCACCCGCTCGCTCAAACCCTTGGCGCGGGCGGTGCGCACGAAATCCTCGTTCATCACCTCAAGCACGGCGGAGCGGCAGACGCGGGTGAGAACGCCGGCCTGCGACAGCGCCAGCGCGACCGCCGGAAGGATGAGCGCCATAAGACCCGCTGAAAAACTCGGCGTCCAGCCGGGAAATCCGCCCGCCGGCATCCAGCCGAGCGTGGTGGAAAAGACGATGATGAGCAGCAGCCCGACCCAGAAACCGGGCACGGCGATGCCCACATGGGAAAACAGCCCGGCCACAAAATCCAGCGCCCCGTTACGGTTCCGCGCCGCCGCCACGCCGAGTGGAATGGCGATGGCGACAGACAGGCAGACTGCCAGCAGCGCAAGCGGCAGGGTGACGGCCAGCCGCTCGAGGATCAGCCCCGCCACCGGCACGCCATAGGTATAGGATTGCCCGAAATCACCCCGGAATACGCCCGCAAGCCAGTGGAGATAACGCAGCGGCAGCGGCTGATCGAGACCCATCTGCTTCTGCAGCGCGGCGAGCGTATCAGGGCTCGCCGAGGTTCCAAGCATGATCGCCGCGGGATCGCCCGGCAGCAGGCCCATGACGACATAGATGATGAGGGAAACGGCAAACAGCGTGATGACGAGGCTGACGAGACGCCGGATGAGGACGGCTAACATCTGGCATCTTCTCCTTGCTTTGTTTCACCTGCGGTCGAGCGTCCAGTCACCTCTCTCCCGTCATTCCGGCCCCGAGCAGGAATCCAGCCGGCGCGCGTCTGCGCGGCGGAGAGAGCCCTTTCAGCCGAAGGACTTGGGCTGGCTGGATGCCGGATCAAGTCCGGCATGACGGAAGAAACCGGTATCGACAAACGTCACTCTTCCCAATGCACATCCGTCAGCACATTCGAGGGAATGGGTTCGTTTTCCCAAAGCCCCTTCACCTTCTTGTCCCACACGCCGAGCTTCGGCATGACGAAAAGGTAAAGTGCCGGCACATCTTCTGCGAGGATTTTCTGGGCGTCGCCGTAAAGCGCTTCCTGCTGGGCCGCATCCGCCGTCTTTTCAACGTTGCCGACGACCTCGTTGAAGGCCGGGTTCCTGTAATTGAAATAATAGGGATCGCGCGCATAGATATCGATATCCATCGGCTCCGCATGGGCAACGATGGTCATGTCGTAATCCGCGCCCTTCAAGACATCCGCCACCCATTTCGCCGGAAATTCGGTCGTCTCGATGGTCATCGTCACGCCGATTTCGGCAAACATCGCCTGCAGGATTTGCGAGGTCCGCTGGGCATAGGCCATCTGCGGCGCCTTGATGGTGAAGCTGAACCCGTCAGGATAACCCGCTTCGGCAAGCAGCGCCCTCGCCTTGTCGACATCGTAGGGGTGCACTCCTGTCGTATCGATGTAACCGCGGTCATTCGGGGTGTAATGGCTGCCGATGGCCGTGCCGAAGCCGGACCATGCGCCTTCGATGACGGTGCCGCGATCCACCGCCATCATCAGCGCCTGGCGCACGCGCTTGTCATCAAAGGGCTTGCGGGCGTTGTTCATGCCGGCCACGACCTTCAGTTCGGTATTGCCGACGAAGGTGCCAAGGCGTTTGTCGCCCTCAAAGGAGGTCATCAGCTCCGGCGCGCCGAATTCCGGAAAGGCATCGATATCGCCTGACTTCAGCGCCGCCGCCTGCGCCTGCGGGTCGGAGACGAAACGGAAGGTCGCCTTGTCCAGCTTGACCGCCACGGCCTTGTCCCAATAGCCGTCGTTCTTCTGCAGCTCGACCCTGTCGCCCTTGGCCCAGTTCACGAATTTGAACGGGCCGGTGCCGACGGGCGTGGTGCGGTTATTCTCAGCGCTTTTCGGCGCCACCATCACGGATGCCGGCCAGCCGAGCCAGTAGAGAAGGCTGCCGGCCGGCTGCTTCAGCTTCAGCACCAGCGTGGCGGCATCCGGGGTCTCGATACTGTCGATGGCCGCGAAGAAGCGCTTCTGCGGATTGACAGAGCTTTCGCCACGCGCCCGATCCAGCGAAAATTTGGCGACAGAGGAATCGAAAGCCTCGCCGTCATGGAAGGTGACGCCCTCGCGCAGCTTGAAGGTGTAGGTCTTGCCATCAGGGGAAATTTCCCAGCTTTCGGCAAGCTGCGGCCTAACCTTGCCTTCGCGGTCGATCGTCACCAGACCTTCGAAGATATTCTGCCAGGTGACCTGGCCGATGGCGACGGGGGCGGCAATGGTCGGATCGAGCCCGGCGGGCTCAACGGCCATGCCAAGCGTCAGCGCGGTTTTCGGCGCGGCATCCGCCGCCGTTATCGAAAGCGGCAGCCAAAGCGCCGTGCCCAGTGCGAGGCTCAGCGCGGCGCGGCGCGAAAGCGTTGCCGCCTGCGAAAGATAAATGCGTGGCATCATTGTCCCCTGTCTGGCGGCCGGGGCATTTTTGCCCTTCCAAAGACCACCCGTTGCAAAAAGAGTGTCATGTTGCAGGCGCACACACAATCTCGATTTTTGTGTGCTCCGTGTAGCTGAAATGGCTACACGGAAATGCGGATGGAAATCAACCTTCCGGGCGGAAAGGCCAAACCGTCTCGCTTATCCCGCCGTCGCCTCGCGCATGAAGCGCTCGATGAAATCGGCAAGCTTGGAGGCGGCGAAGGACAATTGCCGGTCGGGAGCAACACAAAGATCGATCTGGGTGTGGATGCCCTTCTTGCCGGAGAGCGGAACGGCGACCATCTGGCCACTGCGGATTTCACGCGCCACCGAAAGCGCCGGCAACAGCGTGGCGGCGGCGTGGCCCAGCACCAGTTCCTTCAGCATTTCCAGCGAGCTGGTGATGAAGACAGGGTCAAGTTCGATGCCCGCATCAGCAAACAGCGTATCGAATGCCTGACGCGCAGCAAAACTCTTGTCCGGCAGCGCAAGCGGCAGGCCCGCCAGTTCCTTCAGCGAGACTTCCGGCTGGGCGGCGAGCGCATGGCCAGCGGGGAAGATGACATCATAACTGATGCGGGTGCGCGAACGCACCTTGACGCCTGATAGTTTTGGCGCAAACAGGCTGACGACAAGGTCCGCTTCCGCCGCACCCAGCGCCTCCATCGCCTGCCGGGCGCTGGTAATATGCACCTCGAAACGCAGTTTTGGATATTTCAGGCTGAACTGCGCCAGCACCGGCGCCAGAAGGTTCGCCACCGTGGCGCCATTGGCATAGACAGTGACCCGGCCACGCTGCAGACCTTTGAGATCGTCTATCAGCTGGTGCACATGGTCGAGTTCGCGCAGCGTCTTGCCGGCGCGGGCGGCGAGCAGCTCCCCCGCTGCCGTCAGCTTCACGCCCCGGCTGGAGCGCTCCACCAGCGGCGAACCGAAATAATATTCGAGGTTTTCAATCTGCCGGCTCACCGCCGTCGGCGCGACATTCAGGTTTTCCGCAGCGGCGCGCATGGAATTTGTGCGGACGAGTTCGTCGAAATACATCAAGGCGCGCAATTGCATGGGGTGGGTACCTGTTGCGGAAATGCCGGTGTGGCGGTTCACCATATCATCGCAGCGCGATGAGAGAATACTTCGCCCGGGAAGATCACCTGTGGAACGAAAGCGCGCCGCCTGTTTCTTCTCCCAGGCGGGGAGAAGAAACGGGCCGCACCGTCTCGCCAATCAAACGCGCTTGAAACCCTCGCTCGCCACCAACAGCTGGCGGGTATAATCCGCGCTGAATTCCCGGCTTTCCAGCGCTTCCGCCTCCAGCATTTCCACCACCTTGCCGCTCTTCATCACCGCCAGGCGATCACACATATGGCTGATGACGCCGAGATCGTGGCTGACCATGACGAAGGTAAGGTTACGATCCTTGCGGGCCTGTTCCAGAAGGTTCAGGATTTCCGCCTGAATGGAGGCGTCGAGAGCCGAAGTCGGCTCATCCAGCAGCAAGATTTTAGGCTCGACGATCAGCGCACGGGCAATGGCAATGCGCTGCCGCTGGCCGCCGGAAAGCTGGTGCGAATACCGGAAACGGAAGCCTGAACCGAGGCCGACTTCATCCAGCGCGCGGGCAATACGCTGCTCGCGATTGTCGAGACCGTGGATGACCAGCGGTTCAAGCAGCAGCGCATCCACCGTCTGGCGCGGATGAAGGGAGCCATAAGGGTCCTGAAACACCATCTGCACGTCGCTGTAGAAGCTCTTGTCGCGGTGCTTGCTGGAATAGGAGCGCCCCGCCACCATCAACGAACCTTCGTCGAAATGGTTGAGGCCGGCAATGGCGCGCAGCAGGGTCGACTTGCCGGAACCGGACTCGCCGACGATGCCGAAGGATTCACCCTCGGCCACATCGACGCTGACGCTGTCGAGCGCGATGTAACCGTCGAAATCGACCACCATGTCTCTGATAGAAAGAACCATGCTCATGCGCGCCACTCCGCCTTGCGTTCCAGAACCGGCAGCGGATGCCGGTGGCCGCCAATTTCCGGCAGGCAGTTCAGCAGGCCTTGCGTATAGGGGTGCTTCGCCTCTTTCAGATTGGCGAAAGAAAGCTCCTCCACCACCTTGCCCGCATACATGACCAGAACCCGGTCGCAGAAGGAGGAAACAAGTCTCAGATCATGGCTGACGAAGATAAGCCCCATGCCTCGGTCCCGCACCAGCTTGTCGAGAATGTCGAGCACTTCGAGCTGCACCGTAACGTCGAGCGCCGATGTCGGCTCGTCGGCAATCAGCAGTTCCGGGCCGCAGACCAGCATCATGGCGATCATCACGCGCTGACCCATGCCGCCGGAGACCTCATGCGGATAGAGATCGAAGACGCGCTCGGGATCGCGGATCTGCACCGCTTCGAGCATGGCGAGGGTGCGCTGACGCGCCTCGCTGCCGCCGATCTTTTCATGGGTGCGCAAGGTTTCCATGATCTGACGGCCGATGGTCATGACCGGGTTCAACGAATATTTTGGGTCCTGCAGGATCATGGCCATGCGCTTGCCGCGCATGATCCGCCGCTCCTTTGCGGACGCCTTGAGCAGGTCGATATCGCCGAAACGCAGGGCATCAGCCTCGATGCGCGCGCTTTTCGGCGTCAGCCCCATGATGGCGCGGCCGGTCTGCGACTTGCCGGAGCCGGATTCGCCGACGATGCCGAGACGCTCACGCCCGAGCGTGAAGGACACGCCGCGCACGGCTTCCACCAGCCCGGTGCGGGTGGGGAAGGAAACGCGGAGATTCTGAACGGTCAGAAGCGGCGCACTCATTGGCCCGCCTCCTTGGGATCAAGCGCATCGCGCAACCCGTCGCCCAGCAGGTTAAACCCGAGGCTGACGATGAGGATCGCCACGCCGGGCATGGCCGCGACCCACCATTGGTCGAGAATGAAACGACGCCCCGAAGCGATCATCGCGCCCCATTCCGGCAGCGGCGGCTGCGCGCCAAGGCCGAGGAAGCCGAGACCGGCGGCAGTGAGGATGATGCCCGCCATATCGAGCGTGACGCGCACGATGAGCGACGACATGCAAAGCGGCATGACGTGTTTCAGGACGATGCGGAAGGGCGAGGCCCCCATGAGCTTCACCGCCGCGATGAAATCGGAATTGCGGAAGGTCATGGTTTCAGCGCGCGCGATACGCGCATAGGGCGGCCATGACGTCACCGCGATGGCGAGCACCGCGTTTTCAATGCCCGGCCCCAGTGCGGCCACCAGCGCCAGCGCCAGAACCAGCTTCGGAAAGGCCAGAAAGATATCGGTGATGCGCATCAGAACGGCATCCACCCAGCCGCCGGCATAACCCGAGACGGTGCCGACGATGAGCCCGATGGGCGCCGCGATGATGGCCACCAGCAGCACCACGAACAGGGTCAGCCGCGAACCGTGGATGAGGCGCGAGAGAATATCGCGCCCCTGATCGTCGGTGCCGAGCAAGTATCCCGCCGTACCGGGCGGCAGAAGCCGGGCATTGCGCAGATCGCCCTGCACCGGATTATGCGGCGCCAGCACATTGGCAAACAGCGCGACGAACAGCAGCGCAACAATGATGCCGAGGCCGAGCAACGCCAGCCGGTTTTCCGAAAACCGCCGCCAGATGACATAAGCACGGCCAAGACGCGCCTGCTTGCGCGAGGCCGGCCGGTCGGAGAGCAGCCATTCGCGGCTATAGGGTTTGAGTGTGTCGGTCGAAATCGTCATCGGCTGCGCGTCCTTGGGTCGAGCGTCCGGTAAAGCAGATCGGAAAAGAGATTGATGCCGACGAAGATGGCGCCGATCACGATCGTGCCGCCAAGAACGGCATTCATATCCGCATTCTGCAGGGAATTGGTGATGTAGAGGCCAAGCCCCGGCCAGGCGAAGATGGTTTCGGTCAGCACCGAACCTTCCAGCAGACCGGCATAGGACAGCGCAATCACCGTCACCAGCGGCACGGCGGCGTTGCGCAGAGCGTGAAACCAGATGATGCGCGTTTCCGAAAGCCCCTTGGCGCGCGCCGCAACGATATATTCCTGGGCGAGCTCATTCAGCATGAACGAACGCGTCATGCGGCTGATATAGGCCAGCGAAAAATAGCCGAGCAGCGAGGCGGGCAGGATGATGTGGCGGAACAGATCCCACAATACGTCCCATTGCCGTTGCCAGATCGCGTCGATCAGGAAGAAACCCGTGACCGGCGTAAAGGTGAATTCGTAGACGATATCCATCCGGCCGGGATAGGCGACCCATTGCAACCTGGCGTAAAACACCAGCAGCGCCAGGAGGCCAAGCCAGAAAATCGGCACGGAATAGCCGATAAGGCCGATGACGCGCACGACCTGGTCGGCAAAGCTGCCGCGCTTGACCGCGGCAAGCACGCCGAGCGGAATGCCAAAAACGGCGCCGATGATGGTGCCAAGCGTGGCAAGCTCTATGGTTGCCGGGAAAACCCGCTTGATATCCTCCATCACCGGGTTGGTGGTGAGGACTGAGATGCCGAAATCACCCGACAGCGCCTGCTTCAGATAGATGAAGAACTGCTGCCAGAGCGGCAGGTTGAGGCCGAGCTGCTCACGCACGCGCTCGACCACATGCGCAGGAGCGCGGTCGCCGACAATCGCCAGTGCGGGATCGATCGGCACAACGCGGCCAATGAAAAATGTGACCGCCATCAGCCCCAGAAAGGTGGTGATGACGGTGACGGCGAAGCCGAGAATGGCCTTCGCGCGGGCGTTGGCACGGCGTTTGCCCTGCCTCGCCCGGCTGTTTGCTTCAACGATGCTCAAGAGACCGATCCTTCCGGATCATTCCTTGGAGATCGTATAGACGTAGTTGGTGTCGAAGCTCGGTCCGAGCTTCAGGCCCTTGAGCTTGTTCGAGTAACCGGCCACTTCGGTCTGCTGGAAGATGATGACGAAGGGACCCTTCGCCAGAACTTCCTTCTGCAGGTTTTCATAGATGGCGGCGCGCTTGGCGCTATCCTTCTCCAAAAGCGCCGACTGGGTTTCCTTGGTCAGATCAGGAACGTCCCAGGCATTGCGCCAGGCGAGCGTCTTGTTCTTGCCCTCATCGGAATTGTCGTAGTTGATGGTGAAGGTTTCCGCATTCGAGTTCGGGTCGAAATAGTCCGAACCCCACTGGCCGATATAGATATCATGGGTGCGGGCGCGGTATTTGGTCAGCGTCTGCTTGCCGTCGCCCGGGATGATTTCGAGCTTGATGCCAGCCTGCGCCAGCGTCTGCTGTACGCTTTCGGCAATGCCGGTTACCGGCTGCGTGTTGCGCACATCCATGGTCACGGTGAAGCCGTCCTTCAGGCCGGCCTTGGCGAGAAGCTCTTTCGCCTTGGCGACGTCGAGCTTGTAGGGGTTCTCATCAAGCGCGCCGAGCTGGCCCTTCGGCAGGAAGGTCTGGTGAACTTCGCCGATGCCCTTGATGATCGTCTCACCGATCGCGTCATAATCGACGAGATATTTGAAGGCTTCGATGACCTCGGGCTTCTTCAGGTTCTCGTTCTTCTGGTTGAGGCTGAAGTAATAGACGGTGCCCTTGGGCGCAGACGTGACGGCGAGGCCTTCCTTCTTGGAAACGGCTTCCATGTCACCGGGCTCAAGGTTGCGGGCAACATCGATATCGCCATTTTCAAGCGCCAGACGCTGGCCGGAGCTTTCCTTCATGTGGCGATAGACCACACGCTTCAGCTTCGGCTTCTCACCGTAATAATTCGGGTTGGCTTCCAGAATGACCGCTTCGTTGGCCTTCCAGCCGAGGATCTTGTAGGGGCCGGAACCCGCATAACCCGTCTTCAGGAACTCGTTGCCGAAATCCGTGTCGTATTTGTAATCGGCGCTCGGCGTTACCGACTTCGCCTTTTCGGTGATGAGCTTCTTGTCGACCACCGAAGCGACGGTCGCGGTCAGCACGTTCAGCACGAAGCTCGGCGCATAGGGTTTGTCGACCGTCAGCACGAAGGTGTTCGCATCCGCAGCCTTCGCCTTTTCGGTGACGTTATCGCTCTTGAGGCCGAACTGCGTCAGCAGGAATGCGGGCGACTTGTCGAGCTTCACGGCGCGTTCAAAGGAGAAGGCGACGTCGTCAGCGGTGACCGGATTGCCGGAGGCGAATTTCAGGCCGGATTTCAGCTTGAACGTATAGGTCAGGCCGTCCTCGGAGGTCGTCCAGCTTTCGGCGAGATCGCCGATAACCTTGGACGTGTCGTTGAGATCGATGGAAACCAGCTTGCTATAGGTGTTGCCGGTGACTTCGGCGGCGGAGAGTTCGAAAGCCTCACCCGGATCGAGCGTGATGATGTCGTCGATGGCGAAACCTTCAACCAGCGTATCGGCCGGCGTGGCGGCAAAAGCGTGCGGCGCAGACAGCATCATCAGCGACAGAGCAGCGCTGGTGCTGAGGATACGCATGGACTTGTTGAGCGATTTGATCATAGGATCTCCCCTTTTGTTATGAGATTGATTTAGTTCGCTTTTATTTGCCTTCAGGCCGGCTCGTGCCAGGCCTGGGATAGGACGCGCAGCCAGTTTTCCCGGCATATTTTAGCAAGTTCTCCATCACCGTAGCCCGCCGATTTCAGCGCCGCAACCAGATTGTGGTTGCCGCTGGCATCGGCAACGCCAACGGGTACCGTCGCACCGTCGAAATCCGATCCCAGCGCCACGCAATCGATGCCCATGCGCTCCACCATGTAGTCGATATGGCGCACCATGTCGGAAAGCGGCGTATCGGCAATGTCGCGCGCATCTGCCCTGAGCATGGTCACGGCATAGTTGAGACCCACCAGACCACGGCTTTCCTTGATGGCATCCATCTGCCTGTCGGTGAGATTGCGGGCGACGGGGGTGAGCGCATGCGCATTGGAATGGCTGGCGATCAAAGGCTGGTTGGTGGTCTTGGCCACATCCCAGAAGCCCTTTTCGGTGATATGCGCGAGATCGATGAGAATGCCGAGCCGGTTGCACTCCTTCACCAGCGCAAAACCGGCATCGGTGAGGCCGGGCGCCGTATCTGGCGACATGGGGTAAGAGAAAGGAACGCCGTGGCCGAAAATATTGTGCCGGCTCCAGACCGGGCCGAGCGACCGCAGGCCGGCGGCGTAAAACACCTCCAGCGCGTCGAGATCGGCGCCGATCGCCTCGCAGCCTTCCATATGCAGCACCGCGGCGAAAATATCCTCGGCAAAGGCCTTGCGAATATCGGCCGTGGAGCGGCACAGCCGCCAGGCGCCGGCACGATCGAGCCTCAGCGCAATCGCCGCCTTCTCCATGGCGATATCCAGCGAAGGCAGCCGCTCCAGCGGAGCGGCGAGCGGCGTGTTGTAGTGGCCGCTTTCATCCGGTTCCTGCAGAATAAGGTCGCCGGAAGGAATATAGATGGCGCAGATGCCGCCGCCGAGGCCGCCTGCCCTTGCCCGGGGGCCATCGATATGACCCTCACGTGTGCCGCTTTTAAATTCGGCCACCGGATCGGCACCGGCCTTGCTGTTGCGCCACAACCGAAGCAGCACATCATTATGACCGTCGAACACTGCATGCATGGGAAGAAATTCCAGTCATCGGAAAGAACAAAACGGGGGCGGGCAGACGCCGGGATGACACCGCGCGAAAGCAAACCGGCGCATTGTTCGCCGACCGCTATTGTCTGTCGGAAGTGATCTTAGGACGATCTCTTCGAGCTTCGCAAGACACAAATTAGGCAGCGGTGAAATTATCACCACTTGCCTTTTGCCGGAATTTGCGCTTCGTCAGGCGCGCCAGCCGTCTTCCGCTTTGGTGAGCAGCGGCGTGGCGAAAACGCCCCTCACCCGCTCCGGCCATTCCGGCCCGAAAGCGGCGATTTTTTCCCGCCAGCGATCCGATTGCAGCATGGCCGCACCGATGACAGCGGGCCGGATGCCGGAGGCGGCGAGAAGCGCAAGACCTGATACGATGGAGCTGCCGCTGGAGATCACATCATCCACCAGCGCCACCCGCCTGTTTTCGATGAGCGGCAGCATGCGGGGATCGATATAGAGCCGTTTTTCCTGCCGGGTGGTGATGGAGGACATCGGCACCGACAGTTCCTCCAGATACCAGAATTTGCGCGAGGTGCCGAGCGGCACGTAACGGGAATGGCCGAGATGCCGGGCAACGGCGGCGGCGAGCGTCAAGCCCAGCGTCGGCAGGCCGATAACGACATCCGGATTGAAGGGCGCGAGCTTGGCGGCGAGATCGGCGGCCAGCGCCTCCAGCACCGCGAACGACGCCTGATTGACGATGAGCGATGCCAGCGCGTGCTCCCCATCCGCAAGCGGCCGGACGGGCAGGCAGATCTGCCTTCCATCATCCAGTTCCGCCGGAAAAAAGCTGGAATGCGGACCCGCCGTACCGAAGGTGGCCGGCGGAAGAATATCCTGCCAGAACTCATGCGGCGCGGCGGGAGAATGGGCGGCGGGCGATGCGGATGGCGGCATCGGTTTTCCTTTCAGGATCGGGATCGCGCAAGGCGGACGCGGTTTTCGGCCGCGCCGATCCCGTTCGGCGCATCAGGCATTTCAACAACCGCGAATACGCGGCGGGTTCATTTCATTGGCTTTTTCCGCTAGAACGGAAACAAAGCAACAGGCATTCGGACAAACCCACCTATGACGCGGGTTTTTCCCATATTCAAGGACAAGCTTCCCATGAGACTGCTGGATCGCATCGGCGAGGATCTGCCATTCCTGACGGAGCTTCGTCATGATCTGCACGCGCATCCGGAACTGGGTTTCGAAGAGGAGAGAACCAGCGCCATCGTCGCCGATCTTCTCGAGCGCGCCGGGCTGAAGGTACATCGCGGTCTTGGCGGCACCGGTGTGGTCGGCACGCTGCAGGTGGGTAATGGCACCCGCCGCATTGGCCTGCGCGCCGATATGGATGCGCTTGCCATGCCTGAGGTGCCCGACCGGCCCTATAAATCGAAATTTCCCGGCAAGATGCATGCCTGCGGACATGACGGCCACACCGCCATGCTGCTTGGCGCCGCGCGTTACCTCGCAAAGACCCGCGACTTCTCAGGCACCGTGCATTTCATCTTCCAGCCGGCCGAAGAAGGCCGAGGCGGCGCGAAGAAAATGGTGGAGGACGGGCTTTTCACGCTGTTCCCATGCGATGCGGTCTATGGCCTGCACAATATGCCGGGGCTTGGGCTCGACGAGATGGCCGTGGTGGAAGGCCCACAGCTGGCCTCGTCCGACAGCTGGCGCGTCACCTTCAAGGGCATCGGCACCCATGGCGCCAAGCCGCATCTCGGCCGCGATCCGGTAACGGCGGCGGGCACCTTCCTCGCTTCGCTGCAAACCATCGTCGGCCGCGTCGTCGATCCGCTGCAACCTGCCGTCGTCAGCGCCTGCTCGGTGCAGGCGGGTGACCCCAAGGCGCTCAACGTCATTCCCGATCTCGTCGAAATCGGCGGCACCGCACGCGCCTACGCGCCTGAGGTGCGCAGCCAGCTTGAAACGGAAATCGGCAGGCTCGCCAAGGGTACGGCGGCGATGTTCGGCATCGAGGCAAGCTATGAATTCATCCGCCGCATTCCGCCCGTCATCAACGATGCCGATGCGACGAAACGGGCGCTCCGAGCCGCCAAGACCGTCTTCGGCAACAAATCCCGCACCGCCTTCCCGCCCTCGACCGCCGGCGACGACTTCGCCTTTTTCGCGGGCGAGGCCCCCGGCTGCTACGTCTGGCTCGGCAACGGCCCCGCGGTGGATGGCGCGCTGCACCACAACACCTCCTACGACTTCAACGACGCGGCAATCGTTCCCGGCGTCGCTTTCTGGGCAACACTGGTGGAGCAGGAACTGGCGGCGGAGTAAAAACGGCCGGATGCATCGGCGATGGCCGCTCAGACGCGCCGCGCGCTCGGACCGGCAAGGCTGGCGAAAATTCCGGCAAGCGCGCAGCCGGCGGTGATCGCCATGATGCCGGGCCAGCCGGCATGGATCCAGAACCAGCCACCGATCCAACCGGTGATGCTCGCTCCGCAATAATAAAACAGCAGATAAAGCGCGGAAGCATGGCTTTTGGCGCCTCCCGCATTGGCACCCACACCACTGCTGGCAGCCGAATGCCCAATGAAAAATCCGACGGTTATCGCCGCAATCCCCGCCACGATGAGGATGATGCTTGAGGCGAAGGTCAGCAGGATACCGGCAAGGATGGTGGAAAAGGCAACCACCAGCATGATCCGCCGGCTGAACCGGTCGACCAGAGCACCGCCATAGGAGGAAGCGACGATACCCAGGGCAAAGGTCAGGAAGATCATGCTGACGGCGGTGCGGCCCAATTCGTAAGGCGGCGCGACGAGGCGAAAGGCGCAATAGTTGAAAACGGTGGTGAACACGCTCGTCAGCATCGCGCCAAGGAAATAGAACCGCCGAAGTTCAGGATTTCCAAGATGTTGCGCCCATATTCTCAGATGATTTTTCAGCGGCATGTGCTGCGGCCGGAAATTCCGCGAGGGCGGAAGAAGCAGCAGGAAGCCGATGGCCGCAAGGATGCAGACCGCCCCCAGCGCATACATTGCGACCTGCCAGGACGTATAGGCGGACACCAGCCCCATGCCGACACGCCCGGCCATGGAGCCGAAGGCCGTGCCGCCGACATAAAGCCCCATCGCCTTGCCGAGACTGGAAGGTTCGATCTCCTCGGCAAGATAAGCCATGGCGACGGCGGGAACGCCGCCGAGCACGAACCCTTCCAGCGCGCGGGCGGCAAGCAGCCATGCCCAACCTTCCGTGCTTGCTGCAATGATATTGGCGATAGCGGCCAGCATCATCGAAACGAACATCAGATTTCGGCGGGTGAAGAGCTGGGCAAAAGCACCGCTGAGAAGAATGGCGAAGGCCAGCGTTCCCGTCGTCAGCGACAGGGCGAGCGATGCGGTTGCGGGGTTTATGCCGAATTCCGCCGGAAATTCCGGCAGCAGCGGCTGCACGCAATAAATCAGCGAAAAGCTGGCGAAGCCGGCCAGAAAGAGCGCCCAACTCGCCCGGCGAAACTGGCGGCTTCCCTGCCGGATCCAGAGCACATCCGGCGGCTCCTCCGTCATGACGATCGGCGGGGCGAAATCCTGTTTTTTGAGCTGGCGCATCGGGTTTGTCCTTTTCGCTCCCAGCTATAGCGCAGCTCCGTCTTTCATTCTAATATATGGAATGCGTTCCTGTCATATCTGGATCTAATATCATGGAACTCAGGCACATCCGCTATTTTCTGGCCATCGCCAATGAAGGCAGTTTTACGCGGGCGGCAGAACATCTGGGAATCGCGCAGCCGCCGCTCAGCCAGCAGATAAAGGTTCTGGAACAGGAAATCGGCGTGCGGCTATTCCGGCGTCTCGCGCATGGCGCGGAACTAACGCCGGCGGGTCATGCGTTTCGCATCGCGGTGACCCATATTCCGCATCAGGTGAGCGAAGGTATCCGGCTTGCACGCAGGGCGGCGGCCGGTGAAACCGGTATCCTGAGAATAGGCGTTACCGGCACGGCGGCGCTCAACCCTCTGGTTCCGGCCTGCATCCGCACTTACAGACGCAAATACCCTGACGTAGAACTTCAGGTGATGGAGGCAGCTGCTCTCGCACTGACGCCGGCCCTACTTGAAGATCGGCTGGACGTGGCGCTGCTGCGCCCCTCACAATCCGACCCTGATACGTTGCTCGAGGAAGTGCTCACTGACGAACCGCTTCTGGTCGCCCTGCCGGCATCCCATCCACTCGCGCGGCGCGGAACCGCCATAGACCTGATGGAACTGCGCGACGACCCTTTCATTCTGACGCCACGCAGCATCGGCACCAGCCTTCACGATGCATCGATAAAAGCCTGCGAGGAGGCTGGATTCACGCCGCGTCTCGGGCCGGCTGCACCGCAAATCGTCTCGATATTGTCGCTGGTCGCGGCCGAACTCGGGGTTTCCCTCGTTCCGGAATCCGTCGCACAAGTCAAAATGCACAACATCGTCCTGCTGCCCTCCAGCGGTCCGCCGCCACAGCTTTCCATATCGCTCGCCTATCGGCGCGGAACGACATCGCCCGTGGTGAAGAATTTCGTGATGGCAGCGCGCATTGCCGCGCGTGAAACACAGACGCCTGACGGGCCCAAGGTGGAATAAATCGCAGCCCGCAGATGCGAACCGCCGCTATTCGAGAACCGCAAGCACCGGGCTTTCCATCACCCGTCCCGTAAGCACATCGGCAATGCCCATATCCGTCTGGTGAGGACCGATATTGCAGGCGAGCGTGGCACCGAAACAGGCCTTGAAAACGAGATAGGGCGGTTGCCATTCGACCACCTTGCCGACAGCGGCGCGCAATTCCTCGAAAGCCTGTGCTACGTCTTCAAGCGGCGCATCGGAAACGAGGCCGGAGAGCGCCAGGGGTAGAAGCGCGGTCACCTTACCCTCAGAGGCGACAGCCATGCCGCCGCCTGTCGCAATCACCGCATTGGCGGCCAGCGCCATGTCTTCGGCATTACCGCCGACGACAGTGAGGTTGTGGCTGTCATGCGAGACGGTGGTGGCGAAGGCGCCGTTCCAGCGTCCCCAGCCGGTAAGGAAGCCGGTCCTGGTAATTGGCTCGGCCTTGCCGTGGCGGTGGGTGACGGAAATCATCGTGGCGCCTTCGGGGGGAACGACAAAACCATCCTTCACCTCGGCTTCCGCCTCGCCCCATTGCGTGAAGCGTGGGCGGTCGATGGTGGCAAGGCGCACCCTTGCGCCCTCGCAGGCAACCCTGAAATCATGGGCTGCGCGCAGCGGCAGCTTCATCGAGCCTTCGAGCGCCGTCGCATCGCAGGCTGGAATGTCGACGAGCATATGCCCGGCTTCCGCAACCGCCCTGCCACCGGCCAAGACATGACGGGTTGAAAAACCACTCAAATCCTCGAAGACGACGATATCGGCGCGGCGACCGGCGGCGATGAGGCCGAGATCGGCACGGCCAAGCCTTTGCGCAGCATTCAGTGTTGCGGCGCGCAGCGCCCATTCCGGTTTCAGGCCATAACGGACAAGGCGGCGCACCACATCATCCAGCCCGCCGCCCCGCAACAGATCGTCCGGGAAAACATCGTCAGTGCAGAGCGTCAGCGTCTGCGGCAGGTGGCCGAGCGCATTCAGCGCCTCCACAAATTCCGGCAGCAGATGATCGTGCGAGCCGCGCAGCTCGATGGTCAACCCCGCCCGAAGCTTCGCCATCAGGTCTTCAGCCGAGACCAGCTCGTGATCGGAAGAAACACCGGCCACCATGAAGGCGTTGAGATCGGCGTCCTTCAGGCCGCGCGCATGGCCACAGATCAGCTTTTCCGAGACGAGACCGGCCTGTACGATGCCGCTCATGCGCGGATCGCGGTCGATGACGCCGCGCATGTTCATGATTTCCGCAACCCCGCCAATCTGCGGCCATGACAGGATATCAGCGAGAATTCCGGCATCGAAATCAGCGCCGCCGCGCTCCAGCCCCGGTGCTGATGGCACTGAAGAGGGTGCAAGCAGAATGGCGCGCAGCGGCAGGTTTTCGATGGATTTCGCCGCCCAGCGCACCCCTTCGACACCATGGACATTGCCGAATTCATGCGGGTCCCAGACGATAGTGGTGACGCCGCGGGCAACCACGGCTGCCGCATAGGCAGCGGGCGTTATCATCGAGCTTTCGATGTGCATATGCGTGTCGATCAGGCCGGGCGAGACAAAGGCGCCCAACGCGTCGACGAGCTGCGCAGCATCGCTGCGGCTTGCCGGTTCGTGAACGCTGGCAATTAGCGGACCGACAATGCCGATATCAGCGGCGCGAAGCTCCCCCGTCACCACATCCACCAGCGTTCCGCCGGTAATGAGAACATCGAAAGCCGCATCGCCGCGCGCAGCGGCAACCGCGCGGGCGCGCAGCGCATCGTCGTTGAGATCGACCGGCTCGCGTATCGGGGATTGTGCACTCATCGGGCAGCCTCGCGGCGCAACGCCTCGAGAACCGCAGCCTTTGCCGCTTCGGCATTCACGGTGTCGGCGAAATGCGCGTTGAAGGCGGCAACCTTGTCGGCGCGCGGCTCAACCACCGTTCGCCCGCGCGTTAGCGCCGCGTGAAGCTCGACATCGATCCGCGTATAGCGCCAGCCAAGCAGCTCGGAGGTGAAGCCGACAGCGGCAACGGGATCGTAAAGCGCCATGGCCGGTCTGCCGCGTCTCGTGGCGATGCCGATGAAACCTTCCAGCAGGTCGGCAATCAGGCCGGCGTTTTTGCCGCCAGCATTTCGGATCGGCAGCACATCGGCTGGCGAGGCGGTGACCTTGCGGCAGGCGTCCAGATCGACCATGCGCAGCGGCAGGCCGTGAGAAAGCACGATGGCCAGCGCTTCCGGATCGGCAAAGGCGTTGAATTCGGCAGATGCGGTGTGGTTGCCGCTCGTCACGCCGCCACCCATCCAGGTCAGATCGGAAATTTTCGCGGCAAGATCGGGCCGGGCAAGGCAAAGGGCGGCGATATTGGTAAGCGGGCCGAGCGCGAGGATGCGCTTTTCGCCTGCCCCCTCAAGCCAGCCGCACAGCGCAGTGAAAGCGTCGCTTTGCGGCAGAGCGGGCGCATCCGGCAGGCTACGGCCGACGGTCGGAATGCCGCTGTTACCCAGAATGCATTGTGCGGTTTCGAGCGCGCCAAGGACGGGTTTGGCACGGCCCTGATGGAGGGGCATGGACCAGCCGAAGGCGGCGACCGCGCCTGCGGCGTTGCTGCAGACAACATCCAGCGTCGCATTGCCGAAGACCAGCGAAATGCCGTCTATGGCAAGGCCTGCCGATTGCACCACCATGATGGCGGCGATATCGTCAAAGCCCATATCGGTATCGATCCACACACCCATGATCAGCCAAACACCTTGAGGCTTGCCGCCTTTTCGACCGGAAGGTCGAAGGCGAGCGTATCACCGATCGTATGGGCGGTCAGCGCAGCATCGGTCTCCGCCTTGATGGGACCAAGCAGCGTATCCAGCAGGTACTCACGGGTATTTCCGGCAAAGGATGTGCCGCGCACGGTTCCCTGGAAAGGACCTGAACCAAGGGTGACCATGCGCGGCCGCCAGGCCAGTCCAGATGCTGAAGGGACTGGTCCGGTAAGCGGTGTTGTGCCGTTTTCGGTTTTCAACGCGCCGCCTTCCAGCGCGAAGATGTTTTCAAAGCCGACGAAATCCGCCACGAAGGCGGAAACCGGCGCATTATAGATCTCTTCCGGTGTACCGATCTGCTCAATCTTGCCGCCCTTCATGACGACAATACGGTCGGCCAGTGCGAGCGCCTCGATCTGGTCATGGGTGACGAAGATCATCGTCACACCGGTTTCCTTCTGCACGCGCTGCAATTCGGTGCGCATTTCAAGCCTGAGGC
Organism: Agrobacterium radiobacter; assembly: GCF_040801995.1. Classification (NCBI taxonomy): domain Bacteria; kingdom Pseudomonadati; phylum Pseudomonadota; class Alphaproteobacteria; order Hyphomicrobiales; family Rhizobiaceae; genus Agrobacterium; species Agrobacterium radiobacter. The sequence continues at coordinate 1,618,749 of NZ_JBEGHX010000002.1, read as the reverse complement.
GCGCATCAAGGTTGGAGAGCGGCTCATCGAGCAGCAGCACCTTCGGCTCCATGACCATGGAGCGCGCCAGCGCCACGCGCTGCTGCTGGCCGCCGGAAAGCTCGGCCGGCTTGCGCGATGCGAAGTTCGACAATCCCACGGACTTCAGACCGGAGGCGACCTTGTCATCAAGCGCCTTGCCGTTCATGCCCTTGAGTTTCAGGCCGAATGCGACGTTTTCGTAAACCGTCAGGTGAGGAAACAGCGCATAGGACTGAAACACCAGCCCGACGGCGCGCTTGTTGGCGGCGACGCGGGTGATATCGGCGCCGTCGAGATCGATGCGCCCGCCCGCCACCGGCATCAGCCCGGCAATGGCGCGCATCGTGGTGGTCTTGCCACAGCCGGAAGGACCGAGCAGCGCGAGAAGTTCACCCTTGCGGATATCGAGGTCGAGATCCTTGACGGCGATGCTGTTGCCGTAGGCGAGCGAGACTTTTTGGAGCGAAAGGTAATTTGCGTCAGACATAACGGGAGAACCCCAGAAAACGTTCGGCCAGGAAGACGATGCCGATGGAAAGGAAGGCGAGCAGCGATGAGAGTGCAGCGACAGACGGATCGAAGACGATTTCCATGTAGCCCAGCATGTCGATGGGCAGCGTGCGCACGCCCGGACCCGACAGGAACAGCGACACGGGCACCTGATTGAAACTCGTCACGAAACCGAGGATGAAGGCCGACAGGATGCCGCCGCGAATATTGGGCAGCACCACACGGAAAAATGCGCCAAACCGCGACGAGCCGAGCAGCACCGCCGCCTCCTCGATATCCGAACGCAGATTGTTGAGGCTGGCCGAAACCACCCGTACCGCATAGGGCAGGATGAGCGCCGTGTGCGCGAGAAACAGGGCAAGCGTGATGCCGATGCCGAAGGGAACGACGAAATAGCGCAGCAGTGCCAGACCGACGATGATACCCGGCACGATGATCGGCGCCGAAACGATCGTGCGCACGGTTTCCGCAAAGGGCAGCTTGTAGCGCGACATGGCGTAGGAAGCGGGAATACCGAGGACGAGCGCCGTGAATGTGCCGCCAATGGCGAGGAACATCGACATCGCGAAGCTTTCACGGAAACTTTCGACGGTGAAGACCTTCGCGATCCATTTCAGTGAAAAGCCCTGCGGCGGAAAGGCGAGCGTGTCGCCGGCCGAAAACGAGGCCGCAACGATGATGAGGAACGGCCCGATCAGAAAGCCGACAACGAGCAGGAGCGTGAGCGGAATGAAGAGCTGCCGGGTCATTTCTTGTTCCTTGCGGTGGCGATGCGCTTCAGCAGGATATTGGCGGCAAAGCTCATGACGATCAGGATGAAGGCGATGACGCTGGCGGCGACGAAATTGTTGGAGACCGTCACCTGCTGATAGAGCAGGGTTTCCAGCATCAGCACCTTGGAGCCGCCGAGAATGGCCGGCGTGATATAGGCCGTGAGCGAACCGGTGAAGACCAGCGTGCCGCCGACAACAAGCCCCTCCTTGGTGAGCGGCAGGATGACCTTCCAGAACACCTGCAGCCAGTTTGCGCCGAGAACGCGGGCGGCTGCGATCGTATCCTTGGGCATATTCTCCAGCGCACTGATGAGGGAAATGATCATCAATGGCAGGAACAATTGCAGAAGGCCGATGAAAACAGCCGTTTCGGAAAACAGTATACGGATCGGCGCATCGCTCAGTCCTACCGCCTGAAGCGCCTGGTTGACGATGCCGGTTCTGCCGAGAATGACGATCCAGGCATAGGTGCGGGCAACCGGCGAGATCATCAGCGGCAAGACGACCAGATTGACGACATGTCCTTTCGCGCCCTGCGACAGATTGACGATGGCGAAAGCCGCCGCATAACCCACCACCGCAGATACAATGGTGACGAGCGCGCCAAGCTTCAGGGTGCGCAGGAAAACCGCCCTGTTCAGCGGATCGGAGAAGAAATCGGCGTAAGCGGACAATGTCCAGCCGTCAGTGGTGTGAAAGCCTTCCGACAGGAGCATGAAGACCGGCACAAGAAAGACCGCCGCCGCGAAAATAGCGGCGGGCAATGCAAGCGCCAGCGCTTCGGCCCGGTTCTGAAACATCGCTTTATTCCCCGAACGGCCCGCGGCCGATTGTTACTGCAAGCGGTCATGGCCAGCTTGCGGAATTGAGAGGTGGAAAAGCGGTCAGGGGACGACCAAACCGCTTTTCCGGGAATGGAGCCGCCCTTTCGGACGTTTTAAATGCCCCATTCCAAACCTTGATAAGGACTTACTGGCCGACCTTGGCGTTCCACTCCGACAGCCACTTGTCACGGTTGTCGAGCGTCACGGCGGAAGGAATGAGCTGCAGGCTTTTTGCGGTTTCGTCGCCATAGGTGATGTTGTTCGCCACCTCGTCGGACACCTTGACTTCCTTGTTGGTCGGGCTGTCCACGAGCTTTTCGGCCAGCGCCTTCTGAACGTCGGTCGAGAGCCAGAAATCCATGAACTGCAGCGCCAGATCTTCGTTCTTCGTGCCCTTCGGCACCACGAGCACGTTCATGCCGCCGGTCTGGCCTTCCTTGGGGGTTGCCCAGGCAAGCGGCAGATCGAGCTTGGTAAAGGGCGCCCAGGAGAAGCGGCCGATGGGGGCGGCCCAGATTTCTTCCTGCTGCATGAGCTGCACCAGCTGCGACGATTTCACGTAGAACGTGACGAGATCGTCCTTCTTTTCGCCCACGGCTTCGATAGCGCCGGAGAGATCAGGCGTATCCTTGCCGATGGCCTTGCCCAGCATGTAAAGCGCCGGCGGGCCCTGATTGGTAGTGACATTCGGGAAAGCGACGTGGTCAACGATACCGTCCTTCAAAAGATCGGCCCAGCTATCGATCTTCATCTTGTCTGTGCGGTAAACGATTGACGTGGCGTAGAAATTGACGCCGACGCTCATGCCGTCGCCATTCGGATCCTTGGCGATGTCATAGAGCTTGCCGATATTCGGCACCTTGGCGGCATCGATCTTCTGGATCAGGTCCTTGCGGGTGGCGGAGAGCGCATCCGCCATGGAGACGATGGCGAGATCGACCACCGGATTGGCCTTGTTGGCCTCCATCTTGGCCAGCCGCTCGACACTGTTGCCGGTCTCGACGACCAGCTTGCAGCCGCATTGCTTCTCGAACGGCGTATAGACCAATTCCTTGAATTCGTCCTGCGCGAAGGCGTAGACCGAGATCGTCAGCGTCTTGTCCTGCGCCTGCGCGGCGCCCATCGTCAGCATCAGGGCGGTGCCCGATGCAAGAATGATTTTTTTCATGGTGTGAGTTCTCCTGCTGTCGTGTTTTTGGCTTCAATCGCATCATGCTTTTTTTCGCCGGTGGAGCCGCGCATGATCAGCGCCATCGGTACTTTCGTTATATCCGCGGTGACATCGACGGCGACGCCGCCTTCGCCGGCACCGTCAATCGCCCGCAGCAACGCCCCGACGGCAAGATCGGCGATACGGCCCATATCCATCCGCATCGTCGTCAAAGGCGGGGTGACCACGGCCGAAAAAATGAGATCGTCGAAGCCGGTGACACTGGCCTCCTCCGGCACATCGATGCCCTCGCGCTGCAATTCGGTGAGCGCGCGCAACGCATGCAGGTCGGAAACGGCGGCAAAGGCGGTAAAACCCTCGGCAACTTTTTCGGCAAGCCCGAGCCGGCAGCCCGCGCCGCCGGTCTTTTCGATGCCGTCTATCCAGAGCGTCTGTGTCATGCAGGCCTTGCCGAGACCGTCGCGGATACCGCCGAGGCGGTCGTTCTGCACATTGGAATCCCGGTTCTTGCCCACCAGCGCCACCTTGCGATGGCCAAGACCCGCCAGATATTCGCCAACCTGCCGGCCGCCATCCCAATGGTCGGCGGCGACCGTGTTGCCAGGCGTCGAGGGGCTGTCGATCACCGCGACAGGGCAATCGACATCGGCGATGCGCGTGCCACGGCGAGGAACGATGACCATGCCGTCCACCCCACGCTCGATCAGCCGGTTGATGGCATCCGTCTGCATGGCGATCTCACCGCGCGAGTCGGCAATCAGCACGCCGTAACCGGCATTAACGGCCGCCTTTTCGATGGCCTGCGCGATCTGCGGGAAGAGAGGATTGGCGATATCGGGCAGAACCAGCCCGAGAACACCGCTTTTGCCGGTGCGCAGCGCCCTGCCCGCCGAACTCGGCACATAACCAAGTTCGCTTGCGGTCTTGCGGATGCGCTCCACCAGTTCAGGCGAAACACGACCCTTGCCGGAGAGCGCATTGGACACGGTTGCCACCGACACGCCGAGTGCCGCTGCTATCGCGCTCAGATTGGTGGCAGGCCGTGAAGACGCCATGATGGTCCGAAGGGGCTGATTAAACGTTTAATCACGATAGTCCAGCTAAGCTCTCCTGTCGAGTCCGCAAGACGGCAAAACACGGCGAAAACCTGGGCATAAAGTCTAAATGCCCGAAAAAAAGTGCGATTATTTTTATGAGGCTGTCATGCTCGCCGCACGATAGGCCTCAACCTGCCGCACCAGCCAGTCGCGAAAAAGCACGACCGGAACGTGATTGGCGCGCGAGAGCGGCGCTACCGCATAATAGGAGCTTGGACTTTTGGCCTGATGATCGAAGGCTTTTACCAGTTGCTTCGATTTCAGCTCGTTATCGATCAGGAAAAGCGGCATCAGCGCCACGCCGAGGCCGGCTATACAGGCCTGCGCCACGCTGGAAAACTGCTCGAAGCGCATGCCTTGCGGCAAGGCAAGCGACAGGCCGAGGCTTTCGAACCAATGGCCCCACGCTCCCGGCCGCGAGGCCATGTGCAGCAACGGCAGGGCGGCGATGTCCTCTCCCTTTTCGACGGGATGAGCGCTGAGGAATTGCGGGCTGCACACCGGCGCAACCATTTCATGCATCAGAAAGGTGCTTTCCGCCCCCGGCCAGTCCGCCTGGCCGATATGGATCGCCATATCCAGCTGCTCGCGCTCGAAATCGAATTGCCCGATGCGGGTGGCGAAATTGATGGTGATTTCGGGGTGGTTTGCGACGAAATCCGGGATACGCGGCAAAAGCCAGCGGGTGCCGAAGGTGGGCAGCATGGCAAGGTTCAGCGTATTGCCATGCGTTTTGGTCATGATCTGCAGCGATGCAGACCGTATCTCGCCGAGGGCGGAGGCAATCGATTTCGCATAAGCGCGCCCCTCGGTCGTCAACGCCACGCCGCGCGCGCCGCGTTCGAACAGGCGCACGCCAAGCTGTTCTTCCAGTGACATAACCTGCCGGCTGATCGCCCCTTGCGTGAGGGCGAGCTCCTCCGCGGCAGCGGAAAAGCTGCCGAGCCGGGCAACGGAATCAAAGGCGGCAAGCGCACTGGTGGACGGCAGGAGTTTGCGGCTGAGAGACGTCATGAGCCATTACTATATGTAATGCAAAAATGAGTAAACATGGCTTGTGCGGGCGGGCTTCGATACGAATAATCCGGCCAGCAAATCCGGAGGCATAAAGTGAGCGAACACGCAGCATTCAATTGGCAGGACCCTTTTCTGCTCGAAGACCAACTGACCGATGACGAGCGGATGATCCGCGACGCCGCCGCCGCCTTCGGCAAGTCGGAACTTTTGCCGCGTGTCTCCGAGGCCTATCTTTCTGAGACCACCGAACCGGAACTGTTCCGCCTGATGGGCCGGACCGGCCTTCTCGGCATTACGCTTCCGGAAGAATATGGCGCGGCCAATGCGAGCTACGTCGCCTATGGCCTCGTCGCCCGCGAGGTGGAGCGGATCGACAGCGGTTACCGCTCGATGATGAGCGTGCAGTCCTCGCTCGTCATCCACCCGATCTTCGCTTATGGCTCGGACGAGCAGAAGAAGAAATACCTGCCCGGCCTCGTTTCCGGCGAATTGATCGGCTGTTTCGGCCTGACCGAGCCGGATGCCGGCTCCGATCCCGGCGGCATGAAGACCCGTGCTGAAAAGATCGCCGGCGGCTATCGCCTGCGCGGTTCGAAGATGTGGATTTCCAACGCGCCGATCGCCGATGTCTTCGTCGTCTGGGCGAAATCGGAAGCCCATGACAACCAGATCAGGGGCTTCGTGCTGGAAAAGGGCATGAAGGGTCTTTCCGCCCCGAAGATCGGCGGCAAGCTTTCGCTGCGCGCCTCCATTACTGGCGAAATCGTCATGGATGGTGTGGAAGTGGGCGAAGACGCGCTGTTGCCCAATGTTTCAGGCCTGAAAGGCCCGTTCGGCTGCCTCAACCGCGCCCGTTACGGCATTTCCTGGGGTGTGATGGGTGCTGCCGAAGATTGCTGGTTCCGCGCCCTGCAATATGGTCTCGACCGCAAGCAGTTCGGCAAGCCGCTGGCCGGCATGCAGCTTTACCAGAAGAAGCTCGCCGACATGCAGACCGAGATCGCTCTCGGCCTTCAGGCTTCCTTGCGCGTCGGCCGGCTGATGGACGAGCATAAAATGGCGCCGGAAATGATCTCCATCATCAAGCGCAACAATTGCGGCAAGGCGCTGGATATCGCCCGCCAGGCCCGCGACATGCATGGCGGTAACGGCATCCAGATCGAATACCATGTGATGCGCCACGCCCAGAACCTCGAAACGGTCAATACCTATGAGGGCACGCACGACGTCCACGCGCTTATCCTCGGCCGGGCGCAGACGGGCATTCAGGCGTTTTTCTGAGGCTTTCTCGGCGTCGAGGAGTTAGGTTTTACAGAGGCCTGAAACCTCTCCTTCGTCATGCTCGGGCCTGTCCCGAGCATCTGCAACCGATTGATCTAACGCTACGTGGTTGGATCCTCGGGACAAGCCCGAGGATGACGGCGAGTGTGAAGGATTCTGCATCAAAAAAAGGCCTTCGAAGATCGCTTCGAAGGCCTTTTGCTTTTCAACTCAGGTGACGGCTCAGAACGTGCCGCGCACGCCGATGCCGAACATGCGCGGTTCGGTCATGCTGGCCTCGATGCCGCCAATGCCGCGGTTTTCCTTCATCAGCGTCGGGGCGCGCTCATCGAAGACGTTCTTGACGTAGGCGTAGAACTCAAGCTCGTCCTGGAACTTGTAGCTCGCCCGCACATCCGCGATCGTATAGGGATCGATCGCATAAACGGCCTTGTTGTCCGTGTCGGAATAATAACCGTCGAGATGGCGCACCTGGCCTGAAACGGTGAACTTGTCCGTCACATCCCAGCTTGCGCCGATGGTGAAGCTGTAACCCGGCGACTTGGCGAATTCCTTGCCGACATAGGCGGCGTTGCTGGAAATCTCGTCGATTTTCGTCTTCAGCAGACCGGCGCTGGCCTTCAGCGTCAGATTGTCGAGAACCCGGTAATCAGCCCCGATTTCCAGACCGTAAGCATGAGCCTCTTCGGCATTGACGGTGTAGGATTCGCTGATACCCGTGGAGACGACGACCGGCACGTTAAACTGGGCGTTCTTCATGTCCATGTAGAACAGGTTGCCGTTCACCGTCAGCGTATCGTCCAGCAGGCTGGCGCGGGTGAAGAGCTCGTAGTTCCAGATTGTTTCCTTGTCGAAGCTCCGCCATTTGCTGGTGGTCAGGTCGAATGCGACGCCGCCGGGGTTATAACCACGGCTGACGAGGCCGCCGACTGTCCAGTCGTCGTTGATGGCATAGGCCAGCGACGCCTTGGGCAGGATTTCCGAGAAGGTTTCGTCATAATTGACCGAGCTTCTGCTGGTGGCGCTCAGCGTCCGGTAACCGGCGCGCTGGATCTGGTCCTGCTGGTAGCGCAGGCCGCCCGTCAGGGTCCACTGGTCGGTCAGGCGATAGCTCAACTCGCTGAAGAGGCCGAGATTATCTTTGGTGTCGTTGAAGCGCGATGTTCCGCGCAGATAAAGCACCTCGTCGGCTTTCGTATGCGCGTAATAAATGCCCGCGACACCGCTCAGCACATCCTCTTGATCGCCAAAGGTGACGCGCGTTTCGTGCGAGGTGTTCTTGAGATCGACATCCGCATCGCCGTTATTTGCAATACCAACCCGGCGTTTGGCGGTGGAGGCGGAAAACTGCGTCTGGTTGAACAGTTTCACGCCGTTCTCGAAATCGTAATTGATATCGAGAATGCCGGTATTGGTGTACTGCCTGAAATTCGGCATCGTGGTGGTGATGTGGTTGAGATCCTCGAAGGGACGCGACGCCGCCTCCTGGCTCGGCCGGTTCGAAGCATTATAGGAATAGGTCAGCTTCGTCGAAAGGCCGGGGATTTCCGACGGCTCCCACAGCAGCTTGAAGCGGCCGTTGAATTCCTTGAAATCCTGATCGGTGCCGTCATGGGCAAATGCGGAATTGATATAATCGATGAAGGTATCGCGGCCGGAATAATCGATCGCCATGCGCGCCGCCAGCTCATCCTCGATCAACGGTCCGGAAAAGGCAAATGACGCCCGCTTCTGGTGATAATTGCCTATTTCGGCCTGATAGGAAGCCTCAGGCGTAAAGGTCGGGTCCTTGGTGTTGACGAGGATCGCGCCGGCGATGGCGTTGGCGCCCTGCGAGGTGGTCTGCGGGCCGCGGAAGACCTCGATGCTGTCGACATCCCAGATGGAGCTCGCGCCATAGATGAACTCGTTATAACCGAGATAATGGCCGTCGACATTGATCGTGGCGCGCGGCACCGTGCCGGTGAAGAAGGCGATGGAGCCGGTATTCGGTCCCTGTGTATCCTGTCCGCGGATGATGGGAGCGCTGACATTATCGGTATAAACGATGTTCGGGATATCCTTGATCGCTTCCGACACGGTCGGGTCGCCGGTCTTTTCCTTCCTGATTTCCTCGGCGGTTTTGACCGAAACGGACGAAGCCGTGTTCTTCATGTCGCGCGCCACTTTTTCACCGGTCACGACGATCGGTTTCAACACGGTCGTGCCCGCCGCCTCAGCCTGCTGATCCTGACCGAGAACCGGCGTCACAAACATCGTCGCCAGCGTCAGAGCGCTGACCCCGCTCATCAAACGACCGCTAGAGCTAAACCCCATCACACACCCCTAAAAAACATGAGTATTAAAGTCATATTCAAGTAACGGAAGCGTTATCCGTTTCGCAATAGAGAATGCGTTCTGTATTGCGGACAAAAAGGCTTCCGTAACGGGATGTGCCATATTTACAACAAAGTTTAATCAGCGCCTCGTCGGCAATCACGGCGTTGCGAATGAAAGCCACTGAAAAGTCCGCAGAAATCGATTCCGATTTTCACCCGGATGCGTTAGGCATTTCTCGATACACGGGGGAACAAGCTTGAACGCCATGGATGACGAAGCGGACGAAGCGCCCGAAAACGAGGGCGAAAAGCGCTCGGCGCTTATTCAATCCGTATCGATCGCGGCGCGTTTTCTCAACCTTCTCGCCAGATCGGATACGGCGCTTGCGCTTAGCGAACTGGCCAAACGCGCCGGCACCGGCCGTTCCACCGCCCATCGTTATATGCAGAGCCTGGTGCGGGAGGGACTGGTGACGCAGGACCCCGCAAGCGGCAGTTACGATCTTGGACCGGCGGCGCTGGGGATCGGCATCAGTGCGCTCCGGCGAATCAATCCGGTCGAAACCGCCGGTCGCCAGATGAAAGCGCTCGCCGCCCAAATCGGCGCCAGTTGCGGCGTGGCGATCTGGACCGAACGCGGCCCGACCGTGGTGCGATGGGCAAGAAGCGCCAGTTTTTCCATCAGCACCGTGGCGCTCGGCGATGTTCTGCCGCTGGATAACAGCGCCTGCGGGCTGGTCTTCCAGTCTTACCTGCCGCCGGAGAGGATAGCCGCGGTGCGCAAGCTGCAACCGGCGGCCTTTCGTGGCTCCCGCCCGGATGCCAGAGTTCTGGAAACCATTCGCGAGGTGGGTGGTGCGGAACTCAATGAACATCTGTTCTCCGCCCTGACGGGCAAGGCCGCGCCGGTCTTTGACGCCCAGGGCGAACTCTGTTGCGTCGTCACCACCGTATCCTTCGTGGCCAACGCCGAGGCCGAACAGCATTTTTCCCGACTGATCGAGGCGGCCAGACAGGCGACGGCCGAATCCGGCGGCGCATAAGCCTATTCGGCCAGATGTTCCGCGAAGGTGCAGCCGGAATAGGCCGTGCGGAACAGCCCGGCATCGGCGAGTTTCGGCAGCAACCGCTCCAGCACCAGCCGCATGGATGCCACCGAACCGCCGGGCACCGCGACAAAACCGTCACAGGCGCCGGCCGCCGCCCATTCGCGGATGGTCTCGAAAGCATCGTCAACCGTGCCGATGATCTGCCAATGGCCGGAACCCATCACCTCTGGCCGTCGCAGCAAATCGGCGACGCTCAGCGTCTCCCGTTCGATCAGCCGGCGCAGCAGATTTGCGTGGGTACGGCTTCTCGGTGTCTCCGGTGGCGGCGGCAGGTCAGATGCAGTCACGACCCGCTGCAATGGCCAGTCCGAAAGATCGAGGCCGGTCATATCGCGGATGGAGGCAACGGCGCGGCCGCGGTTGGCGCGGGCATGGGTTTCCGCAAAGAGCTCCAGCGCCTCCTTGCCGCTATCCGCCAGATAAAGGCTGAGGCCCGGCATCAGCTTCACACCGTCGGGGTTGCGGCCATGGCCCTCAGCACGCCGCCGCAAATCCGCCCGGAGCTCGATGGCAGCCTGCATATCCGGCGTTGAGGCAAAGACGGCGTCCGCCACCGACGAGGCGAAATCACGGCCTTCGGGCGAAGCGCCCGCCTGCACCAGCGGAATACGGCTGGCATGGGCCGGCAGGTTGAGCGGGCCTTTGACACTGAAATGCCTGCCCTCATGCGCGACCGGATGCACCAGCGAGGAATCGGCGAACCGCCCGCTTTCCCTGTCGAGTTTAAGAGCTTCGTTTGGAAAACTCGCCCAGAGCTGCTGTACGACCTGCGTGAATTCGGCGGCGCGCTCATAGCGCTCCTGCGGTGAAGGCATCTCTCTCAGGCCGAAATTTTCGTGCCCCTCCAACGCCGTAACGATGTTCCACCCCGCCCTGCCGCTGCTCAGCCAGTTCAGCGACTGTATCTGGCGGGCGACCACATAGGGCGGCAGAAACGTGGTCGATACGGTGGATAACAGGCCGACATGGCTGGTTTCCCGGGCGATGGCGGAAAGAAGCATGGTTGGGTCCATGCTGGCAAATCCGCCGCCGGTTTCCAGCCCCTCGGTGCGCAGGAAAAGCGTATCCGGCCTAAACACGAAATCCACATGCGCGGCCTCCGCACGCTGCGCCAGATCGACGAAATAATCGCTGGAAAACACCCCGTTTATACCGCTGTCGGCACGCCGCCACGCCTCGCCGCTGAGCCAGGTTGGGGCCAGCGACATGCCGACATGAAGCTTGGTCGCGACTGACATGATGCACCTCGACTGAAATAACCGGTAAGAAATTCACGCCCTGAATCGGCAAATTTCGATTTGTGGAGAGTTTTACTATAGTTTAGTGTCGCTTCAAGACCACACCATCGCCCTTGCCGGAAAGAAACACGTTTTCTGCTAGTTCGATGTTTAAATTCAAATAGTTATAACGGCCGTGCGGCGTCTCGACGCATGGCCGCATGAATAACAGGAGTTGTATCCGGTGCTTGACGCCACGGACCTTCACGCCAGTTATGGCCATGTTCCCGTCTTGAGAGGACTGTCCGCCCGCTTCCGAGCCGGTCGCGTTACCGCGCTGGTCGGCCCCAATGGCTGCGGCAAGTCGACGCTGTTGAAGACCATCATGGGTTTCCTGCCTTTGTCATCAGGCAGGATAAGCCTGGGCGAGCGTTTGATCGGCGAGATCGGACGCCGGGACCTCGCCCGCCGCATCGCCTATCTGCCGCAGGAATGCCATTGCCCTGACTATATGACGCTTGGCGAGCTGATCGAGCTTGCCGGTTACGCCCGTTACGGTCTTGCAGGCGGCCCGACCGAACGCGACCGGGCGCTTTTTGCCGAGGCGCTGAAGACCGTCGGGCTGGAAGACAAGGCGAAAGCACAGGTCAACACGCTGTCCGGCGGCCAGCGCCAGCGCGCCTTCATCGCCATGGTGCTGGCGCAGGACACGGACGTGATCCTGATGGACGAGCCGGTCAACCATCTCGACATGAAGTACCAATATGCCGTTCTCGGCCTCGTGCGCGAACTGAGCGACAGGCACGGCAAGACGGTTATCGTCGTGCTGCACGATCTCAACCTCGCCGCCACTTTCGCCGATGATGTCATCATGCTGAAGGCCGGGCGGGTTCTGGCGTCCGGGCCGGTGACGAGTACGGTCACATCAGCCAATGTCACCGAGGTCTTCGATCTCGAAGCCGATATCTTCTCCCGTCAGGGACGGCTCATCTGCGTGCCCCGGCTGGAGCGGCAGGAACAGGCCATTCCGGCATGACCTCTAAAATAACGCTGATTTTTGCCGCCGCGCTGCTGCTGGCCGCCATCCTCATCTTCAATCTGGTGGTGATGGCTGCCGCGATGCCGCTTGCCGAAATCGCGGCGACGCTCTGGCGTGGCGAGGCCGATACCTATCAGCAGTCGGTGCTTCTCTATCAGCAAATCCCGCGGTCGCTGATTGCGATTTATGTGGGCGCCACCACCGCCGTCAGCGGCTGCGTGCTGCAGGGGCTTGTCCGCAATCCCCTCGCCTCGCCCTCCACGCTGGGGCTGAATGCCGGGGCGACGCTTTTTGTGATCGCCGGCGCACTGGTGTTCGATTTCTCTCCCGAGGTGCAGGGGCTTGTGGCGCTCGCGGGCGCCGGTTTCGGCTTTGCCGCCTGCTTTTTCGTCGCGCGCCTCGCCGGACGATCAAACGATCCGCGCGGCCTGTCGCTCATCCTTTCCGGCGCGCTGGTTTCGATGCTGCTGATCGGCGTGACGAATGCCCTGCTTCTCTCCAACCCCACGCGGCGCGCCGAATTCCTGAGCTGGGTGGGTGGCAATATCAACCACGTCTATGCCGAGCGCCTGTTCGATTTCTGGTGGATCGGCGCCATTGCGCTGGTGATATTGTGGGCGGTCGCCCGGCCGCTGACGCTTGTTCTGCTGGGCGCGGAAAAGGCCGCTTCCGCCGGTGTGAATGTCACGCGCATTTCCCGGATCGCGCTTTTTGCCACCATGCTGGCCTCAGGCTCGGCGGTGGCGATCTGCGGCCCGATCGGTTTCGTCGGCCTCATCGTGCCGCATATGATCAGGCCGCTGGTGGGTGTGAATTTCACGCTCGCCTTGCCGGCGTCCGCCCTTGTCGGGGCAGGCCTCTGCGTGCTGGCCGATCTTGGCGCGCAAACCCTGTTTGCGCCCTATGTGGTCAATACCGGGCTGTTCATGGACCTGCTTGGAGGCCTCGTTTTCATCGTCATCGTCAAACGCTTCTATCTTTCGCCCTCGGCAAGGGGGCTTTCATGAAGCGGCATTTCGCCACCGACGGCAAAGCGGTGCTGCGGCTGCCAAGCGGCCTGCAGATCGGCATCGGCAATCTGAAAGCCGGCCTTGTCTTGATTGCGCTGGTGCTGGTGCTCGCCGCCCTGTCCGCCAGCCTCGGCAATACCGAAACCGGCCTCATCGATCTACTCCGCGGCCTCGCCGGCGGGCATCTCAGCGACGATCAGGCCTATGCGCTGTGGACGGTGCGGCTGCCGCGCATCCTGCTCGGTTTCATGGCCGGCTGGAGCGTGGCGCTGGCAGGCGCGATGCTGCAATCCGTCGCCCGCAATCCGCTGGCCGATCCCGGGCTCTTCGGACTGAGCCAGGGGTCAATGACCACCATCATGCTGCTTCTGGTGCTGGTGCCGGCCGCCGCCAAGACCCTGGTGGCGCTTGCGGCTATCGGCGGCGGTCTTGCCGTGGCCTTTCTTCTCATCGCGCTCGTCGGGCGCGAACGCTCGAGCGGTCTAGCCATATTGCTGATGGGGATCGCAATCGAATCAGCGCTTTCCTCCGTCTCATCGGTGCTTCTGCTCTATACGCCGGCCGAAACCTCGCTGGCCCTGGCGGACTGGATGGCGGGTTCGCTGTTTCAGGCAAGCTGGCCGACCATCCTCGTTTTCGCGCCCCTCTTCGGTGCAAGTCTTTTGGGTATTTTTCTCATCGGCCGGGCGCTCGCCGTTTTCGATCTCGGCAATGAAATGGCCATGGCGCTTGGCGAAACGGTCAGGCATTCGCGCCCGCTCGTCATTGTTTTTGCGGTGATCCTCAGCGCCGCTTCCGTCACGGCTGTCGGTCCTTTGACTTTTCTCGGCGTCATCGCCCCACATCTCGCCACCTTCGTTTCGCCGGCAGTCGGCCGCGCCAGACTTTTCCTCTCGGGTCTCACCGGCGGTATTCTGGTGGTAACCGCCGATACGCTGTCGCGCGGGCTGGTGGCCGATACGCCGATGCCGATCGGCCTTGCGCTGACGCTGATCGGCGTGCCGCTTTTCATCCTCACGCTGCGCCTGCAGGCGCTGCGCAGAACCAACAGCCACTGAAGATATCGAATAAAGGGAATGCCATGCGAATTGCCATCCTCATCGCCGCCATTCTGGCCGCCGGAACAAGCCTCGCCGCCGAGCGCAGTGTAACCGATGCCGCCGGCCGCAGCGTCTCCGTTCCGGAAAAGCCGCGACGCATCGTCGTCATGCACGAGCCGCTCTTGGGAGTGCCGCTGATGGATCTCGGCGCCAATGTGGTCGGCGCCTATGGCCGCAACAGCGACGGCAAATTCGCAACCGCCGTCGATTTCATCGATACGGTTCTGGGTGAAGGCCACGCAAAACCGAAAGGTTTCGGCGCCGTCGGCCAGATCGACCTTGAAAAGCTGCGGGCGCTGCAACCGGACCTGATCGTTGCCACCGAAATGGACAGTGGCAAGGCCGCGCAGCTTTCCACCGTCGCACCCGTCTATCTGCAAAAGGCAAGCGCCGGCAAAGCCTATGGCTTCAGCGTGGAGGAGGATCTTGCCGCTCTGGTCGGGCGAAGCGACGTCTACGCCGAGCGCCATAAGACCTATGACACCAGGCTTGCCGCGGTCAAAAAGGCGCTGGGCGAAGAGGCGAAAGGCAAGACCTATCTGGCGATCCTGCTGACCGACCAGATCAATGCGGTGGGCGACATGTCCGGCGCGGTGCAGGCGCTGGAGGATCTGGGATATGCCCGGCTGAAAATCGACAGCGCCGCCTCTTCGGGCGGAATGGGCTCGACCCTGGTGATGCCGCTCAGCGCCGATGCCTTCGGCAAGCTCAATCCCGATCTGCTTGTCGTGATGAACAGCTATACCAGCCCCGTCCGCGGCGAGGCAGGAACGCGCGCTGCACTTGAAAAGATCATTCCCGGCTGGGAGCGTTTCGTAAAACCGGCGCGCGAGAAAAGGATCGTCTTCCTCGATTCCACCAGGGTCACGACGCCTTCCATTCCGAGCGCCTTGCACACGTTGGACGAGGTCGAAAGCTGGGCCGGTCGCCGCTGATCAGTCGGCGGCAATGCAGTTTGAATCCGCAGCGATATAAACTTGAGTTTTTGAAGAAAGTTATATTGCGACAGCGGAAACCGCCTGTTATGGTTCGCGCATCTTGACGCAACGACGCCGGATCGCGTGCCGGAAAAATCCCGACGCGCGATTGTCCGGCCCGCCGATCCGGGACTGCGACACCGCCGACCCCATCGGCAATATCCCAGGAAAGACAACAGCATGAGCATGCCAGAAACGATAGGTTCCGCAACACCGGATCGCACTCCCAAACGCCATCGCCACGCCGTCGCGCTGCGCGCGCTCAATGTCGCGCGCGTCGAAAAGCTCAGCCGGTCCATGGTCCGCATCGTCCTGACCGGACCGGAACTGGAGGGCTTTGCGAGCCTCGGTTTTGACGACCACGTCAAGATGTTCTTCCCCCAGCCCGGCGAAACCGAACCGAGCCTGCCGGTGATCGGCCCGAACGGCATTGAATTCCCGGAAGGCGCGCCGCGCCCGCTGGCGCGCGACTACACGCCGCGCAGCTTCGATGCCGAAAAAGGCGAACTCGCCATCGATTTCGCCACCCATCATGACGGCCCCGCCAGCAACTGGGCGAAAGCCGCAAAGGTGGGTGACAAGGCATGGATCGCCGGTCCACGCGGCTCCTTCACCGTTCCCTTCACCTATGACTGGCATCTGCTGATTACCGACGATACCGGCCTTCCCGCGCTGGCGCGGCGGCTGGAGGAAATGCCCGAGGGTACCCGTGTCGTGGCGCTGATCGAGGTCGAGACGGATGCGGATCGGCTGGAACTTACGACGAAGGCGGACGCCTCGATTGTCTGGGTAACGCAAAAGACGGAAAACGGAACCGATCACGATGCATTGGCGGGCGCGCTGCGCAAGCTGGAGCTGCCGAAGGGCGACTTCTTCAGCTGGGTCGCCTGCGAATCGAGGACCGCAAAGGAGGTTCGCGCCCTTCTGGTCGAGGAGTTCGGCGCCAACCCCAAATGGACTCGCGCTTCCGGTTACTGGCGTCGCGGCGCCAGCGGCGTTCACGATCATTTCGATGAATGAACCGGTAATCGCGGCGGGTGCCATGCTGGAAGCGAAAACGATGATGACGGAACTCAAGGCCCTTCTCGCCAGGGTTCTGGATGATGAGGTGCGCGATATCGAACCGGGGGACAACCTGTTCGGCCGCGGGCTTCATTCGCTTGCCCTCATGCGCCTGATGCCGCCGCTTTCACAGCTTGCCGGGACGCGGCTCGATTATGACGATCTGGCCCGGCAGCCCACGCTTGCCGCCTGGCAGGCGCTCATCGAACGGTCGCGCGCGGGACATTGATCCCGCGAGAAAGATCAGCCGCTTTCCCAGGGCGGCCGCCGAATATTTCCAAGGAGAGGACCATGGCAGCAGACAATACACGTGTGCTCGCACGTCGCATCGAAGAAACCTTCGACAAGGGAAACGCAGCCCCGCCGAGCCAATACGAAGAACGGGTCTGGTTCGAGCAGTTTCAGGATCCTGATCAGGTCTTCCGGCAGCTTCTCGCCTATCGCATCGGTGAAGAATGCGATCTGCTGCGCCTGACCTCGGCGCTGAAGACGGTTTGCGAGGTCTGGCCCGAGCTGCGTGCGCGCTTTGCCTTCGGCGAGGACGGCACTCTTGCCAAGAGCATCGAAGCCCCGTCCGCATCCATCGTGCAATTGCTGCATGTTCCCTCGGCAGACGAGGCCCTCACCTTGCTGCACGCCCTCCAGGCAAGACCCTTCGATGCCGAAACCGACCCGCCGTTTCAGGCCGTCGTGCTTTTGAGCGAAGGAGAAATCCTGCTGGCATTTCTGGTCCACGGCTTGCTCCGCGAAGTCCTCTCGCCACAGATCCTGCTGGAAGGTATCACGGCGGCCTATGCCGGTGAGACGCCAAAGCCGCTTTCGCCGCGCGCGGTCGAAAACGGCAGCGTCGACCCACTTCCGCTCAGCTGGCTGCAACGGCCGGCCTCCGGCTCGACCGTCGTGGCGCTGCGGCAAAACGGGATCGACAGGCCGGCGAGCCACAGCCACGGTGTCGATCTTCCCGCACCCCTGCTCGGCCTCAACAGTTCCACGGCGGGGAATGCGCTTCTCGCCCGCGCCGGCTCGCGTTTCGCCCTTTTCCTCACAAAAAACGGTGGTCCAGAGACCGTAACCCTGCGCCTGCAGCCCGGCGTTGCCATGCCGATTTCAGCTGAAGCCGCAGCACGGGTAGCGATCTCCCGCGGCCAATCGCCCGAACAGGCTGAAAAGGCCGTGCTGGCGGGGCTGGAACAGCGAAACGACAATGAAGGTGGAACGGCCACCTTCACGCTGCAGGCGCTTGCGACACCCGTTCAGGCCATATCGGAGCATGGCCTCCAGTTTGAGCACCTGCCCCTGCCCTCCCTGCAATCCGGTCTCGGCCTGACCCTTGCTACCGGTCCGACCTCAACTGGCGATATCCGCCTAGAACTGACGGGTGGCAAGGAGACATCGCCACATGCGACGGCCTTCCTGCTGGAGCGCTTCGTCAGCCATCTTGAAGGCGGCGCGGATTTTTCCGGCATCGTCCCTCAAAACGCCGCGGCAGCATCGGAACAGGCAGCCCTTTCGCCCGCCGCTTCCGGTCAGAACGACGACACCGCCGCGACAATCCTTACCGAATTCCGTGAAGCGCTCGTCTCGCCCGACATGGGACCGGATGACGATTTCTTCGATTTCGGCGGCCATTCGCTGATCGCCACCCGTATCATCGGGCGTCTTCTCGCCAATCACGGCATCGAGCTGCGCTTCAACGATCTCTTCAGCTACCCGACCGCCGCCTCGCTCGCAAAACAGGCGACCCGGCTTGAAACCGCCGCACCTGCGCAGGCCGAGGCTACGGCGAACGGCTCTCTGACTGCGCCGCTCTCGCTGGCGCAGATGTCGCTCTGGAAGGCCTATGCCGCCTTCGGTTTCGGCGAAATCTTCAACATTCCCTTCGCGCTCGATTTCCGCGATCCCGTGGATGAGAATGCCTTCGAATGTGCCTTCCTCGATATCATCGAGCGCCATCCCGGCCTGCGGACCCATTTCTACGTCGAAAACGATACGGTTCTGCAGAAGATCGTGCCGATGCATGATCTGCCCGGTTACAAATGGTTCTGGACCAGCGAGGAAAGCCAAGGTGTCGACCGGCACGCGGAGGCCGGCTGGCGATTCGATCTTGCGCGTGAACTGCCGATGCGCCTACGCTTCCTGCGGGATGCGCAGACCGGCCGCCAGGTGCTTTCCTTCCTCTTCCATCACATCGTGCTGGACGAATGGTCGGTGAACCTGATGATGGACGAGCTGACCGAGGCCTACAGGGCAAGGGCTGCGGGCAAGGCCCCGGTCTTTGCGACCAGGCCGGCGCCCTTCCATGAATTTGCGAGAAAACAGGTCGCGTCAGGTGTGAATGCCGGCCATCTTGCCTACTGGACGGACATGCTGCGGGATGCGCCGAAAGGCCTTACCCTCAACGGACAGGATGGCACGCCGCACGAGGCGTCGCAGGATGAAGCCCCGGCAGGCGGCTGGATCGAGTTCAAGCTGGAAAAACATGTCAGCGACGGGCTTTACGCCATTGCCAGGCAGAACAGCGCCTCGCTGTTCAACGTGGTCTATGCCGCAATTGCCGCATCGCTGCGCCATCTCGGCGGGTTGAGCGATCTTGTGGTCGGCACCTCGGCTTCGGGCCGCACGGACAGCGGTTATTTCGATACGATCGGTTATTTCACCACTGTCGTCGCCCATCGTGTGCGTTTCGGCGAGACCATGACCATCGGCGAACTGATTTCTTCGGTGAAGAACACCATCAACGGTTCGCTGGAACACAGCGAAATCCCGATCGATCTCGTCGAGGAAGCGCTGGGCATGACGCCGGGCCGTGATCATCTGTTCGAGGTCTTCATCCAGATCCACGCCAAGAACAAGCTGAACGGCACCCTCGCCGGGCCGGATGGCAAGCCGGTGGAGTTCCGCCAGATCGACCCTGACAAGCACGAATCCATGCTGGGACTG
Source organism: Agrobacterium radiobacter (assembly GCF_040801995.1). NCBI lineage: Bacteria > Pseudomonadati > Pseudomonadota > Alphaproteobacteria > Hyphomicrobiales > Rhizobiaceae > Agrobacterium > Agrobacterium radiobacter. Next base: position 1,599,283 of record NZ_JBEGHX010000002.1, on the reverse strand, counting down.
CAATTCGAGGTGATGGAAGAGACGATAGGCGGCGAGCGCTCCATTCGCGTGCTGATGAGCTATCGCTCCGATCGTTACGGCCCTGACGATGTCGAGCGGCTGCGCAACACCACCAGCGGTGTCTTCAGCCGTTTTGCCGAAGCCGGCGCTTCGAGCCGCGTGCTGACGACACTCGCCTGAACCGGACTTGGGCAAGGAAAATCCGGCTTCGCCTGGCGGAGCCGGGTTATTTTTACCTATGAGTGCTGCTGAGAATGTATTGGCGCGCGCCCTGCATCCGCACGCCGTTACCCCGGGCGTGGTCCGGGGTCCAGTGCGATCAAGTCCTGATCGCCAAAAAGTCCTTTCACGGCGCAGACGCGCCGTGGCTGGATGCCGGATCTAGTCCGGCATGACGGAACACGGATTTTTCGTCATTATCGATAACGCATGTCCAGCCTCACACCCCGAAGCCGGCCTGGCATCCGCCCACAGTCCCCCCTCAGACCGCCAGACGGAATGCCGTGGACGCCTCCGCCGCCGCAAGCGTCAGCGCCTCCTCGCGCAGCATGGCATCGAGGAACAATGGCAGTTCCTCACGGTAGCGGGCGAAATCCTCCTCTTGCGTCAGCGCCGAATCCGCATCGATATGCAGGTTCAGTTCGCTGCCGTCATCTTCGCCGCGGAAGGTAAGATTGAACCCGTCGCCGGGACCATTGGCAAGAATGTGCCTGATAACGACGAGCCCGGCAAAGACCGGTGCGCTGAAGGGAAGGACATTGATGAGCGGCGAGAAGAAGAAGCGCCGGCCCTTAGGGATTTCCCGATCGGCGGCGATCTGCTCGATGCGGTAGCGGCCATGCAGACGCTGCTTGCGCAGATTGGTGGCGTTGCGCCTCAGAAATGCACCGAGGCTCTCGCCCGACTCGATGGTGAGATGGAAGGGGAGGATATTGACAAGCATCGCCGGCATATGCGCGCCGACGCTGCCCCAGCGGCTCATGAAAGGCAGCCACAAGGTCAGCACATTGCGATCCGGACGCGGCAGGACACGGTGGAGATAAAGGCCTGAGAGCAGCACCAGAAGATCCGGCCAGCCGATCTCCATTGCACCCGCCACCTGCTGCAACCGCGTGCTGAACCCCTGCGGCAAGGCCGCATCGGCATGCAGGCCGCCGCCGCCATAGTCCTCGCAATCCTTGTCCAGCACCGGCAGATCGGCGGGTGCGGCGAGATAGGCCGCCCAGAAATCACGGTCCTTCTCGAAACGCCGGCTTTGCTTATAGGCATCCTCTTCGGCAAGGAAATCACCGAAGGGGTGGAAATCCGGACCCGCTTCGCCCTTGCCGCAATAGTGCCCGTAAAGCTGTCCGCAGCGCTGCTCGACCAGCGTCAGGCCATAACCATCCACGACGATATGATGGGCGCGGATGTACCAGAGATAGCGGTCATCCGCGATGCGATAGAGCAGCTGCGCAGAGAGCCTGTCGGTTCTGAGATCGAGCCTTGTTTCCACATCCGCGTTCATGCGCCGCAGCGCCTCTTCCAGGGGAGCGGGACTGGTGCGCAGGTCGATTAGTTCCACCACCGGGGCATGGCTTGGATCGCAGCATTGCTGCGGTGTCTCGCCATCGTCGCCGATACGAAAACGGATCGACAGGACTTCGGACTCGCGCACGGTGCGTGTAATTGCCTGAAGGAGCGCGCTTTCGTTCACCGCACCGGAAAGATCGATGTAATGGGCGACGGTGGAAACCGGCTCGTCGGGATGGAAGGAAAACTCCTCCCAGAAATCGAGTTGCGGCTGCGTCAGTGGAAGCCAGTCGCCGGCAGGATCGATATGCGCCATCTGTTTTTCCTTGAACAATTCCTGTTATCGGGCGCGAAATCCCGCCCGAAATGATTTGGGTTCACGCCGCCCGGGCGGCCAAAAGCGAGGTCACCTGTCTGGCATTGCGGCACCGCAGAAGCTGCTGCGGCGTCAGTTCCACGCCGAAGGCAGTGCGGATTTCAGCCGAAACGATCTTCAGATGCGAAGGCAAAAGACCGAGCGCCAGCAGGTCGCTGTTCGCATCCACATTCGCCGGTTTTTTACCCAGCACGCCAAGATAGATATCCAGCACCCGGCGGTCGCCCTGATCGGCGGCGGGAGCCACAGGGGCGGAGATTTTTGCCGGTTCCACACCACCCGTCGCGCCGGTCAGCAATTCGCGGGCGCGACGGCGATCCGGCTTGCCATTGGCCGAGAGCGGCAGATCGTCGACCTTGAGAAACCGGCCGGGCACATGCGATTCCGGCAGATGGCCCCGGGCAAAATTGCGCAGATCGGCGGTGGAGAGCTCGAGGCCGGACGAAACGACGTAGAGCACACCGATGGCCGCCTCGCCCTTTTGCTCGACACCGTAATCCACCACCAGAACGCGCTGGATGGAAGGATGGCGGATCAGCTCGTTTTCCACATCCGGCAGCGAAACGCGCACGCCGCGCACCTTGACGTAGCCATTGACGCGGCTTGCAAACATGATCTTGCCATCCGGCCGGTAGCGGCCACGGTCTCCGGTGCGGAAGGCGCGCACCGGCTTTCCCTCGGGATCGTTGACCGTCACGAAATCCGTCTGGGTAATCGCGCCATCTTCGAGATAGCCGATCGCCACATTCACGCCCGCCGTGTGGATGCGGCCAACGACACCGGCCGGGCAATGCTCGCCCTGATCGTTAAGGACGAAATATCGATTGGCGGGCAGCGGGTGGCCATAGGGCACGGCCGCGATATCTTCCGCAACGATCTCGTGCCAGATGCTCCAGATCGTCGTTTCCGTCGGCCCGCCGAGCGATATCAGCCGCAGATCGGACTTCAGCCTGCGAAGCTCTTCGATAATCACGGGCTTGATGTAATCGCCGCCCTGCGCCACGAGCCGGAGCGAAGAGAGCTGGTCACCACGGCGGCAGGAGAGAAGCATTTCGAGGATGGCCGGCACCGAGCACCAGAGCGTGACGCCATGTTCAGCCACCAACTCATTCCAGCGCACCGCATCCTTTTCCTCGCCGGGTTCCGGCAGCACCAGCGTCGCCCCGGCGACAAGCGCGCCGAAAACATCGAAGACGGACATGTCGTGATGCAGCGGGGTGACTGACATGAACACGTCACCCTCCGTCACCGCCCATTCCGCAAGCGTGCTGCCGATGACATTGGCCGTGGCGCGGTTGGAAAGCACGACGCATTTCGGTTTGCCTGTCGTGCCCGACGTGTAGAGATAATAGGCAGGCTCCTCGCTTCCGGAGAGTGCTGCTACGTCAGCCATGGTAACTGGCGCACCAGCCGGTGCGGGCACGGACAGAAGCTCCGCCGGATCGACAGCGTCGAAACCTTGCGGGACGCTGCGGGCGACGATGACGGCCGGGCGGCAATTGGTCAGCAGGTAGCGCAGGCGATCTTCCGGCGAGCCGGCATCGACCGGCGCCCAGACCGCTCCCATAAATGCTGCGGCGAGCGTGATGGCCGTATGTTCGGGACTGCGCGGCAGGCATACGGCCACGACATCGCCCCGGCCGATGCCGCGCGCCTTGAGGCCCGCCATCGCCCCTGCCACCATCTGACCGAGTTCGCCATAAGCGATGCGCCGTTTGCCGCTGACAAGTGCCGTGCGTGCTGGGTCACCCTCGAAAAGATGGCCGGCAATCCGCTCCAGAAATGGCGGGCAGACGAAGCTGCGCTCGTCACCATTCAGCCTGTAATGGGACAGGTCGACAATATCGCGTCTATTGAAGGAGAAAGCGCCGCTATCCGCGATCCCGGCAATCGCACGCTCGATGGCTGCGAGAATATCCGCCACCATCGCCGCATCGATCGCCTGCTCCGCATAGTCTATATCGAGGACAAGATCGCCCTGCGGATTCTGCGAAAAGCGGAAATCCATCGCCACCTGCGGCGTCTGCGTAAGCCCACCCACCCATCGCATCTCCGATTCGGGTGAGAGCGTCGGCCAGGTAAGGCCGTTGGTAATCACGACGGGCAAAGCAAGCCCGCCCGGATTGGCATTCAGAAGCACGCGATTGAGATCGATGCCCGAAAAAGCCAGATGGTTCAGCCCATCAAGCACATCCGTCTGCAGGCCTGCCGCCCGCTCCGCAAAGCTGCCCTTGGCTGCATCCCATTGGACGGCGATGAAGCTCGAGCGGTTGGCGAAGGCCCCTTCCACCTGCGGCGCAACGGGAATGCCGACGACAAGAGCGCCCTCATTGAGCCAGAGTGAGAGCACATCGAGGATCACCGCCGTCAGCGCCGAATTCTTGAACAGCCGCTCTTTCGCGCCGATCCGCGAAAAGGCGATGAAGCGCTGCTTTTCGACGAGCAGGCTCTGGCGGCTGTAACGCGATGCGGGAATGGTTTCGAGCGGTGCTTTCCACGGCAGTTGCGAGGGCACCTCGGCATCTTTCAGCTTGTCCGCCCAATAGGCAGCGTCCCCGGCGTGGGCCGCCGCGATGTCCTCCTTCGGCGTTCCGATCGTGGCGGCGGTTTCTGGCGGCAGGACGCCATCGAAGAGTTCCGCCGCAAGGCTGGCAATGGCCCGCCCATCAAGGATAAGCGCGTCGAAACGCAGGAAGACGACAACTTTATGCCCCGCCGTCCCGGTATCCGGCATATGGAAGATCGTGACCTGCCATGGCGAGGCTGCGAGATCGAAATGTGCATGGGAAAAATCCCGTTGCGCCGCCTCGATCCTTGCCTCGGCTTCCGGAACAGACAGGGCCGAAAGATCGACACGATCGAGATTGATCTTCGGCTCGTCGGAGACGATCTGCACCAGACGCCGCTCATCGATGCGGGTACGCAGGCTTTCATGTCTCCCGACCATTGCGGCAAGGCGCGACTGCAACAGTTCCGGGTCGATATTGCCGCGATATTCGCGGAACTCCTGCATCGCCACACCGCTGAGCGGCAGATGGGTGCCGCGCCCGAGCAGATAGGCCTGTTGCAGGGGTGAGAGTGGACGTTCCATGGGTTTTCCTTTTGCCTCGGCTGCCGCTTCCGGCTGCCGTGCGACCAATCGCTTCACCCTTGCAGAAGTAAGATCGGGGCTTTCCGCGAGCCGGCGGAGAAGAGCGACGTAGGTTTCGAACAAAGCGCGCAGCCAGCTCTCCGGCAGCGCATCGAGCCGCACGTCCCAGTTGATCAGCAGGCCGCCATCCACAGCCGCCACCTGCGCATCCAGCGCGACGCCCGGCCCCTGCGAGACGGTGTGGACCATCGGGCCGAACAACCGCCCGACGCGTTCCGAAAACAGCTCTCCGCCCGGAAGATCGACTCCGGCGGTAAAGACTACCGGCGAGGTCTGCAAATCACCGCGCTGGCGGGAAAGATCGCGCATGACGCTGACGCCCGGATAGGACTGGTGCGCGAGAAGGCCGTTCATTTCATCGAACAGCCGGCCGAGCAGCGCCTCGACGCTTTCTTCAGGCCTGATTTCCACGCCGAGCACGAGCACGTTGGAAAATTCGCCGACGATCTCATCGACCCCTTCCACCAACGGCGCGCGCCAGAAACCCGGCACGGAAAGCCGGAATTTCTCCGCCCCCGCCGCCTGCGACAGAGCCACCGCGAAAACGCCGAGCAGAAGGGTCGATGGCGTCACGGAGCAGCGCCGCGCCGTCCGCTCCAGACTGCCGCGCTCAGCCGCTGAAAGCAGCGTGGCGAGCCGGTCCGTGTGAACGGCGCGCGAGGGGTCATCGGGCAGAAACGGCAGCGGCGGAGCGTCCGGAACATCGGCAAGCCGTTGCCGCCACCATAAACGGTCCCTTTCGCGCCGGCCCCTCAAGTCAGGATCGGACGCAAGCCGTTCCGCCCAGTCGACAAACGACGGGGGGACTGATTCGAACGTCTGTGTTTTGTCTACGCCTGCCGCCGTCTCGTAGAAGCGGGCAAGGTCTTCCATCACGATCCGCACGCTGGCCGGATCGATGGCCAGCATATCGGTGTCCACATGCAGACGGCAACGCCCTTCCGGCAACAGGCTGAGCGAAATCGCCGCCGGTGCGGCAGCACGAAGATCAGCCCCGCGATGGCTCCACTTCTCGCGTTTCGTCTCAAGACGGCGCGCAAGCGCCTCCGAATCAAGCGCGGTCATGTCCTCCACATCCAGGCGGAGCGGCCGGCCGACAGGATCGACGGACTGACGCCCTTCCGCGTCGATACGGAGGCTCAGCATGGGATGACGCCGGCAGAGACTTTCGACGGCAACGGCCAGTTTTTCCGCATCCACCGCCTGCCCCTCGAATTCGAGGTAAAGATGGGGCGTAACTTTCCCGAGTATTCCATCCGCCTCGCGGCCGACCCAATAGGCCACCTGCATCGGGGTTAAATTTAGCATGTGAGTTTGAACCGGTTGACAAAACATGATTAGCATACTCAAGTATAAGCCATCGTCAACCACTCGCACAGGAGGCATCCCATGAAAACGGGAGCACTCAGGACGAATGACGTCGAATCCGACGAAATTACTGAATTTAATAGAGAATTTCTGTTTACTTCCGGCAGCGGGCAACTACGCGCCAGGGGCATTCGCGAAAGGATCGCGATTCCCGCCCGTGGCGGCGAAGACATATCGAGCCCGCTGCAGCAGGCACTGGCCGGCGCCTTCGAGCGTGCGCGCCGGGACGGCGAGCAGAACCCCATCGCCATCGGCGCAATCCCCTTCGATGTCAGTGAACCTTCATGCCTGTATATTCCATACAACCATGAATGGAATTCAAGGGATGCCGCGCCGATCGTCGCCGATTCGGCCATGCCGGCGCTTATCGGTCAGAACAGCCTGCCGGACGAGACCGGTTTCAAGCGTGCCGTCGAGCATGCCATCGTCAATTTCCGTCATTCCGAAGTCCGCAAGGCGGTGCTTTCGGTCATGCGCGAACTGACTTTCGCCTCCGAGGTGGATGTCGAAAGATTGCTGGCGAGCCTCGCCAAGCAGAACCGCGAAGGTTACCAGTTCCGCATTCCGCTTCCCGATGGCGGCGACCTGATCGGCGTCAGCCCGGAACTCCTGATCCGCAAGCAGGGCGAGAAAATCATCTCGAACCCGCTGGCGGGATCCGCAAAACGCATGGTTGATCCGGCGGCGGACAAAGCCAATGCGGATCGGCTCTCGGCATCCGAAAAGGACCATTACGAGCACAGCCTGGTGATCGAGGATATCCGCTCGCTGCTTTCACCGGTCTGCGTCGAACTCGATGTTCCTGAAAAACCCTCCCTCATCAACACCGCTGCACTCTGGCATCTTTCAACGCGTATCGAAGGCCGCCTTGCCGATCCCGAGACCAATGCGCTGCAGCTTGCTTGCCTGCTGCACCCCACACCGGCCGTCTGCGGCTTCCCCACCGAGCGCGCCCATCGCCTCATCCGCTTCGTCGAGCCTTTCGAGCGCGGGCTCTTCACCGGCATGGTCGGCTGGACGGATTCTGAAGGCAATGGCGAATGGGTGGTGACCATCCGTTGCGGCACCGTGCAGCGGGAAACAGTGCGGCTCTTCGCCGGCGCCGGCATCGTGGAGGCCTCGGAGCCCGAATCCGAATGGGCCGAGGTGCAGACCAAACTCAAGACCATGCTGAACGCCTGCGGTCTTTCTGCCTAATTTTCCCAGGAACGAACCATGACAATCGAATTTGAACGCTGGCCCGAGGATTTCGTTCGCCGATACCGCGAACGCGGCTACTGGACCGACCGGCCGCTGAGCGGCATCCTCACCGAACAGGTGGAGCGCCGGCCGGATGCGACGGCGCTGATCTGCGGCGACCGCCGCTTCAGCTATGCCGATCTCGACCGGCAATCCTCCAATCTTGCCGGACATCTCTCCGCCGCGGGCGTTGGCAAAGGTGACACTGCGCTAGTGCAATTGCCTAACATCGCCGAGTTTTATCTCGTCTTTTTCGCGCTGATGAAAATCGGCGCAGCCCCCGTCAACGCACTTTTCAGCCATCGCCGGCTGGAAATGACCTCCTATGCGGAGCAGATTGCACCGAAGCTGGTGATTGCCTCGCGCAGCCACGAGCTTTTCGCCGATGACGCATTTGTGGAGACGCTGAAAGCAGTCTCCCCGAAGCTTGCGGTGACCCTGCTGCTCGGCGAAGCGGATCCGCAGCGCAGCCTTGAGCGGATGCTTGCCAATTCCGCCGAAAACCCGCCCGCCTACGCCCCTTCGGCGTCAGACGAGGTGGCGTTGTTCCAGCTTTCCGGCGGCAGCACCGGAACCCCGAAACTGATCCCGAGGACGCACAACGACTATGATTACAGCGCCCGGGCCAGCGCGGAGATTTGCGAACTCTCGCCTGAGACCCGTTTCCTTTGCGCCATTCCGGTGGCGCATAATTACCCGATGAGCTCGCCCGGCGCGCTCGGCGTTTTCCACGCCGGCGGCACCGTGGTCATGGCCGCCAATCCGGAGCCGCTTGCCTGCTTCGATCTCATCGAAAAACACGAGATCGACATGGTGCCGCTGGTGCCGCCGGCCGTGGCGCTGTGGCTGCAGGCTGCACCCGCCCATCGTGAACGGCTGAAATCCCTCAAGCTCCTGCAGGTCGGCGGCGCAAGCTTTGCCGAAGCCCTGGCCCGCCAGGTGCCAGAAGTGCTGGGCTGCGACCTGCAGCAGGTATTCGGCATGGCGGAAGGGCTGGTGAACTACACCCGCGCCGGTGATCCCGACCATATCGTTTTCACCACGCAAGGGAGGCCGATCAGCCCGGATGACGAGATCCGCATCGTCGACGAGGACGGCAACGACGTGCCCGAGGGCGAAGCCGGCATGCTGGCGACCCGTGGCCCCTATACGTTCCGGGGCTATTACCGCGCGCCCGAACATAGCGCCCGGGTCTTCGACAGGGATGGGTTCTATTATTCCGGCGATGTCGTGCAGCGCACGCCCGAAGGTTATCTCCGGGTCGTCGGCCGGGTGAAGGACCAGATCAATCGCGGTGGCGAAAAGGTCGCTTCGGAGGAGGTCGAAAACCTTATCCTGCGGCATCCGGACGTCACCCATGCAGCACTCGTGGCGATGCACGACGAGCTTCTAGGTGAGAAAAGCTGCGTCTTCGTCGTTTCACGCAATCCCGCGCTCAAGGCGCCGGCCATCCGCCAGCATCTCGCCGGTCTCGGCGTCGCCGATTACAAGTTGCCGGATCGCGTCCGTTTCATCGAGGCCATGCCGCTCACCGCCGTTGGCAAGATCGACAAGAAACGTCTGCGCGACCTGCTTGTGACACCCGCCGCCATCAGCGCCTGACACGCGGCACAAACAAAGGGGGACGCTCAAAAAGAGCGTCCCGAAACCCGAGATTAAGCGCCCCTGGCGCAGCAAACCACCGAGGTCATCATGACAATCCCCAGCATTTCCGACTATCCGATGCCGGTCGCCGCAAGCTTTCCGGCCAACAAGACAAAATGGCAGCCCGATGCGAAACGCGCCGTACTCCTCATCCACGACATGCAGCGTTATTTCCTGCGGTTTTATGAGGCCGAAGGCAAGCTGATGACCACCCTCATCGACAATCTCGCAAAGGTGAAGGCTTGGGCGGTTCAGAACGGCGTACCTGTTATCTGTACCGCCCAGCCGCATGACCAGCCGCCTGGCGACCGTGCGCTCCTCAATGATATGTGGGGACCGGGCCTCACCGTCGTCGACCCCGAACTGCAGAAGGTCGTGGATAAGCTCGCCCCGACGCCTGACGACGTGGTGCTGACCAAATGGCGCTACAGCGCCTTCCAGCGTTCCGACCTTACTGAGCGCATGAAGGGCTGGGGCCGCGACCAGATCATCGTCGGTGGCGTTTACGCCCATATCGGCTGCATGATGACGGCGGTGGAAGCCTTCATGAAGGATATTCAGCCCTTCATGATCGGTGACGGCGTTGCCGATTTCTCGGAAGCCGAACACCGCATGGCGCTGCAATATGTGGCGACACGCTGCGGCGTGGTGATCGACACCGCAAGCCTTGTCGGCGCGGGAGAAGCCACCGATATCAGCGAATGGCTGAAAGCCCGCGTCCTGCAAATGGTGGAGGATGAAAGCGATATCGACCCCGACGAGAACCTGATCTTCTACGGGCTGGATTCGCTGCAGGTGATGAAGCTTGCCGGCGAGCTGAAGGAACGCGGTGTCACCGTCGGTTTTGACGAGCTTGCGCGTGTACCCACACTTTCCGCCTGGTGGGCGCTGATCGAAGAAAAGCGGCTCGCAGCCTGAGCGGACGAAAAAGATGACGCAACAGAGATTTACCGGGCGGCGTGTGCTGGTGACGGGCACGGCCCAGGGCATCGGCCGCCGCATCGCCGAACGTTTCATCGAGGAAGGGGCCGAGGTCATCGGCCTCGACCTTCTGGCAAGAACGACGGAAGCGCCCTTCCGCCAGATCGCACTCGACATCACCGACGCGAGGGCGGTGGAGAAGGCCTGCAAGGCAATCGAAAGCGAATGGGGCGGGCTCGATATCCTGGTCAACGCCGCCGGCATCTTGCGGCTCGGCGACAGCGAAAGCCTGACGCCTGCGGACTGGAAAGCCTGCATGGACGTCAATGCAGCGGGACCGTTTTATATGCTGCGGCAATGGAGCAGCATCTTCAAACGGCAGCGGCGCGGTGCGATCGTCAATGTCGGCTCCAATGCCGCCGTCGTGCCGCGCATCGGCATGATGGCCTATTGCGCCTCCAAGGCGGCGCTGGTCAGCCTCAGCCATTGCGCCGCCCTTGAGCTTGCACCCTATGGCGTGCGCTGCAACGTCGTTTCACCGGGCTCCACCGATACGCCGATGCTTGCCGGCATGTTGAGCGATCCCGCCGGCAAGGAACGGCTGGTCGCCGGCCTGCCCGAGCAGTTCAAGCTCGGCATTCCGCTCGGCAAGATCGCAAGGCCTGATGATATCGCCGATACGGTGCTGTTTCTCGCCTCCGATCAGGCCGGGCATGTGACGATGCAGCAGATCGTGGTTGATGGCGGCGCCACGCTTGCGGCTTAAATTCGCGCCGTTGGATTGAAGGTGAAGAATATGGCCGTCGCAACGGCGTTTCATCGCGAAGCCGTCTCCGGCGATCCACCGGAGGCCATCTGGCCTTGGCCGGACGACAGCGGCGATTGCCATTGCCTCACCCTTCGTTACAGCGCCGAAGAAGGCGGCGGCGGCGATGTCCCTCCCTTGCCGCCGCAGCTTTTAAACGCCGCGCAGAGACGCAAGGCGGAATTCATCGCCGGCCGCAGATGCGCGGCGGAAGCCACGCGCCGCCTCACCGGCTACGCCGTCTTTCCCGGTATGGGTGAGGATCGCGCCCCGATCTGGCCCGAGGGCATCATCGGTGCGATTTCCCACAGCCATGGGCGGGCGATTGCGCTCGCCGGCTCTTCCCAGCGATTTCGCGGCATCGGCATCGATATCGAAAGGCTGCTGACCGAAGAGGAGGCCCGCGATATCGCCCCGCAGGCCTTGACCGCGAATGAGCGCCACAACCTCGGCAACGATATCGATCCCTTCATGACCGGGTTGATTTTTTCGGCCAAGGAAAGCCTGTTCAAGGCGCTTTATCCGACAGTGAAACGGCTGTTCTTTTTCGAGGCGGCCGAATTATCCGGCTTTGACGCAAACGGCTCCGCATCATTGCGCCTGACGGCCGACCTCGGCGAAGACTGGCGCCGCGGAACGGAGGTTCCCTTCCGCTTCTGCCGCTTCGAAGGCCTGCTGCTCACTCGCATCCTTCTCCCGCATTGAGGGAAAAATAGTAGATTCATAACTGAGAAGATCATATTTTAAACCCGTCTTCCCGTCATCCGAGTGAAACACTCGGAAGGTACGCAGCCTGTTGGAATGATTCCAAACATTGAACGGTGGAGACAGACTATGACCGACATCGATACGAGCAAATTGTCCTGGGACGAGTGGGACGAACTGCAGAACCCGCCGCCGGCCGAAACCGATTTCGACCGCGTGGTTGAAACCGCGATTTCCCGCCGCGGCTTTCTCGGCGGCGTGCTGGCCTTCGGTTCGGCCGCGGCCGCCATGGGCACGCTCGGCAACCTGTTGAGCAGCACTTCGGCGGAGGCGCAGGAAGCCGCCGCCGGCCGTTTCCCGTTCAAGCCGGTTGCCGCCGCAACCGACCACACCATCCATGTCCCGGAAGGCTATAACTGGAAGCCGCTGGCGAAATGGGGCCAGCCGCTGTTCTCCAACGTTCCCGATCTCGACCCCGCCAAGGGCGTCAGCGTTGAAAATTCCGACAAGGTCTTCGGCGAAAACACCGACGGTATGGAACTTTTCGTGGTCGGCAGCCATCAGCTGATCGCCGTCAACCACGAATATGTGAACCCGGAAACCAACCTGCCGCACGCTGAAAAAGGCAACCCGAAGACGGCCGACGATGTGAAGATCCTGCAGAACATGCAGGGCGTCACCGTCATGGAAGTTGCGGAAGACAAGGACGGCTGGAAAATCGTTCTCGACAGCCCCTTCAACCGCCGTATCCACCACAACACACCAATGAAGCTTTCCGGCCCGGCTGCAGGCTCCGATCTCGTCAAGACCGCCGCCGACCCTGATGGTATCGACTGTCTCGGGACCTTCAACAATTGCGGCGCCGGCCGCACACCGTGGGGCACCTACCTCACCTGCGAAGAGAACTTCAACGGCTATTTCGGCACCACCGACGCCACCTTCAAGCTGCCTGATGATTACAAGCGTTATGGCATCGTGGCCGAGACGCGTTATGCCTATGAGAAGTTTGACGAGCGTTTCGACGTCGCCAAGAACCCCAACGAACCGCGCCGCGCCGGTTATGTGGTCGAGATCGATCCTTCGGACGCCAAGTCCACCCCGATCAAGCGCACCGCGCTTGGCCGCATCAAGCATGAAAACGCCGCCGTGGTGATTGCCCGTGACGGCCGTGTCGTTGTTTACATGGGTGACGACGAGCGTGGCGAATTCCTCTATAAATTCGTCTCCAACGGCATCTACGTGCCGGGCGGCGACACCTCCAAGCTGCTTGACGAAGGCACGCTTTACGTCGCCAAGTTCTCCGATGACGGCGCCGGCGAGTGGCTGGCCCTGACCCCTGAAACCACGGGCATGAAGATCGACGAAATCTGCGTCTTCACCCGACAGGCCGCTTCCAAGGTCGGTGCAACGACGATGGACCGCCCGGAATGGGTCGCCATCAACCCGGTCGCCATCGAAGCCTATTGCGCGCTGACCAACAACAGCCGCCGCGGCGAAATGAAGGACGGCAAGCTGCGCGCCAATGCCGGCGGCGATGCCATGGCGACCAATGCCGCCAACCCGCGCGAGAAGAACGAATACGGCCAGATCGTGCGCTGGTATCCGGAAAATGACGACCATGCGGACGGCAAGTTCAAGTGGGACCTGTTCTGCATGGCCGGCAACCCCACCGTCCACAAGGACGCCTATGCGGGTTCTTCGAACATCAACGAAGGCAACATGTTCAACTCGCCTGACGGCATGATGTTCGATAGCACTGGTCTGCTCTGGATCCAGACCGACGGCGAGGATAGCAATGAAGGCAACTTCGCCGGCCAGGGCAACAACCAGATGCTGGCGGGCGACCCGGCCACCGGCCGCATCGAGCGCTTCCTGACTGCCCCGAAGGGTTCCGAAGTCACCGGCCAGACCTGGTCCGGCGACAAGCGCACCCACTTCGTCGGCATCCAGCACCCCGACGCCCCCTTCCCGGATGGGGAAGGCAAGCTGCCACGCTCGGCCCTCATCGCCATCAAGCGCGACGACAATGTGAAGATCGGCTGACGCATGGCTGAAGCAAACCCGGCCGCGGCTAACCCCCGGTCCGGTTTAATAAATGGAAACGCCGTGCATCCGGAAGGCTGCACGGCGTTTTGTTTTGCCAGACAGATCAGAAAACGTTCCGATGCACATCCGTCATCGCGCGCCTCAGGTCGTCCACAGCAGAGGCCGTCGGGCCCGGTTGGTCGTCTAGTGCCGGCGGCATTTTCCAGCCGGGGTCGATGCCTTCCATATTCGGCAATTCATGGGCGATGCCCTTGTGGCAATCGATGCAGGTGGCCTTGCCCGTCAGCAGATATCTGGAATGGATATCGGCGGCGCGCTGCGTCTGTTTGGTAAAATCCATGGCGGCGGAAGAATGGCAGTTGCGGCATTCCAGGCTGTCATTGGCCTTCAGGCGCGACCATTCGTGCTGGGCAAGCTCCAGCCGCTTGTCGAGGAACTTCTTGCGCGTATCGATGGTGCCGAAAATCTTGCCCCAGACCTCCTTGGAGGCCTGCATCTTGCGGGCGATCTTGTCCGTCCATTCATGCGGCACATGGCAATCCGGACAGGAGGCGCGCACGCCGGAACGGTTGGAGAAATGCACCGTCCGCGTCAGTTCCTCATAAACATTCGCGCGCATCTCATGACAGGAAATGCAGAAGGCTTCCTTGTTGGTCATCTCAAGCGCGGTGTTGAAGGCGCCCCAGAACATCACCCCGCCGACGAAGCCGCCAAGCGTCAGGAAGGCAAGGCTGAGCGTACCGGCCGGCGTCGTCAGAATAGCCCAGAGCCAGGCGAGAAGTTTTTTCACTCGGGCGATCATCATTCGCTACCCGCCGGTTTGACGCCCATTTCGCTCATGTCCTGAAACGTGTTGGGCACGAGCGGTCGCGTATCAGCCTGCGGCACATGGCAGGCTGTGCAGAAATAACGGCGCGGCGAAACATCCGCCAGCATCTGGCCTTCGCGCGTCATGTAATGCGTCACGCTGATCATCGGCGCGCCGGAATCCTGCGTGAATTCGCGCTTATGACAGGACAGGCAACGGTTGGCATTGACCGAAAGCTGGTAGCCGTCGATGGAATGGGGAATGACCGGCGGCTGTTCCGGATAGGCGCGCATGCGCCTGAAGTCGTCGATCACCCATTTCGGCAGAGGTTTGGCGGGCTCGGTGCGCATGGCGTCACCGCGCGGGCCGGACAATTCCGGCACCATCTGCGCAGCGGCACCCGTCGCCACCGCGACCACCAGAAGCGTGGCGACCATCCATCCGTGTTTCCTGATCATGCGACTGGCTCTATCTTGACTGCGCATTTCTTGAAATCCGTCTGCTTGGAGATGGGATCGGTTGCGTCGAGCGTCACCTTGTTGATGAGCTGGCTGGCATCGAACCAGGGAACGAAGATGACACCGGGCGGCATGCGGTTGCGTCCGCGCGTTTCCACGCGGGAGCGGATTTCGCCGCGGCGCGAGACGATGCGGATTTCCGCTCCCTGATTGAGCCCGCGCTTGCGCGCATCATCGGCATTCATGAAACAGCGGGCGCCGGGGAAAGCCTTGTAGAGTTCCGGCACGCGCATGGTCATGGAACCGGAATGCCAGTGCTCCAGCACGCGGCCCGTCACCAGCCAGGTATCGAATTCGTCGTCGGGGGATTCGGCCGGCGGCTCATAGGGCACGGCGATGATGACCGCCTTGCCGTCCTTGTTGCCGTAGAATTTCACGCCCTCGCCGGGTTTGACATAGGGGTCGTAACCCTCGCGGTAACGCCACAGCGTTTCCTTGCCGTCCACCACAGGCCAGCGCATGCCGCGCACCTCGTGATAGGCATCGTAAGGCGCAAGATCATGGCCGTGGCCGCGCCCGAAGGCGGCATATTCCTCGAAGAGGCCCTTCTGCAGATAGAAACCGAAATCCTTGGATTCCTGGTTCTGGTAATCCGCGTTGATCTCGCTCAGCGGGAACTTGCCGACATCGCTGTCCTTGAAGAGAACCTCATAAAGCGTCTTGCCGCGATAGGCGGGATTGGCGTCGAGTATCTCCGCCGGCCACACTTCATCGGTGGTGAAGCGCTTGGAAAATTCCACCAGCTGCCAGAGATCGGAACGCGCCTCACCCGAGGCCTCGACCAGCTGGTGCCAGACATGGGTGCGCCGCTCGGCATTGCCATAGGCCCCTTCCTTTTCCACCCACATGGCGGCGGGCAGAATGAGGTCGGCGCTCATGGCCGTGATGGTCGGATAGGCATCCGAGACCACGATGAAGTTTTCGGGATTTCGATAGCCCTGATAGGTCTCGTTCTTGGTGTTGGGACCTGCCTGTACGTTGTTATTGACCTGCACCCAGTAAAAATTCAGCTTGCCGTCGTGCAGCATGCGGTCCTGCTGCACGGCGTGATAACCCGGCTTTTCCGGGATAATGCCGTGCGGGATGCGCCAGATTTCTTCCGCATGTTTGCGGTGTTCGGGGTTGGTCACCGTCATGTCGGCCGGCAGGCGATGGGCGAAGGTTCCGACCTCACGCGCCGTGCCGCAGGCCGAGGGCTGGCCGGTGAGCGAGAACGGGCTGTTGCCCGGCTCGGAAATCTTTCCCGTCAGCAGATGAATGTTATAGACCATCTGGTTGGCCCAGACGCCGCGAACATGCTGGTTGAACCCCATGGTCCAGAGCGACATGACCTTGCGTTTCGGGTCGGCATAAAGCTCGGCCAGTTCTTCCAGAAAACCGGCTTCCACGCCGGTCATGGCGGCGGTTTTTTCCAGCGTGTATTCGGAGACGAACTCCTTGAAGGTCTCGAAATCGATCGCTTCCGTCTTGGTCGGATCAGCGGAATTGGCGGCATTCACCTCCACCGGGTTGTCCGGCCGCAGGCCGTAACCGATATCGGTGACGCCGCGCACGAATTTCGTGTGGTTCTTCACGAAATCCTCGTTGACGCGTCCGGTCTTGATAATGTGGTTGGCGATATAATTGAGGATGACGAGATCCGTACCCGGCTTGAAGACCATCGGGATATCGGCAAGGTCCATGCTGCGATGGGTGAAGGTCGAAAGCACCGCCACCTTCACATGGTCGAACCCCAGGCGCCGGTCGGCGATACGCGTCCACAAAATGGGGTGCATTTCCGCCATGTTCGAACCCCAGAGCACAAAGGCATCGGCATGTTCGAAATCGTCGTAACAGCCCATCGGCTCATCCATGCCGAAGGTGCGCATGAAGGCATAGGCAGCAGACGCCATGCAGTGACGGGCATTGGGATCGAGATTGTTGGAGCGGAAGCCGGCGCGCATCAGCTTGGTCGCGGCATAACCCTCGAAGATCGTCCACTGGCCGGAACCGAACATGCCCACCGCCGTCGGTCCCTTTTCCTTCAGCACCCGCTTGCACTGCGCGGCCATCACGTCGAAGGCCTCGTCCCAGCTTACCGGCTCGAACTCGCCATCCTTGGCGTAGACGCCGTTCTTCTTGCGCAGCAACGGGGTCTGCAGGCGGTCCTTGCCATACATGATCTTGGACAGGAAATAGCCCTTGATGCAGTTGAGGCCACGATTGACCTCCGCCTGCATGTCGCCATGGGTGGCGACGACCTTGCCTTCCTTGACGCCGACCATGACGCCGCAGCCCGTGCCGCAGAAACGACAGGGCGCCTTCGACCATTTGATCTGCAAGGCGGAAACGCCGCCCGGCACCGGCTGTGCGGCCGCCGGAAGCGCAATGCCCGCCGTTGCCGCCGCAATGCCGGCGGCATGCGCCTTCAATAGATCACGCCGCGTCAGTTCGCTGCTCATCGCCGCCTGTCTCCTCTGTATCGACGTGTTCGAAAACCATGTTGGCGGCAATCACACCGTCGAGTGTCGAAATATAAGTGAGCGTATCGCCCAGCATGCCGGTGCTCGTGCCATCGATGACGATGACGATCTTGCCGTTGCCCTCGCCATGAACCTCGACATTATCGAGCGTTAAAAGCGTTGCGAGCACGGCGTCGCGCATCTGCGGCATCACCGCCACCACGGCGCTTGAAACATGATACCGCCCTGTATTTTCAGGCATATTGCATCTCCGTGGCTGTTTCCTTGATCTCGATCACACCGGCCGGGCAGACGGACACGCAGGCCCCGCAGCCGGTGCAGGCTTGTTCGATAAGTTCAGGCACGAAGGGACCGCCGCGGCGCGGGCGAAACCGGATGGCCTCGGTCGGGCAGGCATCGCGGCAGGCCTGGCAATCAATATTGCCGAAGGCGAGACAGCCTTTACCGATCGCCATGACATGATCGAAGCGTTGGGCAGCAGGGACGGCAAACACCGGTTCCGGACAGGCTTCGGCGCATTTGCCGCAAAAGGTGCATTCCCCGACGGAAAAATCCACCGAAGGCAAACCGCCCACCATGGCAATGATGCCGGTGGGACAGGCTTCGACACATTTTGCGCAACCGCTACAAGCGGTGAGGTCGCTCAACGCGACCCCGGGGGGACAGATGCGTGGTCTATGTTTTTGCCCGCCGCGCAGCAAATCGCGCCGGCTGAGGGAGGCTTCCATCATCATGGCGCCCTCAATGACCGGGCGGCCCCGGAGGGCCGTAAATGATCTGGAACATCCAGACGATAAAGCCATAAGCCCCGACAAATCCGACCGCCAGAACGGGCCAAATTCCAAAGGCCAGAACGGCGAAGGTCACAAGTTCCCTCGTCCGGCCAGGCTTTTCATCTGTGTGTTGAGGCGCGACTATTTTAGGCATATTCGCGTTTCCTATTCGTTTCGAGTCATCATCGGCTAAAAGACGGAAATATTCAACCACTTGATTTTATTGATTATTTATCAAAACTAACATTCATCAAGACGGCTCACCTAAGTCACTGATTTCGCATTGTGCTTTTGCTGAAAAAATAAACAGTCGACGTAAAAACGGTTGAATGCGCCTGCTGCGGGAATCTCGCTCTCATCCGCAGGCTCCCGTATCGTCCATTCCCGGCGCGCGCATGAAGGGCAGAAAACCCTGCAGCCAGATGCCGAAACTCGCCGCCCAGAGCATTGCACTGAGACCATGATGATAGGGTGACAGGATCGCGGCGAAATCGAACTCAGACAGGATGCGGATCAGCCCGGCCGCCACCATCAGGGCCGCCGCCGCATGGGCCTGCCAAGGCAGAGACGCCAGATTGCGGCCCGTGTGCCGAAGCCCGGCGATGATGAAAACCGCCATGACAGCGCATCCAAGCGCCCCGACAGACAGGAGATGCAGCCCTGCGGCGGGCGTGACGGAAAAACCGAGCCGTGTCGCCCCGAGCGCCAGAAATCCCGCGCCGGCAAAGGCGTTGCCAAGGCCGAGCAGCAGCACCTCGGTCCTGAAGACCGCACGCCCGATGAACCATTCGGCCAGCCGGTCGAAAAACGCCGCACCGGCCGCAAGCGCTAGCCAGGCGCAGACATCGCTTTGCGGAAAGG
This sequence comes from Agrobacterium radiobacter, assembly GCF_040801995.1. Classification (NCBI taxonomy): domain Bacteria; kingdom Pseudomonadati; phylum Pseudomonadota; class Alphaproteobacteria; order Hyphomicrobiales; family Rhizobiaceae; genus Agrobacterium; species Agrobacterium radiobacter. The sequence goes on along the minus strand of NZ_JBEGHX010000002.1, from coordinate 1,580,094 downwards.
CGAGCCTCGCCGCCATATAAATCGTCACCATGGCGCCCGCCATGTGCTGGCGGCCGGGATGCGGCCGGTAAGGCGTGGTCTCTCCGCTTGGATCGAGCGCCAGATTGATGACGACCACATTGATGCGGGCTGCCGAGAGCGAAAACAGCACGATGAAGATGCACAGCGCCACTTCCAGGCAGCGGGATGCGAATGCGAGATCGCCGGCCCACCAGCCATAACGCACACCCGCTTCCGTCGCCGCGAAAAGAAGAAGCCAGATGAGAAATGTCAGGTGCTTCACCGTGCGCCGCGCCAGCATTGCCCTGCCGATGAGGGCAGAGAGCGCCAGCAGAAAAGCCATATCAAAAAAGCCGGCCAGCAGGCTCCACGCATCAGCCCCCAAGACACCGATGATGCGGCCCGGCAGCCAGAGGCAGGCAAGATGGACCAGCGCTCTCCCCTGCGCCGGTTTCGTATCCGTCCATTCCGGCGCCGCCGACCCGAGGAAACTCGCAAGCGCCATGCCATAGGTGCCAAAAATCATCTCATGGGCGTGCCATTGCGAGGCAGGCACGGCATCGGCGAAAGGCAGGCCATAACCGCCGATAACCACCCACAAAAACGGCCAGACCGCGCCATGCATGGCGGCCAGAGGAAAAAACAGCCGCAGGGCTTCGGAAAGGATCGGCGGCGGCCTCATCTGACCCGCTCCCTCGCCGAAAACAGTTCGGCAAAGGCCGGGCTCTCGGCCAGGCGTTCCGCTTCATCGAACACCGCCCGCGCCATGCGCCCGCCCGGCGAGCCGGAAGGCTTGTGAGCGGCAACCACGCGGCCGTCCATGCCTGAAAGCACGATCAGCCTGTCGGCCACCATCAGCGCTTCATGAAGATCATGGGTGACAAGAAGGGTGGAGAAACCGCGCCTGCGGGCGGTACCCACCAGAAGCTCCTGCAAATGGCGTCGCAGGCCGACATCGACGGCGCTGAAAGGTTCGTCCAGAAACAGCATGTCCGGCTCCACCGCCAGCGCCCGCGCCACACCGGCGCGCTGGCGCATGCCGCCGGAAAGCTCGACCGGATATTTGCCGAAATCCGCTTCTTCCAGCCCAACTTCGAGCGCAAAACACCCAGCCCTTTCACGGCGTTCCCGTTTCGGCATGCCGGTGGCCGCAAGGCCGTAGGCTATATTGTCGATCAGCGTCATCCATGGCAGCAGCCGCGGTTCCTGAAAGACCAGACCCTGCCGGCGATATCGACGATGCACGCGGCCGCGAACGGGATCGATGATGCCAGCCGCGATCTGCAGGATCGTCGTCTTGCCGCTGCCGGAAGGGCCAAGCAGCGCCACGGTTTCCCCCAGCGCTATGCTCAGGTCGAAATTCTCGAACAGGCTGCGACCTAAAAAGGCGTGGCCGACATGTTCAAAACGCAGGTTGGAATGATCGCTCATCGTTTGACACCCCATGGCAGCCCGGCGGCGCGCCAGCGTTCCAGCGCTTCGCGCAGCAGATGCAGCAGGCCGTAATCGGTGAGCAGCGCCAGCGCGACGGTGATGGTGAGCCAGGCGCTGACCTGCGCGATATCGAACAGCGCGCGTGCGGTGGCCAGTTCGCCGCCAATGCCGCCGGAATTCGACAGAAGCTCGGCCATGACAGTGACTTTCCACGCACTGCCGGCCGTCGTGGTCCAGGCGGGAAAGAGATAGGAAAGCACATGCGGCATGGTGACGGTGCGCAACCGGTAAAACCATGGAGCACCGAAGGCCTGCGCCATCACCTCCAGCTGACGATCCCGCTTGGCGACACCTTCCAATGCACCGGCAAAGGAAACGGGAGCCGATGCGATGACAACGGTCATGACGGCAGTGCCGCCGGAGGAACCGAACCAGATCAGCGCCAGCACGATCCAGCCTATGGGCGGAACGCCGAGCAGGACGGTGACAACAGGCTTCATCAGCCGCATGGCCGCGAAGGAGTAACCCGCCATCACGCCGGCGACGGTGCCGATGCCCGCCGCAATGGTGAAACCGGTCAGGGCCCTGACCGCGCTCTGCGACAGGATCGCGAAGAAATCCGGCCTCGCCGCAAGCACTCCGATAGCCGCGAAGGTCTCACCCGGCGAAGGCAGGATGAAGGAGCCATAAATTTCATGCCCGGCCTGCCAGGCGGCGAGAAAGCAGAAAATACCCGAAAGCCCCGCCCAGCCCGCCCAGAGATAGCGGCCCATCCAGCCAAGACTTTCGAGAATGCGGTTCATGCCTGCTACACCAGATAAAAACCGTCATCCGGCCGCCGACCGCCGATGATCGCGGGGCCGGCCTTGGCGAGTTCATCGTAAAACGCCTCAAGATCGGTACGCGCAGCACTCGCCTTCAGCGCACATAGATGGCTAGTCGGGAAGGAGGCAGCGATGATGTCAGGCGGAAAGCCCAGGGCTTCGGCGACGGCATCGGCCGCCGTCTTCGGGTCGGCGATGGCGCTGGCGAGCGCCGCCTCCATGGCGGCCTGTAGAGCCTCTATGCCGGACTTGCCGAGCTTTTGCTGAACCTGCGACGTCAAGGCGAGACCGGCCTGCGGGATTTCGGCCTTGCCGGCCACCTTCGCCCATTCCTGCTGGATATCGATGGTGCGGTGGACGGTCATGAAAAACGACTTCGCCTTGATCAGCACAGCGGTTGCGGCCGGTTCGCTGAGCAGCGCCGCATCCACCCTGCCCGTCAGCAGCAATTGCACAGCTTCCGGCGGCGAGGCGGCATATTCCAGCTTGATGTCGCCGGACTTCAAGCCGTTTTCGGCAACAAGGCGATGCAGCACGAAATCGGGCATATCATTCTTGAACGGCAAAGCGAGCGTCTTGCCGGAAAGGCTTTTCAGGGAGTTCAGCGTCTCGTCTTTCGAAACGATATAGAGCAGACCCGTGGTCAGCACGTTGAGCAGCCCGAGGCCGAGGCCGCGATTATGGAGATTGGCGGCGCCATAACTCGGCATCACCACCGCCCCCATGGAGCCGGAGGCAACGGCCGCGCGCATTTCATCCGGCGTTTTCCAGGCCTTGAAGACGGCTTCAGGCGCAACGTCCTTCAGGAACCCGCCTTTTACGGCATGGGCCAGCACGGCGGACGGCGCGGCGGGAGGCCCGTAAAAGGTGAGCGGTGTCTCGGCTTTCAGAATATGCGGTGCGGCAAGCGTCGCCACCGTGAAACCGGAAAGGGCCGAAAGAGCCTGACGACGGGTGAGATGATGGGCCATGGTCCTGATCCTTGTTCGCGCCGGAAGCGCCCCGATGCCGCACAACCAGCCTTGCGGCCCGGAGCGTCACCAACCCGGAAATGACATTTTGCAAGCGGGTGCTCTTTGCGCAGGATCAAACAGCACCGGAAGCAAGGGGCTATTTGCATGTTTTAAGAGACCGGGCCTCTCGCAGAATGCGCGAACCCTCCTGCGCGGCGGCGGCGATATCGAGAAACATCAGGCTCGCCGTTTCGACGACGCCTTCATCGACCGTATCGTCCTCGGCAAAATCCGACAGCATATCGGCTAGAAGCCCGATCTTGCGCCGCTCCTCGCGGGCGGCGGCAAGGAGCTTGACGACATTGCGCTGGCGCTCGAAATCCTCAAGCTCGCGCAGCGCCTCGTGCACCTTGTCACGGCAGTCGCAATCGAGCGCGCTTTGCAAAACCACGTTACGCACGAGATGGATCGCCGCCGCGATATCCGCCCCGCCCGGCGCTGCCGCAGACTGTGGTTGCGCGTTTTTTCCGTTCGTCGTCATGCATTCACCCCATGCGCCGTGTTGCGGGCGCGGGCGATCCAGGCCGCCCCTTCCTGCCCGTGGTGAAAACCATTGGAAAAAGGCACGTCCGGATAGATTTGGCTGAGACGGGCAAGACCATCTTCCGCACCCCGCCTGCCGGTCAGAACGTCGTCATGGATCTGCGCCACCGCCACCATGTCGCAATCCTGCGGCGAGAGGCGGAAGCGGGCGATGCCGGCAGCGGCCAGATCCTGCAATTCGCCAAGCAGCGACTGGCAGGTGTGCGACACTGTCTGCACTCCGTTCAGCGCCAGAAATGATTGCCGGTCAAGCGTGCGGACCGGCAATCCATCCGGATCGTCGCCGCAGACGAACTGGCAATTATCCTTGATATTGCCCCTGGCGCGGGCATGGGCGCAGCGCGCCGAAATGGCGAGCGGCAGGCGGCCGAAGGCGAAGATTTCGAAGTCCACATCAGGCGTCTCCGCCACGATGCGCTCCACCGAGATCATCGGCAGTTCCGGCGGCAGGCAGATGGCGCTTGCCCCGCGCGAGGAGAGCAGCCGCGCGGTCGCGGCATTATAGACATTCACCATCGGCCCGACGACGTGCGGCGCGCCATGCAGCATGCCAAGGGCGGAAAGGTCATTCGCCTCGACGGGATAGGGACTATCGGCGATCAGGCCGCGCAGCTGGCGGCTTTCCCGTTCCAGCGTCACCAGTGAAAGCGTCGAGAGGACCACCTGTTTTCCGGCGTTCTCCAGCCGCTCGATCACCTCTGCCAGATGCGGCTCGGTGAAATGAAACCGTTTGGAACAGACGGTCTCGCCGAGATAGACATGGCTGACGGGCGCCTCATCGGCGATGCGGAAATAGAAATCTCGCCATTTCTCGCCCTGCCAGAGATAAAGGACCGGGCCGAGCGCCAGAGTGGCCTTTGCGGGTTTTACCATCGCCTTCATCTCCAGCGTTTCTCATAAGCGCCAACGGTGGTGCGCTGGCCTTCACTTAAGAGCCGCAGGCGTGAGAGCAGCCTGCCGCGCTCTTCGGCACCGGCGGAAAGCGCCCGGTGCAGGGTGGAAACCACTTCCGCCACATAGGCCTTGCCGCGCTGGCGACCCTCGATCTTCAGCGCGCTGACCCCCGCCTCGCGCAGCGCATCGATCTGGTCCATCACGTCAAGCGATACCGGATCCTCGAAGGCATAGGACTTGTCATCGGCAATCTCGAAACGGCCCTTGCACAGCGTCGGGTAACCCGCCGCCTCCCCCGCCGGAAAGCGGTTGATGGTGTAATCACCGAGTTCCGACACCAGCTCCTGCCCATCCTGCCGGTAATGCACATGGCTTGCCGGCGAGCAGACGCCGTTCATGTTGGGTGATTTGCCTGTGGCATAGGAGGACAGCGAGCACCGCCCTTCTGCCATGACGCAGAGACCGCCGAACACGAAGATTTCGATTTCGCAGCGGATTTGCCGCGCCAGCCGGGCGATGTCGGAAATCGTCAGGGTGCGCGGCAGCACCACCCGTTTCGCGCCGAAGGCATCGACGAGAAAATTGACCGCATCGGCATTGGAGGCGGAGGCCTGTACCGAGACGTGGATGCGCTGCTGCGGATGGTTTTCCGCCACATGCGCCATCAGGCCGAAATCGGCGAGGATAAGCGCGTCAGCCCCCGCCTTCACGGCATCGGCCGCGCCGCGATACCAGATATCCTCATTACCGGCGCGCATGAAGGTGTTGAGCGCCACAAAGGTCTGGACACCGCGTTTCTTCGCGTAAGTGATGGCGTCGGCCAGCTCTTCGCGGGAAAAATTGAGGCCGGGAAAATTGCGGGCGTTGGTTTCATCACGAAAGCCGCAATAGACGGCGTCCGCCCCGGCATCCACGGCCTCACGAAAGGCGGCGGGCGTTCCCGCAGGACAGATCAGTTCCATGCCTGCTCTCCCCGCGTTTCGGACAGAACGTGGCCGCGCAGACGGTTCGCGACACGCGTTACCACGGGCGCGAAAGGCCCGGCAAATGCACCGAGGTCACGCGGCAGATCGATACCGCTGTCATCAAGCGCATTGCGCAGCGCCAGCATCGCCTCCATGTCGCCGGTGACGCTCAGATCACGCGAAAAGAACAGCGCATCGGCATCCTGCCGCCCCTCCATCAGCGCAAGCAGCATGAAAAGCGGTCCCTCGACCGCCGCGTCCGTCTTGGGCAGGCGGCCCTTTCGGCTGACGGTGATGGCAGGACTTGCGGGTTCGACCATGAAGGCGAAGGGGAGATCGACAGGCAGAAAAGCGTAGCGCTTGTTGCGATGTTCGCCGAGCCGGACGAACATATTCGGATGCCGCTTCATGATCTGCGCCAGCATCGCCGCCGTCGCTCGCTGCACCACGGCAATCGGCAGAAAATTCAAGGGGGTGGCGATGGCGGCGGGAAAAGGTCTCATGAAGGGTCCTGTCGGCTCTGTTGCGGGCGGCAACCTAACCGTGGCGCACGGATGGCGGTTTGAGCGAACGCAAAGACAGGGTAATTTTCCGGCGTGAAACCGTGAAAAGCGCTATAGATCACGGACTTGCCAAGCGAAGGAGGTCGCCCATGTCCGATATAAGGGTCAAACGGGTTTACGAACCCGCCAGCGACGATGACGGCACGCGCGTTCTGGTGGACCGGCTCTGGCCGCGCGGCATGCGTAAGGAAGATGCAAAACTGTCGCTATGGCTGAAGGCGATCGCGCCCAGCAACGAATTGCGAAAGAACTTCTCCCATATGCCATCGCGCTTTGCCGAATTCACCCGGCACTATCATGAGGAACTGGCGGCCAACCCCGATGCCGTGGCCCAGATGAAGGAGCTGATGACGAAAGGCCGGGTCACACTGCTTTATGCCGCCCACGATACCGAACACAACCACGCCCTCGTTCTCGCCGACAATCTTCGTTCGCACTGAACCCGCATTTGCGGCAGCGCAAGGACATGCCCCACTGCCACCGGCAAACAAGCGGCATGAGAGACGAACCGACAGACACAAAGACAGAAGAGAAACCCGCCCGCGCTGCCGATCTGCGCGGTTTCGTCCGGCTGCTGGAAGAGCGTGGGCAGCTGCGGCGAATCCGCCAGCCGGTCTCGCTGGTGCACGAGATCACCGAAATCCACCACCGCGTGCTCGCCGAGGGCGGGCCGGCGCTGCTGTTCGAGCAACCCGTCGACCACGAGGGCAAGGTGCGGGAGATGCCGCTGCTTGCCAATCTGTTCGGCACGCGTCAACGCATCGAATGGGGGCTCGGGCTGGAAACGGGCGGCCTGCCCACGCTTGGCGCGAAGCTGGCAGAATTGCGCGAGCCGCGGCCGCCGAAAACCATGGCAGAGGCCTGGAGCAAGCTGCCTTTGCTCCGGGCAGCACTTTCCATGCGGCCACGCAACGTCTCCCGCGCGCCGGTGCAGGAAAGGGTGCTGACGGGAGATGCAGTCGACCTTGCCCACCTGCCGGTGCAATGGTGCTGGCCGGGCGAACCGGCCCCGCTCATCACCTGGCCGCTGGTCATCACCCGTTCGCCTGATGATCCCGACGATATCAATGTCGGCATCTACCGCATGCAGACGCTTGGGCCGGACAGGGTGATCATGCGCTGGCTGGCTCATCGTGGCGGGGCACATCACCACCGGCTGTGGCAGGCGCGCGGGCTGGATATGCCCATCACCATCGCCATCGGCACTGATCCCGCCACCATTCTCGCCGCCGTCATGCCGCTTCCCGAACATATCAGCGAGCTTGGCTTTTCCGGCCTGCTGCGCGGCATGAAAAGCCGCATCGCCAGAGCCTTGACCGTGCCGATGCCGGTGCCCGCCAATGCCGAGATCGTGCTGGAAGGCACCGTCTCAGTAAAGGAAACGGCGCTGGAAGGCCCTTACGGCGACCATACCGGCTATTATAATTCCGTCGAAGCCTTTCCGGTCATGACGCTATCGGCAATCACCATGCGCCGCAATCCGATCTATCTTTCCACCTATACCGGCCGGCCGCCGGATGAACCCTCGGTTCTCGGCGAAGCCATGCTCGAGATTTTCCTGCCGCTCGTCAAAAGACAATTTGCGGAAATCGTTGATCTGTGGATGCCGCCGGAGGCCTGTTCCTATCGCGTGATGGTCGCTTCGATCGACAAACGATATCCGGGGCAGGCAAAACGGGTGATGATGGGCCTTTGGTCGATGCTGCCGCAGTTCAGCTATGTAAAACTCATCATTCTGGTCGATCCCGATATTGATGTGCGCAACTGGGCGGATGTGGTCTGGGCGCTCTCCACCCGTTTCGACGCCTCGCGCGATACAACGATCATCGACGACACGCCGATTGATTATCTCGACTTCGCCTCGCCGAAAGCCGGGCTCGGCGGCAAGATGGGGCTGGATGCCACCCGCAAGCTGCCGCCGGAGACGGAGCGTGAATGGGGCCGCGTGCTATCAATGACACCTGACGTGATCGCGAAAGTCGATGTGATGTGGCGTGATCTCGGCCTTGGAGAACGGCCATGACCCCGTGTCGTGTGGTGGTGGGCGTCAGTGGCGCATCGGGTGCCGGCATAGCCCTGCGCATCGTTGAACGCCTCGCCGGGATGAAAAGCGTCGAAATCCATCTTGTCCTGTCGCAATCGGCCAGACGCACCGTGCTGCATGAGGAAGGTGCGCAAGCCATGGGGCGGATGTTGTCGCTCGCCAGTGTCAATCACGCCGTCGATGACATCGGCGCGGCAATTGCCAGCGGCTCTTTCCCGACAGCCGGCATGATCGTTGCACCCTGCTCCATGCGCACACTTGCGGCCATTGCAACCGGGTTTTCGGACAATCTTCTCACCCGCGCCGCCGATGTGCATCTGAAGGAGCGCCGGAAGCTGATCCTGATGACACGCGAGACGCCGCTGCATCTCATCCATCTGCGCAACATGTGCGCTGTGACGGAAGCGGGCGCCACCGTCATGCCGCCGGTTCCGGCCTTTTACAACAGACCGCAAAGCATCGCCGATATTGTCGACCAGATGGCCGCTCGCGCCATTGATCAGCTCGGTATCGCTTCCGCGCCGCAGGCTACTATATGGCAGCCACATGTTGTGAAAGCGCCCTGAGCGATCAGAGATAGGCCATAGGGTCCGCGCCGAAGAGCGCAGCATGGCCACCTGCCAGCAGCCACCAGATCGTCAACGCCGTCAGCGCCGCAGCAAGCAGCATCGGCCCGTCCACGGCGAGGCGCGTTTTGCCGGAGAGGATTGCTGCGAAGGGAACCGTTGCGCTGCCGGCAGCCGTCGCGCCCCACGCATCGCCCAGTCTTTTCCGGGCGCGTTTTTCGGTCATGGCCATTCCACCGAACGAAAACAACGCAAAACCGCCGAACAGGATGACCGAGCGCAGGTCGCCATTCGGCACGACATGGCCAAGCGACCAGAACAGAAAACCGACAAGCACCGGGTGCCGCGTGATGCGCACGATTGCCCCCGGCTCCTGCCCCTGCCGCACGGAAATGGAGAGCGGATTGACGCTGAAGAGGCCTGCCAGCACGAAAAACAGACCAGTCGGAGCAGCGAGAAACGTGACGTGCGCCTGCCAGGGCGCGACATCCCAGAGCGGAATGTAATCGACGGACAGCGCGGCGTAAAAAACCCAGGCCAGCGTCAGAAGCGAGACGACCGAATAAGCGCCGAAATAAGCGGGCCCGCCGATGGCCGCAATCAGCCGGCCGCGCACGGCCGGCACGGCGGGAATGGAATGCAGCGCCACGAAAAGCGAAAGAGCGGCGACAAGTTCAAGCATCCGACTGCCTTCTCATTGGTTCAGGAACAGCACCGACGCAATCGCCACGGAGGCAAGAACGGCGGAAACCGCGCCCATGCGCTGTAATACTCCCATACGGTACAACAGTACCGCAAAGCCAATGATAACAGGGGTTGCGACAATCAGCCCGACCTGTGCGTCGTTCATGGGAAGCTCCATTTTCCAGAGTTGCGCTTTGTCAGGACAATAGGGCTTTGCGCGCTCCCTTCTTTGACCGACCGCAAAGAAGCGGGGTTTGAGGACGCCTAAGCGTGGCTTGCTGTTTTACAATTACGGACAAGGCCATGGCGATCAATACGGAAGAGGAAAGCGGAAATCTGCTCCTGTGGATTCTGGTCTGGAGCGAACTTGCCGCCTTCGGCGCGCTGATCGGGGCGTTCATCATCGCCTTCGCTCTCAATCCCGAGGGATTTGCCGCCGCACGCCAGCATCTGCAGCCGCAGCTTGCCGGTCTCAATACGCTGATATTGCTGGCAAGCGGCTGGCAGGCGGCCGTTGCGGCCAGCCGCTACACCGCGCTGCCGGGCAAAAGGCGGGCGCTTGTCCTTGCCGGCCTGCTGGGCTTCGCTTTCGTTGGTGTGAAGCTCTATGAATATTCCACCGAAATCGCCTTCGCCTCCGATCCCGCCTATGGCGCATTCTTTGAGCTTTATTTCCTGCTCACCGGCTTCCATCTGCTGCATGTCATCTTCGTCGCAATCCTGCTGTTCATCGTGGCCTGCTGGCCGAAAAACGAGAACATCACGCTGGTGACGACGCTGTGGCATGTCATCGATCTGGTCTGGATCGTCATCTTTCCCGTCGTTTATCTGGTTTGACATCATGATCCATCGCACCTCCCGCCAGCTTGCAAGAAGCTTCGCAGCACTCGCCATTCTCGTTCTCGCCGGCACGGCCGTCGTCATATCGTGGAAGGCGGCGTTTCTGCCGCCGGTCGCAGCCGCCTGCCTGATGCTGCTTTTCGCGCTCTTGAAATCCAGACGCGTCATCGACGACTTTCTGGGCTTTCGGAAAGAGCGCGGCCCGCTGCGCGCCGCCCTTCTGGCATGGCCCGCCATCTTCGCCGCCGCCGCGCTTTTGCGGGCGTTTCTCCAGGGCATTTTGTCACTCTGAAAAGCCCGGCGGCACCACCTCTCCCATTGTTTGCCAAAAGGCAAAGAACGCCCGCGGCCAACGGCTAGAAAGGGTTCAGGCCCCACCGCATTCCGCCAGCCAGCTGGCAAATCCCGGCATGAGGGTTCGATCAAGCCAGTCCGCATAAGCGGTCTTCCGGATGGAAAGGACCATTGGCATGGCAGAACGCCTGACCAAAACAGGAGCGCGAAACGTCTTTTACGGCGGCTCCATCTTCTTCTTTGTCATATTCGTCGGGCTGACCGCCCATAGCCATTATTACATGCGCACCACCTCGACGGATGAAAGCACGCTGACGGAAAGCGTCGCACGCGGCAAACACGTGTGGGAGAAAAATTCCTGCATCAACTGTCACACGCTGCTCGGCGAAGGCGCCTATTTCGCGCCTGAACTCGGCAACGTCTGGAAGCGCTATGGCGGCGTGGAAGACAAGCAAGCGGCGCGCGATTCCATCAAGGGCTGGATGGCCGCCCAGCCGACCGGCATCGAGGGCCGACGCCAGATGCCGCAGTTCAATCTCACCGAACAGGAGCTCGATGATCTCGTCGACTTCCTCGAATGGACGAGCCGGATCAAGACGCAGAACTGGCCGCCGAACGAGGCGGGTTGAGGTGGACGGCAAGGAGATGACGAGATGAAATACCAGACACAAAAAGTCGCCATGCTGTATTTTTACGGCGCAATCGGGCTGTTCGTGGCGCAGATCCTGTTCGGCGTCGTCGCCGCCACGATCTACGTACTGCCCAACACGCTTTCAGAGCTTCTGCCCTTCAATATCGTGCGCATGATCCACACCAACGCCCTTGTGGTGTGGCTGCTGATGGGCTTCATGGGCTCGACCTTCTACCTGCTGCCGGAAGAGACGGAAACGGAGCTTTACAGCCCGAAACTCGCCATCGCGCAGTTCTGGATCTTTCTGGTGGCCGCAGCCGTTGCGGTGGTCGGATATATGTTCCGCATCCACGAAGGCCGCGAATTCCTCGAGCAGCCCTTCGCCATCAAGGTCGGCATCGTCCTCGTCGTCCTGATGTTCCTGTTCAACATCACCATGACGGCGCTGAAGGGCCGCAAGACCACTGTTATCAACATCCTGCTCTTCGGTCTCTGGGGTCTGGCTATCTTCTTCCTCTTCGCCTTCTACAACCCCATGAACCTGGCGCTCGACAAGATGTACTGGTGGTACGTCATCCATCTGTGGGTGGAAGGCGTGTGGGAACTGATCATGGCCTCGATCCTCGCCTTCCTGATGATCAAGCTCAACGGCATCGACCGCGAAGTGGTGGAAAAATGGCTCTATGTCATCGTCGGCCTTGCCCTCTTCTCGGGCATTCTCGGCACCGGACACCACTATTACTGGATCGGCGCGCCGGGTTACTGGCAGTGGATCGGCTCACTCTTCTCGACGCTCGAAGTGGCCCCCTTCTTCACCATGGTCATCTTCACCTTCGTCATGACCTGGAAGGCCGGCCGCAAGCATGAGAACCGCGCGGCACTGCTCTGGTCGATCGGCTGCTCGGTCATGGCCTTCTTCGGTGCCGGCGTCTGGGGCTTCCTGCATACGCTGTCGTCGGTGAATTACTATAGCCACGGCACGCAGCTCACCGCAGCCCACGGACACCTCGCCTTCTTCGGCGCCTATGTGATGCTGAACCTCGCCATGATGGCCTATGCCGTGCCGGAAATGCGAAAGCGCGCGCCTTACAATCAGTGGCTTTCGATGACGAGCTTCTGGGTGATGTGCACGGCCATGTCGGTGATGACCTTCGCGCTGACCTTTGCCGGCGTGGTGCAGATCCAGCTACAGCGCGTCATGGGCGAAAGCTTCATGGATGTGCAGGACCATCTGGCGATCTTCTACTGGATCCGCCTCGGCTCGGGTTTCGCGGTTCTCATTTCGGCGGCCATGTTCATCTGGGCAATCCTGGTCCCGGGCAAAGAAAAACAGGGTGACGTTGCCCGCCTCGTGCAGCCCGCCGAATGAGAAAACGGACCGGCTCTCCTTTTCCCCCGGAGAGCCGGTTCCTTACCATCAAACATGGAGATGACCATGAATACCCTCTTCCGCCCGACACCGCCGCCCCTGCCGGATGCCCCCTTCTACACGCCGCTCGGCAATGAATGCGTGCTGTTCGAAAGCGCCTGGGTGCGGCAATTACCGCTTCTGCTGAAAGGCCCGACAGGCTGCGGCAAAACCCGTTTCGTCAGCCATATGGCGGCGAAACTCGGCCTGCCGCTTTCGACAGTTTCATGCCACGACGACCTTGCCGCCGCCGACCTGACCGGCCGTTACCTGCTGAAAGGCGGTGAAACCGTGTGGATGGACGGCCCGCTGACACGCTCGGTGCGCCAGGGCGGCATATGTTACCTCGACGAGATCGTCGAGGCGCGCAAGGATGTGGCCGTAGTGCTGCATCCGCTTACCGACGACCGCCGCATCCTGCCGCTGGAGCGCACCGGCGAGGTTCTGGAAGCGCCCTCCGGCTTCATGCTCGTCGTGTCCTACAATCCCGGCTACCAGAACCTTCTGAAAAGCCTGAAGCCCAGCACCCGCCAGCGTTTCGTCGCCATCGAATTCGATTTCCTGCCGAAGGAGCAGGAGATTGCCGTCGTTTCGCATGAAAGCGGGCTGGATGCGCGCGATGTCGAGCCGCTCGTCGATCTCGCCCACCGGCTGCGCGGCTTGAAAGGCCACGATCTGGAAGAGGGCGTCTCCACCCGCCTGCTCGTTTATTGCGCCAGCCTCATCGATACCGGCCTTCCCGCCCGCCAGGCCGTGCGCGCGGCGATGATCGAGCCGCTGACCGACGAGCCTGACGTAAAGGCCGCGCTGCATGAAGTCGCGGATGCGATCATCCGATAGGGCGCATTTATATCCATCTCGGAATGCGCGGCGAGGCCCGCGCATTCCGGCTCGATGCCATGAGGATAAACCATGCTGGACTTTCTGGAACTGGAAGAAACCGTCGGCCGCGCCTGGCACAGGCTGATCGGCGAAACCGGCACATGGCTGCGCTTTCCGGATCATGCCGTGAAGCTGGAGGATATGCAGGCCGTGCTGGCCATCTGTTTCCGCGGTTTTGGCGGTGAACATGCGGTGCAGATCGCCCCGGCCCGCGCCCGCACCTCCACGCACCGGCTGAGGCTTCGCCAACGCATGGGCCTTGGCGAAGAAAAATTGGCCCAGCCCGGCCGTGATCATGCCACGCTGATGCTGCCGCCGGTGCTCGATCTGTTTCCCGACCGCCGCCTCAACCGCGATCTTTATCTCTGGCTCGCTGCCGCCATGGCGCTGATGCCGATTCAACCGGTCGTGGCCGCCGACCCGCTGCGCAACGATCTTGTCCGGCTCGACCGCGCCGCAGAACTGGCGGAAGCCGTCATCCATGCCTTCCCCGGAATGAAGACCCGTTATCGCCGGCTTTGCGCTGCCCTGCTCGCGGTGCGCCAGAAGCGGCCGCTGCCGCAGGCCGAGCAGCAGGTGGAACAACGGGTGCTCTCCATGCTGGCGGAAGCGGCGGGGATCGAGGGCCACACACCACCCGCCGGCTTCCCGGCCAAGGCGCCGCCGCGCTACCTGCCCATCCTGCCGGTTCCGCTCTGGCCGGACACGCTGCTGCGCGAAACCTCCGAGGCGCGGCAGGGCGAAGACCAGCCGGCGGCGAGCGCCGCGCCGCAGGGGGCGGAAGCGGCCCGCCATATCGCCGTGCGTGAAAAGGCGGAGAACCGGCAGACCGAGCGAAGCCCCTTCATCCTCAACCGTTTCGAAAAAATCCTTGCCATGGCCGAGATGGTCAATGTCGACCGTCCCGGTGACGACAGCGACGATGCCGACGGCAGTGCGGCCGACGAGTTGGACGACATGACGCTGGGAGAAAGAAAGGGACGGCCTTCCGCCCGCTTCCGCTTCGATCTCGACCTGCCGCCCGAAGCGCTGGATCATACGCCGCTGACGGCGGAACTGACCTATCCCGAATGGGATTATCGCAGTGGCACCTACCTCGCCGACCATTGCCGGGTCATCGCCTCCCCTGCGAAGGGTGCCGAGACGGCGTCGGAACCCGACCCGGACACCAAGAGCCTTATCCGCCGGGTCAGGCGGCAGTTCGAGGTGCTGAGGCCACGTCACGAGATGCTGCGAGCCCAGCTTGACGGCAACGATCTCGATCTTGACGCGGTGGTGCGCGCCAGAAGCGACATCGCCGCCGGCGGACAGGGCAGCGACCGCATTCATATGGCAAGCCGCCCGCAGGCGCATGATCTTGCCGTGACGATCCTCGTCGACGTATCGCTGTCGACCGACGCCTGGTTCGACAATCGCCGAGTGCTGGACGTGGAAAAGGAAGCGCTGCTGGTGCTTGCCCACGGGCTTTCCGCCTGCGGCGACAGTCACTCGATCCTGACCTTCACCTCACGCCGCCGCTCCTGGGTGCGAGTGGAGACAGTGAAGGATTTCGATGAACCGATGGGCCACACTATCGAGCGTCGCATCGCGGCGCTGAAGCCCGGCTTCTACACCCGCATCGGTCCCGCCATCCGCCACGCCAGCGCCAAGCTGCATGAAAGACCGGAGCGCCGCAAGCTGCTTCTGTTGCTGACGGATGGCAAGCCGAATGATGTCGATCATTATGAAGGTCGCTTCGCCATCGAGGACAGCCGCCGCGCCGTTTCCGAGGCAAGGCGCTCGGGCGTCAGCGTCTTCGGGGTGACTGTCGACAGCAAGGCGCAATCCTATATTCCGGCCATGTTCGGCCAGAACGGTTATGCCATCGTCAGCAGGATAGCGAAGCTGCCATCGGCGCTGCCGGCAATCTATCGCAGCCTTGCCGGCTGAAGCGTGTCGCGCAAACAGACCTGACGAATCTCAGGTTTATTTGCGCGGCGACAATGTCTCCCAACCGCACGGCGGATAGGTTTTTCCAGTCCGCCGGCCGGCCGCACCGCCGGACATAGTTTCATCCGCGGCCGTGGAGCCAGCCTATGTCCGAAGCCCAAACTGCAACCAATATCGATGTGCGCATCATTCCGCACCGCGAACGCCATCCGCGCATTTTCGGCGCGCTTAGCGCATTGGCTCAAGGGCAATCGCTGCAGATCACCAGCGATCACGATCCCCGTCCGCTGCTTTACCAGCTTGCCACCAATTTCCCCGGTGAATTCGGCTGGGAATATCTCGAACAGGGTCCGGAAGTCTGGCGTCTCGATATCAGCCGGCTGGAAGAACAGGCCGAAGGCTCCGAGGACGATATGTCCGGTTGCGAATGCTGCTGCGGATCCGAGCATTGACCCCAGCGCCTGCGGCATGGTGAAAAGACCTCTGGCGGACGGCTCGTGCCGCCGCCAGCCGACTAACGAGGTGAAGCAATGACGGAAATGATCAGGGAACTCGATGTCCGGCCGCTTTTGCAGAGCGGCGGCGAGCCCTTTCCGGCAATCATGGAAGCCGTGGCCGGGCTTGCGCCGGGTGAGGCGCTGCGATTATTGGCCACCTTCCGGCCCGTTCCGCTGTTCAAGGTGATGGCCGAGCGCGGTTTTAACCATCAGGTCCGGGAAATCGGCGGCGGCGACTGGGAAGTGCTGTTTACGCCGCAATCCAGTGAAGCCGAGCAGATTTCCGTTTCACCGGCGCTTGCGGGCAACGCAGAGGAGCCGCAGATATGGCCCGACCCGGTCACCTATCTCGATCTCAGCGACGAGGCGACCGAGGGTCAGACGAGCCGTACGCTTGCCGCACTTGACCGTCTTCCCCCGGGTGCCGTGATCTTCGTGCTGATGCCGCAGGAACCGACCTTCCTCTACCCGGAGCTTCTGGCCCGGGGCCATCAATGGGCCGGTAATTTCGACGAGGCGCGCACGGCGTTTCGCATCTTCATCCGCGCCGGGGCCGGTGCACATTAAACCATCGGGTATCCTCGATAGCGAAACGCCCCGGAAATTGCTTCCGGGGCGTTTCGTTTTGGCGGTTTAGCAACGAACCCGACTACGCTTTCAGCGGTTTGCGCTCACGCATCAGTATCGGCCCGTATTCAACGCAGAAGAGACCGAAACCCACGATCCAGAGAAGCGCCGAGCAGGCGTAAAGATGCATCATGGCGCCGGGGAAGAACTCGGCTGTAGGTCTCAGCAGCGCGCAGGTGATCAGCGCCACATAAGCGGCAATAGTGACCCTGCTGGCCGCAAGCTTGCGTCCGGTGTGGCCAAGGCTTGCTCTCGTCATGACCGCAAGCATCATGCAGCCGATGACGCCGACAGTGAAGATGTGCAGGACGGACCGCGTGTCCATGACATCGAGAGCCGCCAGCGCAATGGCGATGAAACCGGCGGGGATGAAGGCATAGGCCACATGCAGCACTACTAGCACCTGCTCAGGCCAGGTTGTCCAGCCGCGCCAGCGGATGAGACGCACGGCGTGCATGAAAGCTGCCAGAAGTGCCGTGGGCACGGCCACCATGCTCTCGGGCTCTACCGTCCAGACGGCCAGCGCCGCGATGCCGGTGAGGATGGCGGCGGTGTCGAAGCCATTATAGGGCACGGGGAAATCCGTGCGGCCGAAACGGTTCAGCCAGTTGCGGGTAAAACTCGGCACGATCCGGCCGCCGACGATAATGACGAGCACGGTGTAGGCCGAAACGGCAAGGCGGGTCGCCATCTGGCTCAGGTCGCCTTCGATCGCCGCCACATGGAAAATGATATTGGCGACGGAAAGCGCCAATAGCCCGCCCAGCACTTTGAGGTCCTTCCACTTGCGCCCGGCAATGACCTCGCGCGCGCAGATCGTGAGAAGTGCCGGCAGGAAAAGTCCGTCAACGGCTGCGGCGGTGACCACGCCCACCGTGTCCGGCACGAGCAGGAAAATCCGGCCCGCGCACCAGAGCGCAAACAGCCAGACCAGCGGTTTGCCCGACACCGGCAGCCGCCCCGTCCAGTTCGGCACAGCCGTCAGTAGAAAGCCGGCCAGCACCGCCGAAGCGAAACCAAACAGCATCTCATGGGCATGCCAGTTCGGCGCACCGTAATCTCCGCCGATGTCGACAAGGCCGGAAAGGGCTGCGATCCACAACACCATCGCCACGATGGCCCAGATGGCGCCGCCGAGGAAAAATGGCCGGAAGCCGTAAGAAAAGATAACCGGGCCGGTGCGTGCCAGCCCCCTTGGAATGCCGCCCTTTGGCCGGCTGCGCCCTTCGGTGAGAACGGTTTGGCTACCACTCATTATAATGCTCCTCGTTTGGTCTTGACATATGTCTAGACGCAAGCCCGTCTCGCTTCTTTGCGAACAGGCAAAGAGGAGGTGTGACGCCTCCGCATGAAGCCGTAACCGCCTGCCAAAATGTCGCAGGTGGCCCGACGCGCAGTTTGCTCCATCTCAAATTGTATTTCCGCCCCTCCGCTACAAATGCTGTGACAGAGCGAAACATGCTCTGCCCTAAGAGGGACAGGAGAAATATGATGACGGAAACCTTCCACATCACACGGCGTAATATTCTCGCAGGCGCAGCATTTGCAGGGGCTGTAGCCCCCATGGTCATACCATCGGCGGCGAGCGCGGCAGAGGAAAAGAAGGCCGCAGCCAAGCCATTGACGAGCGCGGAGATTGCAGCGCTTCCTCGCGTAAAGGTTGATCTCGTCAAGCCGCCCTTCGTGCACGCCCATACGCAGAAAGCCGAAGGCGGACCGAAGATCGTCGAGTTCACCTTGACGATCAAGGAACAGAAAATGGTCCTCGACGACAAGGGCACCGAGGTCCACGCCATGACGTTCAACGGCTCGGTTCCCGGCCCCTTGATGGTGGTGCATCAGGACGACTATGTCGAACTGACCCTCATCAACCCCGATACCAATGAGCTGCAGCACAATATCGATTTCCACTCGGCCACCGGCGCGCTCGGCGGCGGCGGGCTCACCATCGTCAACCCCGGTGAAAAGGCGATCCTGCGGTTCAAGGCCACCAAGGCCGGCGTCTTCGTCTATCACTGCGCACCTCCCGGCATGGTGCCGTGGCACGTTACCTCGGGCATGAATGGCGCGATCATGGTGCTGCCGCGCGAGGGCCTGACGGACGGCCACGGCAAGGAGCTTGTTTATGACAAGGTCTATTATGTCGGCGAACAGGACTTCTACATCCCCCGCGACGAGAACGGCAGTTTCAAGAAATATGAAAGCGCCGGCGACGCCATGGCCGATACGCTGGAAGTCATGCGCAAGCTGACGCCAAGCCACATCGTCTTTAACGGCGCAGTCGGCGCCCTGACGGGGGAACACGCCCTTCAGGCCGCCGTGGGCGAAAAGGTGCTGATCGTGCATTCGCAGGCGAACCGCGATACCCGCCCGCACCTCATCGGCGGCCATGGCGATTATGTCTGGGCGACGGGCAAATTCCGCAACCCGCCGGATCTCGACCAGGAAACCTGGTTCATCCCCGGCGGCACGGCGGGCGCGGCCTTCTATACCTTCGAGCAGCCCGGCATCTATGCCTATGTCAACCACAACCTCATTGAAGCCTTCGAGCTGGGCGCGGCGGCCCACTTCAAGGTGACGGGTGAGTGGAACAATAGCCTGATGCAAGCGGTGCTCGCTCCGTCGAGCATCTAACGCGCCCGGAAGCGCGCCGCCGCCAACAGAGTGCGGCGCGCTTCCTTTCTGCTCTCTACGGCCTGAAGGCAGGCCCGAACTTTGGCGTTCCCAAAACGCAGGCAGGTTCCCATGGGCATTCCCGGCAACAGCCATTTTCCAAATGCCGTCTCGCTCCTTTTGCCGCTCTCGCTTGCCACGCTGCTGGCAACGGCGATCGGTTTCCAGTCGGGGATCATCCGCAGCGGCACTGATCCGCGCGCAGCCATGGCGCCGCCGCAGGTCGTTACCGTGCCTGCTGGCAGTTTCACCTACCGGGCGGAAGGCGAATATTTCCGCAATGGTTATGCCGTCGATGGGCCGATGGTCGACGTAACGATGCGGCAAAATCTGACGATCATGAAATATCAGGTGTCGAGCGCGGATTATGCGCGCTGCGTCGCCGAAGGCGGCTGCCAGCAGCCGGAACCCGGCTTTGCCGCTGCGGTCGGCGGCGAGATACCGGCAACCGGCATCAGCCAGGATGATGCCCATGCCTATGCCGCATGGCTGAGCGAGCGGACGGGCACCACCTGGCGCTTGCCGAGTGATACTGAACTGGCCTTTGCCGCCGGCTCGCTTTTTCCGGACGAGACGCTTGGCGTAGCTGCCGATAGTGAAAACCCGGCCTTGCGCTGGCTGGCGGATTATGAGCGGCAGACCAGCCGCAAGGCCTCGGGCAATCCCGTTCCGCAATCCTATGGCAGCTTCGGCGAAAACGAATATGGCCTTGCCGATTTCGGCGGCAATGTCTGGGAATGGACCTCGAGCTGCAGCCGGCGTGTGACGCTTGGCAAGGATGGCGAAATGCTGGATACCGTCGCCTCCTGCGGTATTCCCGTCGCTTCGGGAAAACACCGTGCGGCGATGAGCGCCTTCGTCAAAAACCCGAAAAGCGGCGGCTGCGCGGTCGGCGTGCCGCCTGATAATCTCGGTTTCCGGCTCGTGAAGGATACGCGCTGGTATGCACCGCTTCTCGAAAAGCTTCGCGCAGCCGCTCTCATTTCTTGATAATCGTCAATTAAAACAATTAGTTGATTTATATCATTTGATCTTCTTCCACCGGTGATAGTGCTGTATTGTGAAGATACAGAAAAGGCCGATACCCGATTGCCCATTGCGGGAACCGTGGCGGCGGCCGACCACCGGAGAGGGTGCAAGTGAAGATTGACCGAAGCGTCATCCGGTCGCTGGCCTTGTTTGCCAAGATGGCCGACGATGAGCTGGACGGACTGCTGACCCACGCCACATCCCGGCTAGTGCCGGCGGGCGAAGCCATTTTCGAGCAGGGCCGGCCGGCCACGCATTTCTTCCTGCTCATCCACGGCCGCCTGAAGGTAACGCAGGTGACCCATGACGGTCAGCAGATCATCGTGCGCGTGGTGCATCCCGGCGATCTCTTCGGTTTCGCAAGGGCGCTGCAGCGGGCCGATTATCCCGGTACCGCAACGACGGCTGCCGAAAGCGTGATCCTGTCCTGGCAAACCGATCTCTGGCCGCAATTCGTCGAGCAGAACCCGCATCTTGCCGTCTCAGCCATGCAGACAATCGGCCAGCGTCTCGAGGAAGCCCATACGCGCATCCGCGAAATGTCGACGCAGGAAGTGGAGCGCCGGGTGGCCCATGCCGTGCTGCGCCTTTCGCAGCAGGCGGGCCGCAAGGAGCTGGACGGCATCCGCATCGACTTCCCGATTTCGCGTCAGGATATCGCCGAAATGACCGGCACGACGCTGCACACCGTTTCGCGCATTCTCAGCAGCTGGGAGACCAAGGGGCTGGTGCAGGGCGGGCGGCAGAAGCTTCTGGTCTGCAATCTGCCGGGCCTTGCCCAGCTGGCGGAAGGCGAAGCCAGCCAGGTGTAGAGTGGAGGCGCCTGCCTCCATGTGCTTGGCCTTCGCCAAGGGCGGGCCTCGACCGGGTAGCCCCCGGCTCTCACTCAACCGGCTTTGAGGCCGCGCTTTCAATATAGGCGATGAGATTGTCCAGATCTTCCGGCTTGCTGATGCCGGCCAGCGCCATCTTGTTTCCGGGTATTTTCTTTTTTGGCGCGCTCAGGAAATCCCGCAATTCCTCCGGCGTCCAGACGAGACCGTCCTCGCCCGCTTTTTTCATCGCACTCGAATAAGTATAGTCAGGCACGCCGCCCGCCGCACGGCCAATGATGCCGTTAAGCTGTGGGCCGACCCTGTTTTTCGCGCCCCCGCCTATGGCGTGACAGGCGGAACAGCGCTTGAAGACCGCCTCCCCCTTGGCAACATCGCCCTCCGAAAGAGCGGGAACGGTGCTTGCGGTCAGCATAGCCGCCGCGATGATGAGTGTCTTGCGCATCATGTCATCCTTGTCTTGCCGTATGAATGCGGCCCGCCCGCAAATGCGGACGGGCCAACAGCTCTCTCTTCAGGTCGTGCCCCAGGCAGGCGTGCCCCTCTTGTAGGAAATGCGGTCTTCGAAACCACCGGGAATCTCGTCGTAGACGAGAACTTCCGTGGCCCCGATCTTCGAGGTGAAGAAGCCGAGCAGCGTCAGTTGCTTGACCAGCGTGAAGGCGTGCGGTTTCGCCGGTGTCTGTTCAGCCTTGGCCTGCTTGTCCAGCGCCGAAAGCAGCGCCTGTCGCTCTCCCGCCGTCAGCTCCAGAAAGGCCTTCTTGTGTTCGGTCTGGCTGCGCTTCTCGATGTCCGAAATTGCCGAAAGGAAGAGCGCCCGCTGCTCGTCGGTGTAGCAATCGGCTGCATAGACGGCCATGAATGCACCCACTTCGGCATCCTTCGCACCGGGCGTGGAAGTGCGGGGAATGATGGTCTCCGCCACTTCGTCCAGAAAGCGGATTTCCTCCGGTGTAAAGACATGGCCAGCGCCGGCAGGCTTGGCAGCATTTTCCGCGGCCGTCAGGACATCCGCGCCGATCAGCGGAAGGCCGGTGGCAATGGCTATCAGTTTCAGCAGTTCGCGTCTGTTCATCATAGGTTCCCCTTCTTGCGTTCGGAAACGGCAAATTCGGCGGCACGCGCCGTCAGCGCCATGTAGGTCAAAGACGGGTTGACGCAGGAAGCCGAGGTCATGCAGGCACCATCAGTCACGAAGACGTTCTGTGCATCCCAGACCTGGTTGTTGCCGTTGAGGACGGAGGTTTTCGGGTCGCGCCCCATGCGGGCCGTTCCCATTTCGTGAATGCCCATGCCGGGTGCATAGCTGCCCCTGGAGGGTTTGACGTTCTTGATGCCGACCGCCTCGAACATCTCGACGGCGTCATTGACCATGTCTTCGCGCATGTCGAGTTCGTTCTGCTTCATCTCGACATTCATGGAGAGGACCGGAAGGCCCCATTTGTCCTTCTTCTCATGATCGAGCTTCACGCGGTTCTCATGGTAGGGCAGCATTTCGCCGAAAGCGGTCATGCCGATGGTCCAGCCGCCCGGCTCGGTCAGCGCTTCCTTGTAATCGGCTCCGATATTGAGCTCGGCGATTTCCCGTTCCCAGCGCGAACGGCTGGCCGAGCCCTGATACCCGAAACCACGCAGATATTTGCGCTTGTCGTCGCCGGTATTGCGGAAACGCGGAATGTAGAAACCCGCGGGACGGCGGCCCTTGAAGTAGAAGTCCTCGAAACCTTCCACCTGGCCTGTCGCGCCCATGCGGAAATGGTGGTCCATCACGTTGTGGCCGAGTTCGCCTGAGCTGCTGCCAAGCCCGCCTTCCCAGACATCGGTGGCCGAATTCATCAGCACCCAGGTCGAGTTCAGCGTCGAGGCGTTCAGGAAAATGATGTCGGCGGTGTATTCATAGGTCAGGTTGGTTTCTGCATCGATGATCTCGACGCCGCGCGCCTTCTTCCTGTCCTTGTCGTAGAGGATTTCCTTGACGATGGAGAAAGGCCGCAAAGTGAGATTGCCGGTGGCGACCGCCGCAGGCAGGGTGGATGCCTGCGTGCTGAAATAGCCGCCGAAGGGACAGCCCAGCCGGCACTTGTTGCGGAACTGACAGCGCGTGCGCTCCTGATCGGGAAGTTCCTGGGTAATGTTGGCGCAGCGCGAATTGATGAGGTGGCGCGTGCCCTTGAACGCCTTCTTCAGCCGGCTGGCCACATCCTGCTCCACGAAATTGAGCGGAATGGGCGGCAGGAATTCGCCGTCAGGGAGAATGTCCAGCCCCTCGCGGCTGCCGGAAATGCCGGCGAAGCGCTCGACATAATCATACCAGGGGGAGACGTCTTCATAACGGATCGGCCAGTCGACGGCGATGCCTTCTTTCGCATTGGCCTCGAAATCGGTCTGCGACCAGCGATAGGTCTGACGGCCCCAGAGCAGCGAGCGGCCGCCGACATGATAACCGCGGAACCAGTCGAACCGCTTTTCCTCGACATAGGGCGTTTCCTGCTCATCGGCCCACATGCCGAGCGTTGCCTCTTCCAGCAGATAATCGCGGCTGAGAACGGGATATTTCGCCTTCATTTCCTGCGTGGCGCGGTTGCGATGGGGGTAATCCCAGGCTTCCTTGTCGGCATTCTGATAGTCGGTGATGTGCTCGATGTTGCGGCCGCGCTCCAGCATCAGGACCTTCAGGCCCTTTTGCGTGAGTTCCTTTGCGGCCCAGCCTCCACTGATGCCCGAGCCGACAACAATCGCATCATAATGATTGTTTGCCATGATAACTCCTCCGATGTGAGCTTGGAAAAAACGACAGGACAAAACGCTTCCCGTCGCGACGCGGCGGAAACTGGTTATGTGTCTGTCGAACCTCATGCGCCCCGGCGAACCGGCCGCCGGGGAGCGGTTCTGGTTTTACTGGCAGTGTTTACTGAATGGTCGGCAGGCGTTCGCTCAGGAACGCATTGCCCTTGGTCACGACGGCTTCGGCATCGAGCGGAAGGTCGTGCTCAAGGATGAACCATTTTGCGCCGGCCTGTTTTGCCGCCGGCAGGATCGTCTTCCAGTCGAGAGTGCCGGTGCCGAGTGTGGCGAAGCCGCGCTCGTTTTCCGCCGTTCCCGCAGGCGCATTGTCCTTGGCATGGATGGCAAAAACCTTGCCCTTCAATGTGCCGAGGAACTCTGCCGGATCATTGCCGCTGCGCGCCACCCAGGCGACGTCGACTTCGGCCTGCAGTTTCGGGCCTGCCGCATCGAGCAGCAGTTCAAGCGCCGTCTTGCCGTCGAACTTGACCATTTCAAAGTCGTGATTGTGGTAGGCCATGGAGAGGCCTGCCGCAGACAGTTTGTCCGCATATCCGCCGAGCTCCTTGCCCAAGGCGGTCCAGCCTGCGGCGTCCTTCGGACGGTCTTCCGGCTTCAGGAAAGGCACGGTCACGACCGGATTGCCGACGGCCTTCTGCTCCGTGATGACCTCGTCGAGATTGCCGCGCAGCTTGTCGATCGGCACGTGCGAAGAAATGACCTTGATCTTGTGCTTTTCGAGAAGCGTGTTCAGTTCGCTGGCGCTGACCTTCTGCATGTCCACCGTTTCCACGGCGGAAACGCCTGCGCGGTTGAGGATGGCAAGCTGCTCTTCCAGCGTTCCGGAATTGCGCAGGGTATACATCTGCGCGGCGATCGGCAGCGTCTTGCTGTCATCGGCAAAAACCGGATTTGCGAAACCGGCCGCCAGTCCGACGACGAATGCCATGCCTGCAAGTTTTGACTTGAACGTTTTCAAACGCGTAACTCCCTTTCCGTTTGATCAATGTGACGACACGCCCACCCTTCCCTGTCTCCTTGACCGGGCAGGTGCCGGGCACAGCCTCCGGTGCCCTGCGTCGTCTCCTCCGATAGGCTGCGACCTAGATGTCGATTTTGACCCAGGTCGAGGTCTGGCTGGAGCGAACGGCGGCATCGATGAATGCGAGACCCGCAAGGCCGTCCTCCATGCCGGGGTAAATCACCTCCCCGGCGGCTGTTTTTCCCTCCCTTTTGGCGATGATTGCATCTGCGGCTTCGCGGTAGATCGTCGCAAAACCCTCGAGATATCCTTCCGGGTGCCCTGACGGCACGCGGCTGACGCGGTTGGCGGCAGCTCCCGCGCCCGCACCGTTGCGGGTGATCAGCCGCTTCGGCTCCCCATAAGGCGTGAACCACAGCTCATCCGGCACCCGGTGGTGCCATTCAAGCCCGCCTTTATTGCCATAGACCCGGAGCGACAGGGCGTTTTCATTACCGACCGCGATCTGGCTTGCCCAGAGCATGCCCTTGGCGCCGCTTTCATAACGCAAGAGAATATTGGCGCTGTCATCCAGCTGCCGACCCGGCACGAAGGAGGTCAGATCCGCATAAAGGCTGCTGGGGATTTCGCCCGTGACGAAGGCGGCAGCGTTGAAAGCGTGCGTGCCGATATCGCCGATTGCCCCGCCCGCGCCGGAGCGGCTGGGGTCCGTGCGCCATTCCGCACCCTTCGCCCCGGTCTTTTCAACCGCTTCGGTCAGCCAGTCCTGCGCATATTCGGCCTGGACGTGACGCAGCTTGCCGATATCGCCACTGGCAATCATCTCCCGCATCTGCCGCAGCATGGCATAGCCGGTGTAATTATGCGTCAGAATGAACAGCCTGTCGGATGCCCCGACGATTTTGGCCAGTTCCTTCGCCTCCTCCAGTGTCGCGGTCACCGGCTTGTCGCAGATGACGTGGATCCCGGCCTCGAGAAAGGCCTTGGACGGGGCGAAATGAAGGTGGTTGGGGGTCACGATGGCGACCGCCTCGATTCCGTCTTCACGACCGGCCTCAACCGCCGCCATCTCCTCGAACGAGGCATAGGAGCGCTCCGGCGCGATGCCGAGCAGCGTTGCCGAAGCGGCAGCACGCGTCGCATCGGAGGAAAGTGCGCCGGCCACGAGTTCGTAACGGTCATCCAGCCGGGCGGCGATGCGGTGCACTGCGCCGATGAAAGCGCCCTGACCGCCGCCGACCATTCCGAGACGGATGCGGCGGCCATCGAATTTTTTTGTAACGGAGGACATGGCTATCCCTTTCAAAGTCCGAGAAGGCGGCGATTGGCGGCATCATCGACGCCGCTTTTGGCGAAATCGTCGAAAGCCCGCTCGGTCACGCGGATGATGTGGTTTTCAATGAAGGCTACGCCCTCACGCGCGCCGTCTTCCGGGTGCTTCAGCGCGCATTCCCATTCCAGCACCGCCCAGCCGTCGAAGTCATATTGGGTGAGCTTGGAAAAGACTGCGCCGAAATCCACGTGCCCGTCGCCCAGCGAACGGAAACGCCCCGGCCGGTCGACCCAGCTCTGATAACCGCCATAGACGCCCGAGCGGCCCGTCGGATTGAACTCGGCATCCTTGACGTGAAAGGCGCGGATACGCTCGTGATAGATGTCGATGAAATCGAGATAATCCATTGCCTGCAGCACGAAATGCGAGGGATCGTAGAGGATGTTGGCGCGTGCATGATTGCCGGTGGCGTCAAGAAAACGCTCGAAGGTGACGCCGTCGTGCAGATCCTCACCCGGATGCAGTTCATAGCAGAGATCGACACCATTCTCCTCGAAAGCATCGAGAATGGGTGTCCAGCGCTTGCCGAGTTCAGCAAAGGCCATTTCGACAAGACCAGCCGGACGCTGCGGCCACGGATAAACGAACGGCCATGCGAGCGCACCGGAGAAAGTCGCATGGCTTTTGAGGCCAAGATGCTGCGACGCCTTCGCCGCACACTTCAGCTGGTTGACCGCCCATTCCCGCCGCGCCTGCGGTTTGCCGCGCAGTTCGGCCGGTGCAAAACCGTCGAACATTTCATCATAGGCCGGGTGAACGGCCACAAGCTGACCCTGAATATGGGTCGAAAGCTCCGTGATTTCGACGCCAATCTCGGCCAGACGGCCCTTGATATCGTCGCAATAGCCCTTGGAGGCGGCGGCTTTCTCGAGATCGAAGAGCTTGGGATCGGTCGGCACCTGAATGCCCTTGTAACCGAGGGAAGCCGCCCATTGGCCGAGATTGTCGAGCGTGTCGAAGGGAGCTTTATCCCCGACAAATTGCGCGAGGAAAATCGCCGGGCCTCTGATCGTCTTCATGTCCTTACACTCCTTGCATTCACAATTCCGACTGGCCGCTACCGGTGCGGCGGGTGGCAGGGCGCGACCGAGCCGCGCACCACCAGTTCCGTATCCAGCACGATGGTTTCGGCCGTGCGTTTGCCGTTCAGCCGGTCGACCATCAGCGCCATGGCCTTACGGCCCATCTCCTGCCGGGGCTGGCGCACCGTCGTCAGCGGCGGTTCGAAGGCATTGGCGAAGATGATGTCGTCGAAGCCGATGACGGAGACATCGGACGGAACCGACAGGTCCCTGCCCCGCAACTCGCTGATCGCGCCGATCGCCATCTGGTCGCTCGATGCAAAGATCGCGGTGAAGGCAATGCCATTTTCAAGAAGACCTGCAATAGCCTGACGGCCGGCCTCGATGCTGTAATCGCCCGTCACAACAAGTTCGTCGGCATAAGCAATATCGGCCTCGGCAAGTGCATCACGGTAACCGTCGAAACGTTCCTGCGCCAGACTTTCCGGCACGGGACCGGCCAGATGCACTATCCTTTTGTGTCCGGCCTCTATGAGGTGGCGCATGGCGTTGATGGAGGCGGCGCGGTTATCGACCTTGACGGTCGGCAGCGCGAGGCCGGGCACCGTTTCCGACGCGATGACGATGGGCGGCAGCGCATCGCCCTGATCGAGAAGCTCGGACGGGAACTGGCCAGTCATCAGGATCAGGCCGTCGGCATGTTTCTGCCGCACCATGTCGATATGGGTCGCCACACGGTGCTCGTCGTTGCGGGCGTCACCCATCAGCACCTTGAAACCCGCTTCGCCGGCCGCTTCCTCAACGCCCTTGTAGATTTCGAGATAAAACGGGTTACCGATATCGCGAACGAGAAGGATGACGGTGTTGTTGGATTGACGCCGGAAGCTCGCCGCCTGCGCATTGGGAACGAAGTTCGCCTGCCGGACGGCGTCGAAAACCTTCTTCCGGGTTTCCGGGCGAACCTTGTCGGGTTGCTGCAGCGCCCGCGATACGGTCGCGATCGAAACGCCCGCGAGAGCTGCAACTTCCCTGATATTCGAACCTTGGTCTTTGCTCATCTGTCACACACGCAACTGCTTTTGGCGGCCATAAAGCAGCATCAGCGCTAGCAACGTGACACCGAATATGATCTGCCGTGCCCATACATCGAGGTTGAGCGTTATCAGTACGCTTTGCAGAATGGTGAGCGCAACTGCCCCGGCCATGGTTCCGACATATCCGCCCGCACCGCCCGCAAGCGAGGTGCCTCCGATGACAACAGCGATGATCGACGGAAGCACATATTGGTCACCGACGGAGATGAAGGACGTGCCTGTGTAACCGATGACGCAGACCCCGGTCAGCCCGGCAAACAGGCCGGAAAGGCCATAAAGTAGCGTGCGGATCAGGGAGACGGGCAATCCGGTGAGCGTCGCCGCTCTCTCATTCGAGCCGATGGCATAGATGGCGAAACCGAAGGCCGTGCGGCGCAGCACGAACAGCATGATCGCGGCGATGCCCAGCCAGACGAAGAGCACGCCGGGAATGCCGAAGACGAGCGGGCGGTTGATGAAGCCCGCCAGCAGCGGTGCCGCCGCACCTGATGGAACGCCCTGCGAATAAACCACCAGACCGCCCTGAATGACCGCCGTCATGCCGAGCGTCATCACCAGCGGCGGAATACGCACGAAGGTGATGCCGAGGCCGTTGATGAGGCCGATCAGGAAAGGAATGCCGCCCGCAACGAGAATGGCAAGCGGAATGCCGGCATTCTGGCCGTTCATCATGTTGCCGGCAAGGACCGCGCCGAGCGAGATCATCGCACCAACGGAAAGATCGATGCCTTCGCGTCCGCCGAGGATGACGAGGTTCTGCCCCGCCGCGACGATGCCGAGAATGGCGGCGATCGTCAGCAACCGCACGATCTGCGAGCCCTGTGCAAAACCGGGCGAGAGCAATTCCCCGACCAGCAAAAGGAAGGCGGACGCGCCAATGGCAATGGTCAGAGGATCGGTGAGAAGGGTTTTGAGTTGCAAGCCGGGATTGGTCATATCAACGCCTCGTCACCAGAACACCGCCGGCAAGAGCCGTCAGCACGATCAACCCCTGCACCAGTGTCTGGTACTCAAAGGGCAAGCCCGCAAAGAAAATCACATTACCGATCATGCCGAGCACCAGCGCGCCGGCAATCGACCCGGTCGAACTGCCGAAGCCGCCGGAAAGTGCGGTGCCGCCCAAGACCACCGCCGAGATGGAAGAGAGCGCGAGACTTGCGCCCAGAAGCGGATCGCCCGAGGCCGTCTCGCCGGTGAGGCAGAGCGCTGCCAGCGCCGAAAACAGCCCGGAGATCATGTAGGCGCCAATGCGGATGCCGGAGAGGCGCAGGCCCGTCTGGAAGGCTCCGGTGCGATTGCCGCCGACCGCCAGGAGATGCGTGTTAAACGGAATGCGCGATACGATCAGCGTGAAGGCGATGCCGGCCACGAGCACCCACAGCACGAAGGGCACGCCGATGAAGCTGCCGGAATAGGTCTGCCAAAAGGCTTCCGGCACCGGAAGACCCGCCTGCGGCAGCACCCAGATCGCCGTCCCGGCGAAGATGATGCCTGTCGCAAAAGTCGTGACAATCGGCTGGAAACGCAGGCCGGAGATGAAGAGGCCATTGACCAGTCCACAGAGCAGCCCGACAGCCGCACCCGCCGCCATGCCGGCAAAGACGGCGCCCGTCGTACCACCCAGCGCCGCGATGACACTGACGGTGACGACATTGGCGAGCGCCACGATGCTGCCGACCGACAAATCGATATCTCCCGCCAGAATGACATAGGTCTGGCCGATGGCCACCAGGATCAGGGGCAGAAATGTGGTCAGGTTCGACTGCAGCACGGAGGGCTGAACGAAAGACGGCTGCAGAAACGTGTTGACGGCAACGAGAACGGCCAGAACCACGAGGGTGATGATCCAGGGTTGCCTGCGCAGAAAACCGGAAGAGCTCATGCGGCGTCTCCATAAGCGGCGCGGGTCATGTTTACGGATGTCATGTCGGCTCCGGTCAGTTCCGCGGAGATGCGCCCGCCATTGAAGACGAGAATGCGGTCGGCATATTCGAGGATTTCCGCATCTTCCGAGGAATAGAGAAGAATGGTCGCGCCGGCATCGGCCTGCTGCCGCATCAGCGCGAAGAGATCGGCCTTCGCGCCGAGATCGATGCCCTTGGTCGGATCATCGAGCAGCAGCAGTTTTGGTGCGGTGGCAAGCCAGCGGGAAATGAAGATCTTCTGCTGGTTGCCGCCGGACAGCGTGCCGATCGGCATATCCAGGCCGGCGAACTTCGTCTTCATGTCATCCGCGACCTTCTGCACGCGCGGCTTCAGCGTCGCGGGCCGGACCAGCCGCATCTTTTCGCGCACCATGAGGGCCGCGACGAGATTTTCAAAGATCGACCGGCCCTGAAGCGACGCGTCACGCCCGCGGTCACCCGAGACATAGGCAAAACCACTATGAACGGCCTGAGAAGGCTTGCCGATGGTGATGTCACTGCCCTCGAACCGGATTTGCCCCGTTGCAAACGGGCTGGCGCCAAACAAGCCCTTCAGCAAGGCCGATTGTCCCTGCCCCTGCAGACCGGCCAGACCGACGATTTCGCCCGGATAGGCTTCAAGACTGACGCCACGCACGCCCTCGCCCGCAACATCCGTTACCTTGAGGCTGGGGACTGCGGCGGCACGCCCCTGCTGGCGAGCCGGTGCTGCGCGGACATCGCCGACCATATCGTGCACGACGGCCTCGCGGCTGGTGGTGGCCGTATCCAGTTCGGAAATCGTCGCGCCATTGCGCATCACGGTGATGCGGTCGCAGACGGCAAAGACCTCATCGAGACGGTGGGAAATCATGATGGTGGAGACGCCGTCGGCCTTCTTGGCCCGAAGTATCTCAAAAAAGCGCTGCGACTGGCGGCCATCGAGCGCCGCCGTCGCCTCGTCCATGATCATCAGGCTGGCATTCTGGGCGAATACCTTGAGGATTTCGACTAGCTGGCGCTGATCCGGCGGCAGCGTGCCGACGATCGCATCCGGCTCCAGCCCTTCGCCAGCCACGCCTTCAAACAGCGCGATCAGTCTGCCCGCTTCGGCCTTCAGCGCCTTGCTGTCGACAAAGACGCCGCGTTTCGGCTCACGCCCTAGGAAAATATTATCAGCGACGGAAAGCTGCGGAATGAGGCTCAGTTCCTGATAAAACAGCGCGACACCGGCATTTTCGGCGTCCCGCGGGCTTTTGAAGCGCACGTCCTCACCGTTGAACCTGATGGTGCCGCTGGTCGGCGCGACCGCGCCCGCAACGATCTTGCAGAGCGTGCTCTTGCCGCAGCCATTGGCGCCCAGGAGCGCGTGAATTTCACCGCGGCCCACGGTCAGCCTGCCGTCCGAAAGCGCACGCACGGCGCCAAAATTCTTCGTTATGCCGGCCGCTTCCAAAGCGTTCGCCATCGCATGTCCCCGAATTGTGTCTGTCGCAGGCGGATGGCCAAGGCCCGGTCCGCGCTCGAATTTCTGGTTCGGGCCGGCGTTCGCCGCCGGCCCGAGACGGATATTACTTGAAGAACTCGCCCGCCTGTTCCGGCGTCACGGTTGCCGTAACGGACCAGTAGCCGGGTTTGCCTTCTGCAGTCTTGATGTTGTCGGCAAGATTGTCGTTGCTGACGAAGGGGATCGGAATGTAGATGGCGTTGCCATAGGTGCCGCCAAAAATGCCGTCCTTGAATTCCTTGCCCTGCAGCTTCAGGACAGCAACGTTGAGCGCGCTGGCCATGACGCCGGGAGGATTGACCGAAGCGCCGGAATTGAACTTTTCCTTTTCCCAACGGGTCATGAAGTCCTTGCGGATCTCACCGGTTGCGGCAATGTCCTTGGTCTTGCCGGCGGCTTCGATGGCGCGCCATGCGCCGTCTGCCATGCCGTCCTGAACCCAGACGCCGCTAATATCGGGATAGGTTGCAAGCAGGTTCTGCATGGCCTGCTGGCCCTGCGCCTGATCCCAGCTCGCATTGGCTTCGTTCAGCACCTTGATGTCAGGGTATTTCTTGAACACTTCGCGGTAACCGGCGACGCGGGCTTCGTTGGCGGGGTTGCCGGCGATGCCGTTGATGGCGACGACACTTCCCTTGCCCTTCAACGCATCAGCAAGCCATTGTGCGGACTGGGCCGCCCATGCCTTCTGGTCGATGCCGACATAGATCGCATCCTTGGAAGACACTTCCGCATCGGTGGCGATGACGAGAATGTTGCGCGCCTTGGCCTGCGCAAAGATCGGGTCGAAGGCCGTCGGGCTGCCGGGATTGATGAGGATCGCATCAACGCCCTGGTTCATGAAGTTGCGGATGTGACCGATCTGCCCCTGCACATCGACATTGCCGCTCTGAACGACGACTTCGACCTTGACGCCCTTTTCGCCCCACGCTTTTGCGGCAGCCTGAGCCTCTTCGATCATCTGCGTGCGCCATTCGCTGCCGACGAAGGAATTGGAAAGACCGATCTTGAAGCTCTGCTCCTGGGCGTGCGCGGACGTGCCGGCCGCCAGCACCAAAGCGGCGGCAGCCATCAAATGTCTAAACATGAAATTTGCTCCTCCAAGCACGGTTTTCAACTGATGAAACCGTTTACATCGGTGAATGTAACCGGTTTCATAACTGAGTCAATCCCGAGAATGATTTTTGTTGCGGCGTGCAGAAAGAAGGAAAATGACGGTTGGCAGCGTTCGAAAACCCATATGGAAGAGCGGGATAACCACGCGAGAACGGTCGTGTCATCGGGTTTTCGAGAGGCATATAACCGTTTCCGATCGGGCAGATTTTCACTCGGCTGTGGACAAGCGGGGAATTCCCACATCAAATCGCCGCTCGAGACCAGTCAGGAGAACAACCATGGAAATACTGCGCGCGGGAACACGAGCGTCCGGTAAAGGCCCGGATGCCTGGTTCACCGGTTCGGTCCGTATCGATCCGCTCTTTAACCCCTTCGATGCCGAACGGGTACAGGGTGCTCAGGTGACTTTCGAACCCGGCGCCCGCACCGCCTGGCACACCCATCCCCTCGGCCAGACCCTGATCGTAGTATCCGGCCTTGGCCGCGCGCAGCGTGAGGGCGGGCCGGTGGAGGAGATTCGCCCCGGTGATATCGTCTGGTTTGAACCGGGTGAA
Organism: Agrobacterium radiobacter; assembly: GCF_040801995.1. Lineage (NCBI taxonomy): Bacteria > Pseudomonadati > Pseudomonadota > Alphaproteobacteria > Hyphomicrobiales > Rhizobiaceae > Agrobacterium > Agrobacterium radiobacter. The sequence continues at coordinate 1,546,625 of NZ_JBEGHX010000002.1, read as the reverse complement.
CGACACTGGCACGGCGCCGCACCTGATGTGGCGATGACCCATATTGCGCTTCAGGAGGTCAAGGACGGCAAGGCGGTAGGCTGGATGGAGCATGTGACGGATGAGCAATACGGCGCATGACGCTGCTCCGCAGATCTGGCGGATGAACGGCCCGTAGCAGCGTGCGGGAGCGCCGGCATCCGCAGCCAATCCGCTGCGCCTGCGAGCCGGATAAGCCTGTTTGCGGGTCTGCTTCTGGTTTTGCTGCGGATCATCCGAGGTTGGAAGTGACGGACGAATTTCCTGCTCAACTTGATGGCCTGCATCACAGTACCTTCGATTATTTCTGGTCCGGCAGCCATCCTGAGAGCGGCCTTCCGAGGGACAGCATGGGATCGGAGGGTCGGCCGATCCACGACATCACGTCCATATCGGGTGTTGGCTTCGGATTTCTTACACTGATCGTCGGCGTTTACCGTTCCTGGATCACAAGGCAGGCGGCGGTCGACCGGGCAAACCGCATGCTGCGATCTCTCGGCGCGGTGAAACTATTTCACGGTGCCTTTCCGCATTTTGTCCATACGTCTGGCGGCAAGACAATCCCATGTGCAAAGTTCGACGACGGCGGCGATCTCGTCGAGACTGCGCTTCTGGTTCAGGCGCTGATCTGCGCCCGCGAGTTCTTTGGTGAGCAATCATCAGGCGAAATCGATCTGCGCCGGTCCGTTAACGACATCGTGGAGGCGGTGGTGTGGGACTGGTTTACGTAGGGAAAGCCTGGGCCCCTTTTCTAGCATTGGAGCCCCCGGTTCGGCTGGGCGAAGAACCTGCCGATTGTGGGATGGAACGAGGCACTGGTGTGTTATGTGCTTGCGGCGGAATCAGCCGCACACGCGATAGACACGGCATCTTACCACTCCGTTTGGGCGCGCAAGGGCGAAATCAGGAACGGCGAGACTTATCTCGGTGTCAGGTTGCCGCATGCCGAGCCTTTTGGAGGTCCGCTCTTCCTGTCGTAGTTTTCGTTCTGCACTCTCGATCCGCGCGGTCTGGGTGATGCCTATTGCAGCGATTTCTTCATCTGCCGCTGACGGATGAATCGCGGCTTATACAGATTGCGTCGGAACTGGTGAATAATCCGTCCGATCGCAGTACGATGGCGCAGTGGGCAACGCGAGTGGCAATGAGCAAGAATTCGCTCGCACGTCTCTTTCAGCGGGAGACCGGCCTTACCTTTGGCCGTTGGCGCCAACAGTTGCAATTAATCGTCGCAATCCGAAGCCTTGGCAGCAGGGGCGACAGTAAAGGACGTTTCGGGCGACCTCGGATATGAATCGGTGTCGGCGTTCATTACCATGTTCAAGAAGGCTCTCGGAACGTCAACATCAAGATATCTAAGAAACTTCGACCGCTAAAAGTCACGAAAACGGACGGGCAGTCCAGAGGAGATAAGCATGTTCACCCACGTCATGATCGGCAGCAACGACCTGGAGCGCGCGAGAGATTTCTACGATGCCACCTTCGTCGCTCTGGGCGGCAAGCCTGGCGAGATGGACGCCAGAGGCCGACTGATCTACGCCCATGAAGGAGGACGACTGATGATCACGACACCCATTGACGGCAAACCGGCGACCGCTGCCAACGGTGGAACAATCGGTATCGCGGCCACGACCCCCGACCATGTCCTGGCGTGGCATTCCGCAGGTGTCGCACACGGCGGAACGGCAATCGAGAGCCCGCCCACGGCACGTCCGAACGGGGTGTTCGTTGCATATCTTCGCGACCCCGACGGAAATAAACTGACTGCAAGGACGCCTCAGACGAAATGAGGCAGACAGCCCCGTACACGGTTGGTTTCATGAAATAGAGTCAATCGGTGGTGGGTCCTGATGGGAATTTAATGGGCCAGTCGATCGCGCAAGCGGGGCGTAATCCAATCCAGGAAGCATCGAACCTTCGTTGGCAATGGATCGGCTGGTCCGTAGACGACATTCACGGGTAGCGGTTCCGGCGCAAATTCCACAAGTACTTCCTGCAGGGCGCCAGAACGTAACTGGTCTGCAATCTGGTAGGAGAGCACGCGGATGATGCCGATACCCGATACGGCCGCCTGAATTGCGGCCTCTGTCGTGTTGACCGCAAGCCTTGGGCGGGGTTCGACATTGAAGGTCACCCCGTCGCGGCGGTAACGCACTTCAGGCGCGGTCGCGAAGCCCTGAAAGCTTATACCGTCGTGCCGGACGAGGTCGTCGGGGTCAAGCGGAACGCCCCGCCGGGTGAGATAGTCAGGGCTGGCGCACACGACCCGGCGGACTGCGCCAACACGTGTTACGATCAGTGCGCTATCGGTGAGATGTCCAATGCGAAGGGCGACATCAACATGTTCATCCGACAGACTTATCTGGCGGTCCGTCAGCGTCAGCCGCATATCGATTTCGGGTTGCTCCTTGAGGAATTCCAGTGCAAGTGGCAAAACGTGACGCTCGCCGAAAGTAATTGGCGCGGTTACATGCAGCCCTCCGCGCAGCGCGCCGTAGTCGCCGCTGGCCTGCCGCTCTGCCGCCTCCAGTTCCTCCAAAATACGCCGTGACGCGGCGACGTAATTTCGTCCTTCATCCGTCAAGGTCAGGCCGCGGCGCGTCCGCAGCATCAGACGGGCGCCAAGGTGCTTTTCGAGGTCGGCGACCTTGCGGCTGACGGTGGCGAGCGGGGCCTGCAAACGCCGTGCCCCCGCCGAGAGGCTGCCGGCGTCGACCACCGCGAGCAGGACTGACATCGCTTCGAACCGATCCATTCTATCCTTCCGTAAAATGAGAGGGAATCTCCCGGAATCGTAGGATACCGTATCGGTTTTGGATATCCTAGTTTTCATGATGTCGAGGGGCCTTCCCTCATTGCCAGAATAAGGAGAAAGACGTCATGCCCAATCTTTCGCGTCGTGCCTTTGCCAGCGCTCTTCCTTTTGGCCTCCTCGGGGGCGGACTGATCCATGGCGCGCAGGCCCTTGCCGCAACACCGGAACCGGTTACGACGCTGGCCAGCGTAACGCCGCTGGCGCAGATCCGCGTCGGCCGCTTTACGGTGACCGCGCTGACGGACGGCCATGCAGATATGCCCTACACCTTTTTTCCCGGCCGTGACCCGGCCGAGGTGGAACGGCAGGCAGTCGCCCAGTTCACCGCCAGGCCAAGCGGCGTGCGGTTTCTGTTCAACCAGTATCTTGTCGACGATGGCCAACGTCGCATCCTGATTGATGCAGGCGCAGCGGGCTCCATCGGGCAAACCGGCAATCTGCCGCAAGCCCTCGCCAGGCTTGGTCTGCAGCTTGATCAGATCGATGCGGTCATCGTGACGCACATGCATCAGGACCACATGGGCGGCCTGATCGCCGGCGGCAAGAACAATTACCCGAATGCGGAGGTCTATATCGATCGGCGCGACGTCAGGCATTGGACCGACCCCGCCAAGCGCAGCGGCGCACCCGAATTCCTCCAGACGAGCTTCCAGATGGCGGAAGAAGTGGTGCGCCTCTACCCCAGACTTCAGGCGATCGATGGAGAGCGTGAAATTGTACCCGGCGTAACGATTGTCGACCTGACCGGCCACACGCCCGGCCATATCGGCGTTCGGGTGGAAGATGAGGGAAAGAGCCTTATCATGGTCTCAGACATGATCTTCCCGGTCGTACATCCAGGAGCGACCGACGTGTTCTTTCTGTTCGAGCAGGACCAGGCAGCCGCCAAGGCAATGCGTGATCGCTTTTTCCCTCGCGCCGCGTCGGAAGGCGCACTGATTGCCGCCACGCACATGCCGTTTCCGGGGTTAGGCCATGTCGTTGCCGACCGTGGACAAATCCGTTGGCAGGTTGCGGATTGGGCTTTGCAAGACTGAGGCCGGTTTCGGCCGCCTGGAGAGGCAGATGGAAAATGAGAAAATATCTTGATATTGCAACAACGTCCTCCGTGGCGGCCGCACAGGATCACTATGGAAGTGCCGAGCGATGGGCGCGCATTGCCGCGCGCGGCGGCGCCGATGAGACGCCCGGAAGCCAGCGCCTCGGCCCCGCAGAAGCAGCCTTCATTCGGGAACGCGACGGTTTTTATCTCGCCAGTGTTTCAGAAACGGGCTGGCCTTACGTCCAGTACCGGGGCGGGCCGGCCGGCTTCCTCACCACACTCGACCCGACACTGCTCGGCTTTGCCGACTTTCGCGGTAACCGGCAATATATCACGACAGGCAATGTGCAGGTGAACGATCGCGTCTCGCTGTTTCTGATGGATTACGCGCATCAGCGCCGCCTGAAGATTTTCGCCCGTATGCGGATCATCGACGCAGCAGATGATCCATTGCTGGCAAAGAGGTTGACCATGCCAGACTATCCTGCCCGGGTGGAACGTCTTGTCCTCATCGCCGTGGAGGCATTCGACTGGAACTGCCCCCAGCATATAACGCCGCGCTTCACACTTGCCGAGCTGGAACGTTGGCGCATGGACTGACCAACGCCCCGTTTTCAGGGCTTCGGGAACTTTGTCGAGCCGACGGGGACGGGACATAACCCGCTTCGTCCATCCCCGCGTGCATGTAGGACGATCTGGTCAGGATTGGACTCATTGGTTTTCCGGAGTTCATGCTGCAGCCTTTGTTACGAACGGGAATTCTCTACCGTTCCCCGGACATTCGAGGGCGCATTTGTTGCCTCGTGCGACATTGAATATTGGTCATGCGCGTCTCGCCCAAGACGTTTTCAAGCGACTGTCTAAATACTGAGATAAATATTGACGATTGAGACATTGATGTGGTCTATTCTTCTTTTCGTCGTCAGGTCAAAAAGGGGAACAAAATGACCATTGACACTGCGTATCGTGAGGAAGTGACTTCATCGAGTCCGAGTGAAGTGGATGGAAAGGCCAAGAAGGCGATGCTGGGCGCCGCTATCGGTTATGCGATGGACGGGTTCGATCTGCTGATCCTCGGGTTTATGTTGAAAGCAATTTCGAGCGACCTCTCCCTGAGCCCGGGTCAGGCGGCATCGCTCGTTACCGCGACGCTCATTGGCGCCGTCATCGGGGGCGTTCTGTTTGGCATGCTCTCCGACAGACTGGGCCGTGTCAAAGTTCTGACCTGGACCATCGTACTTTTTGCCGTCTTCACTGGACTTTGCGCCCTTGCACAGGGCTATTGGGACCTTCTTTTCTACCGGACGATGGCCGGCCTCGGCCTTGGCGGTGAGTTCGGCATCGGGATGGCCTTGGTGGCCGAGGCCTGGCCGGCAAACAAACGCGCCAGAGCGTCATCCTATGTCGGTCTGGGGTGGCAACTTGGTGTCCTGGCAGCGGCGATTGTGACGCCAATGCTCTTGCCTGTGATCGGGTGGCGGGGGATGTTCGCGATCGGGATTTTCCCGGCTGTCGTTGCCTACTTCATTCGAAACTCCTTGCACGAGCCCGAGGTTTTTGTCGCAAACAAAGCCGGAAAATCTACCAAATCCTCGCTGCGACTTCTTGTAAAAGACTGGGACACCACAAAACTCAGTATCGGGATGGCTATTCTCTGCTCGGTTCAGAATTTCGGCTATTACGGCGTGATGATCTGGCTCCCGAATTATCTTGCTACCCGGTTTGGCTTTGCACTGACACAATCGGCGATCTGGACGACCGTGACGATTGCGGGGATGGCACTGGGCATTTTTATGTTTGGTCACATTGCAGACCGGATCGGTCGTCGTCCTGCCTTCTTCGGGTACATGTTCATGGCCGCTGTTATGGTCGTGATCTACTCGCAACTGACCGACCCATACGAATTGCTGGTGGCAGGTGCAGTTATGGGATTCTTCGTCAACGGAATGCTTGGCGGTTACGGCGCCCTTATCAGCGAGCTTTTTCCGACCGCGGCCCGCGCTACCGCACAAAATGTCCTCTTTAATGTCGGACGCGGTGTCGGTGGATTTGGTCCCGTCGTGGTTGGCACTATTGCTTCGTTCTACGGATTTGAACTGGCGATCGCGCTGTTGGCGACGTTGTATATTCTCGACATGGTCGCCATGTGGCTCCTGATCCCGGAACGGCGCGGACGTGAGCTTTCCTGACGATTGAGCGAGCATCAACGGCTGCAAATTCGACACCCTGCCGCAGAACGCGGCAGGGTGAACCCGACTGGCAAGCGGAGCGAAATGTTGAAATGATGCCGCCCATGCGGCGTTTTCGGCGCAACAGGAAGATGCATTGATTTTTCGCAGCATAATTTCCGCCTGCCCGTCACTGCAAGGTTCAACGGTCGTCCCATCGAGCGATTGCTTGGCGGTATTTTATCGGGGGGGGTCTAGAAGTTTAGATTTGTATAAATACCATGCAGGCATTGTGGCATGTTGCCCCGATCCTTCCGGTATGCGAACGGTATCGCTCATGTATTAGTCTTTGAAAGTTGGCGGCGGCATCAGGATGACTGACGAAACTGCATATGATGATGTAATTCGGATCGACGAGATTGGTGCGCGATTGCAGGCCTATCGTATCGGTCACGGTCTTTCGCCGGAGGAAATGGCGAAACGTCTCGGCATTTCCCGTGCCGCCCTTTATCGCGCGGAGAAAGGGGAGATTCTCAAGATAGAGCTGCTCGTCAGCATCACCAAGGTGTTGGGCGTTTCTATCCAGAGCCTCCTTGGCGTTGACATCGAATATATTGACACCGCCGGCTCCTTCTTTGAGCGCATGCGTCAGCTCGAGGAGAAGAGCGAGCAGATCATTGGTTTTTTTGGCCCGATCTCTTATCTGCTGACCTCCGAAGTCTACGATGAGATGCTTCAGGAGGTCTTCCTCGATACAGCTCCCATGGATGACGCGACCAAAGACGCAATCCGCCGGTTGATCGATACGTTGAAGGGACGAAAGAAAAACTACCGATTGCGCCGGCCTTTGCTCGTTAGCCTGATCGCCTCCTCAGATCTTGAGCGTTTCCTTCTCCATGGCCTGATTGGTCGCCAGGATTTGCCGGAAGAAGTTCAGAGGCGCCGCCGTGTCATGGCATGCCGGGAAGTGCGCCACATCAGCAGCCTGTTTCGAAAGCAGCCCCTGGGGGTGCAACTGGGGATTCTTCCGCAATCCGTCCCCTCTACCAGCTTCCAGATTTTTCGTCAGGCCGATCACTCGGTGTTGGCTATCAGTCCGTTCCGTTTGGGAGAGCAGCCAAATATTCGCGTCGGGGTCGGTCTGATAACCACCTCCCAGGACGGCGTGCGACTGCATGAGGACATTTCACGTCAAATGTGGGAGCAGGCGCTGAAGGCGACCGAAGCGGCGGACTTCATTGATAATCTGATAGCCAAATACGGTGTGGACGACGACCGGTAGGGTCGAGTGGAACCTCCGGTCTTTCGACGACGCCGCGTCCCGCGCGGCTTACTGTCGCGGAGTAGTTTGCATCAGCCATTTTGACTGACATCAGCCACTGTAGTTCTCCGGCGGCTGATGGTCTGTGGACAGATCCGGTAACTGCCGGAGCGCGCAGTTAACGGGAGAAGCCGTCCCCAAATGGAGACGGCCTCCAGGGTCAGTTCAGCACAGCCGTGACCGCCTGGACGGGATCCTCGGCGTTATAGATCGCGCGCCCGACGATGGAATAGGTGCCCCCGGCTTGCATAACCTCGTTGTGCTTGCCGCCCTGGGCTCCGACGCCGCAGCAAACGATGACCGGGTCGGGACCAATAATGTCTCTGATTTCTGCGATCCTGTTGGGTCTGTTGCCAGGTGCCTGGGTGCCGTAGACCCCCATGTCAGCTGCAAGCCGGGCCATGTCGTTGGCAATTGGAGCGGTAAATAATTTCCCACCCGGATTCGTCAGTTCCAACTGGACAATGATGCCCACGTTATCGCCGGCGGCCTCCATGCATTCCGAAATCCCGTCGGGACCGACAAAGCCGTGCACCATTACGGCTGAACCGCCGTTGTCCGCCACGATTTTCACGATCTGGGCACTCGTATGCGGAACGTCGGCGACCTTGAGGTCAGCAAAGACAGGCTTCCCGTAACGGTCTGCCAGTTTGCGGATCGTTGCAGCGCCCTCCCGCATTACCAGAGGGTTACAGACCTTGATAACATCGACATATTCACTGATGACATCGAGTACCCGGGCATTCTCATCGAAAGAGGGCAAATCCGCCGCGAATATAAGACCGGTGCGTTTTTCTCCCAGAAACTTGCTCATTGTTGCAACTCCATTCTCGTGATCAGATCGTGAAAAAATGCAAGGCCGGATTGCGCGTCGATCAGCCGCGAGAGCGAGAATTCGCATTCCGCGTTCAGCGTGAGCAATTCTCCGTCCGGGCCGTGCGCCACCAGTGCGGCGGGCTGCCTCAGTCGCAAGGTTCGCCAGCGGTCCTCAAGCAGCAGCGTGGCGATCTCGTCGAGTGTCGTCGACCTTAGATGGCCTACCAGGTGGACACGGTCGGGCTCCTCTGCGCAGGGGCGTGGTTCTTCGATTACAAGGCGATCGGATCGATATAGCGTCATGGCCGACCCGTCTCCTCTGCGACAAAGTCCGCAAATATCTGCACAGCCTCTACAGCGCTACGGATCTCGTCTTCACGAGTGAACCGGCTGATGCTGAAGCGGAGGGTGCCGACGTTTCCCAGACCTAGTTCTTCGTGAATTGTCGGGGCGCAGTGAAGCCCTCCCCTAGCGATTATGTCCTGGCTGCGCAGAAAGGGAATCCAGTCAGCTTCCGGTGAGCCCGGCAGCTTGCAGGCGACAACGCCTGAACGCTTCTGATAGGGTCGCCGCCCGAGAGGCTGGATGCCGGGAACCGACTGAAGTCCGCTCCAGAGCATCTCGGTGAGGTTTTCGATCCGACGGCGAATGTCGTGAGCACCGTCATTCTGCTCTTCAAGTGCGGCGCCCAGTGCAAGTATCGCCGGTAAATTCGGTGTGCCAACCTCGACGAAATTCCCGCCAGTATCGCCGAGCGCGAGTTCAGCTGAATTGCTGCCGGTACCGCCAAGAATAAACGGAACAAGCCTGCGGCGCGCTACAAGCACGGCCGCACCAGGCATTGAATGCAGATGCTTGTGAGCCGGAAATACGATGAAGTCAGCGTCATCCAGATCGTCAATGGGGCAAAAGCCGACCGATTGTGACGCATCCACGAGCACAGCCGCTTTCGGAAATCGCGAGCGGATGCGCCTGATGAGCGTCGTCACATCATAAACAGAACCGGTGACGTTACTGGTGTGGGTCAGGCAAACCAGTTTCGGCTCGTCAATGACGTCGAGGAAGGAAAAGTCGGGTTCCTCGTGAAGATCATGAACCCGAGCAACCTGCCAACTGACGCCCGGTATTCCGTTGAGTGTTCTCAGAACCGCGTTGTGCGACCGGTTGTCGGTGACGCAATGGTCTCCCAGACCGACATATCCCCGGATTACGGCATTAAGCGCCAGCGTCGCATCCGAAAGGAAGAAGAGATGCGTGTGGTCCACGCCCAGCAGCGAGGCTATGCGCCCCCGCACCAGTTCGATTTGCGGCTCAGCGCTGTGACGCACATCCGATGGTATCGATTGCAGCGCCGCGGAATAGGCCTCTACCGCAGAGATGGCCTTTGGATATCCTGTGGTGGCATTGTTAAGGTAGACTGACATGATACACCGGCTGCGGAGAGGTGAAGGAGGGAACAGCTGACTGTGAAAAACGGTCCTGTAGATCACGCTCACAGTTGCGGCAGTTGACGCACAGCGCCGGATATTCCTTCCATATGTGCGGCATAGGGATGCGATCCAGCGCCCAAGCGGTGACGCACACGGATGAATGGAAAAGCGGCACGAGGCCCTGTGCCTTTACGGCGGCGACGAAGGTATTGAAATCGTCATCCAGCGGGCGCGCAGTGAGACTGGCGTGCACAGGATGAGTATAGGCCGAATCCTGCTGCTGCGTCGTTGTGTAGAGCATCCCGACACAGATCGCATCGGGTCGTTCCGCTTCCAGAACCTGGAGGACATGATCCAGGTCCTTCAGCGTGGCAGGCAGGAATGGCTTCAGATACATGCAGACGAACACACCGTGCTTGCGCGCCAAGGCGAAATTACGAATTCGATCGGCGACAGGGGCAGCCCGTGGCTCGATTTTGCCGGCCTTGGCGAGTGACGAGAAAGAGGTGAAGAGCACGACCTGATTAGGGTAGGCATGGGTGCTGATCACCTCCAGCGCAGCCTCCGGAACCTTTTCCTTCGTCGGAATCTGCACCGGATTGCCAAGCGAGAGCACTGCGCGCAGCACACAGAGAACCTTCTCTGTCGATCGTTCGTCCTTGAAGGGTTCGGAATCCGGGCAGAGCGAGACAATCGTGCCGTTGCGACCCGGCCGGAAATAGGGGGACTGAAGCAAGGCTTCGGCGCTGTTGGAAAGTGCGGCATCATCGACGAACACCTGGGGTCCCGCCGGGGAGATGATATAGCAATAGGAACAACCGCTACCGCAGCCCCGCCTCGTGATATTGATGAACACCCGGTCGCCCGGCTCATCGCCCTGATTGAGAAAATGGATGTGGTCTGGAAAAGGCATTCGCAACTCCTACGAGGCAGATGACCGACTAGCGGTCTGCAAGCGGTTCTTGGATCAGGCGAATAATGGCAAAGATGCCCTCAGAGCCCGCTCGATGCGTGCGGACAGGTCGGACCAGTCAATCTCCGCGTGGGAAAGACAGAAGAAGGATGGGTGCCCCTGAAGGAGCAATATGCCGTGATCGGCAAAGATGCGGGGTATCTTCGCCCGCAGACCGAGATTGTTTTCTATGTCTTCGCTGAAGCGTAATTCAAACAGCGATCCCCCGAGTATCAGCTCGACATAGATCTGGTCTCCAAGGCCGACGTTTGCTGCAGCGTTGGTGAATACATTGACGAAGCGCTCGGAAATTTCTCCAAACATCGAATATCCATGCAGCTCTTCCATGAGCTGATGCGTCGCCGAGGCGGCGAAAACGCCCAAAAGCTCCTTGCAATAGGTTCCGCTTATCTTCGCCTCGAGGTAATCACTGGACATGGATGGCGGGCCGACAAGCAAAGAGACCGGGGCGCCGTTTCCGATTGCCTTGCCAAGCACGACGTAGTCCGCGTCAAGACCGACTGCGGCGAGCGCTCCCATAGGTGAGACCCGTCCTGCGGTTTTTGTTTCATCCGCCACGACCTGAACACCACGATCGCGGCAGAGTGCAATCGCTTCGGAGAGATCCGCCGGCGACATCAATGACAACTGATAGGCGTCAAATAACAACGCGGCATAGGTATCGGGCGCATCGTCAAGAATCTGTCTCAGGCTGTCAATCCGCAGATCAATCCAGTTGACCACGGGTTCGCTCTCGCTCATCCCGCGAGTGAAAGAATTGGGGCGGATTTCACTGCGGTGCGGCGATGAAAGCCGCTCGTGCCATCGTGGACTGTTGCCGATCTGTGCGTCGTGCCAGCCTATATAGCCGCATCGGATCAGACCTTTACGGCCGGTTTTCTTGCACGCCAGCCGAGCGGCTGCAGTCATGGCGTCAGAGGAGTGCTTGAAGTAGCCGACGCTGTGATTTTGATAGGCCTCAGGCAGAAAGGCTTCGAGAAAATCGACGTGTTGTCCGGCATAACCCGGGAAGTGTATTGCGCCAGCCGCTTTCTGCCGGAAAATACTTGTGAAATCAGGCCGCGCATGACCCAGCACAACCGGCCCAAAACCCAGGATGAAGTCGTAATAATTGCGGCCCTTGGTATCTGTAACGAGCGCACCGCTGCCCTCCCTGAAGAGGATTTCCTCCCCGTTTGACAGAAAAAATTGACAAACACCCGATGTTGCAAGCCTTACCATGTCACTCCCTCAATGTGAGTAAATCTCTTGTCGCGTCATCAGGCGAAACTTGCCTGGCGGACGCGCGGTAAATGTTCAGCGAGAATCTTGCGGAAGGTGCGAGATCCGCGGCGCTGAATGCGTGCGGATCAACCAGATGGAAGCCACTATTTTTTGCCGGTTCGGTAACGGTCAGGGGACCGGAGCGCCAGCGGCAGATATAAGACACGACAATCCACTTCGCAGATGCTCCCGACGCTCCTTCCCGTTCATGCTGGAGGCGCATGTGAGAAAACCGCTCGATTTCAATTATGGCCGCTGTTCCGACTTCTTCTGCAATTTCCCGGTGCAATGCGTCCCGAAATCGCTCTGAGTCGTGGCATTGCCCCCCAATCCCCTCAAGGAGGCCAATATTGTCGCGGCACATCGGTCCCCTCTTGATGAGAACCACTTGCCCTTCATCGTTCAGAACAAGTCCTTCAACGGCAAAATTGGTTGTATTGATATCGATGCCCAGCCGTGAGCGGGCCACAAAGAGTTCAGCAATATCCGTGGGTTCCGGGAAGGATAAAAGTGTAGGCATCAGCGCCCCTGCTCTTGCAGCAAGCGAGCTGAACGGGCAAAGCCCGCGATTGTCTCGCGAAGCCGGTCTCTGTCAGGTCCTGCCGAAAGGATTGACCGGGAGACTGTTGGGATTACACGCGATGCACTTGACCCGAACATTTTATGCGCGTCCTGCATCGTTGCCCCCTGTGCGCCGATACCCGGAGAAAGGAAGAGGGATCGGGGCATCGCATCCAGAAGTGTTGCGCTTTCGGCTCCGCCCGTAGCGCCGACGACTGCGCCAACCGGCCCGATATCGCCCTCATTTTCCAGGGCGTCGTTCCAGGCCGTGATGGATGTTGCGACATCAAGAGCGACGCTGCGCCCCTGCGTCATGGCGGATTGAACGGATGCGCCCTCTGGATTGGACGAGCGGACCACCACAAATACCGCCGTCTCCGTCGAAGCCGCTCGCCGAAACAGGGGCGATAGCGCCGAGGGTCCCAGATAAGGACTGGCGGTGACTGCGTCGGCACCGAAGGCGCTTTCGGGCCCAAGCCATGCGCTCGCATAAGCTTCCATGCTCGAACCAATATCGCCGCGCTTTGCATCAGCGATAACCAGCAGGTCCCGCGACTTCGCCTCGCTTATGAAACGAGCAAGCAATTGCATGCCTTCGGGCCCAAAGGATTCAAAGAAAGCCACTTGCGGCTTAACGATGCCGGCCAGCCCGTCAAGGGCGTCAAGAAGCACGCGACAGAGCTGTGCCGCTCCCTGTGCATCGGGCGCAAGCCCCCACGATTGAAGAACCGTGGTTGACGGGTCGAACCCGACGCAGAGTGGTGACACCTTTTGAGCGGTTCGCATAAAGCGCGAGGAAAAGTTGGCGGATGACATGAATACCCTTTTTCGTCATTTCGTCTTAATAATGAGATTATGTTCATAAAAAACTCAAGCCAAAATTGTTGTTTTTAAATCCGAACACCGGATGGTGCTTGCGGGCTTTATATCTAAGTAAATGTTAAATATAGATATTATTGAAAGTTTTATTTTCCGCCTGACGGCATTTTTGGCGCCGTCAACGCTATATTTAGCATCTTGCTTGTCTCAATAAATGTACTAATGTCAGAAAACATCACGATCAAGTTCGCCATCGAGCGACGGCTGCGGAGGAAGTGCGGCTCTTTCGCCATTCCGCCCCGTGGATCAGGGAGATCGAAGAGCAGCCCTTTGGAAGCAGGCGTCCGAAAACATTCGGATCGGTGTTTGAGCAAAGAACAGGAGCGGGCATTGGCAAGAATTGTAATACTCAACCGGGTTGATCCGGAGCGCGTCCGGTACAATCAGGTAATCGACCACGATATGCATGAGGTGACCTATATCGGTCAGTTCCTCGACGGGGTGTCGCCTGCGCGAGCACGGATCATCACCGCCAAACTGTCCGACCTTGATCCGGATGCGCTACCGGCGCTGATAGAAGAGGCATGCGCGAATTGCGACTGCCTGGTTGCACGCGGTGAGCGTGACCTCATTCTCGCCGCCCAAATCCGTGAACGGTTCAATATTCCCGGCGACACGGTCGCAAAGGTGCTCCCGATCCGCGACAAACTGACAATGCGAATGTCAGTCCGTGGATCAACCGTCAGGCAGCCCGCATTCTGGTCGCTTGCACAATACAAGCGCGCGAGTGGCCGGATACCGCTCCATCAGACACTGGTGCTCAAGCCGCGACTGGATGCAGCCAGCAACGGTATCTGGATCGGTTCACGAAATGAACTTGATGCCCGCGTCGAAACCCTTCGTGAGACAGACTGGCTCGTCGAAGAATATATCCCCGGCGACATCCTTCATCTTGACGGGCTTTTGCAGGGGGGAAAGCTGGACATCCTGCAAGCGTCGAAATACGTCAATACGTGTTTTTCCTATGCGGCTGGCTCAGCCCTCGGCTCAACGCAAATCGAAAATCCCGAATGGGCGAGCACGGCTGTAACGGAGCTTTCCCGCCTGCTCAACTATTCCGACGGCGGGTTTCATCTCGAAATGATTGTTGACGGCAATGGTCAACCACATTTTCTGGAATTCGCAGGGCGCATCGGCGGCGCCTATATCGCCGAAGCCTTCGAGTTAAAGACCGGAGTCAATCTCCACCACGCGGATTTGCGTTGCGCGATTGGCGAAACTGCAAACGTTGTCCTCGGCCGGGGCGCCCAAGACATGTTCGGGTGGTTCCTCTTTCCTTATGGCGCGAACCTCGATTGCGGCTCGGTCAGGCAGACCTTTGACGACCAGTTCGTCCGGTGCCTGATCAACGCGCAACCCACCAGACCGGACGTTCCTTCCTATAGCGAAATCCATTCGCCGTTTTGCGGGATCGTGCGGAAACCGTCGTCTTGCGAGGACGTCATTCATGAAATTGTCCGTCACGTGACCGCAGTACCCGTGGCCAGCGCATCCTGAACCGGGAGAAATTTATGACGAACGAAAAATCGATATCCCCTCAAACACAAACCTGGGAAAAGCGGTTCGCGGACCGAGCCAGGAACATGCATGCATCGGAAATTCGGGATCTGTTTGCTTTGCTGGGAAATCCCGATATCATTTCCTTCGCGGGTGGATTTCCTGACGCTGATCTTTTTGCCTCTCCGCAGTTTCTTGACGGCTATCAGAAATACCTTCGGGATTGCCCGCAGGTCTCCCTGCAATACTGCGCCAGTGAAGGCTATCTGCCGCTACGACGCTGGATCGCCGGTTTCATGCACCGACAGGGCGTCATCTGCAGTTCAGACAACATCCTGATTACGTCGGGAGCGCAGCAGGCCATCGAATTTCTTTCTCGTCTCTTTCTCGAAAAAGGCAGCTCTGTTGCGATCTCAAAGCCGAGCTACCTCGGTGCGCTGCAAATCTTCGACGCTTATGAACCCGACTACCGCTTTTTCGACGCGAAAGGGAAAGCTGCAGGGCGCCCGAGCCCAGACACCGACGACGCCAGTCCATTGAAGCTCATCTATGCCAATCCGGACTTCTCGAACCCGACGGGTGAAACGATGGGAACATGCGCGCGGCGTCGGCTGCTTGCCCTTGCACGCGATAATGACATCCCCCTGGTCGAGGACGCGGCCTACAGCGCGTTACGATACGAAGGAAGCACGCTTCCTTCAATCATGCAGCTCGATATCGAGGAATGTGGCTCGATCGAAAACTCTCTTGTTGTCTATTGCGGCAGTTTCTCCAAGACAATGACTCCCGGCATGCGGATCGGCTGGATATGTGCTGCAACCCCCCTCATCCAGAAGCTGGTGTTGCTGAAGCAGTCCAGCGACCTCAACAGTTCAACGATCAACCAGATGGTAATGCACCGCGTTGCAGCTGAAATGTTTGACGAGCGTGTGCTTGCCTCGCGGCAGGCCTATCGGCAGAGACGCGACAATCTGATCAGTGCGCTCGAGCAATACATGCCCGACAAGGTCTGCTGGCAGAAACCGGAGGGCGGGATGTTCGTCTGGCTGACGCTGCCGGACGGTCTCGACGCCAATGCTCTGCTTGCCAAGGCTATTGCTCTCGAAGGCGTCGCTTTTGTTCCTGGTCGCCCCTTCCACCCCGATGGTTCGGGCCGGAATACGCTTCGCCTCTGCTTCACCTCCTGCCCACCGGAGCGCGCGCGGGAAGGCATCAAGCGACTGAGCCGCCTGATCATCGATGAAATGGCGGATCTCCGTTCAGTCGCGCCGCCGGAAATGGTACCGGTTCCCGGTCTCTGAGAGAGATTTTTCAAGCCTTGTGTGCTGTATGCGGGGCGTTGCAGTGCAGTCTGGCGCTTGCCGTGATTTCTGACGGTTGGGAAGCGTACTGTCCCGCACGAGGGCGGCGGGAGAACCATGCCGCCAGGGCGGGAGACCAGGCGCGCGAAGGCATGGATATCATGCCTCTCGACTTTCAGGCCGCTCCTCCAGACGGGGTCGCTGCGTCTCAGGTACGTTTGTCTACAGAAAATGCGGGCAGGACGCCGCGGTTGTGTATGACGAACGTTGGGAGCGAGAGGCGTTTTCCGGGAAGTGCTTCAAATGCGCAAACCGGTGGCGCCGGCAGGCGCGGGGCGTCTTGTCGTCACGTCTGAAGCGGGCGCAACCAGCTGCCATATCTCACGGAACACCTCTTCCCTTTCCGCTTGGGCCGCCACTATGTTCAGCTCGGGTGCCAGGCTCCTGAAGTTATCCATAACGCGGTTGATGGTCTCGATTGAATTTTCTTCGTGCTTCAGCTTGTCGCCATCGCGCGCCAGCAGCCGTTCCCTGACAATCTCTGCTTTGACGTCGAGATAGATCGCACAGTCTGGCCGGGGAATCCCCTGATTGATCGTCCGGATGAACTCCGGGTCGATCCCCCTGCTCCGAAAAAAGGCGACAGAAGAGAATACATAGCGGTCGCTGATGACTGTCTGGCCACGCGCAAGTGCAGGTATTATGACGTTGCTGCAGTGCCGCACCCTGTCTGCTGCCGCAAACAATGCAAGTGCGCGGACGGTTTCCGGCGTGCCGCCACTGTTCAGGAACTGCTGGACAAGTTCGCTCTGGCGATACCAGTCCGATGGCTGTCGGGTCAGGACGACATTATGGCCGAGTTCAGCGAGCCGTCTGTGCAGAAGTTCGATCTGTGTCGTTTTGCCTGCGCCGTCGAAGCCCTCGACTGCGATTAACCTTCCAGGCCAGCGTGTTTGCGCCCAGGTGAAGGAATGAGTTTTAGTCATGCGCGTCTCTTTCCGTGGTTGCTTGCCCGACGGCTGCGCCGGCAAAATTGGTGGTGAGATAAATTGCTGCTGCAATTACGACGACACCCAGGCCCCAGAAGACATAATGGGTTCGTACGCTTTCCACCCCCGTCAGCGCCGGCATTGAAAATACTATCAGTCCAAAGGCGCTGGTGACCGCCTGGTTATATGTGCGAACCCTGCCGATCGTTTCCATGTCAGCCAGCTCGATCATTCGCCCGTCGCACAGGATCTTCGAGAACGAGAATGCAAAGCCCATCAGAAGATACAGACCCGCGACCGACATGGAGTTCAGTGAAAACGATACGGTGGCGGTGAAAAGCCCCAGGGCGACGATGGAAAGATACTCGAAGCCACCCAGGCCGGACCGTCTCAACAAACGCGCGACGCAGGCCGCGGCGGCGATGCCGCCGACTGACCAAAGTGCATCAATCAGCCCATATAGCTCGCTGCCGCCGTCAAGTTCGTTTTGCACCAGAAGCGGGAGCATAACATTCGACAACTGACCGACAGAAGTGCTTAAGCCAATCAGAAGAGCCAGCCGGCCAAGTTCCGGCTTGCGCAGGAAGAACCGATAGCCTTCCCCCATCTGCGCTACATAGCTTTTCCGCGCACTGACCGGTGGATTTGCGTCCGGCAGGCCGAGCAGGCAGACTACGACGAGAGCGCATAGAGCGGAACCGACGATGAAACCCGCATGGATCGGCAGCCACATCAGAACGACCCCTCCAAGGCCCGCCCCTGCAATCATCGATCCCTGCCGCAGACCGTTGGCAATTGCATTTGTACGCTTAATGTCGCCCTTGTCGACGATGGACTTCTGAATAGCGTCGAGGGCTCCGCCCTGGACAAGCGCCGCTGCGGCAATGCAGGCGGCGATGAGAAGAAGCATCCCATAGGACGGCGCGTAACCGAGCAAATGTGCAAACCAGGGCGTTGCCATCGCGCATCCGAACAACGTCTGTCCGAATATCGCCAACCGTTTTCTGCTGCGCCGGTCGATCAAGGCTCCGACACTTGGTGCCAGGATTACGTTCATGAGATGACCAACCAGAAAAGCTATGCCCACGAGAGCTACCGATCCCCCGATCAGTGCCGATGACCATCCGAGGGTAATCACCCAGAGGCCTCGGGTGACGCCAGCAAGCGTTATCGCCGTAAAATATCGGGAAATCAAAGGCGCGCGCCTCCTCATATTCTGGAAAAGTCTCAAAATTGATATATTATGGAGATTGATCACGCAATATATATTTTGAAACTTCGGCAGCCTCGCGCCGCGGCTTCCCTCGATACGTCGAAGATACGGCGTTTTGACGGAAAATTACTGCAATATTGCATTTTACGGCATGTTCCGACGTTACTTTGAACCTCTTGCGCGCCCATCCCACGGTTGTGGCGGATGGTTGACAATGAGAAAAGTATAAATAATGATACGTTATTCGCAATCGTAGCCCTAGCAGGTGTCAAATGAATCTTATGCCGGCCACGCCATCGACATTCTCGTTTTTAAACGGCCACCTGCGGATTGATCGCGATGAAATACTGGCCCGCTGCCGACCAGCTGAGGGCGATATCGTCGTTTTGTCGGGGACGCTGGTGGAGGGTATCGGGAACAAGCACTCTGACATCGACGTCTACGTCATATGCGACGAGCTTCCGCCGGTCAGGCACACTGGCGATCACAGTTTCTTCATTGAGCAGAACGGCGGATTGCGCACTTTCGTCGACTACATTCGTGAAGATGGCGTGGCTTTTGACGTCGAATATTATACCCGAGCCGAGGTCGAGGCGATGAAGGATGATGTTCTGGCGCTTTACCAGCTGGCGCGTCGGGGAACAAAGACCTTGCGCAAAAAGCTTCCCCTTTCGTCCGAAGATGCGCTGCACAAGATGCAGGTCGGCATCACGGTCACGGGCAACAGCGAATTTGTGCAACTGTTTCCGACAGACTTCTGGGAAAAACTCTCCTTCGTCCAATACCGTAATCGGACCGGTGGCTATCCCGAATTCAAGGATTTGATGGGGACATGGGGTTCCGGCGACTTCGATACCAGCTTCCTCGTCTGTACCATGTTTTTGATGGATCAGGCGGCCGGACTTTGCCATCTCGCCGGGAGCACCAACGCCAAGCCCAAATGGGTCATGCAAAACCTCAAGCGCCTGCCGGAACCGTTGCGTCCCCTGGGTCAGGAAGTTATCGCCTGGTACGGCTCCGCAGGCAGTGCAATATCCGACAGGAAGGCAGCAGTGCTTGCAGCCTGTGAATTGATGACCAAAATCTATGAGGCGAATACAGCGCTCCTAAACGCCAGCGGCGATATTTTCTACTCGGCTGAAGAAGCTCTGCGCCTGACGCAGGAGGAATTCATGCGAGAACCTTTCCACGACCCGCAAACGGTCCTGGAGTTCGAATTCCGGCGGCTGCTTTTCAACACCGGCACGCGTTCGGTGCGGGAATTCCTCGTCCAGAACGTATGACTGGCAACAGAAACGCGACGATCGGGGAAAAGGCGTTATAGCCACAAGCCGGCACGCCGGATGCTGCATCGGTATGCGATCAGCACCAACGGTCCATAAAAATGTCATCACCATCGGACGCCAGCGTCGCAGTCGACCGGACCACGGCGCCAGACTGCTGTTTCAGGCGGCTTCTGACTGAACTTGCAAATGGCGGGACAAACGCGGATGTGAGAGTCCGCAGCAACGGACCGTGTCTGGTGATTGGAGCCGGCTGGTCTTGTCCGCTATCAGTTCACCCGCCCACGCATGGGTGCACATCGTCGGTGGTTATCGTTTCGCCGACCCTTCGTATATCCCGGCAGTCAGAATCCGCGAAGGAAGACGGCAGAACACCGTGTGCTTCAGGATGACTGGAACCTGCCAACCAGGCGGCGTCTCATCAATTCGACAGCCTCATAAAAGGCCCAGCCGATCAGTGACAGAAGCATGACCATGCCGATGACAACGGATGTGTCACTGTTTTCCTGACCCGACGACAGAAGATAGCCGATCCCTTCATTTGCGCCCATCAGTTCGCCGATGACAGCTGCCGTTATGGCAAGCGTTGTGGCGACTGCCATGCCTGCGAGGACCGACGGTAATGCAGTTGGCAATTCAATGTGGCGGAACCGCTGCCATGGGCTTAACCTGAGCACCGTTGCGAGATCACGGAAGCTGCTTTCCCCATAGCGCAGGCCGGTCATCATGCCGGACATGACCGGAAAGAACGTGACGATCGCGATCAGAACGATCTTCGGAGCCGGCCCGATACCCAGCCACAAAAGCAAAAGCGGGGCGATTGCAATCTTTGGAGCTGTCTGCAGGAGCAGAACGAGCGGCGTGGCAAAACGTTCGACCCGGGGCAGCCGGACAAAGACTGCGCCGGCGAAGACGCCGGCAAGCGTGCCGAGCATGAACCCCGCGACAATTTCAGACAGCGTCACCCACATATGCCGGCCGAGGCTGGCGTTTTTGTACAGGAAACCGAACCTGTGGAATACTTCGACGGGCCCCGGCAAAAGAAACGCCGGCACGTCGAAGAGATAGATGATTGCCGTCCACAGAAAGAAGGTTGCGGTCAGACCCGCCACGCCACGCAGAAGCATCCTTATTGGCCGATCGAATAGGGGTCGATAACGAAATCGGCGGCCTTGGGAGGAGTGTCGATCACCTTGTATTGCGCCAGGATGTCGGCATTCTTCTGCCAGCCCGCCATGTCGGCCGCGCCAAGACCCATTTTCCTGGTAAGGGTGCTCTGCCAGACGGAGGGCACGAATGTCTGTTCAAACGCCGTGGTCAACATGGGCTTTTGATCCCTGGGCCAGGTTGGCGCGTATTTTTCAAGCGCGATATCAAGTGCCTCAGACACGTGGCCGTCTATTACCCATTGGTACGACTGGGTGATTGCAGTGGTGAAGCGCCTGGCAAGATCGGCGTTTTCCGAAAGTTTGCTGTCGCTGGTAACAACCACATTGCCAAAGGAGGGCAGGAAGTCGTTGGACAGAATCATGGTGACCTTGGTACTTTCGGCTTCCAGATTGTATTTTCGCAGTTCGGAAAAGACTATGGCATCGACCTGATCAGCCTGCAGCGACTGGACGATCGCTCCTGTCGCCACGACTTCGACGGAAACGTCGTCAAGTGTCAGGCTGGCGCGTTGCAAACCAACCTGAAGCTGGAGGTAGTTCGGGCTGGCAAGGCTGGTGACGGCGACCCTCTTGCCTTTCAGGTCCGCGTAAGATCTGATTCCGCTCTCTTCCTTCGCCAACAGCGCGCCGATGCCGCGCTGATATGTGGTGTGGATCACCTTGACCGGTAGACCGTTAGCCACAGCGGCAACGACCGCATCACCATTCGGAAAGCCAAAATCGACATTCCCGGCAGCAATGTTGGTGAGAATGTCAGCCGCAGCGGCGTAAATGAATTCAACCTTGATTCCGTTTTTTTCGAAAATCCCTTTCTCCACGCCTGCGTAAAGGGGGGCGTAAAACGGTGCGGCAGCACCGTCGATCTGAAGTATCACCTTGTCTGCAGCGCTCGCCGTCATGGCAACAAGTGGCGAAATTGAAACAGCAATAAGACCGGCCGCGGCCGCGCTGGAAATTTTGAACATCGTTTGACCCCTCGGTTGTTTACGGTCTGGAGAAAGCGCGTCCCGCAATGCGCAGAAGATTTCGCTGGGTGGGCTCGTAATCGTCGAGCCATTCATCTGTGGCGCGATTTCCGTGAATTCCGAGGAGGCAACCGGTTTCAAGTCCGATTGCATTTCCGACTGTCAAAAGGATCTCGCTTTCCATTTCGACGCCAATCGCACCCAGAGCCTGGAAGTGGCCGACGAAATTTCCACACACGTCCCGACCGTCGTCGACAGGCCGGTAGCGGCGGTCCTGGCCCAGATAATAGCTGTCGGTCGACGCGACCATGCCGGTGCGACAGGTGATGCCAAGTTCGGAGGCCGCATCGACCAGGCCGGTGACGATACGCGAGGACGCCTTGGCCTTGCCGCCAGCCATGCGGTAGGTGCACGCAGAGCCGGTATCGCCTACAGCCTGGTTTACTGCGACGAAAGAGCCGGGCGCATATTGCGCCGCCAGCGCCGACATGCCCCCGATGCGCACTACCTTCCTGGCGCCGAGCATGGCAAGTTCCACCAGGGCGATTTCAGTCGAGGGACCGCCAATGCCGGTGGAGCATATGGTCAGTCTCCGGCCCTCGTAGGTGCCGGTTATGACTGCAAACTCCCGCTTGCGACCGAAATCGGTCACGTCCTCCATCATGTCGGCGAGCAAATGGACACGGTCCGGATCGCCAGGCGTTAGAACATTTTCTGCAATGTCGCCAGGCCCGCAGGGCAGATGCGGCGGCCTGCCGTTGTTCCAGGGAAAGGCGGCGCTTGTCATTTCCTCGTCCCCTTCCACGAGAGAAGCCGGTTTTCCAGCGAGGACAAGACGACATGCATCACAAGACCGAGTGCGACGGTCAGCAGAACGGCAGCAAAGAGCAGCGGCGTCTTGTAGGTAGCGGCGGCATAGGTCATCAGGTATCCAAGTCCGAGCTTTCCCGACATCCACTCGGCCAGCACCGCACCAACCAGCGCCTGGACCGCGCCGATCTTCAGGCCGACGAAGATCTCCGGCAGTGCCGACGGAAATTCGATCTGCACAAATCGCTGGATTTTGCCGAGACCCAGAAGTGTCGCTAGGTCCCTCATTTTTGGATCGAGCGTTCGGAACCCTGACAGGGCACCAATAAAGACCGGGAAGAACACAAGCGAGAAGACAAGGATGATTTTGGACAGAACCCCAAAGCCGAACCACACGATGAAGAGGGGCGCGAGCGCAATTTTAGGTGCTGTCTGAAGGATAACGAGCGGGCCGTCCAGCCAGACCGAGAGTGTCGGAAAACGCGTCATCGCGTAGGCCAGAGCGATGCCGGCGATCAGGCCCAGGAAGAGCCCGAGCACGATGTTCTGGATGGTGAAGCCGAGATGCAGCCAGAGATCACCGTTGCTCGCAATGGCGACCAGTGCACCCCAGGTGCGCGCCGGAGAGGGCAGAAGATAGGCAGGCATTGCCATCGGACCAGTAGCAAGCCACCAGAGTGCAAGCAGCGCTGCCAGTGACAGGATATAGTCGATACAGGCGCTGAAGTGCCTCGCCATTATTGCGGCTTCCCGTCACGGGTTTCGCCAGGCGTACGTAAATCGCGGCGAAGCCGGGCGACGAGTGAGTGGTAGGCGGGGTCGAGTTTGGTTTCTTCGCCGCGTGGTCGCGCGAGATTGACCTCATGGATAGATTTCAGTTTGCCCGGGCGCGCGGTCATCACCATGACCCGGTCAGCGAGATAGACGGCTTCTTCGACGCTGTGGGTAACCAGCAGGATCGTTTTTCCGGTGGCCTGCCAGATCCGCAGCAGTTCGTCGTTCAGCGTGTCTCGTGTCAGTAGATCGACCGCGGAGAACGGCTCGTCCATCAACAGGATCGGTGGATCATCCGATAACGAACGGGCGATTGCCGCGCGCTGGCGCATTCCACCTGACAGTTCGCGCGGCAAAGCGCCCTCGAAGCCGAAAAGGCCTACCATTTTGATCAAATCGAGTGCAATCCTGTCCGCCGCAGCGCGAGAAACCCCGGCGGTGTCGAGGGGAAACCGGACGTTTTCGAGGGTCGTTTTCCAGGGAAGAAGAACCGGCTCCTGAAAAACGAAACCTACCGGACGCTTATGGCCGGCAGTGTCGAGCCTTATGGTGCCGCCGCTTGGGTGGTCAAGACCGGAAATCAGGCGGAGGAGCGTCGATTTCCCGCAGCCTGAAGGCCCAACGATCGCGATGAATTCGCCTGGCCTGACGTCAATGGTTAACGGCTCCAGCGCAGTCACCGTCCCGTGGTCAGCGACAAACGTCTTATGGATGCCTGCGATATCGATCATCGGCCCGGATTGCGTCACCCTCATTTCTCCGTATCCCGAACAAGAAACCGGCGTCGCCCGACTGCCTTCCCTGTCTGTCAGTTTTAGTCGCATGAATAGAAAGGTTTCACAAAAAGTTTCACAAAGCAAGCCAAGTTCTCAAAGATGAGACTTATATCAATAACGTGTTTTTGACCGAAGTAATTCCGGCGTCGGCGGCTCACAGCGCGTCCCCGCTCGACAGATTTGTACCGAAGTCGCCGGTAAACCCGCCGCAGCCTGATTATTAATGCGATAAATCTCAATTTTGAGAATCTTGTTGACTTTTTATGCGTTGAGGGACATGTTTTGTTTTTGAACGCAGGAGTGCACATGACACTTTGTTGCCTTATCGCCCGACGCTGATCTGGGTTTTGGTCGCACGATGACGGTGTTTTCCGTCTGCGTACTTTCCTCTCCGTCTATGCTTGCCTCAACAGCGGACTTGGCCCCTGGAGGATAGCCCTTTTTTCCCCGGATTCACGACATGTCAGCCAGTCTTTGTGCTTTTCCAGCTTCTGCTCCTCTTCCACCCCGTCGATCCATTCATGAGGTCGAGACGATCATAAAACGACACGAGCCGGTAAACGGCCAGTACCGCCTGGTGGTGCTCTCGGCCCCGGATTCAGTCCTCGATTGCCGGCCGGGCCAGTTCTTTCACATTCTTTGCCCTCAGACGGATCGATTCCAGCCATTTTTCCGTCGACCGATGAGCATCTACTCGTATGACCTGGAAGAAGGAGAGCTTGCCTTCCTCTATAAGGTGGCTGGTGCCGGCACCCGTGCGCTGTCTGAACTAAAGGCAGGCGACACGCTCGATATCGTCGGCCCAATTGGCCAGGGTTTCGAATTAAAGGCTGAATGGCAACGGCCTCTTCTTCTAGCGCGGGGTGTAGGGCTGGCGACCCTTGCGCCGCTTGCCAGGGAATGTGCGTACACGGGGCGGCGACTGACCGCGATTTGCAGCGCGCGCTCTCCCGAGCTTCTTATGTCTACAGATCTTTTTCGCGCTTATGGCGCGGAAGTCATCACCGTTACCGATCTGGAAAGCAATTCAGGCGTGGAGAGCCTGACACCGCTAATCGATAAGCTGGTCGAAAGCCACCAGGTCGATTCTCTCTTCACCTGCGGGTCGGCCCGCCTGATGCGCATGGTGCAGGACATCGCTACCAGGCATGCTATTGGGGGTCAGGTTGCACTGGAGCAGCACATGGCGTGCGGCATTGGCATGTGCCAGGCCTGTGTACGACCCTTCAAGCGCTCGGCAGAGGCAGTCAATCTCAGGGTCTGCCGTGAAGGTCCTGTCTTTGACCTCGATGAGGTGCTGTGATGACGGATCTTTCCACGCGGATCGGAACTCTGTCGCTAAAGAACCCGATCATGCCGGCGTCCGGTACATTCTCCGAAGAATTGGCGGATGTTTTCGACCTTGACTGCATTGGTGCGCATGTGACCAAGACCATCACCCGAGAAAGGCGTTCAGGCAACCCTGTGCCGCGTGTCTGTGAGATCCGTGGTGCAATGCTGAACTCGATCGGGATACCAAGCAAGGGCGCGGAGTGGTTTGTCAGGAACACAATTCCTTTCTACACGCAGTATGAGGCGCCTCTTGTCGTCAGCATATCCGCGGGAACGGCCGACGATTTTGCCCGGTTCTCCGAGGAGATCAGCATTCCAGGTGTTGACGCGATCGAGGTCAATATTTCCTGTCCCAATATTGAAGATCACGGCAAGGCCTTCGCCATGCGTCCCGGTTCGACCGAAAACGTGATTCGGAAAATCCGTGACGCAACGGATCTGCCTCTCTGGGCAAAGCTGTCGCCCAATACAGGTGAAGTGGTGGAGGTGGCGCAGGCGGCCGAAGCGGCAGGTGCCAACGCACTCGTCGCGGCCAATACCATGCTAGCCATGGCCATTGACAGCCGCACCGGCGAGATCCGGCTTGGGAATGTTATGGGCGGCCTGTCCGGCCCGGCCATAAAACCAATCACGCTGCGCATGACGTATCAATGCGCTAACGCGGTTTCCATCCCTGTAATCGGTTGCGGGGGCATCTCTACGGTTGATGACGTCATCGAATATCTGATGGCCGGCGCACGTGCCGTGCAGGTGGGCACCGCCACTTTCATCAGCCCCAATACCATGCCGCGTCTTGTCCGTGAGCTCGAAGCTGCGCTCATTGCCCGCGGCCTCGCCAGTGTGGATGCATTAATCGGCACTGCAAAACTTGCCAGAGAAACAATCGCTCTTGCGGAGTATCCCTGATGTCTGCAAGCCTTGCGAACACGGACGAAATCAACGACCTGTCCAGCACAGCCGTCCATCTGTTCAGGCAGGTCGCCAAACAATCCGCTGATCTCGAAGGCGTCAGTCGACCCGCGTTCTCCGATGTCGAAACTGGTACGCTGCAGTTCCTGATGGATTTTGCCCGTGCTGAAGGGCTGGCCGCTGTGTGGGATCAAGGTCGCAACGTCGTATTCTCGCTACCCGAACATCAGACGGCCGATCGCTTTATATTATGTGGTTCACATGTCGACAGCGTTCCTCGCGGAGGGAATTTCGACGGACTGGCCGGGGTTCTGTCAGGTATCATGTGCCTGGTTCGTGCCAGGCGAGAGGGCAACAGCTTCTCCCAGCCGGTAAAGGTCATTGCCATGCGCGGCGAGGAAAGCGCATGGTTTGGTCCCTGCTACGTGGGGTCCAAAGCTCTTCTTGGCGTACTTTCACCGGAGGAACTTGCCGCAAGACATCGAGGTGACGGACGGACGCTTTCCAACCATATGGAAGCCGCAGGCATCGACATGGAGCCGATCCGCGCCGGCAGACCGATTATCGACGCGAAACGTGTGAGCGCCTATCTCGAGGTCCACATCGAGCAGGGTCCTGTTTTGGTAGAGCGCAATCTGCCGACCGGGATCGTGTCGGGTATACGCGGTAATTTTCGTTACAGAAAAATCGCCTGTTATGGCGAGGCGGGTCATTCCGGGGCGGTTCCCCTCGCCTATAGACATGACGCGGTGCTCGCCATGGCGGAACTCCTCAACGTTCTTGATGCCGCCTGGCATGAATTTGTCGCCGCCGGCCGTGATCTCGTCATAACCAGTGGCATGGTTTCGACAGATCAACAGAAACATGCATTGACCCGGATCCCCGATTTTATAGAGTTCAGTCTGGATATTCGCAGCCAGGATAGCGGGATGCTTAACAGCATGCATTCGTTTGTTCTTGCCCAGATCGCTCGTATCGAGCGCGAGCGCGCGGTTCGTTTCGACACCGGTGAAGCTTTATGGACGAGCCCGGCGATCTGCGATGAGAAACTCATCGCTCATCTGGAGGAGGCCACGAGGGCGACAGGTTCACCCGTTTGCCTGCTTGCATCAGGCGGCGGCCATGATGCGGCGGTGTTCTCGGAAGCGGGAATTCCATCCGGTATGATCTTTATCCGCAATCGCAACGGATCTCATAATCCGCAAGAAGCGATGACAATGGAGGACTTCGACGTCGCGACGGACATCCTCTATCAGTTTCTGGTCAACCCGGTTGCATTACCTTCGAGGGAGCCCTCCCCTCGGGAAAAAGAAAAGGCGAAGAAACCCATGTTTAAAATGATTACCGATATCATCCGGGAAAAAGGTAACGGCTCTCGGGCTTATCACAGCGCCGCAACCGTGGCCCGGAAGGCCGCGCTGGCGGATCCCGAGCGGGCTGCTGGCTATTTCATTCTTGCGGTGGCAGCCCAGGAGTTTGCCGATCTGCATTATGGCGAGGCCACGCAGGCGGATGTTTTTGACCGCGAACTGGACCGCTTCCAGAATGCCGTAGACACGCTTGACCTGGCATTTGGGGGCTCGGACGCAGACCAGAAGCTGAAGGCCATATCAATGATGGCAATACATTTTATTGCTGGGGAGCAAGGCCAGCAGCTTTAAAAATGCCACCTCGCTATTGCGCCTTAAAGATCGCCGCGTTGATGGATGATGTCGCCGAGCAAATGGCGCGTGAAGGCGTTGAAGCAGCCGTGAAGGGCCATAGCGCCACCCTCGCCGACGACGAAAGGTATAAGGAAGACCAGTATAAATTCAATCCTTTCGGCGTCGCCAGCATTGGCGGCTACAAGCTTTAACGCCCCTGCGCAGCGGCCTATGCGGCGGGGGCGGGATCGCTCTCGCCGGCCACCAGAAGCATGGGCCATACGCAATGGCGGGCCTGACCGGGATAAAAGGGCGCGTAGGCCGGCATGGTCGATAATAGCGTCTGGGCGACCGTCACGCCGAGATCATGCAGGGACATGCGGAAACTGGTGAGGCGAGGCTCCAGAAACTGGCCGCGCGGGCCATCGCGAAAGCCGATGACGGCAAGATCGCCCCCCGGTTTCAGGCCCGCTTCCGCCAGCCGGCGATAAAGACCGACCGCCATCAGCTCGTAAATCAGCACGATCGCCGTTGGCCGGGGCCGCATCTGCAGCCATTCGCTGGCGGCGTGATACCCCCCTGCTCGCTCGATTTCGCCCGGATGACCAGAGAGGAATCATAGGCGATGCCATTGCCTTCCAACGCGCGCCTGTATCCCTCCAGAAAAATGTAACCGAGATTGATGTCGCTGTCGGGCACGGCAACCGCGATCGAGCGATGCCCGGCAGCGGCGAGACGGTCCACGGCGCTTTTCGCGACCCCTTCGAAATCGAGGTCGATCCAGGCGTGACTGTCGCTGGAAGCGGTCCGTCCGAGCGATACGAAAGGCAGGCGGGTCTGCTTCAGGAAATCCACACGCTTGTCGGTCCGCCGGGTCGCGGAAATGATCATCGCATCCACCATGCGGCGCGCCACCATGCGCTTCAAATATTCATCCGGATCCTCGTCCCCCGGGCAAGGGAGAACGATGAGATCGAGATTATGCTCGGAAAACACGCTTTGCAGACCATCCGTCACACCCAGAAAGAAGTTGTCGGAGTTTTCAACAGTCTGCGCGTCGCTGCCGGTCATCAGGCCGATGACATTGGTGGTTCCCTGCCGCAGGCTGCGGCCGGACTGGTTGGCGACATAACCCAGCTTTTCCGCCGCTTCGAGAACACGCCGCCGCGTCTCTTCGTTCACATCCGGCTTGCCGTTCAGGGCACGGGAAACAGTGCCTATCGATATCTCGAGATAATCGGCAAGCTGACGAATTCCTTTCATGCACTCCCCTCCCAGGCCCGGCGCGCAATCGACGCGCCCCTTAACGGTCTTGACATATCTAACATCATTGGCATAGTCTCGTAAACGTTTACGACGCTCTGCGCAAAGAGGAGTTTGCCAAGAGCCCGGGGAGATGAGATGACTTTTAGTGCCGTTTTATGCGGGTGCGGAGCCATGGCCAAAGGCTGGTTGCGCGCCATTCAATCAACGCCGGAAATCGCCAGTGCGATCAAGATCGCCGGTCTGGTGGATCTGAACGAGAACACGGCCCGCGCGCTGGCCGAAGAATTCGCCCTCACCGACGCGGTCATCGGCACGGATCTCCGCAGGGTTCTCGCTGAAACCAAGGCCGACATCCTTTTTGATATCGTCATCCCGCAGGCGCGTTTCGCCGTGGTTGAGGCCGGTCTAGAGGCCGGGTGCCATGTGCTCAGCGAAAAGCCGCTTGCCGCCTCGATGGAGGAAGCCGCAACGCTGGTGGAACTGGCGAAGAAATCAGGCAAAATTCATGCTGTGGTGCAAAACCGGCGGTTTGTGGCCGGTATCCGGCGGCTGCGCCGCGCGCTGGAAGACGGCGTTATCGGCGATCTGACGGCCATCCATTGCGATTTCTTCCTTGGGCCGCATTTTGGCGGCTTCCGCGAGGAAATGAAGAACGTCCTGCTTCTCGACATGGCGATCCACACCTTCGATGCAGCCCGTTTCGTCGCCAATGAAAAACCCCTCTCCGTCTTTTGCGTGGAGAAGAACCCGGCCGGTTCCTGGTATGCCCATGGGGCAAGCGCCAACGCCATTTTCGAGTTTTCCAACGATGTCGTCTTCACCTATCGCGGCTCGTGGTGCGCCGAAGGCGAGCGGACCAGCTGGGAAGCGCGCTGGCGGCTGATCGGCTCCAAGGGCATGATCCTGTGGGACGGGGAAGACAATTTCTCCGCCTCGGTGGCCGGCGACGAACAGGGGCTTCTGCGTGGCTTTAAGACCGTAAACGTTTCCGAAGCCGTTTCCGAGAAGGACACGCGCGGCCATGCCAGCGTCATTCTCTCGTTCCTCGAATCCATCCGCACCGGCCAGATGCCGGAGACAGCCTCCTTCGACAACATCAACAGCCTTGCCATGGTGATCGGCGCGATTGAAAGCGCCCGCCTCGGCCAGCGTGTTTCAATTGCAGCATAAGGACTGAAAGACGTGAGCAATCCGGCAACATCCATCCGCATCGGCACCATGGTCAGCGCCACCAAGGGCCAGGCGGCCGAACGTATCGGCCAGATCGCCGATCTCGGCTTTGAAAGCTTCGAGCCGTTCTTCTGGCAGACCACCAACGGTCAGGACCTTGCCGAGCTCGGCAAGCGCTGCCTTGACGCGATCGGCGAGCGCGACATCACCATCAGCACGCTCGGCATGTTCGGCAATCCGCTGGAAGAAACCGAGATCGACCTTGAGACATTGCAGGGCTGGAAAGACTGCATCGACAATGCCCACCATTTCGGCGCGACCTGCGTTGCGGGTTTCACCGGCCGGCTTCGCGGCAAACCGCTGCCGGAAAGCCTTCCCCGATATAAGGAAATCTGGAGCGAGCTTGCAAAACGCGCCGCCGACAAGGGCGTGAAGATCGCCTTTGAAAACTGCGCCATGGATGGCAACTGGCAGACCGGCGACTGGAACATCGCGCACAACCCTGATGCCTGGGAACTGATGTTCAACGAAACGCCGGATGACCATATCGGCATCGAATGGGAACCCTGCCATCAGATGGTCTATCTGATCGACCCGCTGCCGCAAATCCGAAAATGGGCGGACAAGATTTTCCACGTACACGGCAAGGACGCGACAATCCGCTGGGACGTCATTCGCGAGCACGGCATTTTCGGCAAGGAAAAATTCGTCTTCATGCGCACGCCGGGCTTCGGCGACAGCAACTGGACGGACATTGTTTCCGAACTGCGCCTCGCCGGCTGGTCCGGCTCCATCGACATCGAAGGCTGGCATGATCCGGTCTATCGCGATGCGCTGGAAATGACGGGCCAGGTGCATGGCCTGAACTATCTGAAAAAATGCCGCGGCGGCGATTTCGTCGTCGACCCGACATAACGGCAACCTTTTGGGAGAAGGTTTCCGAAAATTGCAGAGAGACGATAACCAAGAGGAGGAGATTATGGGTATCGCGAAATGCATGATGGCCGGCGCAATTTTGCTGGCGAGCGTATCAGCCGGCGCAATCACCGCGCAGGCCGAGGATGTGACGTTGACCCTCTGGTCGCTGGATCGAGATATCCAGCCGGCGCCGAACCTTATCAAAGAGTTCAATGCGCTCAATAACGGCATCAAGATCGAATACCGGCAATTGCAGTTCGATGATGTGGTGAGCGAATCCATGCGCGCTTATTCGACCGGCAATGCGCCCGACATCATCGCCATCGACAACCCCAACCACGCCATGTTCGCCGCACGCGGGGCCTTTCTCGATGTGACCGACATGATCGCCAACTCTGAAGTCATCAAGACGGAGAATTATTTTCCGGGGCCGCTGAAATCGGTGATGTGGGACGGCAAATATTTCGGCGTGCCGAAGGCGACGAATACGATTGCGCTTTATTATAACAAGGACCTGTTCAAGGCCGCAGGGCTCGACGCGGCAAAACCGCCGCAGACCTGGGATGAGCTGGTGGGCGCGGCCCGCAAGCTGACCAATCCCGCAAAGAACGTCTATGGCATCAGTTTCAGCGCCAAGGCGAATGAGGAAGGCACCTTCCAGTTCCTGCCCTGGGCGCAGATGGCGGGCGCGACGTACAAGAACATCAATACCGAGGGCGCCGTCAAAGCGCTCGAAACATGGAAGCTGATGCTGGACGAAAAGCTGGCATCTCCCGATACACTGACGCGCAGCCAGTGGGATTCCACCGCCACCTTCAACGCCGGCAATGCCGCCATGGTCATTTCTGGCCCATGGGAAATCGACCGCATGCTGAAGGACGCCAAGTTCGACTGGGGCGTGGCCCTGCTGCCGGTGCCCACACCCGATGCGCCCCGATCTTCGGCCATGGGCGACTATAACTGGGCGATCTTCTCCAAGACCAAACATCCGGAAGAGGCCTTCAAGGCAATCGAATTCTTCGCCTCGAAGGACAAGGATATGTTCAAAAACTTCGGCCAATTGCCGGCGCGTTCGGATATTCCGGTTCCGCCAACCGGCAATGCGTTGAAGGATGAAGCGCTAAAAACCTTCGTGGAACAGCTGAAATATGCGCAGCCGCGTGGCCCCTCACCCGAATGGCCGAAGATTTCCAAGGCGATACAGGACGCCATTCAGGGCGCCCTGTCGGGTCAGATGACGCCGAAGGCTGCGCTTGATCAGGCCGCTGAAAAGATAAAGCTGGTCGAAGGCTGATCTATCTGGGCGGGCGGGCCGGTTTCCCCGGCCTCCACCCAAGGGTTCCTCCCGGTGGGGCTGCCTGTCGCGACAAGCGGCGGTGGCCCCGACTGGAGCTTTTGAGGATGTTTCATGAAAAAACTGTTTTCCAGCGTCAGTGACGGTCGCGGTTTCGACATCGTCCTTGTCGCCTTTCCTTTGGGCTTCCTGTTCGTCATGGCCGGGCTGCCGCTCATCTACAATATTGTCATGAGCTTTCAGGAAGTCGACATGTTCAGTCTGGGCACCTTCGTGCGCCCCTTCGTCGGCTTCAAGAACTATGTCGACCTGTTCCGGCAGCCGGAAACATTGCCGATCCTTTTCAACACGGTCACCTTCGTCGTGGCCTCGATTGCCGGGCAGTTCGCGATCGGCTTTGGCCTGGCGCTGTTCTTCTGGGTCAATTTTCCCGGCGCCACCTGGCTGCGCGGCCTGTTCCTCGTCTCCTGGGTCATGCCCGGCCTCGTCGTCGGCGCCATCTGGAACTGGATTCTCTCGGGCGATTTCGGCGTCTTGAATTTCTTCCTGCGGGAAAGCGGCCTGGTATCGGGCAATATCTTCTGGCGCTCGGATGCGAATTTTTCGCTCTGGGCCGTCGTCATCGCCAATATCTGGCTCGGCACCTCCTTCAACATGATCCTGCTGTCAGTCGGCCTCGCCTCCATTCCCGGCGACCTCTACGAAGCCGCGGAACTGGATGGAGCCAATGCCTGGCAGCGCTTCTACACCATCACCCTGCCAATGATGCGCTCCACCATCGGCGCGATCGTCTCGCTCGGCCTGATCTTCACGCTGCAGCAATTCGATCTTTTCGCCGCCATTACCGATGGCGGACCGAACAACAGTTCCAACGTGGCGCAATATTGGGCCTGGGACCTGTCCTTCCGGCAATATGATTTCGGCAAGGGTGCGACGATATCCGTCATCATGATCGTTTTCGTCATGCTGGCCTCCATCGTTTATGTGCGCTCCACACGGCATGAGGTGCGCGGATGAGCATCACCAACCGCGATCGGCTGATGCTGGTAATCGCCATCATTCTCGCCATCATCTACCTCTTCCCGCTTTACTGGATGTATCTGACCTCGCTCAAAAGCGGCTCGGAAATGTTCGCCAATCCGCCCTCCTTCTGGCCCAGCGATCCGCAATGGCAAACCTATGCCTATGTCTGGAACAGCCGCAACATGGGGCGCTACCTGTGGAATTCGGTGCTGATCGCTTCCAGCGCAGTGCTGCTGATCACCGTTCTCGGCGTCGGCTGCGCCTATGTTCTGGCGCGGTATCGCAATGTCTGGGTGGATATCGGCCTGTTCCTCATCCTCATGCTGCAGGTTCTGCCGGCATCGCTGATGATCACGCCAATCTTCGTCGGTTTCTCGCAATTCGGATTGCTGGATTATCCGCGGCTATCGGTCATCCTCGCCATTGCGGCAAAAAGCATGCCCTTCTTTGTCGTCCTGGTGCGCGCCACCTTCATGGCCGTGCCGCAGGAGCTGGAAGAGGCGGCGCTGGTGGATGGCAATTCCCGGGTCGGGGCCTTCTTCAACATCGTGCTGCCGCTTGCCAGGAACGGTATCCTCGTCAGCGCCATCCTCATCTTCATGCAGGCCTTCGGCGAATTCGTCTATTCGAAATCCATCATCCAGGCGGCCGAATTGCAGCCCGCCAGCGTCGGCCTCAACTCCTTCATGGGCCCCAACACCAGCGAATGGAACAACATCATGGCCTATGCGACCATGTATGTGACGCCCATTCTCGCCCTCTTCATTCTCTTGCAGCGCCGCATCGTATCCGGCCTGACCTCGGGAGCGCTCAAATGACCCTTCAGATCGAACTATCAGGCGTCAACAAATATTACGGCGCCTTCCATGCGCTGAAGAACATCAACCTTTCCATCAAGAAGGGCACCTTCGTGGCACTTGTCGGCCCATCCGGCTGCGGCAAGTCTACCCTTCTGCGCTCACTCGCGGGCCTGGAGACCATATCGGCCGGCGACATGCGTATTGCCGGCACCCTCATGAACGGCGTGCCGCCACGCAAGCGCGATGTGGCCATGGTGTTTCAGTCCTATGCGCTCTACCCGCATATGACTGTCGAAGAAAACCTCACCTATTCGCTACGCATGCGTGGCGTGGCCAAGGCCGAGGCCCGCAGGGCGGCGGAAGAGGTTGCGGCCACGACCGGACTCTCCAAGCTGATGAAGCGTTATCCCCGCGAACTCTCCGGCGGCCAGCGCCAGCGTGTGGCCATGAGCCGGGCGATCATCCGCAATCCGCAGGCCTTCCTGTTCGATGAGCCGCTCTCCAACCTCGATGCGGCCCTGCGCGTCCATATGCGCAAGGAAATCCGCGCCCTTCACGACCGCCTGCATGCAACTTCAGTCTACGTCACCCACGACCAGATCGAGGCAATGACCATGGCTGATCATGTCGTCGTCATGCGTGACGGCGTCATCGAACAGCAGGGCACGCCGCTGGAACTTTACGACCGCCCGGTCAATCGTTTCGTTGCGGGTTTCATCGGCTCACCGGCCATGAATTTCATTCCGGCGACAGTCAGTCCGGACGGCGCTTCGCTTCTACTGCAGTTCGGCGAAGGTGAGCCGCAGCAATCCATAAGGGCGCCAGCCACCCTGCCGCCCGGCAAACATGTGATCGTCGGCATCCGGCCGGAACATATCCGGCCGGCAGCGGCAGAGGGGGCGGCATTGGCATTGCCGGTTTCAGCCGTGGAAACAACCGGTTCGGCCACCTTCCTCACAACAGGAACATCCACCGAACTGGTCATCGCGGTACAGGGACGCAGCGCAGTCAAGGCTGGCGAGATCATTGGCCTCGATATCAACCCGGCCGATATGCACCTCTTCGACGAGGCAACGGGCATTGGCCTTGCGAGACAATAATCCATATCCGTAGAAGGGCTATGCTCGCGGGCCGCATGACGGCCCGCTGTCCTTGCCGGGGGCGCCAAACCTGTTCTTACCCGGTCCTGCTCTTGCTGTGAGTGGTTTCAGCGCGATTTGAAGATATCGAACAAGCTACGGCGCGCTGTCGCGGAGGTGGCGGTAGCCCGACCAGCCTCGCGGGAGGCGATTGCCGGCGCAGCGGGCCCTTCTATATCCACCCAGCGACCGGCATGATCGGTGGATTGGCGTTTCAGATAGGTATAGGCCGTTTCGTCCCAGCGCAAAACCTTCGCCTTCATATTGTCGAGAATGAAATCTCCCCGATCGGTTCTGACTGTCAGGATGGCGTGGCCCTCTCCCCGTTCGTCCCGCACCACTGTTATCAGGAGATTTGAAACAGCAAAACCGGACTGCATCAGGCGCCTGCGCTTCTCCAGCGCAAGGTCTTCGCAGTCGCCCGCACCCTTGTAGGGATATTCCCAATAATCCTCATAACCCCAAACCTCCATGTCGGTGCGCTGGTCGATCTCGACGTTAACGGCATTGTTCACCGAAACAATCGTTGCCCAGGCATCGGGGGTGAGGGTGAGGGGCGGCGTGGCCGTCACCGGCTGACATTCAACCGAATGCCGCTGGCAGAAGTCATAGTGGCCGACAGGCTGCGACGTGATCTTGCCAGTCTGCATGAAAGGAGACGCCTGAACCGGCGCAGCCAGGCAGGTCGCAATCAGAATGAAACAGGCTTGCAGCAATTTGATGGGAAGGGTCATGGTCGTCTCCTGACGACAGACCTATCGGCGGCGATTTGCGTTCACATGAAACAAAAAGCTCGATTTTTAACGAACCGGGAATTTCGGTCTCGATCGTGCTGGAGACGAGCGCGCAAATGACATCGATCAGAACGCGCATCAAACGGCCCCCAACGGTAAAGTGAGCGATGCGAACTTGTCAGCTATGGCCAGCCTGCCTATGAAGGAGCCCTCGCCGCGATAACAATCCACGTTACAGAGAACGCTGCATGAGCCTGTTTGCGAAGACTTCCCGCGCAGCCGCCGTCATCCTGGCGCTGGCCTCCCTTCCTTCCTATGCGCTGGCGCAGCAGGTGACCGTCGTTCCCCCCGGGAACAGCTCCGCCGAGCAGCCGGAAATCCCCAGAGCCTCGGCGATCCGCACCAGGGCCTCGTACACGACCTACGACGAAAAGTTTCGGAAGACGGTCGATCTTTTAAACAGCGAGCCCGCCCTTCTCGGCAAGATCAAGAAGGCCGCAGCGGCCTACGGGATTGACCCCATCCATATCGTCGGCGCCATCGTCGGGGAACATACGTTCAACGTCTCGGCCGTGGATCGCCTGCAGACCTACTACATCAAGGCCATTTCCTACGCCGAACTCGATATAAAGTTCAGCTATGACGGTGTTTCCCTGAAGACATTTCTGCAGCGGCCGGAATTCCGGCTCTGTGAAACGCTTGCCACCACGTCGGAACAATGGAGTTGCCGTGATACCGTCTGGGACGAGAGTTTCCGCGGCAAGGTGGTGGATGGTGTGAGCTATGAGG
This sequence comes from Agrobacterium radiobacter, assembly GCF_040801995.1. Classification (NCBI taxonomy): domain Bacteria; kingdom Pseudomonadati; phylum Pseudomonadota; class Alphaproteobacteria; order Hyphomicrobiales; family Rhizobiaceae; genus Agrobacterium; species Agrobacterium radiobacter. The sequence continues at coordinate 1,509,545 of NZ_JBEGHX010000002.1, read as the reverse complement.
CCATCTCCTTCCAGCGCGCTTTCTTCCAGCCCTTTTATGCCGGGCAGACCTTCGGCCTTGGCCAGATCAGCCCGTTGACGGCCCTGCAGGTGACCGATCTCGTCAACAGGACGAGCGGCCTGCCGAAACTGTCGGCGGACAGGCCGAAAGATATCTACCGTGACGTTATGGATCCCGACCGCAGCATCATCTACATCGCCGCCATCCTCAGGGATTCCATCGATGCCTACAGGGAAAAAGGCTTCGACATTTCCGGCAATCCCGGCATCACTGCCACGCTTTACAATGTCGGCCAGCCAAGGCGTCGCGCCGAACGTCTGCGGGCTGCCGTGGATGCAGGGGCAAAAAAACTGCTGCCGGTCGAAAACTATTATGGATGGCTGATCAACGAGCGCCTCGACGTCCTGAAAAGCATTCTCGACGGCAAGGCCATCGACCAGCGGACGACCTCTGATATCGGCGGGAAAAAGCAATAACGGCTTTTTATCGTCAAACAATCAGGCAACCGCCCAGATTGCGCATCGCGCGTATTTCTCGGGAAATAACCGCTTATTTGCGCGCAAAGATTGCTCAAACGCATCGTCATGGCATCAAAAAACCGAAAATCGCTTTTCCAGCGGCCGAAAATTTGTTAGGTCGACCGGCACAAGAATTTACTGATAGTGGGATAAATCAACCCGATGCCTGACGAAGGCGACAGTACAGACGGTAGTCGACACCGAACGAGGCTGGCTCGCGTAACGCGAAGCCAGCCTCGGATCTTCTTGTTTTCATCAACGCGACGACTTCCAGCCTCGGATGTGCAATCCGGGGCTTTGCGCGTTTGCACCCATTCCCATAAAGGCTCCTGAACATGGAATTCCTCGCAGATCCGAACATCTGGATCGGCCTCGTCACCCTTATCGTTCTCGAAGTCGTCCTCGGCATCGACAATCTCGTTTTCATCGCGATCCTTGCCGACAAGCTGCCGCCGCACCAGCGCCACAGGGCCCGGATCGTCGGCCTGTCGCTGGCGCTCATCATGCGCCTCCTGCTGCTGTTTTCCATCTCCTGGATCGTCACGCTGACACGGCCGCTTTTCACCGTCGCCGATTTTTCCTTCTCGGGGCGCGATCTCATCCTCATTCTCGGCGGCGCCTTCCTGCTCGCCAAGGGAACCATGGAGCTGCACGAACGGCTGGAAGGTGATCAGAAGCCGAAACAGGGCAAGGTAGTGCATGCGGTCTTCTGGCAGGTCATCGTGCAGATCGTCGTGCTCGATGCCGTGTTCTCGCTTGACAGCGTCATCACCGCTGTCGGCATGGTCAATAATCTCTGGGTGATGATTACCGCTGTCTGCGTGGCCATGGCCGTGATGATGGCAGCATCCAGGCCGCTGATGGCTTTCGTGTCGAAACATCCGACCGTGGTCATTCTCTGCCTCGGTTTTCTCCTGATGATCGGCTTCAGCCTGATTGTCGAGGGTTTCGGCTTCCATCTGCCCAAGGGTTATCTTTACGCCGCCATCGGCTTTTCCGTGCTTATCGAGGCGGCGAACCAGCTTGGCAGGCGCAACCGTGAAAAGCGCATCACCGCCGGCGATATGCGTGAGCGCACCTCCGACGCCATTCTGCGGCTTCTGGGCGGCCGGGTTGGCGAACAACCATCCCTCGGTGAGACTGCCGACGTCATCGCCGCGCAGGCAGCGCAAAGCGATCTGTTCAAATCCGAGGAAAAGGACATGATCCGCGGGGTGCTCACGCTGGCCGAGCGTCCCGTCGTCTCAATCATGACGCCACGAACGGAGATCGACTGGCTCGATGTCGACGCCGACCACGACACGCTGAGACACCGCCTGCTGGAACTCGACCATTCCCGATTGATGCTGGCGCAGGGCAAGCTGGATTCATTCCTCGGCGTCGCCGCGACAAGGGATCTGCTGCGTGATCTTCTGCACGACGGAAAACTGAACCTTGAGCGCTCGCTGCGTGAGCCCCTCGTGGTGCATGAAAGCGCCACGGCGCTGCAGGTCATGGAACAGCTGCGAAAATCGCCCCTGCAGATGGCCGTCATCATCGATGAATATGGCACGTTGCAGGGCATAGCAACGCCGACGGATATTCTCGAGGCGATTGCGGGCGAGTTTCCGGATGAGGGCGAGGAAGCGCAGATTTCCGAACGGGCGGAGGATGGTTCCTGGCTGCTGGATGGCGCTGTGGACGTCAGAAGGGTATCCTATCTCCTGGATATCAATCTGGTGGACGAGGCCGACCGCTACTCCACAATCGCGGGCTACATCCTCTGGCGTCTCAATCGCCTTCCCGAAGTCGGCGAACATATTGCGGGCGACGGGTTCGAGTTCGAGATCGTCTCGTGCTCCGACAGAAACATCGAAAAGATCCGGGCGTGGAACACCACCCTCTCCGATGGATGATCCGGGCGCGGGAGGCGGCCGGCAGGAGCGCCTCCCGTCCAAATGTTTCGAATGGAATAGGCGACGCCATATAGCCTGTGATATCAGACCATGGTTCGCAACGGGGGAGTTGAATGGCGAGAGGGTTCGTGACAGCCGAAGAGGTGGCGAAAAAGGCCGGGGTCTCGCGTTCCGCCGTCTCGCGCACCTTCACACCCGGCGGCAGCGTATCGAAGGCCGTGCGGCGCAAGGTGCTCAAAGCCGCACAGGAACTCGGCTACCGCGTCAACCGTCTGGCGCAGGGTCTCAACAATGACCGCTCCAATCTCATCGGTGTCGTCGGCGCCAATCTCAGTTCTCCCTTCATTTCAAAGCAGCTCGATCTGCTCAGCATCGGGCTTCTGCGCCGTGGGCTGCAATGCCTGTTGCTGAATGCGGCGGATGCCCGCAAGGACATTGCGCCGCTGATCGAGCGTCTCTTCGAGTTTCGCGCCCAGGCCATCGTCGTTCTCTCCGGTGAACCGCCGGCGTCGATTGTCGATGAATGCATCGCCAACGGCGTGCGCCTCATCCTCATCAATCAGCGTCTTGATCGCACCGACACGAACATGGTGCTGAGCGACGATTCCCGCGGCGCCGATCTTGCCGCCATGCGGCTTGTCGAAGCGAAATGCAAAAAGGTCGCGGTCATTTCCAGCGGCAGCCAGACGCCGGCACAGTTGCGCCGTGCCGGCGCCTTCACCCAGCGCATGAGCATCGAAGGCGTCGAGGTCGTGCCATGGTCCGGCGGGCCGACGAGCTATGACAGCGGTTATCAGGCCGGCCGCGAGTTGCTCACGGACAAGACAATAGACGGCGCCTTCTGCGTGACCGATCTGCTGGCGCTTGGTTTCATGGATGCCGCCCGGCTGGAAATGGGCCGCCGGGTGCCGGAAGATATCTCGATTGTCGGTTTCGACGACATTCCGCAGGCCGGCTGGAAAAGCTACCAGCTGACAACCATTGCCCAGTCCTTCGACGCGCTGACCGAGAAGGTCTTGACCGCGCTCGATAGCGATGAGCCGGAAACCCGGCTTCAGGTCGTGCCCGTTTCCATGGTCGAGCGCATCACCGCGCGCTAGACCAAATCTCCTTCCGGGCAAAACTCTTCAGTTCAAACCGCAACGCGTTCATGGTGCGGCGCAAGCCGAAGCTCCAGATCGCGCGGGCTGCCTTCGGCACGCTCAAGAAACAGGCCGAGTGCTCCGAAGAAGATTTCGAGAAAGCTCTCCACCGAGCCATCGTGATGATCCGGCTTACGACCAAAGCGTTCCGCCAGCGTTCGATAAAGGGAAAGCCGTTGCGGCGCGATATGCGGCAGCGAAAGACCTGCGCCCTGGCGTAGGCAATACCAATCGGCAATCAGCTCGAACATCGGCAGGTCTGAGGACAGGATAGCATCATCAGGCGAGGATCGGTCTTCGCCTTCAAGTAGGTCGAGAACGTCCCGAACGCTTTTGTCGGCGATTGCCCTGACGACAGCGGCCGGCCATTCCTTGGCGAAATAGCGATGCCTGATCAGCGCCCTGTTGTGACCCAGCAGAAAATCACCGTAATTGCCCGCCGCGAAAGCCCGGTCGTCTTCCTCACCCGCCAGTGCTGTTTCCTGCGCGTAACCGCTGCAAATGCGGCCATTGACCGGCAGGGCAGCCATCTCCACCGTCTCGACAAGGATTTCCTGCCGCGACGGGTGGACGACCTTGAAGGCGGGCGGAAAGGCGACGAGCGACGGCACGGCGATATTGGTGAGCGAGTTTTCGCCTTCCCCGCGACGGGTCACGCCTTCCACGTGCAGGTGCCCGCTGAAATGGACGGCAAGCCCGGCCTGCCGCAGCGCATCCTCCACCGCCCTGCGCGGCGTGCGGCGCACGACATTGGTTTTTCCGAACAGGGCGCTTTCCGCACCGCTTGCGCCATCGAAAGGATCGAGCGCCGGATAGTGGGAAAAGCCAAGCAATGTCTTGCCGAGCGCCTGCGCCCTGCGGCGCACATCGGCGATCCAGTCAATGATGAAAGGCTTGCAGCGCAAAAGCGCGTTCCAGCCGCCGGAGGTGCTGTCCGTAAAAGCCGCGTCCTCACCCCTTTCAAACTCACCATCGAGTGGTTCGAAAATATTGGCGTCGATCATCAGGAGCCACAGGCCCGGCTCGGGCTCGACCAGATAGGAAGCATCCATCAGGCGATAGACATTGCGACCATCGGGTGAGCGCACCTCGTACATCCGGTCTTCCGCCGCATCGGAAAGACCGAAGGGGGTTTCCCAATGCAGATAATCCGGCTGACGGAAATAACCGAAGGCCGCCATCGGGCCAAGACCCGCCGGATAACCCTCGCAATACATGCGATCGCTGATAATGACGCGCTCGCCGGCCCGCCGTACATCGCTTGAAACGGAAAGGCACCTGCCATTCTCCGTCAGAAATTCCTTGGTGTGGTGCCGGCCAAGCGGGCCGAAAATATCGTGATTTCCGGGCAGTGCGTAAAAGGCAGTGCCGTGGGCATGGCTGTGGCGCTGCAGAATGCCCTTCAGCGTCTCCGTCGTTTCCCGCTGGCCGTCATCGGTATAATCGCCAAGCAGCACCACATGGCGAATGCCGCGCTGGCGCACGTCTTCGAGCGCCGCATGCAGCGCATCGGTGCTTTCGTTGAAAACCCGGGTGGATTCGCGTGTATCGGACCAACTGCGCATGGTGATGCGCTGGCCATCAATCTCGATGCCGGGAAACCCGAAATCGGCTGCCGTGTCATGAAAATGCGCGTCGGCGATGACGGCAACGGAGGGAAGCGTGCGTGTCAGCATGAGTGAGCGGTCTTTTTGCCCTCGACCATGTCGATCCAGTTGGAAGCACGGCGAGCGGCGGCATGAAGCATCGGTTTCGGTGTCTCGAACCACTCATCCGGCCGCAATTCCCGTTTCGTGCGGATCACGGCCAGTGCATCGTCGAGGGTGGGATAGAGATCCGGCTGCTGCTTGTGCAGGAAAAGCGCCACCAGTGAAACGGAGCGGCTGCGGCCGCCGCGGCAATTGACGAGCACATTGCCGCCATCGGCAAAGGGATAGGTTTCCCGCTTCGGCATGGTCTGGCGAAGCGCGCCATCGAGAATATAATAGGCGCCGAGCATCATGGTGTCGGGGCTACCCTCGCCATCGATAAGACCGAGCTTGTAATAACGGATATCGCCATAACCCACCGCGCGCCTGTCGCCCTTTTCCGCCACGGTCTGCACGAGATTGATATCCAGATTGACGGCGCAATTGACGACAATGGTGATGCCATGTCGTCGCAGGAGCCCGAGGTCACCCGCACCATCGCTGCCGCCGATGTAGAGCGCAGCATTGTGCGGGCCCAGCCCTTCCGCAATCAGGCTGATTGCAGGCCGGGCATAAACGGGTCCATCCATTTCATTCCTCCACATGCACGGAGCCCCCTTTGGGGTCTCCGTCATAAATCATCCCGCCGCAGCTACCGCGCGGCAAGGACTATGTTCGATGCCTGGCTGACGCCTTTGGCAACACCGGCGGCTGCGGCCAGCACCGGCCCGCCATCCCTCAGACTGCCAATCTCCAGAAATGGGCACACGTCGCCGCCAGCTTCGCTGACGAGTAGCAGGCCCGCAAGACAATCCCATGAATTCATATGCAATTCGAGATAGCCGTCGGAACGGCCATCGGCCACATAGGCGAGCGCCAGAGCACCGGAGCCGGCGCGGCGGACATTCGCGCCCATATCGAGCAGCTTCGTGACCACATCGAGATAGGTGGCATTCGCGACGCGGGTGGACCACCCCATCTCGATCGAAGCCGCATCGAAACGCTCCGTTTCCGCCGTCCGGATCGGCTCCCCGTTACGTGTCGCACCTTCGCCGCGGCGGGCGAGATAAAGCTCGCCGAGGGCGGGGTTATAGATCGCTCCGATTTCTGTCCGTCCGTTTTCGACATAGGCGATGGAGATGCAGAAATGCGGAATGCCACGGGCAAAATTGGCGGTGCCGTCAATAGGATCCACCACCCAGACGCGCTCTCCGATCTCGCCGCCGCCTTCTTCGCCGAAAAAACTGTCATCCGGGAAAGCAGCCGAGATCGCGCCGCGAATATGCGCTTCGGAAGCCGCATCCGTCACCGTCAGAAAATCCTGCGGCCCCTTCATCGAAAAACTGCGCGTGGCCTCGCCCTCAAAACCTTTCAGCACCAGCTCCCCGGCGGACAGGATAACGCTGCGGCACAGTTCGGCTCGCGCCGCCAAGGTGTCGGGATAGTGGATTAAATCCATGTGCAAGAACCATTCCTCGAATTTTGAACACGCGTTCATAATGCACGCGCGCTCAAGCTTTTCAAGAGAATCTAAAAGGGAACTCATGAATATCGAGGGAGAGAAGCCTCATTCTACCAGATCAATAGATTTTCCACGGCGCATGGCAAGAAGCGAAGGGTTTTCTCACCCATCGGACATACCAATCCAGGAAACGCTTAATAACGAAAATAATGAAATGTTGCGAAATGCAGCGCCTGCATCTTGCGGTTGATACAGTTTTATGTCGGTTAACCCTGTGCATTTCCAATGATGTAACGGGAATTAAGTTACAAATGCCGCTCTGTACTTGAAGAGCCATAAATGAAATTACTGACCGCCACACAAAAATTGCAGGACTTCGTGTCCGTTCGGTCCGACAATCCTGATCTGCTGAAAGCGCAGTACCGTGCTTTCACCCGACAGATGCCGATGATGTATTTCATTCTGCTCTCAAGTACATGGGCGCTTGCCGTAACGCATATGCAGGTGGCGCCGCTCTGGCTCACCATTGGAATTCCCGGTCTCTTCACCCTCGGCTGCACGCTGAGAGTCACCTTCTGGTGGAGGACGCGTGGTATAGATCCCGCACCCAAGGTGGCGCATGCAGCCCTTCAGCGTACCAATCGTCTGGCTGCCGGCATCGCCATGGCATTCACGCTCTGGTCTTTTTTGCTGGTGCCCTATGGGGATGCCTATACGCGATCCCACGTCGCCTTCTATATGGCGATTACCGTCATTTCCTGCATTTTCTGTCTGATGTATGTTCGCTCGGCCGCTTTCATGGCGACCGTCATCGTCAATGGCGCCTTCATCGCCTTCTTTCTGGCGTCGCGGCAACCGACATTTGTCGCCATCGCCATCAACGTGCTGCTGGTCTGCACCGGCATGATGTCCATCCTGCTGACCAACTACCGCAATTTTGAGCGCATGGTCATTTCACAGCAGCGCACGGAAGCGCTCAGCAATGAAAACCTGCTGCTTGCCAATATTGACAGCCTGACGGAACTGCCCAACCGCCGCGCCTTCTTCGCCCACCTTGAAGCCGAGCTCGAAAAGGCGAGGACCAACGGAACCCGGCTGGCGCTGGGCGTCATCGATCTGGACGGGTTCAAGCCGGTCAACGACCTTTATGGACACTCCGTGGGAGACAGGCTGTTGATCAATGTCAGCAAGCGCCTCACCGCCAATCTGAAGGCCAGCAAGGCGTTTCGACTGGGCGGCGACGAATTTGCCATTGTCGCGCCTATCATACCTGATGATGCGCAACTCGTGGCAAATGCCAATGCGATCTCCGAGCAGCTGAGGGCGCCTTACCATATGCCTGAGGGAACGGTGCATGTTTCCGCATCCATGGGAATAGCGGTCTTTCCACACCTCGCCTCCACGCTCGAGCAGCTTTTCGACAGGGCTGACTATGCCCTCTACCATGCCAAGAAAACCCGGCGTGGCGATGCCGTTCTGTTCGATGCGGAGCACGAAAAGCAGATCAATATTGAAGCCCGCGTCGAGCACCTGCTCAAACAGCGGGATATGGAAAACGAGCTTTCGGTCGTGTTCCAGCCGATCGTCGATATACGCGACGGAAGGACGGCAGGGTTTGAAGCGCTGGCGCGCTGGCACAGCCCGGTTCTCGGGCATGTGCCGCCTTGCCAGTTCTTCCCCATCGCGGAACGGGCCGGCATCGTCGGTTCGCTGACGCGGCCGCTTCTCAAAATGGCGCTCGCCTCCGCCGCCACATGGGAACCCTCCCTGCGCCTGTCGTTCAACCTTTCGGCCCAGGACCTCAATTCCAATGAGGGCGTGCTTTCCCTGCTCGGCATCATCGAAAACAGCAGCTTCGATGCACGACGGCTGGACCTTGAAATTACCGAGACGGCTTTTGCCCATGATTTCGAACAGGTGAGGCAATCGGTCGAAATGCTGCGCCGCCTCGGCTGCGGCATATCGCTGGACGATTTCGGCACCGGCTATTCCAGCCTGACGCGACTGCATGCATTGCCGCTGACCAAGATCAAGATCGACCGCAGCTTCGTTACGGACCTGCACGAAAAACCGGCCAGCTACAAAATCGTGAAATCCCTCCTCACCCTCAGTCGCGACATGGGACTGGAATGCGTGGTGGAAGGAGTGGAAACACCAGCCGAGCTAACCGCACTCGAAGGCCTCGGCGCCACGCTGGTGCAGGGCTACATCTATGCGCCACCGCTTCGGGAAGAGGATGTCGGTGCGTTTCTTTCGGGCCAGGCGAGTCCCAAACATCGCACCAAATCCATAGCTCTCAAAAATCCAAACAAGGCTTGGTGGTAAGCTCCGATGCGCTCCCAAGTAAAACTTCCCCAGCGCCGGAATAGACATCACCGATGAGCCAACCTGGGTCAGGGATACATCAAGCGCCAAAGAGATGATACGTGCCTCATCAAGGACATGCAGCCGTATTGCAGCGTCCCGGTGGCGGCCCATGTGTCTCGGCATTGTGGTTCGCCGCTGTAGTTGTCGGGGGGAGGCTCATGCCATTTCCCTCCCGGTCCACGTTGCTGCGATTTTAGAAGGCCTCAGGCAGACCCAGCCGCATCAATAACATTCGAAGCCTTCGGAAGCTCGCAACTCAGAGATCTGGGTGTTCTATCCGCTCCCAAGCCGCACCATCGAAGCGGAAAACATCTTTCGATGCGACGACCCAAAGCACGTTTTCGATCACCTGCGCAAAAAACGGACCATTGTCGATAGATTCGTTATCATCACGATTGCTCAAGCGCGGAAGAGGAGGATCAAATCTGCCAAAACGTCCTGTCTTGGGATCATACTCATAAAGACCGCCGGGACGAACGCTCGCCGCCATGACGAGTTTTTCCCGATAGGGAGTGATCATGTGAAAGAGATTATGCTGCTGCCGTAATGCGACAGGCGAAAATCCCCGTGTGTGACTTCCGTGTATGAGAACACCTTCTCTCCCACATACCCAGACACTGTCAGGATTCTCGATGTAAATTCCGGTCAAAGCGGCCACCGGAATTGGAATTTTCAGTTCGTGCAACTCATGACCATCCCAGAAACAAAGGACCGGTTTGGTACCAGGCCCCTCCTCCCCGCAAAGATAGATGGCTTCTTCCGACAAACCGTTTATGTCAAAGAACAGTATATCGCGGGAGGCTGGATTGAGGGCCGACCGAGTGACCCATTCCTGCCATTCCGGAGAAAGAAATTCCGGCTCTTTTTCAGGCTTTGCTTCCTCCTGCGCATTTGGGTTCAGCAACAATTTATCGGTCAGGAGACGCCAATCATTGTTCCCCTTGCGAACATAGATTTGCCCCCCCTCTCCGCAGGCATATAGGTGTTGCCCGATCTCGCGGATGCGAGTGAGACGCCCGTAGCCTTTCGAATCGTCACTCCAACTACCGGCTCCCTGAATTTTCTCTTGAAAATTCTCCTTCCAGTAGGTGTGATAAACGTCACCCTCCGACGACAGCAAAACGAAATAACCATCTGGCGTAGCGTGCTCAGCGCTATGATACACAGTCATGCTTTGAATATGGAAACCGAAGTCGGAATACGTCCAGTCCTGCGGCGGCACGTCGTCACGATCATACCGATAAAATCGGCCATCAGGATCGAAAGGTTCAGCATTGTCTCTCGTTGCGACAACGGCGAGCGTTTTGCCCGACCTCGCATATGCTCTCGTGAAATCGATAGGCAGCTTGGTTTTCATGGTTTTCTGGTCGCTCCTTCAACAGCTCCAGACTTCAAAGCCGATATGGTTTCTTCAGGAAGGGGAGGATATTGTTTAGCTCGTAAAAGCTGGAACGGATTTTTTCCAGCATATTGGGTCGTCAGGGCTGCCATAATCTCTTTTGCACAATCGGGCCTCACGCTTATCATAGCCTGGGCTGACGCCTGAACTACTTTATGTAAGGGTGCCGTAAAAGGTGGCGTTGAATTTCTACCCGCATTTTCGATCGCCTTGTCCGCCAGATGACCACCCCAGTGCTCGGTTTGCTCTACCCGGGCATTCCCAATAACACATATAGCCATACCATCATTAAGGCTGGGCATATTCGGAATGCGCTTATCGGCATCCTCTCTCGCGCCATAACGAAGCGTCCAGTCCGGAACTATATGGTGAGCCTGCATGCCGTACTGACCGCAGACGCTCTTCATCTTGGCGTAACGGTCGACCTGACACTTCTTGCGGTATTCGTCCCGATCGGAGACACGTACGGTTTCGCTCTGGGGTAATGCCTGTGGCCGGCTTTCTGGTTCCTCACGCACTCGCTGCCGATGTCGACGGAGCTCCTCCATCGCCCAATCCCGCATCTCCCAGCTGTCATGTCCGGCGTCGACACCCTCGTCGAACATTTCTTTGATCCGCCGCTCCTGATCGTCCCGTGGGACGACGTCAGACAGATTTGCACCATTATCGGGGATAAGGACGCTTGATAATATCCCGATGACATTTAGGCGGCGGGCCCAAATGCCCACCCTCGCGAGACGGCCAACTTTTGCAAGATCGCTCACAACCCTGTGAGGCGGGGTACGATACCACTGAGGCGCTCGGGCGGGTCCCGGGGTTATCACCCTTCCCGGACCACGAGGAACAGTCTGGGGGACAGTCGGCCTTGTCGCCGGCATTCCTCCGCGAAGTGCTTGCGCAGAGTTTTGAGCTGCCCCAGTCGTCGCTGCGGCAGCCGATCCCGCATAAGCGTATTTCTCACCCGCTTTAAACGGCTCGGGCGACGCATCGCTCATAACCCGGCCTTCGTCCGACCCGTCCTGCCATCTAAGCGACCCCCGCACCGGATCATCATCCTTGGGAGGATCATAGGTCTGCGTGCTGCGGACGAAGATCGCCTCACCCTGGGTATTCCTGCTGTTCATATAAAAACGATCGAGGTGGCGAATGACATGCGAGCCTTCAGCAAGCACCTGATCAGCGTGCCCGATGGGTTCGCAGATGCTTTCCACCGTGCCGGATTTTACCCCCTTACGGTTACCGGGCGCGTCGCCGTGCACATGTGTCGTACACGAACGCATCACCATTGCCTTTTTGCCGGTGAACCGAACAGACGGCGTATAGTTTTTATCATGGCCGCAAAAATCCACGACCGGATAGGGAATAGGCACCACCGACGAGCCAACCGGTGTCAGGCATACATCAGGTGCCAAAGAGACGATACGCGCCTCATCGATGTCACGCAGTCCCTCACGCGGTGTCCCCGTCGTCCATGTGCCGGGATATTGGGGCTCTCCGATATAATTGTCGCGGGGGATGCTCATGCTGTCTCCCTCTCGGTTAAAGCCGCTTCGGTTTCGGGCGACTTCAGACGAACGCGCGTCAGGGCAAGTTTTGTTTCACCGGCATCGGGAAGAGGAAACCTGATGCGCCAGGTCAGAAGCACCCGTCCGTCATTGCGCCAGTCGAATTGCACACCATCAAGCTTCAGCACATGCCATTCATCGCGATCTTCGCGAGAGCAATGGACACCGAGGGTAAGGCCAGGCAACGAGCCTTTCGCGACCGGATGCTCAGAACTCAGGTTAACCAGCTCGTAGTTCTCGTCACCCTTGAGGTGAGGCGTCGCGATGAGATCAGGATGGGCCGCCTGCCAGAAGCGTGGATCAAAATCACGCGGCAAGAGGGGGTGCCTCTCCTCCCGCCAACCATCATCATAGGTTCCGGAATATTGCTGACGGAACTGCCACCAAGGCGAAACGAGCCCAAATCCCTGCGGTTCCGGCGTGCTCCGCCAATCGGAATGCTCACCGACGGCAGCGATCTGCGGAGCTGGAACAGGCCCGGCGTCGGCAGGCATCTCAAGATTGACGATGCCGCACCCAAGCGGGTTTCGGCGCTCCACGTCAATCGGTGTTTCCGTCCCCGCGTCACCTGTGCCAGGGATCGCGCCGCCATAAGCGTTGCGCCAGCATATGGCCACGCTTCTAGCCGGTTCAGGATCGCTCAGTTTCCAATCCGCTATGACACGTTTGGCTTCCCTGGCGGAAAAACCTGCCCATTTCTCCTTAACGACAGGCTGCCAGAAGCGTCTGCCGAAAACCTCGATTTGCTTGAAAATTTCGCCAACGCGGATGGAGGCACGCCAGGATTTCTCCGGCTCGCCGCTCGCAGACCACGCATTCCCGAGAAAGGTTATATCCGTCCCGGGCTTGTCCGGGGTAAGATCGCTTTGGCGCAGGAGGACGGTCTGGTGCGGATCGCCCTCATAGGCGTCCTCCCATTGAAAACTTTCCTGCTCGGCTGCGATATCCAGAGAACCGCCCTGGGCATGCATGAATGTTGCACGCACGGAGACGATACAATCGAGCCCTCCTTCGGCATCGAACTGACGGAAAGCCATGGCGGGAAACGGCAGGCGGTTCTGAAGTTCCAAGACCCGGCCTCCGTCAGTTCAGATCGATCGGCTTGCCGCGAAGCTGAAAATGATCCGTCGCCACGAAGTTGAAGGTCTTGCCAAGAATGATGACCTCGCCATTCGCCTTCATGATGAATTTGGAATCGCCGCATTCGATGACGAACTCTTCACCGACTGCAATCTTCTTGAACTTTCCGACGCTTTCCAGCGACGTCTGGCCGACATTCGTAACCTTGCTGACCCCGATCTGCTCAGCCCGCGCCACCCCGACGCTGTCGGATTTGAATGTGCTGACGATCGTGTTCATGATGCCCGGTAGCGGAAACAATCCCGAAGCATCGGAACCGACGCCCGAGCCGGAACCGGCAAGTGCAGTGCCCGCATCTGCACGCGGGCTTGGACCGGAGACAACACCTTCGCGTGCGGAAAGACCGCCCGCACCGAGGAAACCTAGCGCCGATGAGGCAAGCGTGGTAGCGAAGGCCGCGAGACCCGGGCCGCCGCCGCCGGCGATCTGGGCGGCTTGCGAAAGCAACCCGGCCGTCTGCCCGGAGAGCGCCTGTACGCCGGCCATGGCCATCATCGCCATCGGTCCCGTGCCGCCGACGACGGTGTTCACCGAGCCTCCGATCTCGTGTTTCTGGTTGCCGGAAACTTCCACCGCGCGGTTGCCGCCAACCGAGGCGACCTCGTGGCGGTCGATGCGCTTGGTCCGGTCATTCAATACCCGCGTCGTCTGGTCCTTCTGGGCGTGGAAGAACTGGTTCTCCTTGCCGGCCTCATCCTCAAAGGTGATTTCGTTGAAACCGTCGCCCTTGTGGCTGTTGGAACGCAGCACCATGCGCGTCTTGTTGGCCGGCAGGTCGTAAGGCACGGAATTGGCCGGATTGTTGACCACGCCAATGACCAGCGGCTTGTCCGGATCGCCATCGACAAAAGCGACCATCACTTCCATGCCGATGCGCGGGATAACCTGCGCACCCCATGTACCGCCGCCCCATGCCTGACTGACCCGCACCCAGCACGTATCCGTGCCATCCTTCTTCGCCTTGCGATCCCACGGGAACCACAGCTTGATACGGCCATACTGGTCAGGATGGATTTCTTCGCCTTCAGGGCCGGCGACGATCGCCACCTGCGTGCCTTCGATGCGCGGGCGTTTTGTTGACCGGTGCGGCGTCAGCGGCACACGGGCCGGAATTGCCTCAAAGTGATTGCGATATTCCGGCTCGTTGCCATTGGTCTCATAGGAGAGATCGACGATATTGTGGCTTGCCCTGATGATCACATGCTCTTCATAGGCGTGTTCAGGGTGGGCGACCTCGTAAGGCGTGAAGCGGCGGCCGGCCTCCAGAATGCGCGAGGTCGACGAACCGAATACCCGGTCGTGGTCGGCCTCGATCGCCTGGGTGCGCAGTTTCTGCGCCCGCTCCGCTTCTTCGACTGTCCTGATGCGGGCCGGGTATTCGTAGAGCTCGCGCTTCGTCGCATCCGGCATCTGCACCAGTGAGGGCGTCATTGTGCCCGGCACCATGCCCGGCGTCTCGAAATTCCAGTCCGCACCCGCGCGCTGGCCCGGGACATAGGAGAAACGCCGTGCCCAGTCGTTGATGTGGTTGCGATCCGACGAACCCTGCGCCAGACGCACCGTCCCCTCCCCCTGGGCGGCCGGTGATGGCCCAAGCCAGCCGCTGGCGCTATCGGCCACATGCAGCTTGTGGGAACCATCCTCATGGCTGAACCAGTAGAACAGGCCGTCCTCTTCAAAGCGGCGCAAAAGATAGTCGAGGTCGGTCTCGTTAAACTGGACGCTGTAGTGCTGTGCAGGCGGCGGCGAAATGATGCCTGACGTATCGGGAGCGGGAATGCCATGTTCCGAAAACAGCGTCTCGACGACCTCCACCGCCGTCCTGTCCATCCAGATGCGGCAATCCGACCGGCGTGACAGAAGCCACATTTGCGGGCGGAGGGTCATGGCGTAAGAGCGCAAACCGCGTGTGATCGGCGGGCCTTCATGCAGCTCCGTCACCAGGCCGTTGAACGGGCGGCGAACACCGCCGCCATCCCCCTCGCCCTGGCTGATCTCGACCGAGATATCGACCAGCCGACCGATCAGTTCCTCGGGCTTGACCGCTTCTTTCTTGGCTCGCACGGTCAGGCGGATGTCGAAGAGCTGCGACACGCCTTCCTCGACCGTCAGGCGCTCTGGCAGAAGCTGATCTTCGCCCAACGGAGACTTCACCCTGAGAACGCGGCTCGCCTGGACGAAATCGGAAAACGAAGGCTGGTCGGTCATGGGACACTCCTAATCAGGACCCGCGGCTGGACTGCAGGGGCCAGAACCAGATCGTTTCCGAATTGTAGTAGCAGGCAGATGCGCATTGGGTGGCTTCCGAGCCGCCCCGCACAAGATCGATATGACCGCCGCCGGTGTAGCCGGGGATATTGTTGAACGCCACGACGCCATTGCGCGCGCCGATGCCGTTACGCGCCGTCGCGGGCGTGAAAGGCTCGGGCTCGCCGAGATAGCTCGTCCGCTTCATCAGGTTGGCGAGGCGGCGCATGTTCACCTCTATGCCCTTTCCGGCATAGGGGCCTTTCTGGATGCGGTGCGAGGCAGGCACGATGTTGATGCCCGACTTCACGAAAGCGATGCTGACGCGAATGGCGCAGGTATTGTGATAGTTCGGATTGCCGATGAAATCATCCCAGCCGATTTCCGTGAACAGATCACGCTGGCTGATATAGTTCGGGTGCGACGGGTCGCTGCTCGGATAATTCTTATAGAGAGTGTCAAAGTTAACACGCATGGTTCGTCCCACTAGTTACTTTTCTGCTCACAGGGAAAGGAGACCTCGAGCGCCTCCCGCACGAGAGTGGCTGCCTGTTCATCCAGTTTTTCCGCAGGAAGATCGCCGAGATAAGTGTAGATCCGGTCGGTGAGTTCAAGGGGCGCCACGGCGCCCGCACCACACCAGTCCGATCCGCTTGTCAGATCGGCCACACCGGCGATATAGGCGCTCGATTTTGCAACGGAAACCAGCCGCCGCATTTCCGGATCAGACACCTCAGGGGCAAGTTTGCCCTCGATGGCCTGCTTGAGCTCGGTACCGGAGAATATCCATGTCCGTTCCTCGGCACCGGCCGGTGAAAGACCGGACAGAGCCAGAACAACCGGCACGGAAGCAAAAAACGCATATAGGGAGCGCATGATTAACCCGCCTCGTCCAACGTGGATGAGAAACATCACGACGTGAGCTGCAAAACTGCAATGAAAACGTTCCGGTGCCGGCCGAGGCCGGCACCGGGTCGCGTCGCTGTCAAGCGGCCTTCGTCGTCGCCAGATCGTAAGAGGCGATCATTGGAGACTGCGGCGAGTTGTTGTCGTCGAACGGCGTGTACTTCACTTCCATCTTGGTGAAGTTGAGCTTGATGGTTTCCACCGGACGATCACCGCTGGAATCCACCGAGTAGCTGGCGATGAGTGTGTTCGTCAGCAGGTACTCGATATAGGTGTTGCCCGGATTACCCGTGGTCACCAGATGGATGGTTGCGAGCTTGCCAGTCCGGCCGGCGCAGGCTTCCTGGAAAAGCTTGGTGGAAGAAGAATCGCTGACCTTGGTCAGAATGACTTCCGAAATAGTCGGTTCGGATGCTTCGCGGTTTGCAGCAGAACCAGCAGATGTGTTCATGTTGCGTGCCACGTTCCAGTGAATGGCTTCGATGTCCATCCACTTGCGGTGCTCCTCATGCGTGGCGTCGCCCTGGATACCGTCAATCTGCAGATAAATTGGCATGCTGTAAGCTCCTGTAGCTGAAATGACCTCTTGCTTCGAGGCCGCGTTACCCTTCGTTTAATGCCGCATGCGTCGGGTAGCCCCTTCCGACGCGGCAACTTTATCCACCCCACCCTCTTCGGTTGCGGCGAATTCATCTGGCTCCCCAGCCACTTCGGCACGAATACCGAACCGATTTTCATCAAAATCGACAACGATCTTGCCCACCCGTTCTCCCGCGATCACCTTCTCAAGGAAGAAGCTGGAAAGAGGCGGCAGGAGATCCTTGCCGATCATGATTTCGATGGCGCGTGCGCCAATTTCACTTGCACCGGCGCGCGCCACCAACGCGTCGCGCGCGGCATCGGACAGGGTCAGGTCGGCGCCATATGTTGCCAGAACACGCTCCCTGATCTTGCCGATCTGCATGTCCACGATCCTTGCAAGCTCTTCCGCACCGAGCGGCATGAACGGCAGGATGATCGTGCGCCCGAGGAAAGCGGGCTTGAACTGTTTGGTCAGCTCCGGCATCAGCAGCGCTTCCAGCGCCTCGCCTTCCGGCATCGTATCCGGATCGGCCGAAAGTGCGGTCAGCAGTTCCGATCCGGTATTGGCCGTCATGAAGATCGTGGTGTTCTTGAAATCGACATCGCGGCCTTCGCCATCGCGAAGCACACCCTTGTCGAACACCTGGTAGAAAATATCCTGAACGCCGGGATGGGCCTTGTCGATCTCGTCGAGCAGGAGAACGCCGAACGGCCGGCGGCGCACCGCTTCCGTCAACACCCCGCCTTCACCGAAACCGACATAGCCCGGCGGCGAGCCGAGAAGCAGCGAAACCTTGTGCTCCTCCTTGAACTCCGACATGTTGATCGTCGTCAGATGGCTGTTGCCGCCATAGAGCAGATCGGCCAGCGACAGCGCCGTCTCGGTCTTGCCCGTTCCCGACATGCCGACGAGAAAGAACACGGCCGGCGGGCGGCGAGGATCGGACAATCCGGCGCGCGCGGTTCGCATGGCATCGGCAATCCGGCCGATTGCGGCATCTTGCCCCACGACCCGCTGGCGCATGCGCGCATCCAGAGTGCGGGCGCTTTCGATCTGGTCGGCCAGAAGTTTACCGAGCGGAATTCCCGTCCACCGCGATACGACGGACGCAATCGCTTCACGATCAACCACCGTCGGCACAAGTCTTTCAGCATTTGCCGGCCTGGTCTCAGCCGCACGCCGCAGGGGCGACACATTCGATGCACCGGTTTCAACCGACTGTTCTTCGCTGAGTTCAGCCATTTCCGCATCGTAACGGCTGCGCAGATCGTCAATCCCTCTCTCGAGCTTTTCGACTTCGTCGCGTATCGATTGGATACGGCCCTCAATCTCTTCGTCCTGCGGTTCACGCAGAAGCCAGTTCAACTCATCGGACAGAAGACGCCGCTCACTTTCCATCGCGCGCAGCCGTTCCGGCAGGGTCTGCCGCGCCAGCGAAACGGCAGCCGCGGCCGTATCGAGAAGGCTGACGGCCTTGTCCGGCAATTGCCGCGCCGGCATGTAACGCGCGGATAATTGCACCGCCGCCACGATCGCCTCGTCACGAACGACAACGTTGTGATGGCTGACGAAGCTGTCGGCGACACCGCGCAACATGCGTATCGCGGTTGTCTCATCAGGCTCGCGCACATGCACGGGCTGGAAACGACGCGTCAGCGCCGCATCCTTTTCGAAATATTTCTTGTATTCGCTCCAGGTCGTCGCCGCGACGGTGCGCACTTCACCCCGCGCCAAAGCTGGCTTGAGAATATTGGCCGCATCGCCCTGGCCAGCCGCACCACCTGCGCCGACAAGGCCGTGCGCCTCGTCGATGAACAGGATAACCGGTTCGGCCGAGCGCTTTACGGCATCGATCACACCATGAAGACGGCGCTCGAACTCACCCTTCACACCGGCGCCGGCCTGCAGCAGCGAAATATCGAGGTTCAGCAGGCGGACGTTGCGCAATTTTTCCGGCACGTTCCCGGAAGCGATCTCCAGCGCCAGCGCTTCCGCAACCGCCGTTTTACCGACACCGGCCTCGCCCACGAGAATGGGATTGTTCTGACGACGGCGTGTAAGAATATCAACGAGTTGGCGCAGTTCATCGTCGCGCCCAATCACCGGATCGACCTTACCGTTCCGGGCATCGGCGGTCATGTCCTGGGTGTAAAGGCGAAGAAAATCGTTCTGGCCGGCGGCTGGCGCTGTACCCGCCGTCGTGGAAGGAACGCCGTTCCCGGCGGTCTCTTCAACGGAACTGCGAAGGCGCTCGAGAGCCGCGCGATCCATCGTCTTCAGCGACGGAAAAGCGGAGCGGACGAAAGAGCGGAGCGAGGTTTCCTCGTCCATCGCCAGAAGCAGGTCGCAGAGCGTCACGCGGTCGCGTCCGGCCTCCAGCGAAGCAAGAACCCATGCCTCGCGGCCCGCCGTCAGAATGTTCTGGGAGAGCGACAAGGCCTCGCCGTCGCCAATCACGGCCTCTTCCAGGCTGCGGCCGATTTCTGCCCGCAACACCGGAGGTGGAATTTTTAATTCCTCGAATGTTTTCGCATAGATGCCGGCATCTACAACCGCCAGCAGCCAATGCGGGATATCCACGTACCTGTGCCCCATACGCACCGCGACAGAAGCCGCAGCTTCAAGGGTGACGCGCAGGTCAGGCTCAAGCGCTTCAACGAGGCGATTGAGATCGATATGCGACATGCAATGAGCCTCCTGCCCGGGTTCATTCCACAACGTGACGTGGAATAACTATGATGATGAAACCGGGTTGTCCACCCCGAAGTTTATTTTTTATCGGGTTAGATTAGACACTAGACGCCACAATTTAGACACATTTTGAATAAGTCTGTCTGATCAATAGCCTCACGTAAGGGAAGTAACTACAAAAAATCCATTACTATTTTCTGGGGATAGACTACCTTTGGATACGAAGCATGTTAAAACAGATGTAGAACTTTTAGGGAATTGCGGAGATAATATCCGCAATGATTCAAGAACGCGCGAACTATACTATAGAATTAAGGATGAAAGAAACCAGGCACGCACAGAAGAGCGCGCCACCTCCCCTCAGGATAACTTAAAGATCTCCAGTAGCTGGGACAGTGTCAGCAATCTTGGATTGCAGATTATATATTCCGAAAGCAAGGACATAGAAATATTGGCGTGGCTTTCCGAAGCAAGCCTGCGGTTGCGCGGCTTTCCTGGACTGCGCGAAATCTATGAGCTTTGTAATGATCTTTTTTACAACCACTGGGACTCATTGCGCTCGATCAGCGACGATAATGATGAGGAAAAATTTGCACCTTTTGCGGGATTGAACGGCATCGGCACTGAAGGAACACTTGTTCAGCCGCTCCGGCTTGCACCGCTGATCCCCGGAGGGAAATTTGG
Source organism: Agrobacterium radiobacter (assembly GCF_040801995.1). Taxonomy (NCBI): domain Bacteria; kingdom Pseudomonadati; phylum Pseudomonadota; class Alphaproteobacteria; order Hyphomicrobiales; family Rhizobiaceae; genus Agrobacterium; species Agrobacterium radiobacter. The sequence continues at coordinate 1,489,258 of NZ_JBEGHX010000002.1, read as the reverse complement.
CGAGCACAGCCTCTGGGATTTCCAGCTGGCGCAGCGGCCAACCGAGAGCAAACGGCGCGAAGAACTGTATCGGCTGGCATCAGAAGCGGGCGTTGCCGCCATGTCTTCCCATCTGGCCGAGGTCAACGCCTGTCTCTCCAGCTTCGACGCCATCATGGCGGTTCTTTCCGAACGCTGCGGCCAGTTCGCGCCACCCAGTTCCAATATCCGTAACACGCTCATCGAAGCCGCCGCCGCCATCCGCACGCTGGGCGGGCGCGAAAAGGAGCCGGCCCCGGTTGAGCAGGCGGCGACCGCTGTTGCGGACACTGACGAGGGCGGGCAACCGGCGGTGCGGATATCCGCAGCCTCGCCGGAAGGCATATCTTCACGCGACGAGGCCTTTGAAACTCTTCTTTCGGTTGCGCGTTACTTTCGCCGGACCGAGCCGCACTCGCCGATCTCGCTCTCCATCGAAACGCTGGTTCGCAGGGGGCGCATGGATTTTTCGGAACTGCTGGCAGAGCTTCTGCCCGAAACGCAGGCCCGAAACGCAGTTCTGACGGCCGCCGGGATCAAGCCCGGCGGAGAAAACGGAAAATAACGGGCAAGGGACGGGAGACGCCGTCCCCTAACAGTCAGCCATGCCAAGGGGCATCAAGGAGGTTGAAATGGCAAGTGTACATGAAAAGCTGGAGCGGGTTCGCAAGCCCCGCGTTCACATCAAATACGAAGTCGAAACCGAAGGCGCGATGGTGGTCAAGGAACTGCCCTTCGTCGTCGGCGTGCTGGGTGATTTCTCCGGCAATCCCACCCAGCCGCTGAAGCCGTTCGGCGAGCGCAAGTTCGTTCAGATCGACCGCGACAATTTCGATGAGGTGATGCGCCGCATGACCCCCGGCCTCAACATTTCCGTTGCCAACACGCTGCAGAAAGACGGAACGGACATGCAGGTCAACCTGAAATTCGAAAGCATGGACGATTTCGAACCCGGTGCCGTCGTGCAGCAGGTTCCTGCCCTGAAGGCGCTTCTGGACGCCCGCAACGAGCTTCGCGACCTGCTTTCCAAGGCTGACCGTTCTGAAGATCTGGAACGCATGCTGGAAGATATTCTGCAGAACAAGACCGATCTCGCAACGCTGGTTTCCGAACTCAAGGAAAAGAACGGCGCGAGCAAATAATCGCCTGTGCGGAGGAAAACCTCCCCGAACGGCCCCCATTGCGGGGCTTCAACTGTTCAAGCGGCATTTTTCAAAGCCGCATGTGGAAGGACTGAAACATGAGCGCTGAAAGCCTGCTGAAAAATGAAGCACAGGCAACGACCGCCGAAGATCATGGACTGCTGTCCAAGGTGGTTGCCGCAACCCGCCAGACCGAACCGGACCGCGCGCAAAATCTTCTGCGCACGCTGACCGACCAGGCGCTGAAGGGAACGGTCAAATACGACCGCAACCTCACCGTCACCCTCAACCACGCCATTGCCGAATTGGACCGGACGATTTCCGAACAGCTTGCCGCCATCATGCAGGCGCCGGAATTCGCGAAGCTCGAAGGCACCTGGCGCGGGCTCAACTATCTCGTCAAGAATTCCGAGACGAGCGTCAACCTCAAGATCCGCGTCATGAATTCCGGCAAGCGGGAACTCGCGCGCGATCTGGAAAAGGCCGTGGAATTCGATCAGTCGCGCCTCTTCAAGGCGATCTACGAAGACGAATTCGGCACCCCCGGCGGCGAGCCGCTCGGCGCGATCATCGGCGACTATGAATTCGACAACTCATTCGATGACGTGCAGCTGCTGCAGGGCGTCTCGTCGATTGCGGCGGCGGCTTTCGCACCGTTCATCTCGGCGGCAAGCCCGCATATGTTCGGCTTCGAGGATTACCGCGATCTCGCCCGTCCGCGCGATTTGGAGAAAATCTTCGATACGGTGGAATATGCCAAGTGGCGCAGCTTCCGCGAGAGCGACGATTCCCGTTTCGTGACACTCGCTTTGCCGCGTGTGCTGGCGCGCATGCCCTATGGCCCCAAAACCAACCCAATCGATGATTTCGCCTATGACGAAACCAAGGGTGCGGTGAATGGCGACCTGCAGCATGACGAATATTGCTGGATGAACGCCGCCTATGTCATGGGCACCAAGCTGACCGACGCTTTTGCGAAAAGCGGCTGGTGCACGGCGATCCGTGGCGCGGAAAATGGCGGCCGGGTGGAAAATCTGCCCATGCACGTCTTCTCCAGCGATGACGGCGATCTCGACCTCAAATGCCCGACGGAAGTGGGCATTACCGACCGCCGCGACGCCGAACTCGGCAAGCTCGGTTTCCTGCCGCTCTGCCACTACAAGAACACGGATTATGCGGTGTTCTTCGGTGCCCAGACCGCGCATAAGCCGAAGCTTTACGACAAGCCGGAAGCAACGGCCAACGCCGCCGTTTCGGCCCGCCTGCCCTACATCATGGCCACGTCGCGTTTTGCGCATTATCTCAAAGTGATGGGACGCGACAAGATCGGCTCCTTCATGGAAGCGTCGGATTGCGAAGTCTGGCTCAATCGCTGGATTGCCAACTACGTCAACGCCAATGACGAAGCGGGCGAGGAAAGCCGGGCGAAATATCCGCTGCGCGATGCCAAGGTGACCGTGCAGGAAGTGCCGGGCAAACCCGGCGCCTATAATGCGGTCGCATGGATGCGGCCCTGGTTGCAGATGGAAGAACTGACGACGTCGCTACGCATGGTTGCCCGTATTCCGTCCAAGAACTGAACCCGGACCGGGGTGGTCCGGCCACCCCGGCCCCGTTCTTCACCCGGAGCCCGCTCATGGCGCATCAGTCCTTTCCGGACGCCCGTATTTTTGCCGACCAGCTCATCGCCCTCATCGACGATGCGCTGACCGGCCAGGTGAACGCCATTCTCCATCACCCTGATTTTCAGGCGATGGAAGCGAGATGGCGTGGGCTTGCCATGGTCGTGCGCGAGGCTGGCCGCGGCACTGACGTCAAGGTGAAGCTGCTGAATGCCAGTTGGCGCGACCTTGCCCGCAACACGGAACGCGCCACCGATTTCGACCAGAGCCATCTTTTCGAAGTTGTCTATAACCGCGAATTCGGCATGCCGGGTGGCGAACCGGTCGGTCTTTTGATCGGCGACTACGAATTTTCCCCTGACGATCTCGAGGGTGCCGATTCCATCACGACGCTGTCGCAGATCGGCATGGTGGCTGCGGCCGCCTTCTGCCCCTTCGTGGCGGCGGCCTCGCCTTCGGCCGTCGGCCTGCAGGACTTCTCGGAGCTCAGCCGGGTCCACGATTTTTCCTGGCTGAAACAGGAGAAATCGAGACTGCGCTGGAACGCGCTTCGTGCACGTGACGATTCCCGCTTTGTCGGCCTTGTCGCGCCGCGGGTTTTGCTGCGCTCGCCCTACAGGCCCTATGCGCGCGGACGCGATGACGGATTTCCATTTCGCGAGCATGTGGCGGAAAGCGGCGAGACCCTGCTTTGGGGCAACGCCGCCTTCGCTTTTGCCACGGTGGTGGTGCGCAATTTCGTCGATTCCGGCTGGTTTGCGGATTTGCGCGGTGTAACGCAGGACGCCGTGGATGGCGGCATGCTTTCTTCCCGGCAATTGCCGCCGCTCGATCTCGGCATCGAGAGCAACGGCCTTTCCGCGCAGCCGCCCGTCGAGGTACAGCTGACGACCGGGCAGGAACAGCAATTTTCCGATCTCGGCATCGTGCCCGTCTCCACCACCTATCTCTCCGGCATGGCGATCTTCAACGCCAACCAGTCCCTGCATGCGCCCGGCCACTATTCCAGCGAAGCGGCAAGACAGAACGCCCGCCTCGCGGCCATGCTGCAATATGTGCTGTGCGCCTCCCGGTTCTCGCATTACCTCAAGGTCATCATGCGCGACGATATCGGCCAGCTGAGCGATGCCTCGACGATAGAACGCAAGCTGGAAGGCTGGCTTTCCTCCTACACGCTCGGCAATGACGATGCGGAAGCGACGCTGCGCACGCGCTACCCGTTGCGCTCTGCCGGGATCAACGTCTTCGAGGTTCCCGGCAAGCCCGGAACATTCTCCTGCACCGTGCGCCTTCAGCCGCATTTCCAGCTCGACGACGTCTCCACGAGCTTCCACCTCATTGCCGAAACCATGATGCCGCCGGCGGCCGCATCCCGATCTTCGGCCGAGCCGCAAAGGATATCCGCATGACGCTGCGCGACGACATTTCCCGCCTTCTCGATGATGACCGGCTGCAAGAGGCGATCGGGCTTGCACGCGAACACGTCAAGACGAAGCCCACCGACAAGGATGGCCGCCATTTCTACATCGACCTGCTGGTCCTCGCCGGCGACTATGAGAAGGCCGATGCGCAATGCAATCTGGCCGCAACATTCTCGCCGCAGGAAAGTGTCGGTTTTTCTCTCTTCCGCCACCAGCTGCGCGCCATGGCCGCACGCAATGCGTGGTTCGAAAACGGCGCGGTGCCGGATTTCCCCGGCGGTCCGTCAGAACTCGATCAGCTGGCCATCCGGGCGAATATCGCCGCACGCAGCGGTGACGCGGATGCCGCCGGAACCGCGCTGGCTGAACTCGACGAAAAACGTGGCAATGTGGCGATCGGCCATAATGACAAGAACGCCGGCGATATCCGCGATCTGGACGACCGGATTCCGCACGCGCTGGAAGTGCTGACCAATGGCGGCCGCTATCTGTGGATCGATTATGGCCGCATCGAAAGCCTCACCATCGACCCCATGAGCCGCCCGCGTGACCTCGCTTTCCGCGGGGCCGAACTGACGTTGCGCGACGGCGCGGTCGCATCCGTGCTGCTTCCGGCCATCTATCACGGCGCAAAGGACGATGTCGGCCTTCTCCTTGGCCGGGAAACGCGCTGGAGCGAAGAGGACCAGCCGCTGGCGACCGGGCAAGGCCAGCGCTGCCTGCTGATTGGCGACGATGTCGTGCCGTTCCACGAGATCGGTTCTCTTTCCGCCGCATCCGACGATGAAAGGCAGATCGCCCGTGGTTGATCCGCTCGAGCAATATCGCGCACGACAGAGAACGCTGTCACGCTCCGTTCTGGACCGGCTGCTCGATGACGCGCCGGATGCCGAAACGGACGCGCTCGTCAGCCTGAAGGATCAGGCGCGCGAAATGCGTGAGGTGATCCGCCGCGATCTCGAGGCATTGCTCAATACCCGCCGTAACCCCGCCGGCCCGCCGGCGGCGCTGAAGGAACTGTCCGATGCGCTGGTGAGCTACGGCGTGGACGGTATTCTCTCGGCCAATCTGGTGACGGATGCCTCCAAGGCGCGGCTCGCGCGCAGCATCGAACGGCGGATTTCCCTGTTCGAAACCCGCCTTGCCGACGTGCATGTGACAATCCTGAAAAACCGCACGGATGGCGACCGGGCGCTTCGCATGCGCATACAGGCAAGTTTCCGCCTTCAGGAAGGTATGCCGCCGATCAGCTTCGAATCCCGGATCGATCCGTCCACGCAGCGTTTCCTGGTGGAGGCGACGAATGGCTGACGGCTTTCTCGAAAAATACAATGACGAACTTTTTGCCCTGAGAAAACGCGCATCGCGTTTCGCGGCGGCGTTCCCGAAAATCGCCGGCAGGCTGCGCATGACGGGAGATGTCGCCGACGATCCGCATGTCGAGCGGCTGATCCAGAGCTTCGCCTACTCCGCCGCCCGTGTGCGCCAGAAACTGGACGACGAATTTCCCGAACTGTCGGACAGCCTGCTGGAAACGCTCTATCCGCATTATCTTGCGCCGATCCCGTCCATGAGCGTGGTTCAGTTCACCCCAAGCACGGCGCTGGCAACCGTGCAGACGCTTCCGCGGCACAGCGAAATCCTCGCCGAACCCGTCGGCGGTGAAAGCTGCCGTTTTCGCACCACGCAGGCGGTGGAGATCGCGCCGCTGCAAATCGCAGCCGCAACCTTGTCCGGCCAGCCGATCGACGCGCCGTTTTCGGCCTCCTTCGCCGGCGCCGCCAGCTGTCTGCGGCTTTCGCTGCGCAGCACGGCGCCGCGCGGCGGCAATTTCCCGGAAATGGGGCTGACGAAGCTTCAGATTTTCCTGTCCGCCGCCTGGCAGCAGGCCACGGCGCTTTACGAGCTTTTGACCAATCATTGCGTGGGCATGGCGTTTGCCCGTCACGCCGAGGACAAGGAAGCCGTTTTCCTGCCCGCCGGCAATCTCCGGCCATCCGGCTATACGCGCGATCAGGCGATGTTGCCCTATCCCGCCAACAGTTTTGACGGCTACCGGCTTCTCACCGAATTCTTCGCGCTGCCGCAGAAGTTTCTCTTTCTCGATATCGACGGACTGCAGAAATGGAGCGGCGGCGATTGCGAGCTTTACATCTATCTGGATGCGGCGGACACGCAGCTTGAGCGCATGGTGTCGGTCCGGGATTTTGTGCTGAACGCCTCGCCGGTTATCAACCTGTTCAAACAAAGCTGCGAACCGCTCAGCCTCGATGGCACGCGCACGGAATACCGCCTGCTGCCGGATGCACGGCGGCAGCGGACCCGCGAAATCTACGCCGTCGAAAACGTCCAGCTGACCAGCCGCTCCGGGCAGACCGAAAAGACCTCCCCGTTCTTCGGCCGCACACAGCGCAATAACGGCGCCAACGTGTTCTGGCAGATACAGCGCCGGTTCGATGACGATGGTTCTTCCGATACGGACATCGCCTTCGTGGATCAGAAGCGCGGACCGCTGGGACCGCTCGACATGGTAGCGAGCATCGACACGCTGTGCATCAATCGCGAGCTGCCAAGCCAGCTCCCCTTTGGCGGGGGACACCCCTTCCTGCAGCTTTCGACCGGCAACGAGGCTGTAAAATCCATCCATGCGCTGATGCCGCCGACAGCGGCGATCCGTGTCAACGAGCGTTCGGCGCGTGAATGGCGGCTGATCTCGCATCTCCTCCTCAACCATCTGTCCCTCACCGACAGCGGCGGCGCACCGCTGAAGGACATTCTGTCGCTTTATTCCTTCAGGGACAGCCCGGAAACCCGGCAGCTCGTGGAGGCGATCAGCAATGTCGAGGCGCAGAATTCCCATGCCCGGATCGGCTCGGCCATGGTGCCAGGAACTGACATCACCGTGGAGTTCGATCCCGCGCTGATCGCGCGACCTGCCGCATTTGTTTTCGCCAATGTCCTCAACCATTTCTTCGGGCTCTACACCTCGATCAACAGTTTCACGCGGCTGACGGCGACGATGCGCGGCCACTCCAAACCGATTGCCCGCTGGCCTGCCCGTGCGGCCGACCGGCCGCTGCTCTAGGAGACCGGGATGGAACAGCAAACGCCAACCATGAAAGACCGGCAGGCGGCGCTTCTCAGCGACGATCCCGGCCGTTTTGAGCCCGCCACTGCGTTTCGCGTCGCCCAACTCGTTTCCGCGGATGACGGGATCGTCATCGGTGCCCATGGCGGAACACAACCGACCCCGCTGGCGATCAGCGGTTTCAACCACAAACGCGGCCAGGCCGAACTGAAATCCGCTTTCGCGCCCATCGTCGGGCCGCTCGGTTCGCTGCCGCCGGCCTATGGCGAATTGCTGCAGCGGGAGGAACGCAATCGCTCCGGCGCGCTGGCAAGCTTCTTCAATCTGTTCGCGGCAAGGTTCAGCGAATTATTCGTATCCGCGACGGAAAAATACCGCCTCGCAAGGGGCCTGCGCTGGTCGGTCGAGCAGCGGGAGAATGGTTTCCATAAAACCCTGCTCGCGCTCACCGGTTTTCGCACTACAGGTCTGGTCGAGAAGGCAGGCGTGAGCGAAGATGCGCTCCTGCGTTTCAGCGGCCTTTTGGCCGGCCGCAATCGCAACGTTTCCGCCCTGACATCAATGCTTTGCGAATTCACGGGACTTCCGGTCAATGTCGAACAGTTTCGCCGGCGGTGGGTGGCGTTGCCGCTTCATGAACAAAGCCAGCTCGGGCAGGCATCCGGACTGAGGCTCGGACAGAACGCGACGGCGGGAAGCGCTGTCGAAGATATGAGCGGCGGTTTCCGGGTCGTGATCGGTCCTGTCGCCTATGCGGATTATCTGGCCCTGACGCCCGGATCGAAGCGGCTTGCGGAGATATTTTCGCTGACGCGCCTGTTCGTTGGAAGCGCATTGCATTTCGATGTGCAGGTGATCCTGAAAAAGGAGGACATTCCCTTTTGCCGCCTCGGCCAGTCCGATGCTCCCGCCCGTCTCGGCTGGAACAGCTGGGCTCGTGTGGCGCCCGCCCAAAAAGACAGCGCCGATGCTGTGGTGACCGAGCCGGAAGGCTCGGCGATTTCCGCGTGAGGGCATGGATATGAAGCTTGCACTCAGGGGCACACAAAATATCGGAGCCGCAAGAGCCAATCCATGGAGCTTTGAGCGCGGCCGCCGCGTCATCGGCCGATCTGGCGATTGCGACTGGCAGATCGACGACAATGAGCGGCGCGTTTCCAAGCAGCACTGCACGCTCAGCCGCGATGGTGAAGGTTTTACGATCCTTGACCAGAGCGCGAACGGCACGCTGGTCGATGGCCGCCTGCTGCTCGAAGGTGAAAGCGCGCGTCTCCGGGACGGTTCGCAAATCAATATTGGCGGGCAGATTTTTCAGGTTGCCATCAGCGGTGATGCCGAGCTGGATTTTTCCGATCCCGACGCATCCCTGCGTATGAGTGACGAGCCGCTGACCATTTCGGCGATCCTTGCCGACATCGCCCCGAACGGCCGTTCGGCCGGCGGTGTGATGGGCAACACCGCTTCGCCCGATGACTGGTCCGAAACATGGCGCGAGGGCGCGAACCGGAAGGCAAAATCCATTTCGCGAAATGTCGAGATAGGCTGGAGCGAGCCGCCCTCGGCGCGCGGAATCGGCACCGTTCTGCCTGACAACTGGGACGAGGAGCCGGTTGCGAGCAGCGAGCACGAACATACCGACGCACTGAACACGCCGGTCATGATCTCACGCCCGGTTTCGGCCGTAAGTAGCGAAGATTTTGACAGTGTTTTTCCGGAGGCAAGCGAAGAGCTGACCCTGGAGAAAGCATCAACTGCTGATGTTTCGACCGCCCAGGAGATCGGCGATCTTCTGACCGCGCTGGAGCGGGAAAGCGCCGATTGTCTGGCCATTCTCGACATTGAAAGCGAGCGCGCCGGCCACGGTTCGTCAGCCTCCCTGACCGAGCGGGTGGAAATGCTCATCCGCCAGCAGCGGCGTCTCGCCGCCTCTCTTGAAACCTTGATCCATAACTGCACGCAAAAGCTCGAGCCAAGGCTTTTCGAAACCTCCGTCGATGCCGGCAACGATCTCCGGGCGAAAATCGGCCGCAGGGACTGGCAGGGCCTGATCATGAAGACCGATTACTGGTCCACGTACAAAAAGCAATTTGAGGAAAACGGCCGTCCATTACCGATCAGACAGTTCCTGCAGCGGGCAGCGCGCGGTGAGACCGCAGCTACACCGGAACCTGACGCGATTGCGGCCGATGCAAAGGGGGTAAACAACCACAATGAGACATGAGAACCGTGTTGCCTGGAGCGAGGGCATGTTTCTTCGCGTCCAGCATTTTCAGCAATCCGACCGCTGGACCGAACGCCTTGTGCGCAACACCACGCGCAACCTCTCGCCCTACCCCTGGGGCATCGCCGAAATCGGCGTGGACCGCAGCGCATTGTCGATAGGGCAATTCGCCCTGTCGAACCTGCGTGGCGTCCTTCCCGATGGAACGCCCTTCGAAGCGCCTGAAGATTCCGACTTGCCGCCGCCACTCGATCTCGACGAAAGCGTGAAGAACGCCTTCATCTATCTCGCCCTGCCGGCCCGGCAGCCGGGCAAGGCGGACATGTCCGCCAGCGGCCGCAAAGATGCGAATAATGTGCGCTTCACCGCTTCCAGCTATGAGGTCTCCGACACCAATATCGAGACGGATTTCGTGGCCCCCATCGATGTCGGCCGTCTTAGCCTGAAATTCCTCAAGACCGGCGACGATCTTTCCGGTTATGATCTCATCGGGCTGGCACGGGTCATCGAGGTCCGCTCCGACCGCGCGGTCATTCTGGACCCGGATTTCATTCCTCCGAGCCTCAGCTGCGCGGCGGCACCCCGCCTCAACGAATTGCTGACGGAACTTCTCGGGATCGTGCGCCACCGTGCGCAGGCGATTGCCGAACGCATCGGCGACCCGACGATCCGGGGAACCGCGGAAGTGGGCGATTATTTCCTGCTGCAGATCCTCAACCGCGCCGATCCGCTGCTGGCGCACCGCTGCGCCAACGCCACGCGTTTTCACCCCATCCGCTTTTACGAAGACTGCATCCAGCTTGCCGGCGAACTCGCCACCTTCACCACGGACAAAAAACGGGCGACGGATTTCCCGCCCTATCGGCACGAAGATTTGAAGGCCACCTTCGGTGCGGTTTTTGATGATCTGCGCACATCGTTGTCAGCGGTTCTGGAACAGGCGGCTGTGGCAATCGAACTGGTGGAACGCCGCCACGGCGTCCGCGTCGGCACCATCCACGACCGCACGCTTCTGCGCGATGCCGGTTTCGTGCTTGCCGTGCGCGCGGACATAGCCGCCGAGGACATTCGCCGCCGTCTGCCGGCTCAGATCAAGGTTGGGCCGGTGGAGCGGATTTCCGAACTGGTCAACGTGGCGCTGCCGGGCATTCCCGTGCGCTCCCTGCCGGTTCTGCCGCGGCAATTGCCCTATCGATCCGGCACTGTCTATTTCGAGATCGACACGCAATCACCACTCTGGAAGCAGCTTGATACATCAGGCGCTATCGCCCTGCATCTGGCAGGCGAGTTTCCCGGGCTTGAGATGGAAATGTGGGCGTTACGCGAATGAGCAAGGAAAAGCCCTCCTCCTGGCAGGATTTGCCGACGGTGGTCGAAATCACCGAAGAAAGCCGCCGACGCAACCAGAACGCTCGCAACATGGCGGCGATCCTGGAAGACATTGTCGAGGCCGACGAGCCGGCCGGGCGACCCAAGGGAAGCGCTGCCGCCATGCCGGTCGATCAGCTGCTCTCCGGTTTTCATTTCGGCGGCGGCGATGTGCCGACGCTCGTGCAATCGGCCGCCCCCCTTCTCAACCTCGCGCATCTCCTGCGCTTCAGCGATGCCGAGCCGGATTCCGACCAGCTTCGCCGCGCCTGCGTTGAGGCGATCACCCGCTACGAACGCGATCTCGCTTCCGCACGCATCAGCCCCGAACGGGCAAGGGCGGCGCATTATGTCGTCTGCGCCACGGTGGATGATGTCGTTCTGAGCAAGCCCTGGGGCGTGCGGGCAGGCTGGGCGCGCTCCGGCCTTGTCTCCACCTTCCACAATGACGTTACCGGCGGCGACCGGGTTTTCGACATTCTCGACCATTTCCACCAGTCGCCCGGCGCCAACAAGGATCTGCTGCTGCTGATCTATCTGTGCCTGTCGTTGGCTTTCGAAGGACGCACCCGCGTTTCGCCAAAGGGTACGCTGGAGCTCTCGCGCATCCGCGACAGCCTCTACAAGACGCTGATCGGCCAATACGGCACTTTCGAGCGGGAGCTTTCGCCACACTGGAAAGGCGTCGATGCACGGCATACGCCATTGCGCACGATGGCAGCGTTGTGGACCTTGCTGTCCCTGATGGCGCTTGCCTTTGCGCTTGGTTATCTCTTCTTCACGCTGTCGCTCAACAACGCCTCCGATGTCACCTTCGAGAGGCTCGCCCATCTGCCGCCGAACGAAACACCGAGCGTGCTGATCGCAAGCCCGCCGCCACAACCGCCGGCGCAGGTCGAAACGCCCAAGGTCGTGGAACCGCCGAAGACGGAGCCGCGGCAACCATCCCGGCTTGAAAAGCTGATGGCCTTCCTTCAGCCGGAAGTCGAAAAGAAGCTTGTCACGCTTGCGGATGTGAACGGTCGGCTGCGCGTCCGCATCAACAATTCGGGCCTGTTCTCCACCGGCAGCGCCGATGTCAGCCCGCAGTTCCGCGACCTCATCCAGCGCATCGGCGGCGCGCTTGCGGCCGAGAAATTCCGCGCCGTTGTCATCGGTTATACCGACACCGTGCCGATCAAGACGGTGGAGTTTCCATCGAACTGGCACCTTTCCGAAGCGCGCGCCAAGGCGGTCGGGGACATTCTTTCCCAATTCACCGGCCCGGAAGCGATCCTGACCGAAGGCCGGGCCGACAGCGACCCGATCGCCGACAACAGGACGGAGGAAGGCCGCCAGATCAACCGCAGAACGGAAATCATGGTCCTGACCAATCCCGATGAAAAACTGAGCGACGCCGGCATTCTCTCGCCGACCATCCAGAACAGTTCGGGACAGCAGCCGCAAGAGGCCCAGCCATGAATCCATTGAGCTATTTTTATACGATCCGATCCTATGTCGAGAGCTATGCGGCTCTCATCGGCCGCCGTTTCCTGTCGCTGTTATGGGCGGTCGCGCTCTGTATCGTCATCTGGTTTTACGGCTATCTGGTCGCGCTGGGCGATTTCAAGCCATTGGGAACGACGCAGGCCCGGCTCATCGCCATCGGCATCATTCTGGCCATATGGCTGGTCTATATCGTCGTCACGATTTACCGCGGTCGCAAGCAGGACAAGGAACTTGTCGACAGTATCGAGCGCGAAGCCCTGGCCAACCGCCAGGCCGAAGTCGGCGAAATCCAGACGCGCCTCAAGGAAGCGCTGGCGCTGCTGCGGCGGGTCACGAAAAAGCGCTTCGGTTATATTTACGACCTGCCCTGGTACGTGATCTTCGGCGCACCGGGCTCCGGCAAGACGACAGCGCTCACCAATTCCGGCCTGCAATTTCCGCTTGGCGATGCGCTTGGCGAAAACGCGGTAAAGGGCATCGGCGGCACGCGTAACTGCAACTGGTGGTTCGCCGACGAGGCGATATTGATCGACACCGCCGGCCGTTACACCACGCAGGACGACCTTGATGGCTCATCGAAGGCTGGCTGGGAAGGATTCCTCGGCCTTCTGAGACGTTATCGCCGCTCGCAGCCGATCAATGGCGCGCTGGTGACATTGTCGATCCCCGATCTTCTGACCCGCGACCCCGAGGAGCAAAGGCAGGAACTGCGCTCCATTCGCCGGCGGCTTTCGGAACTGGATGAATATCTTCACGCCCGCGTTCCGGTCTACATCGTCCTTACCAAGGCCGATCTGCTGCATGGTTTCGTGGAATTCTTCGACGGTTTCAACAAGACCGATCGCCAGCAGGTATGGGGCACCACCTTCAAGCTGGATGAGAGCTACTCCGCCGAGAACCTGCCGCAACGCCTGACGGAAGAATTCGAACTGCTGCAACAGCGCGTCGATGCGATGCTGATCGAGCGCCTGCAGCAGGAGCAGAATGCCGAAACGCGCGGGCGCATCTTCCGCTTTCCCGCCGAACTCGCGCGGCTGAAAGACCGGCTCCATGAGGCGCTGAGCGAACTTTGCGCAAGTTCTCCCCTCATCGAAGCCCCACTTTTGCGTGGCGTTTATCTCGCTTCGGGAACGCAGCCGGAAACGGAAAGATCGCCCGCAGCGTCCAGAGCCCGCCGAAGCTATTTCCTGTCGCGGCTGTTCAAGGACGTCATCTTCCCAGAAGCCGCACTGGTGATGCGCGACAAGCGCCTTTCCGGACGGCAATTGCTGGTGCGGCGCATCGCCTATGGCGTATCCGCCATTGCAGTCGCCATTGTCTTCACCGGCTGGATTTTCACCTATTTCGCCAATACGCAGGCGCTGGCGGAAGCCGATCGCAAACTTGGCGCTTATGAACAGCTCGTTCAGGGCATTCCCGTGCGCGATGTTTCCGACGCCGATTTTCTCCGCATCCTTCCGGCGCTCGACAATCTGCGCGATGTCAATTCCGGCTTTGCCCGCGAGAGAGTGTGGAACGTCAGCTTCGGCCTCGATCAGGAAGACAAGATCGCCGGACGGCAGCGCGACGCCTATCAGCGCGCGCTCAACGCCCTGCTCCTGCCACGCATGATCGTGCAGCTGCAGAAGCAGCTGAAGGACGAAAAGGATGTCACGCGCACCTTCAATTCGCTGAAGCTCTATGGAATGCTCGGCGGCATGGGTGCGCTGGACCCCGATTTCCTGACCGTGCAGACGCATCAGATGTTCGCATCCCTCTACCCCGGCGACGGACGAGCGGCGGCGAGAGAAGCGCTCGACCAGCACGCGAAAGCGCTGGCGAATGGCGTACTCGCCCCGATCGAGCTCGATGCGCGGCTCATCGCCACCGCCCGCGAAACCATCCGCGACCAGGCTGTCGGCACGCGTGCCTATGATATTCTCGCCGGTCTTCCGCAGGCGCGGGAACTGATGGAATGGACACCCGCCACGGCTTTCGGCCCGCTTGGCGAGCGTGCCTTCGAGCGCCGCAGCAAGGTGCCGATGGCGGAAGGCATCGAAGGTCTTTTCACGGCGGAAGGATATCGCAGCGTCGTCATTCCACAGGTGGCCCATGCGGCGCGCATCGCACTTTCCGAAGGGTGGGTGCGCGGTTCCGATGATGCACTCCGTGGCGCAACGGTCGAGCAGGTGGCGCAGGCTGCACTGCAAATCTATTTCGACCGTTTCGAGAAAAAATGGGCCGATACGCTGGCCGACCTTCGGGTCAAGCCATCCCAGACCCTTGGCGACGCGGTGGAAACGAGCCGCGCACTTGCCAATGAGCGCAATATCGTGGTGGAAGCTGCCAGATCGATCGCGGATGCGACCGATCTACGTCCCGGAGCAAACCCGGCCACCCTCGCCTCCACCGCGGAAGGCGACACAACCGCAGCCGTTCTGGCCGCCACGGTGAACGCGGCCGATCCCTATGCGAGACTGCGGGACATGCTGGCGGCGAAAGGCGCGGCCGCAGCAGGCGAGCAGGCCAATGGCGGCAAGGCCGGGGGTTCGCCATCGGAACAGTTGCTCGCGCATTTCAAGATGCTGAACGAGCAGCTTGCCCGCTCGGCAACCACCTCCGACGAAGTCGCCAAAGTGTTCGACGTGGATAGCCAGCTTACCAAAGCAAATCAGGATCTGTTGCAGCAGGCCCGCGATTTGCCGGCGCCGCTGGATGTGTGGGTGGCGGGCGTGGCGGCGGATGTCGGTTCGCTTGCGGTCAAATCCGCACGCAGCCGCATTGCCGAACTCTGGGCAGCCGATGCGGCATCCCTGTGCTCTTCCATCGTGACGGGCCGTTATCCTTTTGACAGGTCATCCTCCCGCGATGTCGCCATCGCGGATTTCACCCGTCTCTTCGGGCCAACGGGTGTTTTCCAGAGCTTCTTCAAACAGCGACTGGAGCCGTTTGTCGACAGGACAACCAACCCCTGGAGCTGGAAAGGCACCTTCGGCGCCGCAGGCATTCCCAGCAGCGCCATTGCCCAGTTCGAAAATGCCGACAAGATTTCGCGCGCCTTCTTCCCGAATGGCAGCGAGACGCCGGCGGTGTCGATCAATGTCAAACCCGTTTCGCTCACCAATGCCTCCAGTGCCGTCATGCTGGAAATCGAGGGTGAGCGGGTCGTTTATTATCACGGCCCCATTCAGGCGAAATCGATCACCTGGCCGTCGCGCGAAAACACGGCCAGCCTGTCGCGCATCGCCTTCCAGCCGGGCGGCTGGCAGCAGGCGAAAACCGAAAACGGCGACTGGTCGCCATTCCGGCTGTTTGACGGCGCCGACATCGAAAACCAGTCGGGTGATCTGCTGCGGGTGCGATTTGCGAATGGCGCTCAGGCTGCCGAATTCGATATTCAGTTCGGTTCGGTTCTCAACCCATTCAGGCTGGACGCCATCGCCGGCTTTGCCTGCCCCGCACAGTTTTAGCGGCGGGGCGGCGCAGCGTTTTTTTTACCGGAGGGGATCTATGATGAAAGCAACGACGAAAAGCACCACGGTCAATAACAACTAATGGCCAATCAGGCATCGAGGCCCGCGGAAACCGCAGCGGAAAGCGACCGCATCGGTTTCTTCGGCAAGGTACCCAGCCATGGCGACTTCATCTCCGACGGGCTTGAACGGGAATTGATCGGGACGTTTGACGACTGGATGCGATCCGGCCTGCACGCCTGCGCGGACACGTTCGCGGGCCGATGGTCCGAAATATTCGCGTCATCGCCTCCCATACGTTTCATCATCGAAAGCGGCATATGGGGAAACTCCGCCTATGCCGGCGTGCTGGTGCCCAGTGCAGACCGGGTGGGGCGAAAATATCCGCTTGCCATCGTTGCCCAGCTCAATAACTTCCGGAAACATCCGAGAACGCTCTATCTCGACGACACCTGGTTCATGGCCGCCGAGGCGCTGGCCGAAACATCCATGACGGGTGATTTCGACATGTCCCGGTTCAACGCCTCCGTCAAAAAACTGCGCCCGCCGAAGCCACGGGAAGAGGATGATGCACCGGAAATGGTGCGTAACCGTGTACCGACGAGCCTCTGGTGGCGCATCGATCCCGTCAACCGCCGTGCACGCGGCCTCAAATTTGACGGCAAACCCAAAGCTTCCGATTTCCTGCGCCTCTTCAGCGACATGGCAGGCAAGGGCGATGAGGAAGGTTCAGCACCTGCGCAGGCGCCGGAGAGTGCGAGACAGAAAACCCCACCCACTATTTCGCCCGCGCCCTCAACCGAACAGCCCACGCCGGTTATCTACAGCTATGCCACGCACCCGGGAACACGGCTCTCCCTGAATGCGGATTCGCTCTTCGTTTCCCAGACGCCTGCCCTCTTCGCCATAGCGGATGGACAGGGGGACACGCACAGCGCCGTGGAAGCGGCGCGTCTGGTCACGAATATTCTTGCCGAGACGCCGGACGCCGAAAATCCCGAAGTGATGGCGCAGCAGATCAGGGGGAAGCTCGGCACGGTCAACAGCCTGCTTCTGTCCCGACAGGCCATGGGCGCCGACGGCAGGCCGATGGCGAGCGTTATCATAGCCTCCATTTTCGGCCGCAGGCTGAGCGTGTTGTGGTCTGGCGACGCGCGTGCCTATCTCCTGAAAAACGGAACCATGCACCAGCTTTCGCGCGATCACGTCGTTGTCGGCATGAAAAAGCAGCTCGCGCAATGTGTCGGCCTTTCCCAGCAATTCCGGCCGGATATCGTCGGGGAAGAGTGGAGTTCGCAGGACAGGCTGCTCCTGTGCAGCTATCCGCTGGTGCAAATCCTGAAGGAGCGCGCCATTGCCGAGATTGTCGGCAACACCCCGATCAAGGACTGCGCCAGCGCCCTGATCCAGGAAGCGCTGATCGAAGACGCACGCGAGAATGTCAGCGCCATCGTGATTGGAAACCGGCTTGAGCAAGGGTAAACAACCGGGCGATGGGCCTGCCTATCCGCAGGTCGCCGAGCGCTTTTCCGATCTGTGGGAAAGCATCCGCCACGATGGCACTGAGGAGAGGTCGGCCGAAGACCGGAAGGATCTGATCGACCAGATCAGGAACGCGCTGGATCGGAAAGTCTCGCATTTTTCCGAGGCAAAACCCGACTGGATTGCCGACAGTTTTTCCCTTGAACGGATTGCCTACGAAAGCGAAAACACGCTGCTGCTGCAAGTGCGGCACCGCGATCTCGGCTCCCTTCATGCGCTGAAGACCGTGCCACCGACGTTGAGAAACGACGCGGCGCTGCTGCAAAGATTGCGGGAGGAGGCACAGGTCGGACTGACACTGCGTCATCCGTGCCTGGTGGAAACATCGGCGCTGCTGAGATTGCCCGATGGCCGGCCGGGTCTGTTGCAACCATGGCTCCCGCAGTCACTGGCGTCGCAGCGGCCTACTACCGCGCCGCAGGCGATCACAATCCTTCGCCGCATGCTGGAAGGGCTAAGCGCCATGCATGCACGGGGTTATGTCCACTGCGATGTCACGCCAGCCAATATCTTGCTGGAGGACGGCGATTTCGAAACAGGCAGGCTTGGCGATTTCGGCATTGCGCTTAAAATCGGCCAAAAACATGCGGAACGGGGCATGAGTTTCGCCGCCTCACGCGAATTTGCGGCACCGGAACGGATGCGGGACGCAGCGGCAAAGCCGGATCAGGATATATTTTCAGTGGGACGGCTTGCCCGGCGGCTTGCTGGGTCAGATGGGGCGCGAGCAACGCAAAGCTTGGCGGATTTTGCGGACGCCTGTTGCCATGACGATCCCGCTTTGCGTCCGCAATCGGCGATGGAAGCGCTACAACTTCTGTAGCGCCCGATCGTCAGTTGCCGCTGCCGGGAAGCGGTGCTGCCGCCGTCGGCACGCTCTTCTGGAACACGGTCAGGAGCTTGGCCGAATCCACCAGCGGCGCGTTGCTGGCATAAAGCACATCACCCTTCTGCATCTGGAAAAGCTGCATGAGGGCAATGCTGGAAGCGTCGCGCATATTGACGTGATAGATCACCGGCCGCATGGTCGTGGCTGTCGCGACCGGGCCTTTCGCGCCCGATGCCGTTGCGGCGGGAACCTGAATGATCTCGTTGCGGAAGACATAGACATTGCGTGCGTCCGCACGGTCATCCAGCAACCCGCCGGCGCGGCCGACAGCCTGCGCCAGGGTGAGTTTTCCGGCTTCGAACTGGAATTCGCCGGCGCTCTTGAAGGCGCCGAGCGCCGTGTAACTCGCCGCATCGCCATCGATCATGATCTGATCATCAGGTGACAGTCGGATATTCTGTCGGTCTTCCCGCATGACGCGGTCAAGCGGCGCGCTGGCCCTGTGCGAGCCGCGAACAACGGTGACCGTGGCAGCGCCCGGCGCGACAGTCGGGCCGCCGGCCTGATTGAGGGCGTCGAGCACCCGCTCCTGCCGGGCGGTAAGCGTTATTTTGCCGGGGTTCTTCACCGCACCGCTGAGCATGACGGCGCTCGTCGGTTTATCGACGACGGTGACGACGGCCTGCGGGTTCACGGCCGATCCCTTGAGCCCGGCGACGACCTGCGATTGCAGCCCCTCGGGCGTCGAATCCACCACACGCTGTTTGCCGACGAAGGGAATATTCACCGATCCGCTCTGGTCCACTGTAAAGCGGCCGAGATTGAGCGTCTTGCTTTGCGTCGGGGAGAAAAGTCCGTCTTCTCCCGTATCCAGCACGGTGATGTCGATCACGTCGCCGCGCCGCAATCGCTGGGCGTTGTAACCGGTGTTGCGAAGCGCGGTAAGGCCGGGGCCGGAGGCGCCCTGCAGGCTTCCGGCGGAAACCGTAGCAGCCGGTGCATTCGCCAGTTCGATGACGGGGATTTTTTCGTTGGTTCGCGGGAAGGTCGCAGATCGGATATTGCCTGCGGTCGGTCCGTCAGATGGCTTTGCACATGCGCTCAAAAGCGCCACCAGCAAAACCGCCCCCAACTTTTTCATCCCTCATCCCCTCGATGATTCAACCTGACGCAGAGATAACATCCCGACACGTCATCGCAACAACTTTAGCGGTTGCAATTTAGCGAAAACTTGTCTTCCAAAGAAAAGGTGTGACCATTCCGCAACCTTTTCGAAAGCGCCCAAAAGCAAACCCCAACAATGTACCGATGAGAAATAGGCAGCGATCCCGCGCTCACCGGCATGGGGGATTTTGGATGGAACGGTTTTGCGGTGCGGGAGTTTGTTTTGTGCAAACCCAAGACAGGAGGAAGAACAATGGACCACAGCAATCACGTCCGTCTGGCTGAAACCGAACTCACGCCATCCGTTCTGGAAGGCGCCACCGTTTATGGCGCGGATGATCACAAGGTCGGTAAAGTTGACCATGTGCACGGTGTCGGCGCCAACACGACAGCCATCATCGATGTCGGCGGTTTTCTCGGCATTGGCGCAAAGCCCGTTGCAGTGCCGATCAGCGACCTTGATTTCATGCGCGACGAGGATGGCGACGTCCATGCCGTTACCTCGTGGACCAAGGACCAGCTGAAGGACATGCCCGAACATCGTCACTAAGCCTGTTCCAGCAGACTTCAGAAGCGCCCGGCCATGTGCCGGGCGTTCGTTTATATGGGCCGCTCCCCGCAACACTCCCCTTCGGTCGGCAAATGGAACGCTTGCGCATGTCAGGCATTTTCATGGCGCGCGATAATTGATCGCAAGGCATTCAAGGGGATAACAATTGCACAATCAGGTTCAGGCCAGCCCGCTGAGCATTGACGACGTGACCATCATCGATGACGAAAAGGTCAAAAAGGCCGTAACGGCCGCAGCCCTTGGCAACGCCATGGAGTGGTTTGATTTCGGCGTTTACGGTTTTGTCGCTTACGCCGTCGGCAAGGTCTTCTTTCCCGAGGCGGCTCCCGCCGTTCAGACCGTGGCGGCACTGGCGACATTTTCGGTGCCGTTTCTCATTCGTCCTCTCGGTGGCATTTTTTTCGGCGCGATGGGTGACAAGTTCGGACGCCAGAAAGTCCTTTCGCTCACCATCATCATTATGGCGGCCAGCACCTTCTGCATCGGCCTCATTCCGGGATATGCGACGATAGGCATCTGGGCGCCCGTCCTCCTGCTGCTCTGCAAGCTCGCACAGGGCTTTTCCGTAGGCGGCGAATATACCGGCGCGGCGATCTTCGTGGCGGAATATGCGCCGGACCGCAAACGCGGCTCCCTCGGCAGCTGGCTCGATTTCGGCTCAATTGCCGGCTTCGTGCTTGGCGCGGGCTTCGTCGTGCTGCTCAGTAGCGCCATGGGGGAAGCAAAGTTCCTAGATTGGGGCTGGCGCATACCCTTCTTCCTTGCCGCACCGCTCGGGCTCATCGGCCTTTATCTCCGCCACGCCGCGGAAGAGACCCCGGCTTTCACCGAACGGCTGCAGCGCGCTGAAGAAGAGGACCGCCAGTCGCTCAAGGAGCGGCCGATGGTGCCGATCGCGGAAATCGCCAGAGAGCATACCCGATCCCTGGCAATCTGCATCGGCATGGTTCTCGTCACCAACGTGACCTATTACATGCTGCTGACCTACATGCCGACCTATCTGTCGAAAACGCTGAATTACAGTGAGGATCACGGCGTTCTCATCATCATCGCTGTCATGGTCGGCATGCTGTTCGTCCAGCCGGCGATCGGCTTGCTGAGCGACCGGATCGGCCGCAGGCCGTTTCTCGCCGTCGGCAGCACGGCGATCCTTTTTTTCTCGCTGCCGGCCTTTCATTTCATTGCCAGCGGTCAGGTGGTGCAGATCTTCTTCGGGCTGCTCATTCTCGCAGTCGCACTCAATTGCCTGATCGGCATCATGGCCTCCACCTTACCCGCCCTCTTCCCGGCCCGCATCCGCTACAGCGCTTTGGCAATCGCCTTTAATATCTCGATCATCGTCGCGGGGCTGACACCAACGGTAACCGCCTGGCTGGTGGAGGTGACCGAAAACATCTACATGCCCGCCTATTACCTCATGGTCGCAGCCATCTTCGGCATCGTCACGACCTTCTTCCTGAAGGAAACGGCCAACCGGCCGCTCTATGGCGATACGCCGAATGCCTCCAGCCGGAAGGAAGCAAAATCGCTTCTTGCCGAGCAATATCTCCACATCGAAAAAAGTGTCGAGGAGATCGACGAGGAACTCGTCAAGCTGGAGGAGCAGAAGAAAACCCTGCAGGCGAAACGCGAGGAACTCGTTGGCCGCCATCCGGACCTGAACTGACAACTGCGCGTCAAAAAATAAAATGCGCGGCGGTGCATCTTGCACCCCGCGCATCAGGTTTGATGGTTTTCAGCAATGCGCCTTGATATCCGCCGTTGCCTGTCTCAAACGGCGAGGAAACCGCCATCGACGGGCAAGACGGCGCCGGAAATCATCTTGCTGTCGTCCGAGAGCAGCAGCGCGATGCTCTGCGCCACCTCTTCCGCTTCGGCAAAACGGTTAAGCGGATGACGAACCATCATCGGCTGGCTCTTTGCGGGGTCGTTCCAGGCTTCGGCAGCGAGTTCGGTCAACGTGATGGTCGGCGCAACCGCGTTGACGCGGATACCGTGGGGGCCGAGTTCCTTGGCGAGAACGCGTGTTGCGCCTTCAAGCCCTGCCTTGGACGCTGCATAACACAGGTGATCCTGAAAACCGCGATGGCCGGCGATAGACGTGATGTTGACGATGGCGCCACCGCCGCCATTTGCGATGCGGGCGCGGGCAAATTCCTGGCAGGTGACGAGGGCCGCGCGCAGGTTGATGCCCAGCACGGCCTCATAACCCGCATCGCTCATGTCGAGCACGCTTTCCAGCACGTTGATGCCGGCGCTGTTGATCAGGAAATCGCAGGGGCCAGCTTCCGCCATGGCGGCGCGGGTGGCGGCGACATCGGCAAGATCGACACGGATCGAACGTCCGCCGATTTCGCTTTTCAGGCTGTCGAGATCTGATTGCGTGCGGCTGATCGCCACCACTTCCGCACCGCGCGCGGCCATCAGCTGCGCACAGGCGCGGCCGATACCTTTTCCTGCGCCGGTGATGATGACGGATTTTCCGGAAAACTGCATGGAATCCTCGTTATTTTGCGGCCGATACGGCCGGATGATCTAAGCTTGTGACGCGTTTCAGGAATGGCTGGCGGAACGAATGGCGCGCGCCGCATTCTGTAGCGCCAGAAACGCATCGTAACGCGCCTGATGAACATTCTGAAAATCAGGATCGGGTGTCGCGCAGCTGGCGATACGCGACATCGCTGGCATGGCGGCGATGAGGTCGGGATAGGTTCCCGCAGCAACGGCACCCAGCATAGCCGAACCGAGCAGCACCGGCTCCTCGCATTCGGTCAGTTCAACCGGAAGGCCGGTCGCATCCGCCAGCAATTGCCGGGCAAGCGGATGAGCACCCGCCCCACCGCTGACGCTGATCGTTTCCACAGGCGCGCCGTTGCGGGCCTGCGTCTCGATAATCTGGCGAAGCCCATAACCGAGGCCGAGAAGCCCCGCCACATAAAGCGCGACGAGAGAATCCACGCCCGTCTCCATGCCGTAACCGGCAATGACCGCGCGGGCATGCGGATCGGCGAAGGGCGCGCGGTTACCGAGAAATTCCGGCACCACATGAAAATCCTCGGCGATCTCAGCTGCGGCGGAAACGGAAGCGGCAAGGCCGAGGGCGCGGTCGGCAAGCCAGACCGGCAAGGCTTTGCCATCCTTCTCGGCAAGCGCCTTCGCCTCGGCAGAGGCCGGGTGCAATTGCACCAGGTAATCGATGGCCGCGCCGGCGGCGGACTGACCGCCTTCATTGAGCCATGCGCCGGGAACCATGGCGGAATAATAGGGACCCCAGACGCCAGGCACAAAGGCGGGCTCGGCTGTGGTGGTCATGGTGCAGGAGGAAGTGCCGAAGACATAACCGAGGCATCGCGAGGCGTCGCCACCCGCTGCCACCGTGCCAACGCCGCCGGCATGGGCGTCAATCAGGCCTGCGGCAACGGCGGTGCCTGCAACCAGCCCCATGGCTTTTGCAGCGTCTTCGGTGAGACCCTTGCCCAGCGCCGTGCCGGGGTGAACGACGCTTTCACCGATGCGGCGGAAGCCCTGCTCCGCGAGATCACCAAGCCCGATGCGGGTGAAATAGTCCGCATCCCAACGGTTCTCATGGGCGAGATAGGTCCATTTGCAGGTGACCGTGCAGGCGGAGCGATCAAGCGCGCCGGAAGCCTTCCATGTCAGAAAATCCGTCAGGTCGAAGAAGTGCTCGGCCCGGGCGTAGATTTCCGGCCTGTTTTCGCTGAGCCACAGCAGCTTCGGCGTCTGCATTTCCGGGGAAATACGCCCGCCGACATATTTCAGGACGGCATGCTCGCCCGCATTGATGCGCTCCGCCTGTTCGACCGCGCGGTGATCCATCCAGACGATGATATCACGTTCGGGATGATCGGTAGCGCCGACCGGCAAAGTCTCGTCATCAGCACCACGCACGACAAGCGAACAGGTCGCGTCGAAACCGATGCCGGCAACCTCAGCCGGATTGATACCGGCGCGTGACACGCTTTCCCGCACACTTTCGCAAACGGCCTGCCACACCTCACCACTCGATTGTTCGGCAATGCCCCCATCTTCGCGGTGCATGGTGATCGGGCGCTTGGCGGTGGCGAGAAGCTTGCCCGCGACATCAAAGACACCGGCCCGCGCCGAGCCGGTCCCGACATCGACGCCAACAAGATAGGAAGCCATTTACGATACTCCTCGGAGCGGATCATCCGGTACTTGAACAGATTTTAAGCGGCGGGGGCCGTTTCCGGTTTTCCCGCCGCTCCAGAAGTTTTTAAACGCGGTCGAAGTTGGTCGGCAAGACCAGCATGTCGCGGATGGTGACGGTGCGCTTGCGCGTCAGCATGTAGATGACGGCATCGGCCACTTCGCTCGCATCGATCAGGCTGCCCGATTCCTTGGCCTTGCGGAGGTTTTCCTCCGGCCAATCGGCCAGAAGTGCGGAAACGACCGGGCCGGGAGAAACCTGCGCGACTCGCACGCCGTGCGGGATCATCTGGCGGCGCATGCCCTGCACGAAGCTGGTGATCGCCCATTTCGAGCCCGAATAGACCGGCTCCCAATAGGTCGGGAAATGGCCGGCGATGGAGCAGGTGACAATGATATCGCCGGTCTTGCGCTCGGACATATGCGGCACGACGGCATGAACGTTCTTCATGACGGCGTTGACGTTGAGGTTCAGCATCTTGTCGATGGCTTCGGGCGTCGTCTCCGTGAGATCGCCGCCGATATAGGTGCCTGCGTTGCAATAGAGAATGTCGATATGATCGACCTTCGCAAGTATTTCCGGGATCATGGCGTTGCAGCTGTCGGCATCGAGCAGGTTCGTGACCTGCGGGATGGCGCGGTCGCCAAGCTTGGCCACCAGATCATTCAAGGCTTTCTCGTTCCAGTCGACCATGACCACGGTCGCGCCCTGTTCCAAGAGGGCTTCCGTGGTGGCAAGCCCGATGCCGGATGCGGCGCCGGTGATGACCGCGATCTTGCCTTGCAGCGATTCAGACATTTAGTTCTCCTGCGTTTATGAAGATGTTTCCGGGCCGGCTCAGCGCCACTCGCGCCCGATATAGATGGCCAGTAGGATGATGCCGCCCTTGATGACATCCTGCAGATAGGGGTTGATGCCCATCAGATTGAGGCCGTTATTAAGGATACCGAGCAGCACCGCGCCGATGAGCGTGCCGAGAATGAGACCCCTGCCGCCTGCAATCGCCGTGCCGCCGAGAACGACCGCCGCAATGGCGTCCAGTTCGAAGCCGACACCGGCATTGGGCTGACCGCTCATCAAGCGGCCGGTGAGGATGAGCGCGGCAAAAGCTGCCGTGACGCCCGAGATGCCATAGACCGCAAGCTTGACGCGCTGGGTCTTCACGCCCGAAAGACGGGCCGCCAGCTCGTTTCCGCCAAGTGCATAGACATGACGGCCGAAAGCCGTGCGCTGCAACAGCACCCAGGCGATGGCATAAATAACCACCATGATCACGACAGGCACCGGAACGACGCCGATACGGCCGACGCCGAACCAGGAAATCCAGCTCGGAATACCGCTGACCGGGTAACCGCCGGAATAGATGAGGCCGAGACCGCGCGCCATGCCCATGGTGGCAAGCGTCACGATAATGGCGGGCATCTTGCCCCAGGCGACAAGCGCCCCGTTGAAGATGCCGATGCCGAGACCGATGAACAGGCCAGCTGGCAAAGCAACCGCGGGCGACAGGCCGGTATTCACCATCAGGCCGGCCGACAGCGTGCCGACAAGCGCCATGACCGCACCGACCGATAGGTCGATGCCGCCGGTGAGGATGACGAAGGTCATGCCCACGGCGAGAATGCCGACGACGGAAACCTGCCGCAGCACGTTCATGATGTTGTTGACGCTGAAGAAATTGTCGCTCGCAAGCCCCATCAGGATCGATACGACGATGAGACCTGCCAGAGGCAGAGCAAGTGGCGAACGCAACATGGCGCCGAGACTGAAACCGCCCGTTTTCGCGGCTGTGCCGGTGTTTGCATCAAGCGACATGTTCAACTCTCCCGGTGGTGGCGTTTGTCATTATTGTTTCTGAATTGATGTCTTCGCCCTCGACCGTGGCGACGATGCCGCCGGAACGGAAGACGCAGACCCTGTCGGACATGCCGATCACTTCCGGCAGCTCCGAGGAGATCATGATGATCGAATGGCCCTTGGCGGCGAATTCACGCATGAGCGAATAGATTTCCGCCTTCGCGCCGACATCGATGCCGCGTGTCGGCTCGTCGAAGATCAACACGCGCATGTCATGGTTCAGCCAGCGCGCGATGACGATCTTCTGCTGGTTGCCGCCGGACAGCGTGTCGACGCGGGCAAAAGGCCCCTGCGCCTTCACCTGCACCTGCGCCATGGCCTTCGTCGTGTGCTCCAGTTCCTTTTTGAGATCGAGGAACCAGTGCGCCTTGCGGTATTTGCGGTAATTGTTCAGCGAAATATTCTGCAGGATGGAGAAGCTGGTGATCAGCCCCTCTTCCTTGCGGCTTTCCGGCAAGAGGCCGATGCCGCGCATCAACGCTTCGTCGGGGCCGGAAAAACGCGTGTCCACGCCATCGACCTTGATCTTGCGGCGCGATGCGGAATGCGCGCCGAGCATGGCCAGCACCGTTTCGGTGCGGCCTGAACCGACAAGCCCGGCAAAGCCGAGGATTTCACCCTTGCGCAGCGCAAAGCGCGAGACGGGGCCGCCCTTCTTCAATTGCAGCTCTTCCACTTCAATCACGCTTTCGGCGGAAGGATCGAGCTGCGGCTTCGGCGGGAAATTGGCTTCGATGCGTCGGCCGACCATCATCTCGACGAGACGGTCATTATCGACCTCCGACGTCAGGCAGGAGCCGATCAGTTCGCCATCGCGCAGAACGGTGATGCGGTCGCAGATCTCGAATATTTCCTCAAGGTGGTGCGAAATGAAGATGATCGCCACACCCTGACGACGCAACTCGCGCATGACCTTGAACAGGTGCTCGGTCTCAGACGGGGTGAGCGTCGCGGTCGGCTCGTCAAGAACAAGGATGCGGGCATCCAGCGACAGCGCCTTGGCGATTTCGACAAATTGCTGCTGGGCAACGGAAAGACGATGCACCGGCACGTCGAGCGGCACATCCACGGCCAGCCGGCTCATGATCTCGGCCGCGCGCTTGCGCATCGCGCCCTTGTTGAGAAGGCGCAGCGGCCCGCGGATTTCGCGGGCGAGGAACATGTTTTCCACGGCATTGAGATAGGGGATCAGGCTGAATTCCTGAAACACGATGCCGACGCCGGCGGCAATCGCCTCATCATAATTGGCGAAGCGGCGATCCTTGCCGTCGATGCGGATCGTCCCCTCCGAGGGCTGCAGAATGCCGCACAGGATCTTCATCAAAGTCGACTTGCCGGCGCCGTTTTCGCCTAGAAGCGCATGCACCTCACCGGCGCGCGCCTGAAGGTCGACGCCACGCAGGACTTCGATCTTGCCAAAGCTTTTTCTTATTCCATTCAGTTCCAGCATTTCACCCTCCTCGATGGTCGGGACTGCCCCGCCCCCGCACGAAGCGGGGACGGGACCTGGGAGGAGTTCTTACCAGCTGAACTCGCCGGCGTTTTTGCTGTCAACAACCATGACGTCGATCGGCACTTCCTTCGGCACGACGCGTGCGCCCCACTTCTGGGCGAGCGCCATGGCAAGACCGACACGAACCTGGTCACGCGGGAACTGCGCGGTGGTTTCGATGAAAGGGCCACCGTCGGCAATTGCCTTCACCGCTTCCGGCGCACCGTCTACCGAGGTCAGCTTGATGTCCTTGCCGGAACCCTGGATCGCAGCGAGTGCACCCATCGCACCGCCATCGTTGACCGAGAAGATACCGGCGAGGTTCGGACGCGACTGAATCATGTTTTCGACGACGCCGAGAGCAACGGAGCGGTCCTGACGGCCGTTCTGCGTGTCGACCAGCTTGATGTCTGCGAATTCTGCAAGAGCCGCCTTGCAACCTTCGACGCGCTGCAGGATCGGCACGACCGGAATGCCGTCGAGGATAGCAACCTCACCCTTACCACCGAGGGCTTCACCGAGATATTTGCACGACTGGTAACCCGCGTCGCGGTTCTTCGAGCCGACGAAGGTGTCGACCGGGCCATTGGCGTTGGCGTCGACGGCGACGACAGTCACGCCGGCAGCCTTGGCAGCGTGAACGGCGGCTTCGATGCCGGCGCTATCGGTCGGGTTCAGGAGCAGGATGTCGATCTTCTGCTGAAGCATGTCTTCAACATCGGAAATCTGCTTTGCCACATCGTGGCCGGCATCGGTGACGACGACATCTGCGCCAATGCTTGCGGCGGCTTCCTTCAGGGCTTCCTGCATCGATACGAAATAGGGGTTGTTCAGTTCCTGGAAGGTCATGCCGATCTTCAGCTTTTCCTGCGCCAGCGCCGGAGCGGCCATCATTGCAATTGCGGCTGTCGCCATCAGAAACTTGGATTTCATTTTCATCTCACTTTTCCTCCCGTTTGGAAAGTTGGGGCAACAGGTGCCCGGTTCCGGACAGCCCTCTGCCCGAATTGGTAAAAATCGGCGATGTGTCGCTGGTTTACTCCGCCATGACCGCTGCCTTCTGGGCTGCGAATATGGTTCGGAACCTCGACGGCGACATTCCCTTCAGTTTCAGGAAATGCCGGTTGAAATTCGAAAGGTTGGAAAAGCCCACATCGTAGCAGACCTCCGCCACCTTCACATCCTGATCCGCCAGGAGCATCTGGCAGGCAAGATCGATGCGTAACTGATTGCGATACCGCACCAGCGTCGTTCCCGTGTGGCGCTTGAAGGCGCGGGAAAAGGCGCTCGGGCTCTGACCCACCATGTCGGCGAGATCGATTTCCTCAACCTGCTCGGTCAGATGCTGGCGCAGATGCGACAGAGCACGGTTGATGCCGCTGTCGCCGATGCCGGTCAGATCCAACTCGTAGCTAAGGCTCGCCAGCACCTCCGATGTCGGGGCATTGACCAGGAGATCGAGAATTTCCCAGAAAAGCGCCAGACGCGTCAGTCCCTGCGCTTCGATCAACCGGAGGATCAGCGGGCGGACGCGGTCGCTCGTCTCATCATCGAAAAGAATGCCGCGGCGGCTGCGATCCAGGAGGCCGCGCACCACGTCCATTTCCGACATGGAAGTGCAGGCATCCTCGATAAAGCTCTCCGGAAACTGGATCACGAGGGAACGTGTCGGCACGATTTCGTCCGGCTCGATCTCGCTGATCCAGTTCTGGGGGAGATTGGGACCGGTCATGATGAGCTGACCGGGGCCGAAGCGGCCGACGAAATCACCGATATAAAACGTGCCCGATGTGGCGACGACGAGGTGGATTTCGTATTCGGGATGATAATGCCAGCGCACGGTGCGGAACGGATAGCCATGCCGCCAGGCGGCGAAGGATTCGCCCTTGCGGATGTGCACCAGTTCCAGATCGGGCTGCATCATGGTTCCTCCCATCAGTCGCGTCCGCCGTATTTGCGGACAGGAGCCATTTCCTCTTTATGGCTCGTCCCAGGCGTTGATGAGGAGCATATGGCGGGCGGCTGCGGTACATCCACATCACGCCGAAGAAATTACCGATACTTTTTTGACTCTTTTTTGTCGAAAATTGAAGAGTCGCCCGAAAGGGCTGACCATAAACGCGGCGATGGGGCCGATTTTTCCGCTCAATTTGGCGTGATGCGCTCAAACAATGCGCAACCGGAAGCGATTTTCGTTGAAATTTTGACGTGTAGCCTGCCGGATGCCGGCAAGCTACACTCATACTTTTCCGCAACGTCTCTGCCGCTCAATCATCAGCGGCTGGCTTCGTTCGTTACTGCGGCATCACGATCTGCAGTTTCACATCCGTTTCCCGCGCTTCCACCGCACGGTCGAAACCGGCGATGCTATCTTCGAAGGGGATGGTCGCGGAAATCAGCGGCTTCAGGTCCACCTTGCCGGACGCGATGAGCGCCACGGCGCGGTCATAGACGTTGGCATAGCGGAAAACCGTCTCCACCCGAAGTTCCTTGGCCTGCAGGCCGACAATATCGACCGGAACCGGATCGACGGGCATGCCGACCAGCACGATCGCACCGCCCGGCCGCGCCAGCTTCGCCATGCCAAGCACGGCGGGTGCGGCGCCCGAGCATTCGAAGACGACATCGCAACCCCAGCCGTCGGTCGCAGCCGAAACGGCCTCTGCGAGATTGCGTTCGCGAATGTTGACGGTTTCGATGCCATCATAGGAGCCGATGATATCGAGCTTCGGCTGGGCAAGATCGGCAACGATGACCTTCGCGCAACCGCCGGCAAGTGCTGCGAGCGCCACCATCATGCCGATCGGACCTGCACCCGTTACCACGGCGATATCGCCCGGCTGGATACGCGCCCGCAGCGCCGCCTGCATGCCGATGGCGAAGGGTTCGACCATGGCGCCTTCGGCAAAGGACACGTTTTCGGGCAGCTTGTAGGTGAAGGCGGCAGGATGAATGACCTCAGGCGTCAGGCAGCCATGGATCGGCGGCGTCGCCCAGAAGCGGACAGCCGGATCGACATTATAGATGCCGAGCTTTGCGGCGCGCGATGTCGGATCGGGAATGCCGGGCTCCATGCAGACGCGATCACCAGCCTTCAGGTGTGTTACCTCGGCACCGGTTTCGATCACCGTTCCAGACGCTTCGTGCCCGAGCACCATGGGCGCATTGACGACGAAATGACCGATCTTGCCATGGGTATAATAATGGACATCAGAGCCGCAGATGCCGACCGTATGGGTGCGGATAAGCACATCCTTCGGCCCGAGTTCACCGGATCCTGCTCCACCGGGAATATCAAAATCCCTGAGCGAGAGCTTGCCTTTTTCTTCCAGCACCAGTGCCTTCATCTCATCCTCCGTGGTTTGCGATACGCCTGGCAGCGAGTTCAGCAAGCGTGATGGCGTGCAACATCGGCAAAAGTAAACAGAAATCGGCCGGATCGGCCGGTTTTTCTTCGCGACGGAAAAACTGTATCGAGGAGCCTGCAATTTCTCATCATCCCCAGTGCGGCGCGGCCTTTGAAGGTGAGGAAAGACGGCATGATTCGCCGCCGCATTCCGCGATCTTCACCCGCTCCCAAGCCTGCCGAGCCGGCGAACCAAATCGCTCACATTTTTTCGCCGGGCAAGGCGCTCGCCTGCCGCACCCAGTCGGCAAACTGCGTTTCATCAAACGCACCCTCATGGATATCGAGGTAACGAACCTTCGGATGTTTGGAGGTGCCGGGTGGCAAGGGTTGTAAAGATACGCCGTTGAGAAAGGTCACTTTGATATATTTCGTAAAACAGTGAAGGCTGAGAAACCAGACATCGTCTTCCATGCCGTAAAAGGGCGAATTCCACTTCACGGCCTTACGCACACCGGGCACGAGGCTTTCGATCAGCGCATCGATACGTGCTCCGACCGGACTTTTCCAACCCGGCATGGCGGCAATATAGGCCTGCACCGGGCCGTCGCCATATCCCTTGGCAATCTGCGGATTGCCGCCCGAAAGAAGTGTCGGCGCAGCAGCGTACGGCTCGGTTTGCGCGATTTCGGCAGATTTACCCGGCTTCTTTTCGACCATCTCGGTTCCCTCCCGGTATTACGCGGCTCCTGCTTTTTTTTCCCAAGCCTCGATGCAAGCCTGCCATAAAAAGCGGCCACAGTAAAAAAACTATATTTTATGTGCGTGCTCATGCTTTACGCCTTGGAGAGCATATTTGAGGCCGAAGCGTCGATGTGTCGGCGTGGCTATCAAAACGCTGACGAACTAGACCGTGCCAATCGCCCGGACTTGCACGCCATTCGATCAATCCAAAAAAAGCGCAGGCTGCGGCACCCTGCCCGAGGCCTAGGCGCGGAGGGCGGCGGCTGGAGACTGACGATAGGCGAGCAAAGCCGGTATCGCCGAAAGAACCGCGGCAAAGCCCAGCAGGAACAGTGCAAGACGCAAATCTTCGCGGGTGAAGCCAACCGGCAGGATGACGCCGCTTTTTGCGGTAAAGAGTTGTGCGCCGATATGGGCAGCGCCCAATCCGACCAGAAAACCGATGCCGACACCGAGCACCACCAGTAAAAAAAGCTCCAGCCAGACGATGGCGAATACCGAGCCGCGCGGCGCGCCGAATGCCCGCAATGCGCCGATCTGCCTGCGTCGTTGCCCGACATGGATCACCGTCACCAGCACCAGCGCCGCCGCCACCAACCCCTGCGAACCGGCGGCAACCGCGCTCAGCACCATCTTGGCATCGCCGAGCGTCGCATAGAGACCCGTCAGAACTTCGCCCGGGAAAACGCCAAGCGTATTACCGGTCCGGTATTCCTGCCGCAGGCGATAGGCGTCGGCGATCGTTTTGGGCTTGACGAGAATGGCCGGCAGGCCGGGCGTGCCCTCGCCGAAAGTCTCCACGATTGGCGCATCCGCATCGATGCCGCCTTGATGGTCAGACTCCACATGCGCCGAAGTGGCTGGGCCGAGGGCCAAAGCATGCTTTTGTCGCTGCGAGACCACCAGCTGAACAGCGGCTTCGGCATGATCCGCCTCGCCTTCGGCATGCGTATCACCATCTTCGTGATGTTCTTCGCCTTCATGGGCGTGATCGTGACCGTCCCCGTGGTGATGTTCTTCATCATGCGCGCCCGCATGGCCATCCTCATGCCCTTCATCATGGCCATGATCATGACCGAGACCATGGACGTGCCACACGGCCTGTATCGGCACGAGAATGGCGCGATCCCAGGGCGTGCCGGTGGGCTGCAATTTGCCAACGACTTTATAGGCGATCTCGGTATGGGTGTGGCCGCCGGTCTCGGCGGTGCCGTGCATCGGCTTGATCTCAGCAGCGAGAGACAGATCGACGGCAGCCCCGAGTATGGCTTCGCCTTCCAGCGCGAACATCCTGCCCTCGGCAAAACCTGATGTCGTGTTGCTGACGAGGCTCATCGTCGTGCCGACTATCGGGTATCCGGCAAAGGAATCGCCAAACCCGACAGGTGCCGCCCAGGCAACGCGCGGATCGGCGGCGAGCTTCGTCAGAACAGCGCCGTCCACAAGCGGCAGCGGTGCGGCCTGCAGAAAAATGGAGGAAAGGATCAACTGGGTTTCGCTGCCGGCCGCGCCGATAACGAGATCGAATTTATCGGCGGCACGGGCGCTGCCGAGACGCAGCGAACGCTCCTGCAGCGTGACCGCAACGCCAAGCGCGGTGGCAAGCGCAACCAGGAGAACCACGACGATGCCACCCAGCCAAAGACGGCGCAGGTCGGCAAGGATGAAACCGATCATGCCGCAATCTCCTTCCGCTCGGTATCGGCGACGATACGGCCGCCGCTGAGGGTGAGACGCCGGTCGAGGCGGCCGATAAGATGCTGGTCATGGCTGGCGACGATAAGCGTGCTGCCGGTGCTGGCCGCAACGGAAAGCAGGAGATCACCGACAGCCTCGCCGCTTTCGAGATCGAGGCTTGCGGTCGGTTCGTCGGCAATGATAACGCCGGGACTGCGCAGCAGCGCACGGGCGATAGCGACACGCTGCATTTCACCGCGCGACATGGTCTCAACGTGCTGCCCCGGGCGTTTGAGGCCGACAGTCGCAAACAGGGATTCCGCGCGCTTCATGAGGTCCGCATTTGCCGCACGCGACAGGCGGGCGGGCAGCAGGATATTATCCAGCGCGGAGAAGCCGGGAAAAAGATGAAACTCCTGCATGACGAGGCCGATATTGGCGGCCCGCCAGCGGTCGCGACGGCCCTCGGGCAAATCCGCAATGTTCTCTTCCCCCCAGACAACGCGGCCGGCCTGAACACGCTCAAGGCCGGCGATGATGTTGATGAGGGTGCTTTTGCCCGAGCCGGAACCACCCGTCAGCGCAACGCGGCTACCGGCAGCGATTTCCAGACCGTCGAGAACGAGAACCGGCGCTGACAAACCGGGAAAGGATACGGCAAGATCATCTATCTTCAGGGACAGCATGGTCTCAAACCGTCGCGTATTCTGCCTGGCGGATGCGCAGCAGGCTGACAAAGCCGGTATCCGGATCGGTCCAGGAACCCGTTTCCAGCGTGCCGCGCACTTCGATTGTCTGGCTCGGCTGGGTAAAAGTCTGTTTTTCGCCGAGATAAACGACGACGATGTTGTCCGGCCAATCTGCATCCGTGGAGCAGAAGGGGCAGATCGACATGGGGATTTCGGTCAGCACGAAAAACTGCGCTTCGGCCTTCAGCGGCGGCGCCATGAAACCACGCATGGCGATCTCCTTGCCGTTCAACTGCTTGACCTTTTCGGAAAACTCCAGCCCGAGGACGCTAACCTTGCCATAGAGTTCGTCGAAGGTGATGTCGCTGTTCGCCTGCGCGCGCGTGCCGGCGGCCAGCAGCGGCAGACCGGCAATGAGACCCAGGGTCTGACGACGGTTGAAGTGCGCCCGATCAGCCTTGCTCATGACCATTCTCCTTCTTGAAAAGGTCTGCCATCGTCCCTCGTCAGAATGGACGATGAAAGACCTGAAACTATTGTGAGGGCACGCGATAGCGGCGTGCCCTCACAACATTCATATCTTAGTTGGTCTGCTTGGCGCCAAGTGCGAAAGCTTCGGCGAGACCCTTGTAGACGTCGCTCTGTTCCATGTAGCCACGGAAGCCTTCGGCGCCGGGGCCTTCAGCCTGCAGAACGACATCATCCACCGCGTGGACGCCGCTATCCGAGCTTTTCGGAATGATGCCGGGTACGAACACAGCACCGGGAACGTCCTTGTACTGCTCGTTGGCGACATATTCCTTCTTTTCGTTCTGGACGGCCGGTGTGAACGGGCCATCAAGCTTCGGACGGAAGGTCTCGTAATGGTCAGGACCGTTATTGGCGTTCAGGAACAGACGACGGGAAACGTCGACCTTATCAGGATAACCGTCACCGTCCTTGTCTTCATAGTTCGGGAAGCCGGCCTCGGCATAGGTGCCGACCTTTTCGCGCATTTCGGTACCCGGCTTGTCATCATCGACGGTGCCGATGATGGAAACGCCATGCGTATGGTCGCCGGTGACGACGATCAGCGTATCGGGGTTCTTCGCGGCGAATTCACGGGCGACACCGACGGCCTTGTCGAATTCGATCGTGTCGACGACAGCGCGATCCCAGTCAAGCGGATGGGACATCTTGTCGACGTTGGCAGCTTCGACCATCAGGAAGAAGCCGTCCGGGTTCTTCGACAGTTCGCCGAGCGCAACCTTGGTCATTTCAACGAGGCCCGGCTGATCCGGGAACTTCGCCGTGGTGCCCTTCTTGAGGAACTCGCGGTCGAGCGCTGTGTCCATGTTGCCGGTGTGGAACAGGCCGAGGATCTTGCCGGTGTTGGTGCCGGCGGCCGTGGCGAGTTCCGCCTTGCTGGTCGCCAGCGTGTAGCCAGCTTCCTTGAACAAAGCGATATAGTCCTTGTCATCCTTGCGCTTGGAACCCGCCGTCGCCTGCGGCAGGAAATAAGCGGAGCCGCCGCCGAGGAGGACATCCGGCTTCACGTCGAACAGCATGCCGTTGATGTCGGCCTTGTCGCCGCGCTTGCGGGTGTGGGCAACGACGGCAGCCGGCGTGGCGTCCTGCAGTTCGGCGGTTGAGATGATGCCGATCGACTTCTTGGTCTGGCGGCGCAGGGCTTCCGCGATCGTTTCGACCTTCGGATCGTCGAGCGAGGCCGGGGTGCGGTCGGCATAAACGCCAATGGCGTTCACGGCGGTCTTGTGACCGGTCATGTAGGCTGACATGGTGTTGGCGCTGTCGGTGGCGACGGCGTCGGTGGCGGAGGTGCCGATGAAGGCGACCGGCGGCACATCATCCATGTTGAGGCGGCCATTGGCCTTACCCTCGGTCATGCCCTTGGACATGATGCGGGCAGCAGTGCGGTGAGCGACGGACAGGCCGTCGGCGATCAGGAAGATGACGTTCTTGGCTTTTGCCTGGGCCGGCGTGCCATAAACGGTCCAGGTGATCGCCTTGGTTTCGGAACCGGCAGAAACTTCGACCTTGTAGTCACCGGCGCTGGCGAGCGTGACCCCACGCAGGATGACGGCCGATCCAAGGACCTTGTCCTTGTTCTTTTCTTCGGCGACGAACTCGGCATCCTTGCCGAGAGCGGCCTTGTAATCCTGGCCGTTGACGGTGATCTTGACGTCTTCCGGCTTTACGACGGAAGCGAACTCGACTTTGAAATCGAACGGCGAACCGGTCAGGATCGTAGCACGATCAAGCGGATAAACCTCGGCAGCCTGGACGGCGCCGGCAAGAAAGGTCGTGGCGACCAAAGCAGCAACGATTTTGCGCATATTCCCCTCGCGAAACGTGTGAAAACCACACTTTCTCCTAGACCCGCGATATGACAGTTGCATGACTTGCAGGCAGCATATCCGGGCTCATGGGAAATTCGCGGGGGACGGTTTCAGCACGCCGTCCTCCTCCGGTCGCCGCGCGGCGCGGCAACCCTCTATGATGCGTTTCTCTCCGAGGGGGCCAGCGGATATCGAGCCTCGACGAAATTGTCGGGCGTATGCAGAGATGCTGCGGGGCCGAATGATCGGGCTGCCCGGCGCGCATGGGCAACCGTGTAAAGCCCGGTTCAGTCTTTCCTGATCCGCAATCCCTCCAGAAAGGCCCGGAAGCTGCCCACGGCCCGTTTCGAGGTCATTTCGGGGTCGTCGGAATTGGCGATCCACTGAGCGGCGGCGCTGCTTGCCGCGTTGATGAAGCGGGCGCATGCCTCCGCATCGATATCGCCGATGGTGCCTTCTTCCTTCAGGGCATCGAGGCTTCGCGCGACTGCCGAGATGCAGCCGTTTGCATTTGGCCAGCGCGACGGATCGCCGAGCACCGCCGGCCCGTCACGAAACATGATCCGCTGGATTTCCGGTTCGAGAGCCATGCGCACATAGCCGAGATTCTCCTCGACAAAACCTTCCCACCGGGACTCGGCCCTCGAGGAGATGTCACAGAGCCTCTTCGTCATTTCCGCATCGATTTCGGCCACCACCGCCAACAGCAGGCCTTTTTTGTCGCCAAAATGGTGATAGAGCGCGCCGCGGGTGAGACCGGCCTCGGCGGTGAAGTCATCCATCGACGCTTCCGCATAACCGATGCTGCCAAAGGCCTTGCGGCCGGCAGCCAGAAGCTTCGTCCGCGTCTCGGCAATCATTTCACTGCGAGGTTTGCGCATTTTTTCTCCATTTTCCACATACGACGCGTATATTAGTTGACATACGCGCCGTATGCAATTATCTCATTCACATACGCCACGTATGTATGTGGTGGACACCCTCTGAACAAGGTGCATCCCGATGGCTAATCCATACAGAGAAATTTTCCGGGCTCCAGGCGCAAAAGGCTTTTCCGCCGCCGGTTTCTTCGCCCGCCTTCCCATTGCCATGGCCCCGATCGGCATCGTCGCCATGCTTTCGCAAACCCATGGCGAATATTGGCTGGCCGGCGCCGTCTCCGCAACCTTTGCGCTGACCAATGCCGCCGTCTCCCCACAAATCTCCCGGCTGGTGGATCGCAAGGGGCAGAGCAAGGTCCTCATCCCCGCCACCATCGTCTCGGTCATCGCCTTTGCGGCGCTGATTATCGCGACAAACCAGAAATGGCCGGCCTGGACGCTGTTCCTTTCCGCCTTCCTCGCCGCTGCCATGCCGAGCATTCCGGCCATGATGCGCGCCCGCTGGACGGAAATCTTCCGCGACCGGCCGGAACTGAACACCGCATTCGCCTTTGAATCCGCCGCCGACGAACTCGTCTACATTTCAGGCGCCTCGCTTTCCGTCGGCCTGGCAGTCTCGCTCTTTCCGGAAGCGGGCATGATGATCAGCACCACCTTCCTGGCGCTCGGCACCTTCGCTTTCCTTCTGCAACGTTCGACCGAGCCCAAGGTACGCCCGGTTGAAAGCGGTCGCCGGCAGCGTTCGGCCATCTCCCTGCGTCCGGTCCAGATCATCACGCTTGCGCTGATCTTTGTCGGCTCCACTTTCGCCACTGCCGAGGTAAGTGCCGTCGCAATCACCAAGGAACTTGGCCAACCGGAAGCCGCCAGCCTCGTCATCGGCGTCTATGCCATCGGGTCCTTCGTGGTCGGCCTCATTCTCGGCGCGCTCAATCCCAAAATGCCGCTGCAACGCCAACTGCTGATCGCCGTCAGCGTGCTTGCACTCACCGCTCTGCCGCTGCTTGTCGCCAGCACTTCTGTCGCCCTTCTGGCTTTTGCCGTTTTCCTCAGCGGCGTTGCAATCTCTCCGATCTTCATCACCTCATTCGGCCTGATCGAGCGCCGTGTGCCTGAATCGATGCTGACGGAAGGCGTGACCTGGGTGATGACCGGCATCGGTATCGGCATGGCGCTCGGGGCATTTCTCTCCGGCTGGGTCATCGATAATTTCGGCCCGGATAACGGTTTCTGGGTGTCAGTCGCCGCAAGCCTTTCGACCGTTGCCATCATCACGCTCGGTCAGCGCAGCCTCTCCGGAGATCGCGAAAGATCCGGCATAGAGGCCGTGGCGCAGCCCGCCGAATAACAACCTTTACTCGTAGTCTGCCTCATTCATCGCGGTAATTGATATTTGCGCAGGAAAGGTCACAGACCAATCTATAGTACAGCGATTGTTTTACTTTGCTGTCGCCCCGCAAGCATGATACCGGCAACATTGATGGCCGATGATATCATGCCTGCGGGGCGATCCTGCTTATCGACGCCGTCGCTTCGCATATTCTCGAATTCGGCACCGACTGCTGCATCGTTCGACACTATCTGCTGGCCGGAGATGAAGCGGCCTTGCCGCCCGCATCTGCGAGAACCTGCGCGAAAATGCCGTGGGCCATATCTTCCTCCGGGCCGAGAATTGCCGATATGACATCGCCGCACCTTCGGGAATAAAAATATACTGGCTGCCGCGCTCGGCCGTGTCTTCCGCAAAATTTGTTGAATGCGTTTGCGATGCGGCAATGGAGACAGCCGCTTCCACCAATGATTATTTCCTGTGGCTCGCCAATGCATTCTCCCAATGGCAGGGCTTTCGGGACAAATTATCCGTCCTGTCCAAAAAACGTTATCTCAACGCCTGCTACTGGCGGGACGACATGACGACGAACCACTGACGAAGGACACAAATCACGGCTCCGCGCGACCCCGCATTCAACCCATGCGCTCGGACACGTGTTCTCCGGGAGACGCGGGAAAGACAACCGTCCTGTTTCCATTTAGGAAGACCCGGTGATGAATATGGGCGTGGATGGCCCGCGCAAGAACCTGGCTTTCCACATCCCGACCCAGGCTGACATAGTCCATCGCGCTTTGGGCATGGGTTACGCGGATCGTATCCTGCTCGATGATCGGCCCTTCATCGAGATCGGCGGTGACGTAATGGGCGGTCGCGCCGATCAGCCTCACCCCGCGTTCATAGGCCTGTTTATAAGGGTTGGCGCCCTTGAAAGATGGCAGGAAAGAATGATGGATGTTGATGATGCGGCCAGACATTTCCTGACACAGCCGGTCCGACAGGACCTGCATGTAGCGCGCAAGCACCACAAGCTCCGCTCCGGTATCCCGCACCACCTGCAGGATCGCGGCTTCCGCCTCGGGCTTCGTTTCCGGCGTGACGCGAATGTGGTGAAAGGGAATATCCTCGTTCACCACCTGCTTCTGGTAATCGAGGTGATTGGAAATCACCGCGACGATCTCGACCGGCAGCGCGCCGATGCGAGAGCGATACAGCAGATCGTTGAGACAATGACCGAAGCGCGAGACCATGATCACGACCTTCGTCTTTCGCGAAAGGTCATGAATATCATAGTCCATATCGAAATCGGCCGCGACGGGACCAAAGCCGTCGAGCAGCGCATCGCGTCCCGATCCCTGTTCGGAAACGAAGCTCAACCGCATGAAAAAGCGGCCAGTCTCCTGGTCGGTGAATTGCGAACTGTCGTTGATATTGCATCCGGACCGGGCGAGATAACCGGATACGGCGGCGACGATGCCGCTGCGCGCCGGGCACGCGACTGTCATTATATAGGTGCTCAAATCCTGCTCCCCTGGGTCTTTGCCGCGCGGACGGATCGCCCGCGCTTTCGCGCAGATTGCCTATCAACCGCCGGCCGTGGTCAGGACGGCGATTGAGACTAATCGAAGCCCGGCAGGGCCGCTTACGAACCGTAGATCGGGAAGGCCTCGCAAAGTGCAGCAACCTCTCCCCGCACCTCGGCTTCGACCGCGGCATCCCCTTCGGCATTCGCCGCCAGCGCGTCGATGACACGTAAGATCAGCGCGCCGATCTGTTCGAATTCGGCCACGCCGAAACCGCGGGTGGTACCCGCCGAGCTTCCAAGCCTGACGCCCGAAGTGACGAAGGGCTTTTCCGGGTCGTTGGGAATGGCGTTCTTGTTGCAGGTAAGCCCCGCCCGCTCCAGAGCGATTTCGGCAACCTTGCCGGTCACGCCTTTCGGCCGCAGATCGACCAGCACCATGTGGCTGTCGGTTCCACCCGAGACGATGCCCAGACCACCCTTCGTCAGCACCTTTGCCAGCGCCTGCGCATTGGCGATGACCTGGCCGGCATAGTCGGAAAATTCCGGACGCAAGGCCTCGCCGAAAGCCACGGCCTTGGCGGCGATGACGTGCATCAGGGGGCCGCCCTGATTGCCGGGGAAGACGGCCGAGTTCAGCTTCTTCGCCAGATCGGCGTCATTGGTAAGGATCACGCCGCCGCGGGGGCCGCGCAGGGTCTTGTGGGTGGTGGAGGTGACGACATGGGCGTGCGGCACCGGGTTCGGATATTTGCCGCCGGCGATCAGACCGGCATAATGGGCCATGTCGACCATCAGATAAGCGCCGACTTCGTCGGCTATTCTGCGGAAGCCGGCAAAATCGATCTGGCGCGGATAGGCCGATGCGCCCGCCACGATCAGCTTCGGCTTGGTCTCCAGCGCCCGCGCCCGCACCTTCTCCATATCGATCAGATGTGTATCGGCATCGACCTCATAGGAGACGACATCGAACCACTTGCCGGACATCGTCACCGGCGAACCGTGGGTCAGGTGGCCGCCATGGGCAAGTGACATGCCCATGATCCGGTCGCCCGGCTGCAGCAGCGCCAGAAACACCGCCTGATTGGCCTGCGCGCCGGAATGCGGCTGCACATTGGCGAATTCCGCACCGAAGAGCTGCTTCAACCGGTCGATGGCGACCTGTTCGACCTTGTCGACAAATTCGCAGCCGCCGTAATAACGCTTGCCGGGATAGCCCTCGGCATATTTGTTGGTCAGCACCGAGCCTTGAGCCGCCAGAACATCGGCGGAAACGATGTTTTCCGAAGCGATGAGCTCGATCTGCGTTTTCTGGCGGTCGAGTTCCTCGGCGATGGCGTCAGCGATCACCGTGTCCGAAACGGTATTATGTGACAGGCGGTTGAGCATTGTTTTCTCCTCCCAGATCAAGCGATATCAGCCGCAAGTTCCTTGCAGCCGGTTTCAAGCAAATGGCCAAGATGCGACACGAAACTGTTCCAGATATCCATGCGGAAACGGTTTTCCGCATCGCGCCAGAGCACCACGGTCACGCCGTCGAAAATCGTTCGGCGCGCCTCACCGACAGCAATGGTGTCGATATCGCGGGCGCAGCCCAGCGTCAGCAGTTCGCCAGCCTGTGGCCCCTCGATCGAGAGCGTCACTTCCCGGCCGGAAATGTCGACGAGGCTGTGTGGGTGGCTGGCATAGACAGCGCCGCAGGCCGCAATCAGCCTGTCGGCTTCCCCTGTCGGAGCAAGGATCGTCCATTCGTCGGGACCGAGGCGCACGGCCTCGATTTCGCCTGCGGCGGAGCGGGTGCCGATCCGGTCGGGCAAGGCAAGGCCAAGGGCGGCGCTGAGCGGGGTGAGATCACCCCGGGCGCGTAGCGACAGCCGCGTCTGCACCGGCAGGATGCTGACCCGGGCCGCTTTGCTCTCGGCCAAAGTGCCGGAAACGAGGGAGGAAACGCGCATGTTCATTGTCATCTCCGGGTCAGATTTTCAGGCGGGTATTTTCGGGATCGACAAAGACCATCCCGGTGATTTTCGCGGCAATGGTGCGGTCCAGCATGGGGATGTAGACGGTCTCGCCCATCCGCTCATGGCCACCCTCCACCAGAGCCAGCGCGATGGGCTGGCCGGCGGCATCCGAGTGATAGGACGAGGTGACGTGGCCGAC
Organism: Agrobacterium radiobacter; assembly: GCF_040801995.1. Lineage (NCBI taxonomy): Bacteria > Pseudomonadati > Pseudomonadota > Alphaproteobacteria > Hyphomicrobiales > Rhizobiaceae > Agrobacterium > Agrobacterium radiobacter. The sequence continues at coordinate 1,447,106 of NZ_JBEGHX010000002.1, read as the reverse complement.
CATTTTCATCGGGATCGGCTGTTTCGGATCAAAGACGATCTGCGCGCCCTCTTCCAGCTTCGAGCGGTCTTCGGTCAGAAGGCCGACGAGATGACGGCGATCCTTGGCGACGAGATCGGGGCGGGCAAGGCCACGCTTGCCGACGAAATCCGGCTTGTTCTTGCCCACGGCCCAGCCCATCGCGGCGTCATAGGGCGTGACGGTACCATCGGTATCCTGACCGACGATGATGTAACCCTTTTCGGCACGCAGCACATGCATGGTCTCGGTGCCGTAAGGCGTGATGCCATATTGCTGGCCGGCCTCCCACAGGATTTCCCAGAGCTTGCGGCCGAGCGGTGCAGGGACATTGACCTCGAAGCCGATCTCGCCGGTGAAGCTGACGCGGAACAGCCGCGCCGGCATGCCGGCCACCGTGCACTCCACGCAGGACATATGCGGGAAGGCCTCTTCCGTCAGTTCGACGCCTTCCACCAGCGGCGCGAGCAGCTTTGCCGCGTTCGGGCCGTTCAGCGCAATGGTGGACCATTGTTCGGTCGTCGAGGTCAGCCAGACATTGAGATCCGGCCACTCCGTCTGGAGGTAATCCTCCATCATGTTCAGCACCCGGGCGGCGCCGCCTGTCGTGGTGGTGACGTGGAAACGGTCTTCGGTCATGCGGCCGATGACGCCATCGTCGCGAATGAAGCCGTCATCGCCGAGCAGCAGGCCATAACGGCAACGGCCGGCGGCGAGCTTCGTCCAGGGATTGGTATACATGCGGTTCATGAACTCGACCGCATCAGGCCCGACAACCTCGATCTTGCCGAGCGTCGAGGCGTCGAAAATGCCCACACTCTGGCGCACCGCCCGGCATTCACGGCCGACAGCCGCATCCATGTCTTCGCCCGGTTTAGGGAAATACCAGGCGCGACGCCATTGTCCGACCGGCTCGTAGACCGCGCCATGCGCCTCAGCCCACCCGTCGATCTGCGTCTTGCGCGTTACCTCGAAATGCGCGCCGCGGTGATAACCGGCGAAGGCTCCGAAGGTCGTCGGCGTATAGGGCGGGCGGAAGGTGGTGAGGCCGACCTGCGGCTGGCGTTTGCCGAGTGCTTCCGCCGCGATGTTGAGGCCGTTGATGTTGGACATCTTGCCCTGATCGGTCGCCATGCCGTTGGTGGTGTAGCGCTTGACGTGCTCTATGGAACGCATGCCCTCACGCACGGCGAGCCTCAGATCCTTGGCGGTCACATCGTTCTGGTAATCCACGAAAGCCTTGGCCTTGCCGGCATCACGGTCGCTCGGCAGTTCCGTGTGCGAGACGCCGCTGCCGGTGCGGTCATGTTCCACCACAAGAGCGGAAGGGTTGGCGGCCTTGCCGAGCACTGCTGCAACTTCGCGACCCCGTTCAGCACCGTCCTTCAGCGCCGCTTCGATGCCCCACAGCCCGCGTCCGGCCCCGGCAATCACGCAATCCTCGTTGGTGGCGGCAGGAAGGAAGGTAGTCCGCTCATCATCCCAGGCGATCTTGCCCTGCGTATGGGAAAAGAGATGCAGCGACGGCGTCCAGCCGCCGGACATCAGCACCGCATCGCAGGCGATTTCCTGTCCCGCACCGACCGACGCGCCACTAACCGGATTGACCCGGACTGACTTGACGCGCAGCCGCCCCGACGTCGCCGTGACCGTATGCGACAGCTTGACCGGAATGCCGAGCGCACGCGCCTCGTTCACCAGTTCTTCCCGCACCTTGGCGCGGGTATCGACAATTGCCTGAACGCGTGCGCCCGCGCCGTGAAGATCAAACGCCGCATACCAGGCGCTGTCATGGCTCGTCACCACCACCGGCCGGTTGCCGACCTTGACGCCATAGCGGTTGAGATAGGTCTGGGCGGCACCCGCGAGCATCACGCCCGGCCGGTCGTTGCCGTGGAAAACCAGCGGCTTTTCCAGTGCACCCTGCGCCAATACGACGTGACGCGCCCGAACGCGCCACAGGCGTTCGCGCGGCGTATCCTTCGGCACGGCCTCTAAATGGTCGGTCAACTTTTCGCAAAGGCCGATCATGTTCTGGTGGTAATAGGCGATGGCCGTCGTGCGGGTCATTACCTTGACGCCGCGCTCCTTCAGTGCCGTCAATTCATCCGCCAGCCAGTTCCATACGGGCTTGCCATCGATCTTCGCCTGCGGCTCCGACAGCAGCGTGCCGCCGGCTTCGGCATTTTCATCGACCAGCACGACCTTGAGACCATCGACCGCCGCCGCACGCGCCGCCGCCAGACCAGCCGGACCAGCGCCGACGATCAGCACATCGCAATGCAGGTTGCGCGAGGCATAGATATCCGGGTCTTCCTCGGTGGGGGAAACGCCGAGACCCGCGGCCGCGCGAATGAAGGGCTCATAGACCTTGTTCCAGAAACTCTTCGGCCACATGAAGGTCTTGTAATAGAAACCTGCTGAAAACAGCATATAGGCCATGTCGTTGACAGCGCCGATATCAAATTTCAGGCTCGGATATTTGTTCTGGGAGGTGGTTTCCAGCCCGTTCCAGATTTCCTGCACCGTGGCGCGGGTGTTCGGCTCAAAACGTCCTGCGCTGCGGCGGGTGCCGATCAGCGCATTCGGCTCTTCGGAACCCGCCGCCACCGGGCCGCGCGGGCGGTGGTATTTGAACGAGCGGCCCATGAGATGCACGCCATTGGCGAGAAGTGCCGAGGCGACCGTATCGCCCTTCACGCCGCGATAGGTCCTGCCATCGAAGGTAAAGCTGACCGAGCGGGTGGCATCCACACGGCCACGGCCGGAAACGCGATAGGAGTTCATTTCGACACCTCGGAACTGGCTGGTGCACGGGTCAGGGAAGAAAGTTCTGGACGCGGTTCACCCGCACGATAGGTCGTGAGGAAGCGGTCGCTCACCGTGTCACGCACGGCGTTGAAGAAGCGGCCGCAACCATGCAGATGCCGCCAGCGCTCGAAATGCGGGCCTTTCACGTTTTCGCGGATGAACAGGAATTCTTCCCATTGCTCATCGGTCTGCGACGAAGGATCGGCGGCGCGGGTAATATGGGCCTGCCCGGCATAGGTGAATTCGGCTTCGGGCAGCGTTTCATTGCAATAGGGGCAGCGGATCAAAAGCATGGGGTCGGCTCCTCAATGCGCCACCGCGGCGGCGGCGGCCTCGTCGATCAGGCGGCCGGTGCGGAAGCGTTCCAGCGTGAACGGCGCGTTGATCGGGTGCGGTTCGTTTTTGGCAATGGTCCAGGCGAAGGTGTGCGCAGCGCCCGGCGTGGCCTTGAAACCGCCCGTACCCCAGCCGCAATTGACGTAAAGCCCGTCAACCGGCGTCTTGCCGAGAATGGCCGAGCGATCCGGCGTCACATCGACGATACCGCCCCATTTGCGCAGCATCCGCATGCGATTGAAGATCGGGAAGATTTCGACGATGGCCGCAATCGTATGCTCGATCAGCGGCAGGCCGCCGCGCTGCGAATAGGATGTATATTGGTCCGTACCCGAACCGATAACCAGCTCGCCCTTGTCGGACTGGCTGATATAGGCGTGGACCGCATTCGACATGACAACGCAGGGGAAGATCGGCTTGATCGGCTCCGACACCAGCGCCTGCAAAGGATAGCTTTCGAGCGGCAGGCGCACGCCGGCCGTGTCCATAACAACTGAGGTGTGGCCGGCGGCGGAAACCGCGACCTTCTTCGCCTTGATGAAGCCCCTCGCCGTCTCGACACCAGCGACGGAGCCATCGGCATTGCGACGAATGGCGGTGACCGGGCAGTTCTGGATGATATCGACCCCACGGGCGGCAGCGCCGCGCGCATACCCCCAGGCGACGGCGTCGTGGCGCGCAGTGCCGGCACGTTCCTGAAGCGCACCGCCCATGACAGGATAACGCGCATTCGGCACAATGCTGAGCGGCGGGCAATATTCCTTGCATTCTTCCGGGGTGAGCCAGCGATTGTCCACACCGTTCAAACGGTTGGAATGGATATGACGCTTGAAGCTCTGCACATCGTGCACATTATGCGCCAGCATCAGCACGCCGCGCCTTGAATACATGACGTTGTAGTTCAGCTCCTGGCTCAAGTTCTCCCACAGATCGACGGCGTGATCGTAAAGACGGGCGCTCTCGTCATAGAGATAGTTCGAGCGGATGATCGTCGTGTTGCGGCCGGTATTACCGCCGCCGAGCCAACCCTTGTCGATGACGGCGACATTGGTGATGCCGTGCTGGCTGGCCAGATAATAGGCGGCACCCAAACCATGGCCGCCGGCGCCGACGATGACCACGTCATATTCGGCTTTCGGCTGGCTGTCCGGCCACTGCTCGTCCCAGTTCTTGTGGCCGGTCAGGGCATTCCGCAAAAGATTGAAAGCATTAAAACGCGTCATGAGCGGACCCGATGGTTGGAAAATCTCGTGTCGTAAACGCTATGAGCATTTGCCGCGCCCCGGCTGGACAATCGCGTCTGTTTGCATGAATATTTGCGTCATGACTTCACACCGCGCCAGAAAACGCCTCAGCGTCGCCTTCCTGCTTGCCGACCGCTTCACGCTGTCAGCCTTTGCGAATTTCGTTGATGTGCTGCGTCTTGCCGCCGACGAGGCGGACCGTTCCCGGCCTATCCTGTGTGAGTGGTCGGTGCTCTCGGCAACGCTGGGCAGCGTGCAATCGAGCTGCGGCGTGAAGGTGCAGCCGGATACACGGCTGATGGACGCCGGGCATTACGACTATATCGTCGTTGTCGGCGGCTTGATCAGCGATCACAGCGCCCTGCCGCAGGAAGCGCTGCGGTTCCTGAAAGACCGGGCGGCGGCGGGCATTCCCATCGTCGGGCTCTGCACCGGTGTCTTCATTCTGCATGAAGCGGGCCTGCTTGATGGTTATCGCTGCTGCGTGAGCTGGTTCCACCATCAGGATTTTCTCGACCGTTTCGATACCGTCCAGATGATCTCCGACCAGATTTTCGTCATCGACCGTGACCGGCTGACCTGTTCCGGTGGTCACGGCGCAGCCCATCTGGCGGCTTTCCTCGTCGAGCGCCATGTCGGCCAGTCCGCCGCCATCAAAAGCCTCAACATCATGATGATCGACAGCGCGCTGAGCGGCGAAAAACCCCAGCCCGGCCAGCAGAGCGCGCGAAAGGCCAATGATCCTCTGGTCAAAAAAGCGATCCTGCGGATGCAGCAGAATATCGAGGTTCCGAAAACAGTGCTGGAACTGGCGAACGACCTTGGCCTTGGCCGCCGCAGCCTCGAACGGCGTTTCCTCACCGACCTGAACGCGACGCCGTCCAAGGTCTATCTCGAGCTTCGGCTGGACCGTGCGCTCTCCCTCCTGCGCACCACGCATGACCCGATCACCCAGATTGCGCTCGCCACCGGTTTCTGCGACGCGCCGCATCTTTCTCGCACGCTGCGAACCGAGCGCGGTTTCACGCCCAGCGAATATCGCAAGACGCAGGCCGGCCACACAGCGACTGACGAGGAATTCGCCGTCGGCGTGCTGCTTCCGCAAGCCTGAAATATGTTGCAGCGGCCTAGGAACCCGCAGTCATAAAGGTCAGCCGGGTGAAAGCCGTATAATTGGATTCCGACACCATCAGGGCGGCGAAGACAAGCACGAGGACCGGTGGGAGCAGGATGACGTAGATCAAGACGAGCCGTTCCCAGGCCAGATGCATGAAAATCGCGATGATCAGCCCCGCCTTCAGCAGCATGAATACGATGATCAAAGACCATCGGGGATAGCCCTGAATGCCGAGATAATCGACCATATAGGAGAACGTGCTGAGAACAAAAAGCAGTCCCCAGGCCACCATATAAAGTCTTATCGGATGCTGCTGTGATTGTTCCTGTGCCATGATGCCATCCTCACTCACCACAGATAGAAGAATGCAAAGATGAAGACCCACACCAGATCGACGAAGTGCCAATAAAGCCCCATGATCTCGACGACCTCGTAGTGCCCCTTGCGGCTGGTGAAAAATCCCCGCCTTTCCTGTTCGAAATCTCCCCGCCATACCTTGCGCGCGATGATGAGGAGGAACAGCACGCCTATCGAGACATGGGTGCCGTGAAAGCCCGTGATCATGAAGAACGTCGAACCGAATTGCGCCGCACCCCATGGGTTTTCCCAGGGACGCACGCCTTCCTCGATCAGTTTCGTCCATTCGAATGCCTGCATTCCGACGAATGTCGCGCCAAGGAGGGCCGTTACCACCATCAGCGCCGCGGTTTTGCGACGGTCACGGCGGTATCCGAAGTTGACGGCCATGGCCATCGTGCCGCTGCTGCTGATGAGGACGAAGGTCATGATGGCAATCAGGATCAGCGGGATATCCTTGCCGCCAATCGTCAGCGCAAAAACCTCGCTCGGATTGGGCCAGGCGACGGTGGTCGACATGCGCGCGGCCATATAGGCCAGGAGGAAACAGCCGAAAATGAAGATGTCGCTGAGGATGAAGATCCACATCATCGCCTTGCCCCAGGAGACGTTCTTGAACGCCCGCTGGTCCGATGACAGATCGGCGGCAACGCCGCGCATTCCCGTGGGGCGCAGATGCGGATCGCTTGCTGGCCTTTCCATGGATGCGGTCATGATCGACACTCCTTAGAGGATTTCCAGTAAAAGTACGTAGCGTCCGGAAAATCTGATGCTTAGATAAAACTTAGAGCGGCGGGACCTGCTCCGGTTCATCTCCCGCCGCTCTAGCTGACCAATTGACGGCATAGATCGACAAAACTATTCGCCCAGCCGGCGAAGAGCGCAAAAAGGATCAGCCACACCACCAGCATGAAATGCCAGTAGATGGCGCACAGCTCCACGCTCAGGAGCATCCTTGCCAACAAGGGCTCGCTGCGGGCGCGGATTGCGGTGCGTCCAAGCACACAGAGCCCGCCCACTATATGCAGGCCGTGCAGCCCGGTGATCATGTAAAAGAAGCTGTTCGATGGGTTATCCGCCAGCACATAGCCTGCGGAGGTGAGTTGCCACCACGCCAGAAACTGCCCGGCAACGAAGAGAACGGCCGTCGCAAAGGCTGCCGCGAGAGCCATATTCAGCCTGTCGCGGCGACCGGCGCCGGCTTCGGTTTTCGCCCATTGCAGCGCCAGACTACTAGCGGCAAGCGTCGCAGTATTGGCCCATAACAGCCCGGGAATGGGGATGCCCCACCAGTCCGCGCCGCCCATGCGGCCGAGATAGGCGCTGATGAGCAGCGTGAACAGCGCGCCCACGACACCCAGAAAAATGCCGAGCCCAAGTTTCGCTATTGTCGCCGACGATCCCTGCATCTGCGGTGCATCGCCTGCCACCCCCACTTCCAGCCATGGCTTTGAAGTGAGCCGCTGCCCCGCCATCCACCAGGCGATGATGCCGGCAATACCCGCCATGAAGATGAGAATGGCGATCATGACAGGGCCCTCTCCGACGGCCCGGCCGCAGCCGGCTGGTTTTGCGGCAGGAAGTCCTCATCCGCGCCGGGCACGCTGTAGTCATAAGGCCAGCGATAGACGACCGGCAGCTCCTTGCCCCAGTTTCCATGAACGGGCGGGGTCTGCGGCGTTTGCCATTCCAGTGTCGTCGCCCGCCACGGATTGCCGCCCGCCTGTTTGCCCCAGCGAAGGCTCCAGGCGAGATTTAACAGGAACAGCAGTTGTGCGGCGCCAACAACCAGTGCTGCAACGGAGATGAACATGTTCAGCGTGTGTGCCGAGGGCGGAATGAAAGCGGCCTCGCCCAGTTCGTAATAACGGCGCGGCACGCCCATCAGGCCGAGATAATGCATCGGGAAGAAGATGGCGTAAGCGCCGAGAAAGGTGATCCAGAAGTGGATATGCCCCATCGCCACGTTCAGCATGCGGCCCGTGACTTTGGGATACCAATGGTGGATCGCGCCGAAAATCACCATGATCGGCGCGACCCCCATCACCATATGGAAATGCGCGACGACGAACATCGTATCCGAAAGCGGAACGTCTACGACGACATTGCCGAGGAAAAGACCGGTCAATCCGCCATTGATGAATGTGACGATGAAGGCGAGCGCAAACAGCATCGGCAAGTTCAGATGGATATCGCCGCGCCAGAGCGTCAGCACCCAGTTATAGACCTTGATCGCCGTCGGCACGGCGATGATCAGCGTCGTGGTCGCGAAAAAGAAGCCGAAATTCGGGTTCATGCCGCTGACATACATATGATGCGCCCAGACGACGAAGCTCAGCGCCGCGATGATGACGATCGCCCAGACCATCATCCGGTAACCGAAGATGTTCTTGCGTGCATGGGTGCTGATGAGATCCGAGACGATGCCGAAGGCCGGAAGTGCCACGATATAGACTTCCGGATGGCCGAAGAACCAGAACAGATGCTGGAAGAGGATGGGACTGCCGCCCTCCTGTTTCAGCTGTTCGCCCATCTCGACGATGGCGGGCATGAAGAAGCTCGTGCCGAGCAGCCGGTCGAACAACATCATGACGGCGGCAACGAGAAGCGCCGGGAAGGCGAGCAGCGCCATGGCGGTTGCCGTGAATATGCCCCATATCGTCAGGGGCATGCGCATCAACGTCATGCCGCGCGTGCGCCCTTGTAGCACCGTGACGACGTAATTCAGCCCGCCCAGGGTAAAGCCGATGATGAACAGGATCAGCGAGGACAACATCAGGATGATGCCCCAGTCGCGCCCGCCCGGCGTTCCCGATAAAAGCGCCTGCGGCGGATAGAGCGTCCAGCCAGCGCCCGTCGGCCCGCCAGGCGCGAAGAAACCGGCGACCAGCACGAGGACCGCGAGCAGGTAGAGCCAGTAGCTCAGCATGTTCGCATAGGGAAACACCATGTCGCGCGCGCCGAGCATCAGCGGGATCAGATAATTGCCGAAACCGCCGAGAAACAGCGCGGTAAGCAGGTAAATCACCATGATCATGCCGTGCATGGTGATGAACTGATAATAATGTTCCGCGTCGATGAAAGAGAAATAACCGGGAAAGCCGAGTTGCAGGCGCATCAACCAGGATAGCACCAGCGCCACCATGCCGATTGCCGTCGCGGTCAGGAAATATTGAATGGCGATGATCTTGGCATCCTGGCTGAAGACATATTTCGTCCACCAGCTTTTCGGGTGATAAAGCTCGACATCCTCGACCTCAGCGGGCTGGATGACCTGCCCCGCGCCGGATCCAATCTCGACCATCTTCCGTCCTCCCTGTTTCCTCCGACGCGGCTTTTCCGTTCAACGACGCATGGCGCTCATCTGGCTGCCGACTTTTCCGCCAAAGCGAGCGATTTCGAGAAAGTCGGTTGCTGCTGTAGCCAGGCCTGATAGTCAGCCTCGGTATCGACGACGACGGTGCCGCGCATCTGCGGATGGCCGACGCCGCACAATTCCGCGCAGAGAACCTCGAAGGTTCCTGTCCGCGTCGGGGTGAACCAGTAGTAGGTGACCGAACCGGGGATCATGTCCATCTTGGCCCGGAACTCCGGCACGTAGAAATCATGCACCACGTCAACCGCGCGCAGCAGCATCTTCACCGGCCTGCCGGCGGGTAAATGCAACTCGCCGCCTTCAACGATGACATCGTCCATTCCGGCGGGGTCGTTTCTGTTCAAACCGAGCGGATTGTCCGGCGCAATGGCGCGCGTGTCGGCCCGTCCGAGCCGGCCGTCCGCGCCGGGCAGCCGGAAACTCCATTGCCATTGCTGACCGACGACTTCCACCTCGCTGGCGCCATCAGGCACGGTCACGAACTGGTTCCACACGAAGAGGCCCGGCAGGAGCATGGCAGCCACCCCGACCCCGGTTCCTCCAGCAAGCCACCCCTCCAGGCGCTTGTTTTCAGGCTGGTATGCCGCCCGGTTTCCCGTGCGATGCCTGAAACGGAACACGCAATAGGCGACGAACAACACGATGGCCGAAAAAACGAAACCGGTGATCCAGAAGGTGATGATGATCGTATTGTCGATATAGCTCCAGTTGGAGGCAATCGGCGTCCACCACCAAGGGCTCAGCAGGTGGAATACGATCGATCCCACCACCAGCAGAACGAGAACCACAACGACAGCCATCGTCTCCTCCCCTGACACGGCCGCGACTATTTCTACAATCCTATCGCGAAACGTATTAGCATTATCTCATGAACAGTTCGGGCGAGCAATTGCGGCAACAGCAGCAGTTCGCCCCTCATTCGGCCCTATCCTGCCGATCCACCCCGGCGAGAAACAGCTCTTCAGCTCGCATCATTTCGCTACTTGGAGTATTGCTTCAGATAGGCGATGAGATTGGTGATGTCGGTGTCGTCCTTCACCCCGACAAAGGCCATTTTTGTGCCCTTCACCTTCGCCTTGGGGTCGTGCAGATAATCGCGAAATGATGTCTCGTCCCATACCAGCCCGGCCTTGCCCGCATCCTGCATCGCCTGCGAATAGGCGAAATTCGGATGGGTGCCGGCGGCTCTGCCGAACAGGCCGTTCAGTGAAGGTCCGACCTTGTTCTGGTCGGTTTCGGCGACATGACAAATGCCGCATTTTTTGAAAACGGTGGCGCCGGCGGCAGGGTCCCCCTCCTGTGCGTGCGCATCAAGCGGAAGGGTCGTGGCGAAAAGCAGACAGATGGCAAGAAAACGATACGACATGGCATCCTCACGCGCTCCATCGCCATCCCGGCCGCAACGGCTCCCTTAGGAGAGCCGCAACAGCGGGAAGGATGATCGACAGCTAGATTTCCGTTATGGGTTCAAGGCATACGGTTTGGATAAACGGGGACGATCAATTTCCGATAGAGGTGCCAGGTTGCATGTCCGAGGATGGGCATGATGACTGCAAGGCCGACGAAAACCGGGATTGTGCCGACGACGAGCAGCGCCGCGACGATCAACCCCCAAAGCGCAACTGGAACCGGATTGGCGAGCGTGGCGCGTATGCTCGCATCCACCGCCGCGACTGCGCCGACATCCCGGTCAAGCATCAGCGGGAACGCCACCACCGTTGTCGCCAGCACAATGACCGCGAAAACGAAACCGGCAAGATTCCCCCAGATTATCAGGGAAAGTCCCTCCGGGGTGGTCAGCACGTCTGACAGAAAGGTTGAGAGTGAAGCCGGACCGGCCGCATCGAACGTCGTGGTGTAGAGGTGCTGCGCCACAATCAGCCAGAGGGCGAAAAGCACGAACAGCATGACGGCGACCGCGATAATCGACGGCAGGGCCGGAGAGTGTCGAACCTCCAGCGCATGACGCCAGGAGCTATCCAACCCCTGCTCACGTCGTCGGCTGATTTCATAAAGACCGATGGCGGCGATCGGACCGATCAGCGCAAAACCTGACATCAAGGGATAAATCAGCGGCAGCAGATTGGCGCCGGAACTCCACATGACCAGAAAAACACCCGCAATCGGATACATAAGACAGAGAAAGACATAATGGGACGGCTTCTCTTTGAAGTCATCAAGTCCCAACTTCAATGCATCGACAATATCCGCGAAACCAATCTTGCGGACTTCGGGGCGAGTAAATTCACCGGTCGCACCGGCCATGACATGGAATGCCGTCATAGCACTTCTCCTCCTGCGCCATGATCCGGCTGGCGGCGTGGAAACGCCTGGAGACTTTATCCGCGCGTCAAACCGCAACCGGCTAAATTGTAATTTATCAAATCCGGGCGCCTTTGTCGCCTGTTCTTTAAATTAGAGAAATTAGATGCTCGTCGTCAGCGCGACCGGGGGCAACGCCGGTCCTCCGAAGACAATCCCGCCGGGGGGCTCCTCGCACCGGCAAGCTGGCCAGCCATGGAGGAAAACACCTCCACCGGCAGAGGCTGATCCGCTTCTTCATTTTTTTTCTTGAAAGGCGCCTAGCTTGCGAGCGCGAGGACAGAATGCTGATCGGCCGTATCAAAGGCGTGAATGGGGCCCGTCCGAGCATAATTCAAAACGAATTCAGTCTTCGGCGCATCCTTCTCTTTCACCGAGATCATAGATGCGTCCGGTGAGCCAGGCGGGCCAGTCCCGTTCAAAGAAGGATTTCTTGCTTTCATCGAAGACGCGGTTGGGACGCGTCGATGTCGCCATATCCTCACCTTCGAGCCTGACGACGATCTGCTCGCTTCGATGGTCGTCTTTCTCCCTGCGAAAGCGGAATTGATGCAAGGGTCCCGCATTGACGTTCGGAACCAGTTCACCGTCAGCATCGCAGATCGCGCGTGCGCCTCGGCTGCCGCCGCCATCGCGAATGAAGTAATCCAACGCCGTGAGCACGGCCTCGGACGCAATCGCCATCTGTTGCCACTGAACGGCGCGAACCGCCTCGGCAGCCCGTCCGTAAGCAATCCCGTTCGAGCGGATCGTCGCATTGAGCGAACGCGCCCCGGCAAGCGCCTGCGAAACGCTTTCGGCATCGCATATCATCCCCGCCTTATCGCTCATGCGGGACTGGATTTCGGTGCGGATGTTCTTGGCGGACAGGCGACTATCCTCCTTCAGAATGGCGAGAAGGTCATTGATGCCCGCTAATGCCGCCGCCTCAATATTTGCCGATGACGGGGATTTCGCGCGGCGACTTGCGCCGATATGTTCGGCCGCGCGTGTGCCGAATACCTGCCCGGCATTCAGCGCCGCACCACCCGGACGTGTCACACCATGCGTACCTGCGGCCTCGCCGACAGAATAGCAGCCCGTCAGGTTGGTCCGCCCCCAGGTATCGACCATGATGCCGCCGTTCATGTGCTGGTTGTTCACCGCAAATTCCAGCGGCTCGCTGGCGATGTCGATCTTGTAGCGCCGGTAGAGTTCGATCGCGAGCGGGTTCATATGCTTCAACCGGTCGATCGGCCGTTCCTTCATCGCGCCGGCGTTTTCGATGTAGCTGCTGACGTCTGCGTCGAGACGGTCAAGGCTGAACGGAAGATCGCCGGGCACCGCCAGCGGATTGCGATTGAAGTCCATAAAGACCCGCCGCCCGGCCGCCGACTCGCGGAAGATCGCAAGGTCGACCAGACTTGAACCGAAATCGAGCATACGGGTCGAATGGAAGGGCCATTGATAGCCCTTTCGGAAAATGTTGGAGGCCATTTCCTGCGTATTGCGATAGTAGTCCGCCAGAAAATGATGCTCTTTGCCCCCGGCATCCAGCGAATAAATATGCGGGATGGCCTGAACATAGGTTCCCGACAGGTTCCAGGGAAATCCCTCCCGTCGGGTGCCTATACCGAACTGGCTTTCCGTGAGGTTGACGAGGTCTATCCCCGCCTCCAGCGCCAGCCCCAGAGAACCAAAACAGCCATTGGGATAAACGCTGTCGCGATAAAGCTCGCCCGGTCCGCCGGCTGCAAGCACAATCACCGGACACACGAAGAGAGCAATCCCGAACGGGTTGGTATCGCTGCGCTCATGGGGCTGCATGGCGAGGACGCCGACGACCCGTCTTTCGTCATTCAAACCTTCGGTCAGTATTTTGACGACGGTGGTATGATTGTGAAACGGGATATCCAGACGGATCGCTTCATCCGCAAGCACCTTGACCATCAGCCGCGATGTGCGGGGGCCGCAACTGGTCGCCCGGCCGACTTCGTCGTGGTCGGTCTGATATCGCAGCGTCCCGCCCAGCGGGTCCTGCGGCAGGGGCAGCCCGAGGAATTGCAGGGAGGCCATCATGCGCGCCGATCCCACCGCCTCGACATAGGCGGTATCCTCATCCATGGCGCCGCCGCTGCGGATGGCGCGCGCCATTGCCTTGAAGTTGTCGCCCTGATCGGCCGTGTTCGCGGTGTGGAGCGTTTGTTTGTCGGATCCGGAACAGGCGGATGTCCCACCCCACGCGCTCTGGCTGAGGATGACGACGTCATCGCCGCGCCGCTTCATTTCCACCGCAGTCCGCAGCCCGGCGGCACCGGAGCCGACCACGACGCAGCCGGCGCGATGAACCGGGACATCGATGCCACCGAGCACGATCATCTCCTTGGGACCGGGCGCTTTCGGCAAACGCGGCATGTTCACATCCGTGAGCGCGTCAAGAATATGCTGCGGGACGGTCGCGTCCATGAGCGTTGTACTCCTCGTAAATTGCCTTGCAGGCTTCGTCTCGGGTTCGCATCAAGACCGCCTGATCGCGGAATGACTATCGAACCTGCGCGCGCGCCCTTGGACGCGTTTCATTGCGTTCGTGCGAGAAAATCGCCGGTGCAAGGGGGGCAAGTCCTCTTATCAGGTCCGCGCCCTTCTCTCCGACCATGATCGTCGGCGCATTGGTGTTGCACGAGGGAACGCGCGGCATGACGGAGGAATCGCAGACGCGCAGTCCTTCAAGACCGTGTACCTTGAGATCAAGGCCGACGACTGATTCCGGCCCGTTGCCCATCTTGCAGGTGCCGACGGGATGGTGATCGGTCTTGGCATTCGCGCAGCCGTATTCGAAAAGCTCATCATCCGTCATGACCTTGGGGCCGGGCAGACGTTCCGCCATGATGTATGGCTTCAACGCCGCCTGCTGGAATATCTCGCGGGCGATCTTGAGACCTTCCAGTGACATCTTCCGGTCATGGGGATCGGACCAGTAATTGGGATCGATCAACGGCGCGGCGGCCGGATCGGAGGATGACAGCCGCACGGTTCCGCGCGATCTGGGATGAAGATAGGCGGAATTCAGCGTGACCCCGGCGTTTTTCAGCCGCTCCACGCCCGCCTCGATACCCGACCCCAATCCCAGATGGAACTGGATATCCGGCGAGCGCGCGTCCGGGTCCGCATACCAGAAACCGCCCGTTTCAAACAGCGAGGAGGCAACCGGGCCGGTGCGGAACAGAATATATTCAAGCCCCGCCCATATCGTCCGGTGAAGTTTGGCGACGCCGTCATAGGTATGGTCGCCGGTGCATTCGGCAATCACGAAAAGATCGAGATGATCCTGCAGGTTCGAACCGACGCCGGGCAGGTCATGCAGCACCTTCACGCCCACGGATTTCAGATGGTCCGCCGGGCCGATACCCGATTGCTGCAGGAGCTTGGGGGAGCCGATCGCGCCGGAAGAGACGAGGACTTCCCGTTCGGCGCGGATGATTTCCGAGCCGGATTTTCCGACAACCTCGACCCCTATGGCGCGTTTTCCTTCCAGAACGATGCGGGAGACGCGTGCGCCGAGTTTGATCGTCAGGTTCTTGCGATGCCGGATCGGGTTGAGATAGGCGAGTGATGCGGACGACCGGCGCCGGTTGCGCTGCGTGAGCTGATAGAAGCCGACGCCGGCCTGCTGCCGGCCGTTGAAATCGTGATTATAGGGCATGCCGAGTTCCTGGCCTGCTCGAATGTAAGCATCGCAGATGGGCAGGGCCGAAACCGGCATCGAGACGCCAAGCGGTCCGCCATAGGAATGATAGTCGTCGGCGAAACGCTGATTGTCTTCGGCGCGTTTATAATAGGGCAGGATGTCGCGATAGCTCCAGCCTTCACAGCCATCCTCGGAGACCCATGTGTCGTAATCGGCCGCATTGCCGCGCGTATAAAGCTGGGCATTGATCGATGAGCCGCCGCCCAGCACCTTGGCCTGGGTGTACCGCAACACCCTGCCCTTCATGTGCTTTTGCGGCACCGTCTCCCAACCCCAGCTCGCCACGCCTTTGGTCATTTTGGCAAAACCGGCCGGCATGTGGAAAAGCGGATTCCAGTCCCCTCCACCGGCTTCGAGCAGCAGGACGTTGACATCGGGGTCTTCGCTCAAACGGTTTGCAAGCACACATCCTGCGGGGCCGGCACCGATGATAATATAGTCGAAACGCATCGAACTATCCTGTTACACTTGAGTAATCTGATGGCCGCCATCGGCATAAAGCGGCATCGCGGCCATGAAATGCGGGGTCGTCAGCCTCATGGGGCGAGGTCCTCCGTCGAGATATGATGGGCAACCCTCAGCGCCTGGCTCGCAATGGTGAGCGCCGGATTGACGGCTGCCGACGTCGGCAGAAAGCTGGCATCGACAACGAAAAGATTGCGGTGGTCATGGGAACGGCAGAAGGGGTCGAGCGGTGCAGCCGCCGGGTCGTTGCCCATGCGGATCGTGCCGCACTGATGCGACGGCGTGCGTTTATCGAAAGGTTTCGACAAGACGATCGGGAAACCGACCGATTTGAGGATGCCTTTGAGTTTCGCAACCAGCGCCAGATGAGCGTCCCAGTTGGTTCGCCGCCAGTGGAGAACGATGCGGTTTCCGTCAACCATTATCCGGCTGTCCGGATGAGGGATATCTTCGCTCATCGCGTAGAAATCGATCGCGTGTCCGGTCAGTTGCCGGAGCAACCATTCCGGCACGCGGGGCATTGCCCCCTTCAAGATCGCCGGAGAAATCTTGCCGAGCAGTTGGACGTTGCCAAGAGGCGGCCCGCCCTCACCGTCGGACAGATAGAAGTCATTGAAGCCGAATGTCTTTTGATAGACGGCCGTGTTGCGGAAGCTTGGCGACACGGCAATTACAGCCGACGAATTGTGGTTCATGAAGTTTCGCCCGACCTGATCGGAGGAATTCGCAAGACCCTTCGGATATCGTTCATCCGCCGAGCGGAGCAGCAGCACGGCCGACTGCACGGCTCCCGCAGACAGGATCACCAGTTTTGCCGTAACCGAGCGGGCCTCGCCGTGCTGTTCATAATGGACGCGCTCAATGCGGCCGCTCGCGCCAGCCTCAAGTCTGGTTACTCTCGCGGATGTTTCGATTTTGACGTTCGGATATTCAAGGGCTTTGAGAAGTGCCGCAGTCTCCGCATCCATCTTGCCATCGCGAGAATTCGGATGGGCATCCCACGGCGTCCGACCTTTCAAGAGCCATTTTTCGATATCGATGGCCAAGGGCAGGGAGAACGGATGCAAACCCTTCGCCTTCAGGCGTGCCCGCACATCCGCCACCGGCGGCTCGTCCGCAACGGGAGAAAATGAATATGCGGCGGAATGTTCGGGTTCGGTCGGGTCCGCGCCCAGCTCGCCGCGAACCTGATACATTGCCTCCGCCTTGCTGTACCAGGGTTCCAGCTCCTCGTAAGCGAACGGCCAGGCGGGCGAAACGCCTTCCCTATGCCTGATCTCACTGAAGTCTTCCTTGCGATAACGGGACAGCACCGCGCCGTAGAATTTCGAATTTCCGCCGACATTGTAATAATTACCGGGATTGAACGCAGCGCCATTGGCCTCGTACCAGCTCTCCTTGGGGCGAAAATGGCCCTTTTGAAAGATGGCGCGCTGGTCGCGATTGACCGGGCTGTCGGCGATGTAATCGCCGGCTTCAAGGATCAGGATGTCGGCACCTGTCGCCGCAAGCCCGGCGGCAGCCGTCGCGCCGCCGATACCGGAGCCGATAATGACAATGTCTGGACTGTTCATCATGCTGTTACCAAATACTTCAGGCGATACGCACCTGGCTCGTCGGATCGAAGAACACGGCCTTGTCGAGGTTGAAGGCAAGACGGGCGTTCTGGCCGGCGTGAATGCGGGCATCGGCGCGCAGGCGGGCAACGACCTCCTTGCCGCCGAGCTTGGTGACGGCGAATGTGTCCGATCCGGCCGGTTCCACGACCTCGATGTGGCATTCTCCCTCGGCAAGCGTTCTGGCGTTCCGGTCCGCCCCTTCCGGGTCTGTCAGCGCTTCTGGACGAATGCCGAAAATGACCTGCCGGCCGGTATGAGACGCCAGCGCCTCCTTGCCGGCAGCGACTGGAAGGCGCATCGGCTCGCCATCGGGTCTGGCAAGGGAAACGGAAAGACCGGACGCGTCCTGCTCAATGGTGCCCGTCAGAAGGTTCATGGCGGGCGAGCCCATGAAATCGGCAACGAACATGTTTGCCGGATTATTGTAAATCTCGGCGGGCGAGCCGAATTGTTGCAGAACGCCGTCCTTCAGAACCGCGATCTTCGTCGCCAGCGTCATCGCCTCGATCTGATCGTGGGTCACGTAGACGATCGTCGTCTTCATCCGCTGGTGAAGCCGCTTGATCTCGGTGCGCATATCGACGCGCAGCTTGGCGTCGAGGTTGGACAGCGGCTCATCGAAAAGAAAGACCTGCGGATTGCGCACCAGCGCACGCCCCATGGCGACGCGCTGCCTTTGGCCGCCTGACAATTGGCTCGGCTTGCGGTCAAGGAGATGGCCGATCTGGAGAATATCGGCAACCTGCTTGATCGCCTTTTCGCGCTCTTCCTTGGGAACCTTGCGGATCTCCATGCCAAAGGCGATGTTCCCGGCAACGGTCATGTTTGGATAGAGCGCGTAGGACTGAAACACCATGGCGATATCCCGCTGCGACGGCGGCAGACCGGCAACGTTGCGCCCATTGATCGAGATCGTGCCTGACGTGATGGGTTCCAGCCCGGCAATCGTGTTGAGCAGGGTGGACTTGCCGCAGCCGGAAGGCCCGACGAGCACCAGAAAGCCGCCCTCCTCGATTTCGATATTGATGTCCTTTAGAATTTCCAGCGCGCCGTAGGACTTGCGCAGATGAGAGATTTCGAGAAACGACATGGTTTATCCTTTCACAGCGCCGGACATGAGACCCCGTACGAAGTAGCGGCCGGAGACGATGTAAACGATGAGGGTTGGGAGGGCGGCGAGGATCGCGCCCGCGAAATGGACGTTGTATTCCTTGACCCCCGTGGACGAGGACACGAGATTGTTGAGCGCCACCGTCATCGGGGTCGAAGACGCACCCGAAAAAGAGGCGCCGAACAGGAAGTCGTTCCAGATATTTGTGAACTGCCAGATGACCGAGACCACGATGATCGGTCCCGATGACGGCAGCAGGATGCGGCGGAAAATCTGGAAGAAACTCGCACCGTCGATCTGCGCCGCCCGGACGAGCTCCGTCGGGAAGGCTTCATAGTAGTTGCGGAAATAGAGCGTGGTGAAACCGAGACCATAGATGACATGCACCATGATCAGGCCCCAGATCGAACCGGCCAAACCCAGCGTACCAAGGATGCGCGCCATGGGGATCAGCACGATCTGGAACGGGATGAAGCATGAAAGCAGCAGCAGCCCGAAGAAGACGTTCGAACCGCGAAAGCTCCACTTGGTCAGAACGTAACCGTTCAGCGCGCCGACGATGGTGGAGATCGCGACAGCCGGAACGACCATCAGGATCGAATTGATGAAGAAGGGCTTGAGACCCGTCGGCTGAACGCCGATCTGCGCCGTGGACCAAGCGGAGAGCCACGGCTCGACGGTCCAAACCTGCGGCAGGTTCAACATGCCGCCCTGGCGGATTTCGTCCAGGGGTTTCAGCGAATTGACCACCATCACGTAGAGCGGCAGCATGTAGTAGAGGGCGAAGAATATCAGCGCCAGATAGATCAGTGCGCGCGTCAGATGGCCGTGGCTGATTGCATTTTGTTGGTTTGGAGCGCCGCTCATCAGCGTTTCCCTCCGCGAATTTCCGAATAGAGATAGGGCACGATGATCGAGAAGATCATGATGAGCATGATGATCGCCGACGATGCACCGATGCCCATGGAGTTGCGCGTGAACGTGTAGGAATACATGAATGTCGCCGGCAGCTCGGTCGCCTGCCCCGGCCCGCCGCCGGTCAAGGCGACCACAAGGTCGTAGGCCTTGATGGCGAGGTGAGCGAGAACGACGAATGCGGACAGGAAGACCGGGCGCATGAGTGGAATGATGATGCGGCGATAGGTCATGACGGTGGACGCGCCGTCGATCTGGGCCGCCTTGATGATTTCATTGTCGACGCCGCGAAGGCCGGCCAGAAACATCGCCATGACAAAGCCCGAGGACTGCCAGACGGCGGCGATCACCACGCAGTAGATGGCGTAGTTGCGGTCCTTGATCCACGCAAACTGGAAGCTTTCCCATCCCCACAGATGCATGGTGTTCTGCAGGCCGATGCCGGGGTCCAGAAACCACTTCCACGCTGTACCCGTGACGATAAAAGACAGCGCCATGGGATAGAGATAGATCGGCCGCAGGAAGCCTTCACCCCGGATTTTCTGGTCGAGCAGGATCGCCAGAAACAGGCCGAGAACCGAGCAGATGATGATGTAAAGCGACGCGAAGATCGCCAGGTTGCTGATCGCCCGCCACCAGTGCGGCAGCGCCCAGAGCCGCTGGTAATTCAGAAGCCCGACGAAATTGTGGGAGGGCAGCATCTTACTGTCCGTCAACGACAGGAAACCCGTATAGGCGATGAAGCCGTATACAAAAATGATAATGACGACGAAGCTTGGAGCCAGAACAAGCTTCGGTAACAGCTCCTGAAGTCGACTACGACCAGTCATCGCGCAGATATCCTTGATCCTTGAAACAGCGCCCGATGCTTGCCGTTTCCATCAGTTGGGTAGCCGAAGGCGACAGGCTGCCTGCAAGGCGCCCGGACGGTTCGACTGCGATTTCATGCGAGCATTGGTGCGGCGGGGGCATGCCCCCACCGCATTTTCGCGCGTTTACTTTGCGGCCGCGACGGCAGCCGGCAGTTCGACGATTGCTTCATCCGGCGTCAGTTCGCCGTTGAATTCACGGGTAACGACGTCATAGATCGCGTTCTTGACGGCGGCCGGGTTGGCGTGACCGTGGGCCATCGAGCCGAAGAGCTTGCCGCTCTTGTCAGCCTCGGCAAGGTCGGCAATCGCCTTCTTGCCGCAGGCGTCAAAGGCCTCGTTCGACACATCGGACCGGGCCGGAGCCGAACCCTTCACGACATTGAATGCCGACTGGAAGGTCGGGCTTTCGATTGCCGCCGCCATTTCCATCTGCGCTGGCACCTTGTCGGCAGCGACCTTGAACATGGCGAACTGGTCGGAGTTGAAGGTCACCGCACCCTGCGTTTCAGGATAACGGACGCAGACAAAGTCCGTGCCCGGCACCTTCTTCGCCTTGACGAATTCACCCTTCGCCCAGTCGCCCATGAACTGAACGCCGGCCTTGCCTTCGATGACCATGGCGGAAGCAAGGTTCCAGTCGCGACCGGAGAAGTTGTCATCCACGTAGGAGCGAAGCTTCGTCATGCGCTCGAAAGCGGTCTTCATCTTCTCGCCGCCAAGTGCTGCCGGGTCGAGGTCGATGAACGCCTGCTTGTAGAAATCCGTGCCGAGCGACAGCACGACCGCGTCGAAGATCGTTGCGTCCTGCCATGGCTGTCCACCGGCGGCGATAGGCGTGATGCCCTGCGCCTTGAAGTTGTCGAGCATGGCGATCAGTTCGTCCCAGTTCTTGGGCTCCTTGCCGCCGGCCTTGTCGAGCGCCGCCTTGTTGATCCACATCCAGTTGGTCGAATGCACATTCACGGGTGCGGCAATCCAGTGGCCGTCATATTTCGAGAAGCGCTGCAGGGCTTTCGGAATGACCTTGTCCCAGCCATCCTTGGCCGCCAGTTCATCGAGATTGCCGAGAGCGCCTTCTTTCGCCCAGTCCTGAATGTCGAAACCCAGCATCTGGACTGCGGTCGGCGCGTTGCCGGCGGTAACGCGGGCGCGCAGCACCGTCATCGCTTCGGTGCCGCCGCCGCCGGCGACAGGCATATCGGTCCAGGAAATATTCTTCGCCTCTAGGTCCTTCTTGAGGACGTCGAGCGCGGCAGCCTCGCCGCCGGACGTCCACCAATGCAGGACTTCAACACTCTCCGCCGCCTGTGCGGCGCCGGCCATCATGGACACTGCCAATGCAGTGCCTGTCAGAAATTTGCGCATATGTTCCTCCCATTGTCGCAAATTAAAGCGAGGAATACCCCGCCCCGTCACCCGTCCTCCTCGGACGCAGTCAGTCTAACCGGCTAGAGCGGGATGGCGAAAAGTGTGTGCGGTTTTCGCCTGAAATCCCGCTCTAATTCTATGATCTACGCCGGTTTTTCAGTCCGCGGCATCCACCAGCTGGTTCGGCCACCGATATGCATGTTCAGGGTCTTTGTTTCCGTATAGTCCTCGACCGCATGGCGGCCGAGTTCCCGGCCGAGGCCGGACTGCTTGTAACCTCCGAACGGCAACTCGCTCGCGCCATCCATGAAAGTGTTCATCCACACCGTACCGGCCCGCACGCGGCGTCCGATCGTCAGGCACGTATCGAAATCGCGGCTCCAGACGCCTGCGGACAGGCCGTAATCGACAGAGTTGGCAATCTCGATGGCTTCTGCGGTTGTCTCAAAGGTCAGAACCGAAAGGACCGGTCCGAAAACTTCTTCACGCGCAACGGCCATTCCAGGCGTGACGTCGGAAAGAATGGTAGGCGACATGAACTGCCCCATTCCCAAGTCGAGCTTTTCTCCCCCATGAGCGATCTGTGCGCCGCTGTTTTTCGCATCTGAAACGTAACCGGAGATTTTTTCAAGATGCTGCGGCGTAATGATCGCGCCGACCTGTGTCGTCGGGTCCAGAGGATCGCCTACCTTTACCTTGCTGGCAAGTTCGCCGACGCGTTTGACCACATCCGCCGCGATGCTCTTGTGAAGAATAAGGCGCGACCCGGCATTGCAGCACTCGCCGGCATTAAAATAGGCCCCGAAGACAGCCGCATCGATGAACGCATCAAGATCAGCGTCCGGAAATACGATCTGCGGGTTCTTGCCGCCCAGTTCAAGCGAGACCTTTTTCAGGCTTTGCGCGGCATTGACCATGGTCAGCTTGCCGACGCCCGTGGAACCGGTGAAAGAAACCATATCGACGGACGGATGCGAGGTCATGATCGAACCGACCTCGGCGCCGGTTCCCGTCACGATGTTGACCACACCCTTCGGCACGCCCGCTTCCTGCAGGATTTCGCCGAGAACAAGCGTCGAGCCGGAACTGAGTTCCGAGGGCTTTACAACCGTGGTGCAGCCCGCCGCCAGCGCAAAAGGCAGTTTCTGACCGACGATCAGGAAAGGGAAATTCCACGGTGTGATGATCGATAC
This sequence comes from Agrobacterium radiobacter, assembly GCF_040801995.1. Taxonomy (NCBI): domain Bacteria; kingdom Pseudomonadati; phylum Pseudomonadota; class Alphaproteobacteria; order Hyphomicrobiales; family Rhizobiaceae; genus Agrobacterium; species Agrobacterium radiobacter. Next base: position 1,424,255 of record NZ_JBEGHX010000002.1, on the reverse strand, counting down.
GACCCCGATCGCTTCGCGCAGGACAACGCCGAGCGTGCCGTCACCGAGTGTGTTGTAGCTCTCGCCATGCAAATCTCTGGCGAGGGCGGCGGCATAACGCCAAATATCGACGGAACCGGCGATTTCACCGCGCACCTGCGTAATCGGCTTTCCGGCCTCGACGGCGTCCAGATAGGCAAGTTCTTCGGATCGCGCGGCGATGAGGTCCGCAGCCTTCAACAGAATAGCCGAGCGCTCGGAGGCCGTCATGCGGGGCCATGGCCCGGTATCGAAAGCGGTGCGCGCGGCCGCTATCGCCCGTTCCGCATCGGCCCTGGTTCCAGCTTGAAAACGACTGACGATGGAACCATGGCCGGGTGCTATCCGCTCGATAGGATCGACATTGCCTTCGACCCATTGGCCGTCGATGAACATCTTGAAATCTCTGGCCGTCCGGTCACTCAGCATTTTCGGGTTGATCAGAACCGTCATCACCATTCTCCGTTAAATATTGCCGGGCGTTTTGCGCTAAATGCCGCCACGCCTTCTTTCAGGTCGCCGGTCTTGGCAGCCAGGATGGAACCCAATGCTTCGACCGCCGTGCCATTGTCTTCACCGCTTGCCGAAGCGATCATCAGTTTGACGATCTCGGACGCGGCCGGACCACGCGCGGCAACGCGCTCCGCATAGTCTTTCGCAGCGATCAGAGCATTGCCAGTTGTGGTGACGGCATCCACAATCCCAAGCGCCAGCGCCTCCTGCGCGCTGAACACCTCTCCCCCAAGCGCCATCCGGCGCACGGGCTGGGCGCCGAACCGCTTGACCAGCCGCTGCGTGCCCGACCAGCCGGGCACCATTCCGAGGCTGGTTTCCGGCAGACCGATCTTGATCTGCTCCTCGGCAATGCGAATGTCGGCGATACCCGCCAGTTCAAGGCCGCCACCAAGCGCATGGCCGTTCAGCGCGGCAATCAACGGCACCCGCAAGGTCGCGAGACGTTCGAAAACCCGGTGACCGTGGCGAACCCAAGCGTGGCCAAATTCCTGAGGCTGCATGCCACCCCATGCCTTGATATCGCCGCCGGCAGAAAAGCCCTGCCCCTCGCCCGTCAGTATCGCCACACGGACCGCGCTGTTCGCCTCGACCTCATCGGCGGACGCCATCAGCGCGCCGAGCATACCCAGATCGAGCGCATTGCTTTTTTCCGGCCGCGACACCGTCATGATCGCAATATGGCCGTCGATCTCGACGCGAACCGTGCCATTAGCCATGGAAGGTTCCCTCCAGCACGCGGGCGCTTTTTGTCGGAAGCGCAAGGCCGATATTGGCTTCGGCAAAAAGCGAAGCGTCCATCACCTTGAGATCGTCGGCAACGATGAGTTCGAACTCGGATTGATCGAGGATTTGCGTCTGCAAATCGATGCCCGGCGCGATCTCGGTCAACACGACGCCTTGCCGCGTCAGCTTCATCACGCAGCGTTCGGTGACATAGGCGATGTCCTGACCCTGCTCGATCGCCCTGCGGCCGGAGAAGGTCACGTGCTCGACTTCATTGACGAGCTTCTTGAGCTTTCCTTCTTTTTCGACAACCAGCTTACCGTCATTGATCGACAGCTTTGCGCCCGCATTGAACATGCCGGAAAAAACGATCTTCCTCGCCCGCGCCGTGATGTCGACAAAGCCTCCGGCCCCGGCGGTCACATGCGGACGGAAGGAAAGCTTCGAAACATTGACCGAACCGTCCCTGCCGATTTCGAGGAAGGACAGCAGCGACGCATCGAAGCCTGCCCCCTGAAAATAGGTGAACTGATAGGGCGATGGCATATAGGCGTCGGCATTCGAGGCGCAGCCGAATGCGAAATCAAGCAGGGGAACCCCGCCGACCGCCCCCTGCTCGATCACCCAGGTCACGGCACCATGCAGCCCTTCTTCCAGCAGAATTCTCGGCACATTCGCCGAGATGCCGAAACCGAGATTGACGCAACTGCCAGCCTCAAGTTCCTGAGCCACACGCCGGGCAATTACCTTCTGGATATTGAATTCCGGCACCTCGAATGAATCGAGCGGATGGAACACCTCTCCCGAGATCGCCGGATCATAGGCCGTCTGGGTGGTCTGCTTTTGATCGGGATCGACCACCACGTAATCCACCAACATGCCGGGCACCCGCACATCGTGCGGTTTGAGCGAGCCTTCCTTGGTGATGCGCTTCACCTGCGCGATGATGATGCCGCCATTGTTTCGGGCGGCCAGCGCCTGATCGAGACCACCAAGATAAGCGCCCTCATGTTCGTAGGAGAGATTGCCGCGCTCATCGGCAGTCGTCGCGCGAATGATCGTCACCTGCGGAATGATCGACGGAAAATAGAGCCAGTCCTCACCCTCGAAAGTGACGTGCTTGACGACCGGCTCGGCCGCTGCCGAAGCATTCATCGCGCAGCCCTGGCGGGCCGGATCGACAAAGGTATCAAGGCCGATTTTGGTGAGGACGCCAGGACGCTTTGCGGCCGCTTCGCGATGCATGTCGAACATGATACCGGATGGGATATTATAGGCCGGAATTTCATCGGCGGTGATCATCTGCCAGATCAGCGGCGGCTCGGCGCTGGATGGACCGGACGGATATGAACCGCCGATGATCCGCTTCAGCAGGCCCTTCTTAGCAATGTGATCGACGCCCTTGATACCGCTCATATCACCGGCGGCAATCGGATGAAGCGTCGTGATGTTCTTCGGATGTCCGGTTGCATCGAAGCGGTCACCGATCGCCTTCAACATGAGATCGGGGCAGCCGAGACCGCTGGACGACGAGACGGAGACAATAGCATCGTCTGGAATGAGATCCGCTGCCTGCGCTGGAGTGATGTGCTTTTTCATGACCGGCTCTCAATTCCTGTTTTGACCCGAACAGCGGCTCCGCTTTTTGAAGCTTCGACGACGGCAAGCCCGGTCGCCAGCGACCAGATGCCGTCTTCAGCAGTCGCGGAAGGTTTGCCGCCCGTGATGGCCGAGTGAAAAGCTTCGAGCGTGACCTCATAGAGGTTGTCGGAACCTGTTTTGATTTCTTCCTCGCCAGCATCGGTGCGCAGCACGACAGTGCCGACCGACTTCTGGGTCATCACATTTCTGGCGATCAGGGAGCCTTCGGTGCCATGAACCTCAAAACCGGTCTCGGCATATCTGGTCGTGAAGCCATCGTGGAACTGCGCGATAAGACCATTTTCGAAACGGATGACACCCATGACAGCGTCTTCAAGCCCCTCCCGGCTCATGCCGCCGGCTTGAGAAAAAGCGATGGCCTCGACCGGATCGGCACCCAGCACGAAGCGAAGCGTGTCGACATCATGCACGGTAATGTCGAGGATGACACCGCCGCCCGCAGACGGCTTGTCCAGCCGCCAGCCCTGTAAGTGCGGCGGCAGGTAAACCGCATGAAAGACGCGCGCGCTCAGCGGCGTTCCGATCCTGCCGGCGGCGATTGCATCGCGCATCGCCCGGTGAGTGGGCGCATTCCGGAGATGATGATTTGTCGCCAGAACCACATTTGCCTTACGGGCCGCATTTGCCATCGCGTGAGCCTCTTCGAGCGACAGGGCCAGAGGCTTTTCGCAGAGAATGTGTTTTCCCGCGCGGGCAGCGGCAAGCGCCTGCTCGCAATGCAGATCATTCGTCGTCGAAATGTACACCGCGTCGATGGCCGGATCGGCAAGGAGCGACGCCAGATCGGAAGCAACGTTCGGGATGCCGTTTGCCGCCGCATATTCCGCCCCGCGAACAGGGTTGGAACTCAGAACGGAAACGACCTCACCCCCGGTTTTTCTGATCGCGCCGATCACCCATTCGCGCGCGATCGTGCTTGCGCCGATCAATCCCCAACGCACCGTCATGCCAATGTCCTCCCGACTTCATTTCGTTGCGCTCCGCAACTCTCCCGCACAACGAGCCGAACCGCCGTTGTCACGGCCTCCGCATCGGCTTTCTCCGAATTGATCTGTTTGAGAAGCAGTTGCGCCGCCCGCCTGCCAATCCCCTGGGGGTCGACGGCGATGGTCGTCAGAGCCGGCACCGTCGTCTTGGCTTCGATGACATCGTCAAAGCCGACGACCGCGAAATCCCGCCCCGCCTCCATTTGCCGGGCGCGCAGCCCGTCGCAAACGCCAAAAGCCACGGCATCGTTGAAGCAGACGGCGGCCGTGACCGGATCGCTTGCTTCGAGCACGCGCCCGATCGCCTCGACACCGCCGGCACGCGAAGGCGCGCAGGGAACAACGGCCGTCTCCTGAAAAGGCAGACCGGCGACAGCCAAGGCGTCCCGAAAACCGCCGACCCGCTCATGGAAGACCGCCGTATCGGGAAACCCGCCCATGAAGGCGATGTGGGAGTGGCCGAGCGAGGCAAGATGGGCAACCGCCTGCGCCATGCCGGACTGATTGTCCGATGCAACCGACGACACTTTCGCACCGGGCAGGCTGCGGACAACGACCACGACGGGAATGCCGGCGGCAATCAGCGGCTTGAAGTCGAGGGGATCGGTCGCGCGGGCGGGCGATACGATCAGCCCGGAGATGCCGTGCTCCCGCATCGAGGCAATCACCTCGCGCTGCCGGTCGATGCTTTCGCTGGTATTGGCAAGAAACTGCACATAGCCGGCCGATTGCACGACCGTGTCGACGCCCACGGCAAGTTCCGCAAAGAAGCTGTTCGTCAGATCGTTGACGACGACACCGATGATTTTCGATTTCGCGCTGGTCTGGCGCAGGTTCGCGGCGCCGCGGTTATAGACATAACCAAGCTCGCGCATCGCCGCATTGACCTTGGCCCGGGTCCCCTCATTGACGAGCGGCGAACCCCGCAGCACCAGCGAGACTGTCGATTTCGAGACGCCTGCGGCCTGCGCGATATCTATAACGGTCACCCGTCCGCCAGTCATTGAACCCTCCCATGCCGCTCATCAAGATCGAGGGGTAATTAATTGGAACGTTCCAATTTTGTCAAGTGACATCGCCGTAGCAAAGTCGAAAACTGTTGGTGGCGCGATCCAAAATCGCCAATAATGTTTTAAATTCAATTATTTTACAATTGTTTTTCGGTTTCCATGACTTTCAGAACCCCTATGAAATTTCGGCTCAACCACTCTTGAAAAATGGAACGTTCCAAAATACGCTGTTATTTATTCTCAACAGGAGCGATGTGGATCGAGTTTGCAATGTCGGCGAACGCGAAGGCCGGCAGCGTTCGGCCAAGCCGGAACAGCGACGCTTGCCCTTCCGCCCTAATGGATCGTAGTTTACCGGCCAACGCCTACGGCCGGTAAACGATCACCCCTCATTCCGGAGCAATGAATGACCACCGAAACGCCTTCGCTTGACGCCCTGCGGGCCGAACAAGCAGCCCTTCAGCTCAACACCTTCAACTATGACTTCGCCTGGAAGCTGGGCAGCCTGATAAGACTGCGGGCGGCGGCACAGGAGCTTCCCGTCGCAATCGAGATAAGGCACGGCACCGACGTGGTGTTCGCCAGCCTGCTGCCGGGTGCGACCATCGACAATTTTGGATGGACACGCCGCAAATGCGCGGTCGTTCATCGTTTTCATCGCAGTTCGCTTCAGGTCCGGCTCGAAGCCGAGCGAAAGGGATACGACTTCAACGCAAAGTTCGGCCTGCCGGTCAGCGATTTCGTCGCCAGCGGTGGTGGATTTCCCCTCATCATCCGCGGAGGCACACTGATTGGCTCGGTGGGCGTCAGCGGATTGCCTGACGTCGAAGACCACAATCTTATTACACTCTGCCTGAAAGAAATGCTCGCAGGCTGACATGGTTCGATACAGGCCCTCGTCAAAACGGAAGAAGCCGTCCTTCGGATAAGCGGTCGCCAACCATTTCACGATCCGCAAATTTTTCTTTGGCCGAACGTCCCAAATCCCCAAAACCAAACGTCTACCTCACAAGCGGGCGTTTCACCCACGCTTGATGGTGGGCTGCGGCGTGTCGAATACCGTAGGATTTGGGGGTTTTGATGAGTAAGACAATTTCCGTCTCGCGTGGGGCAAAGGCGGGCCTGCGGGCGGCGCTTCTGGCTGGCACTGCCATTGCCATGAGCCCGGCAATACCGGCAATGGTGAGTGCGGCGAGGGCACAATCGGCGGAACGCACAATCTCGGTGCCTGCCGGACCTCTAACCCCGGCATTGAACAGCCTTGCCGCACAGACGGGATTGCAGATTCTCTTCGACGCATCTGTTGCCGCAGGCAAGAAAACCGCTGGAGTCAGTGGCACCCTCACCCCCGAAAAGGCGCTGAATGCCGTGCTGGCAGGCACCAATGTCAATGCACGCTTTGCCGGCAGCAACCGGGTGACCCTGTCGAGCGGCCCCGGCCTTTCGGCCGCAGGCACCGCACAGGACGGCGCGACGGTGCTGGATGCCATCACCATTTACGGCGCGCGCGACGCGACGACGTTGAACAACACGACGGCGAGCGTCGGCGTCGTCACCGCCAAGGCAATCGAGGATGGCCAGATCAGATATACGCAGGACGCTTACCGGCGACTTGCCAACGTGCTCGACAGCGCGACGGTCAATGCCGGCTTCGTCATTCGCGGCATGAGTTCCGAGGGCTTCGTCCCCGGCGGGGCGCCGGTCGGATCGCTTTACGTGGATGGCATTCTCCAGACCCGTTACAATGCCCGTTTCGGTGCGAGAAGCCTCTGGGACGTCGAGCAGGTCGAGGTCTATCGTGGCCCGCAATCGACGCTCTCCGGCCGCGCCGCCATGTCGGGCGCAATCTATATCAAGTCGAAGGATCCGACCTTCGACAAGGAGCTGGAACTGTCCGGCACCGTCGGCAACAATAACCGGGTCGGCTCCGGCTTCGTCGTCAATACACCTGTGGTCGAGGATCAGGTGGCGCTGCGCATTTCCGGTGCCTTCGAGCGTTCCCGTTCGGATGTTTCCTATTCGAATTTCAGAGACTACGCCGGTTATGACGACCTGACCACGGATATCAGCCGCAACATTCGAGCGAAGGTGCTCATAACCCCTTCCGAGATGCCGGATACGCGCGCCCTTCTGACCTACGCCTATTCGAAGGATCGTCCGAACGACCGGCTAGTCGGCCTCTATGACGGGCGCGGCGACTTCAACAACAATCCCGATACCTATACGGAATTCCGCTGGACCGAGGTCCATAATGTCGGTCTCGAAATCACCCATGATTTCTCCGACAGCCTGCGGTTCACCTCGCAGACCGGCTTTCAATACGGCATAAACACACGCCGCTCCGTCGATGCGGGCACGCCCGGCCTGGTCACCGGCATCTGGGGTACGGACGACGATTCGATATTCACCCAGGAACTTCGCCTGAACTACGAAGGAGAACGGTGGAAGTGGGTCGCCGGCCTTTTCGGCAGCCATCAGGTCTTCGATGGCTGGTCGCGTTTTGTCGCGGAAGTGCCGGGCATACCCATGCCCGCACAGCTCGACGACCAGCAGAACCGCAAAACCTCAAACCTCGCCGCCTTCGGCGAGGCGACCTATGAGTTCGCACCGAGCTGGTTCATCACCGCCGGCGGCCGTCTGGACTATCTCGAGGAAACGAATACGGAGCTGAATTCCTTCGTCTTTTACGGGATGGATCCCTTCTTTTCCGGGGGACCCGCATCCTTCGACGAGTTGAATTTCGTACCCAAGATCGGCCTCTCCAGGGAATTCGGCGAAAATCAAACGGTCGGCTTCACCTACACACAGGGTTTTCGTTCGGGCGGCTCCTATGTCAATCGCAGCGATCCGGCCTTCCCCCTCGTGACCTACGAACCGGAATATTCCCAGAGCTACGAGCTTTCGTACAAGGGAACCCTGCTGGACGACCGGCTCACCCTCAATGCCAATCTCTTTTATACCAAATATGAAGATCAGCAGATCGAAATCCGTCCCCCGTCTCTCATTCCGGGATATCGCATCACGGAAAATGCCGCGTCATCGCGCGCATGGGGTTTTGAAATCGAGCCGACCTATCAGGTGACCGACCAGTTCTCGGCTTTCGCCTCAATCGGTTATCTGAACACCAAATTCCTTGAGTTCGATCACGGCGGCCTGGGCGAGCAATCCGGCAAGTCCTTCCCTGAAGCGCCGGAATGGACCCTCGGCTTCGGCGGGCGTTATGAGTTCGAGAACGGGGTTTATGTCGGCGCGGACGCCAAATACACCACGGAGTATAATTCACGCTTCGGCACGCGCGGCATGTACGAAATCGACTCCCGCTTCATCGTCAACGCCCAGCTCGGCTTCAAGAAGGACAATTGGGAGATAACCGCTTTTGCGGAAAACCTCACCGACGAAAAATACTTCACCGTTGTTGATCCGGATGCGGCCCTGCCATTCGGACAGGCCGGCCAAGGGCGGTCGTTCGGTGTCAATCTCCGTGCGAAATTCTGACAATCTGCGTTGCGGGGCGAAAGCCCCCGCAATACGCCTCCACGTTCATTGAATGGGTACCGGTCTTGCGCTTCTGTCTTGCCTTTCTTTTCCTCATCCTGCCCGCCTCCCTTGCCCACGCGGCCTGCCAGGGAAAGGAGATAACCGAAGGCGTTTATAACCCGCCCTTCTGCGTTCCGGCTGAAGTGAAGACGATCGTAACACTCGATCCGCTGCTGACGCTCGGGCTCCTCATCGAACTTGAGGCTCCCGTCGTCGCCACGCCCTATATGGCAATTCAGGACCCTGCGGTTCTTCAGGTCGTCAGGCAGGCGAAGATGATCGATCTGGGCAATCCGAAGGAGCCGAGCCTCGAGCGGATCGCGGCGCTGAAACCTGACCTCATCATCGGCAGCACCGAAGGCCATTCGCCGATCTATGAGACGGCGTCAAAGATCGCACCGACCGTCCTCGTCAACCATATGGACTGGAAGAAATATCTCGCGCTGCTCTCCGAAATGACGGGACGCAAGGGCGCCGCTCAGGAGGCGCTCGCCGCCTACGAAAAGCGGGTGACGTCGATCCGCGCGCGAATGAAGGATGTGACGGTTTCGACCGTTCGTTTCGCTCCCGGCCGGTTCGTCGTCTTCCTGGACGGTCCTGCCGCCTATGCGCCGTTTGCGGTGCTGCGCGAAGCCGGGGTAAAGCGCACGGCCTATGAGACAGTGACTGACGGCACCATCATCAAGCGGCCGGATTGGGAGGAATTGGCCAATCTCGATGGTGACATCCTCCTTTATGTCTCCGCCAGCGGCTTCGAAAGCGGGCCGGACGATGCACTCGAGCAGGAGGTCATCGGCAACCCGCTCTGGCAGCTTCTGCCCGCCGTGCGCAACGGGCGGGCCTACCGTGTCGATCGCATTGCCTGGCAGAGCTTCCACGGCATTGCTTCCGCAAACCGGATACTGGACGACATAGAGCGTTATGTTCTGGCGGATCGATGAACCGCAAACTATCCGGACGTTTTGTCGGCACCGATAGCGGCAAGGCTCTCGCCCTTGCTGCACTGCTGTGTCTACTTGCCGCCGCGTCGCTTCTTGCCGTGGCGCTCGGCACCGTGCGTATACCTCTATCCACGATTCTGGACGCGATTTTCCGGTTTGACGGGTCGCGAAACCACCTCCTCGTCGTGGCGGTTCGCCTGCCGCGTGTCATCGCAGCCCTTCTGGCCGGCAGCGCGCTTGCCGTCTCGGGGGCGATCATGCAGGCCATCACCAACAACCCCCTCGCCTCGCCGGGCCTGCTCGGCATCAACGCGGGTGCTGCCTTCGCAGTTGTCTCCATCATGACCTTTTTCGGTGCGGGTGTCGGCGATATCTACATCTGGTTCGCCTTTTTGGGCGCGGGTATCGCGGCGTTTGCCGTTACTTTGCTTTCCTCGTTCGGCCCCATCCGTCATTCGCCGGTCGGGCTCATTCTTGCCGGTGCGATCGTCGCGACCTTCCTCACGTCGCTCACCAGCGCCGTGCTCATCTTCGATCAAAGCACGCTCGATGCCGTGCGCATGTGGACGGCAGGCTCGGTGACGGGCAGAACCATGGCGCAGGCAGCAACTGTCGCGCCCTATATTGCCTTTGGCCTCATCGTCTCGCTCTTCCTTGGTCAGCATTTGACGACGCTGAGCCTTGGCGCGGATACCGCCCGCTCGGTCGGGCAAAATACGGCCCTCTGCCGCGGGGTGGCGATCGTCACCGTCATCCTGCTTGCCGGCGGCGCAGTGGCGCTTGCGGGGCCGATCGGCTTTATCGGCCTCGTCGTCCCGCATATCGTCCGGATGACCGTCAGCGTCGACTATCGCTGGATCATTCCGTTTTCGGCGCTTGGCGGCGCGCTGCTCGTGGTCGGGGCGGATATGGCCGGGCGCATGGTATTCGGCAGCCAGAATTTTCCCGTGGGCGTGACGATCGCGCTTGTCGGCGCGCCGTTTTTCCTATGGCTCGCACGCAACCGGATGAGAGGCGAAACATGATCCGCCTTTTCCTTTCGCTTACCCTGTTGCTCGCGATCCTTGTCCTCGCAAGCCTCGCATTGGGTGACATTTCGTTATCCTGGCCGGCCCTGTTCGATGTTTTTGCCGGCGGACCAGCGGTAAACACGCAGGATGCGATCATCGTCCTCGACCTGCGCCTGCCGCGCGTGCTGCTTTCTATCCTTGTCGGAATGGCTCTTGCGACCGCGGGCACTATATCGCTCGCCATCATGCGCAATCCGCTTGCCGAGCCCGGAGTGCTCGGCATCAATAGCGGCGCGGCCGCAGCCGTCATGGCCGTCATCGTTCTCATGCGGGACCCGCCGGTGGCACTGCTTCAGGCCGCCGGTTTCGGCGGCGCGGTCCTGATGGCGGCGGCGGTCTATCTCCTTGCCTGGCGAGGGGGAGCCTCGTCGCTTCGCATTATCCTGATCGGGATCGGGCTCGGCGCACTCGCCACCGCCGGCACGACTTTCCTCTCCGCCTTCGGTCAGATCGGCGACGTCCAGCGGGCGATGGTCTGGCTTGCCGGCAGCGTCTACGACGCCACCATGATCAAGGTGCGGCTTCTCGCCTTGTGGCTCATCCTGCCCGCTACACTCGCATGGATGGCTTCACGCGAACTCGATCTCATTCGTTTCGGCGACAATTCGGCAAAAAGCCTCGGCCAGCCGGTCGATCGCATTCGCGGCATGATGATCGTGCTCGTCACGATCATCTCCGGCGCGGCCGTTGCCGTCTCCGGTCTCATCGGCTTCGTCGGCCTCGTCGCACCGCATATCGCCCGCAGGCTCGTTGGAGCGTCTCACGCCCGCATTTTCCCCGTTGCGGCTCTTGTCGGCGCGTGCCTCGTCGTCGCTGCCGATCTCCTGGGGCGCACCGTCATTGCGCCTGCGCAATTACCCGCGGGGATCATTACCGGGCTCGTCGGAGCTCCCTTTTTCGCATATCTTCTCTGGGGACACCGTCATGATCGTGGATGAGCAAAAAGCCGCCGAAAAGCTGGCAGGCGAGGCCATTACACTCGCCTATGACCGCCGCCCTGTCGTCGAGAATCTCGATCTCATCATCCCGGGCGGCTGCTTCACGGCTCTTATCGGCCCCAACGGCAGCGGCAAGTCCAGCATCCTGCGCAGCCTTGCCGGCCTGATGACGCCGCTTTGCGGAACCATCCTGCTCGACGGCCGAAGCATCGCGGCGCTGTCGACCAGGCATATGGCGCGCCGGGTCGGCATGCTCCTACAGGGGCCAGTCGCGCCGGAAGGCCTGACGGTCCGCGATCTCGTCCGCCAGGGCCGCTATCCTCACCGCTCCCTCTTCGGCCGCTGGTCGGTTGAGGACGAAGTGGCCGTCAACGAAGCGCTTATGCTGGCGGGCATGGACACGCTTGGCGATCGCCCGCTCGACAGCCTTTCCGGCGGTCAGCGCCAGCGCGCATGGATCGCCATGACGCTTGCACAGCAAAGCGAGGTGATCCTGCTTGATGAACCCACGACCTACCTCGACCTCGAGCACCAGATTGAACTCATGCATCTGGTGACGCGGCTGGTCAGCCGCCATGGCAAGACCGTCGTCGCGGTGCTGCACGACATCAATCAGGCTGCCCGCTATGCCGAACACATCATCATTCTCAAGAACGGCGAAATCACCGCCGCCGGCCGACCAGCGAACGTGATCTCGGCGGATACCATCGAGACCGTCTTCAACGTCAAGATTGTGGTGATCCGCGATCCGGTCGCCGGAACCCCGCTCTGCATCCCGCTTTAAGCGGCGCGGCTTTCGGCCGCTTTCCAGTTACAAAATTATCACACCAGCTACCTTTTCAAACGAAGCTGGAGACGAGAACCCTCCTTCCCGCCGAAACATTTGAGAGTGAAATCCGCAATAAAATCAGGCATAAAGATGAGTATTAATATCATCTTTAAAGCCTGCCGTAAGTTCAACGTTCGAATCGTTCTAACCTGTTGTGCTTGCAAGCAATCTTTGAAGCCGGTAGCGATTTTACCATTGGCACCCGAGAAACAAACGCACGGGTGAGCCCGGTTATTGCGAATTGAGTGCCGATGTCGAACCCCTCATCTTCTCCGCCTTCCTGGGACATTCCCGACAGCAATGACCTGCTGAACCGGGCGATGGAGATTTATTACCACGACATCACGGCTGCGGTTCACCGCAGGGGGCATCCGCGCTCCACGGCGCGGGATGTGGTGCATGATCTTTATGTCAGGCTCGCCGCAAAACCTGACATCCTGCAAAACAAGCGATCGGTGAAAGCTTTCCTCTGCCGCGCGGCGATCAATCTCGGCATCGACAGGATGCGGCGGGAGACCATGGAATCGCGACTGTTTTCCGGTTCCGAGCGCGAGGCGATGGCGGTGGCGAGCGCAGGTCCGGCACCGGATCATGCGCTGGAGATCGAAGCGCGCATTGCAATTCTTCGTCAGGCGATCACCGAACTGCCGACGCGCCGGCGCGTCGTCTTCATCCTGCACCGGCTGCATCATCTCACACCGGATGAAATTTCGGCAAAACTCAACATCTCCAGAAACATGGTGGACAGGCATCTGCGCCACGCCTTCGCCCACTGCCTCGACCGGCTGCTTCTGATCGGCTAAACGTCCCAAATCGGCGATGCCAAACGTCTAGAAGACAAGGGAGCTGCTGGAGACGCCAATGCGTGAGAACGAAGCGATGAACGCTCAGCGAAAGCGCAACCGCGAGGCTGCGGACTGGTTGCTCCGCAACGGCGATCCTCAGCAATCGGCCGAAGACAGGGCGCACTTCACGGACTGGCTCAACGATCCGGAAAACTGTCGCACCTATAGTGCCGCCGAGCGACTGATGGGCGACGCACGCAAGGCCATCCAGTCGGACCCGAAGCTCGCCGGCATAAAAGCCACGCCGCGTAACCTTGCGAAACCCGTCACAACCACCGTCGTTCTTTTCGCCATGGCAACCGCGACCTTTTTCCTTCTCGACGGCCCGATGCGTCTTCAGGCGGACGTCATCGCCGGGACAGATGAGATGCCGGTCATCGACCTTGAGGACGGCTCCAGAGTTCAGCTCAACGCCTCCTCGGCAATCGCCATCGATTTCAACCGGACCCGGCGAACGGTCCACCTTCTGCGCGGGCAGGCCTATTTCGAGGTTGCCCATGCGCCGGAACGACCCTTCAGCGTCGAAGCCGGAACCACGCGCGTGACGGCCCTCGGGACCGCCTTCGACGTCCGCTACGGCGAGACCGACACGGAGGTGACCGTAACCGAAAACGCGGTCCTTCTTGAACCGGACAATGATGGACCGTTCTCCCGACGCGTCCAGCAGGGCGAGCAGGCGACCTATGATCGAATGAAGGGCGAAACAAGCGTCCAGCCGGTCGACAGTCTCGTCGCACTCGCCTGGAAGCGCGGACAGATCGCCGTCGACAATGCGCCGCTTTCTTATGTCGTTGAAGAAATGAACCGCCATTTCGGCGGCAGGATCGTCATCGCCGGAAGCTCGCTCGCCGCCAGACGCGTGAGTGGAACAGTCGCGATCGCCGACACCGACGCCGCCCTTTCATTCGTGAGGGAAGCGCTCGGCGTGAAAGCGACAAGGCTTGGTCCGTTTATCGTCATCCGCGACTGACGTGGCCATCTCGTAAACAAGCGCCTCACCCGCCCCGCCAGCCCCGCGCATTGTCTATGGCGCGTGCAAAGCGGGCGTGGTCGGCGGCCCCGACCGATCCGTCAGGCGTGAATATCTCGGCATCGTTTCGCATGGCGGCTACATCGATGCCGGAGAGCTCCGCCAAGCCGAGCGCCGTCAACTCGCGCATGGCCGGCACGCGAATGGTCCGGCCACTGGCTGCGGCCAGAAAACGGGCGAAATAGCGACTGTTCGACAAGCCGCCATCGATGGAGATCATGTCGCCTATGGGAGCGACAGCCGACGCCGCCTCGATCAGCCCAGCCGTCAGCAGGGCAATGCCTTCCAGCACGGCGCACACCATGTCACTTCGTTCCGTGGTGTGGTCCATGCCGATGAAAAGCGGCACGGTCTGCCTGTCCCAATAAGGCGCGGCAAGGCCCGAAAGGGCGGGCACGAATACAAGGCCGCGGCGAATGGCCGAGGGTCCTTCGAAACCGTCGAGTTCGGCACTATCTGCGTATAGGCCGATCTTTTTCGCCCATTCGAGCGCCGCGCCGGCATCATAGACGCCGCCTTCAATGGCGAAGACGGCGCGCGCGCCCTGCATCTGCCAGCCGATGGTCGGCAGAAGCTCACCCGTCAACGGACGCCCGTTACCGGCAACGGCCAGCAGAAAGGCCCCGGTTCCGAAGGTTATCTTGCAATCGCCGGCCTTGCGGCAGCCATGCCCATAAAGCGCGGCCTGCTGATCAACGATGGAAACGCGGATGGACGTACCCTCGACCGCGCCAAAACCGCCATCGACAGGACCAATCATGGGCAGGCAATCCATCGGCACGCCGTGAAGCGCGCAGAGTTCAGGGCTCCAGTCTTCGGTTGAGAGATCGAGCAACCCCGTGCGCGACGCCGTCGCAAGGTCCGTGCGGAAAGAGCCCGTCAGGCGGTTCAGAAAAAACACGTCGGTGGTGCCCAGCCGCAAACGCCCTGCAGCCTTTGCCTGCGCCACCGCCGGATTGTGCTTGACCAGCCAGGCCAGTTTACTGGCCGAAAAATAGGGATCGAGCGGCAGCCCGCAAATCTCTTTCGAACGATCCGTTGCCGATGGCGGCAGGGCGGCGAGCGCTTCGGCGGTGCGGGCATCCTGCCAGACGATGACCCGCGACAGCGCCTCGCCGCTCACGGCATCCCACGCCAGACAACTCTCGCCCTGATTGGCGATGGCGATGGCGTCCACCGGTCCGGCGGCAGCCAGCACCGCGCGAATATTGCGCAGCAGTTCTTCCGGATCATGTTCCACATGGCCAGCGGCCGGGTAAAATTGCGCGTGACGCCGGCTGGCCACGACCTCCGCCGTGCCGCTATCGCTCACCACAAGGCACCGGGTCGATGTCGTCCCCTGATCGATCGCCGCAATGCGCATCAATTGGTCTCCCGAAAGTGAAAGGCAATCTGGCTCGCTTCAAACGCAGCGCCGGGAATGGGCACCAGCACACGGCGTTCAGGGCGCCACAGGCCGGTCTTGCTCCACACTTCCGTTCCGTCGAGACGAAGCGAAAGCCGGCCTTGAACGCGTCTGGTGAAACGAAGCTGAAAATCGCGAAATGCCGGTCTATCGAGTCCACCCGGCCGCAACATGGCTGGAACCGCCAGTTTGAGCGGATCGGCGAAGGCAACGGGAACCCCCGGCGCGTTGCAGGGTTCCCGGGCGAGATCGTCAGCCACCGACGCGCCAACGCGGCGGCCTTCGCGAAACGCCCAGCCGCCCGTTTCCACGGCTCGCAAGACATTCCCGCTGGCGAAGAAAATCGGATTGGCCATCCGTCCGTCCTGATCGATCAGCGGCCCGGCACTGCCTGCCGCAACATCCACGGGGGATGCATTGAGAAGCGCTGCCTCAGGTGTGAATCGCCCGGTGAGCAGAACACCGTCGCATTGAACGGTCAGGATGCGGCCATCCGCCAGACGGATATCGGCCTCCTCGACACGGTCACGCCCGCGAATATCCGTGAGTGTCGCACCACAATGAAAGGGCACCCCGACCAGTCGCGGAAACCAATGAAAAGGCGACCGCGCCAGCGGATGAGGCTCCGGCTCGATCATCGCGACCGGTCGGGTGCGATGGGTGAGGCAGGTCAGAAGTGCGGAAAAGGAAACCAGCTCCGAACCGATGATCAACGGCCGGCGAAAGGGCATGATGCCGTGAAAGGCGACATAGGATTGCAGCGTGCCGGTGGTGACCACGCCCACCGGACGGTCGCCGGGCAGAAGCCGCACGGAGCGTGGTTTTTCCCGCGCACCTGTCGCCAGCACGATACGCCGGGCCTTCAACGCCTCGACGCCACGCGCCGATGTCACCAGCAGCACGCCATCCTGCCCCAGTTCCACCACGGAATGACCGGTGCGGATATCGACACCCGCCTCCTGTGCTTGCCGCTGCAGGTGTTGTGCATAGGCGGGGCCGAAATAAACCCGCCTGAATTCGCGCATGCCGAAGGGCGAGTGCAGGCAATGCCGGGTCGCACCGCCAAGGGCCGGCTCGCGGTCGAGGATCATCACACGGGCGATACCGCGCGCTTTCAGCTCCAGCGCCGCAGCCACGCCCGCCGGGCCGCCGCCAACCACGATTGCATCTGCATTCTCAGCGTTTGGATGCTCTCGTTGAAAGTGCTCCACGGCGCTCATCGGTCGTCTCCCTCCCGAACGGCAAGCGGGGTTGCCAGACGGTCGCCCGTCATCGCGGCCAGCCGGGCGTTGCAATAAAAGCCCTGGCAGCGGCCCATGCCGGCCCGCGTGCGTCGCCGCAGCCCGCCGAAATCACCGGGCGGCACCGGGCTTAAAAATGTCGCCTCGATCTCGCGGCGGGTGACGAGTTCGCAATGACAGACGATTTCGCCGTGATCGGCATGCTGCCAGTCCCGCTCACAGGTTTCGGTCAGGTTGGGCATCGTCACTTCGGGGACTGATGGCGGCGGGGCAAAACCCCTACCGAAACCCTCGTGGAGCGTCAAAGCATGCTGCGCCAGCCCGAGTGCTGCGCTGAGACCCGTGGAACGCACCCCGCCAAGCGTGATGGCGCGCCGCTCGGGCCGCGCGGAAATCCGGTAATGTTTCTTTTCGGAGGCCGGCCGCAGACCGGCATAAACGGCGGTTACGGAAACAGAGGCCAGCGCCGGAACGATCTCCGCACCGCGTTTCAGCAGCGCTTCCAGCGTCGCCGTCTCGACCGTCGCGCGTTCGCGGTCGTCCTGCTCTTCCGCCGTCGGCCCGACGAGAACATTGCCGAAGGCGGTGGGGCACACCACGATGCCCTTGGTGATTTCGGTGGGAACAGGCAGAACGATGCGCGGCACATGCCGGCGGGCAGCCTTATCAAGCACGACGAACTGCCCCTTGCGGGGCTTGATGGTGAATTCGGGCGGAAGCCCCAGACGCGCATCGACGATATCGCCGAACAGACCGGCGGTATTGACGACGCTCGTGGCAAGGATAGCGCCCGCCGTCGTCTCTATCCGCCACGCATCGTCGAACACACCGGACAGAACCTCCGCGTTTCGCACCAGCTGCGCGCCCAGCGCCACCGCCTGCGTGAGATAGCCAAGCGGGGCGGACCACGGATCAATGATATGTTCGCCCGGAACGTCGAGCGCGGCGACAAGGCGCTCGGATAGGCCCGGCATGGTTTCACGGGCCTGCCCGGCCGCGAGGAGCTCAAGTCCGGCAATGCCGTTGCGCCGCCCCTGATCGGCGATCGCCTGCAATTTTTCCGCCTCAGCCGGGTTCCAGGCGCAGACGAGCGCGCCGGTTTCGACGAGGCTAAGACCCATCTGCCCATGAATGGACAGATATTCCGCCCGGCCCGCCTTCACCAGTTCCAGTTCCAGACTGCCTTCCGGCGCATCGAAGCCGGTATGGAGGATGGCGCTGTTGGCCTTGGAGGCGCCGGAGAGGATATCGGGGCCTTTTTCGACGACCACCACCTTCGCACCGGCCAGCGCGAAACGGCGGGCGACCGCGCAACCGACCACACCGGCGCCGATGACGGCAACGTCGAATTCCGTGGAGGGGGTCTGAGCCATGGGCTTCCCTTTGCCTTCGTCCTTCAAAGCGAAATCAACAGGCGCGACGGATCGCGCCGATGCAGCAGCGGCGTTCATAAACGAGAGTGAAATTCGCGCCTGTGCCAGTAGGGGCAGCCAGCACCAGCCGGTGGCCCCGCCGTTACTTCACGAAAGTCTTGGTCAGGCCCGCCGTGCGGTCGACGATGAGAACGACGGCAAGGGTGAGCACGATCAAAAGAACGGAAATGGCTGCAACAAGCGGATCCGCTTGCGTTTCCACATGCTGATACATGGCGACGGGAAGCGTGGTGATGCGCGGGCCGGTGAGGAACAGCGAAATCACCGCTTCATCGAACGACACGAGAAAAGAAAGTGCGGCCGTCGCAACGACGCCCGGCGCGATCATCGGCATCGTCACGCGTCGGAAGACCGTGAGCGGCGATGCCCCGAGTGTCGAAGCAGCCTCCTCGAAGATCAGCGGCAGACCCGCAAGCGAGGTGGTGAGGACGCGCAGCGCATAGGGCAGCACGATGATGAGATGGGCGATCACCAGACCGGTGAAAGTGGCGAGCAGGCCGGCGCCAGCGAAGACGATCAGGATCGCGAGGCCGAGAACGATGGTGGGCAGGAGCAGCGGAGCCGTGAAGAAGGCGAGAAGCGCATCCGCGCCGATCACCCGCATGCGCACGATGGCATAGGAGGCAGGCAGCGCGATCAGCATGGACAGCACGGTGACAATGACCGCGAGAAGGGTGCTGGTGCCGAGCGCCGCCATCATCTTGGAATTATGCATGAGTTCCACATACCAGCGCAGGCTCCAGCCGGAAGGCGGGAAGGTCATGTAGCTGTCGGCCGAAAACGAGATCGGCACGACGAGAACCACGGGCGCCAGCAGGAAAAGGAACATGATGAAGGCGACGATTTTCAGCGCCAGCGGTGCGGGACGTTCTTCCATCTTCGATCTCCTTTAAAGAATGGCCCGCAGAAGCCGGGAATAAAGCACCAGCGCCGCACCGAAGATCACGAGGATGATCATCGACAGCGTCGCAGCGAGTGGCCAGTTGAGCGTCACGATGGCCTGATCGTAGATTTCCGTCGCCAGAAGGAAGACGCGCCCACCGCCGAGCAGCTTGGGGGTGATGAACGAACTGACCGCCAGAACGAAGGAGAGCAGGCAACCGAGCGCGACGCCGGGCATGGTGAGCGGCACGATGATCCGCCAGAACACCTTCCAGGGCGACGCGCCGAGCGTTTCGGCCGCTTCCTCGACACGTGGATCAAGCCTGCCGAAACCGGCAAGCAGCGCCAGGATCATATAGGGCATCAGGATTTCCGTGAGGCCGATGACGACGCCAACCTTGTTGAACAGCAACCGCACGCCGCTTTCGGCGCCGAGTGCGAAGAGGATGTTGTTGATGAGGCCGTCATCAGCAAGGATCGCGATCCAGCCATAGGTGCGCACCACGGCCGAGGTCAAAAGCGGCGAAATGACCAGCACCAGCAGCAGGGTTTTCCAACGGCCCTGCGCCCGGTGAAGGTAAAGGGCGATGGGATAGGAGGCGATGAGCGTGAGAATGGTGATCAGGAGACTGGTCAGGATGCTCTGGCCGATCAGTTCGATATAAAAACCGTCGGTCAGCGTGGACGACCAGTTGTCGAGCGTGTGGGCTTCCCCAAGACCGCCGCCGCCGAGGCTTTCACGGAAGGAAAGCAAAAGCAGGTTGAAGACGGGCATCACGAAGGCAAGGCCATTGACCGCGATGATCGGCCCGAGAAGAAGCGTTGCGAGAAACACCATGGAGGATGTGCGGCTGCCGGGAGCCGTGATCATGACCGCCGCCGTCATTGGTCTACTCCGAAGACCAGCGTGTCCTCCACGCGCCAGATGAGGCTGACCGCACTGCCGGCCGCAACCGGCGTTTCGCCGCCGGAGGTGGCGCGCTCCACCGACAATGTCTGCCCGCCCGCAGCGATCTCGTAATGAAGGATATCGCCGGCATAATAGACGTCACGAACCTCACCGGTGATGCGGTTGACCGGCGCGCCATCGAAATCTGGCACGGCGTCATCAGCAACCGTCATGGCCATGCGGTGCGGCCGCACCATAAGGTCGATCTTGCCATTGTGCGAACCGGGTGCCCGCAATACCGCATCGCCGACCGTGATGTGATCGCCGACCGCGTTTCCGACCAGCCTGTTGGTGCGGCCGACGAAGGAGGCGACGAAAGCCGTTGCCGGACGCTCGTAAAGATCATGCGGGGTGCCGAGCTGTTCCAGACGCCCGCCATTGAGGACGGCGACCTTGTCGCACATGCTGAGCGCCTCGACCTGATCATGCGTGACGAAGATGGAGGTGATGCCGAGCTGCTTCTGGATGCGGCGGATTTCCGAGCGCATCTCGTCGCGCAGCTTGGCATCGAGATTGGAAAGAGGCTCATCGAACAGAAGGATGGAGGGCTGGATGACAAGCGCACGCGCCAGTGCGACGCGCTGCTGCTGGCCACCGGAAAGCTGGACGGGACGGCGGTCCTCGCGCCCTTCCAGGTGGACCATGGCAATCGCCTCGCGGGCACGCCGTTCCGCTTCGGCAGCCGGCACCTTGCGCATTTCAAGTCCGAACATGACGTTCTTGAGGACCGTCATATGCGGGAAGAGCGCATAGCTCTGGAAAACAAGGCCAATGTCGCGCTTATAGGGTGCAAGCTGCGTCACGTCCTTGCCGTTGATCAGGATTGAACCTGACGTCACGGGGGCAAGGCCCGCAATCATGCGCAGCGACGTCGACTTGCCGCAACCCGACGGACCGAGGAAGGCAACCAGCTCGCCCTTGGGTATCTCGAGGTTGAGATTATCCACGGCGACCATGGTCTCGTAGCGCTTGGTCAGTGAACGAATCGAGAGAAATCCTGGCTGCATGATGTCTGAAGTTCCCATTCCGGCTTTTTGCCTTTCTCCAGAACATGTCCCACCCCGGCGGGGTCTCGGACATGTTCTGTCCCTTGATCTATGCAATCACGGCGGAAATTCACCTGCGCTGTGCGCGGCGCTTTCCCTAACGCAGACCCTCGAGCCACCTCACTCCTCCATCGACCCCAACACCGACGGAGGAAATGAGCCGAGGCCTATACCGTTTCCGCACCAGCCCGGAGGGATGCGGAAGTCTTGCCATTTTTCACGCCGGGCGCGAAAGCCTTAGCGGCTGAGCGGGATTACCTTGCGGCGCCAGTCCTGCGTGATCTGGTCGCGAACCTTCGAGAGGCCGATCCAATCAACCGGGATAACCTTGTCCATCGCCTTGGCGACCGTGCGATCACTCACATCGGCAGCGACCGTGGCCTTGGCGTTGGTCGGCGCATAATACATGGCGGCGGTAAAGGCGGCCTGGGCTTCCGGGCTCAGCGCATAGTCAACGAACTTGCGGGCCGCCTCGGACGATGGGCCGCCCTTGACGAGGTTGAGCGTGTTGATCTGCAGGATCGTGCCTTCTTTCGGCAGAACCACCTTCATCTTGCCCTTGGAACCATCGGCATTCACCTGGCTACGGGCGTTCCAGCCCACGCCCAGCGACACCTGGCCATTGACGACATTCGGATAGACTTCCGGCTTCGGTTCCCATGTCTGGATGTTCGGCGCCACTTCCGCCATGGCATTGATGCCGGCGTCGATATTCTTGATGAAATTGGTGCCACCATTCATGTGGTCCATGATGATGGTCGTGCCGATACCGACGATGTCAGGAGCGCTCAGCATGGCGACCTTGCCCTTGAAGGCACTGTCTTTCAGGGCATTCCAGCTGTCCGGTGCGGTCTTGATTGCATCGGTGTTGTAGATGAGAACGAGGTTGTCGAAGGTCACGCCAACACCTGCGACGCCCTCGAAGCGGGCGTTCGGATAGAGGTCGGCGACATTCTTGGTGACGCTTTCATCGATCTTGTCGAACAGGCCTTCATCCGTGCCGGTCTTGGCGACAGAAACATCCATCAGCGCAATATCGGCCTGCGGCGCAGCCTTCTGGGCGCGTAGCGAACCAAGCATGGCGGCAGAACCCTGCTGCGGGAAATAGTCGACCTTGATGTCAGGGTTGGCGGCCATGAAAGGCTCGATGACGGCCTTGGTGTAACGCTCCTGGAAAAGGCCGCTATAACCGAGGAACGTTACGGTCTGCTGGGCGTGCGCCGGCAGGGCGGCCGCACCAAGCATGAGAATCCCACTCAGAAGTATCGTTTTCTTCATTGTCCTGTTCTCCTCTATTGTTATTGGGAGTGGCGAACGGATCCGCCACCCGTAAGATTGTGTCAGGCGCTGAGCTTGGCCTGGACAAATTTATTGGCCCCGGAAATATCAGGCAGCTTCTCGCCGTTGCGCAGGCGTTCCAGAAGCACGAGTTCAGCTTCCTGCATGCCGATGGCGCGCTCCGCCATGGCGCGCGCCTGGCTCGGATGAAGGGCGACGACGCCGCTTTCATCGCACAGGATCGCATCGCCCGGATTGATCACCTGGCCGCCGACACTGATCGGAATGTTGATCGCACCTTCCAGACCAAGGATCTTGGTGGTGATCGGCGACGGGCCGCGGCACCACATGGGCATGTCGACCTTGGTGAACTCAGAGAAGTCAGTCGCCGGGCCATCAACGACGCCGGCTTTGACGCCAGCCATCTTCATCGTGTTGGTGATGACACCGCCCCAGCAGGCGTGGCGGGTGTCACCGCAACGGTCGATGAGGACGATATCGCCCGGACGCACGAGTTGCGTCAGGTAGTGGAGCATGGTCGAATCCGCGTTCGGGATACGCAGGGTGACGGCGGTGCCCGCCACGCGCTTGGCCGGAAGAACGGCCCGGATTTCAGGATCGACAAAGCCGGAGTGAAGCACATGACCAATCGTTGCGACTTCGACCTTCTCAAGAAGCTCGATAATGTCGGTGCTGATCTGTTCCGGCATGGGGTTGACGATAAACATCAGGTCTTTCTCCGATCAGAGAACATGGTGGTTTGCCACCGGCACGTTGGCGCGCACCTTGGCCGAATAGTCGAAATCGAGGGTAGCCCCCGCTGTTCCGACAGTGTCAGAGCACTGGGCGACGATGTGGCCCCAGGGATCGATGACCATGGAATGACCCCAGCAGGCCTTCTTGCCACCCGCGTGGGCGCCTATCTGGCCGACAGCGAGGAAATAAGTCTGGGTTTCGACGGCGCGGGCACGAGCCAGCACCTCCCAATGGTCCTTGCCTGTCATCAGCGTGAAGGCGGCTGGCAGAACGATGACATCTGCGCCCTTGTCCCGCAGGGCGCGGAACAATTCCGGGAAGCGGATATCGTAGCAAATGCCGCAACCAACCGTCTTGTCACCGACCTTATAAGTCACGACCTCTTCGCCACGGGCAACGGAATCGGATTCGCGATAGCTGATGCCGCTCGGCGTATCGACGTCGAACAGGTGAATCTTGCGGTAACGGGCAATCTGCTTGCCATCAGGACCGAAAACGAGTGTCGAATTATAGAAGCGGTTGCCTTCCTTCTCGACGATGGAACCGGCATGGAGCGTGATCGCATGTTTCTTTGCGAGCCCCGAAAGCAGCGTATAGATTTCACCACCGGGAAATTCCTCGCCGCTTTCATGCATCTCTTGAGGATTATCTCCAAGAAATGCAAAGTACTCAGGAAGAACAACAAGGTCTGGATTATCCGCCTTGACCGCCTTCTCAATCAAATCGGCAGCAACCTTAAGATTTTCTGCCTTGTCATTCTGGGTATTCATTTGAACAAGTGAGACTTTCACGTTGCTCTCCTCTCATGTTGCGAGGAGAATTAAGAACGGGAACTGTTTTCCTGACAAACGGAAAAACTCTATCGAAACCCATAAGATAAGCTTATGGATTAATCATTTTGCGCTGCAGCATAAAATTTAAGCTGCAGCGGTCATCCATTGAGTGGTGGTTTCACTAACGATTTCCGTCGCCATGTCGGCGATGGCTCGGGCGAGCGCATTGTCGCCGCGCTCCTGGTAAACCGTGTGAAAGGTAAGGGGCGGCACCGGCGGCGTGATGTCGAGAATACGCGCTTCGCCCGATTTGATGATGCCGTCCACCAGCACGCGCGGCAGCGCGCCCACGCCAACGGCGGTCGCCACCAGCCGGGTCATGATCGACAGCGAATTGGAATTATAGATGCGGCTATCCGACAGGCCATGGGAATCGAGAAGCGCGCGCAATGCCTGGTGCGGCTGCGACCCGGTCGAGAAGGTAAGCAGCGGAAAATGCGCGATATCTTCGAGCGTGACGCCCGTTTCCGGCAGCGGCAGCTCGACAGCGCCGACCCAGCAGGATTCGAAGGTACAGAGCGGTGAGTTGTAGATATCCGCCGCCATGATCGGCCCCATGATAAAACCGACATCCACCTCGCCGTTCTGGATGCGCTGGGAAAGTTTCAGGCTGGTATCGATGGTCAGATCGAGGCTGACACCGGGATATTGTTCGTTCATGCGGCGGATGAGCAGCGGCAGCCAGGCGTACACGATCGTATCCGCAGCGCCGATGCGCACGGTGCCCCTCAACGCTTCCCGGTTACTGACGATCTGCCGGAACTCGCCGGTGAGGTTGACGATCTTTTCGGCATGCTGCAGCGCCAGACGACCGGCGGGCGTCAGGTTGACGCAGCGCACATCGCGCGTGAACAGCACGACACCGAGCTCACGCTCCAGCGCGGCAATCCGGTTGGAGACCGACGCCTGCGTCGTGTGCAAACGTTCCGCAGCCGCCGAAAAGCTGCTCAATCGTGCTGCCCAGAGGAAAGTTTCGAGGAATCGCGTGTTCATGGGGTCCATCTCCTCGCATGGCTCCGCGATCCAGCTTTGCATCTCTGGCTTCGTCTTGCCCTTGGCCTTTTTGGTTCAGGAGCCAGTATGTCCGATGCGCGCGCCGATAAGCAAGGGATCACCGCCGGCGCCTCCCTTTCTCATGGGATTGCGCCGGCGGTGCCATGCAGCTGCGAATGGAGAGCCCCTTCCGCGTCGAGGCAACAGTGGAACCGTCGCGGCCGCACGCCTTGCTCAATTCAGAAGGGGTCAATCCGCATATTCGGAGAGGACGGGATGCGGGCCGACAGACGCCCGCCATCCCTGCCGGTTCTAGTGTCCGCCCTTTGTGGTCGGCGCCGGCGTGTTGAGAAGCTGCTGCTCCCAGAGATAAGCGATGCCGCTGCCGCCGAAGTGCTGAATGAGAATCTCGGTCAGTTCCTCGACATGCTCGGTGCGCGCCCAATCGCGCTGCCATTCGCCAGCAAGCGCCATCACGGTCATCACGTTCGCGCCGGCAGCGATCATTCGCTGGATGGCAACTTCGTGAGACTCCTTCGAAATCCCGCCCGACGCGTCGGTGATCACGGTCACGTCCCAGCCTTCGCCGGCCGCCTGGATGACGGGCATTGCGACGCAGACCTCGGTCCAAAGGCCCGCGATGATCAGTTGCTTGCGGCCGGTCGCCTTGACGACGTTCACCACATTCTCGTCCTGCCAGGTGTTCACCCAGGTGCGGTCGATGACCTCCTGGCCGGGGAACACGTCGGTAATCTGCTTGAAGAGAAGTCCACCGCGCGCCGCGATCACGCTGGTGAGAACGGTCGGAACATTGAAAGCTTTAGCCAGCTTTGCCAGCGCGGTCGTGAGGTTGACCACAGCTTGCGGATCATGGCTGTTCAGGTTTGCTAACTGATAGGGCTGGTGATCGATCAGAACGAGGACCGAGTCTTCGGGACGGAGAAGCGAATCAAGGCCGTTACGAAAGGTCATGGGTTCATCCTATATTGGTGGTTTATTGAAGCGCGCTTGCGCAAAAGGCATGCACCCCCTTGGGCGTTGCCGCGGGACGAAACTTGTCATTCCCGTTTCTGATGCGGTAGTCCTTGTCCGTGCTAAGCTGTGTCGCAGAATGGGGAACGCTTGAATGGATATCGAAGATATCAGGACATTCGTCGAAGTTGCGGATGCGGGAGGCGTCACAGCGGCCGCGCTGCGGCTCGGTATCTCCAAATCGATGGTCAGCCGGCGGCTGGTGCGGCTTGAAGCGGAGCTTGGTGTCCAGCTTCTGGCCCGATCCACACGCGGTGCTTCCCTGACGGAGGAGGGCGCAACCTTCCGCGACTATGCGGCGAGGATTTCAGCCGAAATCGACGTCGCCAGAGAGACAATCCTTCCGGCTGGTGAGCTCCGTGGCCGCCTGCGGATTGCTGCGCCGCTTTCCTTCGGCCCAACGCATTTCGCGCTGGTGATTGCGCAGATGGCGCGCCGTCATCCTCAACTCCAGATACAGACCTGTTACACTGATCGTTTCGTGGACCTGATTGCAGAAGGATACGATTGTGCGATCCGGGTCGGCACCCTTCCAGACTCCAACCTCGTCGCCAGACGCGTCGGCCCCCTCTACGGCATTTTCGTCGCCAGCCCCGACTATATCAAGGTCCACGGCTCTCCGGAGACACCGGAGGAACTCGTGACCCATCAGGCTCTCATGCAGGGAACGGAAACCTGGCAGGTGATGGATGGCGACAAGGTGATAACCGTTCGCCCGCAGGGACGGTTCAAGGCCGATAACGGGGTCGCTCTTGCCGTCGCCGCAGCAGCCGGATTGGGGGTCGCCGTGCTGCCTTACGATCTTGTTAAAAATTATCTGGCCTCAGGCGAGCTTGTGCAGGTGATGAAACGTCATCCGCCGCCCCCGGCCGGGATATATGTCGTCAGACCGCCGGGGCAACATCCCGTCAGAAAAATCCGGGTTCTCACTGAAATGCTGATCGAATGCTTCGACCACGGACCGGCGACGGCATCTCTCTCCAATGCCGGGGGAAGCCCCCCGGCCGCTGCCTGACCGGCACATTTTCAGAGCCGAACGTCGCTCTATCTGTCACACAGCCACGGGCTTTGGCAGGACCAGATCGCCGACCGTATATGTGTGGAACTCGCTTCTGGAGACGGTGTCCAGTTTCCGGAATTTTTCGACGAATTGCGGATCGGAAAAGAACTCGTCGACATTGCCGGTTCCCTGAATGGCCTCGACATTAACGACCGTCTCTCCGTCGGTGCTTTTCGCAAGGCTGCTCCAGAGGAACCCTTCCTTTCGTTCGGCAACATAGTGGACGACATCCTGAATGATGGCGAAGGCTTCGTCCTGCTTTCCCGGATGGGCATGAATGACGTTGACAACAAAGGTCGTGGGAGCGGGCGAGCCCGCAAAAGCTGCGATAGGTTTCGTTTCCATGAATTATCTCCATTTGAAGCTTCGGGCCATTTCAGCCGCGACGACATCTGGATATCGGAAGGAAAATAGCGGATAAACGAGCTGCTATTCTCGACATACCGGACAAAAATTCCTTAATCACGACATCATGGACAAGCTCGGAACCCTCGGCATATTCATTCAGGTGGCGGAAGCGGGAAGCTTCGTGGCCGCCGGGCATCGTCTCGGCATCTCCGGATCCGCCGTCGGAAAAGCCATTGCACGTCTGGAGGAGGAGCTGGGCGTAAGACTGTTCAATCGCTCGACACGCAGCATGGCACTGACGGAGGACGGGAGTTTCTTCCTCGATACCTGCCGGCGCATCCAGTCGGAATATGAGACCGTGCAGGCGCAATTATCGAGATCGCAGGCCGTTCCGCGCGGGCAACTGCGTGTCAGTCTTCCGCTGGCAGGCATGTTGCTGATGCCGACGATATCCGCCTTCATGGAGGCATATCCCGAAATCAGCCTCGACCTTGATTTTACAGACCGTCTGGTTGACGTCATCGAAGAGGGATTCGACGCCGTCATCCGAACCGGCGAGATCAGGGACACACGGCTGATGAGCCGCAAGCTCGGCACGTTCAGGCACAGCATCGTGGCGGCGCCCGGCTACCTGGAGGCGCATGGCCGCCCGAAGATTCCGGAAGATCTTGTCCGGCACCGCTGTCTTCACCATCGCTTCGCCAATTCCGGAAAGCTTGAGCCGTGGCCCCTGGTTCACGAAGGCCGCGAGATCAGGATCGATCTGCCGGTCGCCACCGTTGCGAGCACGCTGGAACCCTTGATCTACCTTGCGGAACGTTCATTCGGCATAACATGCCTGCCGTCATTCGCCGTGACGTCCGAAGTCGCTGACGGGAAACTGGTATCGCTGCTGGACGACTATATGGCCGACACAGGGACCTTCCGCGTCCTCTGGCCGACCAATCGATATCTTTCTCCAAAAGTCAGAGCATTTGTAGACTATATGGCCGCCAATCTTTTCGCCCGGTGATAGCACCGACGGCAAAGGGCATAAAACGATGCGCAAGCGCTAAGTAAGCGCCGCGATAGTGATCCCTGATGAAGACGGGAAGATCGTTTGACGGCGGCGTAAAAGGCACCTGATACATCATGTCGCCGACAAAGCCGCGGTGATAGGTGCCATGATTGACGATATGCAGCACGATCTGCTCGCGGGTCATGACGCCTTCTCCTCCTCCGACAAATTCGAAATGAACGGCTTTCGCGAGATCCCCGTCTGACCAGGTGTCGACCATATCGACATACCAGCGGTCCATTTCCTGAACGGCTTCCCATAATTCGCCAATTGCGGGCGTATGGTCGGTGTTGCGGGCGGTGTAGCTGTGTTTCTTTCCTTGTAGATGATGCCTGAAAATATCATCCACCACATAAACGTGGTTCAGCGTATGCACCATGTTTCCGAACCGCGTCGGCCGCTGCCGAAGGGCTTCACCTTCCGGCAGGTCCATCACGCTTCTGAACGTCAACCCGTTCGCCCAGGCTTTGTAGCGTACCAGCATTTTCAAGGTATCTATTGCCGATGCGGTGGATGCGTGAACGGGGCTGAGCGGCGCAATATCCATGCTGAAACTCCTTCGTATTTTTGAACTTCAAAAACGATGATCGGGTTGATCCGGCGCTGTCGCGCCGGATCGGAAGCATTGTTGCCGGCAAACCATGAGAGGATGATCGGCACCTGTCCCGGATCGATAAATCCGGAGGCGAGGATCAGCGTGCCGTGGCCTTTTCCTGCAAAAGTCGGATAGCGAGATGCTGGAGCAGAATGATCGTCTTGGCATCGCGAATATCGCCGCGGGTGATCATGCGCATAGCCTCAGGCAAGGCGATTTCCAGCACATCGATGTCTTCGCCCTCGTCCGCTGAACCGCCGCCTGCCCCAACCTTATGTTTCTCGGCATATTCGCCATAGAAAAAGGCGAGATATTCCGTGACCGATCCGGGGCTCATATAGATATCGAACAGATGCATAAGTTCGGAAACCTCATAACCGGTTTCCTCGATCAACTCCGCACGCATTCGCGTCGCCGGGTCTGCGCCTTCCAGCAACCCCGCCGGTGTCTCGATCAGCGATTCCAGACCGCCATTCAGGAGAACCGGCAACCGGAACTGACGGGTCAGCAGGACATTGTCGCTGGCAGGATTGTACAACAGGCATGTCGCCCCGTTGCCGCGATCATATGCCTCCCGGGTCTGCCGTTGCCAGCTTCCGTCCCTCAGCTGGAGTTCATATTCATACTTCGTCAGCCGCCCCCAATCATCAGCCAATACGCGTTCGGAAATAGGGCGGTAAACACTGCTATTCATCAAAGTCACCTCGTTTTCATCTGTCTTTCAAAGGCCGAGTAAACGGCCTTCGACATGCGTGCGCGTTTCGCCGCCGACCCATATCTGGCCGGCATCATCGCGGGTAAGGTAGATACGGCCATGGCGGCCAAGGCGCGTTCCCTGCGCCGCGACATAGTCTTCGCCAACCACGCCCGTTGCGAACAGCCATTGCGCCAATGAGGCGTTGAGGCTTCCGGTGACGGGGTCTTCAACGATGGTGCCCAGATGATCGCTGAAGAAAGCGCGAACCTCAAAGGCGGTCTCGCCGCCTTTCGCATGAGGGCCAACCACGCCAATATCGATGTGGTGGGTCCAGCTGCGGGCCGGGGTGATGCCAAGCACCTTTTCGGCGGACGCCATCCTGATCCCGAGCCAGCCGGGACCATTGTCGATCCATGCCGCATCGATGATGTCGCAAGCCTCGATCCCCAAAAACTGCCGCGCATCCTCCAGCTCGGCGGGCGTCGGCGCGCCGGAACGGATAAGCGGCGGAGCGGCAAAAGAAAGCCGTCCATGCGAGCGCCGGATCGTGACCAGCCCGGCGCCGCATTCCTGAACAATCGCCGTTTCGTTCCCGGGCATGCCATTGGCGGAGAGCCAGGCATGGCAGCTGCCCAGTGTCGGATGCCCGGCAAAGGGCAACTCCCTGTCCAGCGAGAATATCCTGACCCGGTAATCAGCCTGCGGATTGGTGGGCCGCAGCAGGAAGGTGGTTTCGGAAAGGTTGAACCATCGCGTCATCAGCTGCATTTCATCCGTCGATAAGGCATCAGCACCGATGACGACCGCCAGCGGATTGCCGGAAAGCGGCCCGGAGCCGAATACATCGATCATATGGATAGCAAAACTCATGACATGGCTCTTTCAGTTGGGATTAATCGGCAACGCGGATGGTGGGGCTGTCAGTTCTGCCAGAGAAGCAGTTTCAGCCCGGCGGCGGCAAATACCACGGAAAGCACGGATTCGATCCAGCGCCGCAATCTGGTATAGAGCGCAATCATCGAGGCGGTGGAAAAGAGAAGTGCATAGCTGCCGAACACGATAACGCCGAGAATGGCGCAGCCGCCAATGATCGCCGGCAACATGCCCGCAGGCGCGTCCTCGCGAAACCCCAGCGACATGATCGCTATCCAGGCCATGATGGCCTTCGGGTTTCCGATATGCATGAGAAGACCCTGCCGGTAGAGCGCCCGATAGCGCGGCGTCGCGCGCCCGGTATCCACACTCACAAAGTCGGAGACCGGCTTCATGGCCGACCTGCCCGCTCGAAAAGCCAGATACAGCAGGTAAACGCCGCCGAATATCTTGATGACGAAAAGCGCCTGGGCATAGGCGGCCAGCGCGGCCGACATGCCCGTCGCCGCCAGGATCGCCCAGAACAGCGAGCCGGTGATGACGCCAGCCGTCAAAGCAAGGGCGGGCAGACGGCCGTCACGCATCGCCGTTCCCATGATCGCCATGTTGCTCGGGCCCGGGCTGGCGGTGGCGACGATATAGGTGCCGTAAACGAGGGCGATCTGGCTGGCGATCATTCTGACTTTCTCCGGAAACAGGACAGGTTTCCCCAAGCACTATTGCTGGAGGTCTCCGCGATGCACGATGTGAACCTTGTTGCCGTCAGGATCACGCAGATAGGCGCCGAAATAGCCCTCTCCATAATGCGGCCGCGGCCCCGGGCCTCCTTCGTCCGTGCCGCCATGCGCAAGGCCGTCGGCATGGGCCACACTCACCGCCTCTGTCGACGGCGCCAGAAAGGCAACCATGCTGCCGTTGCCAACTGTTGCCGGTTCGCCATTGAAGGGCTGATAGACATAAAAACGGGGCAACGGGGATTGCGCCCTCACCCAGCAAAGCGCCGCAGGCCCGCCATCGGGGCTCACGGTTCGCCGCTTCAGACCGAGCGGGGCAAGCACGGCGTCATAAAAGCGTTCCGCCCGCTCAAGATCACGCGTTCCGACGGTTACATGGCTGAACATTTGATCCTCTAAGCGCGCCGGCAGGATGGCAGGCCGCCCTCCGTAAAGTGTGGATATCAATCAGCCTCGTCATAGCCTGTGTTACACTTGCTGTTTATTGAAATAGTGTAACGTGACACTTTTATCGAAGGTATGAACGTGCTGCTGCAATCCCCCTGGACTCCCCGTCTTGCAGACATTGAGGCGAATGCCGCAGAACGGCTGGTGCTTGCCCTCGCCGACGACATCATCGAGGGGCGGCTGGCGGGCGGTGACCGCCTGCCAGCCCATCGCGATCTCGCGTGGAAACTGGGAGTGGGCCTTGGCACGGTGACAAAAGCCTATTCCGTTCTGGAACGGCGCGGGCTGACACGCAGCGTCAAGGGCCGGGGAACATTCGTGGCGATCCAGGAGGCGCATAACGACCGGCAGATTGACCTCTCGTCCAACGCACCACCGGCCACGCTCAACGCCCGCATTCTCGCAAAGACCCTGACGGGGATCGCGCGCAGGATCGATGCGGATCATATCAATCTTTATGCCCCGCCCGCAGGGCATCTGGAACACCGCCGCCTTCTGGCCCGCTGGCTCGAAACGCAGGGTCTCACCATCGATCCCTCACATCTGGTGCTGACGAGCGGCGCCCGTCAGGCGCTGGCCCTGGCCTTCGATCTCGCCTGCGGCCCCAAGGGCCTGCTCCTGACCGAACGGATCACCTATCCCGGCGCCATCGCGCTGGCCCGGCGGAAAGGTTACCGGATGCAGGGCGTCGAAATCGATGCCGAAGGCATGGTGCCGGAAGCGTTGGCGGCGGCGCTGGATGGCACCCCATCGAGTGACTGCACAGCAATCTATCTGACGCCGACCCTGCATAATCCGACAACCGTTACCATGGGGGCGGCGCGGCGGCAGGTCATTGCGGATATTTGCCGCCGGGCGGGCGCGTGGATCATCGAGGACGGTGTTTATGCGGCATCCGCGGAAACCTTGCCGCCGCTGGCGTCATTGGCTCCTGAAATCTCATTTCATGTAAACGGGCTCTCCAAGTCCCTTGGCCCCGGCTTGCAGATCGGCGTCCTTGCTTTACCAGCCGGTCTGCACGAAACCGCCGAAGACCTTCTGCAGGACATGCCGATGGCCCCATCCGCACTCTCCTGCGCGGTGGTTGAGGACTGGCTGACCTCCGGCATCATCTCTTCGATCCAGCGCGATTTGCGCCACGAGGCCCAACGGCGCTCCAGCCTGGCCATTTCCCTGCTCGGCACGAACCAGCTTGGCTCGCATCCCGATGCATACAACGTCTGGCTGCCAATGGAACACGACGCCGCCAATCGCTTCGCATTCGCCGCTGCGGCAATGCGCATCAAGTTGACCCCTCCGGAAGCCATGCTTGTTAATCCCGATGATCAGGCGAGCGGCATTCGCCTTTGCCTCGGCGGCCCGTCCTTCGACGATCTCACGGAAGCGCTGAAGCTTCTGGCCGGACTGCTGAAACGCGGGGCTTGACGCCATCAGGAAACAAGCAACAGCACGAGAATTGAATGAAAGTGACCGCATATTATGAATGATCACCCGCCTATACCGGACCAGGATGCCTGGGACGCGTGGAGCCCTGCCCAGTTGTCACGGCGACTGGACGGTGTATCGAGGCCATGGTGCGTTGTCGGCGGTTGGGCTCTCGACCTGTGGCTGGGCAGCAAGACACGCGAGCACGATGATCTTGAGTTCACGGTCCTGCGTGAAGATTTGGGCATCTTTCGCCGGAAGCTGGGTTCCATGGCGTTCTACACCGTCAACGATGGCGTTATCGAACCGTTACCGGCGGATCGGGATCCGGCTCCCGAGATTTTCCAGATCTGGTGCTTCGATCGCGCTGCCGGATGCTGGCGCGCCGATATGATGATCGAACCGGGAACGAATGACACCTGGGTTTACAAGAGAAATCCGGAAATGACGCGGCCCCGTATCGAAATGGTGTCGCTGAGCGCTGACGGCATTCCTCACCTTAATCCCTCCGCCGTGCTTCTGTTCAAGGCGAAGCACAGACGCACCAAGGATGAGGAAGACTTCGCAAGAGCCCAGCCAGGGTTACCTCTTTCGGAACGACAATGGCTCAAAGACTGCCTTAACCGCCTTCACCCGGGTCACGATTGGATACAGGCGCTGTGATCTCAGGCCGCCTTATTGTGGTCTCGTTCGAAATTCGAAAATAGCATTTCAGGTTCGAGGCGACTGAAATGCCCGCGTGATCCGTCGCAGCACCGCGTTCGCGTGATCGCCCGTGACCGCGGAAATCATTACCACATTCAGCTTTGAGAGCTGTGGGAGCAGGCCGTCCCTCACCTCACGCAGACCGGCAGGCGCAACACTCCGCGCCAGCAGTGCGACGCCGATCCCGGCTTCGGCAGCCGCCCCTACCGCCGTTGCCCCAGTTCCAACGAATACCTCCCGCCATGCGATGTCCGCCGCCTCCAGCGCCCGAAGGGCCATGGCCCGCAAATTGCAGGGTTCGGGTTGCAGCACCAGCGGCACCGGCGCGTTCGAAGGCAGATCAAAATCCGCGCTGCAATACCAGCCGAAGCTTTCCTGAAACAGCAGCTCGCCATCCCGGCGGATATCATCATGCCGCAACACGACGATCGCGTCGAGCTCGCCGGCATCGTAGAGTTCAAGCAGGGTCCGGGTGCCGGCCGTGCGCAGATGAAGCGTAACGCTCGTCTCGCGCTCGCTGATCACCCGGAGTATCCGAGGCAGGTCGGCTCCAATCAAATGATGCGTGAAACCGATCGCGAGACGGGTCGGCTCCTGCCCAAAGACATCAAGCGCACGGCGGCCGGCAGCGACATAAGCACGCGCGGGCTCCAGAAAGCGTTCGCCGGCGGCCGTCAAACGCACGCGGCGCGGCGTCCGTTCGACGAGGCGATGCCCCAGCATGTCCTCAAGCCGGCGCAGGCGCAGGGAGATAGCGGCCTGTGATGTGTTCATCACCCCTGCAACCCGTGTGAACGACTGCAGTTCGGCAACAAGAAGAAAAGCCTCGACGGCCTCGGGATCCAATGAGCGCATGTTTTGCATAACAAGCTGTTATCGCTGAAATGCGCAAGCCCCTAATTCTATCTGATAGTCGCGAGCGCTATTGCACGAAAACCCTTGATAGGAGCTTTTCGTGTCATCACAGATTTCCTCGCCCGCACCCGCCACCGACAGCCGGATCTGGGCAGTCCTTGCCGTGGCAGTCGCGACGCAAACCGCAGGCTCGTTCGTATCGCAGGGAATTTACATTCTCGTGCCCTTCTGGCGGGAAGCATTCGGTATTTCCCTCGCATCCGCATCACTGGCCGTGACCGTCATGAACGGTGTTCAGATCGTGACGATGTTCACGCTCGGCCGCGCCATCGACATTCACGGCGAGCGCCGCATCGTCGGCATTGCCATGCTCGGCATGGCGCTCGCGATGGCTTGCGCGGCGGCATTCGCAAACAGCCTGCCCGCGCTGCTTTTGTGCATCGCATTTCTCGGCGGCACCTATGCTGCGGTCCAACCGGGCGGCACGCGGGCGATCATGCGCTGGTTCCCCCCCGCCAAACGTGGCATAGCGACAGGGTTTCGGCAGGCCGCGGTTCCTTTCGGAACCATGATCGCAGCCGCCCTCCTGCCATTCATGGCGGTCCGTTACGGCTGGCACGCGGCGGCATGGCTCTGCGCCGGTGTTTCCGTCCTGGGCGCCGTACTCTTCTGGGGCCTCTATCGCGAAGGAGGCGATGTCGCCGCTAAAACCGAGCGCCCGCTTTCCCTGGGAAAACTTATCCACGAGGTCGGGCAGAATTCGAGCTTCTGGCCCGTATTGCGGCTTGGTATCGCCATGTCGGCATTTCAATTCACCCTCACCGCACACATCATCGGCTTCATGGCGGATGGGCTGGGGCTTGGCCTCTTTGCCGCATCGTCCATGTTTGCCGCAACACAGCTTGCCGGC
Organism: Agrobacterium radiobacter; assembly: GCF_040801995.1. Lineage (NCBI taxonomy): Bacteria > Pseudomonadati > Pseudomonadota > Alphaproteobacteria > Hyphomicrobiales > Rhizobiaceae > Agrobacterium > Agrobacterium radiobacter. The sequence continues at coordinate 1,388,596 of NZ_JBEGHX010000002.1, read as the reverse complement.
ATTCCCGGCCGGATTCTGCTGCCATGGCTCAGCGACCGCTTCCGGCCCGGACTGCGCACCCAATCGTTCGGCCTGGTATCCGTCATTGCCGCAGGCGCTGCCGCAATCCTCGCGGCTCTCCCCATCGGCACTGCGCCAACCATTGTCCTCTTCGTGCTCGCCGTGCTCGGAATATTCGGGATCGGGTGGTTTCCGCTTTACCTTCTGCAAATCGCCGAAAGTGCGCCGAAAGGTTCGATAGCATCGACAATTGCCTTCGCTTCCACCATCTGTTTGGGGGTCATGGCAATCGGCCCCTACATATTCGGTCTTCTGGTCGATCATTTCGGCTATGGGGCGGCATGGTCCGCACTGATCATGCCTGTCGTTGTGACAGCGCTGCCCCTGGCAATCTCATCGCCGCGCCTGCCGAAGGCTCAAATCGGCTCCTCATGAAACGGGAGAGGCGCGGCGGCGATCGAGTGACATCTACCGTCTGGGAAACCTATGCGGCCGCCGCCTCGACACCCTGTTCGAAGTCGTGCAGATGAAGGGCGATTTCAAAGCCCCGGCGTTTCAGCCAATGAGCAACAACGCGCGCGCGGGCGCCCAGCAGATCATCCACCAGAATGACCCGTGCTCCGCGCACGGCAATGGTGCGATAGGCAACACCGAGAAGCTGGCCGCCTTCCGAGGAAATCGAACCTTTAAGGTGAGAGGCTGCGAATTCTTCCGGTGTTCTCACATCGAGAAGATAGGTCGTTCGCGCCGTGTCCCGCAGCCATGTTTCGGTCGTGGCGCGATCGATGAACTGCAGGTCGTCTTGCCGGGAGAAGGTCTCCAGACGCACCTTCGCGATATTTTTCGCATCATCGCTGGCGGACGGATATGTTTGCGAACGCCCCGTTTCCAGCTCAAACCCGTCATCCGTCCAGCCGCGCGTGCCATCGTGCAAATAGCTGACATCGTTTTCAACACCAGCGTCGATCAATGTCTGCGCCCCGAGGATTGCGCGGGGAAGGCCCGCGCAGGAGACGACAACACGTGTTTTGGGTGATATCACGAGGTCGGGAAAACGCAGCAGAAGTTCGGCACCGGGTACGCCGATGGCGCCCGGCACATGCGCCTTTTCATATTCCGCTATTGTGCGGGTGTCGATGACGACAACATCCTCGCCAGCTTCCTGCCACGCCTTCAGTTCACGGGCGAAAACCACTGGCGTGTTCTTTTCGCTTCTCACCTTCTGGACGAAAGGAACGCCGGGAATATCGAATGTCGGCAGGGCGTCAAGGCCGCCCTCGATCCATGCCGGAATTCCGCCGCGCAGAAAGTGAATATCGCTCCAGCCCCTGGCGGCAAGCCGCTCCGCCCCCTGCTCTGCGCTTCCCTTGCCATCATCCACCAGAACGGTTCGCACGACAGGGCGCGGAATGAAACGGTCGATTTCCGCATCCAGCCTTTCAGCCGGAAGGTTGGTCGCAAACAATGGGGAAGCATATCCCACCTCTTCTGCGGGGCGAATGTCGAGAACGGCAAGTTCCTTGCCATCTGTCAGCCACTCGATGAGGCGGTCTTTGGTTACAGCATTTACGGACATTGCATATCCTCCTGACAAATTCTGGTTTCCACATCGGGTTTCAAGCGGTCGGATCGAGCCATAGGTCGCCGAAACTCCAGTTCAGCCCCTGCGCGCCGGTGACGTAGTTCCTGACGCGCCTGTGCGCCACGATCTGGCTTCCCGCCGCCACAAGATCGACGGAGGCGACGTCGTCATGGATGAGATGCTGGAACCTGCTCCAGGTCACCCAGCGCTTCTTCGCATCGGGCTCGATGGCCGCCGCCTCCAGAAGCGCATCCGCCTCCGGATTGGCGTAGTTGGCCGCGTTGGAAAAGGGCAGTCCGATCTTGAAATTCTTGCTCCAATAGGCCCGCTGGATGCCGAGCGACGGATCGAACGTGTTGGAAAGGGATTCCACAACCAGATCAAAGGCGCGGTCCGTGTAGACCGTCTTCAGATAGGTCGGCAGGTCGTATTTGCGGATTTCGACGGCAATGCCGATCTTTTCAAGCTGGCTGCGAAGGACGTCGGCAAAGCCGGGCGTCAGATAGGAATTGTAGGTCAACCGCACGGGAAAACGTTTGCCGTCTTCCTTGCGGGGATATCCCGCCGCATCGAGCAATTTTTCCGCTTCCCTGGGATCATAGGCATGAGCCTTGACGGATGCGTCATACCAGTTCGGCAGGGCGGTGCTGACGGGGCTCGGCGATATCTGCGCATAACCGAAGAGCGCCACATTGACGATTTCATCGAGGTTGATCGCCTTCGCAATGGCCAGGCGGACATCTTTCTTGCGGAAGATTTCATTATCGTAGTTGAAGAACAGCTGCTGCTGCGGCCCCGCATAAGCATAGGTGTTCGTGTCCAGGACGAGATCGGGGTTCTGCTTCAATCGCTCAAGGTCTGCGAGCGGCACCGGGTTGTCGCCAATATCGACTTCCCCCGTCTCCAGCGCCACCGCCCGCGCGGCCGGGTCGGTGATGATGCGCAGAATGATGCGATCGAGATAAGGTTTGCCGGCATCCCAATAGTCGGGGTTTCTATCGAAGATCAGATGGCTGCCCGGCGTCCACTCCGTCAGCCTGAAAGGACCGGTGCCAATCGCGGTCTGCAATGTCTGGCCATCGGCCGGTTTCAGCTTTTCGAAAATATGCTTCGGCACGATCGGCGATTCCGAACTCGATTGCGCGGCAATCAGAAACGGCGCCGGTTTGGACAGCACGATAATGGCGGTCAGGGAATCCGGCGTCTCCACCGCCTCGACGTTCTGGTAGGTAATGCGGCCGCGCGGATGGGCTTCCTTCAGACGGAAAATCGAAAAGGCAACGTCTTCCGAGGTGAAATCCTCACCGTCATGCCATTTCACATTCGGCCGGAGTTTGAACGTATAGCGCAGGTGATCATCCGAAACGGACCATTCCGTTGCCAGCAAGGGCCGCGGATTGAGGTCGAAATCGAATGTTAGAAGACCTTCAACGATCTTCGGGCCGATCGCCTGCCCCGTGCCTGACGATGTGTTGATGGCGAAAAGTGCGTTGCCGGGATCGACACGATAGAGCAACTTGAGCGTGCCGCCGGAGATGGGCCGGCTCGCATCGCCACTTGCGGCGAATAGCGAACCCGGCAGGGCCGTTCCTGCCGTTGCCAGAAGAAGCATTTTGTTGAACTGGCGGCGTCCTATTGTCATGAAAATCCCCGTTTGAAAACGTCGTTTCGATAGTGAAAGCATCGGGGCAAAGCGGCGCGTTCTTAAGAAGAAAATTCCTCTCAACCATCAAAGAAAACATTTCTTGCAGAATTTTATTCCAATACGTATGCAGCCAGACACCAAAATTTGTGCTGAATAATTGCGCTGCCTTGGACCGCCGTTGCGTTTCTTCGCAACATGGCGAGATAAAAGGAAATCTCGACAACATGACTCTCGGACGCCTTATGGGAATGTTGTTTCCCTGAAAAATCGCCAATGAGTAAGACATTGCTCGGCAGAGGCACCGGCAAAGCATATCAAGTGGAAGGCATTTCAACCTTTCCGACCTTCATCCGGACCTGCCCTCACCTCCCAACATTACGGAGCTACACACGATGACCCTCTCCAGTCCGATCACCAAACTGGAAATCCCACAGCAGCGTGTTGAGGCCCGCTACGGAACGCAGGCCGATTTTTCTCCGCCTTTCTGGAATGACACGATCGACGCCTTGCTGAACCATCGCACCGCCCGCGCCTATCTGCCGAAAGCTCTGCCGGAGGGCAGCCTGGAACTTCTGGTCGCAGCCGCACAATCTGCCCCCACATCCTCCAATCTTCAGGCGTGGAGCGTGGTGGCGGTGCAGGACAAGGAGCGCAAGGCACGTCTGGCGGGCTTCACGGGCGGCAACGCCCATATAAAGGATGCACCTGTTTTCCTCATCTGGCTTATCGACCTGAAGCGGTTGCGAACGGTCGCTTCCAACCACGGCAACAGCGGAGAAGGGCTGGATTATCTGGAAAGCTTCCTGATCGGCGCCATCGATGCGGCGCTGGCCGCGCAGAACGCGGTTGCCGCAATCGATTCACTCGGTCTCGGCTCTTGCTACGTTGGCGGCATTCGCAACAGGCCGGAAGACGTATCCCGCGAACTGAACCTGCCTCCCGAGACGATTGCCGTCTTTGGCCTCACCGTGGGTTATCCAGACCCGGCCGTGAAAACCGACGTCAAACCGCGCCTGCCCCAGTCATCCATCCTGTTTCATGAAACCTATTCGGAGGCCGCACGGGATGATCTTGATTCCTATGACGCGGTCTTGAAGACGTTTCAGGAAAAACAGGGCCTGCCGCAAAGCGGCTGGACAGCACCCATTTCCCAGCGTGTCGAGAACGCCGCCGCGCTTAAGGGCCGCGCGGAACTGAGCCAGACATTGCGCCGTCTCGGTTTCGGCATCAAATAAACTCTGTTGTAGCTGCCCGCATCGAACGCAGACGCGTCCCTGGCTCGGCGATAACGGACCGCCTGCCAGGGGCAACGCAATCTCTCCCGAAATCGCCGATTTCGGGAACTGATTTTCTACAAAATTAGTAGATATAGGATGACCGGTCTTCCTTCAAACTGCTCGCAGGCTTTACGATCTGTCCCAGAGTGCTTTTGAACCGTGTGTTACCGCGATCCTCAATTGCTATCCGCACAGAGCGCCGAACCTATCAGCAGCCAAGCTCTCCGGGAAATCCGGAGCGCGAAAAAGACAAGACGAGAAACGACAGATGCCACGTTACGTTATCATCGGCGCCGGTGCGGTGGGCGCGAGCCTTGCAGCGCAGTTCGCACTTTCCGGCATTGACTATGCGCTTTTCGGACGGGGCGCCCAGATCAGCCATATCAGGCAGCATGGCCTCACCTTTCAGCGCCCCTCGGAGACGCGGCAGATCGATTTGAGGGTTTTCGACCTGACAGATATTCCGGAATTGACGCCGGATGATGTCCTCCTGCTCACCGTGAAAGCGCAGGATGCCGTCAGCGCGCTCGCCTTCTGGTCCTGGCAAAGCATCTCGAACACAACGACACCGGCGGCGGCAAATCTTCCGATCGTAACTTTTCAAAATGGACTGGCGACCGAAGCAAATGCCCTGAGAACATTTTCCAGGGTCTATGGCGCAAGCATTCTAACCCCGGCGCGGTTCACCGAAACCGGCAAGGTGGTGGTTGGCGGCGAGCCGCAATTGGGCATCGTGACAGTCGGGCGCTTTCCGCTCGGGCAGGATGACGTGACCGCGCAGGTCACGGCAGACCTGAACAGGGCGGGATATCTTGCCGAGCCAAGCGACGATATCCGCCGATGGAAAGCAGCAAAGCTCCTTCACAACGTTCGCAATGCTCTGGAACTGTTCGACGGTCCGGCCGATCTGAACGACAGGATCAGCGCGGCTTTGGTGGATGAGGCCCGCCATGTGCTGGAAGCGGCAGGCTACACCCTTGCCTCGCCTTCCGAGCGAAGCCTCGACATCTCAAACTGGCGGGTCGCGCCGAACAGCGGAATTCACCCGGGCCAGCAATCAACCTGGCAGAGCTTCAGGCGCGGAGCCTCGAGCGAAGTGGATTTCCTCAACGGCGAAATCGTTCTGCTGGGCCGGATTCACGGCGTTCCGACGCCCTATAACGAAGCCGTGCAAACGCTTGCCGGAAAGCTGGCACATCAGGGCGGGTTTTCAAAGCCGCTGCCGCTCGATGCGATCACGTCTCTCATCGCCGCCCCGGACCGGGCGGCGCATGCCAGTCCTGCCGTCACTTCATGACCGGCAATCCGTATCAGCGCGACTTTTGAAACGACAGTGTGAAACGATAATGCGAGAAGCCATATCAGACCATATCCTCACCGCCGCTGGCACACTCTTCTATCGCGAGGGCATCCGGGCTGTCGGCATAGATCGTATCATCGAAGAAGCGAATGTGGCGAAGGCGACGCTCTATCGGCATTTCCCGTCGAAGGATCATCTCGTTGCAGCCTATCTGGAGGCGCGTCACGAGCGGGTAATCCATTCGCTCCATAAAGTGCTGGATGCCGACATGACTCCGAAGGAGCAAATCCGGTTGATCTTCGAGCAACTCCACGAAAAGGCCTATAGCCCGGATTTTCGCGGCTGCGCCTTCGCTCTTGCGGTTGCGGAACATGGCGAGTCCGAACGCGTCGTGGTCGTTGCGCGTGCCCATAAGGCGAAGGTCAGGGACGTGTTTGCCGCTGTCCTGGCAAGAGCCGGCAGCACGGTGGAGATTGCCTCTGCCCATCTGTCGCTTCTCTACGAAGGGGCACTGGCAACCGTCGCCGTCAGACGCGATCCCAAAGCAGTGCTGATTGCGCGAGACTGTGCTCTCTCCGTCTTCGACACGGCCGCCGCCTCCACCAATCAACCCAACTGAAAGCAGCAGACAATGACAAAGACGATCGATTATTTTTTCAGCATCGGCTCCCCCTGGGCCTTCATCGGTCTTGAACCGTTTGCTGTGCTGGCGAAAGAACAGGGTGCCACGATCCGCCCTCATGTCATTCCGCTGATCGAGGAGAACGGCGGCATTTATTCACGAAACCGCCCGGAGGCCAGACGCGCCTACTGGATCAGGGATCTGAAGCGCTGGGCGGCATTGCGCGGAAAAGTGCTCAATTTCGACAATCGCGCCGCTCTCTCGGATCCGGCACCCGCCGGCCTGATAGTCGCGGCGGCGATCGAGACAGGCGATGACTGGCTCAAGCTGGCAGCTGCGCTTCAGGAGGCCTTCTGGGTTCGTGGTGAAGACATCGGCAACGCAGATGTCCGAGGGGCCATTGCGACAGCCGCAGGCTTTGATGCTGCAGCGCTCGACAACCACGGCCAAAGCGATGCGGTTGCGGCATTGCAAAAGGCCAGCTTCGAAGCCGCCAGGACAGCCGGCGTGTTCGGCGTGCCAACCTATCGCTATCAGGATGAACTCTACTGGGGGCAGGATAGCCTTCCATTCCTAGAGCGTCATCTCAGGGGCGAAAAGCTCGCCGCCTGATATCACCGCCAGATGGCGGAGACAGTCTGGCGTTCCGCCGGGCGCGCGCTTCGCCTTCAACGTTTGTAAGTCTGCCGTGGCATTCCGCTGCCAGGCTCCCACGGAATCTTCCTATGCCTGAACTATCCCCTTCTCTCATCCAATCCCTGGGGGACCTCCTCGGGGAGCGTCTTTCAACGTCCCTGACATTGCGCGAGCAGCATGGGCGCGGCGAAGCGCATCATGCAGCCGTGTTTCCCGACGCGGTCGCTTTCGCTGAAACCACCTCCGAAGTATCCGAGATCGTGCGGCTATGCGCAGCGGAAGGGGTGCCCGTCATCGCTTTCGGCGCCGGCACTTCGCTCGAGGGGCATTTGACGGCTGTCAATGGCGGGGTCTCGATCGACCTTTCGCGCATGTCGACGATAACCCGTATCAGCAGTGAAGATCTGGATTGCACGGTTGAGGCCGGCGTCACGCGGGAGCAGTTGAACACATATCTGCGAGACATGGGATTATTCTTTCCCATCGACCCTGGCGCAAACGCCTCGATTGGCGGCATGGCCGCAACCCGCGCTTCGGGCACCAATGCCGTCCGCTACGGAACGATGCGGGAAAATGTGCTCGGGCTGACCGTGGTGCTGCCGACCGGTCAGATCATCAGAACCGGCGGTCGCGCCAGAAAATCTTCCGCCGGATATGATCTGACGCGGTTATTTGTAGGCTCGGAAGGAACGCTGGGGATCATCACCGAAATAACGCTTCGTCTCTACGGAATACCGGAAACCATCTCGGCGGCGCTCTGCTCTTTCGAGAGCGTCGAACAGGCGGTGGCATCAGCCATTCAGGTCGTGCAGCTGGGCATCCCGGTCGCCCGCATGGAGCTTATGGACCGTGGCCTGATCAGGGCCGTCAACGCCTATTCCGGGCTGGACCTGAAGATCGAGGACACGTTGGCTTTCGAGTTTCATGGCTCACCCGCCGGCGTTCAGGAACAGGTCGACATGGTATCCGCCATCGTGGAGGAACATGGCGGCAAGGATTTCGAGTGGGCCAATGCACCCGAAGAACGCAATCGTCTCTGGAAAGCGAGACATAACGCGTTTTACGCCGTCGTATCGCAGAGGCCAAAGGCCAAAGGCTGGTCATCGGATGTCTGTGTCCCGGTCTCACAGCTCAGCAATTGCATATTAAAGACCCGCGAACTTCTGAAGGATTGCAGCGTGCCGGCGGCTATCCTCGGCCATGTCGGCGACGGCAATTATCATGTTGTCTTTGCGGTCGATCCCGACAATGCGGAAGAGCTCGGCGAAGTGGCGGCCATCAACAAGAAGATGGTGCAATATGCCCTCTCCGTCGGCGGCACCTCGACCGGCGAACACGGCGTCGGCACCGGGAAAATCGCTTATCTGCGCGAGGAACATGGCGACGCGGTTGATCTGATGGCGCTCATCAAACATGCGGTCGACCCTGCCGGCATCATGAATCCGGGGAAAATCCTGCCGAAATAGAATTGCCACGTTGCAATCCATGATCGTGAGGCCATGCGATGAATTCCTTCAAGACTCACAGTTCCCACTGGGGTGCATTCTCCGGACGCTTTGCAAATGGGCGACTGGAGATAGAGCCCCACCCCGGTGACCCGCATCCATCACCGCTTCTGGGCAATCTTCCAGCGATTGCCGACAGCCCCGTTCGCATCAAACGGCCTGCCGTCCGGCGGGGCTGGCTTGAACGCGAGACCGGCCACGCGCAGCGACGCGGCGCTGACGATTACGTCGAGGTCAGCTGGGCCGAAGCGACGAAGCTGGTCGCGGATGAGCTGAAACGGGTCTATGACGATCATGGCCCGAGCGCCGTGTTCGGCGGCTCCTATGGCTGGTCGAGTGCCGGCCGGTTTCATCACGCACAAAGCCAGATTCACCGCTTTTTGAACGTCCTTGGCGGATATGTCCGGTCCGTCAACACGTATAGTTCCGGCGCTGCCATGGTCATAATCCCCCATGTGCTTGGACCGTATGACAGCTTCGACCGCAAGAGCGTGACCTGGGACGCGATCGAACGCAGCAGCGAGCTGGTGCTCGCCTTCGGTGGAATGGCGATCAAGAACGCCGATGTCCACGGTGGAGGGATCAGCACGCATTCCGTACGGCAGAAACTGGCCGGCGCGAGCGCTCGCGGTGCGCATTTCATATTCATCAGCCCGTTGGCAGACGATTTTCCGGGTGATTTGAATGCCGAGTGGCTTCCCATTATTCCCGGTACGGACGTGGCGATGATGCTCGGGCTTGCTCATGTCCTCGTCACGGAAGGACTGCACGACCGGGCGTTTCTGGAGCGTTATACGGCTGGATATGATCGGTTCGAGAACTATCTTCTTGGCAGGGAGGACGGCCAGCATAAAAGCCCCGAATGGGCGGCCGCGATCTGCAACATTGACCCGGAGACGATCCGCAAGCTGGCGCGGAAGATGGCCGGTTCCAGAACCCTGATCACGGTCAGCCATTCACTGCAACGGGCCGATTATGGCGAACAGCCGGTGTGGATGGGCATTGTCCTTGCCGCCATGCTCGGCCAGATCGGACTGGACGGCGGCGGATTTTCCTATTCCATCGGCGCGTTGGGCAATATCGGCAAGAGCCTGCTCGCCGTTCCCTTGCCAACGCTGCAGCAATTCAAAAATCCCGTGCCGGACTATATTCCCTGTGCGCGCATCGCCGATATGCTGCTCAATCCCGGCACCGAGTTTCATTACAATGGAAACGCACTCCGCTATCCCGATATCCGGCTTGTCTATTGGGCGGGTGGCAATCCATTTCACCATCATCAGGATATCAACCGGTTGCGGGCCGCTTTCCGGCGTCCCGAAACGATCATCGTCCACGAGTCGGCCTGGACCTCGACCGCGCGACATGCCGATATCGTGCTGCCCGCCACGACCACGCTTGAGCGTGACGACATCGGCGCCGCCGATCGCGATCCCCTGATGATCGCCATGAAGCGCCTGATCGCCCCTGTCGGCGAAGCACGCGACGATTATGAGATATTCGCCGGGATTGCGCGGGAACTTGGCAGGTCCGATGCCTTTACCGAAAACCGCAACAGCAGAGAATGGCTCGCCTTCCTGTACGAAACGACCCGTCAGGCGCTTGCGGCGGGCGGCCACGACGCGCCCGATTTTGAAACCTTCTGGGAGCGGGGGGAACTGCTTCTTCCGGTTAAACCCGACGATGGTGGCCCGGCGCGCGCTTTCCTTGAGGGTCCCGGGACGAAGCCGCTGCCGACACCCTCAGGAAAAATCGAGATCTATTCCGAAACGGTCGAGGGTTTCGGTTATGAGGACTGCAAAGGTCATCCGCGCTGGTATCCCCCAAGAATGGAGACGCCCGATGACGCCCGCCTGCATCCCCTGTACCTCGTCTGCAATCAGCCATATCAACGTCTGCACAGCCAGCTGGACTATGGCGATTTCAGCCGTTCGACCAAGATCAGGGATCGGGAGCCTGTCCGCATCCATCCGGCCGATGCCGCGGCCCGCGGAATATCTGACGGCGACGTCGTCAGGCTTTTTAATGCGCGCGGCAGCTGCCTCGCTGGCGCCATCGTCAGTGAGGACGTCATGCCGGGGGGTGATGCAGCTTGCCACCGGCGCATGGTTCGAGCCGCAGGATTCCGCTGACGACAATGCCATCTGCATCCATGGCAACCCCAATATCCTGACCCGCGACATCGGCACTTCGAAACTGTCTCAGGGTTCGACCGGCCAGATCGCCAGGGTGGAGATTGAGCTTTTTACCGGTGATTTGCCGCCGGTCAGGATTTTCGAAGCCATGACATTTGCCCTGCGTGACACGGCATCTTCGGCGCCGGGCCATCCTCAATCACCGGCGTGAGACGGCAATTTAAGGGCGTCTGAAACACCAATCCAAACTGTCGGCAAAATGGCGATAAAATAATTCACTAAATCGATAGAAAAAGAACAACCAGTCTTTCTCCCTCACGCCTGACTGCTAGGTTATGGGCAAGATGAACACCGCAACGAGGGACCGCGTCATGACTGGAATATGTAGAAGCGGGCGCGCTCCTCAGCCAAGCAGGCTTCCAGAAGCCGCTCGCTAACCCCGCGACGCCCAACCCGATCATCAATGAACTCCAGCATTCTCCCGCCCGGCTGAAAAGCCGGTGCGGCAACGGTTTGACGTGCGTTGTACCGATGGCAGCAGCAGTAGTCCGTCCGCAGGAGATGCAGAAATTGCAACGAAAAAAACTTTGAATTTATCAGGATCATACCATGACAAAACGTTCTTTCTCATTCTCCCTGTCGCGTCGCCGGCTGCTTTTCACAGCCTCCTTGGCGGCCTCGGCCTCGCTGTTTTTATCGACAGTGGCACCTCTAAGCGCAGTGGCGGCGGATACGCCGCGCGATGGCGGTGACATCACGTTTCTGATCGATTCACTGGGCGACACGTGGATCCCCAACAACAGCGCCATCTCCAGTTTCCAGGGCCACATCTGGGGTCATGTTACGGATAAGCTGCTTTACGTCGATGCCGAAGGCAAGGTCAGCCCCTGGCTTGCCGAACGCTGGGAGCAGAACGACACCGCAACGGAATTCACCCTGCACCTCAAAAGCGGCGTGACTTTCTCCGACGGCGAACCGCTTGATGCGAAGGCCGTCGTCGCCAATCTCGACATCTGGTATGCCGGCCGCAAGAACGAGGGGATCAACCCGATCGGCCTTTTCCCCAAGACCTATGATCGCGCGGAAGCGGTCGATGCCACGACGGTCAAGGTGTTCTTCAAGAAGCCGACGCTCGGTTTCATTCCGACCCTTGGCTATCACGGTTCCATCCTGGTCTCCCCCAAAAGCATCGCCCAGCCAGCCAGCCAGCAGGCAGACCTCAGCAAGACCGCCGGTAGCGGACCTTATGTGGTGGAGTCCTGGAAAGAGGGTGACCATGTCACTCTCGTCAAGCGCAAGGACTATAATTGGGGGCCCGCCGCAGTCGGCCATACCGGACCCGCCTATCTCGATACCATCACCTACAAGCTGGTGTCGGAACCATCCCTTCGCGTCGCTTCGGTTCAGTCCGGTCAGGCGGACGTCGCCTATAACGCCTCGCCCCAGGAGCTGAAATCGCTCAAGGAAGAAGGCTTTACCGTCGCGACGCCGCGTTATCTCGGCTTCGTCAACGGCTGGGCGGTCAACACCAAGCTTCAACCCTATGATGATGCGAAGGTGCGTCAGGCACTCCAGGCAGGCATCAATCGCCAGGAAATCATCGACACCGTCTATACGCAGGACTGGAAGCTTGCGACGTCGTTCATCCAGAGCAACGTCCCCGGCGCGACCGATCACAGCGATCTCCTCGCCTACAATCCGGACAGGGCGGAGAAGCTTCTGGACGAAGCCGGATGGGCCAAGGGCGCGGACGGCGTTCGGGTGAAAGACGGCAAGCCGCTGGAATTGACGATCCATTCCAATCCCTATCTGGCAACTTCGAAATCCGTCGATGAGCTGATTGCCCAGCAGCTTGGCAGGCTCGGATGGAAGGTCAACATCAGGGCTTATGATGTCGTGACCTATGGCGAGAAGGTCAAATTCGGCGGCGCCGCAGTTCCCGCATATGAAGTCACACGCAGCTTCATCGATGCCGGCACGGTCGCCAGCATCCTGACCAACGCCAACAATGGCGAGAACTGGTTCGCGCTGGATGAGCGTGATGCAAAGCTCAACGACCTGCGTGACAAAATCGCCGGCGCGGGTTCGGTCGAGGAACGAAAGCCTCTTCTGGACGGCCTGCAAAAATACGTGCTGGAACAGGGCTATTTCATACCACGCACCCAAATCGTCCAGCGCATTTACGTGCAATCGCCGAAGCTGAAGGGCGAAGTCTATAACGGCGTCGCTTACGCCAGCTACTACACAGCGTTCATTGCCGAATGAGGCCAGCGCCCACCAAGTAACGTCAAGGAGGTGACGGCATGAGCAATGCCTACCTAACCTACGCCGCAAAGCGGCTCGGCCAGGCGATCGTCGTCATCCTTCTGGCCTATGTCTTCACCTTCGTAGTCGTCAGCGTCCTGCCTGGCGACCCGATCACCAGCGTTCTGCGCAACCCGCAGAACGGTTTCACCGAGCAAGAAATCGCCGAAATCATTGCTGCACAGGGGCTGGACAGGCCGATCATCGTGCAGCTCTGGCACTCCCTGTCGGCATTCCTGACGGGCGATCTCGGCATCTCCATGCGCTCCAATCGACCCGTCGCGACCCTGATCGCCGAGGTGCTGCCATCGACGCTGGTTCTGGCCTCCGCCGGGCTCACGGTTGCGTTGATCCTCGCATTCGCCGTTGCCTATGGCACACAGGTCGTGCCGAAACGATATGGGCAGGGGCTGCTGCGGGCCTTCCCGTCGCTGTTCCTGTCGACGCCCAATTTCGTCATCGGCCTGTTTCTGATCCACCTTTTCGGGTTTCAGCTCAGGCTGTTCCGGGTCATCGAATCCGACAGCTTCTGGGCGACGCTGTTTGCGGCGATCACCATCGGCATACCGTTTTCCGCGCAGATCGCGGAAGTGCTGATCGCCAATCTCGATCATGAAGCGGAACAGGATTACGCGGCGGTTGCCCGCAGCCGCGGCATCGGGCCGAAACGACTTTTCACTACACATCTGCTCAAGCCCGCTTCGCTACCGGTGGTGACCGTTATCGCCCTTACCGTGGGCGAGCTTCTGGGCAACTCGCTGATCACGGAAACCGTGTTCGGCCGTACCGGTATCGGCAGTCTCGTCCAGCGCTCCGTCAGCACGCAGGACCTGCCCGTCCTGCAGGCCATCGTCTCGCTTGGAGCCGTGGTGTTCGTCGTCGTCAACCTCATCGCCGATCTTCTCTATCCGCTGCTCGATCCACGGGTGAAAATTATCGTTGGCCGGAAACGTCGTCTGGCAACCATCGACGACACGCCGCTTGGCCTTGAAACGGGGGCCAAACCATGAGCCTTATCTCCAGCCCGGTTTCCGGCAGCAACCCGTTCGAGAAGCTGAGAGCTCTCAACATTACTTCAACGGTTGCCATTTCCCTCCTCGTCATCGCAATCGTCGTCGCCTGGTCGATTGCGCCGCAACTGTTCACCAGCCAGAGCCCGATCAACGGTGTCCCGGCCGACAAGCTTCTTGCGCCCAGTTTTGCGCACTGGTTCGGCACGGATCATCTCGGGCGCGATCTCTATACACGGGTCGTTTATGGCACGGCTTCATCCGTATCGAGCGCTTTGGTCGCTGTCGTCATCGGCGTCTTCATCGGTGGTGTGATCGGTTTGCTCGCCGGATTTTTCGGCGGCTGGGTGGATATCGTCTTTGCGCGTTTTGTCGACGTGCTGCTCTCCATCCCGAAGTTCCTGCTCGCGGTCATCATCGTCACGGCCATCGGCTTCGAAACGATCAATGCGGCGATTGCGACAGGCATATCGGCCATCGCCTTCTTCGCCCGCGTGGCGCGCTCCGAGGTTATCAAGACACGTCAAGCGACCTTCGTGGAGGCATCTTTTCTCTCGGGTGGCTCGCGCGGCTACATCGTTCTCAGACACGTCCTTCCAAACGCATCCCGCTCGATGCTGCCGCTTGCCGTGCTGCAATTCGGCGAGTCCATTCTGGTGATCGCCAGCCTCGCCTTCCTCGGCTACGGCGACCCTCCGCCTTCTTCCGACTGGGGCCTGCTGATTTCAATCGGCAAGGACTACCTCAAATGGCCCTGGCTCGTTTATGCGCCCGCGTTCGTTACGATCGTGACCGTCCTCTCTGTCAACAGGATCAGCCGATGGCTTCGCAAATCGCACTGAAAACAGCGCCAATCCTTCCCGAGATCGTGGCAGCGTCTCCACAACACGCGATACCCCTCCTCAAGGTCGAAAATCTTGCCGTGTCCTACGGACGGCAGGAGGTCGTCCATAATGTCGGCTTCGAAATCGGACGTGGCGAAAGCCTTGCCCTCATCGGAGAATCCGGTTCTGGAAAATCGACCATCACGAAAGCCGTGCTGAGGCTTCTCCCCACCGGTGCAAACGCCACGGGCCAGGTCGTTTTCGACAGGCAGAATATTCTCGCATTGCCGGAACGCCGCTTCAGGCCGTTTCGCGGCCGTGAAATCGGCTTCGTGCCGCAGGATCCCGGCAACTCTCTCAATCCTGTGAGAACAATCGGCTCCCAGGCGCTGGAAGCGGCAGCGCTGACGGAAGAGCCCAATCCAGCGATCCGCAGGACACTTATTCTCGAAACCTTCGCCAAGGTGGGTCTCGACAATCCGCAACGGGTTTACGATTCCTATCCGCACCAGTTGTCCGGAGGGATGCTGCAGCGCGTGCTGATCGCTCTGGCAATATTGCCGCGCCCTGCACTGCTGGTGGCGGACGAACCGACCTCGGCACTCGACGTAACGATCCAGAAGCGCATCCTCGATCTCCTCTCCCGTCTTCGGGATGAGCTGAACATCAGCCTCCTTCTTATTACCCACGATCTCGCAATAGCGGCCGAAAGGGCGGATAATCTCGTCGTGCTGAAGAACGGCGTCGTGCAGGAGAAAGGCAGGACGTCCGCGGTTTTTTCCTCCCCTTCCTCACCCTATGCCAAAAAACTCCATGGCGACGTCCCTGCGCTCAACCCGGAGCGCTATGCCAAATTCCGCGATCCGGGGTTCAGCCTCCTTGATGGCGACAAATCGCCAAAGATCGCCGTCAGCGGCGTCACCAAACGCTTCACTGTCGATGGCAAAACCCTGACTGCGGTGGACGATATTTCGTTTTCGGTTCCGGCAGGTACGACCCATGCTCTCGTCGGCGAATCCGGTTCCGGCAAGACGACGACGATCCGCCTGCTGCTGGGGCTCGAAGAGCCGGAAAGCGGCACGATTACGGTTGCCAACGAGACCGTCACGAACAAAAACCGCGCTTCGCTGCGGTCCGTATGGCGGCATCTTCAACTGGTTTACCAGAACCCGTTTACGTCCCTCGACCCGACGTGGAAGGTGGGGCAGCTTGTTCGTGAACCACTCGACCGCTTCGAGATCGGGACGCCGAAAGAGCGATCCGAACGCGTACAGGAAGCTCTCGCGAATGTCGGCTTGAGCGAGCACCTCCTGGAGCGTAAACCGTCGGCCCTGTCCGGCGGGCAGCGTCAGCGTGTGGCAATCGCCCGTTCGCTGGTCCTCAAACCGGATGTGATCGTGCTGGACGAACCCACATCCGCACTCGATGTCAGCGTTCAGGCGGATATCGTCGAGGTTCTGCTGTCGCTACAGGCGAAGCTCGGCCTGACCTATGTTTTCGTTTCGCACGACCTCGCCCTCGTCCGGCAACTTGCGCACAGCGTTTCGGTGATGCAGCGGGGACGCATTGTCGAACATGGAGCCGTCACCGAGATATTCGCCAATCCGAGACACGAATATACCGCGTCGCTGCTGAACTCCATCCCGTCGGGCATTGCCGGAACGGTTCGCGCTCCCGCTGTCCAGCGCGCTCTGCGGAAGGAGCAACTCGCATGAATATTGCAGCAGCTTCCCGCGACCTTCCCGCGTTGTTTCGGCCGAAACAGCGGCTGGGTTTCAATACGCGCGTGTCGTTCAACGACGATGACGGTCCGGCACAGGGGCTGCGACAGGGCATAGAGCTGTTCAGGCAGGCGGAAAGGCTGGGTTATCAGTCAGGCTGGGCCTATCAGCGTCACTTCGACCACTATCTTTCTTCCCCGTTACCCTTCTTTGCGGCAGTCGGCCAGCATACGCGGCACATCACACTTGGTTCCGCCGTCATCCCGATGCGTTATCAGGACCCCATCCTTCTGGCTGAGGCGGCGGGAACAACCGACCTCTTGATCGACGGTCGGCTTGAACTTGCCATTTCGACCGGGACCAACGGCGCGTTCGATGCCGTTTTCGGAACCGTCGATACCGATGCCCGCACAGAGGCAAAGCGACGCCAGTCGCGTTTCCTCGCCGCCATTGCCGGTGATGTTTTGCACACTGTTACCGAGCGGGACATTGGTGCACCTCCGGGAGCCGAGTTGCGGGTGACCCCTCATAGCCCAACCTTGCGCAGCCGTATCCGACAAGGCTCCGCCAGCCTCGATTCAGCAATACAGGCCGCCGAACTTGGGATCGGCCTGATTTCCGGGACCGTCCTTCACGATCAGGAAAAAGGCGAGACTTTCGGTCAATATCAGGCGCGGATCATTGATGCCTATCGCACCCACTGGCTCCGCATCTGGAAGACGATGCCACCCCCGGTCGCTGTTGCCGCTTCCATTCTCGTGGGCACCACCCCGGAACTGCGTGAGAAATACGCGGCTTACGACCTTGAGCGTCGCACGGTGGGAATTGCCGCCTCACGCCCGAAGGGTGCGCTGGCCCCTGCCGGCCCGCCTGTTGGCGCGCAGATTTCCCCGGTCTTTCAAGGTACACCGGAAGAAGTCATAGAGGCGGTTTTGAGCGATCCGGGACTGGCGGCCGCAGATGAGCTCGTTCTTTTTTTGCCTCCCGCTTTCGGACTGTCCGAAAACATACGACTGCTCACCGATCTTGCGACGACAGTTGCTCCATCTCTGGGGTGGAAACCTGCTCCCGATCACGAAGGGCCGGAACGGGCGGCAATCTAAGGTTCTAGACCATCAGGATAGTCAGGCAATATTTTCTACATATTCCATAGAAATAGAAAGACCTGTCTTCCTCATATGCCACGCCGGCTTTAGCTTTTACCCGACACTCAGAAACACCAAGGAGCTCCCATGGCTGCGGAATTCATCAGCGTCAGCTTTCCCAACGAGTCCAATGATCTGAACCCCATCCCTGATGCTCCGGTCGATCCGCTGTTCCTGGAACGTTATGCGCGTGCACTGGACGACTATGGGTTCAACTACACGCTCATTCCCTATTCCTCCTCTTCGTTCGATCCCTTCACGCTGGGCGCCACCGTGCTCGCGCATACGAAGAACATCAAGATCATCGTCGCGCTCCGGCCCAACACCGTTTATCCGACGGTTGCGGCCAAGTCCCTCGCCACGCTCGACCAGTTGAGCGGCGGTCGCGTCGTCGTCCACTTCATCGCAGGCGGAAGCGATGAGGAGCAGGCGCGCGAAGGAGATTTCCTCAACAAGGAAGAGCGTTACGAACGCCAGGAAGAATATATCCGCATTCTCCGCCTTGCCTGGAGTTCAACCGAGCCCTTCGATTTCGACGGCAAATATTACCAGTTCAAGCAGTTTCGCAGCGCCGTGCGTCCCACCAACGGTCTTATCCCGATTTCGCTCGGCGGTTCGTCGGATGCCGCCTATCGTATCGGTGGCTCGCTGTGCGACATTTTCGGGCTCTGGGGCGAGCCGCTGGCTGAAACCAAGCAGCAGATTGACCGCATCTACGCCGAAGCCGCAAAAGCAGGCCGAACCGATCGCCCGCGCATATGGGTTACCTTCCGGCCAATCGTGGCTGAAACAGACGAACTGGCCTGGGATAAGGCGCACAGGGTTCTCGACCGTCTGAACGAGAACCGTCAGAGGGGCCTTTCGCGCGCGCCGGTCAACGCAACACCCCCCGCCAATATCGGCTCCCAGCGCCTGCTCGATATCGCCAAACGCGGCGATGTCCATGACCGCGCGCTCTGGTATCCGACCGTCACCGCGACCAATGCAAGCGGCGCGACAACCGCTCTGGTCGGATCGCCGCGCACAATCGCCGACTCCATTCTCGACTATATTGATCTCGGCGCCGATCTGATTTCGATCCGTGGATATGACAATTACAATGATGCCGTCGACTATGGACGATACATCCTGCCTCTCGTCCGCGAGGGTATTCGCGAACGTGAAGAGGCAAAGAAGAAGGCAGCCGCCTGATCACGGCAGTCCGGCCAGGCCGTCGGACCTGTCCACCTCTTCCTCCAAGACCGGGATCATCCATGCCCGCAACGGATGATCCCGCCTCTCGACTTCCAGAAAGCCGTTATCCGCATGTCTTACGATCCCACCGCACTTGACGCCGCTGTGCGCGCCCTTTCCGAAGCCGCACCGGATGCGGATCAGACCGGTCAGTTTCCCTGGACCAGCATTCGCGCCGTTCATCAAGCCGGACTTCTGGAGAGCACCGTGGCCACGCGTTACAGCGGCCCGGGAGGAACCTTGAGCACCGCGGCCCATATTCTGGCGGCCCTTGGGCGCGGCGATCCCTCCGTGGCGCTCATCAGCGCAATGACGATCTTCACCCACCTGGGACAGGCGACGAAGGATCATTGGCCCGACGGTCTTTACAGGGACCTTCTTTCCAAAGCCAAAGATGGGCCACTGCTGCTGAACGCCGCCCGTGTGGAGCCGGAACTGGGCTCGCCGGCGCGCGGCGGATTGCCGGCCACGCGTGCGCGCCGGACGGCAAATGGCTGGTCGATCACGGGCCGCAAGCGCTTCGTGACGGGCGCGCACGGCCTCACCCATTTTCTCGTCTGGGCGCACACCGACGAGGCTCAGGCGCGGGTCGGCACGTTTGTCGTGCCTAACGGCCTGCCCGGCATCAGGATTATCGAGAACTGGAAGAGCCTCGGAATGCGGGCGACAGGTTCGCACGATGTCGAATATACCGAGGTTGAAATCCCGGCAGAAAATGTGCTGGAACTCGTTGATCCCTCCGTTGCCCAGCAGGATAATCGCAGCCATGCGGCAATGACGCTTGCGCTGACCGCAATCTATCTCGGCGCAGCCGAAGCGGCTCAGGAAGCCTTCATCCGCTTCGCGCATGAACGTGTGCCCGCCAATCTGGGCCATCCCATTGCGCGGACAGAACGCTTTGTCACGCTTTCGGGTGAGATCGACCTTCTGGTCTCCGGCGCCCGGCAGATCATCTTCGGCGCGCTCACAGGCCATATTGGCGATGCCGAACACCTGATAAGGGCCCGGCTCCTCGCCGGCAGGCAGATCCGCGAAGCTGTGCAACTGGCTGTTCGTGGCATCGGCAATCCCGGCCTCAACGCCGATCTTGGTCTGGAGCGGCATTTCCGCGATATCCAGTCAGTTCTCGTCCATGCACCCCAGGAAGATACGTCCGTCGCCATTCTCGGACGTGCCGCCTTTGATCGTTGGAAAACCGGCGAGAATGACCGATCGACACATCCAGCCGGCCTTTCAATCCTGAAGACGGCTTAAGACGCGTTGGCGCAAACCGCCCTTCCCCAAGATCACTCGAAAGAACGTCAATGAGCAACAATCTGATCGTCGGCTTCTCCGGCAACACATCGCGCCCATCCAGCACGAAGCGCTTTGTCGAAAACGTCAGCGAAGCGCTGGCCGGGCAACTGGGCCTGCAGCATCAGGTTTTCGACATCGAGGATCTCGGGGCATCATTGAGCTCGGCACGATCCGTGGCGGATCTCGATGGTAACGCGCGGCGGATTGTCCAGACAATCATCGATGCCGAAGCTCTGGTGATCGGCTCACCGACCTACAAGGGCAGCTATACCGGCCTCTTTAAACACGTCATCGATCTTCTCGACCCCGCCGACCTCAGAGGCAAGCCCGTCATCCTGACGGCGACAGGCGGCGGAGACCGGCATTCACTTGTGGTGGAGCATCAGCTCAGACCGCTATTTGCATTTTTCGAAGCCTTCGTGGCACCGACCGCAATCTACACCTCTGGCCGGGACTTCATAGAAGGCGAGCTTTCGCCTGCCATAAACGCGCGGGTAAATCAGGCAATCGCAGAAGCTGCTTTGCTTGTTAAAGCACGGTTTGAAAGAGTAACAGTCGCCGCAGAATAATTGGACGATGCGCCCGGGATATACTCACAGAGACTGACAGCGCTGACGACGTCGGCTGGTTCGATCCACCGACGTCGTCCGGCATGGCATTGCTTTTGATCCCTGTGACGAATGGCGGGTTGAGATAGCGTCCGGCAAAGGATATCAGGTGCCTCAATCTCAGGCGGATATTCCGCAAGCAACAAGGCGCATCCTGACATGATCCCGGACTTCCTCGTCACCCATTCCGGTGGCTTCCACGCCGACGAACTCCTATCCAGCGTCGTGCTCACCCGGCTTTTCCCGCAGGCCCGCCTCATCCGCAGCAGGGCGTCCGAATGGATTACGCCCGGCGCGAACCGCATCATCTACGACGTCGGCGGCGCTTATGACCCATCGGAGGGAATATTTGATCACCACCAGCGCGGCGCGCCACTACGGGACGACGGTCAGCCCTATAGCTCGTTCGGCCTGATCTGGAAGCATTTCGGCCGCGACTATCTTGCCGCCTCCGGCGTTCCTGAAGACCATATCGAAGCCATTCACACCTCTTTCGATACCAGCTTCGTGCTGCCGGTCGATCTGGTCGACAATGGTGCGCTCAGCCCCTCCATCGCCGGACCGCTCGCTGGGCTGACCCTGCCCGTCCTGCTGGAAACTCTGAAACCTGTTTTTGACGAGACCGATCCCGAAGCGGATAATCGCAGTTTCCACGCGGCGCTGGCCGTTGCCCGCAGCTTCGTGGAGGCAAAGATTGCCAACAGCGCTGCAAAATTGCGGGCCGAAGCGCTTGTGAACCGGGCTATCGTGGATGCCGGTGAGGGACATATTCTGGAACTGCCGGTAGGAATGCCGTTTCGACCCGCCATCATGAAGGCAGGCGCCGACCATCTGCTCTTTGTCGTTCACCCGCGCAACAACGACTGGTGTCTGACCGGTATCCGCCGCGCGGATGAGGGCTTTGAGCTGCGTGCCGACCTGCCGGCAGCTTGGGCCGGCCTGACGGACAAAGATCTCGAAGCGGTTTGTGGCGTCGAAGGCGCGACCTTCTGCCATAACGGCCGGTTTGTGGCTGCGGCCAAAACCCGCGATGCTGCACTGGCCATGGCGGAGCTGGCGGTAAAGGAAGCAATCGCAGCAAAGCAGTGATGTGGAGCCGGCCGTGTGGCCGGTCGCATCTTGTGGCGGCGCGAGCCTCCATTGCTGAAAAAAATCAGCCGGTAACAGTGTCAGTTGCCCGCGTATCCTGCTGCGGCCATCGCTGTAATGCTTCACGGCCGGCCTGGGTCAAACCATAGACTCCTCGGTCCTGCCGTTCGAACCAGCCGTAAACATTCGAAAGCAGGATCTTCCCGGCATCAGGTACGCTGGATCTGACTTCACGCACCCGCATCGGCCCTGATGCCAGCGCCAGGGCACAGCCGAGCGCCTGCTGGCGGTACGCGGTCATGATCGGTGCGCGCGTGCTGCCACCTGCCGTCGGATCGCCGCGTCGCCTCTGGTGTTCGCGCATCAGCCGCGACCGCCGTTTCGGATTGGTTCGCGGCATCGGTGATATGGAACCAACGATCACGCTGACCTCACCGGTATCGGAGATGCCGAGCATGCCGATCCCGAGCCTGCGGCAAAGATCGCGGTAACGTCTGTCGGCCTCGCGGCCTTTGCCCCTGGCTGAAACCCGAGCCGCGATCCAGACCTCGTCCGCAATGGCTGCGCGATCGACAGCCTGCAAGATGAGTTCCAGATTGAAGCTCAGTTTCAGCTCGCAAATCACGACAACAGGCGGATCGTCATCGCTCAAGCCGACGAGGTCGCAACCGCCAACCTCGCCCTTGACGGCGTAGCCCGCCTTTTCGAGAAAGCCCTTGATGGGCAGATAAAGCGACGTTTCCATGTGCCTGCAGGTTCAAGTGAAGTTCCCCCCAGATACATCGATCCACCTGCACAGGACAACCTTTATAGCCGCTGGCGCGCTCGGTTACAGATTGTCAGCTACCTGTCGTCAGGCCTGATCCAGGGCGAGGGTCAGGTCTGCGACAAGATCGTCGGGATGTTCGATGCCGATTGACAGCCGGATCGTGGAATCCAGCACACCGATGCGCTGGCGGACATCGGCAGGAACACCCGAATGCGTCATCGTCGCGGGGTGAGAAGCAAGAGACTCCGTACCCCCGAGGCTTACCGCAAGTTTGAATATGTTGAGCGCATTCAGGAATTTGAAAGAGGCAGCCTGCCCGCCGACGATGTCGAACGAGAAGGTCGATCCCGCGCCGGAGCATTGTGTGGCAAACACCTTGCCAACCGCGGATGCCGGATCGCTGAACGGCAGGTAATGGATTTTTTCGACCTTGGGATGCGCGTTCAGGAATTCCGCCACGACCTTGGCGTTGCTGTTCGCCCGCTCCATCCGGATTTGCAGCGTCTCAAGGGAACGTCCGAGCATCCAGCATGAATGCGGATCGAGCTGCGTGCCGATTGCCCCACGCAATGCCTTCACCTGCTTCATGACATTCTTCCGGCCGAGCGCCGCCCCGGCAATGAGGTCGGAATGCCCGCCAACGTACTTCGTCAGTGAATAGAGCGAGATATCGGCGCCATGCTCGATGGGCCGCTGGAATACGGGCCCAAGAAGCGTATTGTCGCAGGCGATGATCGGCCTGTGCCCCTGCTTTTCGCCGATAACATCGGCAACCCGGCCTATCATCGCGACGTCGACAATGCTGTTTGTCGGATTGGCCGGGGTCTCGATGAGGATGACAGACACCCTGCCTTTCGCCATCGCCTCCTCTGCAGCTGATATCACCGAGGTCTCGCTGACACCGTCGGCGAAACCCACTGCCGAGACGCCGAAATTATGGAAGGTCTTCGCCAGCAGCGTCTCCGTGCCGCCATACAGGGGCTGGGAGTGGAGCACGGTGTCGCCCGGCCGGACGAAGGCGAAAAGCGTCGTCGAAATGGCGGACATGCCGGAGGAGAAGAGCGCGCAGCTCTCCGTCCGTTCGTAAACGGCAAGACGATCCTCGACAATCTCGCTGTTCGGATGGTTGAAACGCGAATAGACGAGGCCTGCGCCCCTGCCCTCCGGCGGCTCCTTGCGCCCGGAGACGTAGTCGAAGAAGTCGCGCCCGTCTTCTGCCGATTTGAAGACGAAGGTCGATGTCAGGAACACGGGAGGCTTTACGGCGCCCTCCGACAATTCCGGATCATACCCATAATTGAGCATCTGGGTTTCAGGATGGAGAGCGTGGTTGCCGATATGGGTTTTGGATGGATGCGGCGCGGTCATTTCCGATGATCCCTCAGCTGGCGTTGAATTACCTGCAGATTACACGCAGTGAAACCAAAATATCTTGCATTCTGAAGCGTCCGACTGTCTCATGAAGCAATATATTGCGGAGAATGGTCATTTATGTCGAAGAAAATTGCAGACCCAATCGACAGCAGGATACTCAAGGAACTGTCTGCCGATGCGCGGATCACGAACAACGAACTTGCCGAGCGGGTCGGACTGTCGGCATCGGCGTGCCTGCGACGGCTTCGACGCCTGGAAGAGATAGGCGCGATCAAAGGATATTCCGCCATCATCGATCCGGCAATCGAGGGGTGGACGATGACTGCCCTTGCCTCCATCCGCCTCAGCCGTCAGCACGATGACGAAATCCGCATGTTCGAGGCGGCCGTTCTTGACTGGGACGAGGTTCTCGAATGTCATCTCGTCACGGGTCCGAGGGATTACATGCTCAAGGTCATGTGCGGTGGGCTGGAGGATTACGAGCGCTTCATCAAGGACAAGATTGCCAAGCTGAAATGCGTCGACACCATCGAGACCAGCTTCGTCATGAACACGATCAAGGCGCGGCGTATCTGAGCTTTAAGGCCGGTGGAGCCGGCGCAAGATATTCACGGGCGTCCGGCCGACGGCATACCTGTTCCGGCCCACTCTCATCAGCGCTCATCGTTCCTGATTGCTTCAAGCCAGATACTGACGGCGACCGCTCCCGCATCGAGATGTCCGACAGCCCGCTCGCCAAGATAGCTCGCGCGCCCGAGCCGCGGCTTCATGGAGGCCGTCGCCTCGGCGCCGGCAACGCCTGCCGCCACCGCGGATCGCCAGGCTTCCGCGGCCGAAGCTCCACCTGCGAGTTTATCCCGGAAGGTTTCTGCCGCCGGATGAAGCGCATCTATCATCGTGCGGTCCCCCGGCCTCGCACCACCGAGTTCAGACACCGCGGCAACGGCGGCAACGAATGCTTCCGCCATCTGCTGGGCCGTCGGCTTTTCGATGCCGGCAAGATGGCGCGAGGCGCGCATCAGGCCCGTGGCGTAAAAGGGGCCAGAGCTTCCGCCGATTGCCTTGCGCATCGCGTTTGCCATCGCCATCAATCCTCCGGAGACATCTGCGAAGCTCTCCATGGGCAGCGCCAGGATTGCTTCGGCGCCCCGCACCATGCTTGTTCCGAGGTCACCGTCGCCCGTAACACTGTCCAGCTGCGTCAACTTGGGCTCCGCGGCGATCAGGGCTCCGGCAACCAATTCTGCGGCGGCACGCAATCGCTCACCGGCTGCCGTTATCGTGTTTTCCGCAGTCGCGCTCTTCTCGACGCCTGCCGAAGGCAGGACCCGCGTGCGGTTCACCGCACCGCCGCGCGGCCATGCACCGGCATCGGTTGGCGCATCCATGAGGCTCAGCGTTGCATCGTCCACATGCATGACCGACAGGGAAAAGCCCGGCATGTCGAGAGCGGAGAGGAAGGTGCCTGCCCAGGCCCGCTCGACCACGACGCCCTTCGCCTCCAGGCGTGCGACCGCTGATCGCGCCACGATCGCAAGCTCCATCGGCGGCGTTGATCCCAGTCCGTTGACCAGAAGCGTCACCCGGTCTCCGCTCTTCAGCCTGCCATCGGCTTCGATCGTTTCGAGGACCAGCTTCACCAGTTCGTCCGCCGATGCGACAGGCATCCGCCGCACGCCCTGCTCGCCATGGATTCCGAGCCCGACCTCGATTTCAGCTTCGCCAAGGACGAAGCCCGGCCTGCCGACAGCAGGGAGGGTGCAGGAGCCCAGCGATACTCCCATGGAGGACAATTTTTCTGCGGCTTCCCGCGCGATCCGGGCCACCGCCTGAAGGGGAAGTCCCTGCTCCGCGGCCGCGCCCGCGACCTTGTGAACAAGCACTGTACCTGCAATACCCCGGCGGCGATCGGCGGGAACCGTGTCCTTCAGCGCGACATCATCGGCAACGACCACGATCTCGACCGGAATTCCTTCAGCCCTTGCCAGCTCGGCCGCCAATCCGAAATTCAGCCGGTCGCCCGTATAATTCTTGACGATAACCAGAGCGCCGGCGGGGCCGGCTGCAGCCTTGATACCGGCAAGAACCGCATCGGTGCTGGGCGAAGTGAAGACATCGCCTGCCACCGCCACGGTCAACATGCCCGCACCGACATAGCCGGCATGGGCTGGCTCGTGTCCACTGCCTCCACCCGACAGGACCGCCACCTTCCGCTTTTCCGTTTCCGGAAGACCAGACCGGATCACAACATTCTCATCTGCTAGCAGGACCGTCGCAGGGCTGAGAGCCACCACGCCTTCGAGCATGTCCCGCACAACGGTGGCTGGATCGTTGATGAGCTTCTTCATGCCTTACTCCTCAATGCAGTTCTCAACTGACGGTGGACGCAAACGTGCCCTGCTGATCGTGAACAAGCACGATCTCCCGGCCAATTTCAAGTTCCGGGCATTCGAAACGCAGGTACATTTCCGCCATTGCCTCTCGCGGCGGACGCGCTATCATGATTGTGCTGTGGGGCGGTAAGCTTTGGGAGGAGCGATACGTGAGACGGATGTGGCCAGACGAATTTGCCTTTCTGCTTGATGGTGCGGAAGAGGTTGACCTGCATGTTCCACCGGCGGCAAGCGACGATGGCTCGCCTGGAAAAGCCACCTCCAGAAAAGCCTTGAAAGTCCGGATCAGCCAGGAGGATTTTGAGAAGATCTGGAGCCTGGCAGAGGCTCGCTATCGGCTGAATGGCAGCTTCTCGGGCAAGGCGATCACGCTGATTACCAACAACCCCCACTATCAGAAATGGCATCCCTCCGACGGCGGCAGCGTCGAGAGCGTCTCCGATAGCGGTCAGAAATACACGACGCGCTATGTGATCGTGCACTTTCTCCTGGATGATGTCAGCGAACCTGTCGAAGCCTGAAGTCCTCCGAGTCGGAGGAGCCACCGCCAATGTGTTATTGTGGCGCGCCGGATGATAGTCCTCGGCTATTGTTGGATAGCGTGGCGTAAATCTTTCCGTTGACAGCAAAAGAGCCCGCATGAAGCGGGCCAATTTGGTTGCGG
The DNA here is from genome assembly GCF_040801995.1 of Agrobacterium radiobacter. Taxonomy (NCBI): domain Bacteria; kingdom Pseudomonadati; phylum Pseudomonadota; class Alphaproteobacteria; order Hyphomicrobiales; family Rhizobiaceae; genus Agrobacterium; species Agrobacterium radiobacter. The sequence goes on along the minus strand of NZ_JBEGHX010000002.1, from coordinate 1,361,467 downwards.
GGGCAGGATTTGAACCTGCGGCCTTCAGGTTATGAGCCTGACGAGCTACCGGGCTGCTCCACCCCGCGGAATGATTTATTATAGCATAAAGGCCGCTTTTGGCGGCCTTTTGATTTGGGCTTGTTGCCCATTTTTGTGATTGAGAAGATTTTGTGTTGCGTTTTGCAGACCTGGCAGCGACCTACTCTCCCGCGTCTTGAGACGAAGTACCATTGGCGCTGGGGCGTTTCACGGCCGTGTTCGGAAAGGGAACGGGTGCAGCCGCCCCGCGATAACCACCAGGTCGGCAAAACGCAACGATTTCCATTTTTGAGATGGAAACAGTTTTCGAGAAGCTGGAGAGCCGAAGCTCTATTTAATTTAACACGTCTTTCTTTGACTGGTCCGTTTGCCTGCCTTGCTCGAGGTTGAGCGAGGCAGCCATACAGGACGCTAGTCCGTCGCGCCTTCCGGTTTTTGCTGTCAAGCAAAATACCTGTGGCGCGCGCCGTCTGCAGGGCCTTGGCCCGTGAAGACAGAAGATGATGTCATCAAGCTTGGCTTGATGAACATGAACAATGGGAACGAAGAAGTCGATCGAGCTATTAGTAACGGTAAGCTTCACACATTGCTGTGCTTCCACACCCGTCCTATCAACGTGGTCGTCTTCCACGGCTCTGATAGGGAACACTCGTTTTCAGGTTGGTTTCCCGCTTAGATGCCTTCAGCGGTTATCCATTCCGTATATAGCTACTCTGCTATGCCCTTGGCAGGACAACAGATCCACCAGAGATACGTCCATCCCGGTCCTCTCGTACTAGGGACAGATCCTGTCAATATTCCTACACCCACGGCAGATAGGGACCGAACTGTCTCACGACGTTCTGAACCCAACTCACGTACCGCTTTAAATGGCGAACAGCCATACCCTTGGGACCTGCTCCAGCCCCAGGATGCGATGAGTCGACATCGAGGTGCCAAACAACCCCGTCGATATGGACTCTTGGGGGTCATCAGCCTGTTATCCCCGGCGTACCTTTTATCCGTTGAGCGATGGCCCTTCCACACGGGACCACCGGATCACTATGACCGACTTTCGTCTCTGCTCGACTTGTCAGTCTCGCAGTCAGGCTAGCTTATGCCATTGCACTCGACGACCGATTTCCGACCGGTCTGAGCTAACCATCGCGCGCCTCCGTTACTCTTTCGGAGGCGACCGCCCCAGTCAAACTACCCACCATACACTGTCCCGGATCCGGATAACGGACCGCGGTTAGACATCCACGAAGATAAGGGTGGTATTTCAAGGATGGCTCCACAGAAACTGGCGTCCCTGCTTCAAAGCCTACCACCTATCCTACACATGCCTTGGCGAATGCCAGTGTAAAGCTATAGTAAAGGTGCACGGGGTCTTTCCGTCTGACCGCAGGAACCCCGCATCTTCACGGGGAATTCAATTTCACTGAGTCTATGTTGGAGACAGCGGGGAAGTCGTTACGCCATTCGTGCAGGTCGGAACTTACCCGACAAGGAATTTCGCTACCTTAGGACCGTTATAGTTACGGCCGCCGTTTACTGGGGCTTCAGTTCAGAGCTTGCACCCCTCCCTTTAACCTTCCAGCACCGGGCAGGCGTCAGACCCTATACGTCGTATTGCTACTTCGCAGAGCCCTGTGTTTTTGATAAACAGTCGCTACCCCCTGGTCTGTGCCACCCCATCATAGTTGCCTAAAATGGGGTCACGCTTCTTCCGAAGTTACGCGTGCAATTTGCCGAGTTCCTTCAACATAGTTCTCTCAAGCGCCTTGGTATACTCTACCTGACCACCTGTGTCGGTTTCGGGTACGGTCTATACGGTGGAGCTATTTCCTGGAACCTCTTCGCCGCACAACCAATCCAATAAGGTTGTACAACACACGAGATCCGTCACTACCACCAGGCCCACGAATATTAACGTGGTTCCCATCGACTACGCGTGTCCGCCTCGTCTTAGGGGCCGGCTAACCCTGCTCAGATTAACTTTAAGCAGGAACCCTTGGTCTTTCGGCGAGGGAGTCTCTCACTCCCTTTATCGTTACTCATGTCAACATTCGCACTTCCGATATCTCCAGCAGCCCTCACGGGTCCGCCTTCACAGACTTACGGAACGCTCCGCTACCACTTGCATTACTGCAAATCCTCAGCTTCGGTGCATGGCTTTAGCCCCGTTACATTTTCGGCGCAAAGACCCTTATTTAGACCAGTGAGCTGTTACGCTTTCTTTAAATGATGGCTGCTTCTAAGCCAACATCCTGGTTGTTTTGGGATCCTCACATCCTTTCCCACTTAGCCATGACTTGGGGACCTTAGCTGGAGGTCAGGGTTGTTGCCCTTTTCACGACGGACGTTAGCACCCGCCGTGTGTCTGCCGACTAGTACTCCTCGGTATTCGGAGTTTGGTTAGGATCAGTAAGACGGTGAGTCCCCATAGCCCATCCAGTGCTCTACCCCCGAGGGTATTCGGTCGACGCTCTACCTAAATAGATTTCGCGGAGAACCAGCTATTTCCGAGTTTGATTGGCCTTTCACCCCTAGCCACAAGTCATCCCAATCTATTGCAACAGATACGGGTTCGGCCCTCCAGTTGGTGTTACCCAACCTTCAGCCTGCTCATGGCTAGATCACTCGGTTTCGGGTCTAATGCAACTAACTCAATCGCCCTGTTCAGACTCGCTTTCGCTGCGCCTACACCTACCGGCTTAAGCTTGCTAGTTACACTAAGTCGTTGACCCATTATACAAAAGGTACGCCGTCACCCTTGCGGGCTCCGACTGTTTGTAGGCATCCGGTTTCAGGTTCTATTTCACTCCCCTCGTCGGGGTGCTTTTCACCTTTCCCTCACGGTACTTGTTCGCTATCGGTCATGCACGAGTACTTAGGCTTGGAGAGTGGTCTCCCCATGTTCAGACAGGATTTCACGTGTCCCGCCCTACTCAAGGACAATGACTGTTCTACGCGTAAGGGGCTATCACCCTCTATGGCCGACTTTTCCAAATCGTTCCGCTTTATTCATCATTGCCACTGGCCTGGTCCGCGTTCGCTCGCCACTACTTGCGGAGTCTCGGTTGATGTCCTTTCCTGCAGGTACTTAGATGTTTCAGTTCCCTGCGTTCGCTTCTTACCCCTATGTATTCGAAAGTAAGATACCTTATCACAATGCTTGGAAACCTGTTCAGTTCTGTCCTCATGGCCAAAGGCCTGCGGACGGCGCGGTGCAAAAGCACCGACGGGCTAGCGCCCTGTATGGGTAAACCCAAACAGACCATCCAGCCAACAAAACAGATTTCCCAAGCATTTAAGGTGGGTTGCCCCATTCGGAGATCCATGGATCAAAGCTTATTCGCAGCTCCCCACGGCTTTTCGCAGCGTATCACGTCCTTCTTCGCCTGTGCATGCCAAGGCATCCACCAAATGCCCTTAATTCACTTCTTCGTTCTCATTGTCTATGCTCATCCATAGCCATTCCCTAGGGAACGGCAATCTGATTACCTTTTACAATCAGATAGTTCTTGATGACATCGACGTGTCGGTACGGTCTTCATTGAGGGCACGCCGGTGCACCTCGAAGCCATACCATTAAGACCAGCTTCTCGAGATATCATCCGGTGATGCGCGGTCAGGCAACATCAATCCAGCATCTTCATCAGAGGAACCGAGGTTCCAACAACAAAAATGCCCAGGACAAGCGATCCTTCCTACCTCCAACCCCTCCACCAATTCCGGCCGACTAAGCCATCACACGGTTTCTCAGGGACTGGGCTCGGACGCTTCAAACCACAAGGGCTCAAAACACCTGGACGCTTCCAGACATATCTTCTCTTCACAATGTATCCAAAACAGGCATCTTTCTTAGCAAAAGATGCAAACCTTTATTTCTTCAGAAGACAATTCGCAGCAGCCGGATCAACTCTCCAGTACAGCGCGATAGCGCGTCGCCGATCGTTCGGCG
>NZ_JBEGHX010000002.1:1092500-1355000 GCF_040801995.1 Agrobacterium radiobacter | reverse complement strand
CGGGCGGCAAGGCGGGTCTCGCGCCTTCTTTTAGCCCCCTTCCTCGCTAATTGCTTTGCCAACGAAGCGTTAATACGAGACATGCCTGCGCGTGTCCTTATATGGGCTGTTGCGGCATGTCCGCCGGTGCGTCGACCGATTTGACTCACGGCTATGAAAGTTGCACACCTTCGCCTGAAGTTTCTGGAGAGCGCATGACCGACGGGGCACAGCTGGTATGACTGCGGATCGCAATGTGATCCGGTCGCTAGGCACAGAACCGCCAATTCTGGCGGAAGGACGCCGTGCACCCGATCGCCGCGAAATTTCGCTCAGATGGCTTTCCGGCACGTTCCTGACCGGCATTACCTCTTCCATATTGATGGGCGTGGCGCTGTTTGCCGCTCTCGACGGCCGCCAGCAGCTTGCCATTCCCGCCGAAGCCTTCGCCAAGGCGGATATGGGCAACAACGCTACGGAAGCCGCCCGTCGGGGCACACGCCTCGTCGCACCGAATATCGCGGCCCGGCCATCCGACCGGTCGATCATGGAAGTCTCCACCGTTATCAATGAAGGCGACAAGGAAGTGGTCCGCAAGGTCCCCTTCTCCCACGTCAAGATCCCGCTGGCGGCAAATTACGCCAAGCAGGACGACTATCCCGCCTTCGATCCCCTGAATATTTTCGCGAGCAACGAGGACAAGGACGCATCGGCGCCCGCACCAAGCCGGACTGGAACGATCTACGGCTCCGAGGTGGAATCCGAAGTCAGCCTGAAGACAGTCGCCTTTCCCGTTCAGCACTCCAAATATCCCTTCGCCGGCTCCCTGAGTTTCGACGAGGTAGAGGAGGCGGTACGTTCGAACGGCTCGATCCTGACGGATGGCAACGAACAGCTTGCCGCGCTCTATTACATCGACCCCCGCCGTTTCGATAATGATGAAGGCGATGTCGATATCACCGCCGGCCTCGCGGCCCGCGTCGTTGAACAGAACATGTCGGTTTCGACCCCGCAGTCAGCCTCGGTGCCCGTCAAGGAATATGCCGACGACGTGATCCCTGCCCGCCAGACCGAGACCATCGAAGCCGCCCTCTTTGGCGCCGGCTATTCGAAGGCACAGTCGTCGGAAATCGCAGGCCTGCTGTCGCCGCAACTCCAGTCGAACAATGTCGAAAGCGGCGACGTGCTGCGCGTCGGCATTATTCAGGAAGACGACAAGAGCGACATCGTGCGCGTGAGCCTTTACCGCAAGGGCCGCCACATGGTCACCATGGCCATTGATGACCGCAAGCGTTTCATCAAGGCAAGCGAACCGCCAAAGCTCGACGCGGTGGCGACCGCCTTCGACAGTACCCCGGCACCTGCCGCCGGTCGCGATCTGCCGAGCGTTTATGACGGGGTCTACCGTGCGGCCCTGGCTTACGGCATGAACCAGAGCATGGTTTCCCAACTCATCAAGCTTCTGGCCAGCAGCGTCGATTTTCAGGCGCAGCTCAAGCCGGCGGATACGCTGGAAGCCTTCTTCTCCGTGGAAGACGCGGATGGCAAGGCGACGGACAAGTCGGAACTGCTCTACGTCAATGCCAAGTTCGGCGACAACGAGACACGTTTTTACCGCTTCCAGAATCCCGACGATAACAGCATCGATTATTTCGACGAGAACGGCAAAAGCATCCGGCAGTTCCTGTTGCGCAACCCCGTTCCTAACGGCCGCATGACCTCAGGTTTCGGCATGCGCCGCCACCCGGTTTTGAAATTCAGCCGCATGCATACCGGCACCGACTGGGCCGCCGCCCGCGGTACGCCGATTATCGCGACGGGCAACGGCACCGTCGAGAAGGCCGGATGGGCCTCGGGTTACGGTAACCAGACGCTGATCCGCCATGCCAATGGCTACGTCTCTTCCTATAACCACCAGAGCGCCATCGCCAAGGGTGTCACCGAGGGCTCCAAGGTCCGGCAGGGCCAGGTCATCGGTTATGTGGGATCGACCGGCCTTTCGACCGGCGCGCATCTGCATTACGAGCTGATCGTCAACGGCACCAAGGTGGACGCGATGAAGGTGCGCCTGCCGGGTGGCAAGTCGCTTTCCGGCGATGCGCTCGCGCGGTTCTCCGATGAGAGAAAACGTATCGACAATCTGCTGAATATTGACGAAAAGCCCAATCAGGTGGCGAGCCGCTAATTCGCCGGACTTTTACGGCCCCAAAAGCTGCCAAATGAAAAGGGCTCCGTTTCCGGAGCCCTTTCGTTTTATGCCGCATCGGCCGTTTCGGCTTCGGCCTCGCCCTTTGCGGGCTTGACCTTGAACAGCAGCCGGTCGGTGCCCGAGGTCACCTTGACCCGTGAACCGTCAGGAACTTCGCCGCCGAGGATCATTTCGGCAAGCCTGTCCTGAACCGCCTTCTGGATCACCCGCTTCAGCGGACGCGCGCCGTAAGCCGGATCGTAACCCTTGTTGGCAAGCCAGCTGCGGGCATCCTCATCCAGTTCGAGCGAAATCTTGCGATCGCCGAGCAGCGAGATGAGACGCTTCAGCTGGATTTCGACAATTGCACCCATCTCATCGCGCCGCAGGCGGTGGAAAAGGATGATATCGTCGATACGGTTGAGGAATTCCGGCCGGAAATGCGACCGGACCCGCTCCATCACCAGATCACGAACCGAATCCACATCGTCATTGTCGCCCATCTGCGTCATGAATTCCGAGCCGAGGTTCGAGGTCATGATGATGATGGTGTTCTTGAAATCGACGGTGCGGCCCTGGCCGTCCGTCAGACGGCCATCATCCAGCACCTGCAGCAGGACGTTAAAGACGTCAGGATGTGCTTTTTCAATCTCGTCGAACAGCACGACCTGATAGGGCCGGCGGCGAACCGCTTCCGTCAGGGCACCGCCCTCTTCATAACCGACATAGCCGGGAGGTGCGCCGATCAGCCGGGCAACGGAGTGTTTCTCCATATATTCCGACATGTCGAGACGAACCATCGCGGTTTCGTCGTCGAACAGGAAGCGGGCCAAGGACTTGGTCAGCTCGGTCTTGCCGACACCCGTCGGTCCGAGGAAGATGAACGAACCGATCGGCCGGTTGGGATCCTGCAGGCCGGCGCGCGAACGGCGAACCGCCTTGGACACCGCCTGAACGGCCTCGCCCTGCCCGACAACGGACTTGGCAAGCTCGTCTTCCATGCGCAGCAGCTTTTCGCGCTGGCCTTCCAGCATCTTGTCGACCGGAATGCCCGTCCAGCGGGAAACGACATGGGCGATGTTATCGGCCGTGACAACTTCCTGAACCATCGAACCGACACCGCTGCTGTCGCGGGCTTCCGCCGCAGCCAGTTCCTTTTCGAGGCCGGGAATGATGCCATAGGTCAGCTCGCCAGCGCGCTGGAACTGGCCGTTGCGCTGGGCAATCGCCAGTTCGTTGCGGGCTTCATCCAGCCGCTTCTTCAAGTCTGCGGCGTGGCCGAGCTTCTGCTTTTCCGCCTGCCAGCGGGCCGTCAGCGCATCTGCCTTTTCTTCCGTATCGGCCAACTCGTCCTCGAGCTTCTTGAGGCGGTCGGCGGAGGACTGGTCCGTCTCCTGCTTCAAGGCTTCGCGTTCGATCTTCAGCTGAATGATGCGGCGATCCAACTCGTCCAGTTCTTCCGGCTTGGAATCCACCTGCATGCGAAGACGCGAAGCAGCTTCGTCCATCAGGTCGATTGCCTTATCAGGCAGGAACCGGTCGGTGATGTAGCGGTTGGAAAGCGTCGCAGCCGCAACCAGGGCCGAATCCGAGATACGGACCTTGTGGTGCTGTTCGTATTTTTCCTTCAACCCGCGCAGGATCGAGATCGTGTCCTCAACGGTCGGCTCATCCACCAGCACAGGCTGGAAACGGCGGGCAAGGGCCGGATCCTTTTCCACATGCTTGCGATATTCATCGAGCGTGGTGGCGCCGACGCAGTGCAACTCACCGCGGGCAAGGGCGGGCTTCAGGAGGTTGGACGCGTCCATCGCGCCATCGGCCTTGCCGGCGCCGACCAGCGTGTGCATCTCGTCGATGAACAGGATGATGCCGCCGTTTTCGGCCTGCACCTCGTTCAGCACAGCCTTCAGACGCTCTTCAAACTCACCGCGATATTTCGCACCGGCAATCAGCGCGCCCATATCGAGCGCCATCAGCTTCTTGTCCTTCAGGCTTTCGGGCACATCGCCATTGACGATGCGCAGCGCAAGACCTTCGGCAATCGCCGTTTTACCGACGCCGGGTTCACCGATCAGCACGGGATTATTCTTGGTGCGGCGCGACAGGACCTGAATAGTGCGGCGAATTTCGTCGTCGCGACCGATCACCGGATCGAGCTTGCCTTCGCGGGCTTCCTCCGTCAGATCGCGCGCGAATTTCTTCAACGCGTCAAAGCCCTGTTCGGCATTGGCGCTGTCAGCCGTGCGGCCCTTGCGGATGTCGTTGATGACCTGATTGAGCGCCTGCGCCGTTGCACCCGCCTTCTTCAGGGAAGCCGAGGTAGAAGCGGAGCTTTCAATGGCAAGCGCCTGCAGAAGACGCTCGACGGTGACAAAACTGTCGCCGGCCTTCTTGGCAAGATCTTCCGCGGTCGAGAACACTTTGGCGAGCGGCGCGGTGAGCGAAAGGCCACCATTTCCACCGGAAACCTTGGGCAATTTCGCAAGTGCCGCATCATTGGCAAGACGCGCTTCCTTGGCGCTGCCGCCGGCGCGCTCGATCAGCGATGCCGCCATGCCCTGCTCGTCATCGAGCAGAACCTTCAGAACGTGTTCGGGCGAAAACTGCTGATGGTTTTCGGCAAGCGCAAAGGTCTGCGCCGATTGCAGAAAACCACGAACGCGCTCGGAGTATTTTTCAATATTCATAGTCGAACCTCCATAGACCGGCCCGCCCGCTTTCGGCACGGCTCCGGGTGTTAGGGTTGAGGCTCCCTCAAAAGGCAAGCCCCGCTACGACAGCCGTGTTCAAAGGATTTCACGATCGCCGCCTCTTGAAGGTCGGTTGCCGGCGAATGCGGCTTCCGTCCTTCCTGCACGAATATGGGAGGCATTTTCATCGGTTTAAAGGGGAGAAAATCCACCATCCGGGAAATTTTCATACGAACTGACAGGCGTCAATTCGCCGCGCGAAATCCACGCTGACGGCCAGCGGAATGTTCATAGCCAATCGCAAAAAACAAAAAACTCCGGCAAGCCGGAGTTTTTCGATCGCAGAGTGGTTTGCAGAAGCTGCTTATTCGGCAGCGTTCTCAAGCGTGGCAGGTGCAGCGTCGTCACCGGCCGGCGCATCTTCGCCTTCGGCGCCTTCCGCAGCGGCGGTGCGGCGCGGGCGGCGCGGGCGCGGCCCTGTTGCACGGCGTGTCTTCGGTGCACGTTCAGCCGCCGGAGCCTCCGCCTGCTGCTGCTCTTCCTCAACGGCCACTTCCATGGGAGTGCCTTCGATGACCGGCTGCGGCGCCTGGCTGGCGTCGTAAACCGGCGGCTGCTGTTCGGCGGCCACCTGCGGCTGGCGCGGCTGACGTTCCTGCCGCTCGCGGCGGTCCGGACGCTCACGACGCTCCTGGCGCGGTTCGTTCCGCTCAGTACGCTCCTGGCGTTCGGGCTGCTGCGCGCGCTCGACCTGTTCGGCCTGCTGCTGCGGTGCAACGACGCCTTCATCGCCGTCATTCACATCCATATCGTCGCCATCGGCACCGCTATATTCGCCGCGATCGTCGCGCTGGAAGCGTTCCTGCATCTGGGCCTGAGCCGAAGCGATGATGCGGTTATAATGTTCAGCGTGCTGCAGATAGTTCTCGGCGATCACGCGGTCGCCGGAACTCTGCGCGTCGCGCGCCAGAGCCGCGTATTTTTCCGCTATGTGCTGGGCTGTGCCACGGATTTTAACATCGGGGCCGGAGCTGTCATAAGTCCTGGTGAGCGGGTTGCCGCCCTTGCGGTTGAAGTTGTTGTTGTTACCGCCACCATTGTTATTGTTGTTGCTTCCACGCCCCCGGCCGCGCTTGTTTTGCTGTCCTGGCCTCATCAATTGCTCACCTGAATTCTGTTTTGCTGACAATCTGGTTGTTTTCATGCAATTCCGGGCGGAAAACCGCTGGAAATTTTTCCTGAAATTGCTCCATCACGCGCCTTGCCGAAGATAACCCCGGGACAAGACCTCGCGTATGACGACCGGCTGCGCAAATGCTGCACCGAGCCGCCTGCGAACAAAGTTTACTGATTCACATGCCGGAAACGCCCAGCCTTTCAGGGCTCTCAAAAGAACCCGCTTCGGGACTGACCCATACCCTGACGAATCTGTGTTCGTCCTCAGCCACCCAGCATGTGGCCGCAAACTATCCCGCTTCATGCGGAAATCCAAGCCTTTTCTTTTGCTGTGCAAAATATCCTTGCAAAAAATCCGCAGACATATCGCGAACAACTATCTCCGGAAGGTCAAAACTCTGTCGTTACCGCCATAATCCTTCACGGCGTCCAGAAGAGAGAAGCCGTGGGAAGCAAATATAGCGGAAACATCAAGCCTTTGATCGAAACCGATCTCCACACCGACAATCCCGTTTTCCACAAGAAAGCGGCCTGCATCGGCAGCGATGAGGCGGTACGGTGCAAGGCCGTCCTGACCTCCGTCCAGCGCCGCCATCGGATCGTGGTTACGAACCTCTTGGTCAAGCGTTGCGACGATATCAGTCTTTATATAAGGCGGATTCGACACAATTATGTCAAAGCTGCCAGAGATTTTTTCAAACCAGTCGCTGCGTATGGTCTCAAAGCGCGCGCCAAGATCATTTCGGGCCGCATTCCTGGCCGCCGTTTCCAGCGCATCGGCGGAAATATCGCTGCCGATGCCGGTGGCATCGGGGCATTCTTTCAACAGCGCCAGACAGATCGCGCCCGTGCCGGTGCCCATGTCCAGAATGCGGGCGCTGCCCTTGGCGGAGATGGCTTTTTTCAGCTCCGGCAACAGCGTGTCGACCAGAACTTCCGTATCCGGCCGGGGCTCGAGCGTCTCCTTTGACAGAAGAAGATCGAGGCCATGAAATTCCCGGTGGCCGAGAATGCGGTGAACGGGTTCGCCATTCGCCCGCCTTTCGATCATGGTGGCGATACGGGCGCTTTCTTCCGGCGTAACGACACGATCAGGCTTCATCACGAAATCGGTCAATGAAAAATCGATGACCTCCGCAATCAGGAGCCGTGCATCGAGAAGCGGCTCATCGATCCCTGCCGCCTGCAGCCTTTTGCGGGCGGCGGCAAGCGCGCTCGCAACGCTCGCTTCGGCCGCCGTGCTCAAAGCTGCTCGCCGAGCTGGGCAAGCTGACCGGCCTGATAATCGGCGATCAGCGCATCCACGAGTTCATCGATTTCGCCCTCGATCATCCGGTCGAGCTTGTAGAGCGTGAGGTTGATACGGTGATCGGTGACACGACCCTGCGGGAAATTATAGGTGCGAATGCGCTCGGAGCGGTCGCCGGAACCCACCTGGCTCTTGCGGTCCGCCGAACGTTCGCTCTCCACTTTCTGGCGTTCGATATCGTAAAGCCGCGAGCGCAGAACCTGCATGGCCTTGGCGCGGTTCTGATGCTGGGATTTCTCCGAACTGGTGACGATCAGACCTGTCGGAAGATGGGTGATACGAACCGCCGAGTCGGTGGTGTTGACGTGCTGGCCGCCCGCACCGGAAGCACGCATCGTATCGATGCGAATGTCTTCCGGGCGAATTTCGACGTCGATGTCTTCCGCTTCCGGCAGCACGGCAACCGTGGCGGCCGAGGTGTGGATGCGGCCGCTCGCTTCCGTTTCCGGCACGCGCTGCACCCGGTGTACGCCGGATTCGAACTTCAGCTTGGAAAATACCCCTCGCCCGCTGATCGTGGCGATGATTTCTTTGTAACCGCCCGCTTCACCCTCGCTGGCGGAAAGCACTTCGACTTTCCACCCCTTGGTCGATGCAAAACGCTCATACATGCGGAAGAGATCACCGGCAAAAAGTGCCGCCTCGGAGCCGCCGGTGCCGGCGCGGATTTCAAGGATCGCGCTTTTTTCGTCCGCCGCATCCTTCGGCAGCAACAGGACCTGCATGTCCTTTTCAAGCTCGCCGATGCGGGTCTCGATTTCCGGCAGCTCCATTTCCGCCAGGTCGCGCATATCCCTGTCGGTCGTCTTGTCAGCAAGCAACGCCTCGAGATCGGCCGCTTCGGAGACCGCCTTCTCGTATTCGCGGATTTTCTTCACTACCGGCTCGAGTTCGGAATATTCCGAAGCCAGCTTCACATAAACATCCGCTGCAGGCCCGGCCGACATACGCGCTTCGATCTCGCCGAAACGTCTTTCCAACTCGCGCATTTTTTCGACGGGAAGCTTCGCCACCAGTCACTCCAATACTGAAACAGGTCTTTTTTAAATGGGAATGGAATGCGTCGCCGCAAAGCGTAACAACACCTCGCGCGCGCTTTCCAGCGAATTATGGTCGTCCAGCGCCGCGTTCAGCTCATCGGCAAGGCGTGCGGCATCAAGCCCGAGCAGCATGGCCTTCACAGGGCCGATCGCCGTCGGCGACATCGAAACCGAACGAAAACCGAGGCCAATCAAAGCCATGGCCGACAGCGGCTTGCTCGCCATTTCACCGCACAGCGTCACCGAAGTGTGGTGCCTTTCGCCGGCGCGCACGATATCGCGTAGAATGCGCAGGAACGGCTTGCCGAGATTGTCGAAACGATCCGAAACACGCGCATTGCCGCGATCCACCGCCATCGAGAACTGGAACAGGTCATTCGAGCCGACGGAGACGAAATCCACCTCCTGCATCAGCTCATCGAGCTGCCACATCAAGGACGGCACTTCCAGCATCGCGCCGAATTGCAGCTTTTTCGGCAGCGCGTGGCTGAATTTCGAGAGATGCTGCACTTCCTTCTGGAGCAGATCGCGTGCGGCGCGGATTTCGGACACTTCCGTCACCATCGGCAGCATCATGCGCAATTCAGCACCGGAGGCGGCACGCAGCAGCGCGCGCATCTGCGTGCGCATCAGGCCCGGACGGTCGAGCGACAGGCGGATCGCCCGCCAGCCCAGCGCCGGGTTTTCCTCTTCCTGGCCGCGCATATAAGAAACGACTTTATCGCCGCCGATATCCAGCGTGCGGAAGGTGACGCTTTTTCCCTTCGCCTGCCGCAGAACGGAGCGGTAAAAAGCCTCTTGCTCCTCGCCCTTCGGCATGTTGGAGGCGATCATGAATTGCAGCTCGGTGCGGAAAAGGCCGATGCCATCGGCGCCGGATTCCTCCAGCTGCGGCAGGTCTACCAGCAGGCCCGCATTCATCTTCAGATTGACCTTCTGGCCATCCTTGGTGATCGGCTCGACATTGCGAAGCGCGCGGAACTGCTCCTGCCGCTTGGCGCGCAGGCGAACTTTTTCCTCATAGGCGCGCTGCAAATCCGACATCGGACGCAGATGCACCTGACCGTCATCACCATCGATGATGATGGGGTCGTTATTTTCAGCAAGGGCGACGATGCCCGTCGCCTGCCCGATGATCGGAATGCCCATGGCGCGCGCCACGATGACGACATGGCTCGTCACCGCGCCGTCTTCGAGCACGAGACCGCGCAATTTCTCACGCGGATAATCCAAGAGTTCGGCGGCACCCATGGCGCGGGCAAGCACGATGGCGTCGAGCGGGAAATCCTGCTCGGGACCACGCCCGCCAAAACCGATGAGCTGGCGCAGCAGCCGGTTGGCGAGATCGTCGAAATCATGCATGCGTTCGCGCAGGTAAGGATCGGTCAGGCGCATCATTCGCGCCTTGGTGTCGCTCTGCACCTTTTCGACAGCCGCTTCCGCCGTCAGGCCGTTGCGGATCGCCTCTTCCATGCGGCGTACCCAGCCCTGATCGTGGGCAAACATGCGATAGGTCTCGAGAACTTCGCGATGTTCTCCCTCGGTCGGCACGTCACGGCGCTGCAACATGTCGTCGATCGACAGGCGTAGCGACCCAATGGCATCGGCAAGACGCCGGATTTCCGTATCCGCATCTTCATTGAGGAGATTGGTGACGACAATGCGGGGATCATGCAGCACGACGTGACCAAGACCGATGCCTTCGCCATAGGCGTCGCCATCGATGGAAACGGCACGCGTCAGATCAAGCTCCACACCGGGGCGGGTGATCTTTTTCAACTCGCCGCTCGCCACTATTTCAGCGATAAGCATCGCGGTTGTCTCGAGCGCTTCAATTTCATCCTCCCGGTATGTTCGGCTGGCCTTGTTCTGGACCACAAGAACGCCAAGAGTGCGACCGGAGCGCAAAATCGGCACGCCGAGGAAGGAATGATAAATTTCCTCACCGGTTTCAGGAAGATAGCGGAAAGCCGGATGCGCCTGCGCATCGGAAAGATTGAGCGGCTGGGCCGAAGCGGCAATCGTGCCGACAAGACCCTGCCCCATTTTCAGCTGTGCAAGATGCACGGCATCCTTGTTGAGACCTTCGGTGGCGTAAAGTTCCAGCACGCTGTCGGAGCGCAGCACGTAGACCGAGCAAACCTCCGCCACCATGTTGCTGGCAATCTGACGGACGATCTGGTCCAGACGGTCCTGCGGTTCAAGGTGCTCCGCCATCATTTCGCGCAGCCGCTTGAGCAGGACGCGCGGACCTGCGGAAAGGTCTCTCATCGCGTTTGCTCCCCGACGCTTCCGATCCGAATGTCATAATATTCGAGAATCAAAACGTCATTTAAAAATTTATAGCGCGAGAAGCGCGTCCCGCAAGGGACACGCTTTCATGAAACGCCACATCGGAAGAACGCAACTCCGAAGAATCGGAGCATCGGGAACCGATGTCTCGGCTTCAAGCCTTATCGAGGCCGTAGGCGGAATGCAAAGTGCGGACCGCAAGTTCGGCATAGGCGCCGTCAATCAGGATCGAAATCTTGATCTCGGACGTGGTGATGGCCTTGATGTTGATATTCTTCTCGGCAAGCGCCTTGAACGCGCTGGCGGCAACGCCCGCGTGGCTGCGCATGCCGATGCCGATGACGGACACCTTGGCAAGGCCGGTTTCGTTCTGTGCGACGTCGAAGCCGATCTGGGCCTTGTTGTCATCCAGAACCTTCAGAGCCTTGGCAACATCGCCCGAGGGAACGGTGAAGGTCATGTCGGTGCGCGAACCATCTTCGGAGATGTTCTGCACGATCATGTCGACATTGATATGCGCTTCCGCCAGCGGCCCGAAGATCGCGGCGGAGACGCCCGGACGGTCGGCCACGCGGCGCAGCGAGATCTGTGCTTCATCCTTGGCATAGGCGATGCCGGTTACGACTTCCTGTTCCACGATTTCATCCTCGTCACAAATCAAAGTACCGGGCGGGTTGATGAGGTCGCCCATGCCCGGCGCATCGGGATCCTCGAAACTGGAGCGAACGAAGGTGCGCACCTTGTGTACCATGGCAAGCTCGACCGAGCGAACCTGCAGAACCTTCGCGCCGAGAGACGCCATTTCGAGCATTTCCTCGAAAGCGATCTTCTTCATGCGGCGAGCCTTGGGCTCGATGCGCGGATCGGTGGTGTAGACGCCATCGACGTCAGTGTAAATGTCGCAGCGATCCGCCTTGACGGCGGCGGCGATGGCGACAGCGGACGTATCCGAGCCGCCGCGACCGAGCGTCGCGATGCGATTATCCGGGCCGATGCCTTGGAAACCGGCAACGACGGCTACCTGGCCTTCGCCCATGCGGTGGACGATATCCGAACCGTCGATCTCGAGAATGCGGGCGGCGCCATGCGCATTGTCGGTGCGGATCGGAATCTGCCAGCCCTGCCAGGAGCGCGCATTGATGCCCATGGATTGCAGCGTGATCGCCAGAAGACCCGATGTCACCTGTTCGCCTGATGCGACAACCGCGTCATATTCGCGCGCGTCGAAGAACGAAGCGGCGTTGGCGCCGGCAACCTTCGCGGCGTTCTGCACCCAGTCCACCAGCTCATTGGTTTTGCCGGACATGGCGGAAACGACCACGGCCACTTCATGGCCGGCATCCACTTCGCGTTTCACATGCCGTGCGACATTGTGAATGCGTTCGAGGTTCGCGACGGACGTGCCGCCGAATTTCATGACAATGCGAGCCATAGCCTTGACCAGTACCATCCCATTTTCCCGCCGGCTCCCTCTGGAAACGGACGGACAAGAACAAACCCAGTCGGCCCTTCCTGACAAAGAGCCTCAAGTTGCGGGTCTCTTAGCGAAAAGGCGGGGGGCACGCAATGCCGTTTATGAACCATGCGGTACGCCTTTTTCGGGAGCCTGAGCATGGAACAATGGCGCAAGGAAGCGCCGGCTGGATAAAGCACACGCAAAAGAGCGTACCGCAGTGCACTGTACAAACGGGCCCATTCGCAGTATGAGCGCGGCAATGCAACCGGCCAGATGGCCGAAATGGCCTGTATCGGCTGCCCCGGAGACTTTAGGACCTATTGGTTTCGGGCGGATGCGGGCAGCTTCATATCCGAAAGACGGTAGATGACAGACACCCAGGGTATCGCCCCGGCGATCGCGCAGGCGTTGGAAAAACGCGGCTACAAAGATTTGACCCCCGTGCAGCAGGCCATGCTTGCGCCGGAACTCGCCGACAAGGACGCGCTGGTTTCCGCGCAGACCGGTTCCGGCAAGACGGTCGCCTTCGGCATCGCGCTTGCGACCACGCTGCTGCGCGACGACAACCGCTTCGGACAGGCTTCCGCGCCGCTGGCGCTTGCCATTGCGCCAACCCGCGAACTGGCCATGCAGGTCAAGCGCGAACTGGAATGGCTTTATGAGTTTGCCGGTGTTTCCATTGCCTCCTGCGTCGGCGGCATGGACATCCGCAATGAGCGGCGGGCGCTGGAGCGCGGCGCGCACATCGTCGTCGGCACGCCCGGTCGTCTCTGCGACCACATCAAGCGCAATGCACTTGATCTGTCCTCCATCCGTGCGGTTGTGCTTGACGAAGCCGACGAGATGCTCGACCTCGGTTTCCGCGAAGATCTGGAATTCATTCTGGAAGAATCGCCCGACGATCGCCGCACGTTGATGTTCTCGGCCACCGTGCCGCGCAGCATCGCCAAGCTTGCCGAAAGCTACCAGAAGAATGCCGTGCGCATCGCCACTGCTTCCGAACAGAAGCAGCATGTGGATATCGAATATCGCGCCATGCTGGTGTCCCCGGCAGACCGCGAAAACGCCATCATCAATGCGCTGCGCTTCTATGAAGCCCGCAACGCCATCGTTTTCTGCTCCACCCGCGCGGCCGTCAACCATCTGACAGCGCGGCTGAATAATCGCGGCTTTGCCGTCGTGGCGCTGTCAGGCGAATTGACCCAGAACGAGCGCACCCATGCGCTGCAGGCCATGCGCGATGGCCGCGCCCGCGTCTGCGTTGCGACCGACGTTGCCGCGCGCGGCATCGACCTGCCGGGTCTCGAACTCGTCATACACGCCGACCTGCCGACCAATTCCGAAACGCTTCTGCACCGCTCCGGCCGTACCGGCCGCGCCGGCCAGAAGGGCGTCAGCGCCATCGTGGTGCCGGTCAACCAGCGCCGCAAGGCAGAACGCCTGCTTGAGGGCGCCAAGGTCAGCCCAGCATGGGTTCGTCCGCCTTCCGCCGAAGAGATCGTCGAGCGCGACGGCGCCCGGCTTCTGGCCGATCCTTCGCTGACCGAGGCTGTAGCCGATGACGAACGCGATTTCGTCACCAAGCTCCTGGAACAGCATGGCGCGGAAAAGGTCGCCGCCGCTTTCGTGCGTCTTTACCACGCCGGACGGTCTGCACCTGAAGACATCACGGAAGTCTCGCTGGACAACAGCCGCAAGCCGCGCCGCGACAGTTTCGAGACGGTCGAAAACGATGCCCCGCGCCGCGAACGCTCCGATTTCGCCGACAGCGCGTGGTTTTCGCTGTCCGTCGGCCGCAAGCAGAGCGCCGAGCCGCGCTGGCTCATCCCCATGCTCTGCCGCTTCGGCAAGATCACCCGCCAGGATATCGGCGCGATCCGCATGCAGCAGACGGAGACCTTCGTGGAACTGGCGGCCGATGCCGTCGACCGTTTCACCTCCGCCATCGGCAAGGACATGATGCTCGAAAAGGGCATCCGTCTGAAGGCTCTGGAAGGCAAGCCGGAAATAACCGGCGGCTTCCGCGAAGATACGCGTCCGGCCAAGGCCCAGCGCAAGTTCAGCAAATCGGACAATGCGGCCGCTCCCCGCGATGACCGCAAGACTGACGACAAGCCCTGGAAAAAGAAGAAGCCCTTCGGCGACAAACCTAAATACGAGGGCAAGAAGGACAGGCCTTTCGAAAAGCGTGGGCCGAAGCCGACAAAGGGCTGAGGTCGACCCTTCGCAAGCCTCGGAAATTTCGGATCCCGTTCATTCGGGGCCTGAGGCCGGCGGCAAGGTTTCTGCCGTCATGCCGGCCTTGAGCCGGCATCCAGCCACGGCGCTTCGCGCCGTGAGAAGACTCTCCCGCGATCAAGGACTTGATCGCGCTGGACCCCGGACTAAATCCGGGGTGACGGTGGGGTGCTACGAATTCGCCAAACTATTTGGGTCGCCTCCAACAAAAAGCCCCGCTTTCGCGGGGCTTTTTCTATTTCCATCAATCAAAACGCCTGCAATCAGAACTCCAGCGCGCGGTCGCCGTTTTCGTCCTTGATGCGGTTCGGAAGACCGATCTTGTTCAGAATGTTCAGGAACGGCTTCGGCGGCAGTTCTTCAACGTTCGCCATCTGCTTCACGTCCCATTCGCCTGTCGCAATCAGCATGGCGGCGGCGACCGGGGGAACGCCGGCGGTGTAGGAAATGCCCTGCGAGCCGACTTCCTCATAGGCTTCCTTGTGGTCAGCCACGTTGTAGATGAAGACTTCGCGTTCCTTGCCGTCCTTGATGCCCTTGACGATATCGCCAATGCAGGTCTTGCCGACATAATCGGGCGCCAGAGAAGACGGATCGGGCAGCACGGCCTTCACCACCTTGAGCGGCACGACTTCAAGGCCTTCAGCCGTCTTGACCGGCTTCTCCGACAGGAGGCCGAGGTTCTTCAGCACGGTGAAGACATTGATGTAGTGATCGCCGAAACCCATCCAGAAGCGCACATCGGCGCCGTCCATGTTCTTGGACAGCGAATGCACTTCGTCGTGGCCCGTCATGTAGGCCTTCTGCTTGCCGACGACAGGCAGGTCGAATTCCTGGCCGACTTCGAACATCTGGTTCGTCTGCCACTCACCCTTCTGCCAGGAATAAACAACACCGGTGAATTCGCGGAAGTTGATTTCCGGATCGAAGTTGGTGGAGAACCAGCGGCCGTGGCTGCCGGCATTGATATCGACGATATCGACCGAGGTGACCTTGTCGAAATAGTCATCCTTGGCGAGACGCGCATAGGCGTTCACCACACCCGGGTCGAAGCCGACGCCGAGAATGGCGGTAATGCCCTTTTCCTTGCACTCTTCCGCGCGCTTCCACTCGTAGTTTCCGTACCACGGCGGCGCTTCGCAAATCTTGGTCGGATCCTCGTGGATCGCCGTATCCATATAGGCAACACCCGTGTCCATGCAGGCACGAAGAACGGACATGTTGACGAAAGCCGAACCGACATTGATGACGATTTCCACGCCGGTTTTTTTGATCAAGGCTTTCGTCGCCTCGATATCCATCGCGTCAAGCGCATGGGCCTCAAGTTTCACATCAGTCTTGAGGCTCTTCTTTTCGCGTACGGACTCGACAATCTTGCGGCACTTTCCCAAGGTCCGTGACGCAATATGAATGTCTCCCAATACATCGCTGTTCTGGGCGCACTTATGCGCCACGACCTGTGCTACGCCACCGGCGCCGATGATCAGAACGTTCTTCTTCATTTCAGGTGATGCCTCCTTTTCCCCGCAGGGATAAGCTTCGTTGGATGTTGAAACAGGGTTTAAGACAGGCTTTGCTCGAAATCGGCAAAGTCGAATTCACGAACGGCGCGCACGGTGCCGTCCAGTTCCTTGATGGCGATCGCCGGCATCTTCACGCCGTTGAACCAGTTCTTCTTGACCATCGTGTAACCGGCCGCATCCTGGAAGGAGATGCGGTCACCGACCTTCAGCTCCTTGTCGAAACGGAAGTCGCCGAAAATATCGCCGGCGAGGCAGGACTTGCCGCAGACCATATAGGGATGTTCGCCCTCATTCGGCGACACCTTGGCGGTTTCGCGGTAGATCAGCAGATCGAGCATATGCGCTTCAATCGAGCTGTCGACGATGGCGAGGTTCTTGCCGTTGAACAGCGTGTCGAGAACCGTCACTTCGAGTGTCGTGCTTTTGGTGATCGAGGCTTCGCCCGGCTCCAGATAGACCTGCACGCCGTATTTTTCCGAAAAGGCACGCAGGCGGTCGCAGAACTGGTCGAGCGGATAATTGTCGCCGGTGAAATGAATGCCGCCGCCGAGGCTCACCCATTCGGCGCGCGACAGCAGCGATCCGAATTTTTCCTCGATCTGCGTCAACATGCGGTCGAACAGCGAGAAATCACCGTTTTCGCAATTGTTGTGGATCATGAAGCCGGAAATGCGATCCATGACCTTGTCGACCTTGGCGACATCCCATTCGCCGAGGCGGCTGAAGGGGCGCGCGGGATCGGCAAGATCAAAGCTCGAGGAGCTGACCTGCGGGTTGAGGCGCAGACCGCGTGTGATGCCGGAAGCCTTGTCCGCGAAACGCTCGAGCTGACCGATCGAATTGAAGATGATCTTGTCGGCATTCGCAATCACCTCGTCGATTTCATAATCGGCATAGGCGACGGAATAGGCATGGGTCTCGCCGCCGAATTTCTCGCGGCCGAGACGCACCTCATAAAGCGATGACGAGGTGGTGCCATCCATATATTGCGACATGAAATCGAACACCGACCATGTGGCAAAGCACTTCAGCGCCAGCAGCGCCTTGGCGCCGGATTTTTCCCGCACATAGGCAATCTTCTCCATGTTGCGAAGAAGTTTTGTCTTGTCGATAAGGTAATAGGGCGTCTGGAGCATGTCGTTTCACATATTGATTGAAGTCAAGGTACGTCTCGATGATGGGCCTTATATGATGCTTGTGACAGGAAAACAAATGTCCGGCACCGAATTCCCGGAAAATAGCCCCCGAGCCGAAATGCCTGTGAAGAAAACACCTTCCCTTGCGGAACCAAGCCGGCATGGGCGCGTTTGAATGACGGACAGGCGGGTGTTTCGGCCGCCGTAACGAAGGTTCGTGAGCGGCGGCAATCTGTAACGTACCGCCATTCCCATCAACGATGTTCAGGAAGGACTTCACCTATGGCAAGCGTGCGTAGCAACGTGAATGACAAGATCCAGCAATCCCTCGAAAACGGTGATGCAGCCGATGTGGTGGCGCAGCTCGCCCAGCTTCGCGAAGATCTGGCAAATCTTGCCAAGAGCGTGAAGGCGCTCGGCGTCGGAGCATCGCACGAGCTAAAGGCGCAGGCAGCCCGTGTGGCCGATGACGCGCTGACCGCGTCCGGCGAAATGGCCGACAGCGTCCGCAGCGAAATCTCCACGCTGAATGACAATCTGACCGACCACGTCCAGAAGAACCCGCTGCAATCGCTCGGCATCGCCGTCGGCGTCGGTTTCGTGCTCGCCCTTCTGACGCGTCGATAAGGCCGCGCTCATGCTTGAGGCATTGCTGGTCTATCTGGGGGAGACCCAGCGCGAAGGGCGCGTCGTCACAAGGCGATTGCGCGCGACCATATTCCTGTCGGTTCTGACCGGGATATTCTTTCTGATCGCCTTCATCGCCGCCGTGGTGGCGGGGTCCATCTATCTTGCCCGGCATGTGGGTGCAGGCCCCGCGGCGCTGGTCGTCGCCGGCACGGCATTTCTGCTCGGCGTCATCATGCTGGTGGCGCTGGCGATCGTCAAACGCCCGAGAGTCTATGCCGCACGGCCTGCAGTCGCACCTTTGACGGCAGCGCCGCTTGCCGCAGCACCGCTGGCCCTGCAATCGCTGCTGACACTGGCGATCCAGGCGCGTCCCTATGCAACGCTCGCCGTGGCTGTCGCGGCCGGTTTTCTGGCCACCAGGGTCAATACGAAAAAGTCCAAGTAATTTCTTGGCGACACGGCAAGGCAAACCGCGCATCCAGACGATGGATGCGCGGTTTTTTTTATGTTACCCGCGAAGGATAGACTGGTTGATGGCATCCTGCGCCACGCCGCCCTTATTTGAACAAAGTGACATAGAGTCTCGGCGCGTCCGTAATTTTCTGAAAGGCAATTGATGAAGAAGAAAGTCCTTGTCGTCGGCGGTGCCGGCTATATCGGTTCGCACACCTGCCTTCTCCTGTCTGAGCGAGGATATGAACCTGTCGTTTTCGACAATCTGTCCAACGGCCATGAGGAATTCGTCCGCTGGGGACCCTTCGAACAGGGCGATATTCGCGACCGGGCGCGGCTGGACGAGGTCTTCGCCAAACACCGGCCGGAAGCCGTTCTCCACTTCGCCGCACTGATCGAAGTCGGTGAATCGGTCAAGCAACCCGTGGCTTTCTACGACAACAATGTCATCGGCTCGCTCAACCTGCTCTCCGCCGCCATTGATGCCGGCGTCACGTCATTCGTTTTCTCCTCCACCTGCGCCACGTATGGATTGCCGGAACAGGTGCCGATCGACGAGACGCACCGGCAGGCGCCGATCAACCCCTATGGCCGCACCAAATGGGTGGTGGAGCAGGCGCTGAAGGATTACAGCACCTATAAGGGGCTTCGCTCCGTCATGCTGCGCTACTTCAATGCCGCGGGCGCGGATTTCGAAGGCCGCATCGGCGAATGGCACAAGCCGGAAACCCACGCGATCCCGCTTGCCATCGAGGCAGCGCTCGGCCGGCGTCAGGGCTTCAAGGTGTTCGGCACGGATTACGACACCCGCGACGGCACCTGCGTGCGCGACTATATCCACATTCTCGATCTCGCCGATGCGCATGTACGGGCGGTGGATTATCTGCTCGCCGGCGGAGAAACAGTCGAACTCAACCTCGGCACCGGCACCGGCACCACGGTGAAGGAACTGCTGGCGGCGATTTCGGAAGTCTCCGGCCGCCCCTTCCCCGTTGAATATACCGGACGCCGCGACGGCGATTCCACGACGCTTGTCGCGAATAATGACAAGGCGAAAGAAGTTCTGGGCTGGGAACCGCGTTATTCCCTGGCCGACATCATCAAATCCGCCTGGGCGTGGCATTCCTCCCGCAATGCCGGGGACTGAGTAATCAGCGACCAGATACAAAAAAGACACCGGCCTTCTGGCCGGTGCCTCCCGCGGGACGGCTGATGAAAGCCGGTCCCGCTCCTGCCTCCCAGGTATGGGAATTAGGGCTTGGTGGCGGACGTCGTCGTGCTGTCGGGAGCCGCCGGCACTGCCGCATTCTTTTCGCTGGCCTTCTGTTCCAGCGTCTTGAATTCGGGAGCGGCCTTCAGAGTTTCCGCCGTTTCCGTCGTCGTCAGGCGGATCGTGCCGTCCTGCGCATTACGTGTCATCGTTACCTTGTCCATGGGAACGGCAACATCCTTTGCGCCGATCCCCAGGAAGCCGCCGACGCCAATCACAGCCGCAACGAGACCACCATCTTCTTCCATGATCAGGTTGGTGACGTTACCGATGCTTTCATCAGCCGCAGTATAGACCGACTTGCCGATATAGTCGTTGGCGCTGATCTGCGTTTCGCCCTGTTCGGTCAGATAGGCACCGCCCATCGTTGTGGCCGCGCTATCATTGGCCGCAGGAGCCGCAGGCGTCATGGGGGTGGCAGGGGTTGCCGGCTCCGTCTGCGTGCTCGGATTTGCCGGCGCAGGCTGGGTAGTGCCCTGAGCGATGGCCAGCGGCGCGAAAGCCGTCGTGCCCATCAGGGCGGCGGTGACGAGTATCGTAAGTTTCTTAGCCATTTCGTACCTTCCTTTCATCGTTCTCAACTGGCCGGCGGGGATGAATTTCATGTCCGCTTTTCGGCCGGTTCGTCTGGCAAACGGGTTGGTCGTTGAAATAGTTCCGATTTTTTCAATCACACCGACGCAATTGCGGCCTGCCGCAACAACCGAAGGTAAAAATCAGGCATTGCTAAAGGGGGATGGCACGGTATTATCCGTGTCGTAACAATGCCATAACTGCCGGAGTTTTTTGTATGCCTCGACCCGGCGACAGACTGAAAGACATGATCTCGGCTTTGCGTCGGCGCAGTGCGAATTTTTTCCCGACCGCCTCCATCGGCACCTATCTGGTGGTGATGGCGACTGTCATCACGCTTCCGCTCATTCTTTTCGGCGGCTATCTGATGCTCCGCCTCGAGGCGGAAAAACGCGACGACCTGCAGCGGGAAACCATCGAGGATGTGCGGGTGGTCTCCCGCAACATCGACCGCCGCCTGCAGGAAATCGCCACCTCGCTCAATCTCCTGTCGCAATTTCCGGAACTCGAGAACGGCAACCTTGCTGCATTTCAGGGACGCGTCGCAGACAGCCTGAAGCGGGAGGGCCTCTACGCCATTCTCGCCACCAAGGACGGCCAGCAGCGTCTCAACACCCGGGTGCCCTATGGCCAGCCACTCGGCAAGGTGCCGGAGGAAGCCAATCTGGCCAGGGCGGTCGACTCCCGTCGCATCACCGTCTCGGACATGTTTTTCGGCACGACCAGCAAGGAATGGGTGTTCAACGTTACCATGCCGCTTGGCCCGGAACTGGATTCGGCCGGGGATGCCCTGATCCTGACGCAGAATGCCAGCGACCTCAGCCGGCTGATCCCCACGGAAAACCTGCCGCGCAACTGGGCGGTCGCCATTATCGACGGGACCAATCGCGTCGTCGTTTCCAGCGCGCAGGATGAGGCGGAAGTGGGCAAACCCTTCGTCAACCCTGACGTACTCTCGGAAATGCAGGCCTTCAGCGGCAATTTTTTTGACGGCAAAGGTAATCTCTATGCCTATGCCCAATTGCCGGGCTGGCAATGGAGGACCGTGATGTGGGGGCCGCTTGCGGCGAGCCAGGCGGTGCTGGTGGATACATGGCGACAGATGATGATCGGCAGCCTTGTGCTGGTGCTGATCGCCATTGGTGGCGCCTATCTGGTCGGCCGGCAATTGCGCAGCTCCATTCGTGACCTGACCCTGATGGCCGAGCGCATCGGCGAAGGCGAAATCGTCGCCCCTGTCGATACCAAGATAAAGGAAGCGAACCAGGTCGCCATCGCACTCTCCAACGCGTCTTTCGACAGAAGCCAGTCGGAAGAGCGGCTGCAATTGCTGCTGCACGAACTGGTGCACCGCTCCAAGAACATTCTGACGCTGGTTCAGGCGATGATACGGCAATTGGGGCGCGAGAATAAAAGCATTCCGGAATTCCAGAAGGAGGTGGATCACCGCCTGCGCGGTCTTGGAATGTCGATCCGGGCGTTGGCGGAGGTTCAATGGCAGGGCCTGCCTATCCGCAAGCTGATCGAGACCCACCTCGATGTTTTCGGCACCGTGGCGCAGCGCATCATGCTGGTGGGAGATGATTTCATGCTCTCTCCGGAGGCGGCGCAGAATTTCGGCCTGGTAATCCATGAGCTGACAACGAATTCCATCAAATATGGCTCATTGTCGGTTCCATCAGGAAAAATCACGGTGCGATGGCAGTCGCTTGAAAAGGACGGGCGGCAGATGATCCATCTCGTCTGGACCGAAACGGGCGGACCACCGGCGAGAGAGCCAAGCCGCAAGGGCTTCGGCACCACGGTCATCAAAAGGCATGCGGAAGGCGCCTTCGGCGGGCAGGTGGTGACGGAATATCGCGAATCCGGCTTCGAGTGGTCTCTGGAAGCGCCGATCCGTTATTTCACGCCAAAACGATCGGAACAGACAGGCACGCACTGAGGCCGTCCGCTGGCGGGCCGTCTCCGCCATACGGATAGCAAAAAGCAGCGAAAAATGGCTGATATCTTGCGTAATGTTAAAAAAACGCATTTTTCGGGAACCGAATCCAGCCATGCGTGTTTTTACTGCAGGCCAAGCAATTCCCCCGTCCCCGCCTGAAGCTTGGCTGAAAATAAACAGGTTTCACCCCTGAAAACCTGTCATAAAAATAGCACGGCTCTTTCATGGGCCGTGCTTTTTGTTTTTTATCTTCACAAAATGGAAGTTAGACCCGGCTCTGCGAGGAACAGACGGATTTCAGGCGTCCGCGCTGTCGCCGGAGGGAAATCTCAGCCGGTAGACGATCCGTTCAGGCGTCAACTGATACTCGGCGCTTCCCCCCAACGCAGACGGAACCACCTTTTCCAGCACGACGCTGCCGAAACTGCCGCGCCGGGCCTCCGCCGGCTCTTTCGACGGCATCATCGGCTCATTCCATTCGACGACATAAAAATCACCCTCCTGGCGACATTGCAGGGTTATGGGCGGGTGGTAGGCAAGATTGCCGCTATGGCTGACGGTGTTGACAACCAGCTCATGGAAGGCAAGTCCGATATAGAGCGCACCATTCGGGTTGAGGAGAAGGTTCTCCCCTTCCATATGGATGAGGTTCGGATATTCCGGCACGTAAAGATCAAATTGCTGGCGCAGCAGCTCGAATATACGCGCACCCCGCCAGTCCGAATCCGTGATGAGATCCTGACTTTGGGCAAGAGCGTGCAGCCGCCCCCGGAACTTGCGCAGAAAATCATCCTTGGTGAGGCTGAAGCGGGCCGTCTGGCCGGCGAGGCTCTGGATGATCGCCAGCAGGTTCTTGGAGCGGTGGCTGACTTCGCGCAACAGCGAGCGCAGAAGCTGCTCGCGCCGCCTTTCCGCCGTCACTTCGCGAATGGTGGTTTTCATCACCACCTGGTCCGTTTGGTTGAAGGTGGAATGGACTTGAAACTGGAAGACGCGATCATTGCCGGCATTGACTTCCAGCATGCCGCGGCTGCCCGCCGTGTGCATGTCCTTCTTGAGTTCGGCAAGCCGCGCTGACAGATCGTTGCCAAACAGATTTTCATCTGTCGGATGGGAATCTGCCGGAAGTTTCCAGACATCCGGCAGATTGGCCACGAATATATAGTCGCGGTTCCAGTCCTGCAGCATGACTGTCTCACCCGAATCGAGCAAGGCGAGGACGAGCGAGTCGTGAAGTTCGCTTTCGTTCCTCTCCGCGTTATGCCATGCCAGCCGATGCAAATTCATCTCCTTGCAGAAAGCCGCGGGGCATCCCCACGACCGTAACCGCCAACGCCCGGGCACCAGACTGGTTCCCGGTCAGTCCGCGGTTTCGGCAAAATTCACGCCGCGACGCGTGAGCTTTCGTTGAAAAACAGGGCTTGGCTGATAAGCGCTTTCACCATGTCCGGATTAAACGGCTTCGTCACAAGGAAGGTCGGCTCCGGCCGCTCGCCCGTCAGAAGACGTTCGGGGAAAGCCGTGATGAAGATCACCGGGAGGGTGGTCATCTGCAGGATGTCCTTCATCGCATCGAGGCCGGAACTGCCATCGGCGAGCTGGATATCGGCGAGGATCATCTTCGGCTGGGTGCGATGGAAGAGCTCGAGCGCTTCGGTGTGGGTGCGGGCAATGCCCGTGACACGGTGGCCGAGATCGGTGACCATCTGTTCGATATCCATGGCGATCAGAGGCTCGTCCTCGATGATCATGATATCGGTCGCCACCTGCCGGGCGATTTCAGACGCCGCCTCGTCGATCAGCTTGCCGACCTGATCTTCGGAGACCTTCAGAACCTCTGCGGTTTCCGATGGCGTGAATTCTTCGACAGTCGTCAAAAGGAAAGCCTGACGGGCCAGCGCCGGCACGGCGGAGAGGTTGGCCGAGGCGCGTTTTTCCCATCCAGACAGGTTTTCATCGGTCTTAATATTGATCGTGACGGAACTAAAGATCGATACGAACAATTGATAGAGCGAAACGCGATCGCCGCTTGTCTGCGGAAAAATGCTGATATCGGCGATCAGAGCTTCGAGTGTTGCCGCAACATAGGCATCGCCCGTTGATTGTGAGCCGCAAACGGCACGCGCGAACCTGCGCAGATATGGCAGGTGCGGTGCGATGCGTGTAGAAACTGACATGGAATTCTCCCCTTTCACGCGGTCTGCAGCGCAAACCCACGATAGCAACGTGCGCATCGCAAAAATAGTTCCGGATCGCCGGAACTATTTTTTTTACCGCGCATTATTTGCCACGACACAAAAGGAATACCGGACGTTATGAACATATTTCAATCGGACCAAGAATCTCCGGACAATCCAGCCGCCCCCCAGGTCCCGCACTCCGGGCGGGCGGTGATTTCCCGTAAGCTCAGGGAGCTCTACGATGCCGTTCAGGAAGAGGGCATCCCTGACAAATTCCTCGATCTTCTCGAGAAACTCGATGAAGCCGAAAATAAAGCCAAAGCCAAGGCTTCGGAGGAATGATGGCGAAAGAGCCAGAGCAGACAGAATACAATTTCAAGCGGGAAATGCTGGCGGCGCTGCCAAACCTGCGGGCATTCGCTATATCGCTCATCCGCTCGAGGGATCGTGCTGACGACCTCGTGCAGGACACGATCATGAAGGCCTGGGCCAAACAGGACAGCTACCAGCCGGGCACCAACATGCGCGCATGGCTGGTGACGATCCTGCGCAACGAGTTCTATAGCCAGATCCGCAAATCCGGCCGTGAGGTGCAGGATACGGACGGGGTCTATACCTCGCGCCTGTCAGTCCCGCCCGAACAGCATGGTTCGGTGGATCTTCAGGATTTCCGGGCAGCACTCGCAAAGTTGCCGGATGACCAGCGTGAAGCCATCCTGCTGATCGGCGCCTCGGGTTTTGCCTATGAGGAAGCCGCCGAAATCTGCGGCTGCCCGGTCGGCACGATCAAGAGCCGTGTCAGCCGTGCAAGACTGCGCCTGCAGGAATTGCTGGGCATCGAAAACGAAAACGAGTTTGGTCCGGACGCGCAGATGAGCGCGGTCACCGCCGCCGCCACGGCGCGCTGAGAAAACCGAACAGCCAAAACGGGCAGGCAGTCGCCTGCCCGTTTTTTTATGTCCGCTTTTCAGATGCCGGTTTCCTTCACCGATTGCATGACCACGAATGTCGAGGTGTTGGAGACGGATGGCAGGCTGGAGATCTTCTCACCGAGTACCCTTCGGTATTTGCGGATATCGCTGGTGCGCACCTTCAGAAGATAATCGAAGGCGCCGGCGATCATGTGGCACTCCTCCACTTCCTTGATCTTGCGCACCGCCGTGTTGAACTCCTCCAGCGCCTTTTCCCGCGTATCGGAGAGTTTCACCTCAGCGAAGGCGATGTGATCGACGCCGAGCTTCTCCGGGTTGAGCATGGCGCGGAAGCCGAGAATATAGCCCTCATCCACCAGCCGCTTCAGCCGCGTCTGGCAGGGCGTCTTGGAAAGGCCTACCCTTTTCGACAATTGCAGAACGGACATGCGCCCATCCTCGCTGAGCGCCTCGAGAATCTTGAGATCGAAGTGGTCCAGACCGTCTGTTTTCTGACTGTTTGCCATGTGATTTCACGCCAAATCTGAAAAATAAAAGTTCATATTGCCTGTTTTATCCTGAAAATAGGGCCATAGCAATTTCTGCGATGATGATATTGTCTGCGACAGGATGACAAGCGGCGGGCGGAGGACACGCTGCCGCCGATGGTCTGTCTTCAACAGCTTTTTCAGGATTTTCAGAATGGCCGATGGTGCAAGCAACGCCGGTGTAATGGCGAACGGTATCTTCCAGAATTTTGCACCGCCGGTGCGCGAGCAGAGCCTGCTACGCAAGGCAATCACCGCCGCCTATCGCCGCCCCGAAGAAGAATGCCTTGCGCCACTGCTCGACGCGGCAACGGTGACGGCTGAAGAGGCGAAAGCCATTCGCGGCACTGCCCGAAAACTGATCGAGGCATTGCGTGCCAAGACCAAGGGCACCGGCGTCGAGGGGCTTGTGCAGGAATATTCGCTTTCCAGCCATGAGGGCGTGGCGCTGATGTGCCTTGCCGAAGCGCTGCTGCGCATTCCCGACACCGCCACCCGCGACGCGCTGATCCGCGACAAGATCGCGCGCGGTGACTGGAAATCCCATATTGGCGGCGGGCGCTCGCTCTTCGTCAATGCCGCAACCTGGGGGCTCGTCATCACCGGCAAGCTGACCTCGACGGTCAATGACAGCGGCCTTTCGGCGGCGCTCACCAAGCTGATCGCCCGGGCCGGCGAACCCGTCATCCGCCGTGGCGTCGACATGGCCATGCGCATGATGGGCGAGCAATTCGTGACCGGGGAGACGATCGGCGAAGCGATCAAGCGTTCGAAGCCGCTGGAAGAACAGGGCTTCCAATATTCCTACGACATGCTGGGCGAAGCCGCGACCACCGCGAAGGATGCGGAGCGTTATTACAAGGATTACGAAAACGCCATCCACGCCATCGGCAAGGCGTCTGCCGGCCGCGGCATCTATGGCGGGCCAGGCATTTCGATCAAGCTTTCGGCGCTGCATCCGCGTTACGCCCGTGCCCAGGCCGAGCGGGTGATGGCGGAGCTTTTGCCGCGCGTCAAATCGCTGATGCTGCTCAGCAAGAAATATGACATCGGCCTCAACATCGATGCCGAAGAAGCCGACCGGCTGGAACTGTCGCTAGATCTTCTGGAGGAACTGGCGCTCGACAAGGACCTCGCCGGCTGGAACGGCCTCGGTTTCGTCGTGCAGGCCTATGGCCGCCGCTGCCCCTTCGTTCTGGATTACATCATTGATCTCGCCCGCCGTTCGGGACGCCGCATCATGGTGCGCCTCGTCAAGGGCGCTTACTGGGACGCGGAGATCAAGCGCGCGCAGGTGGAAGGGCTGGAAGATTTCCCGGTCTTCACCCGCAAGGTCCACACTGACGTCTCCTACATCGCCTGCGCCCGCAAGCTGCTCGCCGCGCGCGATCTGGTCTTCCCGCAATTTGCGACCCATAACGCGCAGTCCATGGCGACGATCTACCATCTCGCCGGTCCTGACTTCAAACTCGGCGACTACGAGTTCCAGTGCCTGCATGGCATGGGCGAACCGCTTTACAGCGAAGTCGTCGGCAAGAAGAAGCTCGACCGGCCCTGCCGTTTTTATGCCCCCGTCGGCACCCATGAGACGCTGCTGGCCTATCTCGTCCGCCGCCTGCTGGAAAACGGCGCGAACTCTTCCTTCGTCAACCGCATTGCCGATCCCGCCGTACCGGTGGATTCCCTCCTGGAAGACCCGGTCGCGGTGGTCAAGGCCTACGCCGTTCCCGGCGCACGGCATGACCGCATCGCCGCGCCCGCCGACCTGTTCGGCCCGGAACGTAAAAACTCCGCCGGCCTCGATCTTTCCAGTGAAACGACGCTCTCTGCACTGGACAATACCCTGAAAGCAGGTGCTGCGACCGAATGGAAAGCCACAGCGCCACAGGCAGGTGGCAACACGCGCCCGGTTCTCAATCCCGGCGACCACAATGATATCGTCGGCCATGTGACCGAGCCGACGCAGGCCGATGTCGAAGCCGCGATGCAGCGGGCGGCAGCCTCGAACTGGCCTTCCACCCCGGTGGAAGAACGCGCCGCCTGCCTGGAGCGCGCCGCCGACGCCATGCAGGCCGAAATGCCCGCCCTGCTCGGCCTCATCATGCGCGAGGCGGGAAAATCCATGCCGAACGCCATTGCCGAGGTGCGCGAGGCCATCGACTTCCTGCGTTATTATGCGGCGGAAGCCCGCAGAAACTTCAAATCAGGCGAAACGCCGCTCGGCCCGGTCGTCTGCATCAGCCCGTGGAACTTCCCGCTCGCCATCTTCATCGGCCAGGTCACGGCAGCACTGGTTGCGGGCAATCCGGTTCTGGCAAAGCCCGCCGAAGAAACGCCGCTGATTGCAGCCCAGGGCGTGCGCCTGCTGCATGAGGCCGGCGTTCCGCAGGATGCCGTGCAGCTTCTGCCGGGTGACGGCAAGACGGGGGCCGCACTCGTCGGCTCCCCGCTGACGGCGGGCGTGATGTTCACCGGCTCGACGGAAGTGGCGCGGCTCATTCAGGGCCAGCTTGCCGGCCGGGTTCTGGCCAATGGCCAGCCGGTTCCGCTGATTGCCGAGACTGGCGGCCAGAACGCCATGATCGTCGATTCCTCGGCGCTTGCCGAGCAGGTCGTCGCCGATGTCATCGCGTCTGCCTTCGACAGCGCCGGCCAGCGCTGCTCGGCGCTGCGCATTCTCTGCCTGCAGGAAGATGTGGCGGATCGCACGCTGACCATGCTGAAGGGCGCGCTGCATGAGCTGCGCATCGGCCGTACCGACCGGCTTTCCGTCGATGTCGGCCCTGTCATCACCGCCGAGGCGAAGGGCATCATCGAAAAGCACATCGAGGGCATGCGCGGGCTCGGCCACCGGATCGAACAGATCGAGCTTGCTGGAGAAACCGGCAAGGGCACCTTCGTGCCGCCGACGATCATCGAGATGAAATCGCTGGCCGATCTGAAGCGCGAAGTCTTCGGGCCGGTGCTGCATGTCATCCGCTTCAAGCGCGACAATCTCGACCGGCTGATCGACCAGATCAACGCCACCGGCTATGGCCTGACCTTCGGCCTGCATACGCGTCTTGACGATACGATCCAGCACGTCCTGTCGCGTGTCGCGGCCGGCAATCTTTATGTGAACCGCAACATCATCGGCGCGGTGGTCGGCGTACAGCCCTTTGGCGGACGCGGCCTTTCCGGTACCGGTCCCAAGGCTGGCGGCCCGCTCTATCTCGGCCGCATGACGCAGGAAGCGCCGAGGATCGACCGCGTTGCGAGCCAGCAGGATCAGGCAGCCGTCGATCTCGCCCGCTGGCTGGACGAAAACGGCGAAACCGTCGCGGCCGAAGCCGCACGGCAGGCGGCAGCACTTTCCGGCCTTGGCTTCGAAACCGAGCTGGCGGGTCCTGTCGGCGAACGCAACGTCTATGCGCTGCATCCACGCGGCAAAATCCTGCTGGTGCCGGCAACTGAACAGGGGCTTTACCGCCAGCTTGCCGCGGCGCTTTCCACGGGTAACTCGGTTGTCATCGATAATGCATCGGGACTGGAAAAATCCATTTACGGACTGCCCGCAACCGTGACCTCACGGATTGTCTGGGCGGATGACTGGGCAAAGTCCGGCCCCTTCGCCGGCGCACTGGTCGAGGGTGATGCGGCGCGTATCGTGGCGGTCAACAAAAAGATCGCCGCCCTGCCCGGCCCGCTGGTTCTCGTTCAGGCCGCAACAACGGAAGCGCTTACGAGTGAAAGCCAGCCCTATAATCTCGACTGGCTGGTCGAAGAAGTCTCCGTCAGCGTCAACACCACAGCCGCCGGCGGCAATGCCAGCCTGATGAGCATTGGCTGATGATATTGTCCGGCGGGGCCTTCGGCCCTGCCGGTTCATCCTTTATCAGCTGACATCACCACGGCCGAAGAGCTGGTTCAGAACCTGCTCTTCCAGTCTCGCAAATTCCGCCGTGCCGTGGCGGCGCGGGCGCGGCAGTTTCACATCGAGATCGAGCGCGATGCGCCCCTCATCGATGACGACGATGCGATCCGCGAGAGCAACGGCCTCGGAAACATCATGGGTGACGAGGACGGCGGTGAATTTCTGCTTGCGCCAGATGCGCTCCAGCAGAAGCTGCATTTCGATGCGGGTAAGTGCATCGAGCGCGCCAAGCGGCTCATCCAGCGCCAGGATCTGCGGATGGGCGACAAGAGCGCGCGCCAGCGCCACGCGCTGCTTCTGGCCGCCCGAGAGCACATAGGGCCATTCGCCCGCCCGGTCCTTCAGGCCCACCTCATCGAGAATGGCAAGGGCCTGCTCCTTTGCCGCCTCTCCTTTGGCGATGCCGGTCAGCCCCACGGACACGTTATTCGCGATACGCTCCCACGGCAGAAGACGCGGCTCCTGAAACATCATACGGGTGCGGCTCGATGGGTCTTTCGAGACGGTTCCGGTCGTCGGCGTGTCGAGACCGGCCAGAATACGCAGGAGCGTGCTCTTGCCGCAGCCGCTTTTGCCGATGACGGCCAGAAACTCGCCTTCCCGCACATCGAGATCGATGCCGCGCAGAACCGGCTTGTCACCAAAGCTCTTCGTGACGTTGCGGAAGCTGAAGGCGACCTTGCCATCGGTCGATTTCGTGCGGTGTTCGGTCTTCGCCTCCGTTTCAGGCGGAATGGGTGGCCGGGCATCGGGGCGTCTCAGCGTCGTCACATTACCGGTCGACATGGGTTACCTCAGACTTTCTTGAAGGCTGGATGCCATTGCAGGAAGATGCTTTCGAGGAAGCGGGCGAAACTGTCGGCCAGCTTGCCGAGAAGCGCATAGATGAGGATCGACAGCACGACGACATCGATCAGCAGGAACTCGCGCGCCTGCATGGCCATGTAGCCGAGGCCGGAGGAGGAAGAGATGGTTTCGGCCACGATCAGCGTCAGCCACATGATACCGAGCGCGTAACGCAGGCCGGTGAAGATGGCGGGCAGTGCGCCGGGCAGAATGACCCGGCGAAACAGCGTGAAGGGCGACATGCCATAAGTGCGGCCCATCTCCACCAGTTGCGGATCGACACCCTGAATGCCGAGAAGCGTGTTGATGTAGATCGGGAAAAACACTCCCAGCGCAACGAGAAAGAGCTTCGCCTCCTCATCGATGCCGAACCACAGGATGACGAGCGGAATGAGCGCCAGATGCGGAATGTTGCGGATCATCTGCAGCGTCGTATCGGTGAAGCTGCGGGAAAATCTGGACAGGCCATTCGCCAGCCCGAAGATGAAGCCTATGGAACCGCCGATGGCGAAACCGGCGAGTGCGCGGGCGGAACTGACGCCAATATTGGCGACAAGCTCACCCGAGAGCAAAAGCCGCCAGAAGGCTTCCGCGACAGCGGAAGGAGCCGGAAGCACATTGGCGGAAATCAGACCGGCGCGCGCCGCCGCCTCCCACCCTGCAAGAATGAGTGCGGGGAGCAGCCAGCCTGTGATTCCGCCAATCTCGATACGCTTTCCGGTGCTCACGGCGTTTCCTCCGGCTCAGTTCGTCGCGCCCGACCAGACGGCATCCTTGATGCTGATCTGTTTCGGGATCAGGCCGAGACGATAAAAGCGGTCGGCGGTTTCCTGCTGGCTGGCGATTATCTTGTCGTCAATCTTGGCAATGCCGAATTCAGAACGGTTCGCGGCCAACGTCTGCGCCTCCAGCGGAACACCCGTCACCTCATGCAGGGCGGCAGCAACCTTGTCGCGATTGGCGGCGGACCATTTCGCCGCCTCGCCCAGCGCATCAATGGTGGTGTTGATGGTGTCCGCATGGGATTTGGCATAATCGCGATTGGCGAGGAAATAGGTGCTGACCGCAAGCACATCGCTGGTGCGGGCAAGCGTCACCGGCTTGTAGCGGGTTTCGGCGATCGCGTAGAACGGATCCCAGACGGCCCAGGCCTCAATCTTGTCGCTGGCGAAAGCGGCCGCGGCATCGGCGGGGCTGAGATAGATCACCTCGATATCGCTGAACTTCAGCCCGTTCTTCTCCAGCGCCGCGACCAGCAGATTGTGCGCGCTGGTGCCTTTGCCGACGCCGACCTTCCTGCCCTTCAAATCGGCGACCGACTTGATGCCGCTTTCGGGCTTGGTGAAGATCGCCTCGCCCTTGCCGTTAGAGGGAAGAGCCGCGACATAAACGATGGCCGAACCCGCCGCCTGCCCGAAGATCGGCGGCGCATCGCCGGTCCAGCCGACATTGATGGAGCCGACATTCAAAGCCTCCACCAGCGGCGGGCCTGCGGTGAATTCGACCCAGGAAACCTTCACGCCCTTGGCCTCGAGCGCCTTTTCAATGACGCCCTGCTGCCGGGCGATAACCGGCAGGCCGGTTTTCTGATAACCGATCTTCAGCTCTTCCGCCGCCTGCGCCTGCAGCGGCAGGACGGAGAATGCGGCGGCAACAAAAAGGCTGGCGGAAAGCGCACGGCGGGTGATGGCTGGCATTTCATCTCCTTGTCACCAGCCCCTCTGGCCGGTTCACGATATGGAGCAATGCTAGGGTTTTCCAGTAAAACGATAGAGAGACGATAATTCAATATGAGCGATATTGCGGGAATAAAATTCCGCGCAAATGCGTCTTTTCCGCAAATCGTCTCGGGCACCCTCGTCTGACCCATCAAATAGAAATGCCGGCGCGGATGACGCCGCGCCGGCACGATGGATCAATTTTTCTATCGCCGAGGCGATTATTCGATATCGAAGGAAACGCCCTGCGCCAGCGGCAGCGCCTTGGAGTAGTTGATGGTGTTGGTGGCGCGGCGCATATAGGCCTTCCACGCATCCGAACCGGATTCACGGCCGCCGCCGGTTTCCTTCTCACCGCCGAAGGCGCCACCGATTTCCGCACCCGAGGTGCCGATATTGACATTGGCAATGCCGCAATCGGAGCCTTCCGACGACAGGAACCGTTCCGATTCCTGCATATCGCGGGTGAAGATCGATGAGGAAAGACCAGCCGCGACGGCGTTATGGTCGTCAATCGCCTGGTCGAGATCGCTGTATTTCATGACATAGAGGATCGGCGCGAAGGTTTCTTCCAGCACCGGTCCCGCCTGCTTCGGCATTTCGACAAGCGCCGGCTTGACGTAATAGGCATCCGGCGCACCCGTATCCACACGGCCGCCGCCATTTACCACGCCATCATGGGCTTTCGCCGCTTCGAGGGCCTTCTGCATGCCGTCGAAAGCCGCCTTGTCGACCAGCGGGCCGACGAGTGCGGAGGTTTCCAGCGGGTTGCCGACAGAAACGGAGGCATAAGCCTTTTTCAGACGCGGCACGAGCTGGTCATAAACGCTGTCATGCACGAAGAGACGGCGAAGCGTGGTGCAGCGCTGGCCGGCCGTACCCATGGCGCCGAAGGCGATGGCGCGCAGCGCCATGTCGAGATCGGCGGACGGGCAGACGATGCCGGCATTGTTGCCGCCAAGCTCCAGAATGGCGCGGGCGAAGCGTTTCGCCAGACGCGGGCCGACATCGCGGCCCATGCGGGTGGAGCCGGTGGCCGAGACGAGCGGCACCTTGGGATTGTCCACCAATGCCTCACCCACGGCGCGGTCGCCGATCAGCAGCTGGGACAGGCCTTCCGGCGCATCACCGAAACGGGCGGCGGCGCGTTCGAAGATGCCCTGAACGGCCAGCGCCGTGAGCGGCGTCTTTTCCGAAGGCTTCCAGACAACCGAGTTGCCGCAGACGATGGCGAGTGCCGCATTCCACGACCACACCGCGACCGGGAAATTGAAGGCGGAGATGACGCCGACGACGCCGAGCGGATGCCAGGTTTCCATCATCCGGTGGCCGGGGCGTTCGGTGGCGATGGTGAGGCCATAAAGCTGGCGGGAAAGGCCGACCGCGAAATCGCAGATATCGATCATTTCCTGCACTTCGCCGAGACCTTCGGAGGGAACCTTGCCTGCTTCCAGCGAGACGAGACGTCCGAGATCGGCCTTAAAAGCCCGCAGCTCTTCGCCGAGCAGCCGGATCAGTTCGCCACGGCGGGGCGCCGGTACATTGCGCCATACCTTGAAGGCGGCATCGGCCCTGTCGACCACGGCGGCGACACCTTCGACCGAGATGGTCTTGAGGCTCGCGACCTGTTCACCGGTCACCGGGCTGAAGGAGGCCATATCGCCGCCGGTATAGAGATCGCGGGCAACGCCCATCCTGTCGAGCAGGGCCGCGGCTTCCTGTTTCACGTCGAGCTTCGTGGTCGCATCCATGTCCATCGTCCTTTTGGCTGAAAGGGGAGGAAAGGCCGTTTTGATACGGCGCTTTCAACTCCCGTCACTCGTCTTTCCCCGAATTTGTCATTCGTTCTTTGAAACTGGCGTTTTGCACCGTTCCATTCTTTCCCGTAATCATATATGGCCATAATGACCCTTTTCCAATGAGGAAAGCGGGTAAGTTGATGCGAGAATGGAATGGATCCACGCCGAAGACTGGTCCCTGACATCGTTACCCTGCAGGCGTTCGAATGCGCGGCACGGCACGGCAATTTTACGCGTGCTGCGGAAGAACTCAACCTCACGCAGAGCGCGGTGAGCCGGCAGATCGGCGAACTCGAAGCGCAGACGGGAATGCAGCTGTTCGAGCGCATCCGCAGGCGGGTCGTGCTTTCAGAGGCGGGGCGCAAATTCCTGCCCGATGTGCGGCGCCTCCTGCAGCAATCCGAGCAGCTGATGGTGCGCGCGGTTTCGGCAGGAACATCGCAGGCATCGCTTTCGGTAGCGACACTGCCGACATTCGGCAGCCGCTGGCTGATGCCGCGCCTCTCCCGCTTCATCGACACCAATCCTGATATGACGATCACGATCGGCTCACGATCGCACCCCTTCGATTTCGACGAGGAAGGGTTCGATCTCGCCATTCATTATGGCCAGCCGGTCTGGGCGCATGGCACCTGCACATTTTTATGCAATGAGGTGATCGTGCCGGTCGCGAGCCCCGCCCTGCTGCACCGCGCCGGCGTGAGTCGGCCGCAGGACCTGACCGGGCAACCGCTCCTGCATGTGACGACGCGGCCGAAACTATGGACGGAATGGCTGGAAATGAACGGGGTGACGGCTGATAATGCCTATCAGGGCAGCCGTTTCGACCAGTTCTCCATGATCATCGAGGCTGCGGCGAGCGGCATCGGTTTCGCCCTTCTGCCGAAATATCTCATCGAGGCGGAGATCGCCTCCGGCCGCCTCGAAATCGTCTTCGACATCCCGCTGCAGACCGACAAGAGCTATTACGTGGCCCTGCCGGAAGGACGGCAGGACAATGCGCTGGCCCGCGCCTTTCAGGCCTGGCTGCTCGATCAGGTCGGCAAGCCGGTTTAGTCCGTTATCCGTTCACCTCACAGCGAAACGTCATCCAGCCCCGGAAGATCAGGACCGACAGGCACGATGCGGGTCGGGTTGAGCGCCTTGATGGAATAATAACCGCGCTTGATATGGTCGATATTGACCGTGTCACGCACGCCCGGAACGTTCAGCACCCGCATCATATAAGCCTGCAGGGCGGGATAATCGGCGATGCGGCGGAGATTGCATTTGAACAGGCCGTAATAGGCGGCATCGAAACGCACCAGCGTCACAAAAAACCGGACATCCGTTTCGGTCAGGAGACCGCCGAAAAGGAAAGGCCCGCCTGAGACGAGGCGGATTTCAAGCTCCTGAAGCGTCGCGAACACGTCGGCGAAGGCTTCTTCATAAGCGACCTGCGTGGTGGCAAAACCGGTTCTGTAAACGCCGTTGTTGAGCCGCGGATAGATGTGGTCATTGAGAGCATCGATCTCATCGCGCAGCGCTTCCGGATACAGGTCCACGCCATTGTCGGCCAGAGCGCCGAAACCGGAATTCAGCATGCGCAGAATATCGGCGGATTCGTTGTTGACGATGGTTTTCGTCTTTTTGTCCCAGAGCACGGGCACGGTGGCGCGACCGGTATAGTGCGGATCCGCGCTGGTATAGACCTCATGCATATAGGTAAAGCCGTTGAGCGTATCGCGATCCGAGCCCGGATAGTCGCCGAATTTCCAGCCCTCGTCGGAAAGGGCGGGCTCGACAACGGAGACCGAAATCACCTCTTCCAGCTTCTTCAACTTCCGGCCAATCAGCGTGCGCGATGCCCAGGGGCAAATCAGCGCGACGTAAAGATGATAGCGGCCGGGCTCAGCGGCAAAACCGCCCTCACCCGTTGGTCCAGCCGAACCGTCAGGTGTCACCCAGTTGCGGAAGCCCGAGGTCTGGCGGACAAAGCCGCCTTTCTTGTCGGTCGCCTGCACCGGATGCCAGTCAGCGGTCCATTTTCCATCCACGAGCATTTGCGGCTCCCCGTTCATCTAAAGATGAAAGCCTTATGGGCCGGGTCACCACCGCTTCACAAGCCGCGCTTCGGTTGACGCACTGTTTCCGATCGGCGGATGGACTCAAAGGCGATTGCGGAAAAACGGGTTCCAGCGCACGGTGCCCAGCCTCACCTTTTCGCGGATCATCGTGAGCAGCCCCGATGCGGCGATGACGCTCAATCCCAGCACCGCCATGGCGTCAGGATATTCGTGGAAGAAGGCCATGCCGATCGCCACGGCCCAGAGGATTTGCGAATAATGCGACGGCGCAATCTGGCTCGCCGGCGCGATACGGGTTGCGACCAGAAGCGTGACCTGCCCCGTTGCCGTGCAAAGCCCGATGAAGGCGAAGGCCAGAAGCTGGTGCAGATCGGGCATGACAAAATCGGGGATGGAGGCAATACCGTTGAAGGTGAGGCCATAGATCAACAGCACGCCCATGATCGAAGTCCGCTTTTCCTTGCCCGCAAGTGAGCGCAAAAGCACGATGGTCATGGCCGCCAGGAACGCGACGCCGATGGCGGCGATATGCCCAAGTTCCAGCGTCTTGAAGCCCGGCCGCACGACGAGGATGACACCGACGATGCCGGCCAGAACCGCCGCCCAGCGCCAGGGGCCGATATTCTCCTTCAGCACGACGGCGGAAAGGACGGTCACGAAGAGCGGTGACAGGAAGATCAGCGCATAGGCTTCCGCCAGCGGAATGGTGGTGAAGGCATAGATGCCTAACATACCAGCGAAGAGGCCGGAAATGGCCCGGCCATGCACGGCGAAAGGCCGGCTCATGCGCCAGAATTCACGCCATCTTTCCTCGCGCGGCTTGCTGAAGAAGATGAAGATGCCGGAAAAGAGGATGCTGAAGAAGCCGATTTCGAAAACGCTGATCTGCGATCCAAGCGACTTGATGGTGGCATCGCCCAAGGAAAAGGTCGCATAAGCGAACAGGCCGAGCAGAAAACCCTTTTGCATTTGAACGTCCCCGAACACCGACCGCAACGCAAAGCTTCCCCCGGTCGCGTGAAGCAACCCGGACGCCCCTTCAAGGGGCAGACAGTCTGGCAGATTTGATCCTCACCCTATGGCTAGACCCGGCTACCTATGAGTGCAAGCCGCAAAACAGGCAAAAATGCGCGATCTCACCGCATCGATGCAATCGGCTGCAAGGTGCGGCAAATTTGTCCCGCCGCGGCCATCACATCACCGTCATGGAAAGAGGTTAGCCGGTGTTGATCGTGGCGCTTGGCGACGGGCATGAAGGCGGCTAAGTATGTCATGGTATTTTTCACCCGCCGATTTCCCCGGCCGGTGTCGCTGCGTTAACATGACCTCGCTAACCGAAAGGAAAAAGAATGCGGATTGTGATGATCGGTTCGGGTTATGTCGGCCTCGTGTCCGGCGCGTGTTTTGCAGATTTCGGCCATGACGTGGTCTGCGTCGACAAGATGCCGGAGAAGATCGAAGCCCTGAAAAACGGCCATATCCCGATCTTCGAGCCGGGTCTCGATGTCATCGTTGCCAACAATGCCAAGGCTGGCCGATTGAGCTTCACGACGGATCTTTCCGCCGCGGTCGCCAATGCCGAGGTCGTCTTCATCGCGGTCGGCACCCCCTCGCGGCGCGGCGATGGCCATGCCGATCTCGGTTATGTCTATGCGGCGGCGAAAGAGATCGCCCATGCACTCGACGGATTTACCGTCATCGTCACCAAATCCACCGTTCCCGTCGGCACCGGTGACGAGGTGGAACGCATCATCCACGAGGAAAACCCCTCGGCCGATTTCGCCGTGGTCTCCAACCCGGAATTCCTGCGCGAAGGTGCCGCCATTGAGGATTTCAAGCGGCCGGACCGCATCGTCGTCGGCCTTTCGGATGAGCGCGCCCGCCCCGTCATGACCGAGGTTTACCGCCCGCTTTATCTCAACCAGTCGCCGCTGCTCTTCACCACCAGACGTGCATCCGAACTCATCAAATATGCCGCCAACGCTTTTCTGGCGATGAAGATCACCTTCATCAACGAGATGGCTGATCTGTGCGAAAAGGTCGGCGCCAATGTGCAGGATGTCTCGCGCGGCATCGGGCTCGATGGCCGTATCGGCCCGAAATTCCTGCATGCCGGCCCCGGTTATGGCGGCTCCTGTTTTCCCAAGGACACGCTGGCGCTCGCCAAGACCGCGCAGGACTATGACGCCCCGGTGCGGCTGATCGAGACCACCATCGCCATCAACGACAACCGCAAGCGCGCCATGGGCCGCAAGGTCATCAACGCGATGGGCGGTGATGTGCGCGGCAAGAAGATTGCCGTGCTTGGCCTCACCTTCAAGCCGAATACCGACGACATGCGCGACAGCCCGGCAATCGCCATCATCCAGACCCTGCAGGATGGCGGCGCGAAAGTGGTCGGTTACGATCCGGAAGGCATGGCGAATGCCCGCCACCTGATGGAAGACATCGACTATGCGGACGGCCCTTACGAGGCAGCGGAAGACGCCGACGCCGTGGTGATCGTGACGGAATGGAACCAGTTCCGCGCGCTCGACCTGCCGCGCCTGAAGGCGATCATGAAAAGCCCTGTTCTGGTGGACCTGCGCAATATCTACCGCACGGATGAAGTCGCCGCGCATGGCTTCATCTATGCCGCAGTCGGTCGTCCGCACGAAGGCGCATAGAGGTTTCGTTTTCTCAATTTCATTAAAAGGTTTTCTGCGCTTCGGTCAGACCGAAAACGCACCAACGGATTCGGGATATAATCATCATGCGTTATCTGGTTACCGGTACGGCTGGCTTCATCGGCTTTTACGTTGCGAAACGGCTGCTGGACGCCGGCCATTTCGTGACCGGCTTCGACGGCATGACGAAATATTACGATGTCAGCCTCAAGGAAAAACGCCACGCCATTCTTTCCCGCTCCAACGGCTTCCGGGCCGAGATCGGCATGCTGGAAGATACGGATGCGCTGAAGCGAGCGGCAGAGGCCGCCGAGCCTGAGATCATCATCCACCTCGCAGCCCAGGCGGGTGTTCGTTACAGCCTTGAAAATCCGCGCGCCTATATCGATTCCAATCTCATCGGCTCGTTCAACATGCTGGAGCTCGCCAGAAGCCTTGATGTCAAGCACCTGATGCTGGCATCGACCTCCTCCATCTACGGCGCCAACGAGAAAATCCCCTTCGCGGAAAGCGACAAGGCCGACGAGCCGATGACGCTTTACGCGGCCACCAAAAAATCGATGGAGCTGATGGCGCACAGCTATGCCCATCTACACAAGCTGCCCACCACCGCCTTCCGTTTCTTCACGGTCTATGGCCCGTGGGGACGGCCGGACATGGCGCCGATCAAATTCGTCGACGCCGTCTCCAACGGCAGAGCGATCGATATTTACGGGCAAGGTAATATGAGCCGCGATTTCACCTATATCGATGACCTCGTGGAAGGCATCGTCCGGCTGAGCACGGTCATCCCTTCCGAGGAAAACCGGGTCACTCAGGAAGGTGTCACCGACACGCTCTCGCACCATGCGCCGTTCCGCATCGTCAATATCGGCGGCGGCCAGCCGGTGGAACTGATGCATTTCGTTGAGACGGTCGAAAAGGCGGTCGGCAGGCCGGCTATCCGCAACATGCTGCCGATGCAGCAGGGCGATGTGCCCCGCACCTTCGCCTCGCCCGATCTTTTGAGAGCCCTGACCGGCTACGTGCCGCAAACCCCGGTCGAGGAGGGCATCAAGGCCCTCGTCGCCTGGTACCGCGAAATGCACCCGGCCGAATTACGGGAATAAGCTCACAGCGTCGCCAGCAGGCGGTTGGAGATGGTGCCGCCGGACGCGCTCTGCATGCTGATCTTGGTTTCCACGGCCTCGATGATCGTGTCGCTGAAATCCATCTCGGTGAGATCGCGGATATTGGAAAGGCCGCCCGGCGAAAACACGTTCACTTCCAGTATCTTGTCACCGACAATGTCGAGCCCGACGAGGAACATGCCGTCCTCCACGAGCTTCGGCCGCACCATCTCGGCAAGCGCCACGATTTCATCCGTCACCTTCACCGCCTCGGCGGTGCCTTTGGCATGGATGTTGGAGCGCAGGTCGCCCTTGGCCGGCACGCGGCGAAGGGCGGCATATTTGCCGTCACGCATCAGCGGCCGGCCATTCATCATGAAGAAGCGGATATCACCATCCTTCGCAGCCGGCAGATAGGCCTGCGCGATCAGATAACCCTCAAGGCTGACCGCCTCGAAAATCTGGTTGAGATTGGCCTCCTTGCTGGAGCCGATCTTGAAGACGTTCTTACCGCCGGAACCCTGCAGCGGCTTGACGATGACGCCCTTGGGGTGGCCATCGGCAAAGGCGCGTATTTCATCGACATTGCGCGAGATGATCGTGGTGGGGCGGACGATTTCAGGAAAGCTCTGGAAATAGAGCTTGTTCTGCGCCAGCGCCAGTCCTTCGGGATCATTCAGCACCACAACGCCGCGCTGTTCGGCAAGCCGCCCGAACAGGATACCCGCATGCACCGCCCACGGTCGCGTTGTCTGGTCGAGCGAGGGGTCGTTGCGCAGCATCAGCGCATCGATTTCCTCCACATCCATGGTGCGCCGCTCCAGCGCCTTGTCCTGAAGGGCGGCATGGAAGCCTTCCGATTTCTTGTATTTTGTCTTCGGCAATACGGTGGCATGGATGGTCAGGCTGTCATCCGCGCGCAGGGTAAAATCCCCTGGTGTCAGATAGACCACCTCATGGCCGCGATTGAGCGCCGCCATGGCAAGCAGGCCGGTCGCGTAGTTCGGCCCCTCGGTTTCGATGGAATTGACGAAAAATGCGATACGCATGAAGCCCCTCCTATAAAGTCGCCAGTTCGGCAATGGATAATCCCGCCCGTATTTTTTCCAGCCGCTCATTGGCCTTGGCGGGCAGCAGAAATGCGGGTCGGACACCCGGCGGACGAAGCAGGCCGCGCAGGGCGAGCTCCTGCATGACAGGAAAATGGGCCGCCGCAATCTTGCCCATCCAGAACGGATCGAGCGCGCCGCCCCTGCGCAGATGGTCCATCA
Organism: Agrobacterium radiobacter; assembly: GCF_040801995.1. Taxonomy (NCBI): domain Bacteria; kingdom Pseudomonadati; phylum Pseudomonadota; class Alphaproteobacteria; order Hyphomicrobiales; family Rhizobiaceae; genus Agrobacterium; species Agrobacterium radiobacter. Next base: position 1,314,075 of record NZ_JBEGHX010000002.1, on the reverse strand, counting down.
CCTCGGCCAACCCGCGCAGATAAATCGCATCCTTGGAGAGACCCCCGCCGCGATAGATGCGCAGCACCATGTTGAAGGCCGCGGCCTCGTCGAAACCGTGTTCGCGGGTCATGATGCGGAAAGTGTCCACGAAAGTCGCACCATCCAGCATGGCGGCGCAGCCGACGACGCGGCCGGCGATCAGCCGCAGGCGCTCGCGCGTCATGCCGCCGGCCAGATGTTCCGCCAGCACCGCCAGCCCTTCCTGCACGCCCTCATAACCGGAAAGGCCGGTGCGGAAGAGCCGCAGCCCCTGAAATGAGCCGTTGAAATAGGTAAGAAGATGCACACCGATCTCATGCGACAGGAGCGCCTCGACACGGCGCTGTTCCATGACAGTATGGCGGGAGATCAAGAGCTTCTCGCCCGTCACCATCAGGCCGGGTGGCAGGTCATCACGGATTTCGACGCGGGCCTTGAATTCCGGCTCCTCGCCCAGATAGGTCTCGACCATTTCGCGCGACTTCCTGGCGACCACGTAACAATCCACCATGGCGATTTCGCCGCTTTCTTGCCTGTGCGGGCAATCCTCAAGCACGCGAAGCGCCAGCGTCAGAAGAGCGGGTTCGACGGCGCCATAGAGGGCGCGTGAAAAATCGGTGAAGGTGCGATGATGCAGGCTCGCCAGCATCGTCAGCTGCAGATCGATCTCCCGCTGTTTCTCCCGGTAGAGATGATAGAGCACCGGGTCTTCAAGATGGTCGAAGACGACGGAATAGAGCTTGCGCTTCTGCTCCTCCACATCCACGCCCAGCGGCCGGTAAAGCAGGCGCGGCGCGTACTGGAAGCTGCCATCGCGAAACTCCTCGAATGCCCGCCGCGCATTGATGGGCGTGACGGAGAGAAGAAAATCGAAGGAGGAGACAATCTCGTCGATCGACCGGTCGGCACGTTTGACCGCATCGACAAAGGCCTTGCGGCCAAGCGCCCGGTGACTGGTGACCTTCAGCGCATCCATGCCGGAGGAAAAAGACGAAAAGGCCTGCAGACCGGCATCGAAGAGATCGGCAATCATCGTCTCGCGCAGACCGGGATAATCCGCACCGGATTCCGGCTGGCGATAGATCGGCGCGAAGCGCACGCTGATGCAGGGAAAATCCAGTCCGGCATTCTGAAACCGGAGGACCGGGTCGGCTTCCGGCTCCGGCCGGGTGATGCGCGGCGTGCGAAAGCGCACTTCGGCATCACAGACCGCCTTGATGAAGACCCGGCGCGCTTTCTGGGTTTCCGGTTCTGACGTCGCCGAGACCGAAACCTCATAATGCGGCAGGAAGGGAGAGTCGTCGGCGAGCAGGATGTCGTGTTCAAGCTCGCCAATATCGAGAACAATAAAGGCGCCGAAACGCTCGCGCATGACCGCGCCGACCGCCTCGATCAGCGGCGCGGCCTCCTGAATGTTCGAAGCGATGAGATAGGAGGCATGGGCGGCGGCGATGTCGCGCGCGGCGAGATCTTTCGTGCCGCCCGTCAGATGCAGGCAGAGGAACGGCAGCGGTCGGTCGATGTGCAAACGGCCGTCTTTTCCGACATCGCGGCGGATGGCCTTGCCGGCTTCCAGGCACAACACCACGTCATCGACCAGATCGGTGATTGGGGATGGCGCGCTGCGGACGGGTGAGAGGTTCATCGCCGCGCCCTCAGACATTCTTCGAGAACCGGCTGGAGCGTTGCGATCGCTTCACGAATATCCGCCACCACGCGCTCATCCGGCTTTCCCGTCCACTCGTCCATGAAGAATTTCTTGAACTCGATTGCAATGGCGCAGCCATTTTCGGCGAAACGCTCGTGGATGAAGCGCGTCTGCTCGCCCTTGCCCTGAAACGCCACATTCTCGCGAACATCGAGACGGCGTCCGCCGATGGTCGCAGACGCGAAATGATGACCGACCGCGCTGACGACATCGCCCCATCGGCTGCGATCCATGGAAAAGGTGCCGATATTGATATCGGGCGCCTCCGCCTGCGCCGTCGCCGGTGCGTCGGCGCCCTGCCGGCGATGATTGTAACTGTGCACATCCAGCACCACGAAAGCACCATGCCGTCGCTCGAGCGTTGAGAGAACGGTTTCAAGCATCGCGTAATAATCGGCGTGGAAATCGAGCGATTGCCGGCTGGCCTGTTCCGGCGGCGTCTGGTTCCAAACCTCCAGCCCCCAGGATTGTTCCGGCTTCAGATAGATCGCCTGATCGGTGGCGCGATTGAGATCGACTTCAAAACGGGAATGGTGAACGACGATCCGGTTCGTCAATCCGGCGACCATCTCGCCGGTAAAGGGATCCTCCTCTCTCAGCCGCTTTTCCGGCGAAAGAGCCATCAGATCGGCTATATCCATGCGGATGAAATGACCGTCATGGATGGCCGTGCCGATAACGGGCGAATTGCCGAAATCGATCGACCAGAAGCCCCTGTTTTCGTTGTTACCCCGGTATTCGCCGTCACTCTGTGTGGCTGCCATGCTGCCTCCCTGCATCGGGGATAAAACAACACGACATGTCCGTTTGTTCCGGTAAAAAATTGCGCACTATTCATTTGTGCCTGGCAATGATGCCGCCCGAAAAAACTGCGGAACCATCCTTTAAAGCTCACGTTGTTCCAGCAGGAGGGCCGCCGTGTCAAACGGACACGATGGTGCCGAAGAACACCGGGATTTTTCCGTTTTCTCCCGGTGGCCAACGAAATGGCAGCCGAGCTTCTTACCCATCCGGCGCCCCTCCGTTCCCGTTTTCCACGCACAAGGAGCTGCGACATGGAAAAGACCGAAACACGCAAACTTGCGGAAGAATATCTGCGGCTCGGCGGCACCCGCAAGGTCATGATCGACGACAACAAGACCTTCGTGCGCCAATGGAAAGCCGAACCGGCGGAAGCCGAGCGATTTTGGCAAACCAACATCGAAAATCTCGATGAGAAGCGCCTCAAGGACGTGGAATTCTTCCTCCCCTCCATGAATTCCGACAAGGACGACTGAACCCAGAAGGAGACAGATATGACTGCCATCAACGCCGCAAAAATCCTCATTCTCGCAACGGACGGATACGAACGTTCCGAGCTGCGGGTGCCGTATGACCAGTTGAAGGCCAAGGGTGCGGACGTGAAGATCGCCTCCATCAAGGAGGGCGAAATCAAGAGCTGGGATAAGAAGAACTGGGGCGACAGCATCACCGTCGATCTCTCGGCCAAGACCGTAAAAACCGAAGATTTTGACGCGCTGGTTCTTCCCGGTGGCCAGATCAACCCGGATATTCTGCGCCATGACGAGGATGCGATGCGGGTGGTTCGCGATTTCGTCAAATCGGGCAAGGTGGTTGCCGCCATCTGCCATGCGCCGTGGCTGCTTGTCGAAGCGGACGCCCTGCGCGGCCGCGACGCCACTTCCTATTGGTCGATCAAGACCGACCTCAAGAATGCCGGCGCCAACTGGAAGGATGAAAAGGTGGTAACGGACAAGGGTATCATCACCTCCCGCAGCCCTGACGATCTCGATGCCTTCGTCGCCAAGATCGTGGAAGAGATTGAGGAAGGCCGTCACGAACGTCGCGCCGCTTAAGACACGAACGACATTCCCGTGCCGCCGGTTTCCGGCGGCACTTTTATTTTGGAGGAAGAATATGAAAAGCAGATTGCTGGCAAGCGGCGCGGAGCGCACCTTCATCCTCGTCATCGATCCCGAGGAAGAAGCCTTCGAGGCCATCAGGCGTTTTGCCAGGGCCGAGAACATCAACGCCGCCTCTGTCACCGCGATCGGCGCCTTCGCCACGGCAACGCTCGCCTTTTTTTGATCTGTCCACGCAGGACTACAAGGAAATACCGGTCACCGAACAGAGCGAGGTCCTGAGCCTGCTTGGCGACATTACGCTTGACGAGAACGACACGCCCAATCCGCACCTGCATGTGGTTCTGGGTTTTGCCGACGGGTCCACAAAAGGCGGCCATTTTCTGAAGGGCGTGGTTCGTCCCACTCTGGAAGTCGTCATTCGCGAAACGCCCGCAGAATTGCGGCGCAGCTATAACAGGGAATTCGGCATCGCCCTTATTGACCCTGCGAAATAAACCCAACGGAACCGGAAAAACGCCATTGCGTTATCCTCCGCACAAGGGGACGGCATGGCGGTTACGGTCAATCAAAAACATGGGGAAGATGACGAGGTCAGGCAGTTCCTGATCGGCCTTGCGCGCGGCACAGCGGGTGCATTGCTGTTTGCCCTGCCCATGCTGATGACCATGGAAATGTGGTTCCTCGGTCTTTACGTCAACTCATGGCGGCTTCTGCTGCTCTGCATCCTCAACCTGCCGCTGCTTCTTCTTCTTGCCCGCCGCATCGGTTTTGAGAATATCAATTCCTGGAGCCAGGCCCTGCGCGACGCGATAACCGCCTATGGGCTGGGCATCGCTGTCAGCGCGGGCGTGCTCCTGCTGTTCGGCGTTCTGAACGACCAGCTCACCGCCTCCAATATCGTCGCCAAGGTCGCGCTGCAATCCGTTCCCGCCAGCATCGGCGCGCTGCTCGGCCGCAGCCAGCTCGGCCAGCATTCCGACGCAGAGGACGAAGAGGAAGGCGAGTATTCCGGCGAGACAGGTTATCTGCACGAGCTTTTCATGATGGTGGTGGGCGCGCTCTTCCTCAACCTCAATGTCGCCCCGACGGAGGAAATGATCCTGATCGCCTACAAGGTGACGCCCTATCACGTTCTGGCCCTTTGTCTGCTGTCGATCGCCATCATGCATGGCTTTGTCTATGCGCTTCACTTCAAGGGCTCGCATCAGCTGCATGAAGGACAGCAATGGTGGCAATCCTTCATCCGCTTCACCCTGCCCGGCTACGTCATCGCCATCGCCATCAGCATCTATACGCTCTGGACCTTCGAGCGCCTCGACCACACCTCGCTGTCGCAGATCATGAATGCCGCCGTCATTCTCGGTGTTCCAGCCTCGATCGGCGCGGCGTCGGCCCGGCTGATCCTGTGAGGACAAGATGACGATATCGAAAAACGGAAAACAGACGGAAAGCGCCGATCCGCATTGGATCGAATGGGTGACGGGAACCATCTGCACCTTGCTCGTCGCCGCGATGCTCGGCTGGATCGCCTATGACATCTATCGCTATGTACCCGAGGATGCCCGCTTCGACATCGCCGTCACCAGCGTGGAGGGGCAGCCCGGGCAATATCGGGTGAAATTCGACATCCGCAACCTCTCCATGACCACCGCAGCGCAGGTGCAGGTGCGCGGCGACCTGCAGCGGAATGACGCCGCGCCGGAAAACGCCGATGTGACCTTCGATTATGTCGCCTCGGAATCGAAGGACAGCGGCACGCTTTTTTTCCGCAGCGATCCCCGCAGCGGAACGCTCACCCTCACTGTCGCCGGTTATACCGAGCCTTGACCCATTCAGGACATCTTCATGACGACACCGGAACTGACGAAAGAACGCGATCTCAGGGATTCAAAACCGGTCTGGGCCGATAGCCCGCGCATCGGCATCCGCAGCGGGCACACACCCGCCGCCGACCATTACGACACGATCGTCGTCGGCGCCGGCATCAGCGGCGCACTCGTATCCCACGCCCTGCAAAGGCCGGGTCAATCCATGCTCATCATCGACCGGCGCGAACCGGTCATGGGCAGCAGCGTGGCAAGCACCGCGATGATACAGCACGAGATCGACACGCCGCTGACGGAACTCAGAAAGATGATCGGCAGGCCCGCGGCCGACAGGGCATGGCAGCGTTCCGCACGCGCCGTCCTGCGTCTGGAGGAAGTCGTCTCCTCGCTTGGCATCTCCTGCAGCATGAAGCGCAAGCAGGCGCTTTATCTCGCCGGAGACGACATGGGATCGCGCGCGTTGAAAGCCGAAGCGGCCGCGCGCGAAGAAGCTGGCATCGAAGCCCGCTTCCTCTCCGCTGCAGAACTGCGAGAGCAATATGGGCTGGACCGGACCGCCGCCATCCTCAGCGATATCTCGGCCTCCGCCAATCCCGCACAGCTGACGGCCGGCCTTTTGCGCCATACGGCCGGCGCAGGCGCCGAAATCGTCTCCCAGCTTGAGATCACCGATCTTAGAAACCTCGGCAACGAGGTTGTCCTCGCCACCGCCGGCGGCAAGATCCTTTCCGCACGCAATGTCGTTTTCTGCACCGGCTATGAATTCCTGAAAATGCTGGAGAGCCCGAAACACCAGATCATTTCCACCTGGGCTCTGGCGAGCAAAAAGCGGCTCGATCTACCCGGCTGGCTGGAGAACCATATCGTCTGGGAAGCGTCCGATCCCTATCTTTACCTGCGCACCGACCGCGAGGGGAGGATGATCGCCGGAGGCGAGGACGAGGAAAACCCCACCGCCTATCTGTCGGAGCGCAAGCTTTCCGCGAAGGCGAAGACGATCAGCTGCAAGATCGAAAGGCTTCTTGGCGTCGATATGGGAGAGCCGGACTATCGCTGGGCCGCGGCCTTCGGCACCACCACCACCGGCCTGCCGCTGATCGGCGCGGTGCCGGGTATGAAAAACGTCTATGCCGTGATGGGTTTCGGCGGCAATGGCATCACCTTCAGCCAGATCGCCGCCGAAATCGTGGCGGCCGCCGTTAATGGCGGCAAGGACCCGGACGCCGATCTCTTCCGTTTCGGCTGATGCCCGTCAATCCTCCTTGATGCCGGTGGCCACCTGCAAGCGCCGGAGCGTCCAAAGGACAACGATACCGGCGCCGGCGGCGACAAGGGCAAGCGGCCACATGCCGAGACCTGCCGAGAGGCCGATTGCCGCCGAAAGCCACATGCTGGCGCCCGTCGTCAGGCCTTTGACATCCCCTCTCGTATAAACGACCACACCCGCTGCGAGAAAGGCGATGCCCGCCGTCACGGCTTCCACCAGACGGATAGGATCGAGCCGCGCGGCCTCATGACCTTCCGCCATCGTCTCCATCATATGAATGGTGATGATGCAGAAGGTGACGGCAGCAAGGCCGATGAGCATGTTGGTGCGCAAACCGGCCGTGTTCTTGTGAAACTCCCGCTCCAGACCGATCAGGCCGCACAGGATGACCGCGCCAAACACGCGCACCAGCAGTACCTCGAAGGGGATGGAAATATTCATGGAAAATTCTTCTGCAAGGCTCTGGGGCACGTCATGTCTCCTCCCGACATTTATTCCCACTAAGTTCGGAAAGGCTGCGTTGGTTCCGCGCAGCAATATAAACGTTGCGCGCAACCGAGCCGGAACCATGGCAGCGGCAAAGGGTTTGTCTCCCGTGCGCATGGGCGCACATCATGCATTTTCACACATGGGAGAAGGACCAATGGCCGAGAAGAAACTCGACGACCTGTTTTACGACACGCTGAAGGACATCTACTACGCCGAAAGGCAGATCCTGAAGGCCCTGCCGAAAATGGCGCGGGCGGCAACCGACCCGAAGCTGAAACAGGCCTTTGAAAAGCACAAGGAAGAAACCCAGGGCCACGTCGAACGCCTGCAGGAAGTGTTCGAGATCATTGGCAAGCGCGCACAGGGCAAGACCTGCGAAGCCATCCAGGGCATTATCGCCGAGGGCGAGGAGATAATGGAGGACTTCAAAGGCACACCCGCGCTTGATGCCGGTCTCGTTTCATCAGCACAGGCGGTCGAACACTATGAGATCGCCCGCTATGGGACCCTGAAGGCCTGGGCGGAAAAGCTGGGCCACACGAAGGCGGTTTCGCTGCTGGATGCCACGCTCAAGGAAGAGGCAAAGACCGACGATGCGCTGACCGCGCTCGCCGAGACTTCGGTCAACGCCGCCGCCCAGAAAAAGGCCGCGTAATACCCTCAACAACAAAAACCGGAATGGTCACCCATTCCGGTTTTTTATGTGTCTTGAAGACTGCAGAGATTACGGCAGGGTATAGGCGATCACATAATCGCCCGGCTTGGTTCCGACGGAACCGTGACCACCTGCAACCATCACCACATATTGCTTGCCGCCCTCCAGCGCATAGGTCATGGGCGTTGCCTGGCCGCCGGCCGGCAGGCGCGCTTCCCATAGCTGCTTGCCGGTGGTGAGGTCATAGGCGCGCAGATAGTTGTCGACGGCAGCACCGAGGAAGGCCACGCCACCCTTGGTGATCATCGGCCCGCCAATACCAGGCACACCCACCTTGAAGGGCAGTGGCAGCGGCGTCATGTCATAGACCGTGCCGTTCTTGTGCTTGTAGGCGATATCGCCGGTACGCAGGTCGGCACCCGTGACATAACCCCATGGCGGGGCCTGGCACGGGATTTTCAGCGGACCGAGGAACGGGCCCATGAACACGCCATAGGGCGCGCCATCATTGCGGTTCAGGCCCTGTTCGCTACCCTTCTCGTCCTGACCCTTCGGCGGAATGTCGGCGCGCGGCACGAGCTGCGAGGTGAAGGCGAGATAGGTCGGCATGCCGAACATGACCTGGCGTTCGGGGTCGACCGCGACGCTGCCCCAGTTGAAGGTGCCGAAATTGCCGGGATAGATGATCGAGCCGGTCAGTGACGGCGGCGTATAGCGGCCCTTGTAGTTCAGCTGATGGAAGCGGATGCGGCAGGCGAGTTGGTCGAACATGGAGACGCCCCACATGTCCTTTTCCTGCAATGGCTCCGGCTTGAACGACAAGGCCGTCGTCGGCTGCGTCGGTGAGGTGAAGTCCTCAGGGATCGCACCGCCCGGCGCCGGCTCCTCCGTGATCGGCAGAAGCGGCTCGCCGGTGCGCCGGTCGAGAACGTAGATATCGCCCTGCTTGGTCGGGCCGACGAGAGCCGGGATGGTCTGACCGTCCTTGGTGATGTCGAGCAGCACTGGCTGGGCCGGCACGTCCATGTCCCAGAGATCGTGATGAACCGTCTGGCGCACCCAGCGATCCTTGCCGGTGTTGATATCGAGCGCGACGATGGAGGAGGAATATTTCTCCACATTCTCGCTGCGGCCCATACCGAGCTGATCGGGCACCTGATTGCCGAGCGGGATATAAACGAGACCGAGGCCTTCATCATAACTGAAGACCGACCAGCTGTTGGGCGAATTGGTGGTGTAGGTTTCACCCGCCGCAATCGGTTCGGTTTTCGCCGGATTGCCGGAATCCCAGTTCCAGACGAGCGCACCGCTATTCACATCGAAAGCGCGGATGACACCGGACTGTTCCTGCGTGGAATAGTTGTCGTTCACCGCGCCGCCGATGATGATCTTGCCCGCCGCGATGACCGGCGGCGAGGTCGAATAATAATAACCGGCGGGATTGTACTTCATGCCCTGCTCAAGATGCAGCACACCCTGATCGGCAAAAGACGTGCAGACCTGACCGGTGGCCGCGTCAAGCGCGATCAGCCGCGCATCCGAGGTCGGCAGGTAGACGCGTTGGGCGCAGGCCGTGCCTTCAGCAGCATTGGGCTCGGCATAATAGGACACGCCGCGGCAGGTCTGGTGCTGGCGGTCCGGATTAAGACCGACATTCGGGTCGTATTTCCACTTTTCCTTGCCGGTGGCGGCATCGATGGCAATCGCCCAATTATGCGGTGTGCAGATATAAAGCGTATTGCCGATCTTGAGCGGCGTCACCTGATACGTGGTTTCCCCCACATCATCAGGCAGCTTCACATCGCCAGTCTGGTAACGCCAGGCCTCCTTGAGCTGCGAGACATTCTCGACATTGACCTGGGTCAGCGGCGAATAACGCTGTCCATAGGGCGTGCGGCCATATTGATGCCAGTCACCGTCAGGCACATTGCCGCCATAGGCGGGCGTCGCCGAGGCGGTTTCCTGCGGCAGGGAACCTGCCGTGTCGTGTGGATCCTGCGCCATGGAATATCCGGCCACGACGATGGAGGCGAGCACGGATAGCGCAAGCGGCCAGGCGTTCGGCCCATAGCGAAGCCCGGTGGGGCTCGCAAAACCGAGCGGCTTCCGGACCCATGGAACCAGAAGCCACAGCCCGATGAGAATGACGATGCCACCGCGCGGGCCAAGCTGCCACCAGTCGAAGCCAACTTCCCAGATAGCCCAGGCGAGCGTGGCGACAATGAAGACGGCATAGACGTGAAGGGCTGCGCGATTGCGCTTGAACAGCAGAACGGCCGTCAACAGGAAGGCCAGTCCGGAAAGCACGTAATAAAAGCTCCCGCCCAGCATGACGAGCTGAGAGCCGAAACCGAACAGCCCAAGACCGATCAGCGTAAGAACAACTGCAGTGACGGTGACTGCCATGAATGAAACCCCCGATTCCTGTCACTTTGCGTGAAATGAAATCGGGCGCAATCTGGTTCCATGGAAATTATCATCATGGCGAAAAAACTTCACGCTAGGGTGGTCACGGGTTTTGCGGCGCCCCTGTCGAATCCTGTGGCGAGGGGTTTGTCTCTGTCGATGACGGTGGTTGCGCGCGGCCATTCGCGGGATTGTTGTCGAAGCTTCCCGATCCGGACGGCTGCTGCGGCACCGGCGCAGTCTCGGTCTGCGGGTTCTGCGGCAGGTTCTGGTCGGGTTCGAAAACGGAATATTCGACGACAGCCCAGACCACCAATGCAAGAAGCACGCTGACGATCAGAATGACAAGGACGGGACGTCCGCGCGATCCCTGCCGCGCACGCGTTGCCGTTTCGCTTTTCGGAGTATCCCGACTGTCGAGATAGCTGGCATTTTCTCTGGCCATGTCTTTCACTCCCTGTAACCCTGTTGATCTAATCCTTGGGGTCAGGGTTTTGTTCCAGATCGCCGGAGAACGACGTTAACCGCACTCGGCCGGCAAACGCGCCCTGTCACAGTCTTCCGCATCCAGCGCGCTGAAGCTTTGTCCAAGGCCGAGCCAGGAAACCGGCAGGCGTGCTTCGCCGTCGTCCGTTTCCGATGGATCGTCTGAGGAGCTGTCAAAATTCGCCGAAGGCGGGGGCGATGGCGGCCTGTGAAATGTGGCGCCGGAAAAGGAGAGGTGTTGTTTTACCGCATGGCGCCATTGGCGACACAGGTCCAGAAAAGCGAGGATTCTCAGTATCATGATTGTCAGGCAATATATTGATAAAAATAACGCGCCCTGTTTGGCACGTCTGGAAGACATGCGCATCCCCATCGCGCCGCAGCCGCAGCGAATGGTCGGATTGTGCCAACAAACCGTCATAAAGTGTCAGAACGGCGCGCGGCCAATCGTCATCAGCGGCCGAGCTGCACGATCCAGCGTGTCCATTCCGCGCTATCCGGCTTCAGAATATCCGACGTGAGGTCACGGTTTTCCGAAGCGAAATGCCGCATCTGACGCGGCGAAAGGCCGAAAGTCTTCTTGAAGACGCGGCTGAAATTTTCCGGATTGGTGAAACCATAGGACGCGGCAACCTCGGCAATCGTCATATGCGCCGATTGTGGTGCCCGCAGGAAATCCATCGCGCGTTCGAGACGTCGGTGGGTGATGCAGGCCGAAAACCCGCCAAGCGGCTCGAAGAGCCGGTAGACGGTGCGTCGCGACACACCGAATTCGCCCATGACCTTTTCCACCGACAGGGCCGGATCGAGAAGGTGACTGTCGATATAACGGCGGATGGATGCCCTGAGCGCCCGCTGCACGCCCTGCGCATTGTCGTGCCCGACATGATTGTTGATGGCGGCCGCAGCCAGTTCCAGAAGCGGCGAGACCGTGGCTGCGCCCTCGCTGGCGTTCATGACGTCGAAATGGCGATAGATGCTCGTCATCGTTTCGCGCAGCAGCGATACCAGCGGCAAACCGGCCGGCAGCACGCGTTCATGATGATTGCCGGAACCGCCAAGCCTGCCTTCCAGCAGCCGGCGCGGCACGACGAGGCTGAGATGATCATGATCCGACGTGGCAGTGGCCAGCGGCTGCGCCATATCGATGAGATAGAGGTCGCCGGGGCCTGCGGTCTCGCCCGAACCGCGCCGCGACATGCTCTTCCCGCTGGCGTAAAATTGCAGAAGAAAACCGTCCATGCCGTCGCGGGCAAGCTTGTGGCGCGATCGGTCGAAATCCTGCGCCGAGGACTGGGTGCGACCGAGCGCAACATTCCCGATGAAAGCGGCGTCCACGCTGGCGAAAAAACCGTCATCCTGCGAGCGGCGCAGGCGGGCATCAAAAAGCACGTTGATCGAATCCCGCCACAACGCCATGGCGTCGCGTTTCGGCACCTGGCGCGTATCGAAGCGCGAACGCGCCAGCGGCGCTTCAAAAGACCCTGTGTTCATCATGCCGCTTTTCCGTGAACACGGCGCTACCCCCACCGTTCCCGAAAACTATACAGGATTGAAATCGCCTAACAATACCGGAAACCAGCGCGATCGTTCGCTTCAGACGCGTGTGCGAAATTTATTTCGCCGTCCAGCCGCCATCGATCGAAATGGTGGTGCCGGTGATGGAGCGCGCCATATCGCCCGCGAGATAAAGCGCCATTTCCGCCACTTCTTCCGGTTGCACGAACCGTCTGGTCGGCTGCGGCGCAAGCATCACCTTCTTCACCACGTCCTCTTCGCTCATGCCGTGCACGCGCGCCTGATCGGCGACCTGGGCGGCGACAAGCGGGGTCCAGACATAACCGGGGCAGATGGCGTTACAGGTAATGCCGAGTTCGGCGACTTCCAGCGCCACGCTTTTCGTCAGACCCACCACCGCATGTTTGGTCGCCACATAAGGCCCCTTGAAGGGCGACGCGCGCAGGCCATGGGCGGAGGCGATGTTGACGATGCGGCCCCAGCCCCTTTCCTTCATGCCCGGCAGGGCCGCGTGGATGGTGTGAAAGGCGCTGTCGAGCGAGATGGCGACGATGCGGGAGAAATCGGCGAAATCGAACTCGTCGATCGGCGCAACCTTCTGGATGCCCGCATTGTTGACGAGGACGTCGATATGACCAAATTCGGCGATGACGGTTTCCGGCAGATGCGCGCTTTCATCATAATTGGCGAGATTGGCGGAAAAATAGACCGGCCTGTGCCGCGCCGCCTGTGCCACCATCTCCAGGGCCTGCGTCGCCTCCTCCGTCGTCTCTATGCCATGCACCGCGACCAGATATCCCGCTTCGGCGAAACGTTTGGCGATGGCGAGCCCGATGCCGCTGGTGGAACCCGTGACGAGCACGGTTTTCGGTTGATCCTCCATCGGCCTAGTCCTTCAGCTGCGGCAGGTTGCGGAAAAGTTCGAGCGCTTCAGGATTGGCAAGCGCATCGGCATTCTTCACCGGCCGGCCATGGATGGTATCGCGAACCGCGATTTCGGAAATCTTGCCCGAACGGGTGCGGGGAATGGCGCTGACGGCAATGATTTTTGCCGGGACATGCCGCGGCGTGGCGCCCGAACGGATGCGGCTGCGGATGGTTTTTTCCAGCTCTTCCGTCAGGGTCGCGCCGCCCTTCATGCGCAGGAAGAGGATGACCCTCTGGTCACCGTCGATATCCTGCCCGACGGCAATCGCCTCCTCCACTTCAGGCACGGTTTCCACTTGCCGGTAGATTTCCGCAGTCCCGATGCGGACCCCGCCGGGATTGAGGGTCGTGTCTGAACGCCCATGGATGACATATCCGCCCGAAGGGCGCATTTCGGCAAAATCGCCATGCGCCCAGATGCCGGGAAAGCGGTCGAAATAGGCGGCCTGATACCGCGAACCGTCCTCGTCGCCCCAGAACTTCACCGGCATGGACAGATGCGCATTGCGGCAGACGAGTTCACCGGCAACGCCGCGAACGGAATGGCCCTCATCATCCAGCGTGTCAATATCCATGCCGAGCATCGCACCCTGCAATTCGCCGCGATGCACGGGCTGCAGCGGATTGCCGCCGAGGAAACACGCGCAGATATCAGTACCGCCGGAAATGGAGGCGAGATGCACGTCAGCCTTCCAGTCGCGATAGATATAATCGAAGGATTGTGGGATGAGCGGCGAGCCGGTGGAAAGGATCGTTCTGAGCGACGAAAGGTCATGGCTTTCACTCGGCTTCAACCCGGCCTTCAGGCAGGCATCGATAAACTTCGCCGATGTGCCGAAAGTGGCGATCCGTTCGGCATCGATGAGATCGATCAGCCGCGCGGATGTTGGATAACCGGGATTGCCGTCATAGGTGACAAGCGTTGCACCGAGCGCCAGACCGGAGACCTGCCAGTTCCACATCATCCAGCCGCAGGTGGTGAAATAGAAGAAACGCTCGCCTTCCTGAATATCGCATTGCAGTTTCAGCTCCTTCATATGCTGAAGAAGCAGGCCGCCGCCGGAATGGGTGATGCATTTCGGCTTGCCTGTTGTACCCGAGGAATAAAGGATCGTCAGCGGCGCCTTGACGGGCAGACGATTGAAGGCAATCTCGCCCGCCGCATAAGGCGCGACGAAATCCTTGAGCGTCACACAGCCGAGATCGGCGAGGCTTTCGGGAACGGCATCGCCGATCAGCACGATCTTTTCAGGAGCCGCACTTTCCGCCACCGCACGGATGGTCGGGCCGACATCGATGCGTTTGCCGGCATAACCATATTCCGACACGGCGATGAGAATTTTCGGGTCGATCTGCGACAGGCGGTCGGAAGCGCCGGCCGGGCCGAAATCCGGCGAGCAGGATGACCAGATGGCTCCAATGGCGCTGACAGCCAGATAGCTGACGATCGCCTCGATATCATGGGTGACGATGGCGCCGACGCGGTCGCCTTCCTTCACGCCCGCATCAACGAGCGCCTGCACCATCAGGGACACTTCGTCGTAAAGCTGTCTGCGGCTGATCTCGCGGCGCGTGCCATCGTCGCGATGGGCGATGATGGCCAGCCGATCGTCGGCATCGCGCAGCAGATTTTCGGCGTAACTGAGCCTTGCGCCCGGATAGAACTCAGCGTCTCGTATAGTCTTGCCGGGTTTGAATGCCGTTTCGCTGCGGGTTCCGATAATGCCGAGCTCGTCCCAAAGCGCATCGTAAAATTCGTTCGGCGCGTCGATCGACCAACGCAGCAGGCCGGCGTAGTCATCAGCCGCCTGCTTGTGCAGCTCTGCAGTTCTGGCCGCGAATGAAAACAGAGCCGAGTACTTCACCCTCTTTTCGGGCGGCGCCCATAAAATGTCGGATGGCGCGACGTCCGTCATGCTTTGCCCCCGCGCAGCATTTCAACGATGGCGGAGAAATCACGCCCGCCGCTCACTTCATCAACGAAATTCTCGTAAAGCGCCGCCGCCGCCGCACCGAGCGGGGTGGTGGCCCCGGCACCGTTCGCGGCCTCCTGCGAAAGCTTCAGATCCTTGAGCATCAAGGCCGCCGCAAATCCCGGCTGGTAATCCTTGTTGGCGGGTGATGTCGGCACCGGTCCCGGCACCGGGCAATAGGTGGTGAGCGACCAGCATTGCCCCGAAGAGGTGGAGGCGACATCGAACAGCGCCTGATGCGAAAGGCCGAGTTTTTCGCCCAGCACGAAGGCTTCGGAAACGGCGATCATGGAAATGCCGAGGATCATGTTGTTGCAGATCTTGGCAGCCTGGCCGTTGCCGCCCTTGCCGCAATGCACGATCTTCTTGCCCATCGCCTCCAGCACCGGCTTCGCCGCAGAGAAGGCCTCCGCTTCGCCGCCGCACATGAAGGTCAGGGTGCCGGCAGCAGCGCCACCCGTGCCCCCGGAGACCGGCGCGTCAACAGAGGGGCAACCGGCGGAAGCGGCCAGTTCATGCGCCTTCAGCGCGCTTTCCATATCCACCGTCGAGCAATCGATGAGCAGCGTGCCGGCAGAGATCTTTTTAACCAGATCGCCATAGGCGGAAACGACATGTTCGCCCTTCGGCAGCATGGTGATGATCACCTCAGCCGCTTCGATGGCCTCGGCGGAATCCGCGGCAACGGGAATGCCCGCCTCTTTCGCCGCCGCGCGGCAGGCGTCGGCAAGATCGTAACCCCTGACGGCATAACCCGCCTTGACGAGATTGGCGGCCATCGGCAGGCCCATATGTCCCAGCCCGAGAAAAGCGACGGTCTTCATCGGTGCGCTCCTTTCAGCGATTATCCGCAAGGATCATGTCGGCGGCCTTTTCGGCAATCATGATCGTCGGCGAATTGGTATTTCCGGATGTGATGCGCGGCATGACGGAGGCGTCGGCAACGCGCAGCCCGGCAAGCCGCCGGAACTTCAGCCGTGCATCGACAACGCTTTCCATATCCGACCCCATGCGCAGCGTGCCGACGGGGTGGAAGATGGTGGTGCCGATATCGCCCGCCGCTTTGGCGAGATCATTGTCATTTTCAAAGGAGGGGCCGGGCCGGTATTCCTCCGGCTTGAAGCGTGCGAAGGCCGGCTGGGCGACGATGCGGCGCGTCAGCCGCATGGCGTCGATCGCCACCTGCCGGTCGCCTTCGGTGGAAAGATAGTTCGGGCGGATTTCCGGCTGCATGGCGAAATCCGGTCCTTTCACATGCACTGAGCCGCGGCTTTCCGGCCGCAGATTGCAGACACTTGCGGTAATGGCGGGAAAAGTGTGAACCGGATCACCAAACTTGTCGAGCGAAACCGGCTGGACATGATATTCCAGATCGGCGGTTTCCTTTTCCGGCGAGGAGCGGGTGAAGACGCCGAGCTGGCTCGGCGCCATCGACATCGGCCCGGAGCGGGTGAGCGCATATTCGAGACCGATCCGCGCCTTGCCGAACAGGGTGGAGGCCCTTTCATTCAACGTCAGGACGCCGGAGACCTTGTAGACCATGCGCAGCTGCAGATGGTCCTGCAGGTTCTCGCCCACACCCTGGACCTCCGCCACCGTATCGATACCGGCAGCCTGCAACACATCGCCACGACCGACACCGGAAAGCTCCAGAATATGCGGCGAGCCGATCGCACCGGCGGACAGCACCGTCTCGCGCCGGGCGCGCATCTTTTTCAAGACGCCGTCATGGTGGAACTCCACGCCCGTCACCCGGCCTTCTTCGATGATGAGACGCTTGACATGCGCCTTGGTCAGAACCGTCAGGTTCTTGCGGCCAAGCGCCGGCTTCAGGAAGGCTTTTGCCGTGTTCCAGCGCCAGCCGGCCCGCTGGTTCACATCGAAATAACCGGCGCCTTCATTGTCGCCCCGGTTGAAATCATCGGTCGCGGGAATGCCGGCTTCTCCTGCTGCCCTCTGGAAGGCGTCAAGCACATCCCAGCGCACGCGCGCCTTCTCCACGCGCCATTCACCGCCGGCAGAGTGCAAGTCGCTTTTGCCGCGATAAAAATCTTCCGATTTCAGGAAATAGGGCAGGATGTCGTTCCACCCCCAGCCCTCGCAACCAAGCTGCCGCCAGAGATCATAGTCCCGCGCCTGCCCGCGCATATAGATCATGCCGTTGATGGAGGAGCAGCCGCCCAGCACCTTGCCGCGCGGATAGATCAGCGAACGGCCGTTAAGCCCCGGCTCTTCCGCCGTCTTGAAACACCAGTCGGTGCGCGGATTGTTGATGCAATAGAGATAACCGACCGGAATATGGATCCAGTGGTAGTTGTCGTTGCCGCCAGCCTCCAGCAGCAGCACGCGGTTGTTCGGATCTTTCGAAAGGCGGTTGGCGAGGACACATCCGGCACTCCCCGCTCCGATGACGATATAGTCATATTCGCCCATGCTTTTCTCCATGCGCCGCCCTTGCCGCACCGTCCCGGACGCGGGGGAAGCCTTTCAAGTGTTTTCAAAAATCTCTAGCCGCGGTGCTGGAAGCCGAGTTTTCTCCCGAGCCACGACGCATAAAATTCGCCGATCAGACCACGCCGGAACACCAGAACGCAGGCCATGAAGACAAGCCCGGTGATGATGGTGACCGGGAAATCCGATGTCGCGAGATAGTTCTGCAGGGTGACAACGAGACCCGCGCCGAAGATAGGGCCGATCATGGTGCCGATGCCGCCGAGCAGCGTCATCAGGATCACCTCGCCCGACATCTGCCAGGTGACGTCGGTCAGCGTCGCGAACTGGAAGACCAGCGCCTTCAGACCGCCCGCAAGACCGGCCAGCGCCGCCGACATGACGAAAGCACCGAGCTTGTAACGCTGCACGCTGTAACCCAGCGAAATGGCGCGCTGCTCGTTTTCACGGATCGACTTCAGGATCATGCCGAAGGGCGAGTTGACGAAACGCCAGATGACCAGAAGTGCCAGGACAAAGGCGGCCAGCACCGTGTAATAAATATTGAGCGGCGCATTGAGATCGAGAAGGCCGAAGAGATGGCCGCGCGGCACGCCCTGCAGACCATCCTCGCCATGGGTAAACGGCGCCTGAAGGCAGAAGAAATAAAACATCTGCGATAGCGCGAGCGTAATCATGGCGAAATAGATGCCCTGACGGCGGATGGCGAAAAAGCCGATGACGAGGCCGAGAAGGGCCGCGCCCGCCATGCCGATGACAAGGCCGATCTCCGGCGTCACGCCCCATTCCTTCACCGAGTAGGCGGTGAAATAGGCCGCGCCGCCGAAAAACGCCGCATGGCCGAAGGACAACAGCCCCGTATAACCGATCAGCAGGTTGAAGGCGCAGGCGAACAGCGCAAAGCACAGAAGCTTCATCAGAAAGATCGGGTAAACGAACATCGGCGCGGCGATGAGGACGGCAAGACCCGCCAGTATGAGAACGGTCTTGATGGTTCCGGCGGTCGCGGAAACTTCCGTCTGCGGTAGCGTGCCGGCAGTGGGGCTATGGGTGGCTTTGGACATATCAGGCGTCCTTTCCGAAAAGTCCGGCGGGGCGGATGAGCAGCACAAAGGCCATGATGACGAAGATGACGATATTGGAGGCTTCCGGGTAGAACACCTTGGTGAGGCCCTCTGCGACGCCCAGCATGTAACCGGTGACGATGGCGCCCATGATCGACCCCATGCCGCCGACCACGACCACCGCGAAGACGACGATGATGAGGTTCGTGCCCATCAACGGCGAGACCTGATAGATGGGCGCGGCGAGAACCCCGGTGAACCCGGCAAGGCCCGCACCCAGCGCGTAGGTCAGCGTCAGGAGAACGGGCACATTGATGCCGAAAGCCTGCACCAGCGTCGGGTTTTCGGTGGCAGCGCGCAGATAGGAGCCAAGACGCGTCTTTTCGATCAAAGCCCAGGTGGCAATGCAGACGATGAGTGAAATCACGACGACGAAAGCGCGGTAATTCGGCAGGAACATGAAGCCGAGATTGGTGCCGCCGGCAAGCTCGCGGGGAACCGAATAGGGCTGGCCCGCCGCGCCATAAAGCCAGCGGAACGTGCCTTCCACCACCAGCGCCAGGCCGAAGGTGAAAAGCAGCCCGTAAAGCGGATCGAGATCATAAAGCCGCGACAGCAGGAAGCGTTCGATGATCGCGCCGAAAAGTGCGACGACAAGCGGCGTGACGATGAGCGCCACCCAGAAAGTGATGCCGAAATACTGAAGGCCGAGAAAGGCCACGAAAGCGCCGAGCATATATTGCGCGCCATGGGCAAAATTGATGACGCGCAGCAGGCCGAAAATGACGGCAAGGCCGAGCGACAGCAGCGCATAAAAGGACCCATTGATGAGGCCCACCAGCAATTGCCCGAGCAGTGCCTGAATTGGAACGCCGAAGATCATTGTCATGGTTAAACCCCCAGCACCTTGTTGAGCTCGCCCATGCGGCCGGAAAGCTCGCCGACCGGAAAATTGCTGACCATCTGGCCGTGATCCATCAGGTAGAAACGGTCAGCGATGCGGCTCGCAAAACGGAAATTCTGTTCGACCAGAACCACGGTCATGCCGCGGCTCTTCAGTTTCTGCAGCACCTCGCCGATGCGCTGCACGATGACGGGGGCAAGTCCCTCGGTCGGTTCGTCAAGCAGCAGCACCTTTACACCGGTGCGCAGGATGCGCGCCATGGCCAGCATCTGCTGCTCGCCGCCGGAAAGCTTGGTGCCGGGGCTGGTGCGGCGTTCGTAAAGATTGGGAAACAGCTCGTAGATTTCATCGAGCGTCATGCCACCGGATGCGACGACGGGCGGTAGCTTCAGATTTTCCTCGACGCTCAGCGTCGCGAAGATGCCGCGCTCTTCCGGCACAAAACCAAGACCGTATTTCGCCGTGCGATGCAGCGGCACCGGCATCAGATCCTTGCCGCCGAGCTTGATGACGCCCTTGCGGTTGCGGATGATGCCCATGATGGTGCGCAGCGTCGTGGTCTTGCCCACGCCGTTGCGCCCGAGAATGGTGATGGTTTCGCCTTCGCCGACCGTTAGATCGACACCGTGCAGGGCCTGGCTTTCGCCGTACCAGGATTTCAGGTTGGAGACTTCGAGCATTGCCGCCATATCAAGCCTCCTCCGTGCCCATGTAAGCCGTGCGCACGCGCGGATCGGCGGAAACGGCGGCATAATCGCCTTCCGCCAGAATTTCCCCCCGCTGCAGCACCGTGACGTGGTGGCAGATATCGGCCACGACCTTCAGATTGTGTTCGACCATCAGCACCGCACGGGTTTTGGCCACCTCGCGGATGAGCTCGGCGACATGCGAGACATCTTCCCCGCCCATACCGGCCATCGGCTCATCAAGCAGCAGCACCTTCGGGTCGAGCGCCAGCGTGGTGGCGATTTCGAGAACGCGCTTGCGGCCGTAAGAAAGATCGGCCGCAAGCGCATGTTTTTCCCGCGTCAGGCCAACCGTTGCGATCAGTTCCTCGGCGCGCGCATTGAGCCTGTCAAGCGACGACAGGGGTAACCAGAATTGCGTTGAAAGGTTGTTGGGCCTTTGCAGCGCCACCCGTACATTCTCCAGAACCGTCAGATGCGGAAACACCGCCGATATCTGGAAGGATCTGACGAGGCCGAGACGCGCCACCTTGTCCGGCGGCGTCCTTGTTATGTCCGTTCCCATGAAGGTGATCGCCCCGCCCGTCGGCTGGAGAAACTTGGTCAACAAATTGAAGACCGTAGTCTTGCCGGCGCCGTTCGGGCCGATCAGCGCATGAACGCGGGCATGATGCACGTCGAGATCGACGTTTTTCACGGCTGCGAATGCACCGAAGGTCTTGGTGAGACCACGCGCCGAAAGAACGACGCGAGGTTCGGCCTGCCCGGCGGGGGCGGGAGCGATCGTCATGAAACTTTCCCCTTTATTGCGTCAGTCTTTTATTGCGTTACCAGCGGGCAACCGCTTTTTGCGGGGTCCATGAAGGCTTCCTTGCCGGGAATGGTGGCGAGCACCTTGTAATAATCCCACGGCTGCTTGCTCTCGTCCGGCTTCTTCACTTCCATGAGATACATGTCGTGGATCATGCGGCCATTGGCGGCCACATGGCCATCCTTCGAGAAGATGTCGTTGACGGGCATTTCCTTCATGGCCTTGGCGACGGCATCAGCATCGTCGGTGCCGGCCTTTTCGATGGCTTT
The DNA here is from genome assembly GCF_040801995.1 of Agrobacterium radiobacter. Classification (NCBI taxonomy): domain Bacteria; kingdom Pseudomonadati; phylum Pseudomonadota; class Alphaproteobacteria; order Hyphomicrobiales; family Rhizobiaceae; genus Agrobacterium; species Agrobacterium radiobacter. Next base: position 1,292,749 of record NZ_JBEGHX010000002.1, on the reverse strand, counting down.
CAGGTAATGCAGCACGGCGGAATAGGTGCCGGCATGCACCATGTTCGGCATGGCGCCGGTGCGTTCCTTGAAGCGTTCGCCGAATTTGCGCGATTCATCGTCGCGGTCCCAATAAAAGCCTTCCGTCAGCGTCAAGCCCTGGGCTGCTTCAAGACCGAGGCCGTGGACTTCGGCGAGCGTGAAGAGAAGGGCCGCAAGCCGCTGGCCGCCGGCGACGATGCCGAATTCGGCCGCCTGCTTGATGGCGTTGGAGGTATCGAGACCGGCATTGGCAAGACCGATGACCTTCGCGCCCGAGGACTGCGCCTGCAGCAGGAAGGAGGAATAATCCGTCGTGGCAAGCGGATGGCGCACGGAGCCCAGCACCTTGCCGCCATTGGCCTTGACGAAATTGGCGGTATTTTCTTCCAGCGAATAACCGAAGGCATAGTCTGCGGTCAGGAAGAACCAGCTGTCGCCGCCCTGCTTCACCAGCGCGCCGCCGGTGCCGACCGCCAGCGAATAGGTGTCATAGGCCCAATGGAAACCATAGGGGCTGCACTGCTTGCCGGTCAGTTCGGTGGTTGCCGCCCCGGTGTTGACGGTGATCTTCTTCTTGTCCTTGGAGAGCGCCTGCACGGCAAGGCCGACCGACGACGAGGTCAGTTCCATGATCGAATCGACCTGTTCGGTATCGTACCATTGGCGGGCGATATTGGAGGCCACATCCGCCTTGTTCTGGTGGTCGGCGGTCACCACCTCAACCGGCGCATTCAGCACCTTGCCGCCAAAATCCTCAACCGCCATCTTCGCGGCTTCATAAGAGTACTTGCCGCCGAAATTGGCGTAGACACCCGACTGGTCGTTCAGGATGCCGATCTTAACCTTGCCGTCTGAAATCTCGGCGGCATAAGCGGCGGTGCCCGCGGCCAGTGCCATGGCCGTGGATAAAAGGATACTCTTGCGCATGACTTCTCCTCCCAGAGATGATTGCGAGCCTCAGATGGGTCTGTGCAATGGTGAACGAAACCGCGTCGGGGGTTTCCATGCCATTGCACCTGATTGGTCACACCGCCCTCCTCAAAGCGATGCATCCTGAGCCTAGACTTCTCGAATTCGGTCGTTGACACAAGAGCTGGGCATCATCAAATTGCGAACAGGAACTGTTCATTTTTGAACAGAACTCTTGATGGGAGACAAATATGGCCACCCCTTTCACCTGGGACGACCTGCAATATTTTCTGGCCGTGGCCCGCACCGGACAGCTCTCCTCGGCGGCGAGAAGCCTGCGCACCAGCCACGCCACCGTCTCCCGCCACATCGACCGGCTGGAATTCTCGCTTAAAACCAAGCTGTTCGAGAGAAACCCGCGTGGTTACGAGCTAACCACGGTCGGGCGGCGGCTGGTCGATACCGTCGAGCGCATCGAGGCGGAAGCGGAAAGATTGCAATCGGATATTTCCGAAAGCGGCAGCCTGCTGCGCGGCGTGGTGCGGCTCAGTGCGCCCGAGGGTTTTTCCAATTTTTTCTTCGTGGAAAGGCTGAAAGACTTCGCCATCACCCATCCTCACATCATGGTGGAGATGGTGACGATCCAGCAGATCATGGCGCTGTCGAGGAAGGAGGCGGATGTGGCGGTCACGCTCGACCCGCCGAAAGCCGGTCCCTACATCAACGAACAGATCATCGATTACACGCTGCATATCTATGCCTCGCGCTCCTATCTCGCCAGCCACCCGAAAATCACCCGGCGCGAGGATTTGCCCGATCATTTCTTTATCGGCTACGTGCAGGACCTGATCTTCTCACCGGGCCTCGATTATATGCGCGACGTGATGCCCGGCCTGCGTCCGGGCTTTCAGTCCTCAAGCATTTTCGCGCAGCTGACGGCAACGCTGAGCGGCAGGGGCCTGTGCATCCTGCCGAATTTCATCGCGGCACGTTTTCCAGACCTGCAGATGGTGCTTGCCGGTGAGGTGGAACTGCGGCGCGGCTACTGGCTGACCAGCCACCACGATCTCGCCAATGTGCCGCGGGTACGCTCTCTGATGGATTTCATCCTCACGACCGCACGCGCGCATGAAAATCTCTTCATCCTGGACCGCAGAACAATCGCCTGACGCGGTCATCGTTCACATTTCGGCGACACCGTGTTTACGGGTGGCCGATTGGAGGATGCGCACGGTTGCCTATATGACTGACAACAACGAAGCCGGTTTGTGACGACCGGCATCCTCCGACATCTGGAAGGTCATCATGAAAAAGATCGGATTCCTCTCCTTCGGCCACTGGACGCCCTCGCCCCAGTCGCAGACCCGCTCGGCTGCGGACACGCTGCTGCAATCGATCGACCTCGCCGTCGCGGCGGAAGAACTGGGAGCCGACGGCGCCTATTTCCGCGTGCATCATTTCGCCCGCCAGCTTGCCTCGCCCTTCCCGCTTCTGGCCGCCGTCGGCGCCCGCACGAAAAAGATCGAAATCGGCACCGGCGTCATCGACATGCGTTATGAAAACCCGTTCTACATGGCCGAGGATGCCGGTTCGGCCGACCTCATCGCCGGCGGACGCCTGCAGCTCGGCATCAGCCGCGGCTCGCCGGAACAGGTGATCGATGGCTGGCGTTATTTCGGTTACCGTCCGGCCGAAGGCCAGAGCGAAGAAGACATGGCGCGTCAGCACACCGAAGTCTTCCTCGAACTTCTGAAGGGCGAAGGTTTCGCTGAGCCGAACCCGCGTCCGATGTTCCCGAACCCGCCCGGCTTGCTGCGGCTGGAACCGCATTCCGAAGGGCTGCGCGAGCGCATCTGGTGGGGTTCGAGTTCCAATGCAACGGCGGTGTGGGCGGCAAAGCTTGGCATGAACCTGCAAAGCTCCACCTTGAAGACGGACGAAACGGGCGAGCCTTTCCATGTCCAGCAGGCGCAGCAGATCCGCACCTTCCGGGAAGCCTGGAAGGAAGCCGGACATGCCCGCGAGCCGCGTGTATCGGTCAGCCGCAGCATCTTCGCCCTCGTCAACGATCGCGACCGGTCGTATTTCGGTTACGGCAACGAAGGTGATGACAAGATCGGCTACATCGACGACAAGACACGTGCGATCTTCGGGCGCAGCTATGCCGCCGAGCCGGAGCAGCTGATTGAACAGCTGAAGGCCGACGAAGCCATCGCCGAGGCCGACACGCTGCTCCTGACCGTGCCGAACCAGCTGGGCGTCGATTACAACGCCCATGTGATCGAGACGATCCTCAAGCAGGTAGCGCCGGCACTCGGCTGGCGCTAAATTTGGAAAAATTGCATCATCCACACTCCGTCACCCCGGACTTGATCCGGGGTCCAGCGCGATCAAGTCTTTGATCGCGAAAGACTCTTTTCACGGCGCAGACGCGCCGTGGCTGGATGCCGGATCTAGTCCGGCATGACGGAGGACGGGCTTTCCCTCCCTTAAAATCCGGGCTGTATACCGCTGCTCATTTTACCGATTTGCCATAGCGGGCAAAGCTTTCAGCCAGAGGCGTGGTGCTGGCGCCGGGGTGTTCCGGGCGCTTGTAAACACCGTCACGGACATGGATCGGTTCTTCGAAATGATCTTTGATCCACGGAATATATTCGAGAATGGTCGATGCCGGGTGCCAGTAGCTCAGATGCACATGCACCTGGCTCATTTCGCCGGCATGCGGCACCACCGGCAGGCGATGGGCGAGCGCGAGATCGGCAACCTGGATATATTCGGTTATGCCGCCGAGCCGGGTCACATCCGGCTGGACATAGGCCACCGCGCCGGCATCGATGAATGAGCGGAACGCATCCACCGTGTAGAGCTGCTCCCCGAGCGCAATCGGAATGGACGTATTGCGCGCCAGCCGCGCGTGGCTCGTCACATCGTCATACCACAACGGCTCCTCGAACCAGTAGATATCCAGATCCTTCGCCGCCGCGCAGAAACGCTGGCAGGTCGGCAAATCCCATTTGCCGTTGCCGTCAATGGCGATGCGAATGGACGAACCGACACGCTTGCGGACGGCGGCAAGGCGGGCGATATCGATAGTCGGATCATCATGCCCGACCTTGATCTTCAGGCGGGTGAAGCCGTCTTCCTCAACCGCCCTCGTGCTGCCCGCCAGCAAATCCTCCAGCGTGAAGGAAAGCCAGCCTATATCGGTATTGTAAGCTTCCACCGCCGCCGTGCGCGCGCCGCCGAGATATTGCCAGAGCGGCACGCCCGCCTTTTTCGCCTTCAGGTCCCAGAGCGCCACGTCGATCGCGGCCAGCGCCAGATGGGTGATGCCGGCGCGGCCAACCCACTGTAGCGAGGGATAACGGGCAAGTTTCGTCCACAGCCTTGAATGGTCCGACGCATCCTCTCCCACCAGCAAGGGCGCATAACAATCGCTGATGCAGGATGTGATCAGCCTGTCGGACGGCAGATGCGCATGGGTGCCGGTGAAACCATAGCCCTCAAGGCCGTCACTGGTGGTGATCTTCGCGCCGACGACGCCCCAATGGGTGATGCTGTGGGTGGAATCGGAAATGGACTCCGAGGTCAGCGGCAGGTGCAGGATGAAAGGTTCGACGGCGGTAATTTTCATGATCGGTCATTCCTCGATGCTGATTGCTTCCGGGGAGGAACAGACGCCACCGCCCCGCGATCAGAGATCGCGCGGATGGCTTTCGGGAATTTGCAGGCCACCCTCCTCCAGCAGCCCGCTTCCGCTGGCAGATAGAGCTAAAGGAAAATCGGCTTTTGTAAAATAAAAAATTTTTTATTTTTAATATTCAGCCATTGCCTGTCCCGCGAAGCTGGGCAATGATGCAGCCATGAACACGCTGGTCAAAATCACGCTCGCCGAACAGGCGCATCAGGAACTGCGCGCACGCATCGTCAGCGGCAGATTGCGCGGCGGCGAACGCCTGTTGCCCAATGAGCTTGCCGCCGATCTCGGCATCAGCCCCACACCGGTGAAAGAAGCCTGCCTGAAACTCGAAGCTGACGGGCTGGTGGTCAATTCCTCCCGGCGCGGCGTGGTGGTGCGCGATTTCACGGTGGAGGATGTGGAAGAACTTTACGCCGCCAGAATGCTGCTCGAAAAAGGCGCGGTGGAAGTGGCTTTCGACGCCGGCCAACTGGATGGAGCGCTGCACGCGGAACTTCTGGAAAGCCTGGCGAAACATCGTGAATTCGCCAAGGGCTCGACGCTGAACGAATTGTCGAAAGCGCTTTTTTACGATCGCAGCTTCCATACGACTCTTGTTTCGGCGGCGCGCATTCCCGTCATTTCCGGCTCGCATGGGCGCATTCTCGACCAGACCCACACGGTTTTCGTCTCGATCCTCGGCGATTACGCCCGCTCGGTCGAGGAACACCAGAATATCGCCGACGCCATTGCCGCCGGCAGCAAGGTCCAGATCATCGATGCCCTGTGGCGGCATCTCGAGCGCAGCCGGCAGAACACGCTGCGCCAGGTCCGGCTGCTCAAAGAGGCCGGCGCCTGATCCATTCAAAAGACAATGGGAGGAACTGACATGCGCGAAAACCCGAGCGTCGCAATTCCATCGGCGCGAGCCGCGACCATCTCGCTCCGTACGGGGATTTCGCGTCGATGACAGACCGGCTTTCCGCTGCAACCCTGCCCCGCCTGCCGCAAACAGTAGCAACACCCGCCTATGACCGTCAGAAGATCACGCCCGGCATCGTGCATCTCGGCGTCGGCGCCTTTCACCGGGCGCATCAGGCGGTTTTCATCGACGATTGCCTCAACCGAGGTGAGACGCAATGGGGCATCGTCGCCACGTCGCTGCGCAGTCCGGAAACACGCGACGCCATCGAACCGCAGGACAATCTCTACACCTTTTGCCTGCGTGATGGCCAAAGCGAGCGCCTGCGCATCATCGGCTCCATTCTGGAAACCATCGTTGCCCCGGAAGACCCCAAACGGCTGGTGGAGCGGATGGCCGATCCGCGCGTTCTCATCGTCACCCTGACCGTGACAGAGAAGGGCTACCTGACCAATCTCGCCTCCCGCAGCCTGCTGCGCGAACACCCTGATATCGTCCATGATCTCGAAAACCCGGACAGGCCACGTTCCATCTTCGGCTTCATCCTTGCGGCCACGCGGCGCAGGCGCAAAGAGGGTTCTCGGCCCCTGACGCTGCTGTCCTGCGACAACCTGCCCGCCAACGGCCATGTGCTGCAAAAGCTGCTGCTGGAATTTGCGGAACTGGCCGATCCGGAGCTGGCCTCCTTCATCGAAGCCAATATCACCTGCCCCTGCTCGATGGTGGATCGGATCGTACCCGCCACCACGGATGCGGACCGGGATGCGATTTCGGTCGCACTCGGCTTGCGTGATGCGTGGCCGGTCGTTGCCGAACCCTATTTCCGTTTCGTCATCGAAGACCGCTTTCCGCATGGAAGGCCGGCGCTCGAGAAATCGGGCGTGGAATTTGTCGGCAATGTCGAACCGTATGAGCATATGAAGCTCAGAATGCTGAACGGTTCCCACAGCGCCATAGCCGCCATCGGCCAGATTGCCGGCCTTGCGACGGTGGCCGATGCCTGGGGTGAAAAGACCGTGCGCGATTTCATCGACGCCTATTGGCGCGAGGTCGGCCGGACGCTGGACCCTGTCGTCGATGGTGCGGAATTCGCAGCCGGCCTGCGGGAACGTTTCGCCAATCCCTCTCTGCAGCACAAGACCATGCAGATCGCCTCCGACGCTTCGCAGAAGGTGCCGCTGCGTATTCTTGCGCCCTTACGCGAATTGCTGGAGGAAAACGCCGGAAGCGGCGCTGTCATTTTTGCCGTGGCCCTCTGGATCAGGTCATGCGCGGACAGGAACGAAAAGGGAGAGCCGATCACGATTCTCGATCCGGCCTTCAGGGAGTGGGATGCGCCGGATCAGCTGGCAATGGCACCGGACGATGTTGTCGACCGCTTTCTCGCGTTCAAACGCACGTTCGGCGATGATCTGCCCGGCAATGAAACCTTCGTCTCGAACCTGAAAGCCGCCTATCGCAACGTCAGGGAACTTGGCGCACTCGCCGCCATCGGCATATTTTTGAAGTCCTGAAAGACGAACAGGCCGGAAATCCGGCCTGTTCTCAACTTTGGCGTCTCGCGTTTAAGCCGTCGCGGCCTGCCGTGCCGCCTTGCGGCGCTCCACGCGGGCGCGGATGGCGTCGGCATCCGTGATCGGTGTCGCGGCAAAAAGCTGGCGCGTATAGGGGTGCTTAGGGTTGGCGAAAAGTTCCTCGCGCGTGCCCTGCTCCACTGCCTCGCCCTTGGAAATGACCAGCACGTCATCGGCGATGTAGCGCACCACGGAAAGATCGTGGCTGACAAAAACATAGGTCAGTTCGAATTCTTCCTGCAGATCTCGGAGCAGGTTCAGCACCTGCGCCTGCACCGAAAGATCGAGCGCGGAGACCGGTTCATCCAGCACCAGCAGCGCCGGGTTCAGCATCAGTGCGCGCGCGATGGCGATACGCTGGCGCTGACCGCCCGAGAACATGTGCGGATAGCGGTTGAAATGCTCAGGACCGAGGCCGACCTTCACCAGCATGGCTTCGGCGCGCTCGCGGCGCTCGGAAGCCGGCATTTTCGTGTTGATGAGCAGCGGCTCCATCAGCACATCACCCACCTTCTGGCGCGGGTTGAGGCTGCCATAGGGGTTCTGGAACACCATCTGCACCTTGGAGCGCATGACCGTATCGGGGCGGCGCTTGGCGATATCGACCGGCTTGCCTTCGATCTTGAGTTCACCGCCGGATGCCGGGTCGATCAGCGCGATGATGCGGGCAAGCGTCGACTTGCCCGAACCGGACTCACCGACGATGGCGAGCGTCTTGCCGCGCTCGACGGCAAAATCGATGCCTTTGAGGGCCTGAACCGTCTTGGCGCCGCCAAAGATGCCGCCGGGAACGTGATAATGGCGTGTAATGCCCTTGCCTTCGACAACGATACTCATTGGACGCCCTCCTTGCCGAAGAAATCGGAAACCGTGGGCAGACGGTCGCCGGTGGCATTTTCCGGCAGGGCCGAAAGCAGTGCCTTGGTATAGGGATGCTGCGGTGCCTCAAACAGGCTTAAGACATCCGCCTCCTCCATCTTGCGGCCCTTATATTGCACGACCACGCGGTCGGCGGTTTCCGCCACAACGCCCATGTCATGGGTGATGAGGATCAACGCCATGCCGTATTCCGCCTGCAGATTCATCAGGAGATCGAGGATCTGCTTCTGGATCGTCACGTCGAGCGCGGTGGTCGGCTCGTCGGCGATCAGCAGGCGCGGCTTGGAGGCGATCGCAATCGCTATCATCACGCGCTGGCACTGGCCACCCGACATCTGGTGCGGATAAGCCTTGAGCTTGGTTTCCGGCTCGGGAATACCCACGGCACGAAACAGTTCCAGAGCCCGGGCACGCGCGGCAGCGCCGCTCATGCCGAGATTGAGGCGCAGAACCTCCTCGATCTGGAAACCGACCGTAAATGACGGGTTGAGCGAGGCGACCGGCTCCTGGAAGATCATGGTGATCTCGCGGCCGATCAGCTTGCGGCGCTCCTGCGGCGACATGGCGAGCAGGTTGATGCCGTCAAAGGTCATCTCATCGGCGGTGATCGTCGCCGTATCGGGCAGAAGCCCCATGACGGCGAGCATCGAAACCGACTTGCCGGAACCGGATTCGCCGACGATCGCCAGCACTTCGTGCTTGTCGACGGAGACATCGATGCCGTCGACGGCCGTGAAGGCGCCGGTGGCGGTGGCGAATTTGACGGTGAGGTTCTTGATTTTCAGCAGGCTCATTGCTCAGCTCCGCTTCAGTTTGGGATCGAGCGCATCGCGCAGGCCGTCACCCATGAGGTTGATGGCGAGCACCGAGATCAGGATCGTCAGGCCCGGAAGGGTGACAACCCACCAGGCGCGCAGGATGAATTCACGCGCTTCCGCCAGCATCGTGCCCCATTCGGAAGCGGGCGGCTGTGCACCCATGCCGAGGAAGCCGAGGGCTGCGGCATCGAGAACCGCAGACGAGAAGGAGAGCGTTGCCTGAACGATCAGCGGCGCAAGGCAGTTCGGCAGGATGGTCTTGAACATCAGCCGTAAATTGCCGGCGCCGGCCACGCGGGCGGCGGTGACATATTCGCGCCGGAGTTCGCTCATGACGGCAGCACGCGTCAGGCGGGCGAAATGCGGCTGGTAGACGATGGCAATGGCAATCATCGCATTGGTGAGCCCCGGCCCGAGGACCGCGACCAGGACCAGCGCCAGAAGCAGTGACGGAAACGCCAGAATGACGTCCATGACGCGCATGATGACGGTATCGACCCAGCCACCGAAAAAGCCGGCGACGAGACCGATAACGATGCCGCCGACAAGGGCGATGGAGACGACAACGACGCCGATGAACAGCGAATATTGTGCGCCATAGATCAGGCGGGACAGCATGTCGCGCCCGACCGCATCGGTGCCGAAGAAGAAGCCGGCACGACCGCCTTCCTGCCAGACCGGCGGGACGAGCAGCGCATCGCGATATTGCTGGGTCGGATCATGCGGCGCGATCAGGGGCGCAAAGACCGCGATGAGGACGAGGAGAATGAAGACGGCAAGGCCGATGACGGCGCCGCGGTTCTGACGGAAGTAGAACCAGAAATCGGCGATCATCCGGCGGCGGATGGCGGCGTCCGAAAGGCGGACGCCGGGGGTGGTGATCACATCGGTCATTTGTGACGGATCCTCGGATTGATGAGGCCATAGGTCAGATCGACAAGCAGGTTGACGACCATTACCAGACCCGCGATCAGGAGCAGGCCGCTCTGCACGACCGGATAGTCGCGGCGCGAGATGGAATCGATCATCCACTTGCCGATGCCCGGCCAGGAAAAGATGGTTTCGGTCAGGATGGCGCCAGCCATCAGCACGCCGATCTGGAGGCCGATGGTGGTGATGACCGGGATCATGGCGTTGCGAAGCGCATGGACGCCGACAACGCGGGCGGGCGACATGCCCTTGGCGCGTGCGGTCCGCACATAGTCCTCGCCCATGACTTCCAGCATGGCCGAGCGCGTCTGGCGGGCAATCACCGCCAGCGGAATGGTGGCAAGCACGACCGACGGCAGGATGAGATGCGAAAAGGCCGACACGAAGGCGCCCTTCTGCCCCGAAATCAGGCTGTCGATCAGCATGAAACCGGTAACGGAGGGGAAGAAATACATCAGCGAAATGCGGCCCGACACCGGCGTCCATTGCAGGATGCCGGAGAACATGATGATCAGCAGCAGGCCCCACCAGAAGATCGGCATGGAGAAGCCGACGAGCGCGGTCGTCATGGAAATCTGGTCGAACCAGGAACCACGACGGATGGCGGCAATGACGCCGACCGGTACGCCGATCAATGTTGCGATGATGATGGCGACGAGACCAAGCTCGACTGTCGCGGGGAAAAGCGACAGGAACTCGGTGAGAACCGGCTTCTTGGTGACCAGCGAATTGCCGAGATCGCCCTGAAGCAGCCGTCCGAGGAAATGAAGATATTGCTGCCAGACGGGCTGGCTGAAGCCGAGCTGTTCGGCAAGCTGCGCATGCCGCTCAGGTGAAATACCGCGCTCGCCCGCCATCAACAGCACGGGATCGCCCGGCAGGACGCGCACGAAGGCGAAGGCGACGAAGGTAATCCCGAGAAATGTCGGAACGAGGTAGAGGAGTTTGCCGAGAATGAACCGGATCATGGTTTTTTCCTGAAAAGACGCGCGGAAGAACAGGGTCCTTCCGCGCGTCCGTTGTTTGGGATTATTCCGCGACGTCGACGTTTTCGAAGGTGAAGTCACCAAGCGGGCTCATGGTGAAGCCGGAAACCTTGGCGGACATCGGAACGAACTGCGTGGAGTGCGCAAGCGTCGCCCACGGAGCCTGTTCCTTGAAGATCACCTGCGCCTGCTCATAAAGCTTTGTGCGCTCGGCAACGTCAGTGGTCTGCTTTGCCTTGGAAAGCAGTTCGGAGAACTCCTTGTTGCACCACTGAGCACGGTTTGCACCGCCTTCACCGGTTGCAGCGCAGGAAAGCAGAACGCCCATGAAGTTATCAGGGTCACCATTGTCGCCGGTCCAGCCGAGGATGACGGCACCGTCGCGGTTCACTTCAGTCGACTTCTTGAGGTATTCACCCCATTCGAAGGAGACGATCTCGGCCTTGACGCCGACCTTCGCGAAATCCGACTGGATCAGCTCGGCGGTGCGGCGGGCGTTCGGCATGTAGGGACGCTGAACCGGCATCGCCCAGATCTTCATCGTCAGATCCTTGACGCCAGCGGCTTCGAGAGCCTTCTTGGCTGCTTCCGGATCGTACGGATCGTCCTTGATGCTGTCGTTGTAGGACCACATTGTCGGCGGGATCGGGTTCTTGGCAACCGTGCCGGCGCCCTGGAACACGGCGTCGATGATCGCCTGCTTGTTCATCGCCATGTTCAGCGCCTTGCGGACTTCCGGCTTGTCGAAAGGCGCAACGGTCGTGTTGTAGGCGAAATAGGCGACGTTCAGACCGGGCTGCTCGTCGAGCTTGAGGTTCTTGTCGGCGCGGATGGTGGCCAGATCAGCCGGAGCCGGATAAGGCATCAGGTGGCATTCGCCGGCCTTCAGCTTCTGCAGGCGAACGGCGGCGTCAGGCGTGATCGCGAAGATCAGATCGTCGATCTTCGGAGCTTCGCCCCAGTAGTCGGCGTTCTTCTGGTAGCGGATGACCGCGTCCTTCTGATAGGCGACGAACTTGAACGGACCGGTGCCGATCGGCAGGTTGTTGAAGTCTTCCTTGGTGCCGGCCTTATCAAGCGTATCGGCATATTCCTTCGACACGATCGAAGCGAAAGGCATCGCGATATTGGCGAGGAAAGGCGCTTCCGGACGGGTCAGCACGAACTTGACGGTGTAATCGTCAACCTTGACGATTTCCTTGATCAGCGACGGCATTTCCATGGAGTTGTAATATTCGTAGGTGATGCCTGCGATATACTGGTTCCACGGGTTCTTCGCGTCGCCCTGGCGGTTGTAGCTGAAGATCACGTCGTCGGCGTTGAAATCGCGGCTCGGCGTGAACTTCTCGTTGGAGTGCCACTTCACACCCTTGCGCAGGTGGAACGTGTATTCGAGGCCATCGCTCGAAACATCCCATTTTTCAGCGAGACCGGGCTCAACTTCGGTCGTGCCCTTCTTGAACTCGGTCAGACGGTTGTAGACCGGATGCGCGGAAGCGTCGAAGGTGCCACCTGCGGTGTAGGGCGACGGATCGAAGCCTTCCGGCGACGCCTCGGAGCAATAAACGAAGGTCTTCGCCATGGCTGGCATGGCGGAAGCCATCGCAAGCGCAGAGGCGATAAGCAAACTGCGGGTCAGCGTTTTCATCTGGTGGTCCTTTCCCTCTTTTTCTGAGTTCCTGCGGCCCCTGGGGGCCTACCTCTTCTGGTCAGCGGCGACGCGGAGACCCGTGTCGCCGTTCGGTCTTTTGCCTCCCGACCAATTACCCGGCGACCGGCTGAAACAGCCGGTCGAGGTTCGTCTCCGGTGGACAGAACCAGCGCGGCCCCGCCTCCGTCATATAAGCAATATCCTCGAGACGGACGCCGCATTCGCCATAAACGCACAGCATCGGCTCGATGGAAAAACACATGCCCGGCTCAAGCGCCGTGGCATTTCCTGCAACGATATAGGGTTCTTCGTGAATATCCAGCCCAAGCCCGTGACCGGTGCGGTGCGGCAGGCCGGGAACCTGATAGTCCGGGCCAAAACCAGCCGCCTTGAGGCTTTCGCGCGCGGCCTTGTCGACATCCTGGCAGGCAGCGCCGAGGCTCGCAGCCGCAAAAGCCGCAGCCTGCGCGTCGCGTTCGGCGTTCCAGAGAAAGCGCTGACGCTCGGTCGGCTCACCGAAAACATAGGTGCGGGTGATATCGGAACGATAGCCATGAAGAATGCCGCCGAGATCGACCAGCACCATGTCACCTTCGTTCAGCGTCTGCGCATAGGGCACGCCATGCGGATAGGCCGTCGCCTCGCCGAACTGCACCGCCACGAAAAGCGGCTTCAGGCCCAGCGCAATATGGGCGGCGTTGACGAAATCGGCCACTTCGGTGGTGGAAATGCCGGGACGCAGGCCTTCGAACACGGCTTTCTGCACACCGTAGCTAGCGTCCATCGCGGTCTGGATGAGAGTGATTTCGGCCGCGGATTTGACCTGCCGCTGGGCAACGATCATCGGCTGGGCGGAAATGATCCGTCCTTCGAGACGCTGCATCAGGGCCGATGCGAAAACAAAGGGTGTTGCGGGATCGATGGCGACAAAATGACCGGGACAGGAAAGTGCGCCAATGCGTCCTGCCATCAGGTCGAAGGGACTTTCATCCTCTTCCCAGACGGCGACCTCACCCGGAATGCGGATGAGCGTCTGAAGCTTAGGCTCCTCGAAGGTCGGGCTGACATAGACCGGCGCACCCTCGGCAGGAACGAGAGCGCCATGAATGCGCTCGGAAAGGCCAAGCGACAGACCGGTATAATAGGTCAGCGACGATGATGCATCGAGCCAGACCGCCTTCACATTTTGCTGGATCATCCGCGCTTGCAGGCCACGTAGCCGCAATCTGAACTCGTCTTCAGCGATCGATGAAACCGCGATCGGCTGAAACCGCTTCAGCGCCTCTTGAAAGTCTGCCATTCTCTCCCCGCCGCTTTCGGGCCGCAGACACAAGCGTGCCGGCAACCTCCCAAGCGTTCTTTTGCTCATGCTTAAACACAGGGCGGGGGCTAGGCAATGGCCCGGCGGGGCGCGCCACCACAAAACTGTGCAAATTCATCTAGACATAACGAAAATGTGATCAACACACGCCCGATTTAAGCCCTCATTGCCTTGACGCAAAAAATCAAAATCCCCCCGGAAATCCAAGGGGAGTTTGCGGCCAGCCTTCAACACGGAGCGGGCACGCCAAAGGACGACGGCGAGAGGCAGTAAAGGAAAAGACGCCCAGAAAAGGAAAAAGCCTGCCGCGGGAGGAGGTGCGGCAGGCTTCAAACTTGATCGGTGATTGGGAGGAGGAGTACCACCGATCCACATCGAGCGACACTGGGAGGAGGAGTGCGTCGCTTCGATGATTTGAATATAGCGGTATCTGTGATTTTTAACAGAGCAAGTCTCGCAATGCAGCATTGCATTTCTGCATAGCTCCAGAATTCCTGCCCGGTTTTTCAGCACTCCCCCAAACCGTGAGAAATCAGCTTTCCCGATAGACCTGGAAACCGGCAAAGGACTGGTTGACCGGCATGAGTTCGAGGCTGTTGATGTTGATATGCTTGGGCTGCGAGGCGACCCAGTGGATAGTGTTGGCAATATCGTCCGCCGTGATCGGATTGACGCCCTTGTAGAGATTATCCGAGGCTTCCTGATTGCCGCCGGTGCGCACCAGCGTGAATTCCGTTTCGCACATGCCCGGTTCGATCGAGGTTACCCTGACGCCCTTGCCATGCAGGTCGGAACGCAGGCCGAGCGAGAATTGCCGCAGGAACGCTTTGGTACCGCCATACACATTGCCGCCCAGATAGGGGTAGTGCGCAGCAACAGACGAAAGGTTGATAACAATACCCTTGCGCTCGATCAGCGTCGGCAGCAGATGGTGGGTGACGTTCAGGAGACCAGTGATGTTGGTGTCCACCATGGTCTGCCAGTCTTTCAACGGTACCTGCGGCGCAGAAGCCGTGCCGAGTGCAAGACCGGCATTGTTGACGAGAATGTCGATATCCCTGAATCCATCAGGCAAGCCGGCCAGCGCCTTTTTTGTCGCCTCCTCGTCGGTAATATCGAAGGCGACGCCATGAAAGGCGGAGCCGAGTTCAGCGGAAAGCGCCTCCAGCCGTTCCGCCCGCCGGCCCGTGCCGATGACCTTCCAGCCTTCCTTGACGAAGCGCTGCGCCGTGGCCTGTCCGAAACCGGATGTCGCGCCGGTGATGAGGATGGTTCCGCTCATGATGATGCCTCCACTGTATCAGTTCGTTCGGGGTCAATCGGTGTCAATAATTTTTCGGCCGCAGCTGCGAGACAGCGTCTATAGGCGTCCAGATCCGTATACAGGGCCTCTTCGGGCGCGTCGCCGACGATGATGATACCGCCGCGCCGCAAAATCCCGCCATGCAGCATGAGATTGTCGACCATGTCGAAATTCTCGATCGACAGCCCGTCCGGTCCGCGATAGCGGCCCGTTTCATCCAGGGTGGCAACGCCGCCATAATGCGCCTTGATACGGGTGAAATGATTGGCCGCGACATTGGTATAGGCGAAAACCGGCTTGCCCAGCGCGCACATGAAGCCCAGCTCGTAGCTCGTTCCCGTATCGGCGGCGATGCCGCGGAACGGCGTGAGATTAGCAATGATCGCGTCCGCTTCCAGCATCATCTGCTCATCGACGGCATTGATGTTGCAACCGTGGCCGATCCTGGTGTCCGCCGGCGGAATCTGCAGATCACCCGGCGAAAGCGGTATGAAACCGGCTTCCCGCGCCAGCGAGGCCTTGAGGTCGAGCATTTCACGCGCATTCGGGAGGAAGACTTCCGGGCCGGCGAGATAGATTTTCTTTGTCATCGGGAATTCATGCGATCTGTCAGGAAAGGATGTTCCGAACCTAACCCGGGCTGTTTCGCAAAGGCAAGCCGAAGGAGGACGGAAACGACCCATAAAACGGTATCGTCCAGACGCTCTTTCCGTTATAGCCGGTGCCATAAACAGGAAATTTCCGGAGCAAGACATGGCAGCCACCATCCGCTATCACGAAGGCGATATTTCCGCCGAAGATGCAGCCCGCTACACCGGTGCTATCGCCATCGACACGGAAACGCTGGGGCTGGTGCCGCGCCGCGACCGTCTCTGCGTCGTCCAGCTTTCGCCGGGCGATGGCACGGCTGACGTCATCCGCATCGCCGCCGGCCAGACGCAGGCCCCGAACCTCGTCCGCATGCTGGCCGATCCCGCCCACCAGAAGATTTTTCACTACGGCCGTTTCGATATCGCCGTTCTGTTCCATACCTTCGGCGTGACGACCACACCGGTCTTCTGCACCAAGATCGCCTCGCGGCTGACCCGTACCTACACGGACCGGCATGGCCTTAAGGACAATCTGAAGGAAATGCTGGAAGTCGACATCTCCAAGGCGCAGCAATCCTCCGACTGGGCGGCCCAGCCCCTGTCGCCCGCCCAGCTCGAATATGCCGCCTCCGACGTGCTCTATCTGCACGCACTGCGTGACAAGCTGACGGCCCGCCTCATCCGCGACGGCCGCCTCGACCATGCCGACGCCTGTTTCGCCTTTCTGCCGACCCGCGCGAAACTCGATCTCCTCGGCTGGGAAGAAACGGATATTTTCGCCCATAGCTGAGCCTTCAGCCGCTTCGTTTAAGCACTGATTTACCAGAACTGCCTATTCTCGGCCGCAACTTTGGGCGGCCGGGAACTTTGAAGATGATCACTCCGCTACAGCAGACGGCGGGCATTGCAGTCAGCGACCTCATGCGCTCGATGGTGGAAGCCATCGAGGACCGCCAGCGCGAAGAGCAGGAAAAGGCGAACGGCGCCCAAAAGGACGATGCGGTCAAGACCAACCCGCAGCCGGACGAAAGCCATCGCGCCGCCAATGAAAAGATAAGCGCCTATCTGTTCGGCATCATGAAACCGGACGCCGATGCTTTCGCCTCACTTGTTTCCCGCTTTTCCTCCGCCCTCGGCATCACACAGGAAGCCGACGAGTCGAGCTTCTCCTTCGCCAAAAGACTTCAGGATGCCCTGACGCTGACGGACAGTTTCGAAAAAACCGATGCGCAGGGAAAAGCCACGAAAATCTCCCTGACATCTTTCGGTGTTTCGGAGGGACAGGTCGTCGAGGTGCTGAATAACGGCGCCACCACCAAGACCGATCCCATGGCCGCCCTCGCCGCCCGCATCGCCAAGGGCGCCGGCCTGACGGGCAACGAAGATAATTTCGGCGATGAGATATCGAAAGCCATCATGGCGATGCGCGCGACTTTGCCGAAAAATGTCAGTGAACTGGAAGAAACCACCGGCCTCAAGCAACTCGGAATCTCCGCCAGACAGATGATCGCCGCCATCGCCAACCCCTATGGCGACGAGGCGCGCGCCGTGAAAGGTGCGCTGGACACGCAGGCACAGGGCACACGCTTCATGACGCGGGAGACCCTGAAAGTCATTCAGCGCCTCGAAGATGTCGCCGATCCCAAAACCAAGGAAGAGTTGCAGGCCGAACGCGGTAAGGAGCGCATTGGCGAAATCAACGATGCCGAAGTGAAGGCCGAGCGGGAAGAGGATATCCAGGCCCTCGATGCGCAGGGCAAGCTTGAAGACGTGCAGGAACTCCAGGACGTCGTGAAGGAGCATATCGATGCTTCCGGCGATGAAAAGACGGTAGACGCCGATCCGCAGGCGTCGGCCGACATATCATCGGAAACCGCCCTGATCTCCGTGCTTGCGGCTGCGCCTGCGGATGAAGCCGAGCCGGCGAAGAACGAAGATGAACCTGCCGAGACAGACGCAGCCACCAATCCGGCCGATGCGGAAGACGACGCCGAAAAACTGCTCGATACGCAGACACTTGTCGAAGAGACCCGCAATGCCATTCTGCCGGTTTCGATCGATGACAATGGCCTTTATGAACTGCTGAAGAAAAAGGCGGCATGATTGCCGCTTCCGAAAGTCACTTGAGCGAAACATGATGTGAGTTCAGACATGACCGATATTTCCGGCCTATCCGGCAGCGTCGTTTACGACAATGAGCCCAATGCGGCGCAGGCCCTGCTGTCCATGGCCGCCCCGCCGCTTGTTCCCGATGACGGGGCCTTCACCGCAGCCGGCGAAGAGGACAATCCCATCGCCCCCATTGAAATGCAGCCAGAGCGAAGCCTTCCCAAGGCAAGCTGGCTGGATGCGATGCCACCGGAGGCTTTTGAGGCCGCAACCAGCGACCCCGATCATATTTCCTCTGTCAATTCCGACGATAACGGCCTTTACCGCATGTTCATCGGCGTCTCACCCTGATTGCGCCCGCACAGGCAATTCTTTGGTTAGCCAAATCTTAATATCTGCAAGCCAAGATTGAACCAGATGATTCTGTATGCGCTGCAACCGACATTTGCGGCCAGAGGCGTATACGGCGCTCCCGCATGAGCGGGCGAGATGACACCTGTCCATCACCGGCGCGGCGATTTTTCAACATTTAAGCCAGATGCGGACCAGAGAGCCAATGGGGATTGGCCCTTTCGCAGCCAGCGGCGGTCACCGATAGAAACGGAGCGCAGCATGTTACCGCCTGTACCGAAAATTGCGGCAACCGATGCCGCCTATGGAACCACGGTCCCGCTGATGCCGCGCGGGCAGGTGAAAGAGACCACACCGCCGCAACCGAGCAATCCCGTCCCTGAAAATAGCGGCAGCCTTTTTGCCCGGGCGGCAATCGCCTCCCTCACCAGCGAATTTCAGCTCTCCCGCAGCACCGCCGTTCTGGCGGAAGCGCTCGGCAAGCTGATGAACCTACCGCGGCGGGATGGCGAAGCGATCCAGACCTATGTGACGCGACTGACAGAGGCGCTCCGCACCCTGCCGGCGCCACAACGTCTGGCGCTTGAACAACAGGTCGGCAAAGCCCTGCAGGGCCTGACACTTTCAATGCTCGCCGAAATCCTGAAACAGCCGACCGGGCCGGATGCTGCCCGCCTCGCGCTGCTGATCGAGCTCTCCCGTTACAAGGGAGCGGATCTGGCAGCAAAGGCGGTGGTCTCTTCCTATCAGCAAAACAATTCCTCCAATCCCACCCCCCTGCAATCGGCCCCGCCGAAACAACAGAACGCGCCGAGCCAGAATGCCGAAGGTCGCCCCTCTCCGGCCGTGACCGCACAGGCGGCAAATTCCTCGACCGCCAGCCGGCTTCTGCCTCTGCTGATCGGCCCGCTCGCCCTCAGTGGCGCAGCGGTGAAAGCCACGGTGGCGGCGCTAACCGCGCAGCTGGACCCTCGGCCCACGCTTTCCACCCCGCCTGCCGACACACATGATACGCCAAGCAATGCCGCAAAGCCGGATGGAAGAGCCGAAAACACGGCACGTCCGCTTCTGCCACAGACCGGCAACGTGACAAAGGAAGTGCCGGCCGAAACCCGCCCGGCAAACCCGCCTCGCGCCGAAACCGGTGAAACGCGCCCTGCCCTGCCGCATCGAGAGATAACGAAGGCGGAGCAGAAAGAGCCCCGCACGGGCTTTAACCCACCGTCCGGTCCGCTCGCGGACGACGCCGAGACCATGAACACCCTGCTGCTTGCCGCCACGGCTGGCAAACTTCCTGCCAAGGGAGCCGGCACACAGCAGCCTCTGCCCGCGCCGCAAAGTGGCGCGCAGCAGCCCTCCGACGATCAGGCCGTGGAAAAACCCGCTCTCGCAACGGCCGCCGCCCGCCCCTCCGGCGAAGAAACGGAAACGGCGACCCATCGTCCCGAAACCCAGCTGCAGCCGCGGACCACGCTGGACCCGGAAGCAAGAATGGCGATGCTGGAGCAATCGGCTTCGCAATCATTGATCGCCGCCGCCCTGGTAAAAGACGGCACGCCGCTGCCGCTCGTCGCCTATCCGCCGGCGGACGAGGACTATGAATCGGAAACCCCGCCGCGGGGAGGCGGCCCCTTTTCCGAAGATGAGGCGGAAGGTGAGACCGAGGCCGGCGCTGAAAACTCCGATGGTCAGGACGATACGGAAGAACGCATTGCTGCTAATGACGCGACAGACGAGCAGGAAAGCACGCCCGCGTCGACTTCCGATGACAGCGCGGAAAATTATTATCTCAAGATGAGCGGCATGCTCTGAGAAGAGCGCCGCTGCCTGCCCGCCGGCGCAGCCTGAAAGCAACAAAAAACCCGCCGGAAAATTCCGGCGGGTTCTTCATTTCAAAGATCTTGGCGATTATTCGCCGCGGTTCTTCAGAGCCGCGCCGAGGATGTCGCCGAGCGAAGCGCCCGAGTCGGAAGAACCGAACTGTGCGACGGCTTCCTTCTCTTCAGCAATTTCCAGAGCCTTGATCGAAAGCATGACCTTGCGGTCCTTCTTCGAGAAGTTGACGACGCGGGCGTCGACAACCTGGCCAACGGAGAAGCGCTCAGGGCGCTGCTCGTCACGGTCACGGGAAAGGTCAGCGCGACGGATGAACGAGGTGAGGTCTTCGTGGTTGACGAGCTTCACTTCGATGCCGCCATCGTTGACGCCGATGACTTCAGCGGAAACGACTGCGTTCTTGCGCAGGTCGCCGGAAGAAGCGGCTTCGCCGACAGCATCCTTGCCGAGCTGCTTGATGCCGAGCGAGATGCGTTCCTTCTCGACGTCAACATCGAGAACGACGGCCTTGACCACGTCACCCTTGTTGAACTCTTCGATGACCTGTTCGCCCGGACGGTTCCAGTCGAGATCCGACAGGTGAACCATGCCGTCAACATCGCCTTCGAGGCCAATGAACAGGCCGAATTCGGTCTTGTTCTTGACTTCGCCTTCAACTTCAGTGCCGGCCGGATGGCTGAAGGCAAATGCCTGCCACGGGTTTTCCAGCGTCTGCTTGAGGCCGAGCGAGATACGGCGCTTGGACGGATCGACTTCGAGAACGACAACGTCAACTTCCTGGCTCGTGGACAGGATCTTGCCGGGATGTACGTTCTTCTTGGTCCAGGACATTTCGGAAATGTGGATCAGGCCTTCGATGCCCGGCTCCAGCTCGACGAATGCACCGTAGTCGGTGATGTTCGTGACCGTACCGGAGATCTTCTTGCCAACCGGGTACTTGGCGGAGATGCCATCCCACGGATCGGACTCGAGCTGCTTCATGCCGAGCGAGATACGGTGGGTTTCCTGGTTGATGCGGATGATCTGAACCTTGACCTGCTGGCCAATGTTGAGGATTTCCGAAGGATGGTTGACGCGGCGCCATGCCATGTCGGTAACGTGCAGCAGGCCGTCGATGCCGCCGAGGTCAACGAACGCACCGTAATCGGTGATGTTCTTGACGACGCCGTCAACAACCTGGCCTTCTTCGAGGTTCTGAACGATTTCAGAACGCTGCTCGGCGCGGGACTCTTCGAGAACCGTACGGCGCGAAACAACGATGTTGCCGCGACGCTTGTCCATCTTGAGGATTTCGAAGGGCTGCGGGTTGTGCATCAGCGGGGTAACGTCGCGGATCGGACGGATGTCGACCTGCGAACGCGGAAGGAAGGCAACAGCGCCGTCCAGATCGACGGTGAAACCACCCTTGACCTGGTTGAAGATAACGCCTTCGACGCGTTCGCCAGCTTCGAACTTGGCTTCGAGCTTGACCCAGCTTTCTTCGCGGCGAGCCTTCTCGCGCGACAGAACGGCTTCGCCGAGAGCGTTTTCGATGCGCTCGACGTAAACTTCGACTTCGTCGCCGACCTTCAGCGTGCCGTCCTTGGACTTCGCGCCGAATTCCTTCAACGGTACGCGGCCTTCAACCTTGAGGCCGACGTCGACGATGGCAACGTCCTTCTCGATTGCCGTTACGATACCCTTGGCAACATAGCCTTCGGCAAGATCGTTAGAGGCAAAGGATTCTTCGAGAAGCGCTGCGAAATCTTCGCGCGTGGGGGTAGATACTGACATGAAATCTCCTGATTGCATCCGCGCTATGGCGAATACAAAAGCGCCGGTGGGCTAGTGTTGTTGATACCCGACCCCATGCCCGCCTTTTCAAAAGGCTTTCCGGCGCAAGGACATGACTTCGGGCAATTCCGGACTAAACGCGGACCGAATTCAAGCGGTTCCGCGAGAAACCTGTTTCTCCAGGGCGGCGTCGATGATCGTCCGCGCGGCCTGAAACGCCGCCTCTATACTCATTTCCGACGTATCTAGCAAGTGCGCGTCTTCAGCCGGCTTCAACGGGCTGTCGGCGCGGCCCATGTCGCGCTCGTCGCGTTTTTTCACCTCAGTGAAGATGGCATCATAATCGCCGCTGCCGCCATTGGCCAGAATTTCGTCGTAACGGCGTCGCGCCCGCACGTCGGCAGAAGCAGTGACGTAAAGTTTCACCGGCGCCTGCGGGCACACCACCGTGCCGATGTCGCGTCCGTCAAGCACCGTGCCCGGCTCCTTCAAGGCAAAACGCTGCTGCGCCTTGACGAGCGCGCGTCTCACCGGCGTCATCACCGCTATTTTGGACGCCGCCTCACCAATATCGTGCCGGGAAAGAACGACGCGATCGAGCCCCGCAAGATCGACTTCCAGCGCCATCTTCTCGGCCACGGCCTCGTCATCGAGCGGCAGGCCGGCATCGAGAAGCGCCTTGGCGGTCGCCCTGTAGGTCAGCCCGGTATCGAGATGGTGGAAACCATAGGTCTCGGCGATCCTGCGTGATAGGGTTCCTTTGCCCGCCGCGGCCGGCCCGTCTATGGCGATCGTGAAGGTCATGAAGCTTTCCGCCTGTGCATCCGTCATTGATATAATAGAGTGTGTCATGCCTCCCTATTTATATCAGCATCCCCGCATAGGGGTTGCGCCGAGGCAGGCGGCACCCGAAGTTTGTCTTTGACACGAAAGAGCGCAACGATTAAGGGGACCGGCTATAAATTTTACCGTCTATGCCGGTTTTACGGCGTACACACCGAAACTCATCCGACAATTTGAGGCTTAGACAGTGGCAAAAGCGGAACTTGGTACCAAGCGCACAGACCCCGATACCGGCAAGAAGTTCTACGATCTGAACCGCGACCCGGTCGTTTCTCCCTACACCGGCAAGTCCTGGCCGCTGTCCTTCTTCGAGGAAAGCACCGCCCAGGCCAAGATGGAGCAGGCTGAAGAAGAGGAAGTGGCGGAAGTCGATACCGAAAACACGGAAGTCGAACTCGTCTCGCTGGAAGATGCCGATGGCGACAACAGCGGCGACGAAATCCCTGATCTGGGTGACGACGATGACGTCGAAATCGACGACGATGACGACACCTTCCTCGAAACCGACGACGAAGATGACGACGACGACATGTCCGGCATCATCGGCGTATCGGGCGACGACGAAGAAGCTTGATTTTACTCGATAATTCGGCCCGACGACAAAAAAATGACGCCGGGCCGTTTTTTATGCTTGCACTCGTCGGAAAGCCGCAGTAGTAAGCCGCCACCGAACGGAACAACAACCGCTTCGGTTCCCGGAACCGGAAGAAATGCCGGAACCCTTATGGGGCTATAGCTCAGCTGGGAGAGCGCTTGCATGGCATGCAAGAGGTCAGCGGTTCGATCCCGCTTAGCTCCACCAAATCTTCTCAGACAATAAATTCTGCTTTCGGCCAACCGGTCCTATTCATCTTTTAGGCCATTTGACGTCATCGCCTATTGCAGCAGCGCCCGCACATCCTGCCCGTTGATACGGCACTCTAGGGAACCCGGCGCACTCACCTCTTCCACCACACGACATTCGAGATATCTGCCGCGCAGCCGGTTCTCCAGCGCCTTGAAGGCGTTGAGGCCGCAGGCGTAACGGCGGCCGTCGGGGCCGGTGCAGACGCGGTTGCGTTCGACCTCCTCCACGCCGGCGAGGCGGAATTCCTGGCCCTTGAAGGTAAAGCGGTTGCTGGAAATCACACGCAGGCGCTGGTCCGCATGCATTTTCAGCGGATAGAGATCGGGCGGCGTCGGAATGCGCTCGTAATTTTGGCTACGGGGATCGACCCGCACCGGCGAGGTGGTCCACAGCAGTTCCGTATTGGCGGCAAGTCCTGCCGGTGCGGAAGTCGCCTCGCCATTGACGAGCGAGGCGATGCGGATGCCGGCTATGCCGAGGCCTATGGCAAGGACGACCTGAAACAGCAAAATTGCGATCTGCCTGACCATGTCACCGCAACATCAAAACAATGAACGACATAAATTAGATCGGCTGTCTTTAGCCGCATATCACATCAATAAAACCTTGCACGCATTAACATCCCGCACGGTGCCCATGGCCATGATCGGAAGCTGGTCGTTATCCAGGATCACCCGTCCGGTTGTCCGCAACCAGCGAAAACCGCCGGATTTGAGCTGAATGCGATATTCCTGATCATAGAACACGCCATTTGTCAGCGAATTGTAAACCGCCTTGGCGACGCGTGCGCGCGAGCCGCTTTCGATCTGCGCAATGAAATCTTCGACCGGAATGCCGCAGGCGGCTTTTTCCGGGGAGAATTCGCGCAGGCGGGCCGCCACGGCATCGAGATAAATCAGGTTCTGCCCGATGTTCCAGGTATAATAACCCACAAGTGTCTCTTCGAGCGATATGTTCTCCAACATCGGCCTTCTACCGTCTGAAATGCTTGTGCGGGTCTGTAACACACCAGACGATAGACGGCTAACCACAAGAATTCATCCTTTTGTCTGATGAGACGCGGTTTTGTAGGCGGCGGATTATCGACAGCCCTTTTCGGCCGCCATGTTGGCGAACCAACCTTCCTGTGCCAAAGAAGGTTGACCCTAGAGCCAACGACCAGAGGAGCCGCCGTGACCATCGGGCTTGCCCATGCCGAACTCATCGCCGTCGTCACCGCCATCACCACGGATGAGCCGCGGGTCATGACCGTTCGCGAAGGCGCAGCACTTCCGTCGGGGCCGTTCGAATTCGGGCACAGAACGCTCCAGAGCGGGTTGCGGGAATGGATCCACGAACAGACCCACCACCCCGTCGGTTATCTCGAACAACTCTACACCTTCGCCGATCGCGACCGTAACAACGACATTTTAGGCGGAAGAACCATCTCCATCGGTTATCTCGGGCTGGTTCGCGAGCAGGAAGCATCAGGCGGCAAACGCGCCCTGTGGCACGGCTGGTACGAATATTTCCCATGGGAAGACCATCGCCAGGGCCGCCCTGGGGTTTTGGACACCATTATCGACAGGCTGCGTGCCTGGGCGGATTCCGATCCCGCCTGCAAAAGCCAGCGCCATTTGCGGGCGGACTTCACCTTCGGCCTAGATGGCGGCGGCTGGAACGAGGAACTGACCCTGCAGCGCTATGAGCTGCTGTATGAAGCCGGGCTGGTCGAGGAAGCGCAGGGCGATCCGCGGGTCAATTTCGGCAGGCCGATGTTTGCCGATCACCGCCGCATTCTCGCCACCGGCATCGCGCGATTGAGGGCCAAGATCAAATACCGGCCGGTGGTGTTCGAATTGATGCCCGACGCCTTCACGCTCCTGCAGCTGCAGCGCGCTATCGAGGCGCTGGCCGGGCTGACGCTGCACAAGCAGAATTTCCGCCGGCTGATTGAACAGCAGCAGCTGGTGGAAGAAACCGGCGACATGGCGACCGAAACCGGCGGCCGCCCGGCAAAGCTTTTCCGCTTCCGCCAGACCGTTCTCGATGAACGCGCCCTCTCAGGTACAAAACTGCCCCTCTCCCGCAATTGACATATGCTCACAATGAGAATATCTCTTTGCCATGGATATACTCAAAGAGAGTATAAATGGGAGAGCACCGTGAACGAACAGATATCCGCCGCAAGCCTTTATGATCGCGTCGCCCGCGTCATTCCCAAGGCCGAATGGATGGGCTTTCAGGACGATGTGGATGCGATCCTCGAGTTGAAGCGCAAGCGAAACGCGGTCATCCTCGCCCATAACTACCAGACACCGGAAATCTTCCACGGCGTCGCCGATATCGTCGGCGACAGCCTTGCCCTTGCCCGCAAGGCGATGGAAGTGGAAGCGGATGTGATCGTTCTCGCCGGCGTGCATTTCATGGCCGAGACGGCAAAGCTGCTCAATCCGCAAAAAACCGTGCTCATTCCGGATATGGGCGCAGGCTGCTCGCTGGCGGACTCCATCACGCCCGAGGATATCGCCCTTCTGCGCAAGGCCTATCCCGGCGTTCCTGTTGTCACCTATGTGAACACGTCTGCCGCTGTAAAGGCGGCGTCCGACATCTGCTGCACGTCAGGCAATGCCCGCCAGGTGGTGGAATCGCTCGGCGTGCCGCGTGTGCTGATGCTGCCGGATGAATATCTGGCAAAGAACGTGGCGAAGGAAACCAATGTCGAACTGATCGCCTGGCGCGGCCATTGCGAGGTGCATGAACTGTTCACCGCCGATGACATCAGAGAACTCAGGGAAAGCCATCCCGGCGTCACCGTGCTGGCGCATCCGGAATGTCCGCCCGATGTCGTGGAGGCCGCGGATTTTTCCGGCTCCACCGCCGTCATGTCCGACTATGTCGGCCGTGAACGCCCCGCCCGCGTGGTGCTTCTGACGGAATGCTCGATGAGCGACAATGTCGCCGTACATCACCCGGATGTCGAATTCATCCGTCCCTGCAATCTCTGCCCGCATATGAAGCGCATCACGCTTGGCAACATCCGCACGGCCCTTGAGGAAAACCGCCACGAAGTGACGGTCGATCCGGCTATCGCCGTCGCCGCCCGCCGCGCCGTGGAAAGGATGCTGGAAGTATGAGCGAACGCCTCCCGTCGCATGCGGGCTGGACGGTCATTGTCGGCAGCGGCATTGCCGGCCTGATGGCGGCGCTGACGCTTGCGCCGCAGCCCGTGCTACTTATCACACGCGGCGTTCTCGGCGGTGAGACGTCCAGCGCCTGGGCGCAGGGCGGTATTGCGGCAAGCCTCGGCCCCGACGATAGTGCAGCGCTCCACCTTGCCGATACGCTCGCAGCGGGCGACGGCCTCTGCGATGCTGAAATGGCCGCAGAGATCGTTTCCGCCGCCCCCGCCGTCATCGAGGCACTGGAGCAGGCGGGGGTGCGCTTTGACCGTGATGCCGCGGGCAGGCTCGTCTTCGGGCTGGAGGCCGCCCATGGCAGAAGGCGCATCCTGCATGCCGAAGGTGACGGTTCGGGCGCGGCCATCGTCACGGCTCTCGCCGCCAGCGTTCTTCGCACACCCTCCATCACCGTTCTGGAAGGCACGGAAGTTCGTCGCCTGCTGACGGAAAACGGCGCCATCGCCGGTCTCGCCTGCATCGGCCCCAAAGGCTGCTTTACGTTGCCGGCCACACAGGTCGTTCTCGCCACCGGCGGCCTCGGCGGGCTTTATGAGGCGACGACCAATCCATCCGGCAATTTCGGACAGGGCATCATGCTCGCCGCCCGCGCCGGCGCCATCCTCGCCGATATGGAATTCGTCCAGTTTCACCCGACGGCGCTTTCCTCGCCACGACGGCCGCTGGCGCTGGTGAGCGAGGCCGTGCGGGGCGAAGGCGCGCTTCTACTTAATGAGAACGGCGAACGTTTCATGGCTGATGTTCCGGGTGCGGAACTTGCCTCGCGCGATATTGTCGCCCGCGCCATCGACCGCGAAATGTTGCGCGGCGGCAGGGTCTTTCTCGATGCCCGCAAGGCGCTCGGCTCGGGCTTTTCCACCCGTTTCCCCTCGATCAACCTGCTCTGCCGGGAGGCAGGGATAGACCCCGCCCGCGAACTCGTGCCGGTCCGCCCGGCGGTGCATTATCATATGGGCGGCGTCGCCACCGATGGCAGAGGCCGAAGCTCGTTGCCGGGCCTTTGGGTTGCCGGCGAAACCGCCTGCACGGGGCTGCATGGCGCAAACAGGCTCGCCAGCAATTCCCTGCTGGAAGCGGCCGCCATGGGCATGCGCGCAGCGGAAGACATTGCCGGCAGGCCGACATATGCAGGACAACAGCCAGCTGATATCGCAACCCTCCCCGTGCCTGACTTCCCGGCAGTCGACCTCTCTCCCGTCCGGCCCATCGTTTCCCGCCATCTCGGTATCGTGCGACATGCGGAAGGACTGACGGGCGCGATCCGTGATCTTCTGCCATTGACTGAGCGGAACGGCCCGGCATCCGATCCCGCCCTTGTTGCGCTTGCCATCGCCGTCTTCGCGGCGCAACGCACGGAATCGCGCGGTGCGCATTTCCGCGACGATTTTCCTGAAAAGGACGCAGCGGCGACAAGGCGCAAGCTGAGCCTTAGCGACGTGATTACCATCGCCCACGAATTTTCCTCTTCCAGCCATTCTTCGGCCAGCCTTGCGCGGAGCGCCTGACATGATCCTTTCTCCCCTGCCACGCCTCATCATCGAGCCGCTCGTGCGCAACGCCCTTTTGGAAGATCTCGGGCTGGCGGGCGATATCACTTCCGCCGCCGTCATTCCCGCCGATCATCGCTCGGTCGTCGTCATGGCGGCGCGCGAACCGGGCGTTATTGCCGGTCTCGATGCGGCGGACCTTGCTTTCCAGCTGGTAGACCCGGCCATCGCGATGAAACGGCATGTGCAGGATGGGGCAACCGTGGCCCCCGGCGATATCATCGCGACGATCGAAGGCCCCTCGCGCGGCCTTCTGACGGCGGAGCGCACGGCGCTGAATTTCCTTGGCCACCTGTCGGGCATCGCCTCCGTCACCGCAAAAATCGTTGCCGCCATTGCCGGCAGCAAAGCCTCGGTCGCCTGCACCCGCAAGACCACGCCGGGGCTGAGAGCCCTGGAAAAATATGCCGTGCGCGCCGGCGGCGGCATGAACCATCGTTTTGCGCTTTATGATGCCGTTCTCATCAAGGACAACCATATCGCCGTGGCCGGCGGCGTGCGCGAGGCCATCCGCCGCGCCCGGCAGGGCGTGGGGCATCTCGTCAAGATCGAGGTGGAAGTCGATACGCTTGCGCAGCTGCGTGACGTCATGGACGAGGGCGTCGATGCGGTTCTCCTCGACAATATGACACCCGAACAGCTGCGCGAGGCCGTAGGGATCGTCGCCGGTCGCGCCATTACCGAAGCGTCCGGCCGCATCAATCCGCAAACGGCCGCGGCCATCGCCGCAACCGGCATCGACCTCATTTCCGTCGGCTGGCTGACCCATAGCGCACCGGTTCTCGATATCGGGTTGGATTTTGAGAGCCAGGGTTGAGTTTGCGATAGCGTGCACGCCGCACGGAACAAAAGTTCTGCGTCATCGTTAGTATCCCGCCTGGGGTCAATTCAAGGCGGGGGGACGTGCGCAAAAAATGCGGGTCCAGTGCCTTCTGACCTCTTTAGAAAGGAAAGGCCTGTTATGGAAGACGCACAAGTTGGCTGGATTGCAGCAATCATCATCGGCGGCGTAGCCGGATGGCTCGCGGAACAGTTCATGAAAAGCAATATGGGTGTTTTCATGAACATTATTCTCGGCATTATCGGCGCCATCGTCGCCAATTTCCTTCTGGGGCTCGTGGGCATTTCGCTCGGAGGCTGGATTGGTTATCTCATCGCCGGTTTCATCGGCGCCTGCATTCTCATCGCCATCGGGCGGGCATTTCGCCGCTAAGGGGAGGACACCATGAGCTTTTTCGACAAGATCAAGAACGCGATTTTCGGCAAGGCCGAGGCCGCACCTCAGACTTCGGCTCCGGCCGGAACACCGCCGACCACTGCAAGCCCGACCGCAGCAAGCCCGGCATCACCAGCCCCGACAGCGGCGGCTCCGGCGCCGACGGGCAATGTCGATGTCGCTTCCATTCTGGATGCGGCTGTCAAGAAGAACGGCCAGAAGCTCGACTGGAAACACTCCATCGTCGATCTTCTCAAGGCCCTCGACCTCGACAGCAGCCTGACGGCCAGAAAGGAACTGGCCGGTGAGCTCGGCTATACCGGCGACACCTCGGATTCGGCGACGATGAACATCTGGCTGCATAAGGCCGTCATCAAGAAACTGTCCGAAAACGGCGGCAAGGTTCCGGCCGACCTTCTGGATTGAACCGATAAACGGGAGAGCCGCGATGGACGACTATTCCAGCCTTCGAGAGCAGATCGGCCAGGACCTCGACACCCTGCACAGGACCGAGCATCCGAAGTCGATCTTCGAGATCGCCGACGACTATCTTCTGGGAAATCCAAATCTCAACAGAGTCATCGTCGAAGACATCATCAAGGAAGAAGCGGACAAGCGCGGCATCGCGATCCACTGAAGCCGCGCATCGCAGGCACGGCTGTTGTAACAAAAGGGCGGCATCCTAACCGGATGCCGCCCTTGTATATTTGGCAGAGTTGCATCATCCGCATTCCGTCACCCCGGACCAGATCCGGGGTCCAGCGCGATCAAGTCCTTGATCGCAAAAAGACTCTTCTCATGGCGCAGACGCGCCGTGGCTGGATGCCGGATCTAGTCCGGCATGACGGAGGAGAGGTTTTCGCCAAAGCTTTATTTATCCAGCTTCGCTTCGGCCTTTTTCGCGTTTTCTTCCATCAGCTCATACCACATCGCGTTCATGACGGCGAAGATGGCGGCGAGAGGCAGGCCGAGCAGCCAGGCGAAATACCACATGTTCGATCTCCTTCTTTCTTGATCAATAAGCGTGACCGCTGTCGTCGCGGATCGCCTTTTCGTCCACCTTGCCCCACAGCACGCGATAGACCCATGATGTATAGGCGACGATGATCGGGATGAAGATGAGGGCGACGACCAGCATGATGAACAGCGTCATATGGCTGGACGATGCATCCCATACCGTCAGGCTCGATTTCGGATCAACCGAGGACGGCAGGATGAAGGGAAACATCGCTAGCCCTACCGTTGAGATGATGCCGAAAATGGCGAGCGAGCTGGAAAGCAGCGCCAGCACCTCCTTGCGGGCCCTGAACAAGATGAAGGCCACGAGCGGGAAGACAAGACCGAGCGCCGGCGCCAGCATCATCCATGGATGCGCCGCATAGTTGGAAAACCAGACGCCGCTTGCGACCTCGACCGTCTTCGACAGCGGATTGGACGGACCATCGGTCACGATGTCAGAGGTGAAGCGATATCCATCGATACCGAGCCACAGAAAGACGCCGCCGAGCGCAAACAGAACTGACGTGGCAAGGGCCGCGATGCTGCCAAAAGCGCGGGCGCGGGCCGCCACCGGACCATCCGTCTTCAGCACCAGCCATGCCGCACCATGCATGATGAGCATGGCGACGGATACGAGGCCGCAGAGGATGGCGTAGGGGTTCAGAAGTTCGAACAGCGTCGTGCCGTCGTAGAAAATCCTGAGGTCGTCATTCAGGTGGAAGGGAACGCCCTGCAGCACATTGCCGATCGCCACGCCGAAGATCAGCGCGGGAACGAAGCCGCCGATAAAGAGCGCCCAGTCCCAGCCGGTGCGCCATGCGGTGCTTTCACGCTTGGAGCGATATTTGAAACCGACCGGACGCAGGATCAACGCAAACAGGGTGGCGAACATCGCCAGGTAAAAACCTGAAAACGACACCGCATAAAGCGGCGGCCAGGCGGCGAAGATGGCGCCGCCGCCAAGGATGAGCCAGACCTGATTGCCTTCCCAGACCGGGCCGATGGAATTGATGACGACACGCCGCTCGATATCCGTTTTCGCCACGAAAGGCAGCAGCGCGCCGGTGCCGAGATCGAAACCGCCGGTAACGGCGAAACCGATCAGCACCACGCCGAGCAGCAGCCACCAGATGACGCGGAGGATTTCGTAGTCGATGAGTTGGTGCAATATCATGATCGTTTACTCCGCAGCGACGAGTTTTTCAGGAACGAGCGGCGCTTCCGGCTCATGGTCCGGATCAGGCCCCTTGCGGATCGCCTTCAGCATCAGCCCCATCTCGACGATGAACAGCACCGTGTAGATGGCGATGAAACACAGGAGCGTGATGAGGACCGTAGAGGCGCTGAGGCTGGAAACGGCCGCCGCTGTTGGCAACACGCCCTCGATAATCCATGGCTGGCGGCCGAATTCGGCCACGACCCAGCCCATTTCCGCCGCGATCCACGGCAGCGGAATGGCGAAGACCGCCACTTTCAGCAGCAACGGATAATGATCCAGCCGGCGGCGGGCCGAAAGATAAAAGAACGTCGCCGTCAGAAGGATGAAGAACATGCCAAGGCCGACCATGATGCGGAACGCCCAGAACAGTGTCGGCACATGCGGAATGGTATCCGCCGCAGCTTTCGCAATCTGCTCTTCGCTCGCCTGGCGCGGATCATCGACATATCGTTTCAGCAGCAGGGCATAACCAAGCTCGTGGCCGAGTTCCGCAAAGGTGCCGCGCACCTCTTCGGGCAGTTGCGCGCCTTTACCGGTGGCGCGTATCTGCATCAGCGCGTCATAGGCCTTGATGCCGTCGCGGATGCGGGTCTTGGCCTGCTCCACCAGATCGTTGATGCCCGGAATTTGCGTATCGAGCGAGCGGGTGCCGATAAGACCCATCACCCACGGGATCTTCACCGCGAAATGCGTCTCGCGCGCTTCCTGATCGGGAAAACCGATGACCGTGAAGGGTGCCGGGGCCGGCTCGGTTTCCCACATGGCCTCGATGGAGGCGAGCTTCATCTTCTGGTGTTCGGTCGAGAGATAACCGCTTTCGTCACCCAGCACGACGACCGACAGCGCCGATGCGAGACCGAAGGAAGCGGCGACCGTCATCGAACGCTTGGCCAAATCGACATGGCGGCCTTTCAGCACATACCAGGCCGAAACGCCGAGCACGAAGATGGAGGCCGTCACGTAACCGGCGGAAACCGTGTGAACGAACTTCGCCTGCGCCACCGGGTTGAACAGGACCTCGAAGAAGTCCGTCACTTCCATGCGCATGGTCTGGGGATTGAAGGCAGAGCCCGTTGGGTTCTGCATCCAGCCATTGGCGATCAATATCCATAGCGCCGAAAAATTCGAGCCGAGCGCCACGCACCATGTCGCGACGAGATGGCCGAGTTTCGACAATTTATCCCAGCCGAAAAAGAACAGCCCGACGAAGGTGGCTTCCAGGAAGAAGGCCATCATGCCCTCGATCGCCAGCGGCGCACCGAAAATATCGCCGACATAGTGGCTGTAGTAGCTCCAGTTCATGCCGAACTGGAATTCCATGACGATGCCGGTGGAAACGCCAAGCACGAAGTTGATGCCGAACAACGTGCCCCAGAATTTCGTCATCTGCCGCCAGATCGTGCGGCCGGTCATGACATAGACCGTTTCCATGATGGCGATCACCACCGACAGCCCGATCGTCAGGGGAACGAACAGAAAGTGATATAAAGCCGTCACCGCAAATTGCAGGCGCGACAGCGCCACTATGTCGAGTTCCATAGTCTTACCCACCTTTTCCGGAAGGCCGGCCTTCCATTTCAAAGACGACGCCGGCTCTCAAAAAATCTCAGTCCGGGCGCAGTGTATTCAGCACTACGCCGTATTCCGGGGCGCCGCTTTGACATTCATCAAATTGACGCCCCTCTTTCAGCACGATGATGCGCTCGGCAAATTCCGCCTCGCGGCGATTATGGGTGATCATCACGACAGTCTTGCCGTGCGCCCTCGCAAACAGCCGGGTGAGGACGTCGCGGGCAGTCTCGCCGTCGAGCCCCTCCGTCACCTCGTCGAGAAGCCAGAGCGGCCGGTCGGCGAGCAGGAAACGGGCGAGCGCCAGCCGGCGCGACTGGCCGCCGGAAAGCCCCTGGCCTGCCTCACCAAGCCTTGTCTCCAGCCCGGCGGCCAAGGATTTGACATGTTCGGCAAGGCCTGCCGCCGTCAGCGCATCCCACAATTCATCCGCGGTTGCGGCGGGTTTCGCCAGCCGCAGATTGTCGGCGATGCTATCGCGAAAAAGCTGGCTGCGTTGCGTCATAAGAGTGGACGGCAGCGCGCTAACCGTGCCCGCAGCCGGCCGCAATTCACCCGCCAGAAGCTGGATGAGGCTCGTCTTGCCCGCGCCGCTCGGGCCGACGATCGCAACCCTCTCCCCGGCAGCGATTGCAAGGTTGATATTCGTCAGGACCGGATTGTCGTTCCCCTCCCGCTCCAGACGCACATCTTCGAGTTTTGCCGCCATCCCGCTGACCGGCAAGACGGGACAGCGACCCTCAACCGTTGCCGAGAGACGCGGCGCGATGCGCCGTGCGGAGAATAGCGTACGCCCAAGTTCCATCGCCCCACGACGCAGCGCCGTGAAAGGCTCCAGCGCAGCAAAACAGACGAGCAGCCCGAGCGCCGCAGCAGGCGCGCTCACCGCCCCCTGTTCCGCAAGCCAGGCCATGCCGAGAAGGGCTGCGCTCAAAAAAACGGCCGCTGCAACTCCGAAGGAAAAACCGGCATTGGTCTCGATACGGTTCAGGCTATCGTCACAGGCAGAGAGGTAATCATCCGCCCGTTTCACCGCCGCGACCTGCGCGGAAAGGCGGCCGGTGGTCAAGAGCTCCGTCTGTCCGCTCACGAGGTCGGCCGTGCGGGCCCGAAGCGCTTCAAGCCCGATTGCCCGGCGGCGCGAGAATGTTTCCGCCCGCAGGGCGGAGCGCGCCGAAATTCCAAGCCCCGCCACGATCAGGAAAGCTGCCGCCAGAATGCCGGCCATCGGATGGAGAAAAGCAAGCCCGAAGCCTGTTGCAATCGCGGCGAGGATCGCCACGGCGGCGGGAACCAGCACGCGCAGATAAAGCGAATCCAGCGCGTCGATATCCGCTGTCAGCCGGTTCAGCAGGCGGGCAGGCCTTGCCTCCAGGGATTTCGCGGCCTGCGGCGCGGCAAAACCGCGAAACAGCTTTTCCCGAAGGGCTGCAAGCACGGAAAGCGTGGCTTCATGGGTGGTCATGCGCTCGCCATAGCGGGCGGCGGTGCGCGCCAGCGCCAGAAGACGAATGGCGGCCGAAGGGGCAAAGACATCGAAGGCATAGGCCGTTGCGGGCAGAAGACCGGCAATCGCCGTTGCGGTGATGAACCAACCGGAAACGCCGAGAAGGCCAATGCCCGCCAGCACCGTCGTTACCGCCAGAACCGCGCCCGCCAGCAGCATGCCGCGCCGCGCCGACCAGAACAGGGCGATAACGGGTCTCAATATCGCAAAACGCGCGATCATGGCTGCCCCCTCGAATGGATCGCCGTCATATCCACGATCCTGTCCATGCGCGCCGCAAGCACCGGATCATGGGTCGCGACGATCAATGTCCTGCCATTTGCCAGTTGCAGCAGGTTATCCGTGACGAGAGCAGCCGTTTCCCGGTCGAGATGGGCTGTCGGCTCATCGGCCAGAACAAGCTGCGTTGCGGGGTCTGCGAAAGCACGCGCAATGGCAAGCCGCACCGCCTCCCCGCCCGAGATTCCATATCCGCCATCGCCGATCTGCAGATGCCGGCGCGCATGCGTCAATTCATCGAGCCCTGTGCGGCGCAGCGTCTCTTCCACCATGCCATCACTGACACCGGAACGACCGAAACGAATATTCGCCTTCAGCGAACCGGCAAAAAAGAACGGCTTCTGGCTGACCCAGCCGATCGTCCTGCGCAGCCCATCGGCCGTCGCATTATCGAGCTTTACGCCGCCGATCCTGATCGAGCCCTCTCCAGCCTCGGCCAACCCGGCAATCAAGGAGAGTACAGTGGATTTGCCACAACCGGAAGACCCAAGAATCGCAACTCGCTCACCCTGCTGAACCGTCAGGTTGAGATTTTGGATGACCGACGGGGTGTTCGGATAAGCGAAGGAGAGATTGTCGATCTCCACGAAGCCAGGCGTCGGGGATGGGACAGACGCCACATCCGCACCCTCGCCCGCGATGGCCGCACCACCAGCCGTCAGTTTGCAGAGCGCATCAAGCGCCGCTTCGCCGGCCGCGCGGTCGTGCCAGACGGCGGAGAGTTCCCGCAGCGGTTCGAAAAACGCCGGCGCCAGAAGCAGGATGAAGAGGCCTTCGGCTAGCGTCAGCTTGTGGCCCCAGGCGCCGAAATCCAGAAAACCGAGCAGATGAAAACCGATATAGACGGCGGTCATGGCAACGCCGAGCGCTGCGAAAAGCTCCAGCACCGCCGAGGAGAGAAAGGCGATCCTGAGCACCGCCATCGTCCGCTTCTTGAGGTTCTGCGCATCGGCGCTGAGACGCTCCGCCGTCAGATCGACGGCTTCGAGCGTGCGGATCGTTTCCAGCCCGCGCAGGCGATCAAGCAGGAAGGCATTCATATTGCCCGTCTCGGCAAGCTGCTTTTCACTGGCGGCCTTCGCCTGCCAGCCGATGAGCGCCATGAAAAGCGGGATGGTTGGCATGGCGAGCAGCAGCACCAGCGCCGCGATCCAGGTGAATGGCAGGATCGCCAGCACGAAAACCAGGGGAATGATGGTGGCCTTCATCCGCGCCGGCTGGAAACGGGAAAGATAGGGCACCAGCGCTTCCGCCGCCTCGGCCAAAACACCCGCCGCCTCACCCGAGGCGGTGCGCGACAGATCGAGCGGGGAAACCTTCGCCACAGCCTGCAGCGCTTCCAGCCGCCGCTGCGACAGCACCGCGCGAGCGGCACGAAACGACAGCCGTGCCGCCATCTTTTCCAGCCATGCCTTGACGAGGCCGAGGATGAGAACCGCAGCCGCAGCCGGCACGATCGCCATCATCGGCGCGCCATCGGCAATTCTTCCGACGGAAAAGGCAAGCAAAGCCGCCTGCGGCAGCCACAGTAAAGCCGCCAGCACATGCAGCAGGGCAACGGATCTCCCCACCACCGGCGCGCGTGTCATTTTCGCCCGCCCATCGGCTCTGTCGCGAGAGGTTCTGCGGTTGGCGTTACGCCGACCCATCGCATCGGGCGAGACTGCAGCCGGCGCGGGACAGACTGCGCCGTCACCATCGGCTCCCTGGCGGATTTCCACTGACATGCTCACGGCCGCTCTCCTCACCCGTCCTTCTTCGTGCCACGGGGTCTGGCAAGGGAGACGATCTTGTCCTTGGCCTCCAGCAGCTTCGTGACCTTCGAACCGAGCGCGAGAAGCGACGCCAGCCTTTCCGTCTCCAGCCGCTTCACATCGTCATACCAGCCGGTGAGCTGCTCGATCAGCGTCTTCATCTCGTCGATGCGCTTTTGCGCATGCCGCTCATCTTCGTTTTCCGGCGTCTCCATCAGAATTTCACGCAGCACGCTGAGCGTCGGATCGATCTCGCGTTTCTTGCGCTCCTCGGCAAGGGTGCGGAGAATTTGCCAGACATCGTCAGGCGTCGTGAAAAAATCGCGCCGGTCGCCGGGAAAATGCTTGAGAATTGCAAGGTTCCACGCCTGCAGCTCCTTCAGGCTCATCGACACGTTGGAACGGGAAATGCCAAGCGCCTCCACAATATCGTCCGCACACAACGGCTGCGGCGAAATGTAAAGCAAAGCATAGACTTGGCCAACGGTGCGGTTAATGCCCCAGCGGCTGCCCATCTCACCGAAATGCAGCACAAAGGACTGAACGAGCGGGGAGAGATTGGTTGGCATTTCTTTGTTTCCTGAATTTTCAGTAATTTCTGAAATTTCGATAACGCAAAAAAAGACAGGCGGCAAATCACCTTTTTGACCTGCGTCAAAATGTGCAAATGGGCAGAGACGACATCGGTGAAGATGCTCGTGGGTGCAGCCAGGGCAAAATATGCGGCAGTCGTGTTGGGGCTTTATGACAGGCTGGGCGTTTGCTCGGGTTCGTCACCCTCTCTCCGTCATTCCGGTCTTGAGCTGGAATAACGCACTCCAAAGCAGTTGATGATATCGATAACATAGCTGCAGGCCGCCGCAGGCAAAAATCCACCCATAAAAAATCGGCGGCGGAAAGATCCGCCGCCGATCGAAACGTCCGCACATTCCCCGTGCGGCAAAAGCGCTTACGAAAAAGCGATCTGCACCTTCATGGCGCGACTGCGGTCGGAGGCGAATTCGAAGGCCGAGATGGCGTCGTCGAGATCGACGGTCTGGGTGATGAACGGCTTGACGTCGATCAGGCCCTTGCGCATCAATTCCACACCGGTGGCGAACTCCTCATGGAAGCGGAAAGAACCGCGCAGATCCAGTTCCTTGGCGGTGATCGCCATCATCGGCAGGCTCATATCGCCACCAAGACCGAGCTGGACGATGATGCCGCGCGGACGAAGCGCCGTAATACCACCGGCAAGCGCCACCGCCGCACCCGAGCATTCATAGAGAACATCGAAAGTTCCCTTGTTCGCCCCATAAGCGGCAAGCGCGTCGGGTTCATCCTTGCTGTTGATGACACGGTCCGCACCCGCCTCACGCGCCTTGGCGAGCGTGAAATCGGAAAGATCGGTGGCGACGATTTCAGCCGCGCCGGCACGGCGCGCGGCCAGAATGGAGAGGATTCCGATCGGGCCACAACCCGTGACAAGCACACGTTTTCCCAGCAAATCACCGGCGCGGCGGGTGGCATGCAGCGTCACCGCGAGCGGCTCGGCCATGGCGGCCTCGCCGGCGCTCAGGCCATCGGCCGGCACGCATTGCAGGGCGTCCGCCACCAGAACCTCACGGAACGCACCCTGAATATGCGGAAAAGGCATGGCGCTGCCATAAAAGCGCATGTTGAGGCACTGGTTGTGCAGGCCTTCCTGGCAGAAGCGGCAGGTTCTGCAGGGACGGGACGGCGAAACGGCGACCAGACCGCCGACCTTCAGCCCTTCGACGCCCTCGCCCAGTTCTTCGATGACGGCCGAGACCTCATGGCCCAGCACCATCGGCTCACGAAGCCGCACCGCGCCGAAGCCTCCGTGATTGTAATAATGCAGATCGCTGCCGCAAATTCCGCCCCGGACCAGACGAAGCCGTACTTCTCCCGCTCCCGGCGCTTCCTCGGGCCGTTCCTCGATGCGCACATCCTTGGCCCCATGGGCAACAATCGCTCTCATAAATATCTCCCGTTCGACATCGCGCCTGAGCAGCACGACAAATAATCCGCATCCCTGTCACCGCCGCCTGCCGTGCATTTGCACGCCGTGCAGCCTCCCCGCCCGCCCGATCCGTACCGAAACCGGGCGTTTAAGCCTTGACATCCACGTCTGAAAGGGATGAATGTTATCGATAACATAAACCGGTATGAATGCAATGTCGAGAGACTGGAGGAAACAGTGGGCCTTAATTTGTTCGATCTTTCCGGCCGCCGCGCCCTGATCACGGGTTCGTCCCAGGGCATCGGCTTCGCGCTGGCGCAGGGGCTGGCGGAAGCCGGAGCGGAAGTGGTGCTGAACGGGCGCGATGAAGCGAAGCTGAAGGCCGCCGCCGCTGGCCTCAAGGGTGCGAAAACACTTGCCTTCGACGCCACCGATCATGGCGCGGTGCGCGAGGCCATCGACCGTTTCGAAGCGGAGGTCGGCCCCATCGATATTCTCGTCAACAATGCCGGCATGCAGCACCGCACGCCGCTTGAGGATTTTCCGGCGGATGCCTTCGAGCGCCTGCTGCAGACCAACATCGCCTCGGTGTTCCACGCCGGACAGGCTGCCGCGCGACATATGATCAGCCGTGGCCGTGGCAAGATCATCAACATCGCCAGCGTTCAGACCGCCCTTGCCCGCCCCGGCATCGCGCCCTACACCGCCACCAAGGGCGCCGTCGGCAATCTGACGAAAGGCATGGCGACGGACTGGGCCAAATACGGCCTGCAATGCAACGCCATCGCGCCCGGCTATTTCGATACGCCGCTCAATGCGGCTCTGGTTGCCGATCCCACCTTTTCGGCATGGCTTGAAAAGCGCACGCCGGCCGGCCGTTGGGGCAAGGTCGAAGAGCTCGTCGGCGCCTGCATCTTCCTGTCATCCGATGCCTCGTCCTTCGTGAACGGGCATATTCTTTACGTCGATGGCGGCATCACCGCTTCGCTTTAAAGACGCTAAAACCGGATGGCCGGCTGCTGCCGCCACCCGGTTTTGAACCGATGACACCACGACACTTTGGGAGGAGGCCGTGAACACCATGACCGAGAAGAACAAAGTCGCGCTGATCGGCGCCGGCGCCATGGGCGGCGCGATCGGCACACGGCTCATCGAGACCGGCAATCAGCTGACGGTTTTCGATCTGGATGCGGAAAAGGTGGCGGCGTTGACGAGCCTCGGCGCGCAGAGCGCCGGCACGGCGGCGGAAGCGGCTTCAGTTTCCGATGTGGTGATCCTCAGCCTCAATTCCCCGAAAATCGTTCGCATCGCCGTCTTCGGCAAGGATGGCGTGGCGGCGGGGGCAAAGCCCGGCACACTCATTATCGACATGTCCTCCATCGATCCGGAAGCGACCAAGGAGCTGGCGGCCGATGCTGCGGAAAAGGGCCTGCGCTGGGTGGACAGCCCGCTTTCGGGCGGTGCGCCCAAGGCGCTTGTCGGCCAGTTGACGCTGATGGCCGGCGGCAGCGAAAAGGATGTCGCCGATGCGCATCGCGTGCTGCGGCATGTGGCCAGCAACTATACCCACATGGGACCCTGCGGCGCGGGACAGACGACGAAACTCATCAATCAGGTTCTCTGCGGGCTGAATTTCCTTGCGGTGGCGGAAGCAACACAGCTTGCGCTGGATGCTGGCGTCAATGCCGCCAAAATCCCGCAGGCGCTGAAGGGCGGCCGCGCCGATAGCGCCATCCTGCAGGAATATATGCCGCGTTACGTGGCAAAGGATTACCGCCGCACCGGCCGTATCGACAATATGGTGAAAGACCTCAACGGCGCGCAGGATCTCGCCCGGCGCACCAACACGGCCATGCCGCTGACGGCACTTTGCGCCGAAGTGCACCGCATGCTGACGGCGGCAGGGCTGGGTGGAGAGGATCAGGCCGCACTGATGGAGTTTTTCAGCGGCGCGAAACGCACCTTTCCGGACTGATTGCCCCATGGGCATGAAATGGCAGGAGCCTGTTGATACAGCCCCCACGAGCCATTGCGAAATTGTCCTTCAGCGAAGATGATCGGGCGAATCGGCACGGCAGTTGCCCCGATCATCGCAGATGCATCCATGCAAAGGACAATTTCCCGATGACTACCTCCACGACAGGCACGGGGATTGCCGGTCTGACCGTTTCCGGAAACGGTTTCATTGCCGAAATCGCTTTTGAGGGCGCGACGCTTCTGAGCTGGCGGCCGATCTCTGCCGATGGCGGAGAAGGCGAAGATCTTGTCGACGGATATTCGACGCCTGCCGAACTGCAATCGCAAAACGGCGTGAGAAACGGCATTCTCGCACCCTTCACCAATCGCATTCCGGATGGCCAATTCAGTTTTGGCGGGCAGGCGCACCGCATTGAACCGGTGCTTGCCCATGAAACTCTCGTCTTCCACGGATTTGCCAGAGCCCTGCCCTTCGCCCTCGCGCAATCTTTTGAGGAAAACGGCGCTCACATCCTCGTCTTGCGCACTGAAATATCGCCTGCGGATTTCAAGGGTTATCCCTACCGTCTCGCCATCGAGGTGGAATATCGCTTCGCCGGCCATGAGGTCACCATCGACATACGCGGCATCAATCGCGACGACCGGCCCCTGCCTTTCGCCGCCGGCTGGCATCCCTATTTCCGCCTGCCCGGCGCGACGTCTATCGACGACCTTCTTCTCACGCTGCCCTCGCGCACGACGATTGAAACAGACAACGATCTGATCCCCCTTCGCGACCCACAGGGCGGGATAGTCAAACGGGACGACACCCGCTTTCTCTATGC
Organism: Agrobacterium radiobacter; assembly: GCF_040801995.1. Lineage (NCBI taxonomy): Bacteria > Pseudomonadati > Pseudomonadota > Alphaproteobacteria > Hyphomicrobiales > Rhizobiaceae > Agrobacterium > Agrobacterium radiobacter. The sequence continues at coordinate 1,251,374 of NZ_JBEGHX010000002.1, read as the reverse complement.
GCCGCTGGCCGGCCATGTACTCGATGTCTGCTTCACCGATCTGGTCGCATCCGAAAACGGGCTTTACGAGACGAGGCTCGAAAACCGGCACGATGGTTCGAGCCTGACGGTATGGCAGGAGCGTGGGCACATGCATGTCTTCACCGGCGATACGCTCGCCCGCGACAGGCGGCACTCCATCGCGCTTGAACCCGTGGAAACACCAACCAACGCCTTCAACCACCAGGAACTCGCGGATGCGATTACCCTGCAACCCGGCGAGACTCGAGGCTTCCGCTTTGGCGTCCGTTTCAAGGCGGCGCGCTGATAAGGCTCGATAAGCCCTCAGATATGCGTCGTCGGCAGCGAAGATGACAGCTTAACCGTCTCCATGGAGATATAGGCGGACATGTCGTAAAGCTGCACGCGGCGCAGGATCTGTTTATAGACCGTGTCGTAATATTCGACATTCGGCAGCACCAGCTTCAGAATATAGTCGAAATTGCCGGTCAGCCGGTGAACCTCAACGATCTCAGGTATGGTGCTGACGGCGGCATGGAACCGGTCCAGCCAGTCCTCCGCATGCAGGCCCGTTCTCACCAGCAGAAAAACCGTGGTCGGCAGATTGATCTTCCGCCGGTCCAGCAGCGCCATCGTGCCCGTCACATAACCTTCCGTTCGCAGCCGTGTGATACGGCGCGAACAGGCCGATAGCGACAGGGAAACCTCCTCTGCGATATCCGCGAGTGGGGTTTCGGCATTTTCCTGGAGAATCGCAAGGATTCGGCGGTCACGGTCGTCAATCATCCGTTAAGAATGCACCGGTTAACGCAACGGCGCAAGAAATTTGCGATATTATCTAATATGGCGCGTTACATTTGCATACTTGCCGCGCAATCCTCTAAAAAACGCATGCCGTTTTCGTTTCGGTGGTGGCATTCTTGTCTTCAATCAAACTTGATAAGGGAACTCTTATGAAACGGATCGGCCTGATCGGCGGCATGAGCTGGGAATCTACCGCAACCTATTACCGCATGATCAATGAGGCCGTGCGCGACAGCCGCGGCGGCCTGGTCTCGGCCGATATCGTCATGCATTCGCTCGATTTTTCCGAGGTCGTCGCCCTTCAGAAAGCCGATCGCTGGGATGAGGCAGGCGCACTTCTGGGCGCTGCCGGTGCACGCCTTGCCAATGCGGGCGCCGATTGCGTGCTGATCTGCACCAACACCATGCATCTTGTCGCTGACACCGTAGCGAAAATGTCCGGCGTGGCGCTGATCGACATCATCGATGAAACCGCAGCAGCCCTGAAGGCGGATGGACGCCGCAAGCCGCTTCTGCTCGCCACCCTCTACACGATGGAGCACGGCTTCTACACCGACCGCATGCGCCGTCACGGCGTCGACGTGGTCGTGCCCGATGCGGAAGACAGGGCTGCGATCCACGACATCATCTTCGGCGAACTCTGCCAGGGCGAGATCAAGTCCTGCTCGCGTGAACGCTATCTCGCGGTCATCGACAAGGCTCGCGCACTCGGCGTCGATTCCGTCATTCTCGGCTGCACCGAAATTTCGCTGCTGATCGACCCCGACGCCCTGCCGCTGCCGGGTTACGATTCGACCGCCATTCACGCGAAGGCCGCCGTCGGCTTCGCGCTCGGAAACAAGGCTTTCGACAGAGCCGCATGAATGTGCCGCCTCTTTGCCTATTCCGGTAAACCCGTCTGGCTCGACAGCCTGCTGATCGAGCCGGAAGCATCACTGGTCAGCCAGTCCATGGCCGCAAGGGAAGCGAAAACCGTCGTCAATGGCGATGGTTGCGGCCTTGGCTGGTATGGTGACCGAGGAACGCCCGGCGTCTTTCGTGATACCAGGCCCGCCTGGTCGGATGCCAATCTCGCGGCACTCTGCCACCAGCTTCGCTCGGGCATGTTCATGGCCCATGTCCGCTCCGCCACCTCAGGCGAAGTATCCCGCGCCAATTGCCACCCCTTTGCCCATGGCCAATATCTCTTCATGCATAACGGCCAGATCGGCGGCTACGAGCAGATCAGGCGCGACATCGACTCCCTTATCCCCGACGATATCTATGCATCCCGACGCGGCACCGGCGACAGCGAAGCAATATTCCTCATCGCCGCCGGCCTTGGCCTTGATGCCGATCCCGTGCGCGCAATTTCCACCGCCCTTCGTCTCTGTCAGGAAAAGATGGTCGCGGCGGGCGTTTCCTCCGCACTGCGCTTCAGCGCCGTGCTGATGGACGGCGATTGCGTGCACGCCTTCCGCTGGTCGAGCGATGACAAGCCGCCGACGCTCTACTGGCGCGGCCTGGAAGAAGGCATCGCGTTGAGTTCGGAGCCCTTTTCCTTCGATTGCACTCCCTGGTGCGCCGTTCCGCCGAATACCCGCGTGACGATCCGCGCCGGGGAAATGACGACAGAGCCTTTTTTCCTGCCGTAAACATCGTCTTCGAGGACGGTGTTACTCCGTTTTCACACCGCCGCCACGCGAGACAAACATGGCTGTGGCGGCGACCCGTTTATTTTCATTGAATTTTTGCGGCCGCGAAGGCTAGTGTGTGATTTAGAGCATCGGACCGAAACATATGCGCGGTTTTCGGTCTGGTGTGTAAAGATAATAGAGCGAAACAGATTTCAGGACCGGTGAACCATTTAAAAGTGTTGCAACCTCTCTCCCTTTTTTGAACGATGCCCGGCATCGCGACCACCACGCAAACCTCTTCAGGAACGGCGGATAAAGGGCCGGCAATGCCTTCGGCGATCCTTGGGACGCGGAAGAAAAATTCTTATTTTTCATAAACCTAAGCCGTTCAACTTTCCGCAAAAAATGCTGTTGCCACACCTCCATATCGATGCATAAACTGGCATCAGCAAAGGCAACACGGATCGACCTCATCAGACCCTCTCCTCCCACCAAGGTGCTGACCGACCAATGATCAATAATCTAAACGCCGCCGATCTTCCCCGCCCCGCCCCGCGCAGTTCCAACCCGGAAATCATGGCGTCGGAAATCATCGAACGCCTCACCTACCGCATCGGTAAGGACGTCAAGGTCGCCAAGCCGCACGACTGGCTGACCGCAACCATCCTCGTCGTCCGCGACCGCATCATCGACAAATGGATGGAATCCACCCGCAAGGCCTATCACAACAATTCCAAGCGCGTTTATTACCTGTCGCTCGAATTCCTGATCGGCCGCCTGATGCGCGACGCCATCTCCAATATCGGCCTGATGCACGAAATCCGCGATGCGCTGTCCTCGCTCGGCGTCGATCTTGACGTCATCGCCGGTCTGGAGCCGGATGCAGCCCTTGGCAATGGCGGCCTTGGCCGTCTCGCCGCCTGTTTCATGGAATCCATGGCGACCGTCGATATTCCCGCCTATGGCTATGGCATCCGTTACGTGCACGGCCTCTTCCGCCAGCAGATGGCGGATGGATGGCAGGTGGAACTGCCGGAAACCTGGCTGGCGCATGGCAACCCCTGGGAATTCGAGCGCCGCGAAAGCTCCTATGAAATCGGCTTCGGCGGATCGGTGGAGACGATCGGCGGTTATGAAGATCCGCAGCGCTTCGTCTGGAAACCGGCCGAACGCGTCATCGCCATGGCTTACGACACGCCGGTCGTCGGCTGGCGCGGCACCCGCGTCAACACGCTTCGCCTGTGGTCGGCGCAGCCGATAGATCCCATTCTTCTGGCCGCCTTCAATGCCGGCGACCATATCGGCGCATTGCGCGAAAGCAACAAGGCGGAAAGCCTGACGCGGGTTCTCTACCCCGCCGATGCGACGCCGGCCGGTCAGGAACTGCGCCTGCGGCAGGAGTTCTTCTTCTCCTCCGCTTCGCTGCAGGACATTCTGCGCCGCCATCTGCAGCAGTACCCGGATTTCACCTCGCTGCCCGACAAGGTTTCGATCCAGCTTAACGACACGCATCCGGCCATTTCCATCTGCGAAATGATGCGCCTTCTCTGCGATGTCCATGGCCTTGAATTCGACGAAGCCTGGAAGATCACACAGGGAACCTTCTCCTACACCAACCACACGCTTCTGCCGGAAGCGCTGGAAAGCTGGCCGGTGCCGCTGCTCGAGCGCCTTTTGCCCCGGCACATGCAGATCGTTTACGCCATCAACGCCAATACGCTGCTCTTCGCCCGCAAGGAAAAGAAGATGGCGGATCAACAGATCCGTTCCATCTCTCTCATCGATGAAGGCGGCGAGCGCCGGGTGCGCATGGGCAACCTCGCCTTCATCGGCTCGCATTCCATCAACGGCGTTTCCGCACTTCATACCGAGCTGATGAAGGAAACGGTCTTTGCCGACCTGCACAGCCTTTATCCTGATCGTATCAACAACAAGACCAACGGCATCACGCCGCGCCGCTGGCTGATGCAGTGCAACCCCGGCCTGACGGGATTGATCAGGGAAGCGATCGGCGACGATTTCCTCGATGATGCGGAAAAGCTGACGGCACTCGACCGTTTCGCCGACGATGCCGGTTTCCGCGAGAAATTTGCCGAGGTGAAGCGTCTGAACAAGGTGCGGCTTGCCAATACGGTGGCGCAGCGCATGGGCATCCGCGTCGATCCCTCGGCCATGTTCGACATCCAGATCAAGCGCATCCACGAATATAAGCGCCAGCTTCTGAACCTTGTTGAGACTGTCGCCCTTTACGACCAGATCCGTTCCCACCCGGAACTGGATTGGGTGCCGCGCGTTAAGTTCTTCGCAGGCAAGGCGGCGCCGAGTTATCACAACGCGAAGCTGATCATCAAGCTTGCCAACGATATTGCCCGGGTCATCAACAACGATCCGGCCGTGCGCGGGCTTCTCAAAGTGGTGTTTGTTCCGAACTATAACGTCTCACTTGCCGAAATCATGGTTCCCGCCGCCGATCTTTCGGAACAGATTTCGACGGCCGGCATGGAAGCCTCCGGCACCGGCAACATGAAATTTGCGCTGAACGGTGCGCTGACCATCGGCACGCTCGATGGCGCGAATGTGGAAATGCTCGAACATGTCGGCGCTGAGAACATCGTCATCTTCGGCATGACGGCGGAAGAAGTGGCCAGAGCTCGCGCCGAGGGCCACAATCCGCGTGCCATCATCGAAGGGTCTGCGGAATTGTCGCAGGCTCTGTCGTCCATCGCGTCGGGTGTGTTTTCACCGGATGATCGTTCGCGGTTTTCTGCCCTCATCGACGGCATATACAACAGCGACTGGTTCATGGTCGCCGCCGATTTCGACGCCTATGCCGACGCACAGCGCAAGGTGGACGCGATCTGGAGCGATCAGGATAGCTGGAACACCAAAGCAGTGCGCAACACGGCGCGTATGGGCTGGTTCTCGTCCGACAGGACGATCCGCCAATATGCCACCGAGATCTGGAGAGCCTGATGAAAAAACCGCTCAATTCGGCCGAAGAGAAAAAGACTGGCGAAATCACGAAGGCTGAAATCGAGGCGATCAAGAGCGGTTTGCATTCCAATCCCTTTGCCCTTCTCGGCGTTCACGAGACGCCGGAAGGGTTTTCCGCCCGCTGTTTCATTCCGGGCGCCGAGGAGGTTTCCGTCCTCACGCTGGATGGAAATTTCGTAGGTGAATTGAAGCGGCTTGATCCTGATGGTTTTTTCGAAGGCCGGATCGATCTTTCAAAGCGCCAGCCGGTGCGGTACCGCGCCAGCCGCGACGATGCCGAATGGGCGGTGACCGACCCCTACAGCTTCGGCCCTGTTCTCGGACCCATGGACGATTATTTCGTCCGTGAAGGATCGCATCTCAGGCTCTTCGACAGGATGGGCGCGCATCCGCTGAAACTCGAAGGCGTCGAAGGTTTTCACTTCGCCGTGTGGGCGCCCAATGCGCGGCGTGTTTCCGTCGTCGGCGATTTCAACAATTGGGATGGCCGCCGGCATGTGATGCGCTTCCGCAAGGATACCGGCATCTGGGAAATCTTCGCGCCTGACGTCTATGCCGGCTGCGCCTACAAGTTCGAAGTCCTCGGCGCCAATGGCGAGCTTCTGCCCCTGAAGGCCGACCCTTATGCCCGCCGCGCCGAATTGCGGCCGAAGAACGCTTCCGTCACCGCGCCGGAACTGACGCAGAAATGGGAAGATCAGGCCCACCGGGAACATTGGGCGCAGGTGGACCAGCGCCGCCAACCGATCAGCATCTATGAGGTGCATGCCGGCTCCTGGCAGCGCCGCGAGGACGGCACCTTCCTCAGCTGGGATGAACTCGCCGCCCAGCTCATTCCCTATTGTACGGATATGGGTTTTACCCATATCGAATTTCTGCCCATCACCGAACATCCCTATGATCCCTCCTGGGGTTACCAGACGACCGGCCTTTATGCGCCATCCGCCCGTTTCGGCGATCCCGAGGGCTTTGCCCGTTTCGTCAATGGCGCGCACAAGGTCGGTATCGGCGTTCTTCTCGACTGGGTTCCGGCGCATTTTCCGACCGATGAGCACGGGTTGCGCTGGTTCGACGGCACCGCGCTTTACGAGCACGCCGATCCGCGTCAGGGTTTTCACCCCGACTGGAACACGGCGATCTACAATTTCGGCCGTATCGAGGTCATGTCCTACCTCATCAACAACGCGCTTTATTGGGCCGAGAAATTCCATCTCGACGGCCTGCGCGTCGATGCGGTCGCCTCGATGCTCTATCTCGATTATTCCCGCAAGGAAGGCGAGTGGATCCCCAATGAATATGGCGGACGCGAAAATCTCGAATCCGTCCGCTTCCTGCAGAAGATGAATTCGCTCGTCTACGGCACCCATCCCGGCGTCATGACGATCGCGGAGGAATCCACCTCGTGGCCGAAAGTGTCCCAGCCCGTCCACGAGGGCGGTCTCGGTTTCGGCTTCAAATGGAACATGGGCTTCATGCACGACACGCTGAGTTATTTCGCGCGTGAGCCGGTGCATCGCAAGTTCCACCATCAGGAACTGACCTTCGGCCTGCTTTACGCCTTCACCGAGAATTTCGTGCTTCCGCTTTCCCACGACGAGGTGGTGCACGGCAAGGGATCGCTGATCGCCAAGATGTCCGGCGATGACTGGCAGAAATTCGCCAATCTCCGCTCCTATTACGGCTTCATGTGGGGTTATCCCGGCAAGAAGCTGCTGTTCATGGGGCAGGAGTTCGCACAGTGGAGCGAATGGAGCGAAAAGGGGTCGCTCGACTGGAACCTGCGCCAATATCCGATGCATGAGGGCATGCGCCGCCTCGTGCGCGATCTCAACCTCACCTATCGATCCAAAGCTGCCCTGCACGCCCGTGACTGCGAACCTGACGGCTTCCGCTGGCTTGTGGTCGATGATCACGAGAATTCCGTCTTCGCCTGGCTGCGCACGGCGCCCGGCGAAAAGCCGGTGGCGGTCATCTGCAACCTCACCCCGGTCTATCGGGAAAATTATTATGTGCCGCTGCCTCTGGCGGGGCGGTGGCGGGAGATTCTCAACACCGATGCCGAAATTTATGGCGGTAGCGGCAAGGGAAATGGCGGACGCGTTCAGGCGGTCGATGCCGGCGGCGATATCGGGGCGATGCTCGTCCTGCCGCCGCTTGCCACGATCATGCTCGAACCGGAAAACTGACAGACAGAGAGGGAGGACACCATGTCGGAAAAAAGAGTTCAGCCTTTGGCGCGTGATGCAATGGCCTATGTCCTCGCAGGCGGCAGAGGCAGCCGCCTGAAGGAACTGACGGACCGCCGGGCAAAACCCGCCGTCTATTTCGGCGGCAAAGCGCGTATCATCGATTTTGCGCTTTCCAACGCGCTCAATTCCGGCATTCGCCGCATCGGCGTCGCCACGCAATACAAGGCGCACTCCCTCATTCGCCACCTGCAGCGCGGCTGGGACTTCTTCCGCCCTGAACGGAACGAGAGCTTCGACATTCTTCCCGCCTCCCAGCGCGTTTCCGAAACGCAATGGTATGAAGGCACCGCCGACGCGGTTTACCAGAATATCGACATCATCGAGCCCTATGCGCCGGAATATATGGTCATCCTCGCCGGCGACCATATCTATAAGATGGACTACGAATACATGCTGCAGCAGCATGTCGATTCCGGCGCCGACGTGACGATCGGCTGCCTTGAAGTGCCGCGCATGGATGCGACCGGTTTCGGCGTGATGCATGTGAATGAAAAAGACGAGATCATCGATTTCATCGAAAAGCCGGCCGATCCACCAGGCATTCCCGGCAATGAAGGTTTCGCGCTTGCCTCCATGGGCATTTATGTCTTCCACACGAAATTCCTGATGGAAGCGCTGCGCCGCGACGCCGCCGATCCGACCTCCAGCCGCGACTTCGGCAAGGACATCATTCCCTATATCGTAAAGCACGGCAAAGCCGTCGCCCACCGCTTCGCAGACTCCTGCGTCCGCTCGGATTTCGAGCATGGTCCTTACTGGCGCGACGTCGGCACCATCGATGCCTACTGGCAGGCCAATATCGATCTCACGGATGTGGTGCCTGACCTCGATATCTACGACAAGTCCTGGCCGATCTGGACCTATGCGGAAATCACCCCGCCGGCGAAATTCGTGCATGACGATGAGAACCGCCGCGGTTCGGCCGTGTCTTCGGTTGTTTCCGGGGACTGCATCATTTCCGGTGCGGCCCTCACCCGCAGCCTCCTGTTTACCGGCGTGCGCGCCAATTCATACTCCCGCCTTGAGAATGCCGTAGTACTGCCGAGTGTGAAGATCGGGCGTCATGCCCAGCTCAGCAATGTCGTCATCGACCATGGAGTGGTCATTCCGGAAGGACTGATTGTAGGAGAAGACCCAGAACTGGATGCCAAACGTTTCCGCCGCACTGAAAACGGCATCTGCCTTATCACCCAATCGATGATCGACAAGCTGGACCTGTAGAGCCCATGAATGTCCTTTCGGTTTCATCCGAAATCTATCCCCTGATCAAGACCGGAGGGCTCGCCGACGTTGCCGGCGCGCTCCCCATCGCGTTAGAAGCCCTTGGCGTCAGGACGCGGACATTGATACCCGGATATCCGGCGGTGAAAGCCGCCGTGACGGACCCCGTCAAATGTCTGGAATTTGCCGATCTGCTCGGCGAAAAAGCCGATGTGCTCGAAGTGCGGCATGAGGGGCTCGATCTCCTCATTCTCGATGCGCCCGCCTATTACGAGCGCTCCGGCGGCCCTTATCTCGACCAGACCGGCAAGGATTATCCAGACAATTGGAAGCGCTTCGCGGCGCTGTCGCTGGCAGCGGCCCGTATTGCCGCCGGCGCTCTTCCCGGTTGGCGGCCGGATATGGTGCATGCGCATGACTGGCAGGCCGCCATGACCCCTGTCTATATGCGTTATGCCGAAACGCCTGAGATTCCGAGCCTTCTGACCATCCACAACATCGCCTTTCAGGGCCAGTTCGGCGCCAATATCTTCAGCAAGCTGGCGCTGCCCCCGCATTCCTTCGGCATGGAAGGCATCGAATATTATAATGATGTGAGCTTCCTGAAGGGCGGCCTGCAGACGGCGACGGCGCTCAGCACCGTCAGCCCGTCCTATGCCGAGGAGATCCTCACCCCGCAATTCGGCATGGGCCTGCACGGCGTCATTGGCAGCCGCGCCCATGTGCTGCACGGCATTGTCAACGGCATCGACGCCGATGTCTGGAACCCGGCAACGGACCATCTGATCCACGACAATTATTCGGCCGCCAATCTCAAGAACCGCGCGCTGAACAAGAAAGCGGTCGCCGAACATTTCCGCATCGATGATGATGACAGCCCGCTGTTCTGCGTCATCTCCCGCCTCACCTGGCAGAAGGGCATCGACCTCATGGCGGAAGCCGTGGATGAGGTTGTTTCGCTCGGCGGCCGTCTCGTGGTGCTTGGCGCGGGCGATGTGGCGCTGGAAGGCGCGCTTCTGGCGGCGGCATCCCGCCACCATGGCCGCGTCGGCGTTGCCATCGGTTACAACGAACCGCTCTCGCATCTCATGCAGGCGGGCTGCGACGCGATCATCATTCCCTCGCGTTTCGAACCCTGCGGCCTCACCCAGCTTTACGCGCTGCGTTACGGCTGCATTCCGGTCGTCGCCCGCACCGGCGGCCTTGCCGACACGGTGATCGACGCCAACCATGCCGCCATCGCCAATAAATCGGCGACAGGCGTGCAATTTTCACCCGTCACGCTTGATGGTCTGAAACAGGCGATCCGCCGGACCGTCCGTTATTACCACGACCCGAAACTGTGGACACAAATGCAGAAACTCGGAATGAAATCCGATGTTTCCTGGGAAAAGAGCGCCGGCCTTTACGCCGCGCTATATAGCCAGCTTATTTCGAAAGGCCATTGAAACAATGATCAAGACCATCAAGACGACCCCCTTTCAGGACCAGAAGCCGGGCACATCCGGCCTGCGCAAGAAGGTGCCGGTCTTCGCCCAGGAAAATTACGCCGAGAATTTCATCCAGTCGATCTTCGACGCGCTTGAAGGCTTTCAGGGCCAGACGCTGGTGATTGGCGGCGATGGCCGTTATTACAACCGCGAAGTCATCCAGAAGGCGATCAAGATGGCCGCCGCTGCCGGTTTCGGCAAGGTTCTGGTCGGTCAGGGCGGCATTCTTTCCACACCCGCCGCCTCCAACGTCATCCGCAAATTCAAGGCCTTCGGCGGCATCGTGCTTTCCGCCAGCCATAATCCCGGCGGTCCGACCGAAGATTTCGGCATCAAATACAATATCGGTAATGGTGGTCCCGCACCTGAGAAGATCACGGACGCTATCTATGCCCGCTCGAAAGTCATCGACAGCTACAAAATCTCGGATGCCGCCGATATCGATCTAGACAAGATCGGCAGCTTCAAGGTGGACGAGCTGACGGTCGAGGTGATCGATCCGGTTGCCGACTACGCCGCCCTGATGGAAGAGCTGTTCGATTTCGACGCCATCCGCACGCTTATCGCCGGCGGCTTCAAGGTCGTGGTTGATTCCATGAGTGCCGTTACTGGCCCTTATGCCGTGGAAATCATCGAAAAGCGCCTCGGCGCACCGAAGGGTTCCGTCCGCAACGCCACACCGCTGCCGGATTTCGGCGGCCATCATCCCGACCCGAACCTTGTCCACGCCAAGGAGCTTTATGACGATGTCATGAGCCCGGAAGGCCCCGATTTCGGCGCCGCTTCCGATGGCGATGGCGACCGCAACATGGTCGTCGGCAAGGGGATGTTCGTCACGCCATCAGACAGTCTGGCCATCATCGCCGCCAATGCCAAACTCGCCCCCGGTTATGCGGCCGGCATTTCCGGTATCGCCCGCTCCATGCCGACAAGTGCGGCAGCCGACCGTGTCGCCGAAAAACTCGGCCTTGGCATGTATGAGACGCCGACCGGCTGGAAATTCTTCGGCAACCTCATGGACGCCGGCAAGGTGACGATCTGCGGCGAAGAAAGCTTCGGCACCGGCTCCAACCATGTGCGCGAAAAGGATGGCCTCTGGGCCGTGCTCTACTGGCTGAACATCGTCGCCGCGCGCAAGGAAAGCGTGAAAGACATCGTCACCAGGCACTGGGCCGAATATGGCCGCAACTATTATTCGCGCCACGACTATGAGGAAGTGGATTCGGATGCGGCGAACACGCTGGTCGCCACCCTGCGCGAAAAACTCGCGACGCTTCCCGGCACCAGCTACGGCAATCTGAAGGTCGCGGCGGCGGATGATTTTGCCTATCACGATCCGGTCGATCAGTCCGTCAGCAAAAATCAGGGCATCCGCATCCTCTTCGAAGGTGGTTCGCGCATCGTGCTGCGCCTTTCCGGCACCGGTACTGCGGGCGCGACGCTTCGCCTTTATGTCGAGCGTTACGAGGCGGATGCGGCCCGTCATGGCATCGAAACGCAGGAAGCGCTTTCCGACCTGATTGCCGTTGCCGATACGATCGCCGGCATCAGGGCCCATACCGGCCGCAACGCGCCGAGCGTTATTACGTAAGGGCTTGTCGCCCGCTCATGAGGGACGCACTGAAAGCGTCCCTCACTCGGCTTTGCCTCCCTTTCCGTTCTGGGAGAGAAACACCGTCCCCGGAGAGACTGATCATGCAGACAACTTCCGTTTTCCCCAAAGGCGCAATCCAGACGGAAAACGGAACGGAATTCACGGTCTATTCCCGGCATGCCTCCCAGATCGATCTCTGCCTTTTCGATAAAACCGGCGAAAGAGAAACGGCGCGCCTGCCGATGGTGCGCGGCGCAGACGATATTCACAGATTGATCGTCGCCGACGTCGGCCTCGGCACGCGATACGGCTTTCGCGCTCACGGCATTTACGCCCCCGAACACGGCCTCTGGTTCGATCCCGCAAAGCTGCTGCTCGATCCCTATGCCACGGAGATCGACCGCCCCTTCCGGCACGATCCGGCGCTTTACACCTTTGGCGCGGAGACCGGCGGGATCATGCCGAAGGCGATCCTTTCTGAGCACGAACCGGTCAAGCGCCATCAGCCGCATTTTGCCGAAGGCGGGCTGATTTATGAGCTTGCCGTCAAATCCTTCACGCAGTTGCATCCCGAGGTGCCGAAAGACATCAGAGGCACCGTCGCAGCACTTGCCCATCCCGCCATTCTCGCACACCTGAAAAAAATCGGCGTCGATGCGGTGGAATTGATGCCGATCACCGCTTGGATCGACGAGCGCCACCTGCCGCCTCTCGGCCTTTCCAATGCCTGGGGTTATAATCCCGTCGGCTTCATGGCGCTCGATCCGCGCCTCTGCCCCGGCGGCGTGCGGGAATTGCGAGATACGGTTGCGGCGCTGCATGCGGAAGGCATCGGCGTCATTCTCGATCTCGTCTTCAACCATACGGGTGAAAGCGATATCGAGGGCTCGATCCTGTCGTTGCGCGGGCTCGACAATCTCACCGCCTTCCGTCACCCACAGGGAAAACCGGGCGTGCTGGTCAACGATACCGGCACCGGCAATACGGTTGCCTGCGACCATCCCTATATTCGCCAGCTCATCGTCGATTCCCTCAGGCATTTTGTTCTGAATGCCGGTGTGGACGGCTTCCGTTTCGATCTCGCGCCGGTGCTCGGAAGAACGGCCGCCGGCTTCGACATGGCGAGCGAGACGCTGGCCGCCATGCATTCGGACCCGGCGCTTTACGACCGGATATTGATCGCCGAACCCTGGGATATCGGTCCCGGCGGATATCAGCTCGGCAATTTCCCTGAAAGCTTCCTCGAGTGGAACGATCGCGCCCGCGACGACATGCGCCGTTTCTGGCGTGGTGATGCCGGCACGACCGGGGCGCTGGCCAATGCGCTGTCCGGCTCATCGCCGATCTTTTCCCGCCATGGCCGCGCGAAAAGCCGCAGCGTCAATTTCCTTGCCGCCCATGACGGTTTTACCCTGTTCGATCTTGTCAGCCATGAACGCAAGCACAATGAAAGGAACGGCGAGAGCAATCGCGACGGCCACAATGACAACCGTTCCTGGAACAACGGTTTTGAAGGCCTGACCGATGATCCCGCCATTGTCGCCGCCCGGCTTGCGGATGTGAAAGCGCTGCTTTCCACGCTTTTCGTCAGCCGCGGCGCCCTGATGCTGACGGCGGGCGACGAGGGCGGCCGCAGCCAGCAGGGCAACAACAATGCCTATTGCCAGGACAATGAGATCAACTGGGTCGACTGGTCATCGCTTGTCCCCGAACTGATCGACCACACGGCCTTTCTTGCCGCATTGCGCAAACGTTTCGGCGTGTTTTCTGAGACGGGCTTCTTTTCCGGCAGGGACGATGTGACATGGCTTGCCCCCGCCGGAGAACCGATGACGACAGCAGATTGGGAAAGACCGGATGCGCAGGCCTTCGCCATGCTGCTTTCCACCCCGGACCGGGAGACCGGCGAGGATACCGAGCTTGCCGTTCTTATCAATCGCGGCCGCGAGATCGTTCCCTTCACCCTGCCGGGTGATGGCTGGCGCGCCATAGGTACGGATTTCGGCAATCCCGCCTTCCTGCCCGCCCGTTCGGTGGTGTTTTATCTGCGCAGTTGATCCCTTCGCGTCACGAGCCGTATAAGTCGCGGGAAACAATGCGGACGAGGTAACATGACAAAAGAAATTGCGCTGGCGGAAATGAAGGATCGCGTCGGCACGGAAATGGGCGTTTCCGACTGGATCACCGTTGACCAGACGATGATTGATGCCTTCGCAAAAGCGACGCTGGACGAACAGTTCATCCACACCGACCCGGAACGCGCCAAAGCGGAAAGCCCCTTCGGCGGCACCATCGCCCATGGCTTCCTGACGCTCTCCCTGCTTTCGGCCCTGAATTACGATGCCCTGCCCCGCATTCGCGAACAGACCATGGGCATCAATTACGGCTTCGATGCCATCCGTTTCGTCACGCCGGTCAAAAGCGGCGCGCGGGTGCGTGGCCGTTTCACGCTGGCGGAAGCGCGTTTTCGCGGGGCCGCCATGCTGATGACGACTTATGACGTGACGGTGGAAATCGAAAACGAGAAAAAACCGGCGCTTACCGCACGCTGGACCACCATCAGCCAGTTCAACCCGGAGGACAGGCCGCAAGACGCCTGAAACCGCCGCAAGGGAGAGAGCGCATGCATGACGAAGCCGTAAGGAATGCGTTTCTCGTGCAGGCAAGAGCCTGCGACAGCCTTGGCTCGCCCTTTACCGCACGGCTATGCCGCGCGGTGGCAGCAAGGCTCGACCGCCAGACGGAGGTGGGCGAGCGGATTTTATCCTGGCCCGGCGATGTCGGCCCCTCCGGCGATTCCGTTCCCCTGCGGTTGGCGGGCGCCCTGCATGCGCTTGCCATCAAGGAAAAGATCGCGCCGCTTGTCGATATCCCGCCGGAAGACGAGGAGGCTCTCTGGCAGGCTTGCGCCAGCGCCCTGCGTTTTCATTCCGCCTTCATCCTTGAAAGGTTGAAATCACCACCGCAGACCAACGAGGTTCGCCGTTCCGCCGTGCTGCTGCCGGGCTTTCTTTCGATTGCGGAATTGACCGGCAAACCGCTGGTGCTTTCCGAAGTGGGAGCCAGCGCCGGCCTCAACCTGCAATTCGACCGTTACCAATATCACCTCGGCAAACTCACCTGGGGCGAACAATCCGATGTTATCCTGTCACCAGAATGGCGCGGCAATACCCCACCCCATGGGCGGATCGAGGTTATCGAGCGCGCCGGCTGCGATCTCAACCCGCTCGATCCGTCATCGGCCGAGGATCGTCTGCGCCTGATGTCCTATGTCTGGGCCGACCAGACCGACCGTCTGGAGCGTACCGCCGCCGCATTACGGATTGCGGTGGAGAACGGCCTGCAGGTCGAAAAGGCCGACGCCGTAGACTGGCTGAAACGCCGCCTTGCCACGCAATATCCGGGTACTGCCCACGTCGTCTATCATACCGTCGCCTGGCAATATCTGCCCGATCCCTTGAAACAGGCAGGCGAGGCACTGATCGCCGAGGCCGGAACCCGTGCCACGCTGGAGGCCCCGCTTGCCCGCCTGCAAATGGAGGCGGATGCGACGTCCGGCAGTGCCGCCATTACCCTGCAAATCTGGCCGACCGGCGAGAAGCAGGAAATCGGCCGCGCCGATTTCCATGGGCGATGGGTGCAATGGCGGGGCTGGAAATAAGGGCAAAAAAATTTAGACGAAGAGATCGCCCAAAATCCAACTAGTACTTGTAAAATGAATACAACCATGCTCCTCTTCTTGAGACCTTATCTAGAGGGGGATTCTAATTGCGTATCAAAACCCCAAAAATCATAAATATTCTTATGTTTTGGACGTTAATTTCGACCCCGGTGCTCGCCCAGCAACAAATGGGATCGCAAGCCGCCATGAATGCGTGCGCAAACATTGCCACCTTACTGCAGATGGGAGGGCCACAACTGCAATCTGCATTTGGGCAGCATGCACTATTTGCAATTTTTCAACAAACTGGTGGAACAGGTCGCTATCTACCCCTAGTACAACTTGGACCTGTTCATAACGTTATGATAGGCGGGGAAAATGTACTTCCGTTGGGCAGTTTTTTGACTTGCCGGACCGTTCATCAGAATGGATATGCGGATTGGCAGCTTGCATTTTCTCAAATGACGCAGAGATTTGAGAATTTTCAGTTCAATTCGGTGCCTGGTGGAAACCCAAATCCAAACCCGACTCCGAATCCGACGCCAAATCCCAATCCCAATCCCAACCCGAATCCCACACCGAATCCGGTGCCAAAACCACCTTCGGATAATCAGGCCTGTCAAAAATTTCCCGAACTTTGCCCCTGAGGTGAACGCCATGATTACGAGACGCAGTCTTATTGTCGGATGCGGCGCAAGCCTCGCACTACCCGGGATATGCCGATGCCAGACATATAACGGATGCACGCTAACCGCCTCGGAGATTGCATCCGAAACGGATAACAAAACGATGGAGTTCTCCTACGTCGACGGCCAGGCTCCAATCGCCACGTCTGGAGACAAAGACTTCGACTACGCGCTGGCGCAGACCCTGAACTATCTCAGTAATCTTTTCGATGTCCTGCCCGGCTTCACTTATCTCGACGACGCGAAGGGGAAAAATGCCTATGCCAGTTCGGCCAACTATATGGGGCGCTCGGACGGTACGGTTCTTTTTGGCCTACGTTTTCTACAGGAATTTCTCAATCAGCCAGCCTATCCCGCCGCTTACATCGCAGCCGTATGCGCTCATGAGTTCGGGCATATCGCACAATATAAATATGGAATAGACGACCGATTGCGCGGGCAGCCGACCGTAAAAAGAATAGAGCTACATGCGGACTATCTAGCGGGATATTTTGCGGGCAACCGCAAGCTAGATAACGCAAATTTCCCGGCAGCGGTTATCGCCCAGGCACAATTCAGCGTGGGAGATCACGCAGTTGATAATCCCGGGCACCACGGCACGCCGGACGAGCGCGGAAATGCCGTAAAAGCCGGTTTTCTTGCCAGTTATCGTCAACGCCTAAAGTTCAAAGATGCACTGGAAGCCGGCGTTGCATATGTCCAAACCCTCTAAATTAAACACCCTGCCTGACTTTGGCTTTAAAAACTCCATGTCTTCAGACAGATATAAGCCGCTCTCTTTTTAAAGCGCTTGAAGAGTCTAAACCGCCACGTCCGCCGCCGCCTCCTGCAGCAGCCCGCCGACATATTCGGCAAAGGAGCGCCAGCATTCCACCCGGAACGTATCGTCCGCGGTGCGCAGCAGCACCACTTCCGCCTTGCCGAAGACGGTGCGTGAGCAAGCGCCGACAGGGAATTTTGCGTGAGAAAGGTCCTGCGGGCAGCCGGCATTGAGCGCTGCTTCCGCGCCAGCGCCGGAGACGATGACGGCCGTGTTGCGGTGGGAAACATCGGTTGCCGAAAACAGGCCCGCAACATTGGCGAGCGCTGCCATCAGGTCGCTTTCGCCCTGATCAATCACCAGCCATTCATCCGGCCCAATCCACAGGGCGGAACGCAGGCCCGACGTGACGGAACTCTTCGGGCTGGTGGGCAGCGCAAGACCGAGCGCTTCGGACAGCGCCGGTACGGCGCTTTCCCGTGCGCGTAGCGACAGCCGCGAGGCGGAAGCCGCAGGCTTGAGCGATACGAAGGGAGAGCCGCCGTGAAAATCCTCAAGCACGGATTTGCGTTTTGCGTGCAGCATGTCAGCCATTGAGACGGGCTCCTTCCTTGTCGAGGAAGACCATGTCGGTCACTTCGACGGCAATGGTTTTATCGGCAAGTGGAATATAGAGCGTTTCGCCCATGCGCGCCCTGCCATCCGCCACCAGCGCAAAAGCGATGGAATGGCCGAGATTTTCCGACCAGTAGGCGGAGGTGACATGGCCGAGCATGGTCATCGGTTTCGGCTGGTTCGGATCAACGACGATCTGGCCGCCCTCATCCGGAACGGTCAGCCGGTCCTTGGTCTTCAGGCCAACAAGCTGCTTACGGCCGGAGCGCGTGAGATCGGGGCGTTTCAGCCCGCGGATACCGACGAAATCCGTCTTCTTTTTCGAAACGGCCCAGGCAAGCCCGGCATCGTCAGGTGTCACCGTTCCGTCCGTATCCTGCCCTACGATGATGTAACCCTTCTCGGCACGCAGGATATGCATGGTTTCGGTGCCATAAAGGCAGCCGCCGACGGCTTCCGCCCTGTCGCGGATCGCACTCCAGACGGCGGCGCCATAATCGGCCGGCACATTGATTTCGAAGCCGAGTTCGCCGGTGAAGGAGACGCGGAAGAGGCGCGTTGGCACACCGCAGAACTTGCCTTCGGCTACCGCCATATGCGGGAAGGCTTCCGGCGACAGATCGATACCCTCAACGAAGGGCGCGATGACTTCCCGCGCCTTCGGCCCCTGCACGGCAATGACAGCCCACTGTTCGGTTGCCGAGGTGAGCCAGACGTCGAGATCGGGGAATTCGGTCTGGAGATAATCTTCCATGTGCTGGAGAACGCGGGGCGCGCCGCCCGTCGTGGTCGTGACATGGAACCGGTCTTCGGCAAGACGGCCGACAACACCGTCATCGTAAACGAAACCGTCTTCACGGGTCATGATGCCATAACGGCAGCGGCCGGGTTTCAGAGTATCCCAGGCATTGGTGTAGATAAGGTTCAGGAACTTCGCCGCATCCGGGCCGACCACCTCGATCTTGCCGAGCGTGGAGGCATCGAACACCCCGACGCTCTCACGCACCGTCTTGCATTCGCGGTTGATCGCCTCATGCATGTCCTCGCCCGCCCGCGGGAAGAACCAGGCGCGTTTCCAGTTGCCGACATCCTCGAACACCGCGCCGGCCGCAAGCTCTTCCTCGTGCATCGGCGTCTTGCGGGTGGGGTCAAACAGCGCGCCACGCGAATGGTTGATGAGCGTGCCGAAGGTGACCGGCGTATAGGGCTGGCGGAAGGTGGTGAGACCAACCTTGGGCAAATCCCGCCCAAGTGCCTCCGATGCGATGGCGAGACCATGCATGTTGGACATCTTGCCCTGATCCGACGCCATGCCGTTGGTGGTGAAGCGCTTGATATGCTCGACCGAATGCATGCCTTCGCGCACGGCAAGGCGAATATCCTTGGCGCAGACATCGTGCTGGAAATCGATGAAGGCCTTGACGCCGGTGCCCTCACCCGCGCCTTCGGCGGCACCGATCATGCCGCCCGTCCAGGCGCGCGCATTCTCGCCGGAAAACGCCACCGAACCGCCACCGGCAGCTGCCGCTTCGGCAATGATCGCGGAAAGATCATCCGTGCCGTTGCAGGCGCCGATGGAAACGCAGTTCTGCACATGGATATCCGGCAGGAAACGCTGGTTAGCCGCGTCAAACTTCAGCTTGCCGCGCGATTGCGAGAAGAGATGCACCGAGGGTGTCCAGCCGGCGGAAACGACAAGCGCATCGATGGCGATCTTGCGCTTGTTGGAGCCGCCATTGCGGCCAACGGTCATCGAGGAGACGCGCAGGCGGCCGGCGGTGTTGTAAACACTGTGACCCGCCAGCACTTCAATGCCGAGCGCCCGTGCTTCGTCCAGCAGGCGCTGATCCGGGTTCTCGCGGCAATCGACGATGGCGGCGATCTTCACCCCCGCCTTCTTGAGATCGAAGGCCGTCTCATAGGCCGAATCATGGGCGGTGTAGACCCCGACATTATGGCCGACGGCCACACCATAATGGTTGAGGTAGGTGCGGGCGGCCGCAGCCAGCATGATGCCCGGGCGGTCATTGTTAGCGAAGACCATGTGGCGCTCGATTGCGCCCGCCGCGAGCACGATCTTCTTCGCACGCACTTGCCACAGCCGCTCACGCGGCTGGTGTCTGGCGGGCGTGGCGAGATGGTCGGTCACGCGCTCGGCCAGCGCGACGAAATTGTGGTTGTAATAACCAAAGGCGGTGGTGCGCGTCAGAACCCGCACATTGGGCAGGGCTTTCAGTTCGGCGAAAACCTTCTGCGCCCATTCATAACCGGGCAGACCATCGATGGCTGCACCGGTATCGAAACGCAGCGCGCCGCCAACTTCGGCATTTTCATCCACCAGAATGACGCTGGCCCCGGTCTTTGCAGCAGCGAGCGCCGCCGTCAGGCCGGCAACGCCGGCGCCGGCGACCAGCACGTCGCAATGGGCATAACGACCGGAATAGTGATCCGCATCCGGTTCGCCCGGCGCCTTGCCGAGACCGGCGGCGCGACGGATCAGCGGTTCGTAAATCTTGTGCCAGGCAGCCTTCGGCCACATGAAGGTCTTATAATAGAAACCGGCCGCGAACATCGGCGACAGAAGATCGTTGATAGCGCTCAGATCGAAGGACAGCGACGGGAAACGGTTCTGCGAGGCGATGATCGCGCCGTCGAAAACCTCCTGAACCGTGGCGCGCACATTGGGCTGCTTGCGCAGGCTGTCGCGTGAGACATCGATCAGCGCATTCGGCTCTTCCGGTCCGGCGGAAAGGAAACCACGCGGCCGGTGATATTTGAACGAGCGGCCGATCAGATGCACGCCATTTGCCAGAAGCGCTGACGCGACCGTGTCGCCCTCCAGCGCCGGATAGATCTTGCCGTCGAAGGTGAAGCGTGCGGTTCTGGCGGGGGTCAGACGGCCAGCGCCCTTGATACGATAATCGCCGCTCATTTCCCGGCTCCCTTTTCTGCGGAAAGGACCGTTTCAGCATCGGGTTTCGGTTCACCCGCCTTGTAGGTCATCAGGAATTTGTCGCTCACCGAATCGCGGGCGGCGTTGAAGAAGCGGCCGCAGCCGTGAATGTGACGCCAGCGCTCGAAAACGAGGCCCTTGTCATTGTCGCGGATGAAGAAATACTCCGCGAAGGCCTCGTCGGAAATATCGGCGATGTTTTCCGGCCGGGCAATGTGGGCTTCGCCCGCCCAGCGGAATTCCAGTTCGGAACGGTCTTCCCCGCAATAGGGGCAATGGATCAGAAGCATCGTCGCTCCACCTAGAGAGAATTTTCCGGAAGCGCTGTTCCGGCGGGTTGGTCACACAGCCGTCTGCCCATCGAAACGAACGGAGAAAGCCGCTTTAAAAGTTGCTCGAAATTATCGAATGGCCTCAGCGCCGAGGCCCGGCCCATATTGACGATGGCAACCGCCATCATGTCGGTGTCGATCGCGAAGGGGTAGTCCTGCTTACCGTCGTCCTGCTCGCCGACGAAATAAACCATCTTCGTCGTAAGGCTCGGCGCGCAGAGAAGCAGGCCCTTTTCCGCCACGAAGGGCCAGTCTTTCTCACCCTGCATTTTCGCAATCTTCTGGCTGCGGAAATCCTTAGCCTCGGGAATGACGCTGCCGGCGGGCACGGCTGCAGCCGCGCCAGATATATTGAGCGCAAGCATAGCCGCCGCCAGCATCAATGCGCCACCGCGGCAGCGGCAGCCTCGTCGATAAGACGGCCGGTGCGGAAGCGGTCAAGCGTTAGCCCCGCCGCCAGGCGATGCGGTTCGCCACGGGCGATGAGATGCGCGAAGAGATTGGCCGAACCCGGCGTCGCCTTGAAACCGCCCGTGCCCCAGCCGCAATTGACGAAGAGGTTCTGCACCGGCGTCACGCTCTGGATAGCGGAACGATCAGGCGTGTTGTCGGTGATCCCGCCCCATTGCCGCATCATCTTGACGCGGCGGAAGATCGGGAACAGCTCGCAGATGGCGTCGAGCGTGTGGGTGATGATCTGCAGGCCGCCGGTCTGCGAATAGGAGTTATATTGGTCCGTGCCAGCGCCGATAACCAGCTCGCCCTTGTCGGACTGCGAGATATAGGCATGCACCGTGTTGGACATGACGACACAGGGGAAGATAGGCTTTAGCGGTTCCGACACCAGCGCCTGCAGCGGGTTGGAATGCAGGGGAACACGCACGTCCGCCATCTTCATGATGACCGAGGAATGACCGGCGGCGGAAACACCGATTTTTTTCGCGCCAATGAAACCGCGATTGGTCTCCACGCCCGTCACCGCGCCATCAGGCCCGCGGCGAATGCCCGTGACCTCACAATTCTGGATGATGTGCACGCCGCGGTCTGAAGCCGCGCGCGCATAACCCCAGGCTACCGCATCGTGGCGGGCCGTGCCGCCGCGACGCTGAAGGGCTGCACCATTGATCGGGTAACGCGCATTGCCGGATATATCGAGCGGCGGGCAATAGGCTTTCGCCTGCTCCGGCGTCAGCCATTCATTGTCGATGCCATAAAGACGGTTGGCATTGATATGGCGGCTGAAGGACTGCCGATCATGGATATTGTGCGACAGCATCATCACGCCGCGCGCCGAATACATGACGTTGTAATTGAGATCCTGGCTCAAGCCTTCCCACAGTTTCAGGGAATGCTCGTAAATATCCATGCTCTCTTCATAGAGATAATTGGAGCGGATGATGGTGGTGTTGCGGCCGGTATTGCCGCCGCCGAGCCAGCCTTTTTCCAGAACTGCGACATTGGTAATGCCGTGTTCCTTGGCAAGGTAATAGGCCGCTCCGAGCCCATGCCCGCCGCCGCCGATGATGACGACATCATAATCCTTGCGCGGCTCGGGTGAAGCCCATTGCGCATCCCACCCTTTATGACCCCGCAACGCCTCACGCGCCACGGCAAAAACGGAATATTTGCGCATTCGCAGTCTGCTCCTCAAGAACCGGCCAGAGGCCGTAAACATAGTTCCGGCCCGTATCATACACATGGCAAATCGGGATGGGAGGCAATATTCATTTTGCGACGTCGCAATGATTTTGTTTCGACATCGCAGGCGGAATTCCGGGCAGGCCGCATTTTGCTGGTTGATTATGCGCTAGCGGCTGGACTTGCTGCAAATGATCTGTTATTGCACGTCACCAATCGCCCAGCTCGACAGCCGGACGAACCATTTTTTGTTTGCGTGTGAATGCCTTTATTCACACAGCAAGATAACCAAACTAAAGGAACGGGTTTAACGTGCAGGTACTAGTCCGCGACAATAACGTTGATCAGGCGCTCCGCGCCCTGAAGAAAAAGATGCAGCGCGAAGGCATTTTCCGTGAAATGAAAATGCGCGATTATTACGAAAAGCCCTCCCAGAAGCGCGCCCGCGAAAAGGCTGAAGCCGTTCGCCGCGTTCGCAAGCTGGCACGCAAGCGTGCACAGCGCGAAGGTCTGGTTGCAGGCCCCCGCGCAGGCCGTTAATAGGCCGTCTTTTGGACGTTTTTGAATGCTTGTTGGGCGGGGGCGATCAATTCGCCGCCGCTCTTTGTGTTTGTGGCCGGAGAATGTTCTTGAGAATGATCGTGAGACCGGCCTGCGAGGGAACCCACACCGAATGATCGCTGTCGACGCCTGTGTTGTGAAAAACTCCGATGCCTCCACGCGCCGGGTGCCATTGAAAAACAACAGAGGGTTCCGCGCTTCTCTGGTCATCTGTACCGTCCTTGCCGGTCTTTCCGGCTGCGCGACATCCAACCAGACGGAAGATGTGTTCCGGATCGACCGCGCCCAGGGTTCGCAGGAAAATATCGCCTCGCTCACCTCGGTCATCAACGCCAATCCGCAGGATCCCGAAGGCTACAATGTCCGTGGCTCGGCTTACGGCCGCGCCGGCGATTCGCGCCGCGCCATCGAGGATTTCAACAAGGCGCTGCAGCTGAACCCGCGCTTTTACCAGGCCTACGCCAACCGCGCATTGGTTTACCGCAATAGCGGACAGCAGCAGCAGGCCTTGCAGGACTACAACGCCGCCCTGCAGATCAATCCGAGCTATGACGTGGCGCTGATCGGCCGTGGCAATCTTTACCGCCAGTCCGGACGCGTGAACGAAGCTTTCAACGATTTCTCCCGCGCCATCGAGCTTGAAACCACCGACGGACGCGCCTGGCACAATCGCGGCCTGATCTACCAGCTGCGCAACCAGCATGCCCAGGCCATCGAAGACTTCTCCAAGGCGATCTCGCTGTCGTCGACATCGCCGGAGCCCTATAACGGCCGCGGCCTTTCTTACGTCGCACTCAATGACGACGAAAACGCCTTCGCGGATTTCAACCACGCCATTTCGCTTGACGGTAATGTGGCAGAATCCTGGGCCAACCAGGCGCTCGTCTATGAGCGGCGCGGCGAGATGGCCAAGGCCGCCAAGTCCTATGGGCATGCGGCCCGGCTCGACCCGAAATACAAGCCTGCACTTGACGGCGTTGCCCGCACACGCGGCGCCGGCGCCTCCTGATCAAACGGACACGAACAAAAAAGCCGGCGGGTCTGTCACCCGCCGGCTTTTTTATGGAAAACCCTGAGGCTTCAATGGCTGTCTCGGCGTGCCTCGGGTGTGGCGTCACCCGCCCACAATTCCGCCTGCACCGCATTTTGAAACTCCATGACTTCACGCCGCATAGCGGCGTCCTCATAACCGAGTTCCGTCAGATAGGCGGCCAGTTCACGGCACTCCCTGCGCCAGAAATCATTCGCCTCCACACCATGCAGCCGGTCGAGCATGGTTGCACATCGTTTAACGTCGGCAATACGGTTCTTTGCCGGAAAGGCTATTACTTCTGAACTCGTTGTCACGCGGGCACCTTGCTCTTGCTGAGGAATCAATACCGACTTTTTAAAGGCGAGATGGTTAACGAAGTCTGCAGAGGACGTAAGACAGCGAGCAATGGCCGCAAGAGAAGGCTTTTATGCCTCTCAAAAGCATGGAATCGCATGGTAAGGCAGCCCCGATCGGGGGAAGTCAGCAATTACCGAGGAATTTACCAATCAAGATTACCGAAATTTCATGCCGCAACCGTTAGAAGAAGTATATGTGTGTTGAAACAGCACCGGTCTCATCGTATATTTCTTGCAAAGAAAAAAAATGCCGCAGCGCAGTCAAAAATGGAGAAATCGTTCTCGGGAGGAGAGCACCATGTATGCACCTCGTGTTTTTTTCAGCATGATCGGTGCATTGCTTGCCTTTGCGGTTGCGACATATTTCATCCACGGCTCCTTCTATACGGCATTCATCCAGACCCTCATCTGTGCGGTCATTCTGCAAGTCGGTTATTTTATTGGGATTCTTGTTCTGGTCGCCCGGGAAAAACGGCGCATGCGGGAAACCTTCGCGGGGGACCGTGGCACCGAGGCAATACAGGCGGACGCCGTAAAAAGCCCGCCGCCGCATGGCGCCAAACTGACCGATATGTGAGTTTTTACGCAGCTTCTTTTATTGCGTCGCAAAAAAATCGCTTGCATCCACACGCCTGACACTTTCTGCTGGCCAAATCCTGACGGTTGGTCAAAGCAGAAGGACAACACATGGTGAGTGGTTCACAGCCCATTTGCGTCATCATCGCTGCGAAAAATGCATCCGAAACGATCGATATAGCCATCCGCTCCGCCCTTGTGGAGCCGGAGGTCGGGGAAGTCGTGGTTATCGACGACGGTTCCACCGATACGACGAGCGATGTGGCGCATGCGGCGGATGATGGCACGGGCCGTCTGCGGGTCGTGCGATTCGATGTCAATCGCGGCCCTTCGGCCGCGCGCAACCACGCCATCTCGATTTCATCCGCGCCGTTGATCAGCATTCTCGATGCGGACGACTTCTTTTTCCGGGGTCGTTTCGCCGCCATGCTGGCCGATGACGACTGGGATCTCGTGGCCGACAATATTGCCTTCATCCAGCAATCGGTCCCCGGCGCATCCTCCATGCAGCCGGTCCGTTTCGAACCGCAGGCGCGGTTTCTGTCGCTCACGGAATTTGTGGAAGGTAATATTTCCAGGCCCGGTGTGGAGCGCGGGGAGACCGGCTTTCTGAAACCGGTGATACGCCGCGCTTTTCTCGACAAACATGCATTGCGTTACGATGACGGCCTGCGGCTTGGCGAGGACTACGAACTTTACGTGCGGGCGCTGGCCGCCGGTGCACGTTACAAGGTCATCCGCCATTGCGGTTACGGCGCGATCGTGCGCGGCAACTCGCTGAGCGGCCGTCACCGCACCGAAGATCTTCGCCGCCTATATGAGGCGGATAAGGCCATTCTCGCCGGTTGCCGGCTCTCGGCAGAGGAAACGGCGATCCTGCGCGAACATGAAAAACATATCCGCGCCAAATTCGAGCTCCGTCATTTTCTCGATGCGAAAAAGCAGAAGGGCATGGGCGGTGCGCTGAGCCACGCCCTGACGCGGCTGCCCGCCCTGCCCGCCATCACGCGCGGCATCTGGACCGACAAGACCGCGCGCTTCCGCAAACCGTTGCCAGTGCGGGATGTTCGTTATCTGCTGGATGGCACGCCGGTTTCGTGAGGGTAGAACCCACTGCCGCAAGAACGACGACAAGTCCGCCGTTCCCTCCTCCGTCATGCCGGACTTGATCCGGCATCCAGCCACGGCACACCTACTCCGTGAAAGAGTCTTTCGCGATCAATAACTTGATCGCGCTGGACCCCGGGCCAAGCCCGGGGTGACGGCCTGCGGATGCTCCGCTTTGCCAAACGCATAGGTGCCGCTGCACTTTATCCGTGGCGCGAAAGGAAGCACCGCCGCGGACTATCTTGGACCCTCAGAGATAGTCCCGCTTCACCGTTTCCAGAACGGCGGCGAAACGCTCCTTGCGCTCCTCCAGCCGGCCATCCGGGCTGAGACGCGGCTCCGCACGGCTTGCCTGCCAGAGCGCCAGTGTGGAAGGCGCGGCCAGCACCTGCTTGGCCAGTTTGCGCAGGGATCGGGGCTGCGTCTCCTGCGGTCGCACCAGCACATCGCCCTCATGCGCCGGGCCCCCATGCATCAGAACGGAACCGGTCTCGGCAATGACCGGGCCTGGCGGCGGCGGGAAACTCATGCCCCAGAAGCGCGAGCCCTTTTTCGCCGCCTCGGCGCGGGTTGAAACCGGCACGTAGCGCGGCTGATATTCGACACCCACGCTGCCGGCCCAGTCGCTCCATTTGAAGCTGTTGATCGACGGCGAGGTGCTGACCGCGACCCACGGCACGCGGAAGGCATCGGCAAGGATTGCGCCATGCATGGATTCGGCGACGATGAATTCCGACTGGGCGATGGCGCAGATGACCGCTTTCGCCTCGCCGCGCGGGTCGAGATAGGTTAGCCCCGCCGGTTCGCAGACCGTTTCCCACATGCCGAATTCCGCCGATTCCCAATGGGGAACGAAGGTCTTCCTGTAGAGCTTCGGCAGGCCTTTGAAGTCAGGCATCTCGGTGACCATGACAGCCGGGTCGACAATGCCCTTTTCAGGGGCGAGCCCGAGCTTGGCGGCGGTTTTGTCGCCGCGCACACAGCGAATATCCCAGAACTCGGTGCTGGTATCCGGCACTGCGCCATAACCATAGCCGCTGCCGATCACCAGCTTGCGCTGCTTTGCGGGCAAAAGAACATCGTTCAGCACGGTGCCGACGCCGACCAGCATGACATCGTCATGCACATCGCGCAGGCCCGGAAGCAGAAAGTCCCACAGCCACAGGTTGAGATCGTCACCGAAATTGCCGTGATGAGATTCCCAGTGGTAAGGTTTCATGAGGTCACTCCTGGGTGAAAAACATATAAATTCTTGTGGGCGAGAATTCGCTCATCTCGAGCGGACGATTTTTCCGGCACCGAGTTCGAAAGCAGCACGCAGCAGTGCGGGATCGCGCATCGCCCATTTCAGAAGCAGTCCGAATTCGGGCGCCTTGCGCCGTTTCAGATTGCCCGCCTGACTCCACAGCGCCTGTTTGCGCGCCGTGTTTTTATAGGAAGCGATGGAGGCGACATCGTCCGGCCGGCGTGAAAAACGGCCCTCCAGCGTATCGAGCGCCACCCAGGTATTGAACTGCTGGCGCAGGAATTCCGGAGAGGTATTGTCGATGCTGTGGAAGATATTGACGCCCATGCCACGCATCGCGCCGGCATCGTCACACAGAAGCGTCCGCTTCGATGCGAGGATGGAATCACAGAAAAACAGCACGTCTTCCGCCGCCAGACGCAGCGCCGGGTCGAAGCGGATCTTCTCGAAAAGAGGACGGCCGATCACCATGCAGGAGAGATGCAGGAAGCTCCAGTTGCGCAGCATGACACTTGCCAGATCCGGCAGTTCGATCACCAGCGGCTTCTCGGAAAGCCTTGCCGCACCCTCATTTTTTTCCAGCTCGGAAATGGCGAAATGATAATAAAATTCGTCACTTGCCTGCATTGAGGCCCAGTAGCACTCGCCGCCATAGGTCTGAAGCGCGAAGGCGGCATTGCGCAGATGATCGGGTGTCCAGATATCGTCGGAATCCAGAAAGGCGACATAGTCGGTGCCATCAGGGACATTGTCCAGACCGGTATTGCGGGCGCCGCCCGGTCCGCCGTTGGACTGTTTAATGACGATAATCCGGTCTTTCTGTTCCTGCGAAATTTCCGCAAGTTCCTGATCGATCGGGTATGGCGATTCGTCATCGACGATGACAAGATCGAAGTCCTGGTAAGTCTGCGCAAAAACCGATGCGAGTGCACGTCCCAAGATACCGTGCTGCTTTTGGTAGTAGGGAATGACGACAGTAAATCTTGCCATTGTTTCGCCCCTTGCGTTGATCAAGAAGTGTCGGGCCCGATCCTAAAAGCGGCCCCGATGGTATCGGCAACTCCCAACCGGCTTCCTCCCGCCGGCCTCCAGAAACAGGATGCTTGTATGCCCCCAGCGCCAAATGTAAAGACCATCACCACGAATGTCGGCTGGAGCGTTTTATCAAAAACAGGGACATTCGGGCTTAAATTTGTCACGGTCCCCATTCTCGCACGGTTGCTTTCCCCGGAGGAATTCGGGGTGGTGGCGGTAGGACTAACGGTTGTACAGTTTCTGACCATGATCGCCGGCGCGGGGCTCACCTCTGCCCTCATCGTCGAAAAGGAAGAGGATATGGAAACGATCCATACCGTCTTCTGGGCCAATCTGGCGATCTCCTGCACCATGGCTGCCGTCCTCTACATCTGGGCGGAGTTTTTCGGCGGGCTGCTGGGTGCAGTGGAAAGCGCCTATCTGCTGCGCATCATGGCCTTCCTCATTCCGCTGCAGCTTGCTGGCGATGTTGCCTATTCGCTGCTCGCCCGGCGCATGAATTTCAGCAAGGACGCGCTTTGGAGCATGGCGTCGGAAAGCATCGCCGCGGTTGTCGCCGTGGTGCTCGCCCTTCTCGGCTTCGGCGTCTGGGCGCTCATCATTCAGCTTTTCGCCGCCGCCCTCATCCGGCTTGTCGGGCTGTATGCCGTTTCCCGCTACTGCCCGCGTTTCGTCATGAAACCGCGCCGTCTCGTGCCGCTTCTCGGCTTCAGTTCGGGGCTGATGGGATCGGAAATCGCCAATTTCGTCACCTTCCAGTCACCGATGGTGGTCATTGCCCGACACCTGGGTCTGGCGGATGCCGGCGCCTATTCCGCCTCCAATCGTTTCGCCAGCATTCCCAATCAGGTGGTTCTGTCCGCCGTCATGGGCGTTCTGTTTCCCGCCTTCAGCCGCATGATGGACGATCCGCAGCGCCGTCGTGATGCACTGATGTTCAGCACGCAGGTTCTGACCGTGCTCTTGGCGCCGATGATGTTCGGCCTCTGGGCCGTGGCCGAGCCCGCCATGCTTGTCATCTTCGGGCAGAACTGGGCCTATGCCTGGCCGGTTCTCGGCCTGCTGGCGCTATCGAAGGCCATTCTGACACCATGCAGCACCTTCATCCCCTACCTGAAGGGTGCAGGTTACGGCCGCGTATTGTTCTGGTCGGCGACGATCCGCGCCATCGTCACCACGGTGGCAGTGTGGCTCGCAGCACTTTACGGCACGCTGATCGACGCCATGGTCTGGCTCTGCATCGTCAATGCGGTAACGCTGGTCGCCTATTCCTGGGCGGTGTTCAAGGCGAGCGACACACCGTTCTTCCGCGGCCTTTATGTCAGCAGCAGGCCGATGATCGCGGCACTCGTGATGGCCGTTGCGGTGCGTTATCTGCTTCACGTTCTGGCTGAGCGCATTCCCAGTGCCACCCTTCAGGTTCTCATCGGCGCAGCCGTGGGCGGCGTCATCTACGGGGTGCTGATCCTGCTCACCGAACGCGCGCTGCTTGGGAAAATCTTAGGCATGGTCAAATCGCGGCGTATGCGGGACACTGCAACCCAAGGTTAGAAATATAGCGGAAAAATGCGCCTCATTTCCGCCGTTAAGCGCCCTCGCCGCGAGGTTTTCATTCACCGCGGCGAGGTAAAGTCACCCGTCTTTTTGCAGCGCAACATCACGACAAATGACAAATTCACACGCTTCAGCGATTTTTAACGATGTGTGAGTTTGTAAAAATTGCAGTTATTTCAATTAGTTGACTTCTATTCAGCGAAGAAATGGCGCTGACGCCAGACATTCACCCGCAAAATCTAATCTTGTGTTTTTCCCGCGTCGCCACATTTTATCCCAAAGTCGAAACCAGACTTTCCAGTGCGGGCTTACGTTCGCTCTGGTTGCAACGCGGCGTGGGTGGACGCCGCCCAATAGGGGTGACTGATGTGACTGTCGATCAGAACCTATCCTCCCGTATCAACTTGATGCGCATATTGCTGATATCAGGAATCGTGTTCGTCCATGTGCCGCACGATGCCGAGACCAGCCCGTTTCTTGGCCTTTACGGCTTCTTCGACTGGCTGCGGGTTTTTCTGGGCGATGCGCTGTTTCGCATCGGCGTTCCCTGTCTCAGCGCCATTTCCGGCTATCTGCTGTTTCGCCGCGGCATGAGCGGGTTCGATTATCCGGCGACGATCCGCTCCAAGTCGAAAACCGTGCTGCTGCCTTTCCTTCTGTGGAATGGCGCGCTGTTTGCGGCCGTATTGCTGATCCAGCTCTTTGATGTCGGCATCGGGTATTTCCCCGATCTGTGGAATGCCAGCCCGCGTGAAATCATCAGCCATGGAACCGCGCTCGAAGAGCTGCCGGTAAATGTGCCGCTTTATTTCCTGCGCGACCTGTTCGTCTGCATTCTGCTGTCGCCGGTGCTCGCCTTTCTGATGCGCCGCTTCGCCCTGCCGACCCTCGCCATCCTGCTCTTCATCACCGCCATGCCTGACCTGACGATCTTCATCGTCCAGAAGAAATCCATTCTCTTCAGCTTCTCGCTCGGCATCGCGCTTGCCCTCCACCGTATCGACGTCAAGGCGCTCGACCCCTACGCCGTGCCGATCATGGCGCTGACCTTTGTCGCCTCGGCCATGTTGGCGACGGGACTTTATCTCACCGGGCCGGAATTCACCTTCTGGCTCAACATGTCGCGCAATCTGCTTGCCGTCTTCGGCGCGCTCGGCTTCTGGGCATCCTCCGCGCTGTTGATCCGCAGCCGGCTTGGCCAGCGGCTTGCCGAAACCGGCAGCCTGAGCTTCTGGATATTCTGCGCCCACTATCCCCTGCTCGTCATCATGTGGATGGTCTGGAACAAGGGCGGGCCGGACTTCTATCCCGCCTTCTATATCACCGCGACACTTTCCGCCTTTGTCATTCTGATCATCAGCAACGCGCAGACGCGGAAATATCTACCGGCCGTCTATTCCGTGCTCACCGGAAGCCGCAACGGCAAACGCAAGACGATGACCGATTTTGCGACCAAACGGGCCTCCATGATCGGCCCGCCCACATCCGAAACACTTTATTCGCAACGACAGAGGTGAACCAATGACAACATTTGTCACCCGCGTTCAGACACGCATTCTTCTTGCCACGGCTCTTTCGGCCGCAGCTTTTGCAACGCCGATCCACGCGCAGGAAGGCAACGGCACGTCCTTCATCGAGAACTTC
This sequence comes from Agrobacterium radiobacter, assembly GCF_040801995.1. NCBI lineage: Bacteria > Pseudomonadati > Pseudomonadota > Alphaproteobacteria > Hyphomicrobiales > Rhizobiaceae > Agrobacterium > Agrobacterium radiobacter. Next base: position 1,219,649 of record NZ_JBEGHX010000002.1, on the reverse strand, counting down.
GATTCCATGGACCGATCTTTCTGGTACGTTTCGGACGGCTGGAACAACGGCGCGCATCAGAACTGCACCTGGTCGAAGAAGCTGGCAACGGTGGAAAACGGCCAGCTCACGCTCGGTTTCGAGGAAGCCAAGGCCGGTGATCGCAACTTCGCCTGCGGTGAAATCCAGACCAAGGGGCGTTATCGCTACGGCACCTATGAAACACGGATGAAGGCCGCCACCGGCTCCGGCCTGAACTCCGCCTTCTTCACCTATATCGGCCCGACCGACAAGAAGCCGCACGATGAAATCGACTTCGAGGTTCTCGGCAAGAACACGGGCAAGGTGCAGCTGAACCAGTATATTTCCGCCAAGGGCGGTAATGAGAAGCTGGTGCCTGTGGAAGGCGGCGCCGATGCCGGCTTCAACGACTACGCCTTCGTCTGGGAGCCGCAACGCCTGCGTTATTACGTCAACGGCAAGCTCGTCCATGAAGTGACGGACGAGACGAAAATCCCCCAGAACGCCCAGAAGATTTTCTTCAGCCTGTGGGGTACCGACACGCTGAAGGACTGGATGGGCCGGTTCTCCTACGCGGGACCATCACAAATGATCGTTGACCGGTTTGCCTTCACGGCGCTCGGTGACAAATGCCAGTTTCCAGAGTCCATCGCCTGCGCCCTTAACTGACCGCATTTTTGAACCGCTCCGATTTTTTGCACCAAAACCTGAGCTGCGGCGTCTCTGACGCATGAAACCAACCGGAACCCTGCATGACCCATGTTCTTTATCTCGCGCATGATCTGTCGGACCCCGCCATTCGTCGGCGGGTACTGACCTTGCTTGCGGGCGGGGCACGGGTCACGCTGGCCGGTTTCCGGCGTGGGCAGAACCGGCTGGCGGAGATTGAAGGCGTCGTACCCGTTGTGCTCGGGGAAACCGCCGACGGGCAGTTTCTGCAGCGCATGGCGGCGGTGGCGAAAGCCAGCCTCTCGCTGGGCAAGACCCTGAACGACATCCCCGCGCCCGATGTCATTCTTGCCAGAAACCTGGAAATGCTGGCTTTGGCAAAGCGGGCCATGTCGATCTATGCCGGGCAGCCGGCACTGGTTTATGAATGTCTCGACATTCACCGCCTGCTTCTCAACAAGGGCAAGCCCGGGCAGATGCTGAACGCCGCCCAGCGTTATTTCGCCCGCGACGCGAAACTGCTGATCACCAGTTCTCCGGCCTTCGTGGAGCATTATTTCAAGCCCGTGTCGGGCCTCGACCTTCCCGTCCTGCTGCAGGAAAACAAGGTGCTGGCGCTCGACACCGCCGTTGCCGCCGCCCCGCAACCGCGCCCGCCCGCCCCCGGCGAGCCGTGGAAAATCGGCTGGTTCGGCGCGCTTCGCTGCCGCAAATCACTTGAGATCCTCGCCGAATTTGCCGGACGCATGCAAGGCAGGGTCGAAATCATCCTGCGCGGCCGGCCGGCCTATTCGGAGTTTTCAGATTTCGACGGTTTCGTAGCCGCCGCCCCGCATGTGCATTTCCACGGACCTTACAAGAACCCCGAAGACCTCGCCGCCATCTATAACGAGGTGCAGTTCACCTGGGCTATCGACTTTTTCGAGGAAGGCCAGAATTCGAGCTGGCTTCTGCCCAACCGGCTTTATGAGGGTTGCCTTTATGGCACCCTGCCGATTGCACTTGCCGGCACGGAAACTGCGCGTTTCATCGAAAAGCGCGGTATCGGCTTTGTCCTGCAGAATGCCGACGCTGACGATCTTGCCGCCCTGTTTGCGGAGATGACCCCGCAAATCTATGCGGACGCCTTCAACACCCTCTCGACAACAGACAGGAAACAATGGCTGACCGACCGCGACGATTGCCGTCAGCTGGTCCAGCACTTGTCCTCTCTCGCCAAATCCGCCTCCGGCCACGCCCGCGAAGCGCAGTTTTCACCCGTGTAGTGCGTAGGGGGCAAATCATGGAAGGTCTTGGTCATTCCGGCATCAGAACGCTGATCGTCATACCCTGCCTCAATGAGGCGAAGACGATCGAGCGGCTGCTTGTCAAATTTACCGATGCGATGCAAGGGCGTCTCTTCCGCATCGTGGTCGCAGATGGCGGCAGCACGGATGGAACCCGCGATATCGTTTCCGCCTTTGCCGCAAAGGACGATCGCGTCACGCTTCTCGCCAATCCGAAGCGCATCCAGAGCGCCGGCATCAATCTTGCCGTCGCCACCTTCGGCGAGGATTTTGATTACCTCATCCGCATCGACGCCCATGGCGATTATCCCGATGATTATTGCCAGAGGCTGATCGAGGACGCCGAGCGCACCGGCGCGGATTCCGTCGTCGTCGCCATGGATACGGTCGGCCACGGCCTGTTCCAGAAGGCGACGGCCATCGCCCAGAATTCCAAGCTCGGCAATGGCGGCTCCAAGCACCGCGAAGGCGCCAAAGGCCACTGGATCGACCACGGCCACCACGCGCTGATGCGGATCGCCGCTTTCGATGCGGTGGGCGGTTATGACGAGAGCTTCAGCCATAACGAGGATGCCGAACTGGATTTCCGGCTGCGCAAATCCGGTTTCCGCCTCTGGATGACCGACAAGACCCGCATGACCTATTATCCGCGCGCAAGCGTCATGCCGCTGTTCAGGCAATATCTCGCCTATGGCCGTGGCCGGGCAAAGAACCTCCTGAAACATCGCTCGATCCCGAAAATCCGCCAGATGATTCCGCTCGCCGTCCTGCCGGTTTTCATCCTCGCGCTACTGTCGCTCGTGCATTGGGCCGCACTTATTCCGCTCGGCCTCTGGATCGCCGCATGTGTGGGTTATGGCTTGTGGATGGCAATAGGTCAGCAAAACCCATACGGCCCGCTCGCCGCCTTTTCGGCGATGGTGATGCATCTGGCCTGGTCCACCGGCTTCTGGCTGGAACTCCTGAAATTCCGGGGAAGAAAGGCTGTCTCATGACCGACAACACCGTCACCGGCACGCAAAATCTCAAGACCGTCGATATCGGCATCTGCACCTACAGACGCCCGGCGCTCGTCGCCACACTTCTGTCACTCTTCGAGCTGGACGTGCCGGAAGGCGTGAAAGTTCGTCTGATTGTGGCCGATAATGACGAGGAGCCGAGCGCCAAGGCAAGCGTCGATCGCCTGCGTGAAACCGCGCCCTTCGAGATCACCTATGTTCATTGCCCGAAATCGAATATTTCGATTGCCCGCAATGCCTGCCTGTCGGAATGCAGCGCGGATTATCTCGCCTTTATCGATGATGACGAGACCGCCCCGCCGCATTGGCTGGCCGCCCTTCTGGAAAAAGCAGACGAGACCGGTGCAGAAACCGTCCTCGGCCCCGTAACGGCGGTTTACCGGGACAATGCGCCGGGCTGGATGAAACGCGGCGATTTCCATTCGACAGTTCCGGTGTGGGTGAATGGCGAGATCATCACCGGCTATACCTGCAACACGCTGCTCAAGATGGATGCGCCTTCGGTGAAGGGCCGGCGCTTCGCGCTGGCGCTCGGCCAGAGCGGCGGCGAGGACACCCATTTCTTCTCGCATCTTCACGCCGCAGGCGGCCGTATTGTCTTTGCTGAAGACGCCGTCTTGTCGGAGCCGGTTCCGGAAAATCGGGCAAGCTTCATGTGGCTGGCCAAACGCCGCTTCCGCTCCGGCCAGACCCACGGCCGCGTGCTGGCTGAAAAGAAACCCGGTGCACGCCGTGTGGTTCAGGTGCTGAAGGCAGGTTCGAAAGTGCTGTATTGTGGCGTATTCGCCGCCTTGAACGGCTTCAACGCCGTGCGCCGCAACCGTTATGCGCTGCGTGGCGCGCTGCATATGGGTTCGATGAGCGGCGCATTCGGTGTGCGCGAAATCCGCCAGTATGGCGCGGTGGAGGCGACCTGATGGAAAATCTCACCTCCCCGCCCGATATCAGCTTCGTCATCGCCGCCTATAATGCCGCCGATACGATCGAAGCCGCCGTTCAAAGCGCGCTCGACCAGCAGGGTGTGACGCTGGAGGTCATCGTCGTCGACGATCGTTCCGCCGACGATACCATCCCCTTCGTTGAGGCGATTGCCGCCATCGATCCCCGCATCCGCCTGCTTGCGCTCGAAGAAAACCGCGGTCCGGGTGGTGCACGCAATGCCGGCATCGAGGCCGCGACGGGACGCTGGATCGCCGTGCTCGATTCCGACGACGTCATCCGCCCGGAGCGTTCTGCCTGCATGATGTGCCGGGCGGAGGCCGCGAATGCTGACATCGCTGTCGATAATCTCGATGTGGTCTATACCGACGGCAGGCCGATGGAGACGATGTTTCCGGAAGAGTTTCTGGAGGAACGATCCACCCTCACGCTCGAGGACTTTATTTCCTCCAACATCCTGTTCCGCTCCACCTTCAATTTCGGCTACATGAAACCGATGTTCCGGCGCGATTTCCTCAATAGCGAGGCACTGCGCTTCCGCGAGGATATCCGCATCGGCGAGGATTATATCCTGCTCGCCTCGGCGCTCGCCGCCGGCGGCCTCTGCGTCATCGAACCGAAGCCGGGTTACATTTACAATATCCGCGAAGGCTCGATTTCGCGCGTGCTCGAACTTCATCACGTCGAAGCGATGATGCGGGCGGATCAGGAATTCCTGAGCCATTACACTCTGCTGCCCGCCGCCATGGATGCGCAGCAGGCGAGAGCCCGCAGCCTGCGGCTGGCGCATAATTTTTTGACATTGGTGGAAAACATCAAGAGCCGCTCGGTACTCGGCGCCTTGAAGACCACAATCCGAGATCCTGCCGTGCTGGGGCACTTAAGAATGCCGATTGCAGTGCGGCTGAGGAGGCTGCGGGACGCATGTTTGCGCCCGGAGCGAATACAGGGGTGAAAAGACAGATTTCGTGAAATTTACGCGTAGACGAAATCTGCGCGGGGACTGGGGACAGATCAAACCTTGATGAAGGAGAACGCGATGGACCTGAACAAAACTGTCAGAAAAGCCGTCATTCCGGTAGCCGGCAACGGCACGCGGTTTTTGCCCGCCACCAAGGCGATGCCAAAGGAAATGCTGACGATCGTCGACCGTCCGGTCGTGCAATATGCTGTCGACGAAGCCATGCAGGCCGGTATCGAGCATATTATTTTCGTCACGAGCCGCAACAAGACCGCCATCGAAGACTATTTCGACAGCGCGCCTGAACTCATCAATACGCTGACCCGCTCCGGCAAGACCGTGCAGGTACTGCAGCTGGAAAAGATGCTGCCGGTTGCCGGCACCGTCAGCTATACGCGCCAGCAGGTGCCGCTCGGCCTCGGCCACGCCGTCTGGTGTGCTCGCGAACTGGTGGGCAAGGAGCCTTTCGCGCTGCTTCTGCCTGACATGGTGTCCTATGGCGCACGCGGCTGCATTGCCGGGCTGATGGAGCTTTATGACGAAGTCGGCGGCAATATTCTCGGCGTCGAGGAATGCCTGCCCGAGGAAGTGTCGTCCTATGGCGTCGTCGGCGTCGGCCAGAAGGTCAATCACGGCTTTGCGGTCACCGAAATGGTCGAAAAGCCGGAACCATCCAAGGCGCCTTCGAATTATTACCTGAATGGCCGTTACATCCTGCAGCCGGAAATCTTCGATATTCTCGCCAAGCAGGAGCGCGGCGCGGGCAATGAAATCCAGTTGACCGACGGCATGAGGCGGCTTGCGGAAAAGCAGTCTTTCCATGCGCAGAAATATAGCGGTCGCACCTTCGACTGCGGCAGCAAGCAGGGCTTCATTGCCGCAAACGTCGCCTTCTCGCTGTTGCGCGCCGACATGGAAGCCCAGGTTCTCGCTTCGGTGAAGGAACTGGTGGCGAACCACGAAAGCCGCGTCCAGGCGGCCTGACTTTAATCGCGCCGCCGGGGGAGGCGGCCGGCGCACCAATAACGGGGGGCGGGAAGGCGAGTTTATTCGGCTTCCCGCGTACCATTTTTAATTCACAAGGTAGGTCCATGCACCACAAGACCTTTAAATCCAATATCGGTTTTCCGGAGTCCGGCAAGGATTCCGACACGTTCATCGACCTCGACCGCCTGTGGGCCGCCGTGGTGCGTCGTGCCAATGTCATTGCCGCCTCCGTCATTGCCGCCGTGGTTCTGGCCGGCCTTTATCTGGTGCTTGCGACCCCCGTTTACACCGCGATGACGCAGGTGCTGCTGGATGAAAGCCTTTCCCGTTATGCGGAAGAGGAATCGCCGGTGCCCGCCGCCCAGATCGTCGACAACCGCATCGCCAGCGCCGTGGAAATTCTGAAATCCAAGGAAATGGCGCTGACAGTGGTCGACAAGGCCAAGTTCGACGAGAATGACATCATCGTCAATCCGCCGATGTCGCCGGTCGAACTCGTCAAAACCTCCGTGCGTGGTATCCTTGATCTCGTCCTGCCGGGCGATCCGCCCGTCTCCGAAGCAGCAATCCGCGCCGGACGCCGCGAGAAGGCCGCCGCCGTGCTGCAGCAGTCCTTGACGGTGGAACGTGTCGGACGCAGCTCCGTCATCGCGATTTCCACCCGCTCGACCGACCGTCAGCTGGCAGCGCAGATCGCCAAGACCTATGCACAGGCCTACCTCACCGAACAGCTGAACGCCAATTTCGACGCCAGCGAGCGCGCTTCTGTATGGTTGCAGGAACGCATGACCGACCTCAACCAGCGCGCCCAGGCCGCCGAGCTTGCAGTTCAGAAATACAGGTCTGACAACAATATCGTATCCTCACGCGGTGAGCTTATGTCGGAAAGCCAGCTTGCCGATCTTAATGGCCAACTGATTTCCGCACAGGCGGATGCAGCTACTGCCTCTGCCCGCTACAGCCAGTACAAGTCGATTATCGACCGCGGGCCGGAGACAGCTGTCGACAATGCCGTCGTGTCGGCCCGTGATACCGACAACTCGGTCATTCAGGATTTGCGCAAGCGCTACATCACCATTTCCGACAGGCAGCGCGGCATCGTCCAGCAATTCGGCGCCGACCATCCGCAGGCGGCCGCGCTCGACGCCGAGAAAAAAGAGATTTCGCAGCAAATCTTCCAGGAATTGCAGCAGCTGACCGGCAGCTTCAAGAACGAGGTCGACGTTGCCAATTCGCGCGTGCAGTCATTGCGTGACAGTATCGACAAGGTAGCTGGTCGCAATTCTCAAGCCAACATCACCATGGTGCAGCTGCGTGAACTCGAACAGCGGTCCACGGCGCTGCGCACCCTTTATCAGTCCTATCTCGGCCGCTTCGAGGAAGCCTCGCAAAAGCAGTCGCTGCCGATCGCCAAGGCACGCATCATCTCCGAAGCGGGCCTGCCGACATCGCCTTCCAGCCCGAAAAAGACCATGACCATGGCGCTTTCGGTCGTTCTCGGCCTGATGCTGGGCGGGGGTATCGCGGCGCTTCTCGAGTTCCGGGACCGCTTCTTCCACACCGGCAATGACGTGCGTGACAATCTGCGCATGCGCTTTCTCGGCTACCTCCCCTTCATTGGGGAAAGGGGCGTGGAAAACGCCAAGGCCGGCACCAGCGCTGCCACCCCCGGCGGCGAACATGCCACGCTTGACGAAAGCGGGCAGGTCTCGTTCCAGAAAATGCTGCGCCTTGCCGTCGACAGCCCGCGCTCCAGTTTCGCGGAAACGTTGCGCAACGTGAAGCTGACCGCGGATGTCGTCATTCAGGAACGTCAATGCCGGGTCATCGGCGTCATTTCCTGCCTGCCGAACGAGGGCAAGTCGGTCGTGGCGCTCAATCTCGCCGGTCTGATCGCCTCCACCGGCAAGCGCACCCTCGTCGTCGATGCGGATATCCGCAATCCCGGCCTCAGCCGCATGCTGACGACGCGGCAATCCGCCGGTCTGGTGGAAGTTGTGCTCGATGAAATTCCGTGGACGCAGGCGGTAAAGGTCGATACGCGCACGAAAATGGGCATCCTGCCGGTTTCGACCAGCAACCAGTTCGCCCATTCGAGCGAGTTGTTGTCCTCCTCCGGCATGCGCAAATTCATCGACTCGGCGCGCGAGGCCTGCGATTACATCATCGTCGACCTGGCGCCTGTCGTCCCCGTCATCGATGCCAAGGCCTTTGCACCGCAGGTGGACGGTTTCGTCTTCGTCACCGAATGGGGCAAGACGCCGATCCAGATGGTGCAGAACCTGATGGCCAACGAGCCGCAGATCGCCAACAAGACGCTCGGTATCGTGCTGAACAAGACCGACATGACGGAACTGCAGCGTTATGCCGGCCCCGGCGGTTCGGAGCACTATCACGAGAAATTCTCGGCCTATTACGGCGATGCGAAGCCGCCGGTGAAGGAAGAGGCGTGATCGTGAAACGGCCCGGTGAAAACCGGGCCGTTTTATTCTGTGGAAGATTTGAACGATAAACCCATGGTATTGCCCCCCGAAATTGCGCATTGATGGCGTAAAGCTAAAATCGCAAGCAGGATCAGTCCCATGCCATCACCCATCGCCTTTGTTTCACGGATGAATGCGGAAACGGAAGCCGTCTGGAAACAGGCGCTACGCGCCGCCATGCCGCAGGAGGACATCCTCTCCTTCTCCGAATTGACGGACGAACAGCGACGGGCAGTGGACTTTGCCATCGTCGCTAATCCCGATCCCGCCGATATCGCCGCGCTTCCGGGCCTCACATGGATTCACAGCCTGTGGGCGGGCGTCGAGCGGCTGGTGCTGGAGCTGGGCGACAAGGCTCCCCCCATCGTCCGGCTGAAGGACCCGGAGCTTTCCCGCGTGATGGCCGAAGCCGTTCTGGCATGGACCTACTATCTGCAGCGCGACATGCCGGCCTATCGTGAAAACCAGCAAAAGGCCCTTTGGCAGGAGCTGGACTACCGCCATCCCGGCGAGATGACCATCGGTCTCCTTGGCCTTGGAGCGCTTGGCACCGCTGCAGCCGAACGCCTCACCCATGCGGGCTTCAACGTCGTCGGCTGGAGCCGCTCGGCCAAGGTGATCGAAGGCGTGGAAACGCTGACCGGCGATGCCGGGCTGCAAGCCCTGCTGGAAAAAAGCGACATTCTCGTCTGCCTCGTCCCGCTCACCGACGCGACGCGTGGCCTTCTCGATGCCGGCCGTCTCGCCGCAATGAAACAAGGGGCGGCGCTGATCAACTTCGCCCGCGGTGCGGTCATCGTCGCCGACGACCTGATCGCGGCGCTCGATTCCGGCCGCCTTTCGCATGCCGTTCTCGATGTCTTCGAACAGGAGCCGCTGCCCACGGCTTCGCCATTCTGGCAGCACCCGAAAGTCACGGTCCTGCCGCATATTTCCGCCCCGACAAGCCGCGAAAGTTCGGCGCGGATCGTCGCGGGCAATGTTCGCGCATGGCGCGAGACCGGCAGGCTGCCGGAAACGGTTGACATGATCAGAGGTTACTGAGCCGGCAACAAAGCGGCGGGCGTACTATTCCGCCACGGCGCTCTTTGCCGTATGGGCCTGCTCGACCGCCGAAACGATCTGCTGTTCGTCATAGGGCTTGGTGAGCAGCACCGCGCTTTCGGGCGCCCCTTCCGGCAAATGGCTGTCGCCCGTCGCAAACACGATGGCAAGCCCCGGCTTGCGGCGCAGAGCCTCCACCGCCAGCTCGCCGCCCTTCATGTCGGGCAGACCGAGATCGGTGACGAGAACATCTATGCGGTCTGCCTCGATCACCTTCAGCGCCTGAGCCGCATTTCCGGCCTCGACGACGGCAAAGCCGCTCTCCGCCAGCATCTCCGTCGAATTCATCCGGATCAGCTCGTCATCTTCGACCAGAAGGACGCGTATGGACCGGTTTTCGTTTTCGACCGTCCTCACCGGTTCGGAAGGCTTGGAATAACCCGGCGCAACTGCCGGCCGCGCTCTCGCCAAAGAAACCTGCTTGCGGTTGGCAATCACATGGCGGATGCGCCGTGCCAGCGCTTCGCGCGTATAGGGCTTGGAGAGAAGCTCCACCCCGGCATCCAGCTTGCCGCCATGCACGATGGAGTTTTCGGTGTAACCCGAGGTGAAGAGAACGGCGAGGTTGGGCAGCCTTTCCTGCGCGCGGCGCGCCATTTCCCGGCTTTTCAAAGGCCCGGGCATTACCACGTCGGTGAAGATGACATCGATCGGAATGCCGCTTTCCACCACCGTCAAACCGGCCTGCGCATCACGGGCGGTGAGCACCCGGTAACCGAGATCGCTCAGCGTCTCGACGACGGTGTTGCGCACTTCCTCGTCATCTTCCACCACAAGAATGGTTTCCGTTCCGCCCTCCACGGGGCCGGTCGGCATCACTACTTCCCGGTCCTCATCGGCGGCGGAGCGCGGCAGATACATCTTCACCGTCGTGCCCTGCCCCACCTCGCTATAGATGTTGACGTGGCCGCTGGACTGTTTTGCAAAACCATAGACCATCGAAAGGCCGAGACCGGTGCCTTTGCCCTCCGGTTTGGTCGAAAAGAACGGCTCGAAGACTTTTTCGAGGATCTCCGGCGACATGCCCGACCCGGTATCGGTGACGGCGAGCATGACATATTGCCCCGCCGAAACCTCCGAATGCTTGCGGGCATAATCGCGGTCGAGCACCGCATTGCCCACTTCAATGGTCAGCTTGCCGTGCCCTTCCATGGCGTCGCGCGCATTGATGGCGAGATTGAGAAGCGCGTTCTCCACCTGGTTGGGATCGGCATAGGTGTTCCAGAGACCGCCCGAGGTGATGACCTCCACCTCGATCGCCTCACCGAGCGAACGGCGAAGCAGATCGTCCATGCCGGTCACAAAACGGGAAATATTGATGACGCGCGGTTCCAGCGCCTGACGGCGGCCGAAGGCCAGCAGCTGGTTAGCCAGCTTTGCGCCACGATGGACACCGGCCAGCGCATTTTCCAGCCGCCTTTCGGCGCGCTCATTGCCGATCACATCCTTGGAGAGCAATTGCAGATTGCCGGCGATCACCTGCAGAAGATTGTTGAAATCATGCGCGACGCCGCCGGTCAGCTGGCCAATGGATTCCATCTTCTGCGCCTGTTGCAGGGCCTTTTCGGTCTGGCGGCGCTCCGCCATTTCCGCCTCGACACGGGCTTCAAGGCTTTCGTTCAATTGCCGAAGCTGCTCTTCCGCCCGGATGCGGTGGCGGATTTCGCGCTCGAGATTGCTGGCATGTTCCTTGAGGGTGTCTTCGGCCCGCCGCTGCTCGGTTATGTCGGTGTGGACGCCGACCCATTCGGCAATGGCGCCGGACCTGTCGAAAATCGGCACGCCGCGAATCAAAAAAGTGCGGTAGACGCCGTCATGACGGCGCACGCGGTGTTCCCAGACATAGGTCGACTTTTCCGCGACCGCGCTGTTCCAGCTTTCGACAGACCCCTGCCTGTCCTCCGGGTGGACGGCGTCCGCCCAGCCAAAGCCCTGATATTCTTCCGGAGTCTGGCCCGTCAGCGCCGCCCAGGCAGGCTGCTCGCCCAGCATCCTGCCATCGGCGCTGTTGGTCCACAGCACGCCGTGCACCGCATCCACCGCCGCACGGAAACGGTTGTTGCTGATGAGGATTTCCTGTTCTGAGCGCTTGCGGTCCTCGATATCGATGATCAGCACATAGATGCCATCGATGGAGCCATCCGTAATATAGCGCGGCACATAGCGGATTTCGGCGGCGCGCATGGTGCCGTCGGGCCTGCGGATCACGGTGTCGGAAACGATCTTCTCGCCGGCGAGCGCACGATCCAGATAGGCCCTGCGCGCCTCAAAAAACGCCTCGCCGACGATTTCGGGAACGCTGCGGCCGATCACCTCCTCGGCACGGCGGCCGAACCATTCCAGGTAGCCGTCATTGGCGAATTTATAAACGTAATCACGATCGACATACCCGACCAGAATGGGCAGGGCATTGGTGAGCCGGCTTAGTTCCTTGCGGCTCTGCTCCAGCGCCTCCACGGCCTTCACCTTGTCGGTATTTTCGAGCACGGTACACAAAACGCCGTCCACCGTGCCGCCCTCATTGTAGATCGGCGTGTAGAACAGATCGAAGATCACCTCTTCCGGCAGGCCATGTCGCATCAGCGTCATCGGCTGGTCGCGATAGGCCATGACCTCACCGCGAAAACCGGCTTCCAGAATACGGCTGTTCCAGTCCCATATTTCCGGCCAGATGCCGGGCACCGTTCCGCCCAGCGCCCGCGGGTGATAATTGCCGGCGATCTCCGCATAGCCGTCATTGTAGATCATCACGTGATCCCTGCCCCACATCAGCACCTGCGGAATGGGGGAATTGACGACGGAATTAGCCTTTTGCCTCAGATTTTGCGGCCATTCGCAAATAGGACCGAGCGATGTCTTCGACCAGTCGAAGCGGCGCACAAGCTCACCCGTTTCACCACCACCGATCGGCCATACCGGGGCAGCACGAAGATTGGTCATTCAACATCACCACAAAAACCGAGAGGAAATCTCCCGTAATACAGAACAAGATAAAAGTCCAAGAAAACAGAAACTTCCGTTTATTGTTCCCCCGGGTTTCTTCAAATACTGAAAAAGTTCCATTCTTCCGAAATATTGGGATGCGCGAGCGCAGGGGCACGTCGAATGCGGTGTCTCCACACCACGGATTTCAGGCTCGCATTCGCGGGACCGGATAATTGATTGATAATTGCCATCCTCAATACGCCAGAATCTGCCGCAAACGGAACGGCCAGAAAGCAATTATTAAGCCTCAATAAAGGCGCTGGCGGTCGCGGTGCCGTCAGCACCCGGGTCTTCGCCACACCGCGACCAGAGGGAACAAAAATGAAAATACTTTTGGGTGCCACAATTCTTTCCGCCGGCTTCGCCTTTTCAGGCGGCGCAGCCTATGCTGCCGACTGCGGAAACGTGACAATCGCCAGCATGAACTGGCAATCCGCCGAAGTTGCCGCCAACCTGGACAAGTTCATTCTTGAAAAGGGCTATGGATGCTCCGCCGAAATCGTGACCGGCGACACCGTGCCGACACTGACCTCCATGGCCGAAAAAGGCCAGCCGGATATTGCCCCCGAGGCATGGGTCAGCCTGCAGCCGGAAATCGTCAAGCAGGGTCTGGAAGGCGGCAAAGTGGTCGCGGCCGCAAAAATTCTTTCCGATGGCGCTGTTCAGGGCTGGTGGATCCCGAAATACCTCGCAGATGCCAATCCCGATCTCAAGACCATTCCGGACCTCTTCAAACATCCCGAGCTCTTCCCGTCGCCGGAAGACAAGTCGAAGGGCGCCGTGTTCAACGGCCCGCAGGGCTGGGGCGGCACTGTCGTCACCGCGCAGCTGTTCAAGGCTTTCGGCGGTGAAAAGGCCGGCTTCACCCTCGTTGACACCGGCTCCGCCGCAGGTCTCGACGGTTCCATCGCCAAGGCTTACGAAGCCAAGCAGCCATGGGTCGGCTATTATTGGGCGCCCACCTCGCTGCTCGGCAAATACGAGATGGTAAAGCTCGAATTCGGCACGGACTATGATGCGGCAGAATGGAAGCGCTGCACCTCGGTTGCCGATTGTCCGGACCCGAAGCCGAACGCATGGCAGGTGGACGACGTGCAGACGCTGGTCAGCAAGTCCTTTGCCGATCGTGCCGGCCCCGCTATGGACTATCTCAACAAACGCTCCTGGACCAACGCGACCGTCAACAAGCTGATCGCCTGGATGACGGATAACCAGGCGACCGGCGAAGATGGCGCCAAGCAGTTCCTGAAGGAAAACGAAGCTCTCTGGACGGGCTGGGTTTCTCCCGAGGTCGCGGAAAAGGTCAAGGCCGCCCTTTAAAAGCCGGTCCTTACATATCTGCCCGGCAACCGGCGTTCGCCAGCGGCAACGCCGCGCCCGCACCGGCTCCGAAATGCCCAAGGCTTTCGGTGGCGATGCGCCGGTTCAACAGAGCGTTCCGCCTTGCGTCCTGAAGGATGCGCGGCGCTCTGGCGATTTTGCTCCCGGAGCGCGGAGGACATCGATCCCCGCCTCCGGTTCGTCATGGAGAACAGGATATGGAATGGCTTTTCAAATTTCCGACCATGAATGACGATGCTCTGCGCGCGCTGAAAAAAGTCATCGACGAGGGGTTCCGGGCTTTTACCCGAACCTATGGCGGCGCAATCGAGGGGCTGTTTACCCCCCTTCAGAGCTTCCTCATCTGGGCGGAAAGGCTTTTGATCGGCGCACCCTGGCCGGTCGTTATTCTTATTGTCGCCGCGCTCGCCTGGTTCGGCAGCCGCAGCGCCACCATTGTTTCGCTGTGTTGCGGCATTCTCTTCGCCATCGGCTGGTTCGGCATGTGGGAAGACACGATGAAGACGGTCTCGATGATCTTCGTCTGTGCGGTGCTGTCCATCGTCGTCGGCCTGCCGATCGGCATCGCCATGGCGCGCTCCAACCGCCTGCAGAGCGTGGTCAATCCCGTTCTCGACGTGATGCAGACGATGCCGAGTTTCGTCTATCTCATTCCCGTCGTCATGCTGCTCGGCATCGGCCGCGTGCCTGGCGTCATCGCCGTCGTCATCTATGCCATTCCGCCGATGATCCGGCTCACCAATCTCGGCATCCGCATGGTCGACCGCGACGTGCTGGAGGCTGCCGATGCCTTCGGCTCCTCGAAGCGCCAGAAGCTTTTCAAGGTGCAGCTGCCGCTCGCACTCCCCACCATCATGGCCGGCATCAACCAGACCATCATGATGGCGCTCGCCATGGTCGTCATTGCCTCGATGATCGGCGTGCAGGGTCTTGGCCAGCCGGTGCTGAAGGCCATCGCCAACCAGTATTTCACGCTCGGCGTATTCAACGGGCTTGCCATCGTCGGCATCGCCATCATCTTCGACCGCATCAGCCAGGCCTATGGCCTTCGCCTGCAAAAACACCGGGAAGTGGCGCATGGCTAGTCAATCGATCGAAATTCGCAGCCTCTACAAGATTTTCGGCCCCAAGGCGGCCGACTATGTCGACCCCGTCAAGGCCGGCATGTCCAAGGCGGATCTCAATGCCAAACATGGCCACGTGCTCGGCCTGCGTGATATCAACATCACCATGCCGGGCGGGCAGATCACCGTTATCATGGGCCTTTCCGGCTCCGGCAAATCGACGCTGATCCGCCACGTCAACCGGCTGATCGACCCGACCGCCGGCGAAATCCTCTATGGCGGCACCGATGTCTGTCGCCTCAACGAAGCGGACCTGCTGGAATTTCGCCGCCACAAGACGGCAATGGTGTTCCAGAAATTCGGCCTCTTGCCGCATCGCAACGTGCTGCAGAATGTCGTCTATGGCCTTGAAGTGCAGGGCGTCGACAAGCGCGAGCGGGAGGAAAGGGCGGAAGTCTGGATCAGGCGCGTGGGGCTGGAAGGCTTCTCCAACCATTATCCCAACCAGCTTTCCGGCGGCATGCAGCAGCGTGTGGGTCTGGCGCGGGCGCTCACCAATAATGCCGAAATCCTTTTGATGGACGAAGCCTATTCTGCGCTCGATCCGCTCATCCGCGTCGACATGCAGACGGTGCTTCTGGAACTGCAGAAGGAATTGAAAAAGACCGTGGTCTTCATCACCCACGATCTCGACGAGGCGCTGCGGCTGGGCGACAAGATCGCCATTCTGCGCGATGGCGAAATCATCCAGCAGGGCACGGCAGCCGAAATCGTCATGTCGCCGGCCGACAGTTATATCGAGGCCTTCGTGGAGGAGGTCAATCGCGGCAGGGTCATTCGCCTCGGCGCCATCGTGCAGCCGGAGTTTTCCGGCCAGTCGCGGCTTCAGCTCGATGCGGATATGACGGTTGAAGAGGGCCTGCGCGCGCTCGTCCGGGAAAATGTCAGCAGCGCCACGGTCGTTGGAGAAAATGGCAAGGCGCTCGGCGCCGTCACCACCGACGCCATCATGCGCTGCCTCGTCAGGACCGCCTCGGGTGAGGAAGCGGGCGCGGCGGAACGGCTCTCAGGCTGAGCCTTCAAGCCACCCGGCCATGCCCTTCGCGGCGGCCTTGCCGGTGGCGAAACAGGCGGTGAGCAGATAACCGCCGGTCGGCGCTTCCCAATCCAGCATTTCCCCGGCAGCGAATATGCCGGGGAGCCTTTCCAGCATGTAGCTTTCATCAAGGCCGCTCCAGGCAATACCGCCGGCCGACGAAATCGCCTCGGCAATCGGTCTCGCCTGCAAAAGCGGTATCTCCGCATGTTTTATTCTCGCGGCGACAAACTCGTCCGGCATGGCGGCGATATCGGGAAATATTTCCCGCAGAAGCCCGACCTTCACAGCCGATAAGCCGGCCGCCTTGCGCATACGGTTTGCAAAACTCTCCTTCCGGCCGAGCTTCCCCAGATCGAGGCTGAGACGTTCCACCGTACGTGCCGGTGCAAGATCAATCGCGAGCGATACTTTGCCCGCCTGTTCCAGCCGGTCGCGCAGGGCGGCGGAATGGGCATAGATCACGCTGCCCTCAATGCCATGCTTTGTTATCACGAATTCGCCCTGAAAGGCTCCTGCCGGCGAAATGGTGACCGTGGATTTCACCGCTTCACCCGCAAAACGCTCACGGAAGACATCACTCCAGTCAACGTCGAAACCGCAATTGGCCGGGCGGAACGGGGAGAGCTCGACGCCTTTGGCCGCAAGCGCCGGAACCCATGCGGCATCGGAGCCGAGACGCGGCCAGCTGGCGCCGCCCAGCGCCAGCAGCACGGCATCGGCGTTGATAGTGATCTCGCCCTCCGGGGTCGAAAAAACCAGGTGCTCTCCGGAAAAACCCGTCCAGCGATGCCGCGTTCTGATGGTTACGCCCTGCGCCTCCAGCCGGGCGAGCCATGCCCGCAGCAGCGGTGAGGCCTTCATGACCGTGGGAAACACCCGGCCCGAGGTGCCGACAAAGGTCTCCTGCCCCAACCCCAGCGCCCAGTCGCGCAACATATCGGGGGTGAAATCATCGAGGGCGGCAAGCAGCCGTGGTTCCGCCTCGCCAAACCGCTGACGGAAACTGTCGTAGTCTTCGGCATGAGTGATGTTGAGGCCGGATTTTCCGGCCATCAGCAATTTGCGCGCCACGGTCGGCATCGCTTCGAACACCGTCACGGCATGGCCTGCGGCCGAAAGCACCTCGGCCGCCATCAGCCCCGCCGGCCCGCCGCCGATAACAGCAACCTGCCTCGCCTTGCTCAAAACCCTCTCCATCGCCATCTTCGCCATTCCGAGCCTTATACCGATTTCCGCATGCGAATATATGCGTTATTGAAACGCCCATGTTCACGCTCGACCGCCCCGTTTCCTTTTCGCAGGATATCAAGAAAAGCCGCTTCATCGCCTTTGCCGCGCCGGTGACGGGCGAAGAGGACGCGAAGAACTTCCTCGCGGCGCATTCCGATCCCGACGCGAACCATAATTGCTGGGCATGGCGAAGCGGCCAGACCTATCGTTTCAGCGATGACGGCGAACCCTCGGGAACGGCCGGGAAACCGATCCTTCAGGCCATCGACGGCCAGGCGCTGGATAATGTCGCGGTTCTCGTCATCCGCTGGTTCGGCGGCATTCTCCTCGGCAGCGGCGGGCTCATGCGCGCCTATGGCGGCACGGCGGCGGCCTGCCTGCGGTTAGGCGAGACGTCACCGGTCATCGCTTATGTCAGCGCCACGCTGAGCTGCCCCTTCTCCGATCTGGCGCTGGTGAAATCACGCCTGTCCGCCACCCAGAACCTGCGGATGGAAAGGGAAGATTTCACCGGCACCGGCGCGGATATGCTGCTCTCGGTTCCGGTCGAGGAAGCCGAACGGCTCACCCGGCTTCTGAGCGACCTGACCAGCGGGCGCGTCAATCTCCATATTCCCGACTAGCGGCCTGTCCGAATGTGCAATTCGTGCTAAGGAAGCGACATGTCATCCGAGCTTTCCAACCCCGTCTATAATCCGCCACTCGACCCCTGGCTCACCATCGTGCACCGCGACGAGGACCTGCTGGTGCTGGATAAGCCGAGCGGACTTCTCTCCGTGCCGGGGCGCGATCCGGCGCTTTCCGACAGCCTGATGGCGCGTGTGCAGAAACAGTTCCCGAAAGCGCTGATGATCAACCGGCTGGATAAGGACACGTCAGGCATCGTGTTGATGTCCCTGAACCGCAGGGCGCATGCGGCGATTGCGTCGCAGTTTGAAAACCGCCAGACGCGCAAATCCTATGTCGCCATTGTCTGGGGAGAGGTTGCCGGAGAGGCGGGAGAAGTGGATCTGCCACTCGCCATCGATCCCGAAAACAAGCCCCGCCACTGGGTCGACCACGAAAACGGCAAGCCCGCGCAGAGCCTTTGGCGGGTGCTGGAACGATTGCCGCTTCCGGCAACGCGGCTGGCGCTGACACCCCTCACCGGCCGCACCCACCAATTGCGGGTGCATATGAAAGCGCTTGGCCATCCCATTCTCGGCGATGAATTTTATGCCGAGGGTAAGGCGCTCGCCGCCGCACCGCGCCTGATGCTGCATGCGCAGGAGGTTGGCTTCCGCCATCCGGATGGGCGTGACGTCACCTATACCGTGCCCTGCCCGTTCTGAGGTCGCAGATGAAGGAACAAAACGAAAGCTTCGTGGTGGATTTTGTCGGCGGTGCGGTCGGACACCGTTTCCGTTCCGGCGAAGGGCGCGGACAGGCCCTGCCCAAGGCCGCGGGTTTCACCAAAGGCCGCACGCCAAAGATCGTTGATGCCACGGCGGGGCTGGGGCGCGATGCCTTCCTGCTCGCATCCCTCGGAGCTGACGTCACCCTCATCGAACGCTCGCCGGAAATGCATGCCCATCTCGCCGATGGCATTCGCCGCGCCCTGGAAGCGGGCGGCGCCTATGCCGAGGCGGCAGCGCGCATGACGCTGCTCAACGGCGATTCACGCTATCTGCTGAAGGAGCTTTCGCCCGAGGTGGTGATTGTCGACCCCATGCATCCGCCACGCCACAACACGGCGCTGGTAAAAAAGGAAATGCGGGTGCTGAGAGAACTGGTTGGCGCCGACCCGGACCAGGTGGAGTTGATGGAGGCTGCACTGGAGAATGCGACAAAGCGGGTGGTCCTGAAATGGCCCCTGCGCGCCGAGCCGATGCCGGGCATTCGCAAGCCTTCGCATCAGATAATGGGCAAGAACACCCGTTATGATGTCTTCATGATCTTCGGAAAATCTCTCGACGAGGAAGAATAATCAGCGGAAGCTCGGCTTGCGCTGCGCATTCATCAAAAGCTCGTGCCGCGAGGCGAACTCGCCGAACAGCTTTCTGAGCCTGGTCTCCTCCGCCTTGTCCAGCCGGTAACGCCGGCAGAATTCCGCGACGTTCAGGATCGGTCTGGTTCTGTTGCCGTCTATGGTCTTGTTGTCGATGATCTGCATGGCGCCCTCCTCATAACAGAGGCCAAACGTCGCTCACGCCTTGCGGTTCCCTATGAATTCGCATGGATGAGAAAAGAGCGTGCAGCCTGCACACGGACTGATCAAGTTTTCTTGAAACTATCGCAGGAAACGAAATCCTCCCCAAATGGTTCTCTGCCTGATGTAACGATGGAAGGGAGACCCATGTTCCACAACAACCGATTTCTGAGTTCGACGATCCTGTGTGCGCTGCTCGCCGTGCCCTTTGCCGGCGCTGCACACGCCCAGACCGCCCCGGCTGCCGAAACGAAACGGCCGAATGCGCCGGATCAGAAGCCGGCTTTTGAGGGCCAGACACGCGCGCCGCAGGCCGCCTCCCAGCCGAATATCGAAAAAACCATCGTCGCCGAGGGGCTGCCGCACCTGTGGTCCATGGAATTCCTGCCGGATGGCCGCATGCTTGTCGCCGCCAAGGAAGGGGCCATGCATATCGTCGCCGACGGCAAGGCCGGCCCGGCGATTGCCGGCGTACCGGAGGTGGCGTCCGACGGACAGGGCGGACTTCTCGACATCGCGCTCGCGCCCGATTTCGAAACATCGCGCACCATCTTCTTCTCCTTTTCCGAACCGCGCGATGGTGGCAACGGCACCTCCGTCGCGTCGGCCAAGCTGACCGAAGATGGCGGCGCGGCGAAACTGGAAAATGTCTCGGTGATTTTCCGCCAGATGCCGACCTATGACGGCGACAAGCATTTCGGCTCGCGCCTCGTCTTCGGACCTGACAACGAGCTTTATGTCACCGTCGGCGAGCGTTCGGATTCAAAGCCGCGCGTGCAGGCGCAGGATCTGTCGAGCGGGCTCGGCAAGGTCTTCCGCATCGATGCTGAAGGCAAGGCCTTTGAAGGCAACCCCTTCGCCGGCCAGCAGAACGCCCTTCCCGAAATATGGAGCTATGGCCACCGCAACCTGCAGGCCGCGGCACTTGATGGTCAGGGCAGGCTCTGGACCGTGGAACACGGGCCAAAGGGCGGCGATGAGCTGAACCTGCCAAAAGCGGGCCTGAATTACGGCTGGCCAGTCATCACCTATGGCGTCGAATATAGCGGCCGGTCCGTCGGCGAAGGCACCACCGCCAAGGAAGGCATGGAGCAGCCGGTCTATTATTGGGACCCGGTCATCGGCCCCTCCGGCATGGCCTATTATGATGGCGACCTTATTCCCGAATGGAAGGGCGCCTTCATCGTCGGCGGTCTGGTGAGCCAGGGCCTCGTCATCCTGCACATCGACGGCGACAAGGTCGCGACCGAAAGCCGTCTGCCCCTCGAGGCGCGCATCCGTGACGTGAAGGTCGGGCCTGACGGCGCGGTTTATGCCGTGACCGAAGAGCGCGGCGGCGGTGAATCGCAGATTCTGCGGATCGCCAAGGCCGGCTGAGAAAACTTACGACCGGAACGACAGGCCGCCGGAACGAAGGCGGCCTGTTTTTCGTTTGCCGCAGCGTGAAACCTGCCGGAAAAAACAATGCCACAACCGCCCACCCGCCTTCTTGCCAAAATCGGACTTGCCTATGTCAACGATCAGGAGCCGGGTATTTCCCGCGAAAAACGCGGGCGCGGTTTCTGTTACCGCCTGCCGGGCGGCGAGCTTCTCTCCGACAGCGTCGAACTGAAACGCATCAAATCGCTCGGTGTGCCGCCCGCCTATAAGGACGTCTGGATCTGCATCGACCCATCAGGGCATCTGCAGGCAACCGGCTTTGATGCACGCGGGCGAAAACAGTATCGCTATCACCCCGACTGGCACGCGCTCAGGGGCGAAACGAAGTTCTTCCAACTCAAAAGCTTCGGCAAGGCGCTACCCGCCATCCGCCGCCGCGCCATCGCCGATATCGAAAAGCAGGATCACGGGCAGGAGATGACGCTTGCCGCGCTCACGCTGCTGCTCGATGCCGCCTATCTGCGCGTCGGCAACCGCTCCTATCTCGAAACCAACGGCACCTATGGCGCAACGACATTGCTCAAGCGCCACGTTTCCTTCGGCGAAACAATTGAACTGCGCTTCGCCGCCAAGGGCGGGCAAAAGGTAAGACGGCAATTGCGCCACCCGCGCCTGCAGAAAATCCTCGAGGAGATCGCCGATCTGCCCGGCAAGGAACTCTTCGTCTGGCAGGATAGCGAAAACCGGGTGCATTCGGTCGATTCCAGCGATCTCAATGCCTACCTCTCGCGCATCGGCGGCACCGGCATTTCCGCCAAGACCTTCCGCACCTGGGGTGGAACGCTCGCGGCCTTCTGCAACGCAATGGAGCATGTGGCATCAGGTGAAAAACCGAGCATAAAAGGCATGTGCCAGGCGGCGGCAGTCGAGCTTTCCAATACGCCCGCCATCTGCCGCAAGAGCTATGTGCATCCCGCCGTTCTCGACATAGCGGCTGAGGAAAAAGCCCAGAAAAAACTCGGCCGCATCTTGAAGGTCGGGGCAAAGCCCGTCTCCGGCCTGAGGGCGGATGAAAGACGGCTGCTGGCCTTCCTGCCCTGAGGGGTCAGCGGCTCCCCGCCCATTCCGCCAGTTCGCGCTCGGCCCTTTCCAGCGCGCTGTAATTCAAAAGCTTGCGCAGAAAAGCGACGGTGACGGCGCGGGTTCGAAGATTATATCGCCCTTCCGCCTCGTCGTCGCCGGCTGCCTGATGCACGTTCAGTTTCTCATACAGGCTTTGCAGGCGGTTCTGCACGCTGCGCAGCGACAGGTTGCGGCGGCGCGCAATCGCCTTGTCGGTGAGGCCGAGCGCGACATCGACAAGGATTTCGTATTCGGAATCGGTAAAGCCATGCGCCTTGCCGAGGCTCTTTTCCTGCAGCCCGCGCACTTCCCGGTCGATCACGCATTGCGCCTCGATAAAGATGCTGCGCAAGGCCAGCCGCAGACGGTCATCGGATGCCGATTTCAGCACGTAACCATAAGCAGCACCCTCTGGCACGATGCGGGAGACACCACGCACATAGGCCTCGTCGGAATAGTTGGACCAGAACAGGATGCGGGTGTCCGGCCGCTCCTTCCAGATGGTGCGCGCCGCCTCTATGCCGTTGCGCTCGTTCATCTGCAAATCCATGACGATGTGGGCGGCGCGATTTTCCCGCGCCAGCTTTTCGCCGGTTCTGCCGTTGGCCGCCTCCAGCACATTGTCGCATTCCGGCAGGGCGGCTCTCACCGCCTCGTTCAGATAGGCGCGGTGCAGCGCATCGTCCTCAACGATCAGCACGTCCATGTCATAAATCCTCCCGCCGGTCGAAAGCATCCGCCGGCAAGGTCACTGTGATGCGGGTTCCCGCCCCCTTGCCGTTGCCGCCAATATCGAACCTGGCTGAAATCAGCCGCGCCCGCGTCTTCATGTTGCCGATGCCGAGGCCGCCGGACGCCCCGCCTTCGCCGCCGCCGCTGCCGTCATCACTCACCGTCACCCGCAAGCCTCCATCGATGGCGACAAGCGTTACGGCAATGGTTTCCGGCTGGGCATGGCGAATGGCATTGTTCACTGCCTCCTGTACGATGCGGAACAGCGATATCGCCACCGTCTTGTCGAGCCTTTCCACCAGCCCTTCCGTCTCATCGCTCACCGACCAGTCGATTGCCGACCCGCTGTCGCGCACGGAGCGGTCTACATAGGTCTCGATGGCCTCGACAACGCCGAACAATTGCAGGATGGAGGGTTTCGCCTCCTCGATGATCTCGCGCAGATCCTGCATGCAATGCTGCAGGCTGCGCACCACCGGCTCCAGCATTTCGCCCGAAACGTCGGGGGTATGGCTCATGCGTTCGATGCGCCGTGCAAGCCGGGTCAGGTCCGCCAGCGTCTGGTCGTGCAAATCCATGCCGATACGCTGCCGCTCGGCCTCCAGAGCCTCGGTCAATTGCAGCGCGCCAAGGCGCAGGCCCTCCTCGCGGGCATTGGCGCGCGCCTCCTCGATGGCAGAGCGTTTGGCCTGTTCGGCAGCGCGGATGGCGTAGAAATAGGGCGCCAGCAGATCCGCAACCGCGCGGGCGTTCGTCACATCCTCCACCGTATAGGCGTTCGACTGGTGCGACGAGCAACTGAGCGCGCCAATGATATCGCCGTGCACCTTCATCGGCACATGCAGGCGGCTATGCAGATTAAGTTCGATGATCGGGCTGGAAAACGCCCCTTCGAAGTGGAAGCGCGGATCGGAGCAGGCGTCACCGCTTAACAGGTGCTCGACCTCGCCTGACAGCAGCGAACGGATCGGGCTTCCGGTGAGAAGGGCGGGCGGCTGCCGGCTCCAGGCGCTGACGAGACCGCTCTCATAGGCGATGTGATATTTGTCATCCAGCTGCTTGATGCAGACATCCATATGGTCATGCGGGATGATATGGCTGATCTCGGTGGCGACCGCCTGAATGATGGCATTAAATTCCAGCTGCCCGGCAAGCAGCCGCGAAATGCCCATATAATGGTGAAAAAGAGCGCTTTTCGGCGTATCCAGCATGTGCGGACGCCCTCCCAAGCGTCTGCCTTCGACCTCTGCGGCGAAGTTTGAACCCATTGGGTGCCGCATCACACATTCTGCGCCCGGCAGTGGCGTTTCGTCCTGCGGGTTCCCGCAAGCTTTCTGCGGAAACCCGCAGGAAGATTGCCGCGATCCGCCTATACAAGCCAAATCTTCTTGGTCATTCTCGCTTCTACTGGGGAAAGGAGCTCCAGTGCAAAGGAATTCCACCTGCCGCAGAGGAGATTTGCGGCGCGCAGGAATTCCGGGCTCGAAAAGGGCAAGCCACGAGGGAGGAAATCAAATGGCTTTCAGGAAGATGCTTTTGGCATCGGCCGCTGTCGCATGCGCAGCTCTGCCGATCACCGCTCATGCCGATACGTCGGCCAAAAAAATCGCGCTTTCAAACAATTACGCTGGAAATTCCTGGCGTCAGGCGATGCTGACCAGCTGGGACAAGATCACCAAACAGGCGGTTGCCGACAAGCAGGTTGCCGCCGCAGACGCCTTCACGACCGCCGAAAACCAGGCAACCGAACAGGCGGCGCAGATCCAGAACCTCATTCTTCAAGGTTATGACGCCATCGTCATCAACGCCGCTTCGCCGACCGCCCTCAACGGCGCGGTGAAGGAAGCCTGCGATGCCGGCATCACCGTCGTGTCCTTCGACGGCATTGTCACCGAACCATGCGCCTGGCGCATCGCTGTTGATTTCAAGGCGATGGGCGCAAGCCAGATCGACTATCTCGCCAAGGCCATGCCGAAGGGCGGAAATCTGCTCGAGATCCGCGGTCTGGCCGGCGTTTCGGTCGATGATGAAATCCATGCCGGCATCGTCGACGCCGTCGCCAAAAACCCGCAGTTCAAGATCGTCGGTTCGGTCAACGGCGACTGGGCGCAGGATGTTGCCCAGCGCGCCGTTGCCGGCATTCTGCCGAGCCTTCCCGAAGTTGCGGCTGTCGTGACGCAGGGCGGTGACGGTTACGGTGCGGCACAGGCTTTCGCCGCCGCCAAGCGCCCGACACCCACCATCGTCATGGGCAACCGTGAAGACGAACTGCAATGGTGGAAACAGCAGAAGGATGCGGGCGGCTACGAGACCATGTCGGTCTCCATCGCTCCCGGCGTCTCGACGCTCGCTTTCTGGGTGGCGCAGCAAATCCTCGACGGCAAGGACGTGAAGAAGGACCTGACGGTTCCTTTCCTGCGCATCGACCAGGGCAATCTTGAGGAAAACCTCAAGAACACCCAGAAGGGCGGCGTGGCGAATGTGGAATATTCGCAGGAAGACGCCCAAAAGGCCATCGCATCGGCCAAGTAGGCCTCATCGGGTCACAGTATGAGTTGCGGCGCTCCTCAAGCGAGCGCCGCAACATCAATCGATAATATCCGATTTCAGATTACTGGCGTAATTGCTCATGAATGACATCATCGAGACGGAAGAAGTCGTCGCCGCGCGCGGCGTGAAGGTCGTGTTCGGCGCGGTCAAGGCGCTGGATGGCGCCGATCTCGTTATCCGCGCGGGGGAATGCCTTGGGCTCGTAGGCCATAATGGCGCCGGAAAATCCACCATCGTCAACGTCATCAATGGCGGGTTGACACCGCATGAGGGTTCCATCTCCTACCGCGGCGAGCAAGGCCGTCACGGCATCGCGGCCGCCCGCGCCAGCGGCGTTCGCTGCGTGTTTCAGGAATTGTCGCTCTGCCCCAACCTGACGATCAGCGAAAACGTCCGCATCATGCATGCCGCGATGAGCGGGCGGAACTGGCGTGGACGCGCGCTCACCATGATCCGGCATACGCTGGACGAGATTTTTCCCGGCCACGGCATCGATTGCGAACTGACGATCGCCGAACTTTCCATCGCCGAGCGGCAGATGGTGGAAATCGCCATCAATTTCTGCCAAACCCCTGATGCTCCGAGACTTGTCATCCTCGATGAGCCGACCTCCTCGCTCGATGCCGGTCTTGCCGAGCAGTTGATGGATTATGTCCGCCGTTTCGTTCGCACGGGCGGCTCCGTTCTGTTGATCTCGCATATTCTCGGCGAGATTCTTTCGACAGCCACCCGCATCGTGGTGATGAAGGACGGCCGCGTGGTCGCCGACCGGGCGGCGGCCGAGTTCACGACGCGCACGCTGGTGGAAGCCATGGGCAGCGTCGTCAAGGAACAGGACAGGCAAAAAGGCGAAAACCGCAAGGCGGGCGAAAAGGTGCTTGCCATGCCGGCGCGCCGGGGCGAAGGCCTCGCCTTCGAGGCTTTCCGCGGCGAAATCATCGGCCTTGCCGGTCTCGGCGGCCACGGCCAGACGGAAGCGCTTCTCGATCTTTATCTTGCCCGCAACAGCAGCTGGCTACCCGCACGCAAGACGGATATCGCCTTTGTCGCAGGCGATCGCAGCCTGAACGGCACCTTTCCGCTGTGGAGCATCCTCAAGAACCTTTCCATCGCCTCGCTGCGGGATATTTCATCCGCGGGCATGGTGGACAGGGGCAAGGAAACCGAACTCGGCGCGCAATGGAAAAAGCGCATCGAAATCCGCACGCCCGACATGGGCAACAAAATTCTTTCGCTCTCCGGCGGCAACCAGCAGAAGGTGCTATTCGCCCGCGCACTCGCCACCACGGCCAGTACCGTGCTGATGGACGACCCGATGCGCGGCGTCGATATCGGCACCAAACAGGAAGTCTACGATATCTTGAGAACCGAAGCCTCCCACGGCCGCACCTTCATCTGGTACTCCACCGAAATGGACGAAATCCGCCTTTGCGACCGCGTCTATGTTTTCCGTGACGGCGCTATTCAGGCCGAACTGGTGGGCGAGGACATCACCGAGCAGAATGTGCTGGCCGCCTCCTTTTCCGGAGAAGACCACGCATGAAACTCTCCGCCAGCGCCCTTCGCCTCATCATTCCCGCCGCCTCGCTCGCCTTCCTGCTCGCCGCCGTATTCTACATGCAGCCGCGCGCCATGAGCTATAACGGCCTCAACCTGCTGTTCAATCTGGCGGTACCGATTGCGCTTGCCACCATTGCGCAGATGCTGATCATGTCCGTCAACGATCTTGATCTGTCGATGGGCACCTTCGTCAGTTTCTGCGCCTGTGTCACCGCCACCTTCCTGCAAACCACGCCATTGCTCGGCATTGCGATCTTTGCCGGTGCGATTGCGGTTTATGCGTTGCTTGGCGCCATCATCCATATCCGCGCCCTGCCCTCCATCGTTGTCACGCTTGGCATGAGTTTCGTCTGGGGCGGCCTTGCCGTTCTCATTTTGCCCTCGCCCGGCGGCCAGGCCCCCGCCTTCATCCGCGCACTGATGACGGCAAAACCGCCTTTCGTGCCGATTGCCATCGTCGCCAGCATCGTGATTGCGGTCGTCGCCCATTACATCGTCATGCGCTCCTCCTTCGGCGTGCTGATGCGCGGCGTCGGCGGCAATTTCCGCTCGGTCGAACGCTCCGGCTGGTCGGTCGTCGGCATCCGCGCCGCCACCTTTGCGCTGGCCGGTTTCTTCGCGGTGCTGTCTGGTATCGCACTTGTCGGGCTGACGACATCGGCTGATGCCAATATCGCGCTTCGCTACACGCTGCTGTCGATTGCAGGCGTTATTCTGGGCGGAGGCGAATTCGTCGGCGGCCGGGTTTCGCCTATTGGCGCCGTCATCGGCGCGCTGACGCTGACGCTCGCCGGCTCTTTCCTGTCCTTCATGCGAATTTCCCCGGATTGGCAGATCGGCGCTCAAGGGGCGATCCTCATCATCGTGCTTGCGCTGCGCATCCTGCTCAACCGTCTCGAAAAGCGGGAGAAAAACCAATGAACGGGCTTTCGTCCTTCTCGAAAAAACCATGGGTCTGGTCGTTCGCCGCAACGGCTGCGGTGTGGATCGTGACCGTCATGTTCACCGGCGGCGCCAGCTCCTTCGGCCTGTCGCACGCAGCGCTGACCTTCGCGGCCTTTTCCGTGATCGTCGGTATCGGCCAGATGTTCGTCATCACGCTCGGGCCGGGCAATATCGACCTCTGCGTTCCCGCAACGATGACGCTATCAGGCACGCTGGCGCTGAAATTCATGGATGTGTCCGATGGTCTCATCCTGCCGGGATTGCTGATCGCCATTCTGATCGGCATCGCTATCGGCATCGGCAATTACACGCTGATCAAGCTCCTGCGCATCCCGCCAATCATCGCGACACTCTCCATGAGCTTCATCGTGCAGTCCATCGCCATCTGGTCGAACCGCGGCCTGCGCATCAAACCGCCGGAGACACTGGCCACATTCGCCACGTCGAGCTCTTTCGGCATTCCGAACGTGGCGCTCGTCGCGCTGCTGCTCTCGGTCATCGCCTGGCTGCTGCTCGACCGCACATTTTACGGACGCTGGATTTCCGCGATCGGCCAGAGCACCTTCGCCGCCCGCATGACAGGCATTCCGGTGGATGGAACCCGCTTCGTCACCTATGTGCTCTGCGCGGTGCTGGCGGCGATTGCCGGTTATCTGCTCGCCAGTTTTTCCGGCGGCGCAGCACTCAACATGGGATCGGAATACCTGCTGATGTCCATCGCCGTCGTTGTCATCGGCGGCACGGCGGTGGCGGGCGGCGATTCCAATGTTCCCGGCATCTGGGGCGCTTCGCTCTTCATGTTCCTGGTGGTATCGATGCTGAATACCTATGGTTTCGGCGCGGGTATCCGCCTCATCCTCACCGGCCTCATCATCATATCAGTCATCCTTCTGGCAAGCGGCCCCAAGGCCACGCGCTGAACCCCGAACGACAAGCCCTCAAGCGGACGACGCTCATGACCACAGACAAGACCTCCCCTTACGAAATCCACGATGACCGCTTCCGCCATCTGATCGTCGGCAACGCGGAACTGGAAGAGCTTTATTCCGGCTGCCGC
Source organism: Agrobacterium radiobacter (assembly GCF_040801995.1). NCBI lineage: Bacteria > Pseudomonadati > Pseudomonadota > Alphaproteobacteria > Hyphomicrobiales > Rhizobiaceae > Agrobacterium > Agrobacterium radiobacter. Next base: position 1,190,948 of record NZ_JBEGHX010000002.1, on the reverse strand, counting down.
TGGGCCGAAGGACCGGTGTGGGTTGCCGATCTGAACTGCCTGCTGTTCAGCGATATTCCCAATGAGCGTATGTTGCGCTGGGTGCCGGATGGCGGGATCTCGGTGTTCCGCCAGCCTTCCAACTTCACCAATGGCAACACACGCGACCGGCAGGGGCGACTTGTCTCCTGCGAACATGGCGGCCGTCGCGTCACCCGCACCGAAGTCGACGGCTCGATCACCGTTCTCGCCGACAGCTATGGCGGCAAGCGGCTGAACTCCCCCAATGACGTGGTGGTGAAATCCGACGGCAGTGTCTGGTTCACCGACCCCACCTACGGCATTCTTTCCGACTATGAGGGATACAAGGCAGAGCCAGAACAGAAGACGCGCAATGTCTACCGGCTCGATCCCGCAACCGGAAAGATCGACATCGCCATTGACGACTTCGTGCAACCGAACGGTCTCGCGTTTTCACCTGATGAAACGAAGCTCTATGTTGCCGACAGCTCCTACAGCCATGATGTCTCCCGCCCGCGCCATATCCGCGTTTTCGACGTGGTGGATGGCGTGAAGCTCGCCAATGGCCGGGAATTCTGCAATCTCGACAGCGGCCTGCCGGACGGTTTCCGTCTGGATACGGCTGGAAACCTCTGGACCAGCGCCGGTGATGGCGTCCACTGCTTTGCGCCTGATGGTACGCTCATCGGCAAGATCAAGGTGCCGCAGACAGTCGCGAACCTCACCTTCGGCGGCCCGAAAAAGAACCGCCTCTTCATCACCGCAACAAAATCGCTCTACTCCGTCTATGTCGCCGCAACCGGCGCGCAAACGCCTTGAGGTGGTGAAAAACCGGAGGACACGGGCCGGGAGCGAACTGGCAAGACGGCTTCACCGCGCTATAAAAGCGGAATGAACGATGATTCCAGCCCTTTCCTGACCGACGATATGGCCCTGGATGGTGAAACGCCGGCCGTTGAGCCCACCAGCCGCATGCAGTCCTGGGCGCGCAATTCCGCTCTCTACCGGCTGGAACAGCGCATGATGACGGAAAAGCAGCTGCGCGACGCCATCATGCGCAAGGCGCGGGAAAAATTCGAGGATATCACCCCGGCGCAGGTGAAGGCGCTCGGCGAATTTGCCGTCACTTTTGCTTATGGCATCAAGGCGCTCGACGACACCGCCTATGCGGAAATTGCCGTGCGGAGCGGCCAGCGCAGCGGCAAGTCGAAACGCGGGCTTGCGCAAAAACTTCAGACCAAGGGCGTCGCCCGGGAAACGGCTGCAGTCGCGCTGCAGGAAACCAATGATCTGGTCGCCGCCGTCATCTTTGCACGCAAGCGCGCCTTCGGGCCTTTTCGCCGGGTCGAGCTGGATGAAAAACGTAAGGCCAAGGAATTCTCCGCCTTCGCCCGCAACGGCTTCAGTTTTGAAATCGGCGCAAGAGTGATGGCGATGACGGCGGAGGAGGCCGAGGAGATTATCGCCGAAGCACCGCTCTGACACCTATTGCGGCATGGGATGGGTTTTCAGATAGGCGATCAGATCGGCTATATCCGTTTCGCTCCAGAGGCCGAAAAAGCGCATCGCATTTCCCGGGATAGCCTTCTTCGGGCTGGAAAGGAATTTTTGCAGTTCCTCCTCAGACCATACCCGGTCAGCCGCACCGGCATCCTTCAGCGCCTGCGAATAATGGCCGTAATCAGCCACGGAAGCCATCGGCCTGCCCACCACGCCCATCAGATGCGGCCCCATGCGGGTGCGCGGCGTGTCAACGCTGTGGCAGGTGGAGCAGCGGCTGAAGACCTTCTCGCCATGGGCCGCATCGCCCTCGGCAAAGGCGCTCGACGCAAACAGGAGGAAGAACGCGGTCGCCGCTGCAGCTTGTTGGGACATGAAAATCATGGTCCGGATAATACAACGCCCTCTCCGTCTGACAACGAAGAGGGCGTTTTTGACATGCGACAGAATGCCCGGTCAAAACACCGGGCATTTCGCCGATCAGTTCGTGGCCGTCAGCGTCACGGACGTACCGGTGGCAGCGAGGTTGAGACCAACCTGGCCGGTCACGCTGACCGTCTGCAGCTGGATGGAGCCGGAAGTGCCGCCAACGAGAACGTTGGTGCCGACGCCGAGACCGACGGTGACTTCAGCCGTAGCGCCCTGATAAAGGCCACCCAGCGAACCGCGGTGGTAACCGGCGGTCGGGGCGAAAACGGCCCAGACCAGACGGCCCTGCGTGGTGAAACCGAGGTCGACACCCATCTTGCGGATGGCGCCGGAGTAATGGTCGGTGCGACGGGCGCCCATGGTGGACTGGAAAGTGCAATCCAGTTCCTTGGCCGAGCCGAGAACGTAACCGACGCCGCCGCCGATATCGCAGGTGAGGTAACCGATCTTGACGCCGTTGCGATCGTCCTGCTCCTGCGGAGCCGGCTCATATCTTGCAAGGTCGGCAGCGAGGGCGGATGCGGTTCCGCCAAGGCCCATCGTCAATGCGGCAAAAGTTACGGCAACAGCCTTTTTCATCTGATTTTCTCCTGTTTTATTCCTACCCGCAGCAGCCCTTCTTGCCCTCTCCGGATATTGAATTCCGCACTGTTAACGTTTGTTCCCTGAAATCGATCCAAAACAACTTAATTGGAGGCGATGAAAGCGGAACGGTTAACAGTGTCTGATGGCGGTAGGATGCCATTAAGACATTGTTAGGGCGGGAAATGCGTGCGGAATCGCCATCAACAGCCAGCGTTGCCGGCCGTTGTTTTGCTGCAACAACTCAAAGCGGCAGAGCGACGGGAAAGCCGGTGGCGGCATGGGTCATGACATCCATGCGAACGCCATAGATGCGCTGCAACGTCTCCGGCGTCATGATCTCCTGCGGCGTTCCCCGTGCGATAAGCTGGCCGGAATGAAGCGCAACGATCTCATCGCAGAAGCGTGCTGCCATGTTGACGTCATGCAGCACCACGATGACGCCAAGACCCTTTTCGCGCGACAGTCTCTGAACCAGCGAAAGCACTTCGATCTGGTGCGCCATGTCGAGTGCGGAGATGGGCTCGTCTAGAAGCAGGCTTTCGGCGTTCTGGGCCACCAGCATGGCAAGCCACACGCGCTGGCGCTCGCCGCCGGAAAGCGTATCCACCAGCCGGTCGCGGAAGGCGACGGTATCGGTAAGCTCGATCGCCTCTTCCACCTTCTCCTGATCCGCCTTGCTAAATTGCCCGAGCGCCCCGTGCCAGGGATAACGGCCGAGCGCCACCAGCTCCTTGGCCAGCATGCCGGAAGCAGCCGGCGTATATTGCGGCAGATAGGCGAGCTTTCGCGCAAATTCGCGATTGCCCCAGACGCCGAGCGATTTTCCCTCGAACGAGACCTTGCCCGCCGTCGGTTCCTGAATGCGTGCGAGAATCTTGAGCAGCGTCGATTTTCCCGAACCGTTATGACCGATCAGACCGATGGTCTTGCCGGTCGCAAAACTTGCCGTCAGCGGGTGCAGCAATGTCCTGCCCGGCACTTCCATCATGACGCCATCAAGAGAAAAAAGCGGGATATCGTCGTAATCGACGGCAAGTGCTGCCTCACCCATGGTTCTCATCTCCGTAAATGTTCAAATAAATCATTGGCGCCTGCCTGAAAGCCAGATCAGATAGGGCGCGCCGGCCAGAGCCGCAAAAAGCCCGAGCGGCAGTTCATAGGGAAAGGTCACCGTTCGCGCCCCGAGATCGGAAAGCGCCATCAGCACCGCGCCGAACAGGAAAGAAGCTAACAGATGATCGCGCGGCGTGGTGAAGCCGGCGCGAAGCGCAATATGCGGCGCCATCAGCCCGACGAAGCTCAAGGGACCGACGAGCAGCGAGGCGGCCCCCGTGGCGATGCCGGCCACCGCGATGACGGCGATACGCGCCAGGCCGAGCGGCAGCCCGAGCGAGAGCGGCACATCCCGGCCAAGCGGCAGGATCGTCAACCAGCGCGTCACCGACAGGGCAGCCGCCAGAAGCACGATGGAAAGAATGGCGAGAAAGATTGCCGAAGCCGGTGTCGCGGTCGAACCAGAGCCGCTGAGCCAGGCGAGAATCTGCCATGCCCGCTGGTCACCAATCGCAAGCAGCGCCGAAAGCACCGCCGAGCAGAGCGAACTAATAGCAATGCCGGCGAGCAGGATTTTTTCTGGCGCCAGATGCCGGCGCACGGAAAAGAACAGGACGAGGATCATGACGCCCGCCGAGCCGATGCCGGCGCCGCAAAACAGCTCGAACAGACCGGCCGCCGGAAAAATCGTGATGGCGGCGGCAAAACCGAGGCCTGCGCCGCCGCTGACGCCGATGACCTCCGGGCTTGCCATCGGATTGCCGGTGAGCCGCTGCAAAAGAGCACCCGCCATGGCGAGAAGACCGCCGGCGGCGATGGCCGCCATCAGCCGGGGCCAGCGGAAGGGCAGAAGGCTTTGCAGGTCACCCGCCCCCAGCATTGTCCAGCCCTGAGGCCCCCTGCCGATGGCGAGTGCTGCAAAGATCAGCGCGGCCATGACGATGAGCATCGGCAGCAGGGCCGTAAACCCGCGTCTTGTCGCGAGATCGACGCCTTCGCCGCGATGCACGTCGGTCGGCCGGATTTTCGGCAGCAACCACAGAAGCAGCGGGCCGCCGATCAGGGCCGTCACCGCGCCGGTCGGGAAAACTTCCGCCGTCTTGTTTGCCAGAAGTTGCACGATACCGTCGCAGAACCAGAGCAGCAGGCCGCCCAGAAGCGGGGAAACGAAGAGCACCGAAGAGGAGCGCCGCACGCCAAGCGCCCGGGTGAGCGCGGGTGCCGCAAGGCCGATGAAGCTAACGAGGCCAACCGCCGAAGCGACGAAGGCGGCCAGCATGACGGCGACGGCGGCGACGGCGAGCCTGATCGAAAACAGCGATACGCCGAGCGATCGCGCGCCGGAATCGCCGAGACCGAGAACCGTCAGCGGCCTAACCAGCAGGCCCGTCAGGACAAGCCCCACGAAAAGCTGAAAGGTGAGAGACAGGGCGTTCGACCAATCCTGCTGACTGAGCGAGCCGCCATTCCAGACCACGAGCGACATCAGATATTCGCCCTGCGCGAGCGTGAGCGCGGCGGAAACGGACGCGGCGGTGATGCCGACCAGGAGCCCTGCCACCACCATGGTTACCGGTTCGAAGGAGCGTCGCCAGCCAAGCAGGAAGACAATACCGGCGGCAGCGGCAGCGCCGGCAAGCGCCACCAAAGCGCGGTTGCCATCCAGCACCGAGGGAAAGAACAGCGTGGCGATGACGATGGCCAGTTGCGCGCCAGCCGAGATGCCGAGCGTCGAGGGATCAGCGATCGGGTTGCGCAGCAATTGCTGAAAAAGCGCGCCCGAGAGACCCAGCATCGCGCCCGCCAGAATGGCGACCGCCACACGCGGCATCAGGCTGAAAGCGAGGATGACCTGATCCATCGACATGGCGGCGGCATCAAAAGGCAGGCCGGGCCATGCACCGAAAGGCAGCCGCAGCAGCCCGGCATGCAGGGAAAGACCGCAGGCCAGAATGAACAAAAGCCCGAAGAAAAGCGGGAGAGGCCGCACCATCACAGGGCTTCTCCCCGTGCCGAGAGCGCTTCGGTCAGAAGCCTCGCGAAACGCATGCCGGCGGTGATGCCGCCATAGGGGCCGACATTGGCAAGCGTCACCACCCGATTTTCGCGCACGGCAGGCAGCGCGCGCCAGATGGCGCTGTTGCGCAGAGTTTCCCGCGCCTCCACCGGAATATCGGAGACGATGACGATGCGCGCATCGGATGAGGCGGCGAGGTTTTCAAGCGGCACCGGGGCCGCGAAGGTGAATTGCGACCGATCCACCCAGGCATTGGTCAGCCCCAGACGGCCAAGAACATCCCCGAACATGCTATCCGCACCAAAGGCACGAAAATGCCGGGCGTCGCCTATGTTGATGACATAGGTCGGCCGTGCGGAAAAACCGGCAAGACGGGTCCGCATGGCTTGCAGTGCCGCTTCCGTTTCACCCAGAACCTTGCGCGCCTCTTCGGCCCGCCCGAGCTTTTCACCAAGCGCGGTGACCGCCGCCAGCGCCTTTTCGAAAGGCGGCTCGCCCTTCACGTAAAAGGGCAGCGAAAAGACGGGGGCGATCGCTTCCAGCCTGCCGGTATAACGTGTGTAGAAAGGCGAAATCAGAATGAGCTCTGGCCGGGTGAGCTGCAGAAGCTCGAAATTCGGAGCGCCGCGCAGGCCGAGATCGGCGACAGTTTCAGGGATATCAGGCTCGACCGCGCCGGCCCGGAACTGGATGAGTTCCGTCGCCGCCACCGGCATGACGCCGAGCGCCACAGATGTTTCCAGCATGGCCCAGTCGATGGCGGCGATGCGCGGCGTCACTGCTGCCCGCGCCTTGCCCGCAAGAGCCGAGGCGGCGAGCAGGCTTAAAAATTCCCGCCGCCCCCAGAGGGGGGAAATCCATCGATCCTTACGCGTCATGCCCCTGCTGCTTCACTTTGATATGGCGTTACCAACGGTAGGTCAGCTTGCCCATAACGGTCCTGCCGTCACCGTAATAGCATCCGAAAGTGGAGCAACTAGAAATATATTCTTTATCAGTCAAGTTTTGCACCAGAAGCGAGGCGCGGTAGCCGTTCTTCTCGTAATGCACGCCGAGATCGAGCAGGGCGAGGCCCTTCATTTCGAAGGCATTGGCCGCATCGCCATAACGTTTTCCGACATAACGGACACCGCCGCCGATGCCGAAACCTTCAAGCGCCGTATCTTCCGGGAAGGTGTAGTCGAGCCAGAGGCTGGCGGCGTGCCGGGGCGTGCTATCCAGCTCCTTGCCGCTGTTCACACGGCCGGAGACCTCGCTGTCCATGTAGGTATAGGCCGCCCGCAGGTCGAGCCCGTCTGCAAGGCTTGCGACGCCTTCCAGTTCGAGGCCTCTCACATGCGCCTCGTCCATCTGCTGCGTCACCCCGCCCACCGTCGTCGTGACGTTCTTCTGTTTCAGATCGTAGATCGCCGCGGAAAAGAAACCGTCAAAGCCCTCTGGCTGATATTTGATGCCCGCTTCCCATTGTTCGCCCGTGGTCGGTTTCGGCGCATCACCGACAGCCGGCTGCGGCACCGGCTCGAAGGAGGTCGCGTAGCTGACATAAGGCGCGATGCCGCCATCGAAGAGATAGCTGACCCCGACACGGCCCGTCAGCTTGTGGTCGTCCTTGTCGAGCGCGCGGTAGGTCGTTCCGTTGAACGTCGTACCGCCGGTGCTTGCCCAATCCTGCCGCAGGCCGGCGGTGACCCGCCAGTTCTCAAAAGCCATCTCGTCCTGCGCATAAAGACCGATCTGGGAAATATCCGTCTTCACATCGGCATAAAGCGTGCGCGAGGTGAGACTGATCGGCCCGCCATAAACAGGATTGACGGGATTGAGCGGCGTCGCGACCCAGAATTCGGTTTTGACGTTATTGTCGAAATAGCGGTAATCCAGCCCGACGAGCAGGGTGTGGTCGACTGGTCCCGTGGAGAACTCCGCCTGCAGGCTGTTATCGATGTTGAAGGTGTTCAGCAATTCATCCTGGAACGTCGCATTGCGGCGGATGAGATTGCCGATCATGCCGCCGCTGGTCGAAGACATGCCGAGCGCCCGGTAGGACCAGTCGAAATTGGAATAACGAGCATTTTGCCGGAAGGTGAAGGTCTCATCGAAACGGTGCTCGAACTCATAGCCGATATTGGTGAACTTGCGGCTTGAGGTATCGAAAGAGGGATCGCCGACATAAAAGCTGCGATCCAGCATGTTGCCTGGTCTCAGATAGGTCAGCGCCGGCGGCAGGCCAGACGGTGAACTCGGATTGTCGTGCTGATAGGAGGCGAGAACCGTCAGTTTCGTATCCTCGTCGGGCTGCCATGTCAGCGCCGGGGCGATGAAATAACGGTCATTCTGCAGATTGTCCGTCTGAAGATGGGCGTTGCGGGCAAGGCCGGTGAGGCGATAGGCAAAACTGTCGCTATCCGCGACCGGCCCACCAATATCGAACATCGATTGGTAATAATCGAAGCTGCCGATCTGCGCTCCGACTTCGCCGAAACGCTCGAAAGTCGGCCGCTTGCTGATGAGATTGATGAGGCCACCGGGATTACCCTGACCGTAAAGCACCGAGGCCGGCCCGCGAATGACTTCCACCCGCTCCAGACCGTAGACCTCATAAGACGGCGCACCGGCCGTGCGCATCAGCCGCAGACTGTTGAGGAACTGCAGCTGGTTACCCTGAAAGCCGCGAATGCGCGGCGCATCGAAACGTGGATCCGCCCCAAACGGCTGCGCGACGACGCCAGGCACATAATTCAGCGCCTCGCTGAGATTACGGACATTCTGCGCATCCATCTGATCCCTGGTGATGACGGAAACCGATTGCGGCGTCTCGATCAGGGATCGCCCCGTCTTGGTGGCGCTAGCGCTGGTTTTTGCCACATAGCCCTTCACCGGCGCCTTGGGGTCCTGATTTTTCGCGCCGTCCACGGTGATGGTCTGCAGCACCGTCGTTCCGGCTTCCTGCGCAAGGGCAACGCCGGAGGTCACGAACGCCACATAGGCGATGGCAGCGCAACCGCCCGCCAGAATGGAAATGTGTTTAGATTTTCCCTGCACGCCAAGACCCTTCATCAACCGCGCCGCCATGAGACGGTTATTTTTCTGGAGAATTTAAGTCATCTTATTACGCAAGGAGCGGATTGTGATCCAATAAGTGAAACTGGATTTTTTCAGAACTACTGATTATGAAAATTCTTACGGATAATAGCTTGGAATTATTCAAATCCGTCAGGAAAGGCAGTGATGATGGGCAGGAAACCGGCAAACCGGGCGGACGCGTTCGAGCTGCGGCACCTGCGCTATTTCACCACGCTGGTGGATGAGCGCAATTTCGAGCGCGCCGCCGCCCGCCTCGGCATTGCCCAGCCGGGTTTGAGCCAGCAGATCATGGCGCTCGAGCAGATCGTCGGCATGCCGTTGCTTGACCGGACACGGCGATCGGTGAAGCTCACCACGCCTGGCCAGCTTCTTTATGAGGATGCCCGCAAAATTCTCGCCAATGCCGAGGCGACACTTGCGGCGCTTAAACGCGTCGATCGCGGCGAGACGGGCCGCATCTCCATCGGTTATGTCGCTTCGGCCGCCTATTCCGGCCTGATGATCCAGTCCATCGCCAGTTTCCGCGCCTCTCATCCCGATGTGGAACTGCAACTGATCGAGATGGAGATGCGGCTGCAACTCGCCAAGATCGCCGACGGAAATCTGGATTTTGCCTTCATCCGCCCGCCTGCGCCCGTTCCGGAAGGTGTCACAACCCATGTGGTTCTGCGCGAACCGCTGGTGGCCGCACTTCCTGAAAACCATCCCCTGGCCTTTGCGCTGCAGGTCGACCTCAAGAACCTTGCCGACGAGACCTTCATCACACCGCGGCAGCCGCCGGATGTCGGCTTTCATTACAATACGATAGAAGCCTGCAACGAGGCCGGGTTCCAGCCAACGATAAGCCCGGAAGGCCGGGATTACACCACCATTACCAGCATGGTGGCGATCGGCCTCGGTGTGGCGCTGGTGCCGCGCTCGCTCGATTGTCTGCGGTTGCCCGGCGTGCGCTACGTGCCGCTTGCAGCAAGCGCCACGACTTCCGACCTCGCCATCGCCCACCGGAAAACGGAAGCCTCTCCCGCCGTCAGGGCCTTCATTCTCCATACCCGCAATTGACGCGACAGTACCCGTGGACGAAAAAACCGTCATCGTCCGTTTACGCGGCATCGGCGGCAACAGGCCGGGCGACGCAACCACATGAGATTACGGAAAGAATGGCGCTCTTTTCGGCAAACCGGAAGCAAGGCCTAAATCCCGTCCAGATATTTTCTGTTCCCGCTTTTCCCCGCGGCCGCGGCGCACCGCATAATCGCGGCAGATTTCGATTTACGGGAGACAGCAATGGCTGAGACTTACGAACACCACGCCGCAGGCCTCGAATCCCCGGCATCCCATGCTTTCGAGGTTGTTCCTGATGATACGAACCCGCTTCCTTCCCCCACGCGGGCCATCTATGTGGGCAATGCCTGACCCTGCTTTCCGGCGCGACGGTGACCTTCCAGAACCTGCCCGCAGGCAGCCTGCTGCCGGTCAGGGCCACCCGCATATTTGCAACCCGCACCACCGCCACAGGCATTCTGGGGCTCAATTGAGCGCTCCATCGCCGGCTGATCTCCTCGATCTGAAACGCAGCCCTCGCCAGAAGCCCACCAAGGAGTGTGACACTTTCATGACAAGCTTTCAGGTTGATGTCAGCAAAATGAAGCATCCGCCATTGATCGGCCCATGCGGCAGCTTGGACAGTGGCGTTCCCGCCCCTTTTTCGTTGCCGCCGGCCTATCGGAAATCTGGTGGATCTGGCAGTGGCTCTTTTTACCGCGAAAGCGACGGGAACAATAACGTATCGTCCGGAGATCGGCAGCGTGCCGCTCAGCCTGCTGACGGCGGCCTATCTGCTGTTTTTCACGAACCGGACATTCTGGTCGAAGGTTCACACCTATCTTTCCGCCTATCCGGTTGCCATCGTCGCGCTTTACGTTGCCATGGCCGCCCTTCTCGGCGCGCTCATCATCATTTTTTCCGCCAAATATCTCATCAAGCCGTTTGTGATCTTCCTGATCTTCGCCGCGGCCGCCGCTTCCTGGTTCATGGATCGTTACGGCATCGTCATCGACAGCGACATGATCCGCAACGCCATGGAGACGACACAGGCGGAGGCAGGCAATCTCATCACGCCCGGCTTTCTCTGGCATATGGCGATTTACGGACTGGTGCCGTCCCTCGTCATTGTCGCCATCCGCATCAGACACCGGCCGATCCTCGACAAGCTTTTGTGGAACACGATCAGCATCCTGATCTGTCTCACCATCGCCGGCATCATCAGCTTCGCCAATTCCAAGACATTCACCACCGCGGTTCGCCAGCACAAGGATATCGTCAAGAGCGTCGATCCATTGTCGCCGATCCTGTCGGCCGTCCATTATTTCACACTGGCCGGCAAGGAAGTCGATATTCAGGTCACGCCGGTCGGCAGGGATGCAAAGGTTCTCCCGGCATTGGGCGGGATCCACAAACCCCGCATCACCGTTATCGTTGCGGGTGAGACGGCGCGCGCCGCAAACTTTTCCCTGAACGGTTATGGACGTGACACCAATCCCGAACTCGCAAAACGCGGCGTGATCTATTTTCCGAACACCACCAGTTGCGGAACCGCGACAGCAATTTCCATTCCCTGCATGTTCTCGAAATTCCCGCGTTCGCAATATAGCCACAACAAGGCGCTCGCCAATGAAAACGTCATGGATGTCCTCGTCCATGCCGGCATTGGCGCCACATGGCTGGACAACAATACCGGCAGCAAGAATGTCGCCGACCGCATTGCCTATTTCGACCTGCCCTCCACCAATGACAGCCGCTTTTGCACTGGCGGAGAATGCCGCGACGATATCTTTTTCGACAAGCTCGACGCCTGGCTCAATAACGTCACCAAGGACAGCGTCATCGTGCTGCATCAGATGGGCAGCCATGGGCCGACCTATTATCTGCGCTACACCGACGAGTTCCGCAAATTCACCCCGGATTGCCGCACGGCCGAGCTTGGCAACTGCTCCGATGCGGAGATTGTCAACTCCTACGACAACACGCTTCTTTATACCGACCACTTCCTTTCGACCGTGATCGACAAGCTGAAGGCCCGTTCCGACAGGCTGGCGACGGGCATGATCTATGCGTCCGACCACGGCGAATCGCTTGGCGAAAACGGCGTCTACCTGCATGGTGCGCCCTATCTGCTTGCGCCCGACCAGCAGACCCATGTGCCGTTTCTCGTCTGGTTCGATGACGATTTCGCCAGATCCATGGGGCTGGATAAAGCCTGCCTGGCAAAAAGCGCGGCAGAGGGCGGGCGCTCGCACGACAATTATTTCCACAGCATCCTTGGAATGATGAACGTCTCCACTTCGGTCTACGATCCCTCGCTTGATGTATTCGGCGGCTGCACCCAGCGCCAGAACAGCTGAAACACCGTGCTTGACGCTTATCCGGAGAAAGAGATACGCAGGACGAAGCGATAGAGGGAGCTGTCTTGCGGGTTCTGCTTGTTGAAGACGATCATGTGCTGGGGGAAGCGCTGCGAGACCACGTCGCCGCGGCGGGTCACGCTGTTGACTGGTTCAAGACGCTGGGCGACGCCATGGCGGCGACGCTGACCATGGGTTATGGCCTGATCCTGCTCGACATGCGCCTGCCGGATGGCGAAGGCATCACCCTTTTGCAAACCCTGCGCAGGCGCGACGACGCTACACCTGTCATCATTCTGACTGCCCATGATCAGGTCTCCGACCGGATTGCCGGGCTGAATGCCGGGGCGGACGACTATCTGGTCAAGCCCTTCGATCTCAACGAGCTTTCAGCGCGCATGCTGGCGGTCTCGCGCCGTTACGAAGGGCGCTCGGCCCCCGTCATCCGCCTGCCCGGCATCGAGATCAACCAGGTGGCGCGCAATATCACGGTCGATGGAACGGCGCAGACGCTGAGCGCCCGGGAATGGGCCGTGCTCGAAAAACTCGTCGAACATCCCGGCGCGGTCGTCTCGAAAGCGCAATTGCACGACACGCTTTACGAATTCGGCGCGGAAATAGAAAGCAACACGGTCGAGGTCTATATCAGCCGGCTGCGCAAGAAAATCGGCCATGACCGCGTCGAGACCGTGCGCGGCGTCGGCTACACCATCAGGTAAGAACGGCAGGCAGGCAGATATGGCCAGACCGACCAGCATGACCCGCAAACTCGTCACAGCGCTGACGAGCGTTGTCGCCATATCTTGGCTTCTCGCCTGCGGATTGGGCGTCATGGTGATGCAGGACGAATTCGCCGAGATTTTCGACGCCGGTGTTGAGGAAACCGCAGAAAGGCTGCTGCCGCTGCTCGTGGACGACCTCAGGGAAAACAATACCGCGCCTGCCGCGCAAAAGCTCAACCAGACGTCGGAACGGGCGGAGTATCTGACCTATCAGGTTCGCGACCGGGAAGGACAGGTGGTGCTGCATTCGCATGACAGTTCGACGGAGCCTTTCGAGGTCTCGCTCGAACCCGGTTTTTCCGAAACCGCGACCCAGCGCATCTTTACGGTTGCGACACCGGACGGCAATTATTTCCTGCAGGTCGCCGATGCCTTCGCCAATCGCCGCGAGGCGATTGAAGAGGCGGGCACCGCGCTGCTGCTTCCCGTTCTCATCCTCATTCCCGCCAGCATTTTCGCCGTCATCGTCGTGGTGCGCAGGACACTGCGACCGATACAGACCCTGCGCGACGACATCAGCAAGAAGGATGGCGGCAATCTCGCACCGCTGCCAACACAGCCCTTTCCGGCCGAACTCCATCCCATCGCCCGTTCGGTCAATCTGCTGCTCGGGCGGTTGCGATCGGCAATCGAGGCGGAACGGGAATTCACCGCCAACAGCGCCCATGAATTGCGCACGCCGATTGCCGGTGCCCTGGCGCAGGCGCAGCGGCTCCATGCCGACATCCCGCCGGAACTGGCGCCGCGCGTGGAAAATATCGAAAAATCCCTGCAGCATCTCGGCCATCTCGCCGAAAAACTGCTTCAGATGTCGCGGGCGGAAGCAAGGATCGGGGTTACCGACAAGGCGAACGATCTCATTCCCGTTCTCGAACTCGTCATCGACGATATGATGAGAACGGCAATCGGCTCATCCCGCATCCGCTTCACCAATCGCTGTGAAGGCGGCCTGTCCTGCAGGATAGGCGCGGATGCCTTCGGCATCATCATCCGCAACCTCCTCGAAAACGCGCTGATCCACAGCCCGCCGGAAAGCCCCGTGCAGGTCGTCGCCGAAACAGACGGCACGATCCGCGTCGTGAATTCCGGCCCGGCAATCGACGGGGCGCTCCTACCCAAGCTGACGACGCGTTTTACCCGAGGCCAGACCGCGGCTGATGGCACCGGGCTCGGCCTTGCCATCGTCAAAAGCCTGGTGGAGCAGACCGGCGGAGAGCTGGTGCTTTCCTCTCCGGCGCCGGGCCGGCAGGACGGTTTTGAGGCCCGCATCGTTCTTCCGGTCGAAGCCGCCTGAATGCGCTCAAAACAAAAACCCCGCCGGGAAGGCGGAGCTTTTATCGGTTCGGATAGAGCGGAGGGGCTCAATCTTCGTGGATATGGCTGTGATCGCGCGTATCGCGCATCTTCACATAAACCACCAGCGACAACGCGATCATGATCGTCACATACCAGAAGAACCAGTTTTCGTGGCCGATCTGCTTGAATTTCAGGGCCACGAATTCCGCCGTTCCGCCGAATATGGTGTTTGCCAGCGCATAGGGCAGAGCCACGCCAAGCGCGCGGATATGGGCGGGGAACATTTCCGCCTTCACCACCGCATTGATGGAAGTGTAGCCGGTAACGATCAACAGACCGACCAGCACGAGGGCGAAAGCCATGATCGGATCGGTCGTCGTCGAAAGCGTGCTGAAGATTGCGTAGGTGAACAGCGTGCCAAGAATGCCGAAGCCCACCATCAGCGGCTTGCGACCGATCTTGTCCGAAAGCGCGCCGGCAATCGGCTGGCACAGCATGAAGACGAAGAGCGCAGCCGTGGTAATTTCGGTGGCGCTTTCCTTGCTGAAACCTGACGTGTTGACGAGGAACTTCTGCAGATAGGTCGTATAGGCATAAAAGGCGAGCGTGCCGCCTGATGTCAGCGCCATCACCATCAGCGCTTCCCTCGGATAGTGCTTGAACAGCGCCCATCCGCTGGATTTCGGCTTGTCGGCGGCTCCGCTCTTGGCGTTTTCGAAGGACTGCGTCTCGGCAAGGCCACGGCGGATATAGAACACCGCGATCGCCAGGATGCCGCCGATGAAGAAGGGAATGCGCCAGCCCCAGGAGCCAAGCTGCTCCGGTGTCAAGGCCCGCTGCAGCACCAGAAGCACCGCCAGCGCCAGAAGCTGACCGGAAATCAGTGTCACATACTGGAAACTGGAGAAGAAACCGCGGCGGTTCTTTCCGGCCATTTCGCTGAGATAGGTCGCGCTCGCGCCATATTCGCCACCAACGCTGATACCCTGCAGAAGGCGGGCGAAAACCAGAATGGCCGGTGCGGCAATGCCGATCATCTCATGGCCGGGCGTGATTGCGATCAGCAGCGAGCCGAGACACATCAGCGTGACTGACAGTGTCAGGCCGGCCTTGCGGCCCTTGCGGTCGGCATAGGTGCCCATGAACCAGGCCCCGATGGGCCGCATCAGAAATCCGACAGCGAAAACGGCGGCCGCACTCAGGAGTTCGGCGGTCTGGTTTCCGGAAGGGAAAAACACCGGCGCGAAATAAAGGGTGAAGGCCGAATAGACGTACCAGTCGTACCATTCGACGAGGTTGCCCGCCGATCCGCCGATAATGGATTTCAAACGGGTTTTCTGGTCCGGTGCCGTGGCAGGACCATTTGCCATAATATTCACGGGTAAACTCCAATTCATCTTCGTCTGGAGATGGAAGGGCGAACGGAAGGTGTGATAATTTGTCGCTCTCGGTGGGGGTATATACCCGTCATATTGCAGTGCGCAAGTTTATACCGCATCGCAATATTGCCGAGGAAACAGTCAGGGCTTCCAAGACCCTCGTGGCTCCCGACCTTTAACCACCGGTCTTCTCGTCGGGATTTTGGGTAGACACCGCGAAAGTAAAAAGCGCCCCGACTGTGATCCGCCTTGTAAGCCGCCCGCGCTCAAACTAAAAAATATCAATGATTTACGATATATCGGACATCCAGATCGAAAAGCTCCTCATTGCCGCCGCCCGTGCCGGCGAGGCGCTGGCGCGGCTGGACGAGCGGATCGATCGGTCACCGATGAAACACGGCTTCATCGAAAGGCAGGATTTCACCGACGCCATTTCCTCCATGTGGGTGGATGGCGAACTCGTCCATATGGAAGATCTGGTGCTGCATGACGCGCATATGGATGTGCGCGCACCGACCCATGAAATGACGGCGGCACACCGGATTCTCCGTTCAAGGCGGCTGATCTTTTCCAATGCCGCCGGCTGGGCCTTTACCGCACCGGGTCTTGCGAGGCTCCGCGGCAGGGCCGCGCTTGCCGAAGAGGCAGCGCCCCCCCGACAAACGCTCGATCACTCCCTTGATGAAGAAGCCGACGTGGAGGGGGAAACATCGCTGGATGGCGCTTTTTCCGAGCTGGACGCGCTTCTGGCGCGCAGCGCCGCAACGCTCGATGCGATTACCACAGGCAACGCGCTTCCGACGATGCACCGGGAGGAAAGCCATGCGATCATCAACGAACCCGACTGGGACGAGGATGAAAGACTGAAAGAATGGTGGGAGGTGCATGCACGCACAGAGGAATTACCCGCAATTCTTCGCACCGCCATCCTGCTCGACGCCTGGAACATGATCGAGGTGCTGCAACGCAGCCCCTGGCTCGGCCGGCTTCTGGCCTCCGCTTTCCTGCGCGACGGCGCCGTCACGCCCGATCACCTGCCGGCGCTGAGCGCCGGTCTTCGCGCGATCCCACGCGAGCGCCGGCACGCGAGACACCAGACGCAGCGCCTTATCGCCCTTCTCGACAGCTTCTACGAAGCGGCACAGGCCGGCATGAAGGAACATGACCGGCTGACCCACGCGCGCGACCGCATGATGCGCAAGCTGGCCGGCCGGCGTTCCTCCTCACGTTTGCCGGAACTCGTGGAGCTTGTCGTCTCCCGGCCGGTGGTCTCGGCGGCGATGATCGTCAAGGAACTCGGCACCACGCCGCAGGGCGCGATCGGCCTCGCCAACCAGCTGGAATTGCGGGAAGTGACGGGTCGTGGCCGGTTTCGCGCCTGGGGCATGCTGTAGCGAAAGCCGCCCTAACCCCCGCGGAAACCCCGAAAAACGGCATTTTTTCGGCCTTTTCCCGGCAAGACGCGCCGCAAGAATGCAGCGATCACGAATCTTAACAAAATTTAACTATTGCGTAGGTGGATGAAGCCGCTATGTTCCTCGCTGCGTTGCAACACCGATTTCTTCTCCGGCAACGCGGTCGCATTCGGCCCGGCAACTTTTCTTTGCCGCCCGCATTTAAGTGTCCACCATCAGGGAGATGCAAATGACAATTTCAGTCTCACAACCCGATTCCGATCACGAAACCGATGCTCCTTTCGCCAAAAAAGTCCTCACCGCTCGCAATCTCGCCGGATATACGGTCGAACAGCTTGCCGTGACCTGCGGTCTGACCACCAGCGAAATACGCGCCCTGGAAGACGGCACGGACAGCGATCCGCTGCGCATCAGGCGCGTTGCCGCCGCACTGCATATTCCCGTCGAAACCGTTATCTGATCCCTCTAGCGATCACCAAAAATCTCAGCGCCGCCGGTGGACAATGTTCCCGGGAACATCCGGGCGGCGCACTTGGCCTGATGCCGCCAATCCCCTCCGGAACATTTTCCGCGCCCCTCTTAACATTTTCGTTATCCGGCACCACATGGGGTTCACGAGCGACCATGTTCGGCCGAGTTCGACATGTGCCCTGCCCGTGCGAGAGCAGCAACAACCTCCGGAATCCTGCCATGACACTAAGTCTCGACACCGAAGAACGCGTTTCTTCAGCACTGGATGAATTGTGGCCAGCGGAAAAGACGGAAATTCTCGACTGGCTCATCACCGGCACCAAGGACGAACGCTTTATCGACGAGATATTCGTCGAGCTCTGCAGCAGGCTGCGGGCGAGCGGAATTTCCGTGGCGCGGGGCGTGCTCGCTTTCCGCATTCGCCATCCGCAATGGCTTGGCGCGCGCATTCTGTGGAAAGCCGGCCTGTCCTCCGCCGAGATCGCTACCTATGGCTACGGGTCGGAAAATACGCCCGAATATCTCAACAGCCCCATCAACGACATTCATCAGGGCGCCACCGAAGTTCGCCACCGGCTGAACGGAGAGGAGATCGATGAACCCGGCTATACGATCTACGAAGATCTGCGGGCCGAAGGGCTGACGGATTATTGCGCCTGGCCGATCGAACACACCTTTGGCAAGCGCCATGTCGCCACATTCTCCAGTGACCGGCCCGGCGGTTTTTCCGACAGTGAAATCCTCGCCTTGAAAAACCTGCTACCGGCGCTCGCGCTGGTCAGCGAAATACGCCTGAAAAACCGCATGACGCGCACCCTGCTGGAGACCTATGTGGGGCCGCATGCGGGTGAAAAGATCCTCAATGGCGCAACGACGCGCGGCAGCGGCATGACGGTGGGCGCGGCGATCCTGATCTGCGACCTGCGCAATTTCACCCATATTTCCGACCTCTGGCCGCGCGACGATGTCATCGAGCTTCTGAACGGTTATTTCGACGCCATGTGCGATCCCATCGAGGAATTCGGCGGCGAAATCCTGAAATTCATGGGCGACGGATTGCTGGCGATTTTCCCGCTCAGCGATCCCAAGGCCTGCGAAAACCTGTTGAAAGCCATCGCCAGCGCGCAGAAGAGCCTCGTTTCGCTCAATGAAATCAATCGCCGGAAGGGCCACGATTCCCTGGGTTACGGCATCGGCGTGCATGTCGGTGATGTCATGTACGGCAATATCGGTTCGAAAACCCGCCTCGATTTCACCGTCATCGGCCCCGCCGTCAACATCGCCTCGCGGCTGGAAACACTGACCAAGGAGACCGGGCGCAACGTGCTTTTCTCCGAAGAATTCGTCCGCATGGCAGGACATCAGGAAAAGCTCGAAAATCTCGGCCCATGGCTGCTGCGCGGACTGGAAACCCCGGTCGAGGTTTACGCGCTTCCGCCAGAGACGAACATAATCTCCGACTGAACGGGTCGCCTTCACCCACCTTGCTCCACCCCGCACGGCTCCTTCTGACGGAGGTGACGCTTTGTTGCGGGCGCCTTTTCGGCGATGCCGTTTCCGCTGTTCCGTCCCCTCTCAAAACGCTTGACACATCTGCGATGTCGATCTAGCAAAATAGAACATATATTCCATATCGAAACATTGCTTGCATTCATATTCTGTCTTTCCGGGAGTGAGGGACGGGTGTGAGAAACCGGAGGAAAGATGGTTACGAAATTGGCACTGCTCGGCGCTGGACGGATCGGCAAGGTCCACGCCAAGGCGATCACCACCGACAGCCGTGCGCAGCTGGTGGCCGTTGTGGACGCCATGGCCGGTGCTGCGGAAGCAATCGCCCGCGAAGCGCAGTGCAAGGTCAGCACGATCGATGAGGTTCTGGCCGACAAGACGATCGATGCCGTCATCATCTGCACGCCGACCAACACCCATGCCGACCTGATCGAGCGTTTCGCCCGGGCCGGCAAGGCGATCTTCTGCGAAAAGCCCGTCGATCTCGATGTTGCCCGCGCGGAAGCCTGCGCGAAGGTGGTTGAGGAAACCGGTGCAAAGGTGATGCTCGGTTTCAACCGCCGTTTCGACCCGCATTTCCAGGCTGTTCACAAGGCCATCGAAGATGGCCGCATCGGCAAGGTGGAAATGGTGACCATCACCAGCCGCGACCCCGGCCCGCCGCCGGCCGAATATATCAAGGTCTCCGGCGGCATCTTCCGCGACATGACCATTCATGATTTCGATATGGCCCGCTTCCTGCTCGGCGAGGAAGTGGAAAGCGTGTTCGCAACCGGTTCGGTTCTCGTCAATCCGGAGATCGGAGCGCTGGGTGATTTTGACAGCGCCAGCATCATCCTGACGACGAAAAGCGGCAGGCAGGCGGTCATTTCGAACTCTCGCCGCGCGACCTATGGTTACGACCAGCGCATCGAAGTGCACGGCTCGCTCGGTTCGGCAGCGGCCGAAAACCAGCGCCCGGTTTCCATCGAAATCGCCAATGCGGAAGGTTACACCCGCCCGCCGCTGCATGACTTCTTCATGACGCGTTACACGGCGGCCTATGCTGCGGAAATCACCGCCTTCATTGACAGCATCGAAAACAATGTCGCGCCCTCGCCTTCCATCAAGGACGGGCTGGTCGCGCTGAAGCTGGCCGACGCCGCGCTGAAATCCACCGCCTCGAAGGCGGCCGTAAAGATCGGCTGAAGCCACAATCGGGACGCTGTGCGTCTTGCTGAACCCTCTGTCCGCCGCACAATTGTTGACGGCGGACAGCCGTGCCTGTCCCAAGGCCTTCGGCAGCAGGCCCACATCATCCAAGCTCCACGTCAACCTGCAGCGCGTCGCACCTCTCAGATCTCACAATAGGCTGGCGCACCCACCGCCCTCATTCCTGTGCTCGTCACAGGAACAAGCCGACGCGCGTCTGCGCGGCGGGAGGACCGCTTTCAGTCCAAGGACTTGGACTGGCTGGATCCCTGTGACAAGCACAGGGATGAGGGGGAGAGCATCGCAAAATTACATTCCAACAATTGACCTTTGAGAAGGCAGCTTCCGGACTTGCATGGCAGCTATTCGGAAAATAAGGTTATCTGACAAGGTACGGCCATAACATATGGCTGTTACCCACCTCATTCACCCCGAATACTCTTTTGCCGGCGGCAGTCGGATAGCGGTTTTTTCATGCCATCACCCAAGACCGGCTTTGTTTATGCGCTTGTCGCTTTCACGATCTTTGCGGCGCAGGATGGCATTTCGAAGCATCTGGGCAGCGTCTATCCGCCGGTCTTCGTGGCAATGCTGCGATACTGGGCCTTTGCCGTTTTTGTTCTGCTGATGGCTGCAAAATCCTCCGGCGGCATCAGGGGCGCCGTCATGGCCAACCGTCCCTGGCTGCAAATCGGCCGCGGTGTGCTTCTTGCCGTGCAGATCGTTTTTTCCATCTTCTCCTTCGCCGTCGTCGGGCTGGCGCACAGCCACTCCATCCTCGCCTCCGCGCCGCTGATCGTTGCAGCATTGTCCACGCCGTTGCTGGGAGAACATGTGGGCTGGCGGCGCTGGTGCGCCATTTTTGTCGGCTTCATCGGCGTTCTCGTCATCCTCAAGCCTGATGGCGAAGGCTTCGACAACAAGCTGATCATCACCTTCGTGGCCGCCTTCATGCTGGCGCTCTACAGTGTCCTGACCCGCCTCGGCAGCAAGAGCGATTCAGCGATGACCAGCTTCTTCTATACCGGCGTGGCCGGTGCGGCGGCGCTGACGCTGGTCGGCCCGTTTTATTGGGTCAACCTCGCTCCGCAGGATTGGGGATGGATGCTGGCGCTCTGCATTACCGGCATGAGCGGCCATTATTGCCTGATAAAAGCATTCGAACTGGCGGATGCCGCCTCGGTGCAACCCTTTTCCTATTACCAGCTGGTGCTCGTCTCCATCATCGGCGTCACCATCTATGGCGAGGTCGTGACATCAAACATGGTGATCGGTGCGGCGATCGTTATTGCCGCCGGCCTTTTCACCATCTGGCGGGAACATGTGGTTGCCAGGAGGAGCCGCCGCCAAGCCTGAGCCTCACGCCCGGCGAGATCGATCAGACGAGAGCCGCCTCACAACGCAGAAGCATCCCAAACAGATCACGCGGCTCATCCGGATCGGCCAGCAGATCAAGCTCCGTATAAAGGCCCGTGGATGGCAGTTTTGAACGCACGTAACGCAAAGCCGAAAAATCTTCGGTCGCGAAACCAACGCTGTCGAACAGCGTGATCTGCCTGTCGCTTGCCCGTCCCTCCCTTGCGCCGGCAATGACCTGCCAGAGCTCGGTAACGGGATAATCCGCCGGCAATTGCTGGATTTCACCTTCAATGCGCGTCTGCGGTGGATATTCCACGAAAATATCCGATCGCAAGAGGATGTCCCGATGCAATTCCGTCTTGCCGGGGCAATCGCCGCCGACGGCGTTGATGTGAATGCCGGGCCCGACCATGTTGTCGGTCAGGATCGTCGCATATTGCTTGTCAGCGGTAACTGTCGTGATGATGTCAGCCCCTTCGACCGCTTCCTGCGCGCTCTCGCAGATCTTGATGGCAAAACCCTGCCCGGCGAGATTACGGGCGCATTTTTCACTGGCGGACCGGTCGATATCGAAAAGGCGCAACGTGTCGATGCCGAGAATGGCCTTGAAGGCGCGCGCCTGGAATTCACTCTGCGCGCCATTGCCGATGATGGCCATGGAGCGGGAATTTTTGCGGGCGAGATATTTCGCCGCGACGGCTGATGTTGCGGCGGTGCGCAGCGCCGTCAGGATCGTCATCTCGGTCAGGAGCAGCGGATAACCATTGCCGACATCGGAAAGCACGCCGAAAGCCGTCACGGTCTGGCGGCCTTCCTTCATGTTCTTCGGATGGCCGTTGACATATTTGAAGCCGTAAAGCGTGCCATCGCTGGTCGGCATCAGTTCAATGACGCCTTCCTTCGAATGCGAGGCGATGCGCGGCGTCTTGTCGAAGCTTTCCCAGCGGCGGAAATCCTCTTCCACCACATCGGCAAGCTCGCGCAGGAACGTATCGATGCCCACGCGCAGCACGAGTTTCATCAAGTGATCGACGCTGACGAAGGGCACGATATTGAGGTTCGGTATCACGGTCATCACATCACCCCTTTCAGCCGGCCCGTGTCGGGCGGTCCATGACCCGCTTGCCCAGCAGGCTGGCGGCAAGATCGACCATCAGGGTCGCGGTTCTGCCGCGCTCGTCGAGAAACGGGTTGAGTTCCACGAGATCAAGACTGCAGACCAGCCCGCTATCATGCAGCATTTCCATGACCAGATGCGCCTCGCGGAATGTCGCGCCGCCCGGAACCGTGGTGCCGACGGCCGGGGCGATGGAGGGCTCAAGAAAATCGACATCGAGACTGACATGCAAAAGACCGTTTGCCGCCTGAACCCGCGCCAAAAATTGACGCAGGAGAACGGCAACGCCGTGTTCGTCTATCGAACGCATGTCGTGAACGGTGATGCCGCTCTCTTCCAGTGCGGCCCTTTCGGCCGGATCAACGCTGCGGATGCCGATCATGCCGATATTGTCTTCAGGAACCGCATGGGAAAGCGGCGGGAAATAACCCTCAAACCCCTTTCGCCCGCTGAAATAGGCAACCGGCGTGCCGTGCAGATTGCCGCTGCGCGTCGTCTCCAGCGTATGGTAATCGGTATGGGCATCAAGCCAGAGCACAAAAAACGGCCGGCCGGTCTCGGCCACCCGGCGCGCCATGCCGGCGACCGTCCCCGCAGAAATCGCATGATCGCCGCCGAGGAAGATCGGCACAGCGCCGGCGCTTTCACGATAGGCAGCCTCCGTCAGCGCCTCCGTCCAGGCCACGGTTTCAGCCAGATGATGCACCGCCGGGTTGGGATGGCAAAATTCTCGCAACGGCGCGGGCGTCACATTGCCGGTATCGACGACCCGATGCCCCAGTTCTTCGAGAGCGTGTGCCAGCCCTGCGACGCGATAGGCGCTGGGGCCCATCTCGCATCCCAATTGCCCGGCCCCGATCTGCAGCGGCGCACCGATCAACCTGATTTCCATTCCCGTCCTCGCTTTCCTGCCAACACGCCCAGTTCAACACAATGACCTGGCGAAATGAACATCAAATATTGGCAATATTATCGAAATAAGCTATCGATCTGCTAAAATTAATTTATCAAACTGGTCATCATGGATAATCTCGACGAACGGCTCATCACCCTTTTGCGGCATAATGGCAGGCGCAGCATTTCTGATCTCGCAATCGAGACGGAAACCTCGCGCGCGACGGTGCGCTCGCGCATCGAAAGAATGGAGAACGACGGCACCATCATCGGTTACACCGTCATTCTACGCGCCGACGCGGTGGAGGCGGCGATCCGCGGCATCATGATGATCGAGATTGAAGGCCATGTGACTGATCGTGTCATCCGCACCCTTGGCGGTTTTCCGGAAATATCCGAAATCCACAGCACCAACGGCCGCTGGGACCTGATCGTGGAACTCAACGCCGCCACACTCAGCGATTTCGACGCGGTGCTCCGCCGCATCCGCCTGGTGCCCGGCATCACCGGCAGCGAGACCAGCCTCCTGCTCTCCACCCCGCGCTCCACCCGCGCACGGCTCTGACCCCTGAGACGAAACGCAAAACAGGGATAAAACGCATTTTTCGATTTTTTCGACTTGCGCCCCGCAATAAATCATCTATATGACGACCCACCAAAGCGAACACGGCAACGTGCTTCGGGCTTTTGGGGAATAGTTCAATGGTAGAACGACGGACTCTGACTCCGTTAATCTTGGTTCGAATCCAGGTTCCCCAGCCAAATTTCTCCAAATAAAATCAGCTTCTTGAGTTTGGAATGGTACGCGTCATGGCGATGCCCTGTTCAAACGCGATAAACGACCGCTCCACCAGACATGCCCGCGCCCGCAGCCGTTAAAAGCAGGGTTTCGCCTTGCAAAAAGGACCGTTCGGCATTGGTAATGGACAGCGAAAGCGGAATGGTTGCGGCGGAGGAATTGCCGAAGCTTTCTATCGTGCGAACCGTCTTTTGCCTGTTGATACCGAGATTGCCGCAGACGGCGTCAAACATGCGGGCATTGGCCTGATGGGGTACGAAACGGTCGATGTCGGCTGCCGTCATTCCGGCCTCGTGCAGCACCCTTTTCGAGGTCTCTGTCATCAGCATCACGGCGCGGGAGAAGACCTCGCGGCCATCGCGCATTGTCATTAGCACCTCTTCGGCGGATGTATCGGCAGAGAACGGCTGGCTACTGCCTCCCGCCGCTATCTGGATCAGATCATAACCGCCGCCATCCGCAACAAGATCGGCTGACAAAAGCCCACGCTGCGCCTCTTTGCAGGGCTTGAGTACAACGGCGCCGGCGGCATCAGCGAACAGGACCGCGCTTGCCCTTTCCACCGGATTGATACGGCGGCTCAATATATTGGCGGCAACGACGAGCACGGCGCGGCCGTGGGTGCGGACAAAGCCATCGGCAAGGGTGAGCGCATAAAGAAAGCCGGAACAGGCCCCAGCGAGATCGATCGCGCCGGATCGGACGAGGCCCAGCCGGTGTGCGAGCAGCGGCGCCGAGGGTGGCAGAAGATGATCCGGTGTAGAAGTTGCAAGCAGCGTCAGCGCGATCTCGGCGGAGCCAATTTCCGCATCTTCCAGCGCCATGCGGCCGGCTCTTGCGGCAAGGCCGCTCAACGTGTCACCCTCTTGCGCCCAATAACGCGTGCGGATGCCGGTGCGCCTCTCGATCCAGCCGGCCTCCAGCCTGAGGCTGGCCTCTATCTCGGCATTATCGACACATCTTGACGGAACGGCATGACCAAAACCGGCCATGCGGGAAGAACGGGTCTGCATTGTCAGGGCTTTCGGAGACGGTTCTGGAACAGGCTGAACATGGCCGTACGCTGTTTTCACGCGATGCCGGCCGCACGCGATTTTAACGATGCGGTTTCGGTGACGATCCCGGCCACCTCGTCGATGGCGTCAAAGGCGCTAGTCAGATCTTCCCCCGTCGAACAATAGGGCGGCATCAGATAAAGCACATTGCCGAGCGGGCGGATGACGAACCCGCGCTCGCGGAACAATCGCCGCATGCGCGGGCCCGCCTCGGCGAGATAACCACCGGCAGGCACCACGAGGTCGAGCGCCGCGATGGTCCCCATTTGCCGGATGCCGGTGAAACGCCGGTCATCCGCAAATCGCCGGAGATTGTCGCGCAGCATCTGTTGCAATTGCCCGATACGCTGAAGCACGGGCTCATCCCGCCAGACCTGAAGATTGGCGACAGCGGCTGCACAGGCAATTGGATTGGCCGTATAGGAACTGGAATGGAAAAAGGTCTTGCGGCGATCCGTTGAAAAATGCGCATCGAAGATTTCCGCGCTGCACAGCGTTGCCGCGAGCGGCAGCGAGCCGCCCGTAAGCCCTTTGGATGTGCACAGAATATCCGGCGAAATACCCGCCTGTTCGCAGGCGAACAGAGTTCCGGTTCTACCCCAGCCCGTCATTACTTCGTCTGCGATGACGAGGCATCCATGGCGCTCAGCGATCTGTTTCAGCCCGGCCAGTATATCCGCGCCGTACGTCTTCATGCCGCCGGCTCCGAGCACCAGCGGCTCGATCAGCAGAGCGGCGATACGGCCCGAACGGCAGAAACTCTCGAACATGTCCAATGTCTGCTGTTCGCCGCCCGCTTGCGGAAAAGCCAGCCGGTCGACGCCGAAGAGCAACGGTTCGTACGCGGCATTGAACACGCCGCGCTCACCTGTTGACATGGCGCCGATCGTATCGCCGTGATAACCATGCTCCATCACCACGATACGGTCGCGCTTTTCTCCGCGATTGTGGAAATATCCCAGCGCCATTTTCAGCGCCACCTCAACCGCAGTCGAGCCGCTATCGGAATAAAACACACGGCTTAGCCCGGCGGGCGCAAGCTCGATCAGCCCGCGCGCCAACGTTTCGGCGGGTTCATGGGAAAACTCGGCGAAAATGACCTGGTCGAAGGCTTCTGTCGCGGCGCGGATGGCGGCCATGATCGCGGGATGCCGGTGCCCGTGGGTGATGACCCACCAGGAGGAAATGCCGTCGAACAGGCGATTGCCGTCCTCATCGACGAGAAATGCGCCTTCCGCCGATACGACGCGCTTCATCGGCGGTTCCAGCCCATGCTGGGTGAAAGGATGCCAGACAGGGGAACGGCTCATGCAGGCGCCTCCAGAAAATCAGCGAGATTGAAGTGTCGGGCAAATGACTGATGCAGCGCCTCTGATGTCATCTCCGGCAGGCGCGGCAGACGGCCAAGCAGGCGAACAGCGCCGACATTGGCGATGACGCACTCATTTTCCCGGTTCTCGTCGCCGATGAAGACCACGCCCTGCACCGGAATGGCGCGACGCCGCAACGCCTCAAGCGAGAGCAGCGTGTGGTTGATGGTGCCAAGCGAGGTCCTTGCGCACAGCACAAGCGGAATTTGCCAGCGGGCGAAAATATCGGCGAACAGCAATGTGTCTGTCAGCGGCACCAGAAGCCCGCCCGCCCCCTCGATGACAAGAGGTCCATCCGTTTGCGGCGGCAGCAGCCGCGAGGGATCGATCGTTGCATTCTCGAGGCGGGCCGACAGATGTGGCGAGGCCGGCATTTTCAGGCGATAGGCCTCGGGCAGGATACGCGCCTGCGGCACGCCACCCAGTCGTTCCACCGTCTCACTGTCTGTTTCTTCCTCCAGCCCGGATTGCACGGGCTTCCAGTAATATGCCTGCAGGGCGTGGGTCAGCGCCGCGGAAAAAACCGTCTTGCCGATGCCCGTGTCGGTGCCTGAAATGACGAAACGAGGGCTCATTTCCGCTCCTCCGCCAGCGAAAGGGCAAGCAGCCCAATCATATCGGCGATCTGTCTCTCATCCACGTTGAGCGTGATGGCAATGCGCAGGCGCGCCGTGCCTTCCGGCACCGTCGGCGGGCGGATCGCCCGCACATCGAAACCGCCTTCCCGCAGATGCGCGGCGATACGAAGCGAGCGGGCATTGTCACCGATCATCACCGGTAATATCTGCGAGCCGCTGGGTGCAACGCCGAGCCGGGAGCGAAGCTCTTCGCCGGCAAAGTTTACCAGCTCCGCCAGCCGCAAACGCCGCCACGGCTCATCGACGATGATACGCAGGGCTTCCCGCACCGCCGCCGCCATCAGCGGCGAAGGCGCGGTCGAATAGATGAAACCGCGGGCGCGGTTGACGAGGTAATCGGCAAGAACCGCCGGCAGGCTCAAAAGCGCGCCGGAAAGGCCGAGCGCCTTGCCGCAGGTGTGCAACGCCACCACATTGCCGTGGCCTTCCAGCTCCGCGGCAAGGCCGCGCCCGCCGGGGCCGAACACGCCGGTCGCATGCGCCTCATCGACGACAAGGAAGCCCTCATGTTTCCCGGCAAGATCAGCCAGGGCCGCAAGCGGTGCACGGTCCCCATCCATGGAATAAAGGCTTTCGACGGCGATCCACGGGCGGCCCCGGCCACCCTCCTGCCGCCAGCGGATTATTTCCCGTTCGAATGCCTCGACCTGATTATGCGGCACGGCGATCACCTTCGCCTTGCCGGCGGCAATACCATCATGGACGCTGGCATGGATGAGGGCGTCGTGAAGGACGAGGTCTTCCCGCAGCGGCAATGTGGAGAACAGCGCGACATTGGCGGCAAAACCGCTGCCGAAATAGATTGCTTTTTCAGCCCCGAACAGCCCCGCTGCTTCCGCTTCCAGCGCCTCATGTTCGCGGTGGTTGCCGCGCAGCAGCCGCGAGCCGCCGGCCCCTGCCGGCACGCCCCTTCCGATGGCATCGGCAAATGCCTCCTTCAGCCGGGGTGAATCGGCAAGGCCAAGATAGTCGTTGGAGGTGAAATCGATCCCCTCCTGGGGAGCGAGCACGCGCAGCCGCGACTTGCGCTGCAGGCCGGCGAGCTTTGCCTCATAGGGGAAGAGCGCCGTGAGATTCACCGGCACCCTCCCGTCTCCCCAGACTGCAATTCCGTGGGCTGCAGTTCCATCGGCTTCAGGCCCAGCCGGCGGAAAAGCGCCGTATCGTGGTCCTCACCCGGATTATCCGCCGTCAGCAGTGTCTCACCGATGAAGATGGAATTGGCACCGGCCAGGAAACAGAGCGCCTGTGTCTCATCGCTCATCTCCGTACGCCCGGCCGAAAGCCGCACATGCGAACGCGGCATCAGGATACGCGCCAGCGCGATGGTGCGGATGAAATCGATGGGATCAACGGGATCGGCATTGGCGAGCTTCGAGCCGGGGATCGGGATCAGCATGTTTATCGGCACGCTTTCCGGCGGAACCGGCAGGTTGGCGAGCGTCACCAGCATCGAAATCCGGTCTTCCACCGTTTCCCCCATGCCGAGAATACCGCCGGCGCAGACCTTGATGCCGGCATCGCGGACATTGGCAAGCGTTTCCAGCCGGTCCTCGAAGGTACGGGTGGTAATGATCTGCGAATAAAACCGCTCGGACGTGTCGACGTTGTGATTGTAGTAGTCGAGACCGGCATCGGCCAGCCGTTCGGATTGTTCCGGGGTCAGCATGCCGAGCGTCATGCAGGTTTCCATGCCGAGCGCCTTCACGCCCTCGACCATGGCCACCACCGCCTCCATGTCGCGTTCCTTGGGATTACGCCAGGCAGCCCCCATGCAATAGCGCGTCGCCCCGCCTTCCTTCGCCTTGCGCGCCTCAGTCAGCACCCGCTCCACTTCCATCAGTTTGGAGGCCTTGAGGCCGGTGGGGTTGCGGGCGGACTGGCTGCAATAACCACAATCCTCCGGGCAGCCGCCGGTCTTGATGGATAAAAGCCGGCTCATCTGGATGGCATTGGGATCGAAATGACAGCGATGCACCTGCTGGGCGCGGAACAGGAGATCGTTAAACGGCAAATTATAGATAATTTTTGCTTCTTCGAGTGACAAGCTGCTGCCAATACCTGGAATCGGAGCTGGATTTCTGTCGATTTGCGTGAAAATCTGGTCCATCTGTCGATCGTTCCCTCAAAATAAATAGATAGAAGTTCTTTTTATCTATTTTTTTTGGGCTGCTTTTTGCAAGCACTTTTTTCGAGAAAAATTTCCGAGAGGAGAGATGGGCGGCACATGCGGGATCAGAAGCGCCGGATTTCAATGCTGAAATTCATTGAATACGCACGCACTCACGGAAAAGATCGGATCGGCCAATGGCGTGAAAACTCCGCACTTGCTAAGGGTGAGACATGATCGCACTTCGTCCCTCCGAGAGCCGCGACGCTGCCCGCATCCTCGACATATGGAGCAAAGCAGTCGACGCCACCCACCAGTTCCTCCTGCCGGCGGATCGCGCCGCGATCGGGAAGGAAGTCGAATCTTTCCTGCCGCAGGCGCCGCTGACGCTGGCGGTCGATGCTTCTGACCATGTCCTCGGTTTCATGTTTCTGCATGAAGGGCATATGGAGGCGCTTTTCATCGATCCGGACCATCATGGCCAAGGCATCGGCAAGACACTGGTGCAGAGGGCGCTTGCGCTTCATCCCGCGCTGACCACTGACGTCAACGAACAGAACGGCGAGGCCATGGGTTTTTATCGTCGGCTGGGATTCGAACCGACCGGACGCTCCGATCTGGACGGACAGGGGCGACCCTATCCACTCGTTCATCTTCGATTTCGCGCAACGGAAAAATAGGCCGCCGAGATCGTCGGGGAGGATCAAGCCACGAACACCATAGTCCGCTTCGCAACCGACGATTTTTTGCCCGAACACCGCTTCGACCAATGGCGCGAAGTGCGCGGCAAAAGCCTGTTTGGCGTGACGATCGAGCTTGCACGGGATCTTCGCCACAGTTTCAAGGGTTCGTTTCAGGCGCGCGCCGTTGCCGGCGCCGTGGCAACAGAAATGCGCGCTTCCTCTTACCGGGTAAACCGCACGGAAGCCGATATTGCCCGCATTGCCGGCAACAGCCTCTGCATCGGCCTGCAGGTCAAGGGTTCGGGGTTTCTGCATGCCGGCAGGGATCAGGTTCACGCCGTCGGCGGCGGCGATATCACCATCAACTATTCCGACTTGCCCTATGATGCGATACCGGGAAACGAGGCCGATTTTCACTACAAGATGCTGAAAATCCCCGTGGACTACGAGGTCATGCTCGGTCAGGCCACCGATGACCTGTTTGCGACGCGTTATTCGGAAAACAATAGTTTCGCCCTGCCCTTCCGGGCCCTTTTCAACGCGCTGAACGCTGCCCCCGGCAGGCTCATCGATCCCGCACGCGATGTCACGCATATCGCCCGGCTTGCCATGACGGCGCGCGGACGGCTTTCGCCCGCCATGCCGGAGGTGCGCGCCGCGCTCAGGACCGGGCTCTGTTATGCGGCCCAGGACATCATGATACGAAAAAAATCCCGGCAGAACCTCACCCCTGCCGCAGTCGCGAAGGAACTCGGCATTTCGCTTCGGCAATTGCATGTGGTTTTCGAGGGTGCGGAACTGTCGTTTTCCCGCACGCTCTCCTCCATGCGGATCGAGGAAGCGAAGCGGTTGCTGCTGGCATTCCCCGCTCTGCCGGTCACACAGATCGCCTATGGCTGCGGCTTCGACAGCCTTGCAACATTTTACCGTGTGTTCGCCGGCACCTATGGCATGACGCCCGGTGACGCCCGCGCTGAGGATATGCCGCCGGCTTAAAATTTCACCTCTGCGCGCAATGAGAAGACGCGCCATTTCAGCTCCTGTAAGGCCGCTAGACCATCCCATTCCGGAGCGCGGCCCATGACCAATTTTTTCGACTTTGCGATTTCCCGACTACCGGCCGTCGTCGCCGATGGCCGCGGTCCGGCACCCTGCGAAATAGAGGCGATGCTGCAGAAAGAGCCCTTCGCGGCCGCGCTGCGGCTTCTATCGGGTAGCTTTATCGCCCTCTACGAAGGCTCGCCCGAGATGACCGCGCTCTTCGCAACACGCCAGAACCGGCTTCTTTGCCATGCGCTTCTGGCGCTCTATTTTCAGAAATGCGGGGACTGTGAAACGGCAACGGGAGAAGCAGCCCTGACGCGGGAAGATTTCGGCCATCTGGCGCTCCGGCACGGGCTCGCCAGCCACAGCGTTGCCTATGCCTTCTTCAAAGAGGCGCTGAAACGCGGAATGACACGCCCGGTCGACCAATCCGGCAACGGGCCGGGCAATGGGGTGGTGCCTTCAGCCCCGGCGCTGGCGATGCTCGCGCAATGGTACGACGTGCATTTTCAGGCGCTGGACCTGCTCGATGAGGGCTTCAGGGCATCGCGCTTCATCAGGCGATCGGAAGCCCTGCTTCCCCATATCCACCCCCGTGTATCACAGGCGTTTCTGTCACATCCGGAGGTGCGCTGCCCCGGCCCGCTTTCCATCATTTTCAACTGGTTCGATGCGGGCGGCCTGCTGATGGACCGCCTTATCGCCGGGATCGACTGGGAAAGACCGCCCGAACAGGGCAGACGTGTGACCGATGTGGAAACCGTGACACAGCTGGCGACCTCCCTCTCCGTGTCACGCATCCATGTCGGCCGCAAGCTTGCCGCGGCCGAACTGATCGGCGGCATAGGCTGGAGCGGACGGCGCGGCCGTTCCGCGCTCTGGATCTCGCAGGGCTTTTACGAGGAATATGCCCGCACACAGGCCCGCAAGCTTCTCATTCTCGATGATGCCTTCATCGACTTCGTGTGAGCTGCGGACAAACTGCACGCCCTGCCATTCGACTGGAAGGTTTGGCTCCGCATCAAGCGCGACATAAAGGCTTTCGTTGATGGTTATGAGGGATATCCATTGACAAATCACAGGACTGCAGCTTTTCTATCCAGCATGCGTGAGATGTTGCGAGCATCGAAATTGATGGCCCTGTGGTTCAGACTGGTGATGATCCTGTCACTGGCGGGCTATAGCGTTTCCACTGTCAATGCCGCAATGCATCCTGCCGAAGCCGGTGGAATGCAGCACGATCAGTCCGCCATGATGGATCACGGCGCGATGATGGACCATGGCGGTTCAGCCATGATGTCCGACAGTCATGATCACAAAGATATGGCCGCCGAGCATGATAGCGGCGCCCAAAAAACCGCAAAGCCCCAATGCTGCGGCGATTTCTGTCTCGGCATGGCGGTCCTGATCAGCCACGACACCACTGGCAGACCCGTCGTCAACAGCATCCGTTCCTTCCTTGACGACAGCAAGGCGCTCGGCCAGACCCCGCTGCTTCACCGCCCCCCGAATATCTGAACAGGCAAAGCCCGCCTTTGGGCAATGACCGTGCGTGAGCGGCTTTAGCGCCGTCGCGCCGTTGCATCTCCTGTTCGGAAAATATCCATGAACCCGATTTATATTGTGGTTGCAGCGCCCCTGCTTCTGGGCGGCTGCACAGCCACATCCCTGATGAACGACGCCGCCTCCTATGACGATGCGGCAAACCCGACGCTTGGCGCGGGGCCCATCCGCTATCAAACCCCGGTTGCGGGTTACACGCACCGCGCGCCGGTGGACCCGAAGCCCTGGCGTAACCAGAACGATGCACAGGCTCCGAAAGGAGATGCATCATGACATCACGCACATTCAAGCTCGGCGCTAAACTCGCGGCCACCCTTTGCCTGCCGTTTCTTCTCGGCGGCTGCGTCACAGCCGCCCAATATGCGTCGCGCGACGCCGGTTTCACCAATGTTTCGGCCCGAACATCCGAAGCAACAGGCAAGCAGGCGGTCTGGGTGCAGAACCGGGCCGAGGCGCAGGCGACGCAGGCCCGCGTCAAATCGCTGATGACAACCAGCAAGACCCTTGATGTCGAGACGGCGGTGCAGGTTGCGCTCCTGAACAACAAGGGCCTTCAGGCGGCCTATGCCGATCTCGGCGAATCCGCCGCCACCGCATGGCAATCCACCATGCTGGTCAATCCGCGGGTCGGCATTGGGCTGACGGGGATCGGCACCCCGGGGCTCAGGGCCTACAAGGCGATCGAAGGTGTCGTCGTCACCAATATTCTGGCGCTCGCTACCCTCAAGGAAAATGTCGAGATCGCCGATACCGGTTTCCGCAAGGCGCAGCTCGCGGCCGCGCTGAAGACGCTGCAACTGGCGTCGGATACCCGCCGCGCCTGGATCACCGCAGTGGCAGCATGGGAAAATGTCGGCCAGCTGGCGCAGGCGCAGACCGCGGCGGATGCCGCCTCGGAACTTGCCGTCAAGCTTGGAGAAGCCGGCTCGCTCAACAAGGAAGGTCAGGCCCGCGAGCAGGTCTTTTATGCCGAACTGACCGGTCAGATCGCCAAGGCGCGACTTGAGGCCCGTCTTGCCAAGGAGGAACTGACGCGGCTGATGGGACTGTGGGGAGCGGATATCGAATACACCATTCCCAACCGCCTGCCCCCGCTTCCGAAGGCGCTTAACAAACGGGACATGATCGAGGCCGAGGCGCTGCAGCGCCGTGTGGACCTACAAATGGCCAGGCTCGATCTGGAGGCCACCGCACGATCGTTCAAGCTCACCGAGGCCACCCGATACGTGACCGATCTCGAAATCCGCTCGGGCTTCGAGACCGAACGCGAGCTGGAAGACGGCGAAAAACACAAACAGACGACCGGCAATGCCGAGCTGGAATTCGTCATTCCGATCTTCGATTCCGGTCAGGCGCGCATGCGGGAATCCGAACTTGCCTATATGCGCGCGGCAAACCTGCTGGCGGAAAAGGCGGTCAATGTCCGCTCGGAAGCCCGCTCGGCCTATCAGGCCTATCGCTCGAATTACGACATCGCCCGGCACTATCGCAACAGCGTGGTGCCGCTGCGCACCAAGATCGAGGAGCAGTCGCTGCTGACCTATAACGGCATGATCACCAACACCTTCGAACTGCTCGCCGACAGCCGGGAAAAGGTCAATTCAAGCCTGCTGGCCATCAATGCCAAACGCGACTTCTGGCTCGCGGAGGCCGGCCTCGCTCCCGCCATCTACGGCGGAGGTACAGGTGCTGCGGCAGGTGCGGAGACCGAGGTTGCCGCCGCTGGCGGCGGTGGCGGACATTGAGAAAGGAAATCACCATGTTCAATAGAAGAAACTTTCTGGGTGTCGGCGCCGCTATGGTCTCCACGGCGGCCTGGGCGAAAACATCGAATAGCAGCCTGCCGGAAGCAGCCGTGATGGAAACGGCCGCGACCCAGGCTCCGGTCAAGCCCACCACCGGCCCCGATTACAACCCGGTCGTTACCCTCAACGGCTGGACCCTGCCCTTCCGGATGAACAATGGCGTCAAGGAATTCCACCTTGTCGCCGAGCCGGTGGAGCGCGAAATGGCGGAGGGCATGACCGCCCGGCTGTGGGGCTATAACGGCCAGTCGCCGGGCCCGACCATCGAAGCCGTCGAAGGCGACCGGGTGCGTATTTTCGTCACCAACAAGCTGCCGGAACATACAACGATCCACTGGCACGGCATGATCCTGCCGTCGGGCATGGACGGCGTCGGCGGCCTGTCGCAGCCGCATATCCCTGTCGGCAAGACCTTCGTCTACGAGTTCGATCTCGTGAAGTCGGGCACCTTCATGTACCACCCGCATTCGGACGAGATGGTGCAGATGGCGATGGGCATGATGGGCTTTTTCGTGATCCACCCGAAGGACCCGGCATTCATGCCCGTGGATCGCGACTTCGTGTTCCTCATCAATGCCTTCGACATCGATCCCGGCTCCTATGTGCCGAAGATCATGACCATGACCGACTTCAATCTGTGGTCATGGAACAGCCGGGTGTTTCCGGGCATCGATCCACTGGTGGTTTCCAAGGACGACCGGGTGCGCGTGCGCGTCGGCAACCTGACCATGACCAACCACCCGATCCACATGCACGGTTACGATTTCGAAGTGACCTGCACGGATGGCGGCTGGGTGCGGCCCGAGGCGCGATGGCCGGAGGTCAGCATCGACATCCCCGTGGGTGCGATGCGCGCCTATGAATTCGACGCCAAATATGTCGGTGACTGGGCAATCCATTGCCACAAGTCGCACCACACGATGAACGCGATGGGCCATGACGTCCCGACCTTCATCGGCGTCGACAAGAAGACCGTCACCGAAAAGATCCGCAAGGTCCGGCCGGAATATATGCCGATGGGCACCGCCGGCATGGCCGATATGGGCGCGATGGAAATGGAGATCCCTGAGAACACCGTTCCGATGATGACGGGATGGGGTCCGCACGGCCCCATCGAGATGGGCGGCATGTTCTCCGTGGTGAAGGTTCGTGAAGGCATCTCCGCGGGCGATTACGCCGATCCCGGCTGGTACGAAAACCCGCCCGGAACCCAGGCCTGGGAATGGACCGGCGAGTTGCCGGATACACAGAAAAACACCGACCCCAAAACGCAGATCACGCCGCAACCGATGAAACACGGCTGATTGCGCAGACCAACGACCCCATCAAAATCAAGGAACATACAGAATGACCAAATTGAAACTTGCACTGCTTCTCACCGCTCTCGCCACGCCTGCCCTGGCATCGGGCACCCACGGCGGCGGCCATGCAGCGATGGCGATCGGCGAACCCGGCGACAAGGCCAAGGTGACCCAGACCATTCAGGTGACGATGAAGGAAACGCCCGACGGCAAGATGCTGTTCACGCCCGCCAAGTTCGAATTCAAGAAGGGTAAGACGGTTCGCTTTGTCGTGAAGAATGTCGGCGAACTGGACCATGAATTCATTCTCGATGAACAGAAGGCCAATCTGGAGCACAAGGCCGCCATGGAGAAGGCGCCGGAGATGGAACACGACAATCCGAACGCGATCAGCCTCGCGCCGGGCGAGAGCGGCGAAATCGTCTGGAAATTCACCAATGACGGCATGTTCGAATTCGCCTGCCTGAAACCCGGACATTACGAGGCCGGCATGCGCGGCGATCTCAAAGTTTCTGCAAAATAATCCAGCAACAAAGGAATATGACCATGAAGACCATCGTTAAAATCACCGTCGCAGCAGCACTCCTGCTCACCGCTCCCCTCAGTGCATTCGCAGAGGAATTCACCAAGGGAACGGTCAAGAAGGTTGATGCTGCGGCCAAAAAGGTCACCATCATCCATGAAGAACTGAAGAACCTCGACATGCCGGCCATGACGATGGTGTTCCGCGTCAAGGACGATGCGCTCCTCGCCAGGCTCAAGGAAGGCGCCAATATCGAGTTCATTGCAGAACGCGCCGAAGGCAAGCTTGTCGTCGCACAGGTGAAATAAGGCCTCAGCAGCCGGTCCAAAAGAAACAGAAAGGGCAGCGGTTTTCCGCTGCCCTTTCTGTATTGGTGTCAGGACGTCCTGCGAACTCTAGTGTTCGGCAAATGGCCTTGGTCCTACGGCGGGCCGCGACCCGCCGACCTTGGGCGAGAAGGCCGCGTCTATCGCCTGCCGATTGTTCATGAACGGCCGTTGGAGCAGAAGGAACACCACGAGCATCAAGGGCCATGCAATCAGGACATCGGAGAGGAAGTGAGCCCCCATCGCCACCCTGTTCAGGGAGACAATCACGATAAACGGCGCCAGTATTGCGGTGCCTATCAGGCGAAATTTCTCTGGCAGGAGGATGATGAAGGCCAGGAGGGCGACTGCGGAAGCACTTTCACCGGAAGGAAAAGAGCAGTTTCGGGCGCAGCTGCCATTGAGGGAAAGAACCGGCGTAAAAACCAGCTCTCCCCCGAACTCTGCGAGATGCCGCGGCCTTGCCCTGCCGAACAGGTTTTTCAGGGCATGCACCGTGGCTCCTGGTCCAATAGCAAAAAATACCATAATAAACAGTAGCTTATGTGGCGGCAAAAGCCGCGGCAAGCCGCGCGAAAATGGCATGGCGAAAAGCATGCCCGCAAGTCCTGATAACAAGACCGCCGGAAGCATGCGGTTCAGATCACGGACGGCAATCAGGAACTCGTCCTCACCGAGGGTGAAACCGCCCGCCCAGAATTGCCGGCTCACTTCAAGATCGATATCCGGCCTGATCGTAAAGACGATCATCATCGCAAAGGCGACCAGCAGAGCCTGCAGAGAGGGGCTGCCGGAAGCACTCGCAAATGCCTGACGGACGACAAAGACGGCGTTTGCGCGAAATTTCGACCGCCGGGTCCAATTCCGCTTCTTTTGGTGGGTTTTACTGGCGAGAGACTGGTGCATGACCAGTTCTCTTCCGCAGAAATGTCAAGGCATTGCGGAGAAAGACACAAGACTGCAAGGAAAGCGGTGCGCATTGGCTTTATTAGAGGATAGAGGCTCTTGCCCGACGTTTCGCATCCGCTTAGCGTCCCGCCACCACCACAGCCTATATATGAATAAATTTGCGGGTTCAGCATGGACAAAGGGCTTATTCTGATCGTCGAAGACGACCCTGATATCATTCAGATTCTGGACGCCTATCTCATTCGCGAAGGATACAGAACCGTCAGAGCCAGCGATGGAGAAACGGCGCTGACCCATTTCTCCATGTTGAGGCCGGATCTGGTTCTCCTCGACATCCGCCTGCCGAAATTCGATGGCATCGAGGTGCTGAACCGCATCCGGCGGGAACGGGAAACGCCCGTCATCATGGTCACCTCTCTTGCGGAGGATATGGACAAGCTGACCGGCCTTCGCCTCGGCGCTGACGATTACATCGTCAAACCTTTCAACCCGCATGAGTTGATCGCCCGGGTGAATGCCGTGCTGAAACGCACGCGACAGCCAGGCTCCGGCGGGGTTTTGCGCTTCGGGGCCATCGAAGTGGACACCGAAGCTTATGTTGCGGCCGTCTGCCATGGTGGAGAGCGGGCCGTTCTGCCCCTGACGCTGAGCGAGTTCCGGATCCTCGCCCATATGACGCGCCGTCCCACCCACGCCTTTCAGCGCGCCGACATTCTCGACGCCTGCCTGCCGGAAAGCGATGCGCTGGCGCGCACCATCGACACACATATCGCCAATCTGCGCAAGAAACTGACGGATCATGGCGCCTGCGGTTATCTGGTCTCGGTGCGCAGCGTCGGTTATCGGCTGGCCGGGGAGCAAAAACCATGAAGCCCTGGCGACTCCGCCTGCGCACGATGACGGCGATCATCATCACCACGATGCTCATCTTTGCCGTTGCTTTGGTCTATTTCGGCGTTTCCTGGTATGCGGACAACATTGAGGAGCGCATCATCGCCCAGCTGTCGCCCGATGCCGCCAAGGCCTTCTCGGATATCGACCTGGGCATGATGCCGGATCAACGCCAACTTCAAGCCCTTGTCGAGGTTTTGCCGGGCCTGGAAGATCAGGCAGATAACGAGCTTATCAAATCGGTGTTCGTCTTCGGATTGCTCGGTGTCTTCCTGTGCAGCTTGCTTGGTTATTTCATATCTCGGCGCATTGCCGCACCTCTCGGCGAACTTGCTGATGCCGCGCGGCGCATGGCGACCGGCAACTTCAGCGGCGGCGCAAAGATCAAGGCGAGCCCCATCACCGAAGTCGCATTTCTGGTCGACAGTTTCGAGACTCTGACGCGGGAACTTCAGATGATGGAACGCCGGCTGAAGTTCAACACGATGGCAGTGGCCCACGAGCTGCGCACCCCACTCACGATCCTGCGGGGCCGTTTGCACGGCATCGCGGATGATGTCTTTCCCCTCGACAAGCAAGCCATTCGCCACCTCATCGTCCATGTTGAGGGACTGGCGCGTCTTGTTGACGATTTGCGCACACTTTCGCTGGCGGAAACCAACAGTCTCGTCAAAGACACCGAACCGCTTGATCTTGCCGCCGAATGCGCGGCGGTGGCTGAAGCGGCCCGGCCACTGATGGATGAGGTCGGCATTGATCTCAATATGTCGCTGGAGCCCGCACCCGTTTGCGGCGATCGACAACGCCTTCGGCAGCTTCTGCTGATTCTGATGGATAATGTGCGCCGCTACGCGGCGAGCGGCGGGTTTCTGCGTTGTTCGACCGGGGTTCAGGACGGGCGCGCCTTTGTCGCGATCGAGGATAAAGGGCCGGGCTTTCCCGCTGGCGTCGAGGCGCACGGCATCGAACTCTTCTGGCGGACGGAACCGTCGCGCGCGCGCAAAACCGGTGGCACAGGTCTCGGCCTGTCGATTGCCCGCGCAATCGCACGGGCGCATGACAGCGATCTGCAGATAAAGGCGCGGCCGGATGGCGGAACTATCGTGACGATTGTCTTCGGGGAAGCCTCCTAAAATATCCCGGCCAACCGTCTCTTTGCGGTTGCTTGTTTTTGCGCTGAGGCGGCGAACCGGTCTTCACATGGGACAGGCTGTTTCTCGACAGAATCTTGACAATTCCGGCGCATGCCCCGGCTGAACACCATGTTCTGCCGGAAGCCCATTTATGTCGCGCATTCAAGATGCTGCCGTTCTGGCAGAGAAACTCCCGGTCACGGATGATGTGGCCGAGACAGTTTCGGAAACACCCCGTTTTTTGTTGTTCTGGAGAATTATGACCTTTACCCGGCGCGCCTACTGGAAGCGGGCGGTTCTTTTCTGGCTGCGTTTTGCGATCAATCCATTGGTCACCTTTCGGTGGTGGCGGTTTCTGGCGGATTTTTCAAC
The DNA here is from genome assembly GCF_040801995.1 of Agrobacterium radiobacter. Lineage (NCBI taxonomy): Bacteria > Pseudomonadati > Pseudomonadota > Alphaproteobacteria > Hyphomicrobiales > Rhizobiaceae > Agrobacterium > Agrobacterium radiobacter. The sequence goes on along the minus strand of NZ_JBEGHX010000002.1, from coordinate 1,150,947 downwards.
AGAGCGAAAATTACCGCTCCCGCATGACGACCTTCTCCAGAAACCTCTGTCGAAACTCCTCATCAATAAAGTTTCCCAGAAGAGACGGCTGGCTTTTCTCATGGATAATTTCGCAATTGCGGACCGGCATTTTTCCAGGAGCGTGATGGCCGGGCTGTGGGCGGGAAAAACCATTGATATGGGCACGGTTTGCGGCCGGAACGATGAATATCGATGCGTCCTGGCCTTGGCGGATTGTTGCGGCGGCCGACACGAGGGTGCGTTTTCCATCAGACTCATGGAGAGCCATGACAACACCGTTCTGTGGACGGCAACGTTCACTTTCGTTGAAGGGCGCGAAACACAGAACCACACGATTGTCGTTGGCGGCATGCAGGGTCCGCGCGCCGCGAAGGAACAAATGGTGTCGATGACGCGCGATCTCTCGGGACTTCGTCCCAAGGAGGCCGCACTGATGGTTCTGCAAGGTCTCACCGGTGAGGGTGCACATGACTATTTCGCTGTCGCCCACTCCAGACACCCCATCCGCTACCGGCGCGCCCGAAGGCAAAAAATGATGGTTTCGGACATCGATGCATTCTGGCGGGAACGCTCTGGCGAGCCGGATGAAATATTCGGTTTCAAGGTGCCCTTCTCCAGCCTTGAGGGTGGAGATAAACGCAGCCAAATGAAGTCCTCTTTTTTCAGCCTCGGCAAACGTCTCGCCGAGGCCGGAGTAAACGAAAGCGCCTGAGGCTCGTCCCAGGTTGCCTGGGACTTCGCGCTAACCATGGGCAGGTTTTCGCGCCGGACCGAAGATCATGAAACTGATGGCGGCAAGGAACCAGACGCTGATGCCGGCATAAAGCATGACCAGACCAAAACCGTCCGCAAGCGCCTGATGGACGAGCTCTTCCGAAACACCCTGCGCCGCGCCGGCGGTGCCCGCCGCGATCTTTTCCGCAAGCGACTGCAACGCATTGATGTCAGCACCTGATGGCAGGTTTGCCAGAAGCGAAGCCCGGACGCCCTCGACCAGAATAAAGCCCATGATCGGGATGTTGATGGCGAGCGAGATCATGCGCGCGCTCATGTCGATACCCGAAGCCATGCCGGAACGAGCGGGGGAAACCGCCCCCGTGGTGGTGTTGGTAACAGGCGTATTGGTCAGTCCGAGCCCGATACCGGCAAGGATGCAGCCGGGCAGCATGGTGAGCCAGCTCGCACTTTCGATGCCGCTTCCCAATTTCATCAACATGAAACCGAGGCCGATGGTGAACAGCCCGGCCGGAATGACAAGGCGCGGCTGGTAGCGCAACGACAGGCGCTCCGCCAAAGGCGGCACCACCAGCGCCGGCAGCGTATAGGCAAGCAAACCGAGGCCGGCGGTGACGCTGTCATAACCGAGGCCTGCCTGAAACCAGATCGGCAGATAGATCATGAACGGCCAGAAGCTGATGTTCATCGCCGCCGAACCGATGATCGCCCCCGAAAATGGCCGGATGCGGAAGACGGAGAAGTCGAACATCGGTCTCGCGTTAAGCTTTTCAGCGATCACGAAGGCGATGAAGCTCGCAACCGAGACGCCAAGGATCAGAAGCGCCGCCGGGCCCACAAAACCGAGTTCGGGTCCCTGCGTGATGAAAAAGGCAAGGCAAAAAACGGCAACCGAGAGCGTGACCATGCCGGCAAGATCGAGACGCGCCGCTTCCGGATCTCGCGATTCTCCCACACCACCGGCGGCGAGCAGCCATGTTCCCACGCCAAGGGCGACGTGAACGAGGAACACCCATTCCCAGCTCCACAGCGCGACGATGGCGCCGCCGATGATCGGGCCGAAACCCAGCCCCACGCCCGAGACAATGCCCCACCAGCCGAACGCCATGCCGCGTTCACGGGCCGTGCGGAACTGATGCGACAGGATGGCGATCTGGCACACCAGCATCGCCCCGCCGCTCAGTCCCTGCAGGAAACGCGCGCCGATCAGCACCGAGACGTTTTCCGTCATTCCGCAGGCGAGAGAGGACAGCGAGAAAGCGGCGATGCTGGCGATGAAGACACGTTTGCGGCCGAAGCGATCGGCCAGCGCGCCCGTCGCCATCAGCACCATCGTCACGCCGATCGTATAGGCATTCATGATCCACTGAAGCTGCCGGAAATCCGCGTGCAGCACCTGTTCGAGTGTTGGCAGGATCGCCGGAACGCTGGAAATTTCCAGTCCGAACATCAGGGCGGAGAGACAGACGGCAGCGAGCGCCATGGCGCTTCTGCTGCCCGCTGGTGCGGTAACGGCAAGGGTCATTCTTCAGCCTTTCATGGGTCGGCACGCAATGGCGAAAACCGATCTGTGGAGGAGACAGGCTAGACAAAGCTTGACCATAACTGAATTGGATGATTGGCTATTTCAGAGACAACAAATCGGAATAATCGACATGAGCACGCTGGATGTTGAGGCCGTCGAGGCCTTCGTCACCATCGCCGATATGCAGAGCTTCACCCGCGCTGCCGAAGCGCTCGGCACCACCCAGGGCGCCATCAGCGTCAAGCTCAAACGGCTGGAGGACAGGCTCGGCCAGCGGCTGCTCGAACGCACACCCCGCTCCGTGCGGCTATCCGCACAGGGTGCGGTATTTCTGGCGCCCGCCCGCGAGTTTCTCGCCGCGCATGATCGGGCGCTGGCGGGTCTTTCCTCGCCGCGCCGCCGCTTCGGCCTTGGCATTGCCGCCCACGTGGCGGGACCGGAGGTTCCGACCCTGCTTGCACGTCTCAACGACCACGACCCCGGGCTTACGATTGAAGTACGCATGGATCATTCCAGATCCCTGCTTGACGCCTTCGACCGTGGGGAGATCGATGCGGCGATCATCCGGCGCGAAGACGACAGGCGCGACGGCGAGGTGCTGGGACCGGAACATTTCGGCTGGTATGCAACCCCGCAATTCGAACACCGTCAGGGTGAACCGCTGCGGCTGGCGGCGCTCTCACCCGCCTGTGGTGTGCGTGACATCGCCACCCGCGCCCTGGATGCGGCTGCGATTGCGTGGACCGAAGTGTTTCTTGGCGGCACATCGTCGATGGTGACCGCAGCCGTCTCGGCCGGGCTTGCGGTTTCCGCCTTCTCCTCCCGTCTTGCACCACCCGGCACGGTGGAGGTCAGCCAGCGTTTTGGCCTGCCGCCCCTGCCTTCTACCGAAATCATCATGTTCTCGACCCTGACGGACAGCAGATCCCGGGAGGCGTTACGCACGCTCGCCGCCGCCTTTCGCGAGCATCGGCCGGGATCGTGACCATGATCACACAGATTGACACCGTCCGCTTGTCGACAACTACCGGCGGAAAATCTAGCATCGGGCGAAAATGACCCGGCCGATGTCTCTCTCGGTCCAATCGCTGCAGTGGAGTCCCCTCATGTCCCTTCCCCAGAAAATCGGCTTTATCGGAACGGGTGCCATCACGGATGCGATGGTGCGCGGCCTGCTCGCCAGGCCTACCGCCTTGCCGCATGTCATGGTGTCCCAGCGCAGCGCGGATATCTCGGCCAGGCTTGCAGTCGATTTTCCGCAGGTGATCATCTCCGGCGACAATCAGGCGATCGTCGATGGCTGCGATACCGTCATGCTCGCGATCCGTCCGCAGATCGCCGAAGAGGTCATCCGGCCTCTCCGGTTCCGCGACGGGCAGAAGGTCATCAGCGTCGTGGCGGCAACCAGCCGCGAGTCGCTCCTGGACTGGATCGGCGCGGATGTGCGTCTCACCCAGGCAATCCCGCTACCCTTCGTCGCCCGGCGCAAGGGCGTCACCGCCATCTATCCCGCTGATACGGATACTGCCGCAATCTTCAACGTGCTCGGCAATGCGGTGGAATGCGAGACCAAGGCGGAATACGACCTTCTGGCCGCGGCCAGCGCTCTGATGGCCACCTATTTCGGCATCATGCAGACCACGACCGAATGGCTGGCCGAGAATGGTCTGCCGGAAGAAAAGGCGCGCGCTTATCTTGCCCCCCTCTTCGCCGGCCTCTCCGAGGTGGCGGTGCTTGCTGGAAGCAAGGCGGATTTCAACGAGATCAGCCGTGAGTTCGCGACAAAAGGCGGCCTCAACGAGCAGGTGCTGCTGGACTTCGACGGCAAGGGCGGCTCAAGGGCGCTGAAAGACGCATTGAGCCGCGTGCTGGAGCGGATTACGCAATAGCCGGACAGGTGCAACGGCAACAACAAAAAAGGGGCCTTTCGGCCCCTTTCTGTCTTATGCCTTCCCCGGACGGTTGATTGTTAGGAAGTGCCGCACGACAGGCTTTTCCAGTCCGGAATGGTAAGCCAGCACCTTGCCCTGCAAATCCGCGTCGGCATGGGAAACCCGCTTGTGCTGGCGCAGATGTTCAGCCCAGGATTCCACCATGAACCATTCGACAATCTTCTGCGGATCGGCGGAGTCTTCCGTCACGCCCCAGCCATAGGCGCCATCGCGGCGACGTTCCTGGGAGAGTTCGTCCAGCGCATGCAGGAAATCGGAACGGTGATGCTTTTCGACATTATATTCGATCAGGATCAGAACCGGGCCACGATCATGAGCCACCGGCTCGGCAACGAGCGGTTCGGGCCAATGGTTGGACGGCACCATATCCGCATCGCCCGCAGGCAGTTTCAGACGGTGCATGACGAGGCCCGCAACCAGCAATCCCGCAGCGCCGATCAGCAACGCACCCGGCACGCCTGTGGCTTCACCAACAGCACCCCAGCCAAGGCTGCCGGCCGTCATCGCGCCATTGAAGACGGTGAGATAAACGGCAAGGCCACGGCCACGCACCCAGTTCGGCAGAACTGCCTGGGCTGCGCCATTCAGCGTCGTCAGCGCCGTGATCCATGCCCCACCGAGGAACAGCAGGATGATGATGGCAAGCCACTTTGGCGGTGCGAAGGACAGTCCAGCCATGACGAGCGCAGTCGTGAGAGCCGCACCCAGCAACAGGGCATCGGCATCGAAACGTTCGCGCAGCTTCGGCATGACCAGCGCGCCGCAGATGGCGCCGGCACCGACGGCACCGAGCAGGATACCGTAGAAGCTCGCATCTCCACCGAGCAGTTGCCGGGCGACCAGAGGGAGCAGTGCCCAGACAGCACTGGCGAATGCAAAGAAGATCGCTGCCCGCAGCAGGACGACATGCAGCGGCTTGCTGGCGCGGGTATAACGAAGGCCCGCCCGGAATGCGCCGAAGAAACCTTCCGCCAGTGCATCATTGGCGTTCTTTGCCCGTGGCCACCACAGAAGGGCGGCGATAACCACGAAATAGCTGGCGACATCAGCGCCATAGGTAAAGGCCGCCCCGAAGGCCGCGAGCAGGATGCCGCCGGCGGCCGGGCCGATGGAACGGGCGATGTTGATGCCGAGCGAGTTCAGCGCCACGGCGCTCTTGATATCCTCACGTTTCACCAGCTCCGGCACGATGGCCTGCCAGGTCGGGCCCATCAGCGCGGCGCCGATGCCGCCGAGGAAGGTGAGACCGATCAGCGCGCTAACGGACAACAGGCCGGTTTGGGCCAGAACCATGAGGGTGACGCTGACGGAGGCCAGCAACAGCTGCACGGCGATCAGGAATTTGCGGCGGTCGAGAATATCGGTCAGCACGCCGGCCGGAATTGCCAGAAGAAAGATCGGCAGCGTCCCTGCCGCCTGAACCATGGCGACGGCCGCCGGCGAGGCCGAAAGATCGGTCATCAGCCATGAACTGGCGACATCGCGCATGAAACTGCCGGTATTGCCGAGCACCGTCGCGGCCCAGAGGACGGCGAAAACTGGTTGCGCAAGAGGAGCAAAGCTGCTCGCCGAGGATTTTGCGGCACTCATTTGCCTGTTCCTTTCGTGAGATCGATTGCGGCGACGATGATGAAGGCGCCGGCAAGGCCAAGATGCTCGAAGAAGGCGTTGGTGGCCATCATGCGGTCCATGCCGGGCGCCATTTCCCAAAAGCGGAGAGCGATGAAGGTGGCCAGAAGCGTGAAGCCCGCAAGTGCCAGAGCACCGGCCCAACGCAGGAAGCCCGACACCACCAATGCGGAGGCGGTGAGTTCGAACAGGATGACGACGACGGCGAATGCGGCCGCCGGCTGAAGGCCAAAATGGTTCATCTCGGCAATCGCGCCGGGGAAGTCGAAGATCTTGGTCAGCGGCCCCTGAATATAGGCCGAGCAAAGCGCCAGAAGCGCAAGGGTCTTTGTGGCGGGGGCGGCAACGACATTTGCGAGGAAGCCGCGAAGGCGAAGGGTTGAAGATGGCTCGGTCATTTTTTGCTCCTGCGATCTGGCCGGTCGGTTCGAGCGGCGCTGCGTTCATGTGATGGAGCGATATTGGCGCAAAGGATTACCGCCAACAATTGCATCAATAGTTTCTATATAATTGCGAATTTTGTAATATTCTTTTTATCGCCGGATCTTTCGCAGACAACGGGCAGCGGCAATCCACTGCCCGTTGGATTTATCTTGCCAATCAGCCTCAGACCGCCCAGCAGGAGCAGCCGAGAGCGCCGAAAAAGCCCTTCAGATCGGCAATCGGCAGTTTCGACGTCCATGCGCCGGCATGGTCGTGACCATGCACACCGCAATCACTGGCACAGCCGCAGGACGAGATCGCAGCCCGTCTGAGCGAGTTCTTTCCAGCACCCTGCGGCTCACCCCAGGCGGCATAACCGCCGAAGGTTCGCACAGGCGACCAGTCGGGCATCGCCGGCGGAATATTGCTTTCATCCAGCGTCCTGAAGTCGCCGGCGCCATAGACGATCTTGCCGCCGACCATGGTCAGTTCGGATGTAAGGAAGGAGATTTCATCCTCCGCGCAGGAGAAATAATCCTTGTCCGGCACCACGAGATCGGCGAACTGGCCTTTTTCGATGCGGCCCTTCTTGCCTTCCTCGTTGGAGAACCAGGTGACTTTTTCGGTCCACATGCGCAGCGCCGTCTCGCGGTCGAGGCAGTTGGCGCGCGGATAAAGCTGCATGCCGCCCACCGTCTTGCCCGTCACCATCCAGAACAGCGACACCCACGGATTATAGGAGGCGACGCGCGTTGCATCCGTACCGGCCGAAACGTTCACGCCCTTTTCCAGCATCCGCGCAATCGGCGGTGTGGCCTCCGCCACGCCCTGGCCATACCGTTCGACGAAATATTCGCCCTGATAGGCCATGCGGTGCTGGGTTGCGATGCCGCCGCCAAGCGCGGCGATGCGGTCGATCGAGCGGTCGGAGATGGTTTCGGCATGATCGAAAAACCAGTTCAACCCTTCGAGCGGGATATCCCGGTTGACCTTTTCGAAGACATCCAGCGCCCGCGAAATGGTCTCGTCATAGGTGGCGTGCAGACGCCAGGGCCAGCGGTTTTCCGCCAGAATCCGGACGACGCCTTCAAGCTCGCCTTCCATTTCCGGCGGCATGTCCGGCCGTGGCTGGCGGAAATCCTCAAAATCGGCAGCGGAAAAGACCAGCATTTCGCCTGCACCATTGTGCCGGAAGTAGTCGTTACCCTGCTTGTATTTGACCGATGACGTCCAGTTGAGGAAGTCCTCCTTCTCCTGCTTCGGCTTCTGGGTGAAGAGGTTGTAGGCCAGCCGAACCGTCATCTGGTTCTCATCCGACAGCTTCTGGATCACTTCGTAATCATCAGGGTAATTCTGGAAGCCGCCGCCCGCGTCGATCACGCCGGTCACACCCAGCCTGTTCAGCTCGCGCATGAAGTGGCGGGTAGAATTGACCTGGTAGTCGAGAGGCAGCTTCGGCCCCTTGGCGAGCGTCGAATAGAGGACGCCGGCATTCGGCTTGGCGAGCAGCAGGCCGGTCGGATTGCCATTCGCATCACGGGTGATCTCGCCACCGGGCGGGTTCGGCGTATCCTTGGTGTAACCGACGGCGCGAAGTGCTGCACCGTTCAGCAACGCCCGGTCATAAAGATGCAACAGGAAGACCGGCGTATCCGGCGCCACCGCATTGATTTCCTCGATGGTCGGCAGGCGCTTTTCAACGAATTGATGCTCGGTGAAACCGCCCACGACCCGCACCCATTGCGGGGCCGGGGTAATAGCCACCTGACGCTTCAGCATGTCCATGGCATCGGCAAGCGAGCGCACGCCATCCCAGCGCAGTTCCATGTTGAAGTTCAGGCCGCCGCGCACGACGTGGGTGTGGTTGTCGATCAGGCCGGGCAGAACCCGCTTGCCCTTCAGGTCGATGATCTTCGTATCCGGCCCGGCAAGGGCCATAACCTCGGCATCGCTTCCCACTTCCAGAAACAGGCCATCCTTGATGGCCACTGCAGTTGCATTCGGATTGCCGCGGTCGAGCGTCGTGACGCGGCCGTTGTGAAGGATCGTATCTGGGTGCATGGAAGAACCTCCGGTCTTGATGAGATCAGCGGCCTTAGCCGGTGAAAACAGATTCGGAAAGGCAAGGCTCGAAGCCGCGCCAAGAAAGGTGCGTCGTGTCGGCATCAGCTTCTCTCCCGGTTGATAGGCTGTTTGACCTCGGCAAGGCCAGTTGTTTCAGCGCCACCCTTCGGCATATGGCCGAACATATGCGGCTTGATCTGGTTGATCCACGAAACCACGGCCGGCTCCTTGCCGACGATCGTCTTCGCGAGGGGGATGATCTGCTCTCCAACCAATATGCCGAGCAGGCCGACGAGAGCAATGACGGGCGGTGCGGGAGAACGCACATTAAGCAGGCTGTAAACTATGCCGACCAGCAGACCGGCGCCAAGGGACAGAAGATAGACTTTCATCGAAACCTCCTCGATGGGTGAAAGCCGCACCGGACTGGATGGCGATCCTGCCGGTGCGGCGTGGTTGAAAGCTTATTTCTTGACCGGGTTGGGGCCGATGCGCTTGCCGTGCTTCACGCGTTCTTCACCGCCATGGACATGGGTGACGGCATAATCGATGCCCATGCCGTAAGCGCCAGAATGTTCCTTCACCAGCGCGGTGACGGCGTCATAGGTTTCCTTGCGTGCCCAGTCGCGCTGCCATTCGAGCAGCACCTGCTGCCAGGTCACGGGAATGATACCGGCCTGCACCATGCGGTCCATCGCATATTTATGCGCGTCGAGAGAAGTACCACCGGAGGCGTCCGCCACCATGTAGATCTCATAGTCCGCGACATCATGGAGAGCCGAGAGTGCGAAGGTGGTGTTGCAGACTTCCGTCCATAGGCCGGAGACGACGATCTTCTTGCGGCCACCGGCGGCGTTCTTGGCCAGCGCATCGCGAACATTCTGGTCGTCCCAGGAATTCATCGAGGTACGCTCGAGAATGTCGTTTTCCGGGAAGACCGCGAGCAGTTCCGGAAAGGTGTTACCGGAGAAGCTTTCCGTTTCGACCGTGGTGATGGTCGTCGGGATGTTGAAGATCTTTGCCGCCTTGGCGAGGCCGACGACATTGTTCTTCAGGGTCTGGCGATCGATCGACTGCACACCGAAAGCCATCTGCGGTTGCTGGTCGATGAAGATGAGCTGGCTGTTGGCGGGGGTAAGGACTTCGAGCTTGGACATTTTCAGTTCTCCGTTCAGGTGGTGATTGCCGATCTACGGCGGTGGAAACTAGGAAGGCTTCGCCGGTCGGCTGCCCGGCAGGGGCAGCCGCCTTGAAAAGTATAAATCTGTTTTGGTCAGTGGATGCGGATCAGAGACCCGCTTTATGCCGCAAGGGGAGCGAGGTTGGCCTCGATCTGGTTGCGGAAAGGCTCGTAGCGGCTCGGCAGCTTGAGCGCTTCGCCCAGATGCGCGGTATCCTCGTCACGGTCGAAACCGGGTTCATTGGTGGCGACTTCGAACAGAATGCCGCCCGGCGTGCGGAAATAGATCGCCCAGAAATAATCGCGGTCGATGACGGGGGTGACCTGATAGCCCGTATCCATCAGCGCCTTGCGCACTTCCAGCTGCTTTTCGCGGTTTTCGACTGCGAAAGCGATATGGTGGACCGAACCTGCCCCCGGACGGGCAAAGGGCGTCTTCGGCAGGGCCGCAAGATCGATCGTGTCGGCCCCGTTGCCGCCGGGAATGATGAAGCGCGTCACATTGCCTTCAGCATCAGCCCGTTCATAGCCCATGAAACGAAGGAGTTCCTCAGTCGCGGCCGTGTCGTTCAGATTGAAGCGCGCGCCGGTGAAACCACGTATGGCGCTGTCTTCGGAAATGCCCTCGGCCAGCCAGGGGGCACGGGCGTCATTGTCCGTTTCGATCAGCGCAAGGCCATCGCCATCGGGACCGGTGAAGCGCAGGCGCTCAGCACCGAAGACCGTGTCGGCCTGAAGGCCGGCGGCACCTTTGGCAAGCAGACGCTCTTTCCAGAAGCCCAGCGAACCCTCGGGGATGGAAAACTGCGTCTCGCCCACCTCACCGACGCCGGGACGGCCGGCCATCATGTTGGCGAAGGGAAAATAGGTCATGACCGTGCCGGGCGTGCCATTTTCGTCGCCGTAATAAAGGTGATAGACGCTGGGTTCGTCAAAGTTGACGGTTTTCTTGACCCGGCGCAGGCCGAGCGTATCGGTGAAGAAACTGTTGTTCTGCCGCGCATCCGACGCCATCGAGGTGACGTGGTGCAGGCCCTTGATATCCTTGATCATCGGCGGCGCCTTTCGTTGTTGGTGTGTCCGTTTCGATGGACAGAGATGTAACCCGCTTGATTGCATCGCGGAATTGCAATATTTCTCTCGAATGAATTGCGATTTTTGAAATAATAGAGATGAACGACCATAAAGCTCTGAAAACCTTTCTGATGGCGGCCGAAAAGCGCAACTTCGCGCAGGTCGCCCGTGAACTGGGCATGACGGCGGCTGCCGTCACCCGTGCGATTGCCGCGCTTGAAGACGATCTCGGTGTGCAGTTGTTTGTCCGCACCACCCGACAGGTTTCCTTGACGACGGACGGCGCCATCTTCGCCGCACAGATCCAGCCGGCGGTCGAGGCGCTTGAGAACGCCCGGCGCGATGTCCGCAACGCCCATAAGGCCGATGAGGGGCGCCTGAGGATCAGCGCGCCGACATGGCTTGGCAAGACGGTGCTGCCGCCGATCCTGTCGGGTTTCCGGGAACTCTATCCAAAAATGTGCTTCGAGATTTCCCTGTCGGACGGCCTGATCAATATCGTGGATGACGACTACGATCTGGCGATCCGCATCTCGTCCGCCCCGTCAGACAAATTCACCATCTGGCGCAAGATCAGGGCCGTGCCGCGAATATTGGTGGCGGCACCGGGCAGCCGCTTCACGCAGATGGAACATCCAAGCGAACTGACCCCTGACGATTGCCTTGCCTATAGCGGTGAAAGCCGGCGGGAGAACTGGGTCCTGTCAGACGGCGGATCGAGCATCGCCATCTCGGCCGGCCGCGCATTCAGCGCCAATAGCGGCGAGGTTCTGGCCGATATGGCGGCAGATGGCGCGGGCGTGGCCATGCTGCCGGGATTTAATATCGCCGAGCATATCCATAGCGGCCGGCTCGTTCATGTCCTGCCCGGCTGGGCGCCGCCCGAACTCTGGCTGACGCTCTATTATCCGCCCTATCAGACGCTGCCGCCCCGTATCGCGACCTTCTCGAAATTCTTCGAGGAACAATTGCCGGCGCATATGGTGATGCTGGACTAGAGCCGGCGACCTTGACCCCGCCGACGCGCACGAGCGCGTCGGCCTGATGCGTGGCTTAGCGTGGCGGCAGCAAGAAATGGCAATAGCCGGGGCTGCCGCAACGTTCTGATGGTCGGGCCTCTAGGCCAGATGCTGGCTGAAGAAGGCGGCGATCCGGTCGAACGGGATTTTGTCGGCGCGGTCATACAGGTCCGTATGGTTGGCGTCCGGAATGATCACGAGTTCCTTCGGTTCGGCAGCGGCAGCGAAAGCTGTCTCGCTGAAATATCGGGAATGCGCTTTCTCGCCATGGATGAACATCACCGGGCGCGGCGATATTTCGGCGATATAGGTCAGGATCGGCATGTTCATGAACGACAGGGGTGTCGTCTGCGTCCAGGAATTACCGGAATTGACAGCACGCGCATGATAGCCGCGCGGCGTCCGGTAGTAGTCGTGATAGTCGATCAGGAACTGCGCTTCGCCACCCTTGAGATCGTTATAAGGCGGCTGATAGGCGGGGCTTCCCTTTTCCGCATCCTGCCAGCGCTGCCGGCTCATCTGCTCCAGCGCCTGTGTGCGCTGTTCGAGGGTAACGCTGTCGTTGTAGCCTTTGGACATGGCCCGCGTCATGTCATACATGGTGCTGGCCACGACCGCCTTCACGCGCTTGTCCGCCGCGACAGCGTTCAGCGCCATGCCGCCCCAGCCGCAGATACCGATGACACCGATACGCTCGCGATCCACATAGGATTGCAGCCCGATGTAATCCACCGCGGCGCTGAAGTCCTCGGTATTGATATCCGGCGAGGCGACGTTCCGGGGCTCGCCGCCGCTTTCTCCGGTATAGGAGGGATCGAACGCCAGCGCGGCAAATCCACGCTCCGCCATGGTCTGCGCATAAAGACCGGATGACTGTTCTTTTACCGCACCGAAGGGGCCGCTGATGACAAGGGCGGCCAAAGGCGCACTTTCGCGGTTCTTTGGCAGGTAGAGGTCACCTGCCAGGGTAATGCCGTAGCGGTTCTTGAACGAGACCTTCTGGTGATCGACATTGTCGCTCTTCGGGAAGACCTTGTCCCATGAAGAGGTTTGGGCGAAAGCCTGCGTCGCGCTCGCCATCGGCACCATGCCCATTGCGGCGACGGCGATGCCCGTTGCCTTCATCAGGTTGCGCCTGCCGGTATTGCAGGTTTCATCAGTTTCGACTGGCTTGCTCATGCTGGGAACTCCTGTTGTGGTTCGGTTCATTGGACGCGTTCGATGCGCAGCGGAAATTCCCCGGGGATATGAAGCGCTTCATAGCCTTTATCGAAGCGTCCCAGCCGGATGAGGCCGGGATGCCTGTAGTCGGCATAGAATATCGCGAGATTGCCCCAGGGCATGTAATAACAGAGGTCGTAAGGTCGCTCGTTTTCGAACGGACCGTGGCCTTCGACCGTCAGCTTTCGAGGGAGATAGGCGATCTTCTCGTTGGAGCCGAAGTCAGCGATCCTGACGTCGAGCGGCAGCATGGACGCGAAATCGCGGGCTGACGGATTGTCGTAGAGCGTCGCTATCATCGTGTTTTCTGCGAAAATCAGCTTGATCTTCAAATCGGTCCTCTCCTGATTGTTAGGCCCGCTTTTGCTGAAAGCTCGCCCGGGCAGGATGAAGGCGGCGGCCATCGCCAGCAGGATGCGTCGGGCGAAAACCGCCGGGCGACCATTCACGATCGCCTCCGCGCCAGCCGCCAGGCGACAAAAGAGGCAAGCGAGGAACCGCAGAGCAACAATGCGCTCAGTGTGAAGGCCGACCACCAACCGAAACTGTCGAATAAAATGCCGCCGACCGAGGCCCCCGCCGTGATCGCCAGTTGAATGACGGCAACCTGCAACCCGCCGCCGGTCTCGGCATCATCAGGCAGAATGCGGCTCAGCCAGGTGCCCCAGCCAACGGGTGCGGCGGTTCCAACGAAACCCCAGCCGACAAGTGCGGCTGCGACAGGAAGTTTCGCGTCGCCAAAGGCGACCATGAAGAGCGCGATACCGGCCATCAACAGGGGAATGATCGCAAGAATGCTGAAGAGACGGTGTTGCAGCAGCCGGCCGACGACCCAGGTTCCGACCGCCCCCGCCAATCCCATGATCAGCAGCAGCAGCGACAGCATCGTGATTTCGACCCGCGTGACCTGCTCGAGAAAGGGCCGCAGATAAGTAAAAAGTGCGAACTGACCCATGAACAACAGCAGGATCGCGATCATGCCCGCCGTGACGGCTGGACGTCCAAGCAGCCTGAAGACATTCGCGGATACACGGGCGCGGCGCGGCGGAAGTTCCGGCAGGACGATCCATTGCCACAGGAGCGCAAGCAGGCCGATAGGCACGACCAGAAAGAAGGCGCCGCGCCAGCCGATATAGGCGCCCAGCAGGCTGCCAAGTGGGGCGGAAACCGTTGCCGCAACCGCGTTGCCGGCATTCAGCAGTGCAAGTGCTTTCGGCACCTGATCATGGGAGACGAGACGCATCACGATCACGGTGGACATCGACCAGAAGCCGCCGATCGAAATTCCGAGCAATGCCCGGCCAAGCATCAAGACCGGGAAAGACGGTGCAAGGGTGACCACGATGCCGGACACCATCAAGAGCGCCGTGAGGCCGAGCACGACAACGCGCCGGTCCAGCCGCCGGGTCAGGCCGGTAATCAACAGGCTGGTGATAACCGCAAAGATGCCGGAGATGGAGATCGCCTGCCCCGTATTACCTTCTGAAACGCCGAGATCGGCGGCGATCGGCGTCAGCAGACTGACGGGCATGAATTCCGAGGCGATCAACACGAAGGCGCAGAGCGTCATGCAAAACACGGCGCTCCATGCCGCATGTCTGCTGCCCATCTTTTCGTCATAGGTGAGAGTCATTCGCCAGATCCCACTAAAATCCCGGTTTCTTTCGATGGCGGGAAGATATTGCCGGGCGACTTTGCGGACAATCCGTGCTAATTCGCATGGACTTATCGAAATTCAATATTAATTGGAGGTTTTTGATGCAGCGAGAGGATATGAAGGATCTCCTCTGGTTCATGGAGGTTGCCAAAGAGCGGAGCTTTACGAAGGCTGCGGCGACGCTCGGAACATCGCAATCGACATTGAGCTATACAATCAAGCAGCTTGAAGCCCGGCTGGGCGTGCGCCTGCTGACGCGGACGACACGCAGCGTGGCCACGACGGAAGCCGGCGAACGCCTGCTTTTATCTATCGCTCCGCGATTTCAGGGGATCGAGGCGGATCTGGCGGATCTCGTCGCCTTTCGCGAAAAGCCCTCAGGCACCTTGCGCCTCACCCTGTCCGATCACGCCCTGCAAACAACCGTCTGGCCGAAACTGGGCCGCGTTCTGTCCAACTACCCCGACATTCGTATTGAGCTCTATAGCGACAATGGCATGCGCAATATTGTCGAGGAACGCTTCGACGCCGGCGTGCGACTGGGCGAGAGCGTCGACAGGGACATGATCGCCGTTCGGATCGGCCCGGACTGGCGTCTGAGAGCCGTGGCTTCGCCAGACTATTTCGTCAGACACGGCATCCCTGTCATACCCCAGGATCTGGTCGGCCATGTCTGCATCAATACACGTCAGGCAACCTGGGGTGGATTTTACGCCTGGGAATTTGAAAAGGACGGGCGGGAGCTGCGGGTCAGGGTTGACGGACAACTAAGCTTCAATTCCTCGATCTCCCAGATCGACGCCGCGATGAAAGGCTACGGGATCGCATACGTTCCGGAAGACCTCGTCGAGGCGCACATCGCTGAAGGGAGATTGCAGGCGGTTCTGGACAATTGGAGCAAGCCCTTCACCGGCTATCACCTCTATTATCCGAGCAGGCGTCAGATGTCTCCGGCGATGAAGGTGATCATCGACGCCCTGCGCCATCATGCCTGATACGGAGGGTTGACCTCCTATCGGAACAACCGCCCTGAACCCAAACCGGCCGGCATTCGTGGCGGATCATCGCGGCCCGCGTCTGCCCGCCTAAAGCATTGCCATATCCACGAAACGGGAAATCACAGCTTCCTCTCCCTAAAAATAAACTTCACGGCACCCGATATAAAGGAGACAAAGCAAATTATTGACTGCGGCTGACGCCCGTTACATCAGCGAATCAGCTTGCGACAAGAATTGTTGTTCCGTTTTGACCGACAATAAACATTAAACCCTTGCGCTCCCGCCTGCTCAAACGGGCGCTACTTATACGAGCGCGGACATATCTGGTTTCCCGCAGTGAAAACCGACCGACTGGGTAATTGGATTCGCAATTTTATACTCTATAAAGCTCTAAGATACGCAAACATCAAGAATAAACGCGCCCCCTCCAAATATTAACTAGGCTTTAAATGTTCGCCTGATATGACACGCACGTCGCGAAGATGTTAAGCGGCGGAAATTATTAAGCGGCATTCGCACAAGCTAGCGTGGAAAATCCGGGCCCCCTTCTCCGGCTCGAATTGCATGATGCCTTTCCAGCGCAGGTTCACATGAGCCATGTTCTCCACAATTTCGCTTTATTTGCGGATGTCGGACCGCTGTCATCATGGGCAGTGTCTGGCGGCAGATAGGCGTGACCAGTCGCCATTCGGTAAAGGACACGTTCATGACTTCGATTCTTTCCTCACTGTCTGCTGTGCAGATTTCCAAGCTTTCCACGTCCACCATTGCCAGCCTAACCTCAGAAGACGTGAATGCCCTTGACAGCACCAAGATCAAGGCCCTCTCGTCGTCTCAGATCGCCTCTTTGAGCACAGATAACCTTGCGCTTTTCAGCTCTGAAGACCTCCGGGCCATTTCGGTAAGCGCCTTTAAGGGACTGACCCTGACCCAGATCGCAAAACTGAGCTCAGCTCAGATCAGCGGCCTGTCGGCGTCTCAGGTTACGGCACTTTACACCAGCCAGATCGACGCCCTCTCAACCGACCAGATCAAGGCTCTTAACTCGGCTCAGGTCGCCGGTCTCAACTCCGCACAGGTTGCAACCCTGAACAGCAGCGAACTGGCTCTGTTCTCGACCGACGAAATCAAGGCCATTAGCGCCAATGCAATTGCCGGCCTTTCTGCGGCTGCACTTGCTGCCCTCAGCACCGAAAACGCCGCCGCTCTGACAAAGTCTCAGATCGCCGCCCTGTCTTCGACGCAGCTGAACGCCCTGTCCTCCGACAGCCTTGCCACCTTCTCCGCCGATGAAGTCAAGGCCATCAGCACCAAGCTCCTCGCCAGCCTCGACGTCACCAAGCTGAGCACTGGCAACATCGCCGCCCTGAGTAGAACGCAGATTTCGGCACTGTCCTCGGCACAGTTCGCAGCTCTCTCGACCGATCAGATCAAGGCCCTCAACTCCGATCAGATCGCCGGTCTCAGCTCCGCACAGGTTGCGACCCTGAACAGCAGCGAACTGGCTCTGTTCTCGACCGACGAGATCAAGGCCATCAGCGCCAATGCCATCGCCGGTCTTACCCTGGCTGGTCTCGGCACCGAAAACGCCGCCGCTCTGACAAAGTCTCAGATCGCCGCCCTGTCTTCGACACAGCTGAACGCCCTGTCTTCCGACAGCCTTGCCACCTTCTCCGCCGATGAAGTCAAGGCCATCAGCACCAAGGCACTCGCTGGCATCGACGTCACCAAGCTGAGCACTGGCAACATCGCCGCCCTGAGCAGAACGCAGGCCGCAGCGCTTTCCTCGGCGCAGTTCGCAGCTCTCTCGACCGACCAGATCAAGGCCCTTACCTCCGATCAGGTCGCCGGCCTCAGCTCCGCACAGGTCGCCACCCTGAGCAGCAGCGAACTGGCTCTGTTCTCCTCCGACGAAATCAAGGCCATCAGCGCCAACGCCATCGCCGGTCTTTCCGCCGCAGCACTTGCTGGCCTCGGTACAGAAAACGCCGCGGCACTGACCAAGACGCAGATCGCCGGCCTGTCTTCGGCACAGCTTGGCGCCCTCTCCTCCGACAACCTTGCCACTTTCTCCGCCGATGAAGTCAAGGCAATCAGCACCAGAGCCCTCGCCGGTCTTGATGCCAGCAAGCTGAGCACTGGCAACATCGCCGCCCTGAGCAGGACGCAGATTTCGGCACTGTCCTCGGCACAGTTCGCAGCTCTCTCGACCGATCAGATCAAGGCCCTCAACTCCGATCAGGTTGCCGGTCTCAGCTCCGCCCAGGTTGCGACCCTGAACAGCAGCGAACTGGCACTCTTCTCGACCGACGAGATCAAGGCCATCAGCGCCAATGCCATCGCCGGTCTTACCCTGGCTGGTCTCGGCACCGAAAACGCCGCCGCTCTGACAAAAACGCAGATCGCCGGCCTGTCTTCGACACAGCTGAACGCCCTGTCTTCCGACAGCCTTGCCACCTTCTCCGCCGATGAAGTCAAGGCCATCAGCACCAAGGCACTCGCTGGCATCGACGTCACCAAGCTGAGCACTGGCAACATCGCCGCCCTGAGCAGAACGCAGGCCGCAGCGCTTTCCTCGGCGCAGTTTGCAGCTCTCTCGACCGATCAGATCAAGGCCCTTAACTCCGATCAGGTTGCCGGCCTCAGCTCCGCACAGGTCGCCACCCTAAGCAGCAGCGAACTGGCGCTGTTCTCGACCGACGAGATCAAGGCTCTCAGCGCCAATGCCATCGCCGGTCTTACCCTGACCGGTCTCGGCACCGAAAACGCTGCGGCATTGACCAAGACGCAGATCGCCGGCCTGTCTTCGACACAGCTCAACGCCCTGTCTTCCGACAGCCTTGCCACCTTCTCCGCCGATGAAGTCAAGGCCATCAGCACGAAGGCACTGGCAGGCCTCGACGTCAGCAAGCTGAGCACCGGTAACATCGCCGCCCTGAGCAGAACACAGGCCGCAGCACTTTCCACGGCGCAGTTCGCAGCTCTCTCGACCGATCAGATCACGGCCCTCGGCTCCGATCAGGTCGCCGGTCTCAGCTCCGCACAGGTTGCGACCCTGAACAGCAGCGAACTGGCACTCTTCTCGACCGACGAGATCAAGGCCATCAGCGCCAATGCCATCGCCGGTCTTTCCGCGGCGGCGCTCGCGGGCCTCGGCACCGCAAACGCCGCGGCACTGACAAAGACGCAGATCGCTGGCCTGTCTTCGGCACAGCTTGGCGCCCTGTCCTCTGATAGCCTTGCCACCTTCTCGACCGACGAGGTCAAGGCCATCAGCACCAAGGCACTCGCAGGCCTCGATGCCAGCAAGCTGAGCACCGATAACGTCGCCGCCCTGAGCAAAGCACAGGCCTCAGCGCTCTCTTCGGCACAGTTCGCGGCCCTGTCGACCGACCAGATCAAGGCCCTCAACTCCGATCAGGTTTCCGGCCTCAGCTCCGCACAGATCGCGACCCTGAACAGCAGCGAACTGGCACTGTTCTCGACCGATGAGATCAAAGCAATCAGCGCAAATGCCGTCGCCGGTCTCTCCACAGCTGCCATTGGTGGTCTGAACAGCGCCCAGGCCGGCGCTCTCTCGCCCCAGCAGCTCAAGGTCATGAACGATGCACAGGTCGAGGCGGTCATCAAAGCCTACAAGGCAGTATAAGACTTAAACGACCAGAAAACCTACGACGCGGCTCAGGGCCGCGTCGTAACATTTTAATTGCAGAATGCCCCAGAAGGACATTCAGTCTCTGTCATGGCAAAAATATCCATCATCGTTCCGGCCTTCAACATGGCCAGTCTTATCGGCGAGACACTCGACAGTGTTCTGCGTAATGAAACCGAAATGGATATCGTCGTTGTCGACGATGCCTCCACCGACAATACCTGCGACATCGTTGAGCAATACATGGCGCGGCACGCCAATATAAGGCTGATGCGCAGCGAGACGAACACCGGCCCGGGCGTCGCCCGCAACAGGGCGCTGGCGACAATCGACAGCGAATATTGCCTGTTTCACGATGCTGACGACCTCCTGCATGAGGGAGCCGTCGATACCGTTCTGCCCCTGATGGACGAGACGAATATCGATGTCGCGGCATTCAGATATAGCGTGCTGAGAACGGCCGGTGGCGCTCCTGGCGAAATGGCGCCTATCGACAAGAATATCTGGGATAGCGTCCTCGGTAGTCGCGACAGCGCCATGATCGATCTCGACTCGACCGCGCAATTCCTGGTGACGATCAACTACCCGTGGAACAAGATACTGCGGACATCTTTCATTCACCAGACGAAATGGCGCTTCTCCACGGCGCGGATCAACGAAGACATCCTGCCGCATTGGGCGGCCTATATGAATGCCGGGCGCTTTCTGGCCATTAACAGCAGCCTGACAACACATCGCCTCATCCCGGGACGGGAACAGCATACGAGCACTTTCGACGAGCGCCGACTTGAAATGTTCGCGGCGCTGAAAGACACCGAAAAGCTTTTCCTGGAAAATCCGATCTTCAGGGCAAAATATTACCCGATCTTCATCGTCTTCAAGGCAGGTCTGCTGGAATGGGCGGCCAAGCAGATGCGGGAGGACCTGCACGGTCTTTTCCGGGAATATGTCGCACATTCATACCAATACTTCACAGACGAAGACTTCGACAGTGTCTATAGGATAAACCCGTCAATCGCTCTGGCGAGCTACAGGATGAAACATTCCCGTCGCTAGACATGTGAGTGATCCTTATTGCGGCACGACAGCATCAACGCCTCAGAAGCCGGCGCCTGACTGGGAGAAACCTTCGCCCCGCCGGGCCGCTGGCTGATCTGGACACGCAACCCCGCCTCAAACACATCCAGCCACGGGCAAGTTACCTGCGATAGCTAAATACGGCCCATCAACAGGCCGTTTTTATCTTCGACCCTTTGTCGCCTTGCCGCAGGATGTCATGACCGCCAACCACGTCTCTCCTTCAAATGACGACACCGCTCCCAGCGCACTTGATCTTGCGCGGAACCAACGGTTAAGTCTCATGGATCTGCTGAGCGTGACCGAGGCGCTCAATGCCGCCGGCCAACGAGCCGCTGCTGTGGAACTCTACAAGACCTGGGTCGCATTCAACGACAACAATCCCGTCATTCATCTTGCCTATTTCAACTATGCCGTCGCGCTCAGCCAGCTCGGCGACCGCGCGGGCGCCGTACAGGCATTCCGCGCCTGTTTGAAGGCCAATCCGCAATTCGCTCCCGGCCATATCAATCTCGGCCGTGTCCTTGAAGACAGCGGGTTGATCGGCCAGGCAGTGGAACAGTGGTCGCACTATGCGGAGATGACGAAACATCTCGACGCCGAAGCGGTGGGCCATCGGCATATGGCCCTGCAGAACATCGGCCGGGTCCTCGAAGGCGCTGGAAAGCTTGATGACGCTGAGACCGCCTTGCTGCAGGCGTTCGAGCTGCGGCCGGAATTGCCGGAAGCAGGCCAGCACTGGGTGTCATTGCGGCAGCGGCAGTGCAAATGGCCGGTGCTTGCGCCCTCGAACCACGTCCCTGCCCGCAAGATGCTCGACGCCATGTCGTCGCTGACGCTGAGCTGTTACGCCGACGATCCGATGTTCCAGCTGGCCAAGGCATATCGCTATAGCAAAACGGTGGTCGGCACGCGCCCGGACCTAAGCCGTTTTCCACGCAGATCACCGAAGCAGAAGTCCGGGACCGGTGAGCGGCTGCGCGTCGGCTACCTCTCGTCGGATCTTCGCGACCATGCCGTGGGCTTCGCTCTTTGCGAGGTTCTGGAGTTGCATGACAAGAACAGCCTTGAGGTTTTCGCCTATTATTGCGGTAACGTCCGCAACACTGACAGCACGCAGGAGCGGATCAAGGCGGCGGTTCATTGCTGGCGGGATATCCATGGCCTCGACGATGCCGCGGCGGCATCGCAGATCATTTCCGACGACATTGATATCCTGATCGACGTGAATGGCTACACCAAGGACGCTCGCACGAAGATCTTCGCCTATCGTCCCGCGCCTGTTATCGTCAGTTTCTGCGGCTATCCCGGATCGATGGGAAGCCCCTTCCATCAATACCTGATCTCTGACGGCTACATGATCCCGCCGGAGAACGACATCTATTACTCCGAAAAGGTCCTGCGCATCGCCTGTGACCAGCCGCTTGACCGCAAGCGCCTAATCGCCGCCCGGCCAAGCCGGGCCGAGGTCGGACTGCCGGAGGATGCATTCGTTTATGCCAGCTTCAACGGAATGCAGAAGATTACCGAAAGCTGCTTTGCGCGATGGATGACGATCCTGTCTGAAACGCCGGGCAGCCTGTTGTGGCTGCTGGCGGGCGATGAAGATGTCAATCAACGCCTGCAAGGCATCGCAGAAAAAAGTGGCATCGCACCGGAACGGCTCGTATTTGCGCCGAAGGTCCCGAACCCGCAACATATTGCCCGTATCGGCGTCGCCGATCTGTTTCTGGATACGTTCCCTTATGGCGCTCACTCCACAGCCGCGGATGCGATAACATCCGGCCTGCCCGTCCTCACCATGTCCGGCAAGACATTTGCTGCGCGCTTCTGCGGCAGCATCGTCACTGCTGCGGGTGTTCCGGAAATGATTTGTTCTTCGCCGGAAGATTATGTCGCCCGCGCCATCGGTTTCGAACGCGACCGGAAGAGCCTTCTGGAGGTTAGAGAATCGATCGCCCGGCAGCGCGACACCAGCGTATTGCGCGATATCCCCGCTCTGGCGCAACGTCTGGAAGAGCTGTTCTGGCAGATGCAGGGCGAATGTGAGCGCGGCGAGACACCGGTGCCGGATCTCAGCAATCTCGATCTCTATTACGAACTGGGCGCGGAAGCCGTATTCGAGAACATAGAGTTTGAAGACGAGCAGAGCTACCGCAACCGCTACCTCAAGAAGCTTACCCAGTGGCACGACTATGCGCCAATTCCCTATGACCGTCGCCTCTGGCAGAAACCGGATAACTGAGCGCGGACTATTCTCGACCGGCCGGGGCACGCGCTGCACGGCAGCTCTTCGATGCAAATCTTGACCGCCCGCCGGGCGACGTATGAACAGGACTGATTATCAATGTTCGCGGACGAAAGAATTGTCATTGTGGGCGCCGGGCTTTCCGGCGCAGTCATTGGCCGGGAGCTTGCACTGGCAGGCCATATGGTCGACATCGTCGACGCCCGCGATCACATTGCCGGCAATTGCCACACCGAACGCGACAGTGAGACTGGCGTCATGGTGCATGTTTACGGTCCGCATATCTTCCATACCGACGACAAGGAAGTCTGGGACTATGTGAACGGCTTCCAGACGTTCATGCCCTACAAGAACCGCGTCAAGACGACGAGCGGCGAGCGCGTCTATTCGCTGCCGGTCAATCTGCATACGATCAACCAGTTTTTCGGCAAGAATTTCCGACCCGATGAAGCCCGGGCCTTCATCGAGGAAAAGGCCGACAAGTCGATTACCGACCCACAGACCTTTGAGGAGCAGGCGCTACGCTTCGTCGGCCGCGATCTCTATGAAGCCTTCTTCAAGGGATATACCGAGAAGCAATGGGGCTGCTCGCCGACAGAGCTGCCTGCCTCGATCCTGAAGCGCCTGCCGGTGCGCTTCAACTATGACGACAACTACTTCTTCCACAAATATCAGGGCATGCCGGAAACCGGCTATACGGACATGATCGAGCGCATCCTCGATCATCCGAACATCACCGTCAGGCTTGGCACACATTTCCAGCGCACCGAGGCGCCCGCCTCCGGGCACGTTTTCTATTCCGGTCCGCTTGACGGTTATTTCGACTTCGAATTCGGCCGCCTGGCATACCGGACGCTGAACTTCGAACGCTTCACCTATGACGGCGACTACCAGGGCTGCGCGGTGATGAACTATGGCGATGTTGCGGTACCCTTTACCCGCATCACCGAACACAAGCACTTTTCTCCGTGGGAGGAACATGCAGGCTCCGTCTGCTACAGGGAGTTCTCCCATGAATGCGGCCCACAGGACATTCCCTATTATCCCATCCGGCTGGTCGAAGACAAAGAACAGCTTGCCGAATATGTGGCGCGTGCCGAACGGGAAGCGTCGGTAACCTTTGTCGGACGGCTGGGGACCTATCGTTATCTCGACATGGATGCGACCATTCGAGAGGCGCTCGATACCGCCCGCCTCTATCTCGCCAGACAATCGGAGGGCGCACCCATGCCGGCATTTCTGCATTCGCCCGTCTGAAACGGATCTGTCGCGTTCTTCTCCATAACACGCGCCGGCTTTACCGGAGCTCGCCGACGTTTTGCCGCGACGGCATAACGTCCCTCGCCGGCGGCGTTAAAGACAAGTATCGCAAAGGGAGATCGGCTGAGACGTAGCAACTTCAGGTTCAGGCAAGCCCGATTGCGTAATCAACATCTGAAAAATGGTGGACCCGAATAACCGATGCCCCTTTGGGGGGGCTTGGGCGGAAAATCCACCTGTTAAGCTTGGACTTTAGGATTTTTCAGACATGACGTCGATCATTTCTTCCCTGAATGTCAATCAGATCAGATATCTTTCGACAGAGGCGGTCGCAGCCTGGACAACCGACGACGTGGCGTCGCTTTCCACAACGCAGATCAAAGCGCTCTCGTCGGCTCAGATCGCGGCGTTGGATGTAGAGGATGTCAAAGTCCTCAACTCGCAACAGTTGAGCGCCATTTCGCAGGTCGCCATCGTTGGCCTGACGCTGGATCAACTCAATATTCTCGATCAATACGCCATTAAAAGTCTGAATTCGAGCCAGGTTTCTGCGCTCACCACCACCCAGCTTCAGGCCCTGACGACCGATCAAGCGGAGGCTTTGACCTCATCTCAGGTGCGCGCCCTCAGTGCGACGCAAATTGCCGCCCTGAGCGCGGAAGATATCGCAACATTCTCAACCGCTGATATGGCCGCGATCACGAACAGAGCCGTGCCGGGCCTGAGCACGGAAGTGATTGCAGGTCTGACCCCGGATCAAATCGCGGCCCTGAGCACAAGCGCCGTTGCAAGCCTGACAACCGACCAGATCGCGGTCCTGAGCCCGGATCAGGCCGAAGCCCTTACGCCGGCACAGGTCAGGGTGTTGAGCTCGATGCAACTCGCGGCCCTCGGCACAGATGACATAGCGACATTCTCCACCGCCGACATCGCGGCGATTACCGTCAAAGCCATGCCGGGCCTCAGCACCGAAGCAATCGCAGAGTTTGCGCCTGATCGGATCGCCGCCCTCAATGCAAGTGCGATTGCGGGTCTGACAATCGACCATATCGAAAGCCTGAGCACCGCCCAGATCGCCGCATTGACGACGGCTCAGATTGCCGCGCTCAAAACAACGCACATCGCCGCCTTAAGCACGAGCCAGGTCGAAGCCCTGTCACCGGCACAGGTGAGATCGTTGAGTGCGGCACAATTCGTGGCCCTGAGTGCGGAGGATATAGCGACATTCTCAACCGCCGATATCGCGGAGATTACCGCCAAAGCCATGCCACGTCTGGGCACGGAGACGATCGGCGCGCTTACCAGAGATCAGGTCGCCGCATTGACGACGGCCCAGATGAACGCGCTTGGCGTCGCGCAATTCCAGGCCCTGAGCGCTGCTCAGATCGAGGCCCTGTCAACCGCTCAGATTGCCGCCCTCAACACAGGGGTGATCGCAAACCTGATCGCCGATCAGATCGAAGCCTTTAGTACCCAGCAGGTCGAAGCCCTGTCCTCGGCGCAGGTGAAGCTGCTGAACTCGGTACAACTTGCGGCTCTGAGCGCGGAGGACATAGCAACATTCTCGACCGCCGATATTGCGGCGATCACGAGTAAGGCCATGGCCGGCCTCAGCACGGACGCAATCGCGGCGCTGACCACCGCCCAGATCGCAGCCCTGACCACCAGCGCCATCGCCGGCCTGACGGCCGATCAGGTCGAAGCATTGAGCACCGGCCAGGTCGAGGCCCTGTCGCCGACACAGGTGAAGTCACTGAGTTCAACGCAAATTGCGGCCCTGAGCATTGAAGATCTGGCGACATTCTCGACCGCCGATATCGCAGCCATCACCAATAGAGCCATGCCGGGCCTGAACACGGATGTTATCGCAGCCCTTACCACGGCTCAGATCGGTGCCCTGAGCACCAGTGCTATTACCGGCCTGACCTCCGACCAGATCGAAGCCCTGAGCGGCAATCAGGTCAGCCTTCTATCCGCCGCGCAGATCAAGGCATTGAGCGCAGCACAGGTCGCCGCTCTCGGCAACGATGTGACCGCCTTGTCCACCAACCAAACAGCCATGTTGAGTGCTGCGGGCGTCAAGGGTCTGACCACGGATCAGATTGCAGCCCTCAGCATCGATCAGTTCTCGGCCTTGACCACCGTCCAGATCGGAGCTCTCAGCTCGGGACAGATTGCGGCATTGAGCACGGACAATATCGCATCGCTTTCCGTCGCCCAGCTCGCGGCAATGAGCACCTCTGGCATCGTCGGACTTTCGAGCAGCCAGATCGCCGCCCTCAGCACCGATCAGGTTTCCAGACTGTCGACCAAGCAGATGGGGCGGCTGAGCGCGGCACAGGTCGCCACCCTTGGTACAGACGACATAGCCGCTCTTTCAACCGCCCAGATTGCCTCCCTGAGCGCTGCGGGCATTGCGGGACTTAGCTCGCAGCAACTGGCGACCCTCAGCACCAGCCAGGCTGAAGCCCTGACGAGTGCGCAGATCGTCAATCTCGGCTCCACACAGATTGCGCAGCTGGGAACGGACGATCTGGCGAAATTCACGACCAAGGACATCGCCGCGATCAGTTCAAGTGCGATCTCAGGATTGTCGGCGGAGACCATCGCCTCCCTGACGACAGCCCAGATTGCCGCCCTGAATATGCAAAGCATCGCTGCGTTGAGCACCGTGCAGATCGCCGCCCTGAGCATCGCCCAGGTCGAGGCCTTGACCACCGCCCAGGTCAGCGCTCTCAGCTCCAAACAGATAGCGGCCTTGAGCGCGGACGACATTGCAACATTCTCGACCAAGGACATCGCCGCGATCAGTCCGAATGCGGTCGCGGGTTTATCAACGGAAACCATGGCGTCGCTGACGACAGCCCAGATTGCAGCGCTGAGCACGGCGGGCATTGACGCACTGAGCACCGGGCAGGTCGCCGCCTTGAGTACCGCTCAGGTCGAGGCCTTGACCAGCGCCCAGGTCGGCGCACTCAGCTCGACGCAGGTAGCGGCCCTGGGCGCAGACGATATCGCAACGTTCTCGACCAGAGACATTGCCGCGCTCAGTTCGAATGCGGTCCCGGGCCTGTCAACGCAAACCATAGCGTCGCTGACAACAGCGCAGATCGCCGCGCTGAGTACGGCCGGCATCGGCGCGCTGAGCACGGGACAGGTCGCCGCCTTGACTGGCGATCAGGTGGACGTTCTGACCAATACCCAGATTGCTGCGCTCACCTCCAAACAGGTTGCGGCTCTCAGCGTGGCTGACATTGCCTCGCTTTCGGCGGCCCAGATCGCCGCCCTCAGCACCGGCGGTATAACGGGCCTGACCACTGATCAGATCGCGGCCCTCGACACCACGCAGGTCGAGGCCCTGACCGATATCCAGGTCGGTGCTCTCAGCTCGAAACAGATTGCAGTCTTGAGTACGGATGACATAGCAACGTTCTCGACCAAGGACATCGCGGCGATCAGTTCGAATGCCATCCCAGGTCTGTCAGCGGAAACCGTGGCGTCGATGACCACGGCTCAGATCGCAGCGTTGAGCACGGCCGGCATTGGTGGACTGAACACCGGACAGGTCGCCGTCCTGACCAGTGATCAGGTGGACGCCCTGATCAGTACCCAGGTGGGCGCCCTCACCTCCAAACAGGTTGCCGCTCTCAGCGTGGCCAGCATCGCCTCGCTTTCGGCAACCCAGATAGCCGCTCTCAGCACGGCGGGCATAACGGGCCTGACCACTGACCAGATCGCGGCCCTCAACACCGCTCAGGTCGAGGCCCTCACCAGTGCTCAGATCGGTGCTCTCAGCGCAAAACAGATTGCGGCGCTTAGCGCCGATGATCTTGATACATTCACCGCCGCCGAACTGGCTGCCATCAGCTCGAGTGCAATCTCGGGCCTGTCGACGGCTGCAATCGCTTCGCTGACGACAGCTCAGATCGCGGCCCTGGGCACGGCGGCGCTACCCGGCCTGACCACCGACCAGATCGCGGCACTCAGCATCACCCAGGTCGAGGCCCTCACCAGCGCCCAGGTCGGCGCCCTCACCTCCAAGCAGGTTGCGGCTCTCAGCGTAGCCGGCATCGCCTCGCTTTCAGCAGCCCAGATCGTGGCCCTCAGCACGGCGGGCGCGGCAGGCCTGACCGCTGATCAGATCACGGCCCTCAACACCGCTCAGGTCGAGGCCTTCACCAGCGCTCAGATCGGTGCTCTCGGTTCGAAACAGATTGCGGCCCTTGGCGCCGATGATCTCGATACATTCACCGCCGCTGAGCTGGCTGCCATCAGCTCGAGTGCGGTCTCGGGCCTGTCGGCAGCAACGATCGCTTCGCTGACGACAGCTCAGATCGCAGCCTTGGGTGCGGCGGCAATGCCGGGCCTGACCACGGACCAGATCGCCGCCCTCGGCACCGGTCAGGTGAACGCGCTGACCAATGCCCAGATCGCCGCCCTCACCTCCAAACAGGTTGCGGCTTTGGATACGGCCGACATCGCCTCCCTTTCCGTAAACCAGATAGCTGCTCTGGACGCCAAGGCGATCGCAGGCCTTGGCAGCGCGCAGACCGGCGCGTTGAGCATTGAACAGGTTCAGGCATTATCCACCCGTCAGATCGCATCGTTGAATTCGGATGCACTCAAGGGCCTGTCTGCGGAGATGCTGGAAACCTTCTCGACAGAAGAACTCGCCGCGATCGGCTCAAGCGCGATAAAGGGACTGTCCACGGGCTTTATCGCCGCTCTTTCCACCGCTGAGGTCGCAGCCCTCAGTACGGCTGGCGTCGCCGGATTGACTGGCGATCAGATCAACGCCCTTGGCAGGGATCAGATCGAAGCACTCTCTACAAGCCAGATCACCGCATTAAGTTCGGCCGGACTTGCGGGGTTGACGACTGAAGATCTGGCAACATTCTCGACCGGCGAGCTTGCTGCCATCAATTCGACGGCGATCAGGGGGTTGTCCACCGCCGTTGTAGCGTCCCTGTCGCCTCAGGAGATCGCCGCCTTGACGACAAGCCAGGTGGCCTCGCTGAGCTACGGCCAGATGGCGGCAATGGGATCTGCGCAAATCGGAGCGCTGTCACTGTCCCAGGTCAGCGCCCTCAATGCGATGCAGGCAGCCGCGCTTGGCGGCGACGACCTCACAACATTTTCCACCGAGCAGATCATTAGCTTGAGTTCGAGCGCGATCTCGGGATTGAGCACCGGTACGCTCGCTGCCTTGACAACATCCCAGGCGGCCGCCTTCACGCCAGGTCAGATCGCCGCCATGACCTCGGCGCAGGTTACGGCATTAAATAGCGCAAAGCCCACAAACAGCTCCGTGCAGGATATCGCCTCCTTCATCTCAACCACCGAGCAGCAGGCTGCGACCCCGGACAGTGCGGCCGGGACCGACACATCAGCGAACGCTTCGAGTGAGACGCAGGAGGCGTCTGACGTCGCTGCAACCATTTTGTCCTACCTGGACGTCTGACTTTCGCTCGCGAGCAGACCTGAAAACCGGTGAAGCCCCAGCCGGCTTGACCACCATGCAAGCGCATAGATGGATGGCAGTTCCGGGCTCATGTCGCCCAAAAGCAGAACACCGGGGATCAGGTTCCAAAACCTCCGATCCCCGGTGCCAATGTTCAAAGCGGTGCTTTCAGTCCCTCAGCTGAGGCCGGCATAAGAGCGGGACAGGGATCAAAACTCCTCCCAATTATCCGCCGCGGTATTCAGTGCCGCATTGCCGGAAAACGCAGCCTTGATCCTGCCGCCCAGGGCGCGGGCGGGAGAACGAGCGGGCCTGTCGGCAGGTGAAGCCGAACGCACTGGCGCAGCGGCCTCGCTGAACGAACCTTCCGACAGTTTGAACTGGGCGATGAGCCCGTTCAGCGAAGACGCCTCGCGCGCAAGGCCGTGGCTGGCGGCAGTGCTTTCTTCCACCATGGCGGCGTTCTTCTGGGTGTCCTGATCCATCTGGTTCACGGCCGTATTGATCTGCTGAAGACCTGAGGATTGCTCCTGCGCCGATTCCGCGATGGCCGCAACGTGCCGGTTGATTTCCTTCACCTCCGTCACGATCAGTTCCAGCGCCCTGCCGGTTTCGCCAACCAGCTGTACACCCTGCTGAACCTGACCGTTCGATGTCGTGATCAGGTTCTTGATCTCCTTGGCGGCACCGGCGGAGCGCTGCGCCAGTTCGCGAACCTCCTGCGCGACAACGGCAAAACCCTTGCCCGCCTCTCCCGCACGGGCTGCTTCAACGCCCGCATTCAGCGCCAGAAGGTTGGTCTGGAACGCGATCTCGTCGATCACGCCGATAATGTTGGAAATCTCATTGGCGGATGTCGCGATCTGCTCCATTGCCGCGACGGCCTGCTGCACCACCTCCCCGGACTTTTCAGCGCCGACTTTTGCGCGGCCGACGAGGTGACCCGCTTCCTGCGCCCGTTTCGTGGCGTCTTTCACCGTCGTGGTGATCTCTTCCAGCGCAGCCGCAGTCTCTTCAACGGCGGCGGCCTGCTGCTCCGTGCGTCTCGCCAGATCGTCTGCCGCAGACCTGATCTCGTTGGCGCCGGCATCAATGCCGCGTGCGTTCTGCGCCACCTGGCTCAAGGTCGACTGCAACTGCTCCGCAGCCCGGTTGAAATCACCACGGATACCGTCAAGGCCGGAGACGAATGGCTGAACGATCCGGTAGGTAACGTCGCCCTGGGCAATCTTCGAAAGGGCTGTGGCAAGATTGTCGACGGCAAACTGTACATCGGCAGCTTCCCTGGCCTTCTGTTTCTCGCGCTCGATCCGGTCCTTTTCCGAAGTCGACCGGTTGGCCTCCGTTTCATTCTCAAGCCGGAGGCGCTCGATTGCGCCTTCGCGAAATGCCTGAACGGCGGCGGCCATCTGGCCAACTTCATCCCTGCGATCCATTCCGGCGATTTCGCTCGCCGTATCACCCGCCGCCAGCGATTCCATGCGTGCACGAAGCCGCGCAATCGGGGTGGTGATGCCTCGGGAGGAAACAAGCAGGCCAAGTGCGATCACAGCCAGAGAAACGAGCGCGAGCGTAATCAAACCCGTCCAGATCGTCGTATTGGTGCTGGCTGTGAGGCGCTCTCTCCCCTCATTCATGACCTGGATGAGCTGCTCATTGCCAGCGCTGATCTTTGGCGAGACTTCGGCAATTTTTCGAAGCACGTTGAGCGCCATCTGCTGCGCTTCGGCGCGTTGCCCTGCCTGCATGAGGGCGATGACCTGATTGCCGATCTCTTCGACTTCGACAACACCCTTGAGGATATCGCGGGCGGCATCCGTGCGCGCCGGCACCAGCTCCATGATCTTGTTCTGGCGTTCCTCGAGCTGCTTCCGGTCGGCTCTGAAGGTTTTGACGGCAGCTTCGAAATCACCACTGGCCGGGTCGTTGAGGCTGGCGCGAAGCATCTGCATGCCGAGCGCATTGAGGTTTCCGCTGGTTCTGGCGTTCAGAACCGCAGCAAGGGCCTCATGGCCGATGAAGTCGCTATAGACGTTGTCGGTTTTTTGATATTGCAGGCTGACGTAGCTTATTCCGGAAAGCGACATTAGGCTCATCAGCGAGATGACAAAAACGACCTTCGTTTTTATCTTGGTATTCTTCAGGAAAGACATGAATGGCCTCAAGGCAAGCACTCCTCCAGCCGCCCTCGCGGGAGGCCGGGGAATATATGATGAAACATCGCGGGTAGCTGTTGCCCCTCCTCATAGGGCGACAAGCGAGCGCCATTTTCGAACCGCCGCCAGGCAGGTCGAGGAGGCTTCACTTGTTCTACCGGCTCCGCCGATGAAACCTTGGAACCTGCGTATTTTAGATTTCACAAAATCACTAAATGAAGTGTTACCCGGACTATGCAATTGCTGACAATCCGCTGCACCGCAAACCCGTTCAGGCATCATTTTCACGTGTAGCGGCGGCCTCTGCGGCTATGCCGGAAACCGACGCCGCAAGGCTGACCGACACCGCGGTGACTCAGCCCCGCAACGGATGATTTTTCGGATATTTCTCACGTCAGGTCATGAAGGGCTTTGCCGAGCGGAGGTCCAACACGGAACTCGGAAAACCTGACCTCCAGCCCCTCGCGCTCCGGTGTGCAGCACATGGGCCCGACCTGATAAAATTGCGATTTTGGAAACGGGCAAAGTTTCAGAAGAGGCCAGCGGATTCCATCAGCGGATGTTTGAACGCGCAGCACGCCATCCGCAACGGTGACGCGCAGATACAGATCAGACGCGTCGCCTGCGTAGGCAGTTGTGGACCAGTCCGAGCGACCCAGAGTCAGCACATTGCCGATGCAGGCAACACCGTCCGACAACTCGATGCCTGCCTTGATCCAGTGTGACTCATCGATCCGGACCATGATCCCTGCCTGATCGTACAGTTCCTCATAACGTCCATGGATCCGCAATGAAGCGGTGAAATCCCCCTGCCATTCCATTCCGAAGAAGTGCCCGCTATCCCGCGTAAAGCCATAGTAGGTCTCACGCCAGAAATCGGAGCCTTTATCAGTGGTTACGTAGAGGACCTGGTTATCGAGCGACCATTGCTGCGGCTCATTATGCCAAACACACCTCTCGAACATGGGTATCCCTAGCTTCGTTCATACGACGGAATCGGTGGAGTTATACGTCGAGAGAGGTTGGCTGGCCAGCACACACGCATCTGCGATCGGCAAGCTTAGAAGCCGCGAAGGCACCAGCAGCACAAGCAAAAGCAGCGTAAAGCCTCCGGCCAATAGGAGCATCTCGCCAAAGGCAAGCCAGAAGAGAGCTCGCCATCTGCCTTCACGCGTTACCTTTCAGAACATATTCGTTTATCAGGAGGATGTTCAGCAATATCGCGACCTGCGCGGGTTCAAGCAGCGCGTCGTCGAAGTAGCTGAGGTCCGCGCAAGCCTGCCGGCCCTTGTCGAACAGGGCCGCAAGCAAACGGTGCGCATCAAGATCGATGGAGCCGGCGAGTTCGAGGCAGCCCGAGTCCGGCGGCATGAAGGCGGTGTCGAAATCGGCGCAATAGATGTCCAGCATCGCAATTGGTCTAGCGGATGGAAGGATTTGAACGCCCTATTTTGCGTGCAAGGCTCAGGCATTTAAAAGGGGCGATCAAGGACCGCCCCCGACGGAATATTCCTGTTTCAGTCCGCTTACGCAGGACGCTCCTCGCCTGCATTCGGTCGCCAGGTAATCAACCTCTTCTCCGCAAAGTCCAGAATGAGGTCAATAACAAGAACAAAGACCGCGAGGATGATGATGCCCGCAAAAACGCCGACCGCATCGAAGTTTCCTTCCGAGCGGGCGATCAGGTAACCGAGGCCAGCGGAAGCTCCCAGATATTCGCCGATGATTGCGCCGACCACCGCAAATCCGACGGAAGTGCGCAACGACGATAAGATCCAGCTCGCCGCCGCCGGGAAATAGACATGACGCAGCAGATCCGAGCGCTTCGCACCAAGAATGCGGGTATTGGAAAGCACGACCGGGTTCACTTCGCGCACGCCCTGCATGGCGTTGAAGAACGTGACGAAGAAGACGAGCGTAACCGCAAGCGCAACCTTCGACCACAGGCCAAGACCGAGCCAGAGCACGAAGATCGGGGCCAGAACGACACGCGGAATGGCATTCACGGCCTTGATGAACGGATCAAGCACCCGGGCGACGAAGGGGCTGAGGCCCAGCCAGACGCCGGCGCCGACGCCGAGACCTGTTCCGATGAGATAGCCAAGCACCGTTTCGCTCAGCGTGATGCCGACATGCTTGTAAAAACCGGCATCGGCAACCCAGTCAATCACCTGTTTGACGATGTCATAGGGCGCGGGAAAGAAGAAGCGGTCGATGGCGCCCGAGGTGACACCGAGCTGCCACCCGCCCAAGAGCACGACCAGAAGAACGATCTGGATGATACGAACATTAGCGGCTTGCATAGCTTTTCTCCACTTCGCCACGCAGGGACGCCCATATATCGCGATAGAGCGTCATGAATTTTGGATCGAGTTTGATTTCCGCAACGTTGCGGGGCCGTTCAAGATCGACAGGGAAACTCTCGATGACTCGGCTTTTCGGGCCTGCAGCGAGAACGACAACCCGGTCTCCGAGCGCAATCGCCTCTTCCAGATCATGGGTGATCATCACCACCGCACGGCGATCCTCCTGCCACAGGCGCAGCAATTCGTTCTGCATGAGGTGGCGGGTATGAATATCCAATGCGGAGAAGGGTTCATCCATCAGGATGACCTTCGGCTCGGTAATGAGCGCCTGCGCCATCTGCACGCGTTTGCGCTGTCCACCGGAGAGCTGGTGCGGAAAACGGTCTCCGAAACCCTTCAGGCCAACCTTTTCAAGCCAGGCCTGAACCTTGGCGCGCCGCTCATTTTCGGGAACGCCGCGGAACATCAAGCCAAGCTCGACATTCTGAAACGCGGTCTTCCAGGGAAGAAGCGCGTCCTGCTGGAACAGATATCCGATGTTGTTCTGTACGCCCTTGACGAGCGAACCGTCGATGGAAACCTTGCCCTGCGCTGGCTTCAACAGGCCCGCGATGGCGTTGAGAATGGTGGACTTTCCGCATCCCGTCGGCCCAACGATGGAGAGAAACTCGCCATCGCCGACCTTGAGATTTACGTTTTGCACGGCAACAAACGAACCGAACGCCATGGTCACGTCGTCGATTGCCACCATCGGCTGGGGTTTGAGTTCCGTCACGGGTTCTAGCTTTCTGGCTGGCGAAGACATGGCGGCCTCTCAGTTTGCGGCCTTCGAGGCCGCGGCCTCGACGAACTTGTTGGTGTAGGTGGTGTTGAGGTCGATCGTCGCCTTTGCGACCGCATCGTTGAAGCTTTTCAGGACGGCCAGCGGCGTTTCGAGATCGGCAGGCTCAAACTTGCCATCTTCGGAGAAGATCGCCTTGGCCGCTTCAACTGCCTTGATATAGGTCTGCTTGTCTCCGGACACGAAATCATCGGGAAGCTTTGCGACGATTTCTTCCGCAGAATGCTGCTTCATCCAGTGCAGAGCCCGAACCGTTGCATTGGTGACCTTCTGGATCACTTCGGGATTGGCGTTGATATAATCCTGCGTCGCGTAAAGAACTGATGTCGGATAGATGCCGCCGTAGACATCCTTGGCGCCCTGATCACTACGGGCATCGATGAGGATCTTGCCGAGCCCGCGCTCCACGACGATGGTCGCGGCAGGGTCGTAATTGACGAGCAGATCGATCTTGCCCTGCTGCAGGGCTGCAACGGCCGCAGCGCCCGAACCGACACCGATGATGGAAATGTCGTTGTCGCTGAGATTATGCTGCTTCATGTAGTAGCGAATGAAGAAGTCCGAAGAGGAGCCGGGCGACGTGATGCCGACCTTCTTGCCCTTGATCGTCTCGGGCTTGGCCGGATCGAAATCGGTGTCGCTCTTGCCGGCGAGAACCAGACCCGAGTTACGGGCGAGCTGCACGAAGCCGACCACGTGCTTGTTCTGCGACTGCATCTGGATCGTATGATCGTAGAAACCCACGGCAACGTCGGTGGAACCGGCAACCAGTGCCTGAAGCACCTTCGAGCCGCCCTGGGCAAAGTTCTCGGTCGTTACATCAAGGCCTTCCTCCTTGTAGAAGCCTAGACTGGCGGCCACGGGGAAAGGCAGGTTGTTGAGGTTATACGAGCCAACGCTCATTCTGACGGATTCGGCATTGGCGGATGCCGCCAGCGCACAGAGCGCGGCGGTTGCAAGCAGATATTTACGCATAAGGGTCTCCTCCCGGTTTAACTATATTTTGCGCCACTATGGCCGCGTCTAGGCTGCGTCTTCAATCGCAGCGGTTGGTTTGGCGAAGGCAAAGCCTTCGAAAAGCCTGCGCGCCGTTCTTACAAGTCCGGCCGTTATTGCGCCGTTTCGCATTTCCAGCTGCACGTCGAGGCAGCCGGCGGGATGTTCGATGCGGATCTGGGTGGGCACCGAAAGACCTCCGGCCACATCATATGCGACGGAGCCTTTGGTGACAGCCGCCGTTGCGATGCCAACAGCACCGGTCGTCGCCAATGCAGGATGACACTCGTTGGGCATGAAGTACCGTACCGAGAGAGTGCCACCTTTACGGGCGGGCGCAACGAGCACCGGTTTCGGAATGACCATGTCTTTTACATCACCCATTCCCATCAACTTTCCAGCCTCAATGCGGATGCGCGTCATCCGTTCAATAAGGTCTTTGTTGGCGCTCAGGGTTTGCGGATCCTCGTAACCCGTCATGCCGAGATCTGCTGCGCGGATGAGAACCATCGGAATGGCGCAGTCTATGGCAGTCACGTTGACCCCATCGATCACGTCAACCGGCTTTCCGGTGGGCAGCAGCTTGCCGGTTTTCGCACCTGCTGCATCCATGAATGTCAACGCGATGGGCGCCGCCAGGCCCGGAACACCGTCGATCGAGGCGTCGCCGAGATAAATAACCTCGCGGCCGCGTGTCGGGACCTTCGCCTCGATCAGCTTGCCGGTATTCACGTTATGAATTCTCACAAGAGTATCGTTGCCCTGCGCTTCGACAAGCCCCGCTTCGATGGCGAAGGGGCCGACGGCGGCCAGCATGTTTCCGCAGTTTGGCGAATAGTCGACATACTGCCTGTCGGTCCGAACCTGTGCGAACAGATAATCTATGTCGGCGCCCCTGACCGTGGAAGGTCCGATAATCGCAACTTTGGACGTGACCGGATTGCCCCCGCCAATGCCGTCGATCTGCAACGGATGGCCCGACCCCATGATGGAAAGAAGGGCCGCGTCCCGGTCTGCTCGATCACGCGGAAGATCGGATGCAAGAAAGAACGGTCCACGCGACGTTCCACCGCGCATCAGCACACAGGGTATCTTCAGCAGATCGTTCATGGGTTGCCTCAATATTGCATTTGGCGGATCAATACGCCGTGTTGTTGCAATATGAGCAAAAGAGTCTAATCTGTTAAATGCAATGTTTTGGAGTTTTATTGCGTTATGAGCATCAATTGTGAAATTCTGGATCTGCGGGCATTTCAAGCGGTGGTTGAACTCGCCAGTTTCCACAGGGCCGCCGAGGCGCTGCACATCTCGCAACCGGCGCTCACCCGCCGCATCCAGAAACTGGAGCAGGCCATCGGGGCGCCACTTCTGGAAAGAACGACGCGCCACGTCGCGCCTACCGCCATGGGGCAGGAAGTCATGCCGCTCGTCCGGCGTATGCTCGAGGAATTTGACGGATCGCTTTTTGCCATGAAGGACGGCGCGCAAAGGCGCGGGCTTATTACGATGGCCTGCGTCCCCACTGCCGCTTTTTACTTTCTTCCGACCGTTATCAAGACCTTCAGCCAGCAATATCCCCACATAAGGCTGCGGATCAGGGATCTGACAGCCAATGAGGGTCTGCAGGCGGTCGCCAGAGGCGAGGTGGAATTCGGCATCAACCTGATGGGCAATTCCGATCCCGAGCTTTCATTCGAGCCACTCATCGATGACCCCTTCGTGCTGGCAATGCGAAAAGACCACCCTCTGGCAGCGTTCGAAACGATCGAGTGGGACCAGCTGGAGGCCTATCCGCTGGTCGTCGTGGATCGTTCAAGCGGCAACAGGACGCTTCTGGACAGCGCGCTTGCACGGCACAATCTGAAATTGAACTGGTTTTATGAGGTCACGCATCTCAACACATCGCTCGGTCTCGTCGAAGCCGGTCTTGGGATTTCAGTCCTGCCGCGGCTGGCAACGCCGCAGGACGATCATCCATTCCTCATCACCCGGCCGATCGTCAACCCGGTGGTCTCCCGTACGATCGGCATCGTGCAAAGGCGAAGCAGTGCTCTTTCCCCAGCCGCCGAAAAATTTGTGAGGATGCTGCTCGAGACCTGGAAAACACAATGATCTCTTTAGAAAATACCTTCTACGACATCCCGGCTGGTGGCGGCGCAAACCGTAGGTGCGCGGTAACAGCCTCTGATTTGCACCAGAAGCTACACCCGGGCCTCGATATCCAGCACCAGTTTTTTCAGCAGCGCCGCGAGGTTCTCGCGCTCGTCCGGAGTGAGGCCCTGCAGGAAATTCAGTTCGCTTCTCATGTCCCGGCGAAACGCCTTTTCCGCCAGCTCGATGCCGGCCGGCATAAGGCACACAACGACGCTGCGCCCATCAAGCTTCGATTTTCTGCGCTCGATGAGGCCGGCCTTTTCCAACCGGTCGAGCCTGTGCGTCAGGCCGCCTGAAGAGAGCATCAGCGTCGTGTACATCTCCGTCGGCGTCAGCTGGTAGGGCGGTCCCGACCGGCGCAATGTGGCAATAACATCGAACTCGCCGCGATCGAGACCAAAGCCGGCGAATGTCTCTTCTATTGACGGTGCCAGAAGGTTGCTGAGCCGTTTGGCGCGCCCGAAGATAGCCATCGGCTCGGTATCGATATCAGGCAGTTCCCGCACCCACTGGCCACGGAGACGATCCACATGATCTTCCCTGTCAGTTTCAATCGTCCGATCCGCCGTCGTGTCCGGCATCGCCTGCTTCATCTCATCACCCCATTACCACTCTGAAAACCATATACGGCTTTGCCTGCTCCGTGAATATATCTTTGCGAGAAGATAGATATCTTGACAGGAAGATAAATCGCACATATATCTTCTCGCGAAGATAGTTTTGTCTCAGGGAGGAGACCAGATGTTTTCCATACGCCGTCATCACGAGCCGAAGCCCGGCGAGAGCCGGACAGTGCGTTATGAAGGATGCGAATACGGAAGCGCCGTATCCATCTTTCTCGTCAATGCCGATCCGGGTCGCGGCCCTGATCTGCATGTTCACCCCTATGCCGAAACCTGGGTGGTGCGCAAAGGCGAGGCCGAGTTCACAATCGGCGATCAGAGGGCGCGGGGCTCGTCGGGAGACATCGTCGTCGGGCCTGCCAATATCCCCCATCGCTTCGAAAATATCGGTACGGACCGGCTGGAGATCATCTGCATCCATCCGAGTGAGACCTTCCAGCAGACCTTCCTGTAATTCCGTTCCAGCAAGAGGAGAAAGACAATGGCCAGAATGATTTTCCTGAACCTGCCGGTCAAAGACCTGGCTGTTTCAACCGCCTTCTACGGGGCAATCGGCTGCGTGAAGAACGAGGAGTTCTCCAACGAAGACGCAAGTTCGATGGTGTGGTCGGACACGATTACATTCCAGCTACTGCGGCATGACTATTACAAGACCTTCACCGCCAAACCGATCGCCGATGCTCACAAAACAAACGGCATGCTGATTGCTCTTTCGCGCGACAGCCGCGAAGAGGTGGATGCCATGGTTGACGCCGCGGCAAAAGCGGGCGGACAGGCGGATGTTCGAGAGCCGCAGGATCTGGGTTTCATGTATCTCCGCACCTTCGCCGATCCCGATGGCCACGAGTTTGAACCCGCTTACATGGATTTGAGCAATGCGAGCTGACGTCACTATACGTTATCCACAAAGGGATGATCCCCATTGATAGCGTAAAGCGTGCCTCCCGAATGGTTTTGATATCAGGAAGGCGCTTCGCACTTGACCGTGGGCTACGAACAGCAGCCGGAAACTAAAGCACGTCCGCCCCTTCACCTAATCGCCGGTGCCCGATACGGCTGCGGCCAGCGCCCTGATCGCCGATGCGTGTGCCGGCGTTCTTGCACGGGAGAGAAGAACGATCTCGGAAGGCGGCAACGAAGGCAGCCCGAGTTCCGCACCCCTGTCGGGCAGGCCACGGGCGCTAATATCGCCGAGCGGCGCGACACCCGCTCCCGCAAGAATTCCTTCATGGAGCGCCGAGCAGCTTCCGGCGGTGAACGCATCGCGCCAATCCACGCCGGCTCTTCTAAGCTCCGACACCGCAATTTCCCGGACTCCACACCCGGTTCCCAGCGACACCAGCGGGATGGCGCTGTTCGCGCGTGGCCGCCAGTCTGGAGCGGCCCGCCATCCCAGCTTGTCAGTACGCAGGATTTCGCCGTCAGAGCCACCGCCGTTGCGCCTGAAAATGACGGCGTCCGCCTGTCCGGACGCGAAATTTTCCTTCACGTGCCGGGAAAAGCCTACATTCACTTCAATCACCGCATTGGCAGGAAGTGCCGCACGCACCGCTCTTATGGCCGTCGAAAGGCGGCCCCCGATCGCATGGTCACTCGCAGCCAGGCTGAAGTGCAGCGGTGATTCATGATTGAAGGTCAGTGCTTCCTCGTGTTTGGCGAGCAGCTCGCGCGCCTTCGGCAGAAACACCTCACCATCCTCCGTGAGCCGCAGATGACGCGGCGAACGGTCGATCAGACGCCTGCCGACACGCTGCTCCAGCATCTTCAATTTTTGGCTGACGACCGGTTGCACGGTTCCCGCCGCCTCCGCCGCCTTTGTCAGGCTGCCGAGCTCGACGGAGAAAATGAACAGGCGAACGCTCTCAAGATCAATCATATGAAATCACTATGTATGGAATATCTATCCTCATCTTCTCATTATGAAGAAATTTGCGCAAGGTGTCTCGGCAACAAGGAGACAAGACCATGCCCATGATCAAAGCGCGTTACACCAAACCCCAAAACGGAAGCGACCCAAAGCTGGAAGTCGCGGCGCTGCTCTCTCGCCTCACGGCGGAAATCCTGCACAAGGACCCGGCCGTCACCGCGGTTCTCGTCGAGAGTGCCGATCCCGAGGACTGGATCATTGCCGGATCGAGTGTCGCCGACCAGAAGATCGGAAGCTTCTATGTCGAGGTTTCGATTACCGAGCACACCAACATAAAGGATGAAACGACCGAATGGGTCCGGCGGGTCTATGACGGGATGAACGCGCTGGTAGGCCCCGTGCACGAGGCGAGCTATGTCCTGGTTCACGCTGTTGATGGCGACGCCTATGGTTATGGCGGGCAAACCCAGAACCTGCGGTGGGCGCGCAAGCACGGATAACGCCGGCAACCAGATGAGGCAGGCCGACAAAGTCAGCGGCGCGGCCCCGGATATACGAAACCTGCCCTAGGAGGAGGATTACAGCCGCCCCACCTCCTCATCCGGGCGTCGAGCAAAACCGCCCAACACCCGTCATCCAAGTCTACGCTCGCGGGATCAAATCCGCGCACCGCCTGTCGCATCGATCATCTGCCCGGTCGTCCAGCGGGCATCATCCGAGGCAAGGAACGTGATGACGTCAGCAATATCGTCGGCGCGACCGATACGTGAAAAGACGGACAGGGCCTCGGCACCGGCACGGGCCTCCGGCGCTGCCAGCCATTCGGCGTTCATGTCGGTTTCAGTAACACCCGGCAGAACCGAATTGACCGTAATTCCGCGCCGGCCGAATTCCGGGGCGAGTGCCAGCGTCAATGTCTCAAGCGCACCCTTGGATGCCGCATAGGCCGGATGCGTCGGCGCCGCAATGCGCGTGAAACCGGTCGAAACATTGATAATGCGGCCATTGTCGCGGAGATGATCAGCGACAGCCTGAATAAGGAAGAATGGCGCCTTGAAGTTGATCGTCATCAACTCGTCGAACGCGGCTTCCGTTGTTTCTTTCAACGGTGTCGCCGGGGCAATGCCCGCATTGTTGACGAGAATATCGAGCGATGGCGCGCCGGTGAAAGCGATCGCGGCTTCCTTAAACTGCTCCCACAAGCTGTCGGTTGCTGCTTTCCCTGCCCGCAGATCGGCATTGAGCGCGACCGCCTTCGAACCGAGCGCCTCGATCTCGCGGATCGTTGCCTGTGCGGCATCGGGATTTGCGCCGTAATGGACGCCGATAAGACCTGCACCTTCTTTCGCAAACGCCAGGGCGGCGGCGCGGCCAATACCGCGTGAACTGCCCGTTATGAGGGCGACTTTGTTGGATAGTTTCCGGGACATGGATCACTCCGTTGCGATTTAACTAGCGATCGATATAATAAAAGCCAATCATGATCTGTCAATATTTTTATAGTGATCGATATAATAATGGCTGAAACAACGCGAAAACGCGGCAGACCGCGTCTGCTCGATCGGAATGCAGGGCTCGATGTCGCAGCCCGGCTGTTCTGGGAACGCGGCTATGAGGGAACCTCGATAGCGGACCTTACCCATGCGATGGGCATCACCCCGCCGTCCCTCTACGCGACCTTCGGTTCAAAGGAAGAATTATTCCGGCTGGCGCTCGATCATAGCATCGCGCAGCAAAGCCAACGCCGTTCCGAAATGCTGCAGGCGAAAATACCGGCCTACGAGGCGCTCGCCACTTATCTCTACGACATTGCCGAAGGAGACACCCAGCCAGACAAGCCGCGCGGATGCATCGTGTCTACCGCCGTTCTCCAGCATTCGGAAGAAAACGCCTCTGTCGCCCGCACAGCGGCAGCATGGCGCGAGGCGGCAATACAGATTCTCAAGACGCGGTTCGACCGCGCCGTCAGCGAAGGCGAACTGCCCGAGCAAACGGACACGGATACCCTCGCGCGCTTTTATGGCGCCATCATTCAGGGCATGTCTGCGCAGGCATGTGATGGCGCATGTACGGCAAGATTGAAGGCTCTGGTCGACGTCGCGCTGACGGCCTGGCCGGGGAAACAGGGCCGTCAGGATTGAGTCCGGAAGCTCTCTTGAACAGGCAGATTGAGGCTCAGTCGGAATAGGCTGAATAGAGCCGACAGGCGACTCTCCATCAAAACTTGTTCAAGCCCCACCTGCGCTTTAGTGACAGCATTCCCTTTATGATTATTGGTCGAAGGTCTTGAGATACCTGGCCGGAGATGTACCGAGTGCTTTCTTGAACATCGTTATGAAGGCAGATACGGACTCATACCCAAGGTCGCCCGAAACCTGCTGCACTGTTGCCCCCGCTGCAAGACTTCGCAGCGCGATGATCAACTGTAACTGCTGCCGCCAACGCCCGAAAGTCAGGCCGGTCTCCCGTTGAACGAGACGGGCGAGGGAATTTTCGCTCAACGCCACTCGTGTCGCCCATCGCGCTATCGTGCTTCGGTCAGAAGGATCGTCGACCAGTGCCGACGCGATCCGAGCAAGCCGAGGTTCATCGGTTATCGGCAGATGCAAATCCTCTATGGGCATACGCGACAAGGCCGATAGAAGCAGTGTGGTGAAGAGTTCGGCATCCACCATCGCGACTTCGGACTGGTCAGCCATCTCGATGATAAGTTCCCTGACAAGCGGGGATAGGGAAAGCGTGCAGCACCGGTCCGGAAGGTCGGCGGCGCCCGGCTCAATGAACAGGAAGAACAGACGAGCATTGGCGGTCGCGACATTGCTATGCGGCATGCCCCCTGGAACCCAGACACCACAATGAGGCGGCACCATCCACATCCCGCTTGGAACGCGACAGGTGATCCCGCCTCGCAAAGCCATGACGAGTTGGCCCTTGCGATGTTGGTGCTCGGGAGCTTCGCGCTCGTTTTGCGATACGTCGATCCTGAAGGCATGCGCTCGCGCCGTGGACTCTTCGAGCTCATGGTCGAAGAGAGCTGCGGAAAGAGACATCGGAGGCTGGTTGGATTTAGTGATCATTTGAGAGGATATCTAAATTCCTCCGACTGCCTTGTCGATAGGATCATCCGAAAAGATTTCGGAGAATGACGATGGCAATTCAAAAGAACGACCCTCACTGGTGGTCCGATATAGTACGGACTGAAATTCGATTGCCTCACAGGTGCTCTCGCAGACTTTGCATCCTGCCCGCACCGCGCAAGCGGGTCGGGTCCACGCGCATAACCTTTTTGAGGAAGCTTACACGCACCTTCCTCTTGAAAATCCACACGTTCCTTGCCCGCCGGCCCAAAGCCACCTCGACTGTTTCGTGTGCCGACCCGGCTGAAGCCTATATGAATGCCTGCCTGGCGGCACCGCCCTTCTGCTATGTTTCACCGGCAATCTACGCTCTCACCGATGCCGACAACCAGCGAGACCTCCCCACCGGAAGCTCCCGGCCGGGAGATGAGGCGTGAGCACCCGCCCGGTCGTCACCACCGCCAACGTCATTTTTTCCTTGAAGACGTTCGCAGCGGCAATGCTGGTTTATTTCATCGCCATCAGCTTCGATCTGCCTCGACCGTTTTGGGCGGTAGCTACGGTCTACATCGTCGCTCATCCGCTTTCGGGCGCGATCTCCTCCAAGTCAGTCTATCGACTGCTCGGAACTCTCATCGGCGGCGGCGCGACGATCCTCATGGTTCCCACCCTCGCAAACGAGCCTATACTGCTTTCTGCCGCGATCATTGCCTGGGTCTCGGTATGCACCTTCATCAGTCTTCTCGACCGCACGCCCCGAAGCTATGTTCCGCTACTGGCCGGATATACGGTGCTTCTTGCGGGTTTGCCGCTGGTCACGGCTCCCGCAAACACGTTTGATACGGTCGTATCGCGCATTGAGGAGATCGGTCTTGCCATCACGTGCGCCTCGATCGTCAGCCATGTCGTCTTTCCTGCCCATGTGGGCAACGTTCTCGTCGGTCGGATCGACGCATGGATGGCAAAGACGCGAACGCTCCTCGCCACGACGGCAGTCGGAGAGGTAAGCGAAATCCAGAGCAGGATGGAGCGACAAGGTCTCGCGGCGGATGCTGTGGAAATGCGCTCGTTTACGACGCATCTTCAATATGACGGCTCCAGATATCGACGTGCTGTTTCGTTGACCCGATCGCTGCAGCACCGAATGGTGTCCTTGCTTCCATTACTGGCTGAACTCGAAGATTTGCGGCGCTCATTGACCAGGCTGAATACCTCCGGCGCGCAATGGGCTCTGGTTGTGATTGCACGGGTGGCTTCTCGTTCGACGAATACCCCAGAACGCCTGAAAGTCGAGATCGATGCGCTTGCTCCGTCCGATACGCTTCATTCCTGGGAAAATCTTCTCCTCGCCAACGCTTCGCGGAATCTCGTGAATATTCT
This sequence comes from Agrobacterium radiobacter, assembly GCF_040801995.1. Classification (NCBI taxonomy): domain Bacteria; kingdom Pseudomonadati; phylum Pseudomonadota; class Alphaproteobacteria; order Hyphomicrobiales; family Rhizobiaceae; genus Agrobacterium; species Agrobacterium radiobacter. The sequence goes on along the minus strand of NZ_JBEGHX010000002.1, from coordinate 1,106,351 downwards.
TCGGATATCCGACGAGTGCCGCACTCTTCGAGAATCTCTGGAAGAAGAGAATACGGCGAGAGCGACCCGCCGCTTCACGGCGCCCGAGACAATGCCAGCCCAGCATCGCGACATCGGAATGGCTTTGCTGTCGGCGCTTTCAGTGGCGATCTGCCTGGCGACATCAATCTTCTTCTGGATCGCAAGCGGCTGGCCAGATGGAATGACGTTTGCGCAGATATCAGGGGTCACTTGCTGCCTCCTTGCCACAATGGATGATCCGGTTCCGGCGATGCGCAAGTTTGTCCGCGTAACGATTGGCTCTGTCACCGCAGCATTCGTCTACGGTTTCGCGATCCTTCCGGCGATCGACGGTTTCGTGCCGCTCGTCGCGGCACTTGGGCTATTCCTGATCCCGGCGGGAATAAGTCTCGCGGTGCCGTCGCTGGCACTCGTCGGCATGGGATTGTGCATAAATTTTCCCCTTCTCCTCACACTCCAGGCACACCAGAGCAGCGACTTCATCACATTCTCGAACACGGGGATTGCCACCGTACTTGCCATGGTCTGGACGATTATAGTCTGCGGTATCTTCCGGTCCGTAAGGGCGGAGACAAACGCCAGAAGGCTTTTTTCCGTTACACAGGGGCACGTTGCGAAAATCGCCGCCGGCAGACATGCAGACGCTCATGTCACGCACCATCACGTCATCGATATCGCCGGTCTGTTTGCTTCGCGAGCGGCAAAACTCCCATCGACTTCCGATGCCGCGAATGCCGATCTTATTCGGGATTTGCGCACAGGCCTTCATGTGGCGGAGATGCAGCGGCTTGCGGATGAAGCGTCCGAGCCAGTTCGTTGTAAAATGGAAGCCGTCTTCAAGGCAGTGGAAGGGCTATACGACCTGAAGTCCACCAGACGCCGTGAGTCATTGGAAAATGCCCTTGCGGTTTTGGACGAGCTTGTTCTTTCCGCTCCGGGCACTCTCACGGCGGCTGCGGAACGGGAGCTTCTGGTGCAGGTCGTCGCCCTTCGTGTTTGCCTTGCGCCGGACGCTGATCCGCCGGGCTTCTCGACGCCACCTGCAAGCGAGATGGCAGCATGACCGGACAATTCGATCTCTATGGCGCCTTCCTGCCATCGTTCGCGGCGCTCGCCCTGTTCACCTACGGCGTCCTCCGCGCTCTTGCATCGGCTCTCTCCAAGATCGGGTTCTATCGGCTGGTATGGCATCGTTCGCTGTTCAACGTCGCACTCTACGTCACCCTTCTCGGCGTGTTTTCAATTGCTATGAGCTGGTTTCAAAGATGAAGAATGTCACACATATTTCGGGTCGGGTTCTTTTGACCCTGTCTATGGTCGCTTGTGCTGCGGTGCTGAGCATGCACCTATGGTCGTTTTACATGGAAGCGCCATGGACCCGCGACGCTCATGTCCGTGCCGACATTGTCAGGTTGGCTCCCGATGTCTCCGGCCCCGTCACGGAAGTTCTGGTGTCGGACAACGAGTGGGTGGAGAAAGGCGCAACGCTATTTCGTATCGAAACACTTCGTTTCGAGCTTGCACTGCGTGACGCGGAAGCTCAGGTGCGGAGCGCCAGGGCTTCCGCGGAACTGGCAAGAGCCGATTTCGAACGATATCAGTTGCTCGCCTCGAAAGAGGCTGCCAGCCTGAAGCAGCAGCAGCAGGCGGAAAGCCAGATGCATCAGGCAGACGCTTCATATCAATCTGCGCTTGCCGCCCGGGATCTCGCCGCGCTCAACCTGGAGCGGACAACCGTGAAAGCGCCCGCAACTGGGGTCGTCACGAACTTCTCTCTGCGCCGCGGAAACTATGTCTCTTCGGGTAATGCCATCGGGGTGCTGGTAGAAAGAGAATCCATCTATGTCGCAGGATATTTCGAAGAGACAAAGCTTCCCCGGCTCCACGTCAACAATCGGGTGAGGATCGACATCATGGGTGAGCCTGAACCTGTGATCGGGCACGTCGCAAGCATCGCGGCCGGCATCGAGGATCGGGAGCGCAGCGATTCCGCAGGTGCTCTCGCAAGTGTGGCACCAACATTCTCATGGGTTCGTCTGGCCCAGAGGATTCCGGTGCGGATATCGATCGACGAGATCCCTGATGGCGTGCAACTGATAGCGGGCCGGACTGCAACGGTTTCGATTGAACAAAAAAGGGACTAGGTCTTATCTGGCTCTATCAACGGCGTTGTGTGATCGCTAACCGGGTTTAGTCGTAAGGTTCCTGGAACCTTTCGCAGCCGATTACGACTCGGTTTGCAGCATTGGAGCCACCTATTGCCAGCCGCCTGGGAGATACCGAGAACGACGACGCCGGCCGGCGTTCCCCGGATCGGGCCGAGGCCGCCAGGAATCACTGCTTCAAAGGCAGACAGCATACGCTCGGGGCCGGTCAACGGATCGAACGTCCCCAAGCGTATGCTGCAAAAGATTGCCGCAACGGCGGAGATGGAGCGGAACTTGCAGCCGCCGTAACGAGGCTTTCGCAATAGGACACTGTTGTCCGAATGCGAATTTTCTGCGGAACAATCTGTAGATGGTGAAGTTACCCTTCTTCAGGAGGAGGACCATCTATGACCACCAAAGCCATTTTTGCCGGAGCAGCCACTGCCCTGTCGATGCTTTTTTCCACTGCCGCATTGGCACAAACCGACCTGACGATGTGGTATCATGGTGCGGGCAATGTTGAAGAACGCAAGATCCTGGCGGGCATTATCGAAGACTTCAATTCGTCTCAGTCAGACTGGCGGGTCTCGCTTCAGGAATTTCCCCAGAGCGCATATAATGAGTCCGTCACCGCCGCTGCGCTCTCCAACAAGCTGCCTGACATTCTGGATGTCGACGGCCCGAACATGCCAAACTGGGCGTGGTCCGGTTATCTGCAGCCACTGCAGATCGATGAGGCAAAGCTTGCCAATTTCCTGCCGGGCGCCGTCGGGAAGTGGGGAGACAAGCTCTATTCAGTCGGCCTGTGGGACGCAGCCGTCGCGGTCTTCGCCCGCAAATCGGTTCTTGATGACAATGGCATTCGCATTCCAACGCTGGACCAGCCATGGAGCGGCGAAGAATTTAATGCAGCACTCGAAAAGCTCGCGGCCAGCGGCAAGTTCGACTATGCGATCGACCTCGGCATGGCCGATAAAACCGAATGGTACAGCTATGCCTTCAGCCCGTTTCTGGAAAGCTTCGGCGGCAGTTTGATCGACAAGGAAAATTATCAAACCGCCGAGAACGTCCTTAACGGAGACAGTGCCATCAAGTTCGGAGAATGGTGGCAGTCCCTGTTCCAGAAGAAGCTCGCACCCGGAACATCGCAGTCGCCTGCCGACCATGAAACCGGATTTCTGGAGGGCCGCCACGCCCTCCAATGGATGGGCAACTGGGTTGCGGTGAAGGCTCTGGAGAAATATGGAGACGACCTGCTGTTCCTGCCGGCCCCTGACTTCGGGAACGGTCCGAAGATCGGCGCCGGGTCCTGGCAGTTTGGCGTGTCGGCCACCAGCAAACATCCCGAAGGCGCATCCGCCTTCATCGAATTCGCCATACAGGACAAATATCTCGCGCAGTTCTCCGATGCGATCGGCCTGATCCCGGCCACGTCTTCGGCGGCCCAGATGACGAAGAATTACAAGCAGGGCGGCCAGCTCGAGGTTTTCTTCGAGCTCTCCAAGCGTCAGGGAACATTGCGTCCGGTGACGCCAGCTTACGCCTTCATCTCGCCGGTCTTTTCCAAGGCTGTGTCCGACATTGCCAACGGCGCGGATGTTGCCGACACGCTGGACAATGCAACCGACGAGATAAACAACAACATAGAGCGCAATTCCGGTTACCAACCCAAATAGGGGCATGTGATCGATGGCGCTCTTTTCCTCAAAGGGGAAACTGACCCGGGACGGTTTCACGGGCTGGTTCATGGCTGGACCGGCCATGGTGCTGATCGGGCTGTTCCTGATCACGCCCTTTCTGCTGGGGCTCGGTTTTTCCTTCACCAACCAGCGGCTGACATCTCCCAATCCCACCGAGTTTGTCGGCGTTGAAAACTACACCCGGCTGCTGGGTATCGGCGTGCTCACGCTCGAGCCGGAAAGGGAGGCGGATGGGAGCCTCAAGCAGGGTGCGGATGGCGCCATCTCCTATCCGCGAATTCGCAATTTCACCCGCAACAATCCCGACTATCCCCATCTGGAAGGGATGCGGGAATATAAGAGCTTCACCTGGGGCGAGAACCAGATCGTCATTCTGGCGCGCGACGTTGTGTTTTTGACAGCACTCGTCAATACGCTTTCCTTCGTGGCGGTCGTTGCGCCGGTTCAGGCAGCACTTGCGTTGTTTCTTGCCCTGTTGGTGAACCAGAAAATTCCCGGCGTCACGATTTTCCGTGCGATCTACTTCATGCCTGTGGTGCTGTCGGTGGTGGTGGTGGCCCTGCTCTGGCGGTTTATCTATGCGGCGGATAACGGTCTTCTGAACAGCCTTTTGAGTTACATGAGCTTCGGGCTGTTCCAGCCAGTCGACTGGCTGGGCAGAACCGATACCGCCCTGTGGGCCATTCTGGTGATGTCAGTCTGGCAGGGCGTCGGTTTCCACATGGTCATATGGCTTTCCGGCCTGCAAACAATCTCTCCGGATCTTTACGAGGCGGCTGATATCGAAGGAGCGAGCCGCTGGCAGAAGTTCAGCATGATAACCTGGCCGCTGCTGCGCAACACGGCCGTGCTGATTATCATCGTCATTACCATGCAGGCTTTTGCCCTTTTTGCGCAGATCGATGTGATGACCAAGGGCGGACCCCGCGATTCGACGCAGAGCATCGTCTATCAGGCGGTTGAGCGGGGATACCGACAGCAGGACATCGCGGCAGGTTCGGCAATCTCGGTCGTCCTGTTCCTGCTTGTCCTGTGCATATCGCTCACCCAGCGATACCTGACAAGGGAGAAGCAATGATGCAGGCCGGACAACGCAAAAGCCTCGCTTTTCTCATCGGCAACTATGTACTCATGCTGGCTTTCGCGGCGATCTTCATTTTGCCCCTGCTCTTCATGGGCTTCTCGTCACTGAAACCGAACGACCAGCTGCTCAGTGATGCCACGTCGATACGAGCTTTCCTGCCGGTGGGAGACCTTTCGCTCGAAAACTACACTGCGGCTTTTGCCCGAGCGCCGATTGCGACCTTCATATTCAACTCGGTGCTGGTAACGGGCGTTACCGTCTTTCTCGCCCTGATGCTTGGCTCGCTTGCCGCCTTCGCTTTCACCTTTTTGAACTGGCGTGGAAAGGATGTGCTCTTCTCGGTCATCCTCGCCACCCTCATCATTCCCTTTGAAACCATTGCCGTGCCGCTGCTGCTGGAAGTCAACAATCTGCCATGGATCGGCAGCAATGGGTTCACCTGGGGATGGCTCAATTCCTGGCATGTGCAGATCATTCCATGGATCGCAGACGGGCTGACGATTTTCCTCTTCGTGCAATATTTCAAGGATCTGCCGAAGGAGTTGCTGGAGGCCGCACGCATCGACGGGGCTGGCTGGCTGCGGATTTACGCGCAGGTGGTGATGCCGCTCAGCGGCCCGGTCATCGCAACGGCTGCGATCCTGAAGTTTCTCGTCATGTACAGCCAGCAATATCTATGGCCGCTTCTCGTCACCCAGTCCGAGGCCTACAGGCCGGTGATGGTGGGGCTGCAATATTTCTTCCAGCTCAATACACCCTGGGGTGAAGTGATGGCTTATCTCACCATCATCACGCTGCCGGTGCTGATCTTTTATCTCTGCCTGCAGAGGCTGTTCATCTCCAGTATCGCGGCGAGCGGGATAAAGGGATAATGCATCGGCAAGGTCGCGGCACGAACCGTTCGGCCCCCCGAAGGCCGGCATTTTCGCTGCGCGACAGCCTGCCGCCGGACGAGTTCCCACCAAAGTTTTCTACAAGAAACTCTCGGGTCAAGCGCGGGAGGCTGGATACGTCATCCCAAGTGAAACGCGCGGTTTCCCCAGAACTCACAATTTATTGTGGTTGCGTTATTGTGGTTGCGCTTTGAAGCAATTTGGCCTTGTTTGTGGGCTCAAAATATTCACGGGGAAAGAAAACAATGTCGATAACAACAAAAGTTCGCATCACTCTGCTGGCAGGATCGCTTCTGATCGGCGCCAGTTCCGCACTAGCAGAAACAGTTCTGCACCGTGGTAATGCTGGGGAACCACAGACGCTCGATCAGGCACAAACCTCGATCAACATCGAAGCTTTTATCCTGAAAGACCTTTATGAAGGTCTCACCATTTACGATGCTGCCGGCAAGATCATTCCCGGTACGGCGGAAAGCTGGACGCTGTCTGAGGATGGCACAGTCTACACGTTCAAGCTGCGCGCGGATGCGAAGTGGTCGGATGGTACTCCGGTAACGGCTGGCGATTTCGTTTTCTCCTACCAGCGCGTCGAGGACCCGAAGACCGCGGCAAAATATGCGAATATTCTCTACCCGATCAAGAACGCCGAAAAGATCAACAAGGGCGAAACGCCGGTTGAGCAGCTCGGCGTGAAGGCGGTGGATGACAAGACCCTTGAGATCACACTCGAGCGCCCGACACCCTTCTTCGTTGAACTGCTTGCCCATCAGGCGGCTCTGCCCATCTCAAAGGCGAGCTACGAAAAGAACGGCACGAACTTCGTAAAGCCGGGTGTCATGGTCTCGAACGGTGCATACAAGCTCGAAGCGCATGTCCCGAATGACAGCCTGACGGTCGTCAAGAATACCAGTTTCTGGGACGCAGCAAACACCAAGATCGATAAGGTCATCTTCTACCCGGTGGATGACCAGGCCGCATCCGTTCGCCGTTTCGAAGCGAAGGAAATGGACCTCGCCTACAATTTTTCCGCAGATCAGATCGACCGTCTGCGCAAGGCCTATGGTGAACAGGTTCACGTTTCGCCGACCCTTGCGACCTATTACTACACCTTCGATACGCGCGAAGCGCCCTATAACGACGTCCGGGTCCGCCGAGCCCTGTCGATGGCGGTGGACCGCGATTTCCTCGCCAAGGAAATCTACAGCGGCTCTCAGGTTCCGGCCTACTCGATGGTTCCCCCCGGTATGGCTTCCTACGGCGAGCCAGCCAAGGCCGACTTTGCGACGCTGTCCCAGCTTGATCGCGAAGACGAAGCCCTAAAACTCATGAAGGAAGCCGGTTACGGTGAGGGCGGCAAGCCTCTTTCCGTCGAAATCCGCTACAACACCAACCCGAACCATGAGCGTGTTGCCACCGCTATTGCAGATATGTGGAAGAACACCTTCGGCGCAAAGGTGTCGCTGGTGAACCTCGACGTCGCCTCGCACTATGGCTACCTGCAGGAAGGCGGCAAATTCAACGTCGCGCGTGCTGGCTGGGTTGCCGACTACGCGGATGCGGAAAACTTCCTCGCGCTTTCCATATCCTCCAACAAGACCTTCAACTACGCGAAGTTCAACAACGCCGAATATGATGCGTTAATGAAGAAATCCTATGACGAAAAGGATCCGGCAGCGCGCTCCAAGCTGCTGCATGAGGCAGAAACGATCCTCATGAAGGAACAGCCGGTTGCGCCGCTTCTGACGCAGGCAGACCTCTGGCTGGTTTCCAACCGCGTCAAGGGTTGGGTCGACAATGCTGCCAACGAACACCTCAGCCGCTTCCTGAGCGTTTCCGAATAAGCAGCACTGGCACGGTGGCCGAAACCACCGTGCCATGCCGGAGCCCGAAAAACCATGATCTCGTTTATTCTGCGCCGTTTGGCGAGCGCCGTGCCGACGTTGTTTATCGTCGTCACGATTTCGTTTTTCCTGATGCGTTTCGCACCGGGTGGTCCGTTCAATCTTGAGCGTCCCCTGCCGCCGCAGACGATGGAAAACCTGATGAGAACCTATCATCTGGATGAACCATTGTGGCGCCAGTATCTCATCTATCTCGGCAATGCCGTCACCGGCGATTTCGGTCCGAGCTACATCTACAAGGACAACACCGTCGCCCAGTTGATCGGCAAGGGTCTGCCCTATTCGCTGGAACTCGGCAGCTATGCTCTTCTATTGGCGCTGGTGGGCGGCGTTCTTGCCGGCACCTTCGCCGCGCTCAAGCAGAACAGTGCCTTCGATTTCTCGATCATGTCGATTTCGACGGTCGGCGTCACCGTGCCGAACTTCGTTGTCGCACCGGTTCTGACGCTGATCTTCGCCGTCATGCTCGGGCTTCTGCCGGCAGGCAGCTGGGGCGACGGATCGCTGCGATATCTCATTCTTCCAATGATCGCGCTCGCTTTGCCGCAGCTTGCGGTTATCGCGCGCCTGACGCGCGGTGCCATGATCGAGGCTCTGCGGATGGACCATATCCGCACCGCCAAGGCTTATGGTCTTCCAGCGCGCAGCGTGGTGGTGTTCCACGCCATGCGCGCGGCGATGCTTCCGGTCGTTTCTTATCTCGCGCCCTGTGCCGCAGCCCTGCTCACCGGTTCGGCGGTCGTCGAGACGATCTTCACGATCCCCGGCGTCGGCCGCTACTTCGTTCTTGGCGCCATCAATCGTGACTATACGCTGGTCATGGGAACCGTCGTTCTCGTCGCCATTTTTGTCATCGTGTTCAATCTCGTGGTCGATATTCTCTACGGCCTGCTCGATCCGAGGGTCAGACATGACTGATATCTCCGGCAATATTGCCCCTCAATCGTTGGTAAAAAGCCGAAGCCTGTTCCAGCTGGCAGCCCTGCGTTTCAAACGAAACAAGGCGGCCATGGCTGGCTCCATCATGCTCGTGCTGATTACGCTTTTCTCATTTATCGGTCCGAATTTCCTTACGCACACCTATGATCAGGTGTTTTCGTCCTATGTCTCCGTGGCGCCAAGCCTTGAGCCACGCCCGGATGTGAACAACCTTCAGGGCGTGATGGAGGGCGTCGCAGGCCGCGCGCGCGTGGAACTGAAGGAATTTTCCGTGGAGGGGCAGACCTTCACGGCAACCATCACCTCCAGTAGCCCGATCGACCCGCGCGCGACACGTTATTTCGACCGCGCCAACGAATTCGAAAATACGAAGGTCGTCGCCACCGAAGATGAAGGCCGGACGCTGAAGCTGGAAGGCGAGGTAAACCGCGAATACTTCTTCTTCGGTACGGATTCGAACGGTCGCGACATGCTGGCTCGCGTGATGCTGGGTGGGCAGATCTCGATTACCGTCGGCGTTCTCGCCAGTCTCGTTTCGCTTGGGATCGGCGTCGTTTACGGTGCTACGGCGGGGTATATCGGGGGGCGCGTCGACAATGTGATGATGCGTTTCGTCGAAATCCTCTATTCGCTGCCTTTCGTCTTTCTGGTGGTCGTTCTGGTGGTCTTTTTCGGCCGCAGCTTCATCCTGATCTTCCTTGTCATCGGCGCCGTGGAATGGCTGGATATGGCGCGTATCGTGCGCGGCCAGACGCTCGCCTTGAAACGGCGGGAATTTGTGAGTGCTGCCCAAGCCTTGGGTTTGAGCGACTGGCAGATCATCCGCCGCCACATCATTCCCAATACGATCGGGCCCGTCGTCGTCTTCGTCACCGTTGTCGTGCCTAAGGTCATTCTTCTGGAAAGCTTCCTCTCCTTCCTCGGTCTTGGCGTGCAGGCGCCGTTGACGAGCTGGGGCGCGCTGATTTCCGAAGGTGCCAACAATATCCAATCGGCACCATGGCTCCTGATATTTCCGGCGATCTTCTTCGTGCTGACCCTGTTTTCGCTCAATTTCGTGGGCGATGGGTTGCGTGATGCGCTCGATCCCAAGGATCGTTGATATGACCAAGACATCTGAAACCATCCTCACCGTCCGCAATCTCAAGGTCGATTTCACCACGCCTGATGGCACGGTGAATGCCGTTAAAGGCATCGATCTTGACGTCAAACCGGGGGAAACGCTCGCCGTTGTCGGCGAATCCGGTTCCGGCAAAAGCCAGACCATGATGGGCATCATGGGGCTGCTTGCATCCAACGGCGTTATTGAGGGCTCGGCAAAATATCGTGGGCGCGAGCTGATCGGTCTGCCGGTCAGCAAACTGAACGACATCCGCGGCGCGAAAATCACCATGATTTTCCAGGAGCCGATGACCTCGCTCGATCCCCTCTACAGGATAGGCGCGCAAATCGCCGAACCGATCGTCCACCACAAAGGTGGCAGCAAAAGACAAGCGCGTGCACGCGTTCTCGAACTCCTGAAGCTCGTGGGAATTCCTGATCCGGAGCGGCGCATAGACAGCTACCCACACGAACTCTCCGGCGGCCAGCGCCAGCGAGTCATGATTGCCATGGCTCTCGCAAATGAACCGGACATTCTGATTGCAGATGAGCCGACGACTGCGCTTGATGTAACGATCCAGGCGCAGATTCTCGACCTTCTGAAGTCGTTGCAGCAACGCTTCGGCATGGCCATAGTCCTGATCACGCATGATCTCGGCGTTGTCCGCCACTTTGCCGATCGCGTCGCCGTTATGCGCCGCGGCGAGATTGTCGAGACCGGCACGACGGAGGATATCTTCGATCGTCCGCAGGCGGAATACACCAGGATGCTTCTTGACGCAGAACCCAGCGGGCACAAGCCTGCAGTCGGTAAAGAGGCGCCGATCGTTCTTTCCGGCCAGAACGTGACAGTCGATTATAAAATCCCCGGCGGCTTCCTGTCGAAGCCGAGCAGGTTTCGGGCCGTCGATGACGTCAATCTCAGCCTTCACCAGGGACAGACCATCGGCATCGTCGGTGAATCGGGATCGGGCAAGTCCACGCTCGGTCGCGCGCTTTTGCGTCTTGCCCATGCAAATGGCCGCATTTTCTTTGGCGCGACGGAAATCAGCGGCCTCGACCGAAAGGCCATGCGGCCTTTGCGACGGCATCTACAGCTGGTGTTCCAGGATCCCTATGGCTCTCTCTCGCCGAGACAGACTGTCGGAGAAATAATCACCGAAGGTCTGTTCGTGCATGAGCAGCAACTCAGCCGGGCGGAGCGTGACAAACGCGCAATCGAAGCGCTGAAAGAGGTCGGTCTCGATCCCGCCGCCCGCAACCGTTACCCTCACGAGTTTTCAGGCGGGCAACGCCAGCGTATCGCAATTGCCCGCGCGATCATCCTTAAGCCTGATGTCGTCATTCTCGACGAACCTACATCGGCGCTGGACCGATCCGTTCAGGGCCAGGTTATCGACCTGCTGCGCGATTTGCAAAAAACGCACGGCCTTTCTTACATCTTCATCAGCCACGACCTTTCTGTCGTCAAAGCCATTTCGGATTACGTCATCGTCATGAGAAACGGGAAGATTGTGGAGGAGGGAGAAACGGACGACATATTCAACAGGCCGACGGCGGAATATACCGAAACACTCATCAAATCCGCGTTCTCGGCGGGAGTCGCACGGTAGATTAGCGCCCGACAGCGCCGGACTACCCCTCTTGCAGCGCACAGAGGACGATCACGTCCGCGCTGTTCTTCCGGGTCTCGTTCTTTCGTCGAGAGCGGTCTATCCCCGCGATCCTGCAAATCCAGCTTCTGTATAATCTCAGGCATTGAGAGGCAGGAGATCTGGCCGACCATCGCGGTTTGACGGAATATCGTAATTTCCGCGGTCCAGAAACGCAAAAAAGGGCTCGGAGTTGTCACGGAGCCCTTTGATATATTTGGTGGGGTTTGGTTGCGGGGGCAGGATTTGAACCTGCGGCCTTCAGGTTATGAGCCTGACGAGCTACCGGGCTGCTCCACCCCGCGGAATGATTTATTATAGCATAAAGGCCGCTTTTGGCGGCCTTTTGATTTGGGCTTGTTGCCCATTTTTGTGATTGAGAAGATTTTGTGTTGCGTTTTGCAGACCTGGCAGCGACCTACTCTCCCGCGTCTTGAGACGAAGTACCATTGGCGCTGGGGCGTTTCACGGCCGTGTTCGGAAAGGGAACGGGTGCAGCCGCCCCGCGATAACCACCAGGTCGGCAAAACGCAACGATTTCCATTTTTGAGATGGAAACAGTTTTCGAGAAGCTGGAGAGCCGAAGCTCTATTTAATTTAACACGTCTTTCTTTGACTGGTCCGTTTGCCTGCCTTGCTCGAGGTTGAGCGAGGCAGCCATACAGGACGCTAGTCCGTCGCGCCTTCCGGTTTTTGCTGTCAAGCAAAATACCTGTGGCGCGCGCCGTCTGCAGGGCCTTGGCCCGTGAAGACAGAAGATGATGTCATCAAGCTTGGCTTGATGAACATGAACAATGGGAACGAAGAAGTCGATCGAGCTATTAGTAACGGTAAGCTTCACACATTGCTGTGCTTCCACACCCGTCCTATCAACGTGGTCGTCTTCCACGGCTCTGATAGGGAACACTCGTTTTCAGGTTGGTTTCCCGCTTAGATGCCTTCAGCGGTTATCCATTCCGTATATAGCTACTCTGCTATGCCCTTGGCAGGACAACAGATCCACCAGAGATACGTCCATCCCGGTCCTCTCGTACTAGGGACAGATCCTGTCAATATTCCTACACCCACGGCAGATAGGGACCGAACTGTCTCACGACGTTCTGAACCCAACTCACGTACCGCTTTAAATGGCGAACAGCCATACCCTTGGGACCTGCTCCAGCCCCAGGATGCGATGAGTCGACATCGAGGTGCCAAACAACCCCGTCGATATGGACTCTTGGGGGTCATCAGCCTGTTATCCCCGGCGTACCTTTTATCCGTTGAGCGATGGCCCTTCCACACGGGACCACCGGATCACTATGACCGACTTTCGTCTCTGCTCGACTTGTCAGTCTCGCAGTCAGGCTAGCTTATGCCATTGCACTCGACGACCGATTTCCGACCGGTCTGAGCTAACCATCGCGCGCCTCCGTTACTCTTTCGGAGGCGACCGCCCCAGTCAAACTACCCACCATACACTGTCCCGGATCCGGATAACGGACCGCGGTTAGACATCCACGAAGATAAGGGTGGTATTTCAAGGATGGCTCCACAGAAACTGGCGTCCCTGCTTCAAAGCCTACCACCTATCCTACACATGCCTTGGCGAATGCCAGTGTAAAGCTATAGTAAAGGTGCACGGGGTCTTTCCGTCTGACCGCAGGAACCCCGCATCTTCACGGGGAATTCAATTTCACTGAGTCTATGTTGGAGACAGCGGGGAAGTCGTTACGCCATTCGTGCAGGTCGGAACTTACCCGACAAGGAATTTCGCTACCTTAGGACCGTTATAGTTACGGCCGCCGTTTACTGGGGCTTCAGTTCAGAGCTTGCACCCCTCCCTTTAACCTTCCAGCACCGGGCAGGCGTCAGACCCTATACGTCGTATTGCTACTTCGCAGAGCCCTGTGTTTTTGATAAACAGTCGCTACCCCCTGGTCTGTGCCACCCCATCATAGTTGCCTAAAATGGGGTCACGCTTCTTCCGAAGTTACGCGTGCAATTTGCCGAGTTCCTTCAACATAGTTCTCTCAAGCGCCTTGGTATACTCTACCTGACCACCTGTGTCGGTTTCGGGTACGGTCTATACGGTGGAGCTATTTCCTGGAACCTCTTCGCCGCACAACCAATCCAATAAGGTTGTACAACACACGAGATCCGTCACTACCACCAGGCCCACGAATATTAACGTGGTTCCCATCGACTACGCGTGTCCGCCTCGTCTTAGGGGCCGGCTAACCCTGCTCAGATTAACTTTAAGCAGGAACCCTTGGTCTTTCGGCGAGGGAGTCTCTCACTCCCTTTATCGTTACTCATGTCAACATTCGCACTTCCGATATCTCCAGCAGCCCTCACGGGTCCGCCTTCACAGACTTACGGAACGCTCCGCTACCACTTGCATTACTGCAAATCCTCAGCTTCGGTGCATGGC